>PAUB01000032.1 GCA_002713695.1 Opitutaceae bacterium
AATTACCACTTCCATTTTCTGAAATCAAAACTGGCAATTCTGAAATCGCTCTGTCGAGGGTCGACTGAGCTCGTCTAGGGTCACCCATAGGGGAGATTTATTTTGTAACATGTCTGCCACGTGGCAGTTGGTAAGGATTCGGAAGTTGGGTGGGAAGCGCACGCCCACAGACAGGGTGCACCAAACGAGAGAAGCACGCGCGCTAGATGCTCCAGTCCCGGCCACAGACCCCGCAGGGTGTCATGGCGCGCGCCGCCATGCAAGCGCCGTTATGCTTGAGGCGTTACTCTATCTGGCATCCGTTCGACGTGCACACGTGGAAGAACACCCCCGATGCGACCGACCCTACCAACCCTACCAAGCCCCCCATGCCCGTCGGCGGCGAGTCGGCCACCGAGGCCGCGCAGGTCGCGTGGCTCATGTCGTGCTCGCCGTACGTGAACGCGAGCGTCGTGCCGCCGCTCGCGTCGGCGCTGGCGTACGCCACGCACATGTCGCGCGAGTCGGCCGTTGCAGATGCGCTCTACCAACGGCTCGCCAAGACCGCGGGTAACGTGGTTCTGAAGGACATCGAAGACGAGATGAATTGCCGCCTCGAGGAGGTCGAGGTGGAGTTGGACGGGTCCACGCGGCGCGTGGACCCATACTGCTCCAAGCAGCTCGTGCGGACGCTGGAAGACTCCGTGCGCGCGCACGTGTCCTGGCTCGACGCCACGATGACGTGCATGCAAGGTCTCGAGGCGTCGCAGCACGGGGACGCCACCCAGGACTCGATGGACACGCTCGTGACGGCGGTGAGCCGCGAGCTTTCAAAGTGGCTGATGGACCGCAACCTCACGACGGTGGAGCTCGTGCAGCGCCTCAGCGCGCTCTCCGGAAGCTACGGACAGCCCCACGTGGATCTGCTCAAGACCAAGCTCCGCGCGGACGCGCGCGCCGCCCACACCCTCGGGCGGCTGTGCTTCGCGGCGGACGCGCCGGCGCACCAAGCGCAGATCTTCTACGGCAACGACCACGACCTGATCTACTTCCTCTGCTTCCCGCCCGAGTGCTTTGCGCACTACCTCAAGGTGCACAGCGTGCCGACGGAGGAGGTGGCGTCGGTGATGCGCACGCTCGCCGGCGCGACGCCCGCCGCGGCCAGCACCATTCCGCCGGCGCCGATGTCGGTGGTCTTCTCCATGCTGCAGCGGTGGATCCGCGCGCACCGGTCGGTGCTCACCGAGGCCTGCGCGTCCACCGTGTCGGGCATCGCGCAGGCACTCCGCGTGCCGTACACGCACCCGCACTGGTCGGGCGTCAAGCTGTGTCGCGTGCGGGACAACGTGCAGGCGCACCCGCTCTCGCAGAACGCCGCGCCGGTTCGCATGCCCTGGAAGGCTCCGGACCACCTCGACTTTGACGGCCGCGAGCTGGTCTGCTTCACGCCGACCCACTACGGCGTTCGAGCGTGCCGCCTGTTCGCGGTGCTCCTCGAGGAGGCGAAGCTGGGCCTGCTGCCGGCGCGGACGTTTCGCGCCTCGGCGCTCGTGGCGGTCGTGTCGCGCTTCACGTCGGACCGCGAGCTGTCGCAGGAGCAGCTGGTGTCCCACCAGCTGAAGCCACTTGGCGACTCGTGTGGCCACGCGTGGCCCGGGGAAGTGGTCTGCAAACGGCGCCCGTTGTTCAAGCGCTCGCTTTCGCCCGAGCGGCTGCCGTTGGCGTACCCGATGCCGGTGGCGGAGGTGGCCGGCGACGCGACGGCGCGCCCCGAGGACGCGCCCGTGCCAACCGTGCCACCCGTCGTCGATGGCTTCGCGGCGGTGCCGATGGCGCCGCGCCCGCCCGACACGGCGGCGCTGGCCGCGGCGGCCAGCATGTCCGACAGCTCGGTGCCGACGGAGCTGAAGCGCGACCACATGGTCCTGATGGGCCTGAACGAGCGGCTCCGCGTTTACGACGACGCGGAGACCGTGCGCGGCATGGTGAGCGTGGACGAGGTCTTTGGCAACATGCGCTGGCTCTTTCCGATTGCGGAGCAGCGGAGCGACAGCTCACTGCGGCAGACCGCGGCGGTGGTGCTGAAGCGGCTGATGGAGAAGTGTCACGCTGCGCACACGGGCTCCATCGAAGATGTGGTCTACACCAACACGCGCATCTCGACGGACAACAAGCGCGCCAGCGGGGTCTCGTTTTCGCGCAAGGGGCTGCGCCTGCTCAAGCAGTTCCTCGCGGTCACGCTCTGGCAGATGCGGCACAATGGCCACGAGTTTAACAAGCAGTGGTTTGACGGGGCGGCGGGGGTGACGTACGCGCGCAAGCTGGCGAAGACGATGTAGAGGTTCATAGACGCCGTGGGGAATGTGAGTGTGGAACTCGATAAGGAACCGTTTTTAGGAGTAGAAGCAAACGAGTGGGTCGGCGGGTCGGCGGTTCGCCAGCGCTAACGAGTCTCGCGGTCGGAGGCGGGTTCAGACAAAAAAAGACTTTCGTGGACCATGTCCCTTTCCTCGGCGGTCACACCAGGCAACGGCGCCTTCGATGGCGGAAGCTACACGCCGGCTTCCAACCCGGTGTCGGCGGGCGGCTCGTTCACGACCCCCGGCGCGTCGGGCTTCCCGTCGCCCGCGGCGGGCCAGATTGCGATGGCGCGCAACAACCCGGGCACCAACGTGCGCATTCCCTACGCTCGGTACGCTACACGCACTTCGCATCCCCCTCCCGCAGCACCCCTTCCCCACCCCCTAGCAAGTTTGCGGGTGGCCGACGGATTCGCGCTTTTTTTTGGTTTGCAGGCTGGTGCCGATGAAGTCGCGCATCGGCGACGGCACGGGGATCAAGTCTCCCGACGGCAAGAAGGTGATCGTCAACGAGTACGACGGGCTGGAGTCGGGCGAGATCGCGTGGATCTACGGTCGGTCGCAAAAGGGAACGGGGCGCGAGATGCTTCGTGGCGAGGTGGTGGCGGGCAACACCAACGGGCACGGCCCGGATCGCATGCAGCGGCTGGCCTACACGGGCTTCGTGGAGGCGATGTTCGTGAACGACGCCACGCTGAGCGCGAAGACGATCGATCTCGGCGCCACCAGCCTGAGCACAAGCATCGATGCGGACGCGGACACGTTCAAGGCGATCGTTGCGGGCTCCTCCGCGGTCAATGGCATCGACGTGGCGTACATGGCGCGCAACCTTTTTTCGGGACAGCCCGGCATCAGGGGGCTGCAACCCGCGCAGCACGCGAACGGCGACGCCGTACCGGCGATCCACGGCGGTGCGGGCCCCGGACTGGAGGGCCTCGCGAGCGGCATCCTGGTGGTGGAGACCGGGCCTTTCCTCCGCGGCATGATGCAGGACGTGCAGCCGGTGGACGTGCCCGATCCGCGAGACCCCTTGAAAACGATCTACACGGTGGAGCGCAACCTCGGCGACAAGATGGCGTTCGACGCGCTGTACGGCGCCATGAGCGACAATGGCCTCTTCGACTGGTCGCCCGACGGCATGGTGCTCTCCAAGCTCGAGTCGCCATCTGGCGAGCCGCTCAGCAGCGCCGAGTTGGACGCGCGGCAGGCGCAGCTGTTCAACGTGGCGGTGCAGGGCCCCGCCATCGCCAAGACGTGGACGGGCGACCCCAAGCTGCAGTGCATGCCGCTCGACCGCGTCTTCGTGCTCATGGTGGCCACGGTCACGAGCGCGCTCGGTGATGGTGCGTCCGGTGAGGCTGCCAAGGCGGCGTGGAACAAGCACAAGGAGGGCGTGCTCAATAAAAAGACCATCGACGCGGCGGCCACAGAGATCGACGCTCTAAACAAAGCAGTTAACACCAACCAGAAGGCCGTGGCGTCCACGCCGATGAAGTTTAAGAGCGAGATGTCTGCCGCAGACTTGAAGAACTGGCAGACGGCAGCCGACCAGCTCGTCACCCGCAAGAAAGGCGTCAACGCGTGCGTGCTGAGCAAGTTCCGATTGATGCGGGCAACGAGCTCCTACCTGGCCTCGACCTCGTTCTCCACGCGGTGTGGGCTCAAGCTTGGCAAGGATGGATCGACGTACTCCGCCGAGTACATTGTGGGCGGCTGGTGCATCGGCACGGTGCTCGACAACGCCGCGTCGCGCTCGACCATCGGCCACCAAGTGCGGCTCGCGCCGGCGTCGATGGCGCTGAACGTGAACGTGAACGTGGAGTGGTGGTCGGGCGACAAGCTGCATAGGGAGTACATGGACGTGGAGGGCTTGACATCGCAGCGCGGGCAAACGAAAGATTCCACCGTAAACGCGGTTGCGAACAAGCTCGAGCAGCTTTCGTGGGAGGAGGCGTAGAGTGACGCGAGCGACCTTGAAACGTGACGCGGTTGTTGGTTAGTCGCACTGTCCACGGATGAATGACCGTTTAACCAATACTCCACGCCCCTTTTTGAGCCGTGCCCGATAAAGTACAACCGAGCAAAAGTTTGGTAAGAACGCCGCTAGCCGACCCCGTACGTCGGTGCTGGTACATTTTCAACCCGTTTTCCCTTGAGCTGCGATGGCGATGATGGTGGACTTTCAGTCGTACGCCGGCCCCGGCGACAAGGGGCTGCGGAACAATGAGCTTGAGGGGTAAAAAAACGCTTCTTGAACCGCAACCCCGTTGTCTGCGGTGGACGCATTCCACTCACCTGTGTGCAATGTGTTCGCAGTTACCAGCCGGTGTCCCGCATCGGCGAGGTGGTCATGAACTCGTTTGGTAAGCCCCGCCGGTTGCACCCATCCGCCTAAGCGCACCGCTGCTTGCATTCGATTGCTCACGTGTTGCTTGTCTCTGGTTTTGCGGGGTTGCAGTGGACTCATACGAGTACACGCAGATCGCGGAGACGCTCACCGCCCAGGACATGAAGGGCACCGGCGCGGCTGGCCAGCCGATCGAATACAAGCCCATGTTCCACGAGTGGGCGACGGTGCAGCCGGGCATGATCTGCCTCGCGCGCAAGAAGCGGACTGCGGTGTGGCGGCAGTACACGGCCGCCGAGACGGCGGTGCCCGTGATTGCGTGCGCGGCCGGGCTGGCCCTTGCCAAGGAGCGCAACTTTTACTTTGCGGGCGTGGCGCGATCCAAGAGCGTGCGCGATCCCGACGACGGCGTCGGTCCCAAGACGGACGAGTTCTTCACGGTCAGCATCGGCGGCATGGTCACCATCCTCAACACCTCGGGAACACCGATCCACCCCGGTGACCTGGTGGAGTGGTGCTTGGCCACCGACAAGGGCACCTCCTCCTCCAAGCGCATGAAGTCCGGCCCGCGGCGCGTCGGCATCAAGATCGCTTCCCCCTCGTCCCCCAAGATCATCGGCCGTGTTCTGAGCTTCGCCAAGAACGGCGAACCGATGGATGTGCTGTTGAAGCAGTAAAAACACGCGACGCCTCCCACAACCGCGCGATGCCATGGGGATGGAAGTGTGTCAATACAAAGGGCAGCTCGGAGAGGGTGTGTCTGTTGGGGCGAACGCGAGCGGGTACTTGGTAAAAAAGGGACCGTATTCTTCTACGTTTAAGTACACAGTCACGTTACAACCGTTTCAAACGCTTCGTTGGCACTGTCTAGTGTCGGCAAGTCCCGGCCGCCGGGTGCAAACGTCCACCTCACAGTGAGGCCCTCCAACGCATCCGAGCTGTCGGACGCGGTGTAGAACACCGTCTGGTTCTCGACCGTGTCCACACGCTGCCCCGGCGGCACGAGCCGCAGCGCGGGCAACGGCACCTTTTTCGAGGGAAGCTTCCAGATGCGGCTGCCCAGCTCGCCGGCGGCGTCCACCTGTTCCGCGCCGGTGAGGTCGGGGAAGCGCAGCAGCACCACGTCGTCGTCGGGCAGGATCAAGAAGCTGCTCAAAACGGTGCTCGGCCCCGGCGACGAGAGCTCCGTGAAATTGCGGTCGTAGTCGGCGAGCACGAAGCGCACGTACGCCTCCGGCAACAGTGTCAGGAAGCCCACCCCGTCGCCCCTCCATTCCACCGTGCGCATGATCTCGCTGTCGCCGCGCCCCGCGACGACGCACGGACCGAGCACGCCCCGCATCGCCAAGAAGTCCTTGACGCCGGACTGGATCAGTGTCGTCAGCACGACGTTGACGTCGTACTGCAGCTCGTCGAGCGGCACCGCCTTGTCCATGTACGCCATCGGCGGCGGGGTGAGCGCCGCCGCGGTGCTGCCGCACCACGTGCTGAGGTGCCAGGAACAAGCGCTCAGTTCCGACCATTCGGCGTTGCACAGCATGAACCCTGGACCCACGTCGAGGTGTCGGCGCGTGCAGGCGAGCGCGTTAGGCGTCGCGCGCACGAGCGTCGCGCCGTCCTTTAAGAATCCACGCGGCGGCGGCGCCTCCGCCGGCTGCGTGGCGAGCCACTCGAGAAACTCGTCGGTGCCGAGCTTCGCGACTTCGCTCAGCATCGCGCTCCACCGCTCCGCTGCGTTGGCAATGTCGAGCGGTTGACCGCGCGCCGCCGCCCACAGCGCGCCCGCGCCGTCCTCCTCGCCTCCGAGGACCACCACCGGCGAGCAGCGCCGCAGGTACTGCATCGCCTGCTCGCGCGACAACGCCTTGAGCTCGTTCAAATCGCCCGCGACCAAGTGCACGTTTGTCACGCGGCCGACGCCGCTCGCGGCCATCGCGGTGAGCCGCGGCGCCGTCGCCGCCGAGCTTCCGAGGAAGATGAGGTGCACGTCGTTGCCGTTCTGCAGGGCAAGCTCGGTCGCGGGCTGGACCAAGCGCAGCGTTGCGTCGAGACGCTCGGCGCCGCTCACGGGCACGGTGAGCACCGTTTTGGTCACGCCCTTCATGGAGCAACCTGTGGACTCCGGAAGCGGAAGCGGGGTGGTCGACCGGCGGGCGCGTACGAGGGCGGGCTTGGGCTGTGCCGCCGCCGGCGTGGCGACTGCCGGCGTGGCGACCGCCGGCGTGGCGGGCGCATCGCTCACAAACAACCGGTACAATTCGGACGTCACCGAGGAGACACGCGTCTCGGTCATGGCGGTGGCCATCCTGTCTCTCTCTCTCTGTTATTCAATTTACGGCTTATCCGCATGGCCAGACTACAAGTACACCGATTATTAGCGCGGCTCCTCGTCGCTCTCCTTCTACATTTAACACGTATTCTTCACGGTCAGCCGCGGCTTGCCCGAGTTCATTCTCCCGTTGGAATAGGAGTGAAACTCCGACGACTGCTGATGGCTGCATGCTGAAAAGTCGTAGACGACCGTGCCGGAATAGTGGGGCGTCGATCCGCCCGTGCTTGTGTCGGTGTTCACGATCGTGGGCACGCAGCCGTAGGCGCCTGTTCCGTGCGCCATCAAGCGCATGCGATTGCTGGTCGGCACGCCCGTGAAGGTGTACCGGTGGGGTCCGATGTCCCGGTCGGTCGTTGCGCCGTCGATGTAGTAGCTGGAGCCGTCGTTGGTCACCGCCACAATGTAGGGCATGCAGTTGGGCCCCAGCGTGGGCGGCGGCGGGCTCGGCGGCGGCGTGGGCGGGGTCGGCGGCGGCGGCGAGACGTAGCGCACGCCGCAATCCGCGCAGTCGGTGCCAATTTGGCACGAGTAGTACTCGGCGCCCGCGCCGCCGTCGTCGCAGATGCCGTCGTTGTCGTGCGTGCCGCCCGTGCCGCCCACGCAGGCGTTGCTGCACGTGAAGCCGGGAGGCGCCGACGGCTGGATGGGCGGCGGCGGCGAGGGCGGCGTGCTGGGCGAGAAGACGAACCCGGCGGTGGCGTCGGCGGGGGTGGCGCCGGCGGTGCTGGTGTCGTTGGCGCCCTCCGCGTCGTCCGCCGCGTCGAACGCGCCCGCCGCCGCGGCGATGCCGACGCTCGCGCCCACGACGGCCAGCACGGAGCCCAAAACAATCAGGACCCACGCCCAGGTGGGCAGCCCCGCTCGCTTTGTTTGAAGCTGGGCCGCTCCGGTCGCGGCGATCGGCCGCGCCTCCTCCTCCTCGTGGCGCAGCGAGCGAAACGTGAAGCTCTCTACGGTTTTTGTCATCGTGACCTGCGGGTTTGACAATACCACATCAAGACTTGCGTTATGCAGCAACCCAACCCTACATACACAACGGCCGCTATTCCGCCGTGTGCCGCAGCTCCTCCACCCGCGTGAGCAGGCGTTGAATCAGCATGATGTTTTCGGTGCAGACGGCGGCCTGTTGGTCGCGCCGCTCACGCATCAGCTGCACCTGCAGCGTCATCAAGCGGTAGAGCGCGTGCCGCTCCGAGCTGGCACGATAGTTGCTCGCGACCTCGGCCGCGCTCGGCCCGGGGCGCGGCAGCTCGGCGCGCTGTGGCTGCGGGCGTTGTACGCGCGCAATGTCAACCGCCTGCTCTTCTGCTGCCTGCTCGCCATCCTCGTCGTCCACGCCGTTTTCAAAGCCATTGGCCGCGCGGCGCGTGTCGTTTGGCAGTTGCGCTGGGTCGTCGAGCTCGCCGCACTCTGACGCCACCGCCGGTGCGTTGTCGCGCCCGCGCTTCCGCCCGCGCTCCCGCCCGCGCTCCCTGCGCGGCCCCTCGACCGGCGCCCCAACCGGCTCCTCCTCGTCACGATCGCTCTCGTCCGAAATCACCACGCAGGCGCGCCGCGACCGGCCCCGGCCACCCCGTTGGCCCCGCTGGCCCCGCTGGCCCCGCTCGCTCGGCGGGCCGGAGTGCTCGCCATCTTCGGATCCGTCTTCGGGTTGGTCGTCGTCCTCGTCGCTCCAACCGACATCGTTGTCGGATGCGTCCTCTTCGTCCTGGTGGCCTTTCGGTGACTTGGGTGACTCGGCCTTCGCAAAGGCGTTCAGCGTCGCCTGTGAGCGCTCCTGCAGCACCTCCGCCTCCGCCGCCGGATCACCCTTCGACACGGAAGCACGCACGTCGTCGATTTTCTCCCACATTTCTTCGTCGACTGCGAGCTCAGGGGGCGCACGCGCAGAGTCGGCGCAGCACATCTCCAGTCGCGCCAAGAGGTCGCAAAACGTCTTCACGTCCTTGTCGTCGACGGTGAGCAATTCCGCCTCCTCGACGCGGCCGTCGGTCTTTTCGTATTCTTGCACCGCCGCGTGCGCGCTCCAAACCCGCTCCATGAAGAGCGTGTTGAGCTGGTGGTAGAGCACCGCCCGACGAAAGCACGTCGCCCCAAGCGTGAAGCTGCCAAAGTCCTCCTCCGGCAGCTCCGAAAAGTCCGCTTTGGAGTCGCGCAGCGCTGTGTAGTCGTTCAAAAACGTTTTCCACGTCGCCTGGATCCCGTCGCTCGGACCAAACCACGACTTGTGGTCGAATTCGCCCAAAATGTCTAGCGTGAAAGGACACCGGCGTTCCCACGTTCCGCACGCCATGCAGCGCATCTTGCGCGAACGCAGCCGCTCCTTGTTTTCGAAGTCGACTCGCCGCTGGCGAACGGAGTGCGCGTGCTCGAGCATGCGCTGGAACTCGGGCGTCCATTTGTACTCAGACGCCGCCTGCCGCTTCAGGTACTTTACCTTCGAAAAGAGGCTCTGAAGGCACTCGCCAATCAGCGGCGCGTCCGTCTCTTCGTCGTCAAACTCGAGGTCCGCTTCGCGCGCTGTGCACTCGGCGCAGGTTAAAATGGCGTGCGCTTTTGTTTCTTTGTCGAGCCGGTGGATGCGCGCCATCGTCGCGAGAGTGAGTGACGTCTTCGCCCGTTACCCTTTCTCACTCGGAAGTAAGTCGACTGAGACCTGAGTTCGCTAGCGACAGACACGGGGTTGGCGGAGCCAGAAGATGCGAGATGTCGGCCACAGACCTGGAAGCGGAATGCCACGTGGCGGAGGAGCGCCAAATTTCCACGGCAAGCCCGGGCTCGCGCAGCCCGGGCTCGCGAAGACCGGCGAAACGGCCGGTGCAAAGGCGGGCGAAACGGCCGGCGCCGGCGGGAAGCCCGGCGGGAAGCCCGGCGGGAAGCCCGGCGGAACGCTCGGCGGAACGCCCGGCGGAAAGCGGGTCCGCGTCCTCAGACGCGGCCTCCTCTAGTGGCGGGCGGAAGCGCTCTCGGCACGAGGCGCAGTCCGAGTTCGAGTACGCCATGCAGCAGATCGACGAGAGCTACGAGCGCAGCTTCTTGGCATCGAGAAGAGATGACATTTACGTCGCGGAGATCGTGCGCGCGCCGCCCGGCGACGAAGCGCCGTTCAACACCGCGGGCGACACGTTTGCGGCGGCGATTTCGGCGGTCGCGAGAGCGTGCAACGTCGAAGCGCCTGGGTTTTCGGAGCGGAGCGATCCCGAGGCGGTGTTTCGCTGGGTGGCGGACTCGATCCTCAACTTTGGGGAGGAGATGGCCAACGAGGGCCGCGCGCTGGAGCGCGAGCGCGTGGGAGTTCCGCTCAACGCGCGCAAGGCGAAGCTGGCGTTTACGCTCATGAACACTTTGAATGAGTTGTTGACGAATCGTTAACAACGTTTGTACGAAAAAACACCCCTTGTACCCACACACGTTTTCCCTCTACTTGGCCCGCGCCAGACTCAACACCGGAAAGTCCGCCGAAAACAACGCTTTTTCCACCACCTCCAAATCGAATTTCGTGTCCTTCTTGATGCGCGCGTTCATCGCCTCCAAATCGAGCGTTCGTTCAGGCCGGTGCTGGACCACGAGGCCGTCGAAGCACAGTGTCAATGCCCTCCAGCCATTTTCGTGCAAGTGGCGCCGCATACTGGAGAGCACCTCGTTTTCTAAGCTTTGTGCGATTCTAGAGAAGACGCTCTTGTCGATGGCCTCGTCCGTCTCCTTCTTCCCCTCCCGCTTGAGCCGCTCTCGGTCCTTGCGCACAAAGGCCAACCACTCGCAACTGTCGAAGACGGCCTTTCGAAGATTGGCCAGTTCTTCGGCCAGCTTCATCACCCGCTCCGACCGCGGTTCGTACTTGGTGTCCATGTTGTTTTCCTTGAGCCACGCGTCATAGGTTCCACCGAACATGAGCCGGATCATCAACTCTTTGACGGTGTCCTTGCGGTACTCCGGGAAGCGGTCTTCGTCGCTCGGAAGCGAGTGCGCCTCGGCGACATGTTCGATCCACTCCGGGCGGTCGTCGCACCACTTTCTGAGTTCCGTCATGTCCGGCGGCGCGCGCTTGTCGGTCCATGACAGCCGGCGTGGCAGCTGGTATAGGATGGAAGGCTGGCAGTTTTTGAGGTCGTAGTCGTGAGCGAAGCGGCAGCACAGAAAGGGGCGCACTTCTCGCGGCGCGCCTTGGACGCAGACCGTCTTCGCCTTGCCTGGACCCGTCTCGATTGTGGCCATGCCCGTCGCGTAGATGCGCCCGCCGCCGTGGCGCGAGCGGTAGTCGCACTGCAAAGGCCGCACCTCGAAGCCGAGCGGGCCGTCCTTTGGCGGACCGCACTCTTGCTCCAGCGTGTCGATCCATCGCACGAACATGTCGGCTCTTTTGAGCTCGGCCTCGGTGCGCTGCGGCTGCGCCACCAGCTCGGCGATCTGGCGTCGCATTTCCCGCACGCCGCGCACGTCGACGAACTCGGTGATCGAGTCGTAGTTGTACCGAGGGTCTTTAGCAGGGCGCTCGCCGGGTGCGGCGCCGCCCGACTCGTCGCGCTCCCGCTTTGGGAGCGACGGCGGGAGCGACGACGAGGCAACGGAGGACGGCTGCGCCACGGGTCGCCGCAGCGAAGGCGAGCCG
>PAUB01000033.1 GCA_002713695.1 Opitutaceae bacterium
ACTTCGGAATCCCCCTCCAGCATCAAGATCGCAAATTCTTCGCCGCCGTAGCGCATCACCCGGTCAACGGATCGTGCTTTTGTTTCCATCCTTTTCGCCACTTAGCGCAACACCGCATCGCCGGCCAGATAGCCTAGTGTGTCATTCACATTTTTGAAATGATCGATATCGACTAGGATCAAAGAAAACGGACGATCAAACCTTAGCGAACGTTCGATTTCCTCCTGCAGTATTTCATCAAACATCCGTCGATTCAGCAGACCGGTCAATTGATCGCGCGGCGCCAAGCGGCGCAGAGCCTCCAGCGTATCTCCGAGTTTCAGCGCATAGCGCATCGAACGTTCAAGCATCTGCGGGCTGATCTTCCCCTTGACCAAATAGTCCAGCGCTCCGGCATTCATCGCTTCGATATCGACGGTGGATCCCGTCTCAGCAGTCAAAAAATGATTGGCACCCGGCAGCTCTTTTCAAACGCCTCGCGAATCAATTCCAACCCATCGCGCTCACCGAGCCGGTAGTCTAAAAGACACACCGCATAATCACCCGACAACAGCTCTGACAAACCTTCTTCGTAGGTTTTCCACCATTCCAATTCATAGTCGCCCGAAACAAACGCCTTAAACTGCTGCTCCGTTAGAGCGAATTGCAGCCGGTCATCATCAATGAGTAAAACTTTTCGGGCCATGGGTCGGAAAACGATCAGCTGTTTCGAGGAGTGCCTGCAACCAAATCGGTCATCACCCCCTGCAAGGTGGCGGCCATCTTTTCGGACTCACCTAAATTATCACGGATGCTGTTTACCAACGCACTTCCTACCACGACTCCATCAGCATAGGGCGCAATCGCACTCACCTGTTCCCGGCTCGAAATACCAAACCCCACCACGACGGGCAGTTTCGTGCGCGACTTGATCCGCTCCATCGCCTCCGGAATATTGGTTGCCGATTCCGTCCGCACCCCCGTCACTCCCTCACGCGACACATAGTAAATGAAACCTGTCGTCGCTTCTGTGATCGTCGCGATGCGGGCATCCGGTGTTGTCGGAGCTACGATGAACACCGTCTCCACGCCATATTTAGCACACGCTGCTGCGAGATCACCGGATTCTTCTGGTGGCAAATCGAGGGTCAGAATTCCATCTACCCCAGCCGCCTTCGCATCCGCGATGTAGGTTTCCAAGCCATGCGCAAACACGAGATTGTAATACGTGTAGAATACGATCGGCACTTCACTAAATTCTCGAATCCGGCGCACCAATTCGAAGCACCCCTCTCGTGTCATCCCGCTGACCAACGCACGTTGCGCTGCCAGTTGATTCGTTAATCCATCTGCGAGTGGATCGGAAAACGGCACGCCGAGCTCCAACACGTCGACTCCGTTTTCAATGACAGTGCGACACGCCAGGAGCGATGTTTCCAAATCGGGATCACCTGCACAGAGGTAGGCGACAAACGCGGTGCGGTTATCCTTTTGGGCTTGGGCAAATGCTTGGGCTATTCTTGACATGATAGTGGGCCATTACTGAACAACAAAACTCTGCGGCGCAAAGAATGTTTTACGCGATTATTTCAGTGTGAAATCCACCCACACCGGGCAGTGATCGGATATCTTTGTTTTTCCAATCTCACAGGAGACGTCTTCGCACTCAGGCGGAAGAAACACAAAGTCCAGCGCGCGGCGCGGCAAATGAGCCGGGAAAGTATGCCCACCTTGTGGTTGCAGCGTGTAATCACCATGCAGGGAAAAGTAGCGCATCAGCTCAGCTGTCGCATCAGGTCGATGGGACGGGTTATTCATATCCCCACAGACCACGGGTGACATATGCCAGTCGTCCTGTCGGTGGTGATGCTTCTTTGCCACATAGTGCATGATCTTCTCCACCTGCTTAAATCGATGGAGCCGCGAGCGAAAGTTAAGGTGCAAGTTCAGTATCGGCACTCGGCGCCCGTGAATATCCAATTCGACGAAAAGAAACCCCTTCTCTCCCACCGTCTTCTCCCCAAACACGATATTCTCTGAATCGACAATTGGATGCCGCGATAGAAACGCGTTACCGTAACTCAAGTTCAGCAAGCCCTCGCGACGGTTATTAATCCCAAACGCCGAGTGCTCGAATCCGGTATGCGCCTTGAGATAGTCCAAATGATCGAAATTGCCCGCCCAGCGTGAATTCTTATCGATTTCCTGTAGCGCGACCACGTCTGGCTTCAACTCATCGATCAAACGTGCAATCTTACGCAAATTCAAGCGTAGCTTCCGGCCCAGCGTTAGTCCTTGGATCGGAGTTAACCCCCGCCCATGGGCGATATTGAAAGTAAGAATACGCAGGCGCGACATGTCCGATATACCCTGCGAGATGCCAGCCAAAGCCGCAACGGCAATCACCAACAAGAAGGGATTGACAGAGACGAACCGGATCGAGAAGTTCGGCAGCTCTTTACGGCGGCCATAGCTCAGTTGGTTAGAGCACCTGATTGTGATTCAGGGGGTCGCGGGTTCGAGTCCCGTTGGTCGCCCCAATTTAGCTTCATGTTTTGGCTTAAAAAAGCGGTTACTTATTGCCTGATGCCCCTGCCTGCCACTTTGGCATTGCTAGTCGGAGGTTTTTTTCTCGCACGGAGCGAGAAACATCGGCGGTTAGGACGATTCCTGAGTTTCGTTGGCATCTTAGTGCTCCTGATCACCAGTCATCGTCAAGTAGGATTACATCTGCTCGCGCCGCTGGAAAACCAATATCCCGCGATCCCTGAATTCACGAAGAGCACCGCCATTCCTCCCGTTCTCGCGGCGTGCGAATACATCGTCGTCCTAGGCGGTGGTCACGCGGATATGCTCGGTTTACCTGCTAGTAGTAAATTAAGCCCCTACGCCCTCAGCCGCATGACCGAAGGAGTGCGAATAGCTCGCGCCTTGCCAAACGCCAAACTGATCACGCTGGGCCCAGGTCGCCCCGGACAAGACACCCACGCTCATGTTCTGGCCACGGCTGCTATTTCGTTGGGGATCGACTCCCATCGTATCATCGAAAATAGCCTAGGCCGCGATACCGAAGGCGAAGCAGTGGCGCTGCGCGAAATCATCGGCGAGGCCCCGTTCGCGTTGGTCACCTCTGCTTGGCATATGCCGCGATCAATGGGTTTGATGCGCAAAGCGGGCCTCAATCCCGTGGCGTGCCCGACAGACTATCAGGCGCAAGCTAATCAAACCTTCAACTTGAACGACTGGCTCTGGGGAATCGATGGACTAGAACGGAGTTCGTGGGCCATCTACGAGCACCTCGGCACATTCTGGTCGGAGCTACGTGGTAAAATCTGAATCGTGCTGCAGGTGGTTAACCCCTCACACATCTTAGCCCTTAACCAGATAGATCATCTCCTCGGCAATATTGGTGGCATGATCTGCGATCCGCTCGATCGATCTCGAGATGAACATCAGTTCTATCGCGCGGCTAATCGTGTGCTGATCTTCGACCATGAAACTCGTTAATTCGCGGTAGAGCTGCTTGTTCAAATCATCGACCTCCTTGTCACGGGTGATGACAGTTGCCGCTTTTTCAGCATCCCCATCGAGGAAGCAATCCAGCGCATCGCGGAGCATGTCTAAAGCAATTGATGCCATGCGGGGAATGTCGATATAGGCCTTAAATGGCACCTCTTTGGCTAAGTGTTTCGCGCGTTTAGCAATACCCACCGCCTCATCCCCTACTCGCTCGAGGTCGTGTGAGGCTTTCATGCCCACAATCAGCAAACGAAGATCCGACGCGACCGGCGAGCGCATGTTCATATAGCGAATAGCCTCTGCATCCATCGCGACCTCCAAATCATCGAGCTCGTCATCTCCAGCGATGACTCGCTTGGCCAGGTCAGTATCGGACTCCACCAAGGAGGTGATCGCGTCCTGCACCTGCTTAATCGAAATTTCACCCATCTTGATCAGGTGAACGCGAAAGGTTTCCAGTTCGGAATCGAAAAATCGTTTCATATTTCTGCCTTTAAAGGGATTACTGTGTGATTAGTCTCTTATCCGAAGCGACCGGAAACATAGGCTTCCGTTTGATCGTGATTCGGTTTCATGAAGATGATCTGCGTATCATCGTATTCGATGAGCTTACCCATGTAAAAAAACGCCGTGCGGTCAGAGACCCGGGCGGCTTGCTGCATATTGTGAGTCACAATGATGATCGTGAATTGAGCTTTCAAATCATGAATTAGTTCCTCGACCTTCGAAGTCGAAACCGGATCGAGAGCCGAACAGGGCTCGTCCATCAAAATCACTTCAGGCTCTACCGCGATAGCTCGCGCGATGCAAAGACGTTGCTGCTGACCACCGGATAATCCGAGACCGGATGCATCAAGGCGGTCTTTGACTTCATCCCACAACGCCGCGCCGCGCAAAGATTTTTCCACCACTTCATCGAGCTTACTCTTATTATTCTCACCCTGTAGTCGAAGCCCGTAGGTGATATTTTCGTAGATTGATTTCGGAAAGGGATTGGATTTCTGAAACACCATGCCCACTCGCTTGCGCAGCTCAATCGGATCGACCTCTGGGCTATTAATATCGACACCCCGAACCGTGATGGTGCCCTGCTTGATTTGCGTGCCGTCGATGAGATCGTTCATACGGTTCAAGCAACGCAGCAGGGTGGACTTGCCACAACCGGAAGGACCGATCAACGCGGTGACTTTCTTCTCTTCGATCTTCATGTTGATATCGAAGAGCGCTTGATTTTCGCCGTAGAAAAAATCCACATGATCAATGTCGATCAGAGTCTTGCCCACCGCGCCCACTGCTTTGGAGCCGGAAATTTGAGCGGATTTAGGAGTGGAAGTTACAGAACTTTTGGAACGGGTATCCATAGGAATTTCGGTGGTCACCATTTGTAGCGGTTTCGTAAGTGGTTGCGGAGCACAATCGACGTAGCCGCGATCGAGGCCACGAGCAGGAGAAAGACAAAGGCGGTGCCGTATTGCACACGCTCGGTATATTCATTCTGGGGAATTTTCGAGCTGACCACATAGATGTGATAAGGGAGCGCCATCACGCCCTGGAAAAAGAAATCCGTCGCATTCATCAAATCCTCCCAAGGCAGCTTGTCCCGCACCACATAGGCCGCGGTAAACATGATCGGAGCAGTCTCTCCCGCCACACGGGCGATCCCTAGAATCGAAGAGGTCAATATACCCGGCAGGGCATACGGCATCACATTTTTTCTAATGGTCTGCCATTGGGTAGCTCCGAGGGCGAGCGAGCCTTCGCGAAATCCCTGCGGCACCGCTTGGAGCGATTCTTCCGAAGCCGTGATCACGACTGGCAGCACCATAAAGGCTAAGGTAAACCAACCCGCCAGCAGCGAGACATTCCAACCAAAGAAACTCACAAACATACCGAAGCCAAAGAGCCCGAAGACAATCGACGGCACCCCTGCGAGATTCAGAATCGCCAGGCGCACAAAACGGATAAACGCGCCATCTCTGGCGTATTCGCTCAAATAAACCGCCGCGCTCACCCCCAGCACCAGCGCAATCGTCATCGAACCGACCACCAGCAACAGCGTGCCGGCGATGGCGGGCCAGATACCTCCGGCAGAATAGGCAAAAGTCGAAGTGCGCACCTTCTCCGCATCCGGATTGCTTTCCTTGAAGGCACGAAAGGCTTTATCGCCCATCTCCATATCCTCTCCCTTGTATTCAAAGACATAGAGTGTCTCGGGAGCCTCCGTGAAGAACGTCGTATTGATGAAAGGCGCTTCAGTTTTGAAGACGGTGCCAGCTCCTTTGAAGAAAATCGTTAGAAACACCGCTGCTCCGCAAAGCAGCACGATATAGGTTGAAGCTCGAAAAGCCCAGAACACCAACTGTTCCCCTCGCATCGAGACGGATTTACGTTTCCGGAAGATATTAGTTGTCTCGTCCATGGTTCAACCGATCGAAATCCGGTAGCGGCGCACAATTTTTTGAGCAAGGTAGTTAATGATCAGAGCGAGGAAAAAGAGCATGATGCCGACCACGAAGAGCGCCCGGTAGTGAATACTCCCGTGAACGACCTCTCCCATTTCCTGGGCAATGATTCCCGTCATCGTGTGCACGGGTTGGGTGACGACTCCGAGCCCTGCGGTGAAATCGGGGATCTCGATGCGATTGCCCGCGCAAAGTAGCACGACCATCGTTTCACCGATCACTCGACCAAAGCCCAGCAGCACCGCTGAAATGATACCTGAAAGCGAAGCCGGCACGATAATTCTAATGATTGTTTGGAGGCGAGAAGCGCCGAGGGCCATGGATGCTTCTTTGAAAGGCCTCGGCACATTGTTAATCGCATCTTCGGCGAGCGTAAAAATCGTGGGCACGGCGATCAGTGCCAGTAAACAACCGGCCGTGAGAATATTGAGGCGTTCACTAAACGGAAAACCGGGGATAAATTCGGCCCAGCTCTGTTGCGACAGTAAGCGCAGCGCTTGCCCCAAGACCGCGATCCCAAAGAAGCCCAGCACGACGGAAGGGATCGCCGAGATAAACTCGATGCACGGCTTGATAAGTTTCTTTTCCGCATCCGAGGCGACCTGGTTCACATAGATAGCCGCCCCTACCCCCAATGGAACCGCGAGGACCAATGCCACGAACGACACCATCAACGAACCAATCGCGAGGGGTATGATGCCATACCAGTCTTGCCAGAAGCTGGCGGTCAACCAGTCGCGGCCAAATACAAACGCGGAAAATGAACTGGAGAGAGCCACTTCTTCATGCGGATCCCACGCCGCCATTTGTTCTTCGATCGCGGGGAAAGTCGCGGTGTAATCGCGCGCCAATTTGACGAAGCGATCCATCCGTTCCTGCAATACCACATCGGGCATCTTGGGTGCCTGCGGTAGCACACTGATAATCTGCTGGGCGAACGTCGGAGTGAGCTCCCGATACATGGGAAGCGTGGCCAAGATCGGCTGAATTTCCGTATCGAAATCCACTTCGATCTGTTGCACGCGTGCCGCGGCTTCTTTTTGCCCTGCCTTGAGCAGTTGCTTCCTCTCTGTCTTCTTGTCCTCGGAGATCAAAAACTTCGTTTTGATCGCAGCGGCGGTATCGGTGAGATCCGAAACCAAATCGCGCAAGGGATCTACCGTATCGCTGAAGTCCCAGGCGAAATCATCGAATGAGGAGAGAGCTTTATTAACCTGCGCCAACTCGAGCCCCTGCTCTGTTCTAAGTTGGGTAAATTGTCGCACCCGTAGATCTGACAGGTAGCGCTTGAGCGCAGTGTGGTCATCCACCTGCCTCTTCATATGGTCCACATACTCCAGTCCCGCCTGACGATAAGTGCTCAGGTTTTGCTGATTCTGTCCAAAGAAGCCGAAGCCCTCGCGAAACAGAAAGATCGTAATCAGAGCGAGCACGATCACCGAGACCAGCGCGTTGCCTCCGAAGAAGGATTGAACGAAATCGTCCAGGCTCAGCCCCAGAAAACGTTTTCCGGTTTTCTGAATCTTAAAAGTAGGCTCGGGAGCCGACGGTTTGGAATCCATGGAGATGCTAGACGTTCGTAATTTCAGGAAAACAAAATGAACCAAGCCCGCCTAGCGCGGACTTGGTTCACAGAATGAAACGTCACTTACTTGACGGGAACAAACCCCACCTTTGCGGCGATTTCCTGCCCCTTCTTGCTATGCGTGAATTCAATGAATTTAGCAGCTTCACCAGTGGGTTCACCATTGGTGTAGTAGAAGGTAGGACGTGCGTAAGGATACTCCTTAGCGACGACAGATTCTTTCGTGGGGAGCGCACCATCGATAGTAGCTACTTTGATCCCCTTTGCGTTGATGTAAGCGAGACCGACATAGCCGATGCCATTCGGGTTCTTGGCCACCTCGGAAACAATCTGCTCATTACCCGCCATCTTCTGAGAAGAAGGCGCATAATCACGCTTGTTCATCGCGAGCTTCTTAAAGTCCGAATAGGTGCCCGAAGAAGTGTTGCGGGTGTAAACCGAGATCGTGCCAGGATTTCCACCCACGGCGGACCAGTCAGTGACATCACCAGTGAAGATCTGTTGAACTTGGCGCTCGCTCAATCCAGCGAGAGGACTGTTGGAGTTCAAAATCACGGCGATGCCATCGAAACATACGACCGTTTCCTTCATCGAAACACCCTTGGCCTGGGCCGCAGAAACCTCGGTGGATTTCGCTGCGCGCGAGGCCATCCCGATATCGGCCGTGCCATCAATGATGGCAGCGATACCCGTCGTAGAACCTTCCGCGGCGATCTCGAAGCTCACGTCGGGATACATGGCTCGATATTCTTCAGCGAGCATCGGAACGAGTTTCGCACCGAGGGTATCAGAACCCTTGATGACCAACTTTTGCGCTTGGAGCGAAACTGCCGTGAGAGCGACAGCGGCGATAAGTAGTAATTTTTTCATGATATTAATATTAGACTGTTAATTTTTTAATAGTGATGAGCAGGAGAGTTAGAAATTGATCTGCATCTGGAAGCGGATACCTGAAGTCGTGGCACTCGCAGCGCCATCTTCACTCTTGCCGTAGACATAGCCGGCTTGGAATTTCAGGTCATTGCCAATGATATACCAGCTGCCGCCGACAAAGTATTCGGTCAGCTTGTCATTGGTGTTACCTGCAGGAGCGGAGCGCACTCCATCAGAAAGTTTCACGCCGCGGCCGTCGGTATCGAGATAGCTGAATCGAGCGACGCCTTCGAAGCTCTTGTTAAACTTGAAAGCACCTTGGGCCCAGTAGCCCGACGGAGTCGCATCCATCGTAGCGGAGGCCCCATTGTCAACCTTAGCGGACATATACTCGGCCATCAGATGGAAGTTCCCCGTGGTCACATCTCCGTAAATCGAATAGGCGGTCATATCATCCCCTGCACCTACGGTTTTGCCTCCTTGGTCAGGCAAAATACCGAGCGCAGCACCAAAGGCGAAGGAGCCATCTGCTAAATCGCCTTCGAAACCAGCATTTGCCCAGTAGGCCATATTGTTATTACCGGAATTACCGCCGGAAGTAGGATCCCCTACCCGTTCTGGATTCGTAATCGCACCACCATAAACGAAGTTTCCAGATTTACCTTCGGCAAACACACCCACCCGATAGCTACCGGCCCCCAGGCGACGGCCATTGTTTGATTCAACAAAGTAACGGGTGACTCCGGAGCGTTCGATCGCCTTCAATTTGCTAGAAGAAGTCGTTTCCTCGAGACCAAAGCCGACTTTACGCAAACCGATATCGAGATCGAGATCACTTCCTCCGTAACTAATTAGCGCTTTATCGAAGGCTTGATTGGCAGGATCGTAGGTGATGTTCATCGACCAATCAGGTCCAAGGCTGGCCTTGGTCGTCAGATAAACACGACGCAGAAAGAAGTGGTTGGTGCTGGCAGGATCGTTATTCGTGCCATCGATGTCGGTGCTAAGACCGGCATACTGCATTTGAATACGAGCGCCCAGACTCAGTTTGCTGACCTTTTTTCCACCAACAGCGAAAACTGGGGCGGAGCTTTTGGCCTCTTCTTTGATGGCATCAGCCTCATCGGAGGATAGCACACCCTTGCGAACAAGAGCATCGAGGATCGCTTTGCTATCCTGGGCCGCCAATGGACTTGCCATCAAGAGCAGACCCGCGAGCATAACGGTCAATTTAGATTTGAGTGAGAACATAGTAGGATTCATTAGTTTTATAGGATTCCGTTAGGAACTCCTCTGTATTACCTGCCCTATGTTACGAACATGTGGCGACTACGTCACAAAGCGGTTAAAGAGAGAAAATTCTTGAAATAATGAGGCCAAATCTCTCCCCCGATTGAGGGCGCGTCAGACTCTAGACCGCAGCTGCTTGCGAGGGGCGCTTCCCCCGCTCCACAATCGCCAGCATAAGGTCGTTTTTCGAAAGACTGCCCAGCAATATACCCGCGTCATCCACAACCGGCAGTCGCTGCACATCGTGTTCTAAAAATAATGCAAGCGCTTCATTTAGAGCCTGTTCCGGTTTAACTCTCGGGAAATCCTCCCGCAGAATATCGCCCGCCAACACGAGTTCTGCGACCCCGGGTTCTCCCAGATACGGTTTGATATCGTGCAGGGAAACTGCTCCCAGAAAACGCCCCTCGGATGTCGTCACATAGACGTTGTTTACCCGCACCGACAAGAACAGGCGCGCGATTTCCTCGAAACGCGCCGTCGGGGGCACTAAAGGCGGATTGGTTTTCACCAAATCCTGCACTTTACCGGTATTCAATACCGTTTCCTTTTCCTCAGCCTGCTTCTTCTCGAGCGTATCCCCATAGAGAGAATGACTATCAATCCCCCGCGCGGTGAAATACGCTAACACACTGCAAAGCATTAACGGCAGAATGATGTGGTAGCTCAACGTCATCTCAAAAACCATGATCACGGCCATCAGCGGGGCACGACTCGATGCGGAGAGAAAAGCCCCCATGCCCACCAAGGCAAAGGTCTGCGGATGGAGCGCCGCTGCCGGCCAGATCGCATGAACTCCCGTCCCAAACAAATAGCCCCCCGCAGCTCCCATAAACAAGGTCGGAGTGAAGACACCACCCTGAGCTCCCGAGCCGACGGAAGACGCGGTCGCGAGCCACTTGCAGCACAGGATACCGATCAGCATCATCCACGCGATTTGCCCATTGAGAATATCAACAATAACAGCGTAACCGTTTCCGCAAACTTCCGGCACGTTAATCGCGATCACACCGACGAAGAGTCCACCTAAAGTCAGTCGCGCGATCAGCGGAAGATTGGTCTCCATAAACAAGGATTCCGCCCGTCGTAAGCTGCGAAGAAAAAAAGGAGCGGTCACACCCGCCAGTAGTCCCAAAATCAAATAGGGGCCCATTTCCAGAGGGGATCCCATTTCAAAACTAGCCACGTCATACAGCCGGTCGGCATTCCCCAGCACCTGCATGGTCAGCGCCGCCGTCACCGATGCTGCGACCAACGCACCTAGACTCTCCATCGCGATCGTGCCAAGAATGATTTCCGCGACAAAAAACGATCCACCGATGGGAGCATGATAAGCAGAAGCAATTCCGGCCGCGGCACCGCAAGCGACCAACAATCTCAATTGCTGCCGGGAGAAATGTCGCCACCGCCCCAGCAATGATGCGAGCAACGCCGCGAGCTGCACCATCGGTCCTTCTCGCCCCACCGATCCACCTGAGCCAATCGTAAACATCGCTGACGTGATTTTCACCAAACTCGTGCGCAGCGGTATATGCCCATCTCCAATCACAATCGCCTCCATGTAATCGGTTGAGCTCTGGCCCTTGATCAGCCGGTTTCCCATGAGCAGCACCGAGCCAGCCAACAACCCTCCTGTCGCCGGAATCAAGACCCGCGCCCACCACGGCAACAGTCGCATCGATTCAATCACACCCGCGCTTGAATTGGTCATCACTTGGTGAATGCCTTCCGCACAAGCCGCAAAAAACAAGCAAGCCAAAGCCCCCATAAACCCTGCCAATGAGGCCCAGGCCAAAGTGAGCTGCCATTCGGTCGGTTGCAGTTTCTCCGCAATCCACACGCGCCACCGCAGCAAGCGCATCATACGATCCAGCAAAAGTTTTGCCGGATCAGTCACCACTTTCATCGCACTACTTTTCGGAGAGTCCTTCACCGTTTCGCCTTTCGAGTAGCTTCAATAAAGCCACCGTGATAATCGGCATCCGCTTTCGCTGCTGGCTCCATCGTCGTGTCCACTTTCTAGCATCCTAGTCAGTGGCCTTCTCGCACCACAAGCTTGTGTCGACTCAAAGCGCAAAATTTTCGAACGGTGCACCTTATCGATCCGATTCTGCGTCTACCTTTTCGGTCAATTCCACGAGATTGTGCAATGAAGAGAAATGCTGGCTGAGATCGAAATCACCGCCCAATCCACCTACCAACTTGTCAAACAAATCCTTCTTCTCGGCTTTCAAATCCTGAATACGTTCCTCGATCGTGCCAGCAGTCACCATGCGGTAAACAAACACGGTATTCGTTTGGCCGATGCGATGCACACGATCAACAGCCTGAGCCTCGACCGCAGGATTCCACCACGGATCGAGTAGGAAGACATAATCCGCCGCATGCAGCGTGATCCCGGTGCCCGCTGCCTTGAGTGATACCAGCATCGTCGCTGCACCATCCGCAGTTTGGAAATCACGCACCGGCTTCTGCCGGTCGAGAGTCATGCCCGTCAATTCGTAGCGTGGCAGGTCAGGGAAATATTCGATCAAAGCCGCCTTCACGCGGTCGAGCAGCATCACGAATTGAGAGAAAATCACTACCTTGTGACCATTCTCAATCACCTCGGCCAGTTTCTCAACCAAGAGCATGATCTTGCCCGAATCAGTCAGCGGCGATTCCCGCCAAGGCAACATATCGGGATCGCAACACGTTTGGCGAAGTCGCGTGAGCAAGGCGAGGAAACCAAATGATTTTTCGCGGATCGCCGCACCCACATCATCGCCCAAGCGCTCCAATCCTTCCGAACACGTGTTGGCGTATTCGGCGCGCTGCACATCGGTAAGCGGGCAAAGCAATTCAATCTCCACCTTCGGCGGCAGTTCTTTGGCCACTTCCTTCTTCGTGCGACGCAGAATAAACGGAGCCAATTGCGCGCGCAGTCGCTCCAACGTATTCTGACGATCCGTATTCAACGCCGACTCAAAGGCCGAGCGCGAGCCGAGCAATCCTGGCAACAAGAAGCGGAAGATACTCCAGAGATCGAGCTGCCGATTCTCCAATGGCGTGCCCGTGAGGACCACCCGATGAACCGCCTTCACCGCGAAGCAAGTCTGCGTGACCTTCGCATCCGGGTTTTTGATAAACTGTCCTTCGTCGAGAACCGCGTAACCGAATTCGCACTTTGGCAGAAGTTTCCGATGCTTGCGCAACTGCGTGTAACTCGCGATCCAGATCAAGTTCTCTTTGTGAGATACGAAATCGTGTCCCGCCTTAAGCACCTCGGTTTTAAGTTCGGGGAAGAATCGTTCGATTTCCTCCTGCCACACCGGCACCACACTCGCCGGACAAACAATCAGGTATGGTTTATCCGCAATCGGACGCGTTGAGAGCAAGGTGATGACCTGCAGGGTTTTCCCAAGACCCATCTCATCGGCCAACAATCCGTGACAACCCACATCGCAAAGATGCGCCATCCATTCGACGCCGCGTCTTTGGTAAGGGCGCAACAACTCCGGCAACTCCGGAGGCGCTTCCGGAGGCGCCAATACTTTGCGTCGCCACTCCTCGACCGCCGGCGTGAGGGTAAGCTTGAGCTTCGCATCGTTGAACAGTGAGAAGAGGAGATAAGGAGATAACGCACCGTCGCCGTGAGTTTCCGTTACGTTCTTCTGCCAGGTGCGATAGGAATCCCACTTAGCCTCAGACAAAGTCACGATACCGAAGTTCGGCAAAATCACCGGCTTGCCCTGTCGCTTGAGCAGCGATTTCACCTCCAGATCGGAAAGCATTCTTTCGCCCGCCCGGAAGATCCAACGCAAGTTGAGCCCGCCAGCCTCTTTCCCTGCTCCGACCAAAGTCGCGCCATCCGGCACCGATTCGGCCACCGCCTCGATATCAATCACGCTCGTGCCTTTAATCAGAAAGGCCGATTTATCATCAAGCTCGATCGTGAACATCCGCCTCCAGACCGGCAGCGTGACTTTCAGAAAATTCGGGATCTCGACCAGCGAGGCCATCAGATAAACACCCGTTTTTTGATTGTAGGTAAAGTGAGCTTTCCGCGCATAGGCTGCGAGCCCGATGAGCTTCGCGCGTTCGCCCGAACTTACCGGGGCCACACCATCAGCATGGGCTTTTTCACCGAGTGCGGGGTGCCTAACTTTTTTGCGATCCACCCACATCGCCTGAAAAGTGAGCCCGAGCGTCCGCGTTTTGAAAACCAAGACCAAGCGACGTTGGGCTCTCGCCGCTGGTTTACTCGCGCCATCACTGGATCCGTTGCTACCGTATTTGGTCGCAGGTTTTCCATTGAGCGAAACTTCATCTGATTCCCCGTTGCTTCCGGAACCATTCGATACGCCTTCGTCGAACATCGGCGGAATTTCATCGGCCACCAATTCTTCGATTTCGTGCAAGCCAGCGACGGCCAATGCTCGCGCGACCTCTACATCTGTCGTGGAAGAGCGCACCGAGAGGCCTTTCTTCTCCTCCCATTCGATCACCGCATACTCGTCTTTCTTTTCGATTCGACGATGGATAATCGCATCCACATCAGTGAGTTCCAATTCGCGCACCTCGCCTTCTCGATAGAGAGCACGGCCCGCTTCGAGTTGGGTTTCGCTGAACACGTCAGACCAATCGGATTCGAGTTTATCGAACCAGAATTCTAACGATTTAGGGGTATAGACGCGCTTGGGACCGTGCGATTGCATCGCGGAAAAGTTCAAAAAGTAGAGGCCCCCTATTTCGGTGCAAACATTAATTGCAGATGATTCTCTTTTTACCGATTTAACCGAATCGTAACGTCGGCGACATCTCCGCGTCACATAAACAGCATTATCTTATGGTCGTAGTAATAAATCCAAACTGTGAAACTAGCCGTCGTCTCCGAAACATTCCCTCCCGAGGTAAATGGGGTTGCCATGACCATCGGTGTCATGGCACGTGAGCTCTCTAAACTTGGTCACGAAGTTACGGTCTATCGTCCGTGGCGTGACGATCTCGGCGCCAACGACTCGAGCCTACCCTACCGCGAAGTGACCATGGCGGGAATGCGCATCCCCGGCTATCCTCTGCTTCGGCTTGGCCTTCCGGCCCGGATGAAACTATCCCGATCGTGGAAAGAATCGCGGCCCGACCTGGTGCACGTCGTCACCGAGGGACCGCTGGGCGCAACCGCGGTAAGCGCAGCGCGAGGACTCGGTATACCCGTGACCTCAAGTTTTCACACCAACTTTCACGCCTACACCAACAACTACGGATTCGCACCATTGCAGGAAATCGTCCTCTGGTGGTTGCGCCGCGTGCACAACCGCACCCAACGCACCTTCGCGCCCACCGATGAACTGTGCGACGAACTTCGCGGACTCGGATTTCGCGACCTCTCCTTGCTTTCACGTGGTATCGACACCGATTGTTTCTCCCCGAAGCGCCGCGATGAAGCCTTGCGTCAATCATGGGGCGCAGCCCCCGATGAACCTGTCGTCCTTCATGTCGGCCGTATGGCTGCCGAGAAGAATTACGAACTGCTCTTTCAAACCTATGCAGCCATGCGCGCCCGTAATCCTCGACTCCGGTTCGTGCTGGCGGGTGATGGGCCCCTCCGTGAATCCCTCGTCAAGGCCCACCCCGAATGCATCTTCGTTGGATTTTTTCCCGCCAAGAGATTGATCGGTATTACGCATCCGCCGATATCTACATCCACGCCAGTCTTACTGAGACTTTGGGCAATGTCGTCACCGAAGCGATGGCCAGCGGGCTCGCCGTCGCCGGATTCGACTACGCCGCCGCCAAACAGTTCATTCGTCATGGTGAAAACGGTCTGACGGCACCCTGTCATGACCCGGCAGGACTGATCGATCTTTCCGTCAGTCTGGCCCACGACCAAGCCTTGCAAACCGACCTCGCACGTGCAGCCCGGGCAGGCTTTGAAAACCAAACATGGGAAAATGTGATCGGTAAATTCGAAGCCGATCTTCTCGCCGTCGTGCAAACGGGGATCAGCAGATGAGCCGAGTCCTCATCCTCACCGCGGGTTACGGCGAAGGGCACAACGCCGCGGCTCGTAATCTTGAAACCGCCTTCAACGAGTCCTGTGGTGCCAACACCGCTTCCTCTGTCGATCTGCTCCTGCAAGCATCTCCGCGGCTGAGCAGGATCACGCGGTGGGGCTACCTCACTGCCATCAATCGATTCCCCAAAGGATGGAGCGCGCTTTATCGCTGGCTCGATCAGTCGCACCCCTTTCCCCGCGCGCTCTGGGTATTGCGACGCGAGCTACGTTTACTCGACGAACTCATTCGTCGCGAAAACCCCACCGTGATCTGTAGCACGTTTCCCATCTACGGATTTCTGATCGAAAAACTCCGCCATGAACACGGACTCAGCATTCCGTTCTACAACATCGTGACGGATTCGATTAGTATCAATTCACTCTGGTGGCTCCCGCAATGCGATGGCTGGTTTCTTCCCAACGAAGAGTCTGCCCAAATCATCCGTGATGCTGGTCGCCCCGCCAATCGGGTTCACGTGAGCGGATTTCCCGTGCAGCCAGACTTTGCCCGTGAATCCAAAACTCTGGCCCCACCC
This sequence comes from Opitutaceae bacterium, assembly GCA_002713695.1. Taxonomy (GTDB): domain Bacteria; phylum Verrucomicrobiota; class Verrucomicrobiia; order Opitutales; family Opitutaceae; genus Cephaloticoccus. The sequence goes on from PAUB01000033.1 coordinate 16,282, forward strand.
AATCTTGCGGCAGGACACGCTCCCCGTGTGCTCTTCATTATCAACTCCGGCAGTGCTCGAGCCGAAGAAACCGCCCGTTTGCTGCTCGCCGAAACTGGTTGGGAAATCACCTGCGCCGTGGGCCGCCATGACGCATTACGTCACCGGCTCGAAAAGCTTGCCACCCGTCGGGGCAATCGCGCGACCGTCCTGGGGTGGACCGATCAAGTGCCGCAATTATTGATGACCCACCATGTCGTAGTCAGCAAAGCCGGGGGCGCGACCACGCAGGAAGCGATCGCCGCGTATTGCCCCATGATCGTCAATCAGATCATTCCCGGACAGGAAGAGGGCAACTACGAGCTACTCCGTCGCCACGGCATCGGGGCCCACGCCGCCTCTCCGGCCGAAGTCATCTCTGCACTGCGGAATGCCTTCGCCCAGAATGGTAACATTTGGCGCCAATGGCGCCGCTCCCTTGATTCCCTTTCCCGGCCCAGCGCTGCCACCGACATTGTTGATCGACTAGCCCGTGAACATGGCATCGAGACCAATCCCATCCTCCGCGAACCAACCCCCTCAGCCCTGACACGTCATGGATAAAAAGCATCTCCACGTCCGCACCGTCATCCTTTCGGATGTCCACCTCGGCACGGCCGAATGCAAGGTCGAAGAAGTGAATCACTTCCTCCGTCACATCCGCTGCGAGAAACTTATTCTCAACGGCGACATCATCGATGGATGGCAACTCAAACGCACCGGGCAATGGACCAAGGCCCACACCCGCTTCATCCGCATCGTCCTGAAGAAACTGGAGAAGCGCGACACTGAGGTCATTTACCTCCGCGGCAATCACGACGATGTGCTCAGCGCGTTTCTTCCACTCGCATTCGAAAACCTTTCCATTGTCGAAGACTACGTCCACGAAAGTCCATCGGGACGCTACCTCGTCCTCCACGGTGATGTTTTTGATACCGTCACCAAAAATTTCGTCTTCCTCGCCCATCTGGGCGACTGGGGTTATCGCGCCCTCCTCAAACTCAACCGTATCTACAACGCCTATCGGGCTTGGCGCGGGAAGGAATACTGGTCGCTGTGCAAGGCAATCAAGGCACGCGTGAAGGAAGCCGTGAATCACGTTTCCAACTTCGAGGAACACATCACTCAACTGGCGAAGCAGCGTGATTGCATCGGTGTCATGTGTGGTCACATCCACACCCCGACGGATAAAATGTTCGGCGATATCCATTACCTCAATTCCGGCGACTGGGTTGAATCACTGAACGCAATCGTCGAGTATCATGATGGACGTTTCGAACTGATCGATTACGCGAAGTTCATTCTCGATCACCCCATGCCGGTTGCTTCGAAAACCACGTCGCCAGCTGAGGTGGTTGAGTTGGCCGAATACGCCGAAGCCTGAGGGTCAGTCTCTGAAGGCGCATGCATTCCCTGAGCGATCAGGGGATTAATTTCGCCTGCCCGCTTTGTTTTGCCTCCCAATCTGGAGGGTGTTACCAACACTGCCCGTTCACCCTTCCCCATTATTATGACCCCTCCTGATTGGCGCCACATCTCTCACGGCCGTGAGATCCCCACCGAAAACTACAGTGATCAACCGTTCCTCACTCATACCGAAGATGGGGCCTGGGTTTGCACGCTAACCACCGGTCCCGGTGATGAAGGCGTCAGCGGGCAACACGTCATCGCCCTTCGCAGCGAGGATCAGGGTCGCACCTGGTCCGATCCCGTTGATGTCGAGCCCTCCGCCGGACCCGAGGCGTCCTATGCAGTCATCACCAAAGTCCCTTCCGGTCGCCTCTACGTTTTCTACAATCACAATTCGGAAAATCAAAGGGCGGTAAAAGCGGACAATCCGCCCTACAAAGACGGACTCTGCACGCGCGTCGATTCCATCGGCTCCTACGTCTTCAAATACAGCGACGATCACGGCCTCACTTGGTCGGCGAATCGCTACCCCATCGATGTGCGCGAGTTTGAGATTGATCGTAAAAATGCCGACGGCGGCAAGGTGCGCTACTTCTGGAATGTCGGTCGTCCCATGCATCACAACGATGCGCTCTACTGTTCGCTGCATAAAGTGGGCGGTTTCGGCGAAGGCTTCTTTACCTCGTCCGAGGGCGTTCTGCTGCGCAGCGCCAATATCCTGACCGAATCCGATCCTGCGAAGATCACTTGGGAAACCCTGCCCGATGGTGATCACGGTATCAACGTGCCGACAGGTGGTGGTCCCATCGCTGAAGAGCACAGCTACTGCGTGATGAGTGACGGTTCGTTCCATGTGGTCTTTCGCACGATCGACGGCCATCCCGCCTGTGCCTACAGCCGCGACGAAGGTCGCACGTGGTCGCCTTCCCAATATCAGAAATTTGCCGATGGCCGTGTGATGAAACACCCGCGCGCGGCGAATTTCGCGTGGCGGCTCGAAAATGGGAAATACCTTTACTGGTTCCACAACCACGGCGGCACCTGGTATGAAGATCGCAATCCCGTCTGGCTCTGCGGTGGCGTCGAAGTCGATGGCCCCGACGGAAAGGTAATCGAATGGTCGCAGCCCGAAGTCTTCCTCTACCTCGACGACACCTACGTGCGCATGAGCTATCCCGATCTAATTGAAGACCACGGTGAGATCTGGATCAGCGAGACCGATAAGGACAAAGCCCGCACGCACATCGTGCCGCCCGAGTTCGCCGCCGCACTCTGGAATCGCACTCCGGCGACTGAGATCGTGAAACAGAATCTCATCCTCGAGCTCGACGGCGCGACCGCCTTGCCCGAATCCGTCGCGGCTCCTACCCTTCCCGACTTCACCGCGCGCGATGTGAGCTTGGCCTATCAGGGAATGAAACTCCTGCGCACCGGCTTCTCGATCGATTTCACCTGCCAGCTCGACTCACTCGATGTCGGTCGCGTGCTGCTCGATACGCGCACTGAATCTGGCCAAGGGCTCGCGTTCATCGTCTCAGATCGCGGCACCATCGAAATCATTCTCAACGATGGTCGCACCGAGAACCGTTGGGACTGCGATGTCGGCACGATCGCGGCAGGTCAAAAGCACCACGTCACTGCAATCATCGATGGTGGCCCGCACATCATCTCGTTCGTGGTCGATGGTAAACTCTGCGATGGGGGCACGAATCGCCAATACGGCTGGGGACGCTTCACGAATGATCTCCGTGATGCTAACGGCAGCGATACGTTGCGTATCGGGCCAGGCATCACCTCGCTGCGTATCTACGACCGCGCCCTCCTCACGTCCGAAGCCATTGCGAACCACCAAGCCTTGGCTTGATCTTTTTAACAACGAAGCGACCACTCCCGATCTGCCTTGTGATTCTGTTTTCACCAGCCTTTTGATCGGCTGCGCGGAGCTTGCGCGAGATGTCGCCGAATAGCCCTATCGAGAGGCGTTGCGTGACGGTCGCATGTCGCCAACCGATTACATGCGAAAGAAGGAAGAGATTCGCCGCGCTTCTGAAGCTTCGAATTAACCGTGATGGAAAAACCTGAAAGTCGAACAATGAGTTGCAGACCATTCAGGCCGCTACAGGTTTCTTGTCTGACTTTAATCATTCGCCCAAGAAAATCTTCCAATGTTATCCATTATCATAGGCGCAGTCCTTCTCTATTTTGGGGCCGAAGGATTGGTGAAAGGCACCGCGAGCCTCGCAATGAGACTCGGCATTTCTCCATTGGTGGCGGGTTTGACCATCGTCGCCTTTGGGACGAGTGCGCCTGAGCTGAGCGTCAGCCTATCCTCAGCTCTTGGGGGTCACCCGGATATTGCCCTGGGAAATGTGGTGGGCTCGAACATTTTCAATATCGCAGTTATTCTGGGGGTCGCAGCACTCATCCAACCTCTCCAGATTCATCTTAGTGTGCTGCGGCGGGACATTCCTGTGATGATTGCTAGTTCGGCCATAGCTTTCGGCTTGATCGTCTATGGTGGCGTATCTCGGCTCGCTGGCATTGGACTCGTGCTCGGCCTAGTGCTCTACATTTATTCCACGATCCGATCGGGGAAAACAGAAGCCTCTAACCACACCGCAGGAGTATCGATCGACGCGTTGCCATTGATCTCGAAGCATTGGTTGATCGATTTAGTGATCCTATTGGCGGGGATGGGAGTTTTACTCTTGGGATCGCGCCTGTTCGTTGGTGGAGCTACGTCTTTGGCCCAAGCTCTGGGCGTATCGGATGCGGTGATCGGCCTAACCATCGTGGCAGTCGGAACAGGTCTTCCCGAACTGGCGACGAGTGTCGTGGCTGCTCTGCGCAGACAGACCGATATCGCCATCGGGAACGTGGTGGGGTCGAACATCTTCAACGTCCTATGCGTTCTGGGCCTCACCGCAACGGTGTCTCCCATCAGCGCATCGGGAATCGAAATACGTGACGCGTCTGTGATGTTGGTTCTAGGAATCCTTCTCCTTCCGGTCGCCCTAACGAATCTCAAAATCAACCGAGTTGAAGGGGCAGTATTCATTGGCATCTATGCGGTCTACGTCTTTCTGCTCTGGCCACAAAGCTGACCCCGGAGAACATGAGGATGTGGGACAATCGTCTCCCTGCTCTGCGTTCAACGTTTCTCGTCACTCTTAATCCCAACTTTCAACCGATCATGCGCCTTCAATAGGTGGGGCCAGATTGGGATCTTTAGGCCATGAGCAAACCGCGAATACAGCAGATCTCCCCTCGCCGACGCATTCGGCTGGATGCGTCTACCTTCGTAGTGCTCTGCCTGCTACTGGTCGCTCCTGCATATGCTTTAAGTCAATTCGCGGCGTCCATCGATTGGCGTCTATTGGTCGGCGTGCCATTCGCGCTTTCGATCTTCACATTTTTTGCGTATCGCAGCGACAAACGAAAGGCAGAAGCTGGCGAGTGGCGGATCCCGGAATTCACTCTCCACATTTCAGCACTTCTGGGCGGATGGCCGGGAGCATTTCTGGGCCAGCGAGCCTTTCGTCATAAGACCGCAAAGATATCGTTCCAACTTGTATTCTGGATCGTTCTGCTGACGCACGAATTCATCGCGGTCGATTCGCTGTTGGGCTGGCGACTGACCAAAGAGGTCGTGCGCTTGGTCAAAAACCTAATGGGCTGAAAGGTTTCAATCAGACAGCGGGACCATCGGGTCTCACAGCGTGATAAACATCGGAGCACCCGGGCCGAGGGGCCACCCAGTGAAGATCCAGACGACAAGCAAGAGTGACCAGAGAATCATGAAGCCAATTGAATACGGCATCATCAGCGAGATCAGCGTGCCGATGCCGGTCTTCGGCGCGTATTTCTGCGCGAAGGTCAGCACGAGCGGAAAATAGACCATCAGTGGCGTGATGATATTCGTGCAGCTATCCCCTACCCGGTAAGCCGCCTGCACAAACTCGGGAGAGTAGCCCACCAGCATGAACATCGGCACTAACACCGGACCAAGCAGAGTCCACTTCGCCGAAGCGCTGCCGATAAACAGATTTATGAAAGCCGTGAAGAAGATCACTGACACCGTAAGCGGTGCCGCACCGAGGCCCGAGGCTTGGAGAAGCTCCGCGCCTTTCACCGCCGTAATCGTGCCGAGGTTGGTCCAGGCAAAGTAGTTTACGAACTGGGCACAAAAGAACATTAGCACCAGATAAGAACCCATCGTCGCTATGGATTTCGACATTCCGGCGATCACATCATGATCGCTCTTGATCGTCTTGGCTCCTACACCATACGCCACACCGAGAAAGATACCCGCCAGACAAATAAACACCACGATCCCACGCATGAATACCGATGCGGTAAATGCGGGATCAGCCGGATCGAGCAAGTAGCCCGCCCCAACTACTGAACCGATTGGCAGGACACCCCAGACCACGAACACCGTCATCACCCAGGCCGCCAAACCGGCATAGCCCAAACCGCGTTTCTCCAAGGGAGTCAACGAGTGAACCTGTTCCTGTTGTGATTCGCCACCCTCCGTGCCTTGCAAGCGTGGCTCCACGATCCGCTCTGTGATCCATGTGCCTGCGAAAGTCACAAAGAACGTGGCGACAAACATGAAGTAGTAATTCGCCGTGGGCAGCACCGTGTAATCAGGCACCAGTAATCGCGCGGACTCCTGAGTAATCCCACCCACAAGCACATCAACGGTGCCCGGCAGAAGATTCGCGCTGAAACCTCCCGACACTCCCGCGAAAGCCGCCGCTATACCCGCGACTGGATGCCGACCTACCGCTGCGAATACAGCGCCCGCCAGTGGGATCAGCAGCACGTAACCCACATCGCTACCAACATTCGACATGATACCGGCAAACACGATGACCGCAGTCAGCGCAGCCGGAGGGGCCTTGCTCACTGTCACGCGGAGAACCGCGCCGATCAGTCCCGAAGACTCCGCCACGGCGATACCGAGAATCGCCACCAACACCGTGCCAATCGGCGCGAAACCGGAAAAATTCGTGACCGCCTTCATCAGCATGCGATGCAGCCCCTCGACCGTCATCAGACTTACCACACCAACCGTCTCATGCGTGGCGGGATTGACGACTTGCACGCCCATCGCGTGCAGCAATCCCGACAACAGCACGACAACACCCGCGAGCAGCGCGAAGAGTGTGGCGGGATTCGGCAGGGCATTGCCCACCCATTCAATTGCATCAAGTAATCGCTGGAACACACCGCGCTTCGCCGCGGCAAGGGTAGTTGCTTCTGCCATGGCAAACATCATGGCTTCCACGAGCAGTGTCGTCAATCACACGAAACGTAAGTCCCCCTCGAATGCCCTCAGGAAGCCCATGAAGGCTCGACGGGATTAAAGGCCCTTAAAGTAACCACGTCGGCGCACTAAGATGGTGCCCACCAGCACCAAAACTCCGGCGATCGCCGCGTAAGTCGAAGGTTCGGGCACAGCAGCAGCGGCGCCGATGTCCACAGTGCTGCGGTCTCCCATCCCGAAGGCGCTGGACTCATTCGATGCGATCACGTGCACGCTCAACGATACCGGGCTCAAAGCAGCCGACATCGATTACGTCAACGCGCATGCTACTTCTACCCCCGCTGGAGATCGATCCGAGGCTCACGCCTTTCGAAACACTTTCACGGATGTCGGCGCCACTCCGCGAGTGAGTAGCACCAAAGGACTCACCGGTCATCCCCTCTCTATGGCTGGCATGATGGAAGCTGCGTTTTGCGCCCTGGCCATCAAAGAGAAATTGATCCCCGGCAATGTTCATCTGCAAACACCGGATGAAGCCTGCGACGGGCTCGACCTACCTCGAGCCACGCTCGAAGAAGCAAGCCAGACTGTCTTGACCACGAGCAGCGGTTTCGGCGGCAGCAATGACGGATTGATCTTCCGCCAAAGCTGAGCGCCATCCGCGCCGATCACTTGACCGGCACGGCAGGCAGATTCCAAATCTGCTCCGCATATTCACGAATCGTGCGATCGCTCGAGAACTTGCCGACGCGAGCTGTGTTGAGAATCGCCATCTCAGCCCACTTGGATTGATCGCGATAAGCCGCGTCCACCCGAGCCTGACAATCCGCATAAGAACGATAATCAGCCAATACAAGATAAGGATCGCCGCCATCGAGCAAACTGTGATGGAGCGGAGCGAACGGATTGTGTTCACCCGGTGTGAAGTAATCACTCCCGAGCCAATCTACGAGGTGACGAATCTCTTCGTCCTTCTCGTAAACCTCACGAGGATCATACCCTTTTGCGCGGAGTGCTTCAACCTCTTCCACCTTCATTCCGAAGATGAAGATGTTATCGTCACCGACTTCCTCGCCAATTTCGACATTGGCGCCATCGAGCGTGCCGATAGTCAACGCACCATTCAGCGAGAGCTTCATGTTACCGGTGCCGGAGGCTTCCTTGCCCGCGGTAGAAATCTGTTCCGAAAGATCAGCCGCCGGGATGATTCGTTCCGCTAGTGAGACGCGATAATTTGGGAGAAACGCGACTTTCAGCTTACCCTCGATTCGTTCATCGTGGTTGATCTTGTCGCCGATCACATTAATCGCGCGGATGATATTCTTCGCGAGTTCGTAACCTGGAGCAGCCTTCGCCGCGAAGATGAACACGCGTGGCACGAGATCCAGTTCGGGATTCTGCAACAAACGTCGGTAGAGACCGAGGATGTGCAGCAAACTCAAATGCTGCCGCTTGTATTCGTGCAGGCGCTTGATCTGCACGTCGAAGATCGCGTCGACCGAAACTTCGAGACCGCAATCCTCTTTGATGATGGCGACGAGCTCTTCCTTATTCGCCCGTTTGATCGCCATGAATTCCTGTTGCGCGGATTTATCTGTGGCCAGTTTTTCTAAGCCGCATAATTCATCCAAATCGCGCACCCATTTATCGTGGCCGAGATTCTTGGTGATGTATTCAGACAAGCGTGGGTTGCACTGGAGCAACCAGCGTCGCGGGGTGATTCCGTTGGTCTTGTTTTGAAACTTACTCCCGTATAGCTCATCAAATTCCGAGAAGAGATGCTTGCGCAGCAACGCCGTATGCAAAGCCGCCACACCATTGACGGCATGTGATCCCACGACCGCGAGATTCGCCATGCGCACCATCTTGCCACCGTTTTCTTCGATGATAGAGCACGTGCGTTTCTTGTCGTTGTCACCCGGCCACTGCTTTTCACAGAGCACCATCAAGTGCTTGTTGATTTCAAAAATGATCTGGAGATGTCGCGGCAGCACCTTTTCGAGCAACGGCACACTCCATTTTTCTAACGCCTCAGGCAGCAATGTATGGTTGGTGTATGCGAAGGTGCGACCGACAATCGCCCAAGCGTCATCCCAAGAGAGCTGATGATCATCAATCAGTATCCGCATCAGCTCGACGACTGCAATCGACGGATGGGTATCATTGAGCTGGATCGCTACCTTGTCGGAAAAGTTATCCCAAGAATTGGCCTCGTCGCGGAAGTGACGGCGGATCAGATCGCGGAGAGAACACGCGACAAAGAAATACTGCTGCACGAGACGCAGCTCCTTTCCGTTCTCCGTGGTATCGTTTGGATAGAGCACCTTAGAAATAGTTTCACCCGCGGCTTTCTCACGGACCGCTTCTTCGTAACCGCCGGAATTAAACACAGCCAAATCGAAGTCCTCTGTCGCATGAGAAGACCACAAACGGAGCAGATTCACGGTCTTCGTGCCGTAACCCGCAATCGGGATATCGTGCGGCACCCCAAGGATCGACTTCGTGTCCACCCAACGTGGCTTCGAGTTTCCGCGATCATCGAAGACATGCTCCACGCGGCCATAGATGGGAATCGTCTGCGAGTAGTCCGAATGAACCACTTCCCACGGACTACCAAACACGCGCCAGCGATCCGGATGCTCGACCTGCTTCCCTTTCACAAACTCCTGTTTAAATAGGCCAAATTCGTAATAGATACCGTAGCCGAGCGATGGGAAATCCTGTGTCGCAAGTGAATCGAGGAAACACGCGGCCAAACGACCGAGGCCACCATTGCCCAAGCCCATATCGAGCTCCGTTTCACGAGCCTCATCAAAATCTACGCCTAGACTGGCCAGAGCCTTGCGTGCAGTCCCTTCCATCTCGGTTGCGTGCAGATTGCTTTCAAACAAGCGCCCCATCAGATATTCCATCGAGAAATAGTATAGGCGGCGCACGTTGTTTTTCGCATGCACCTCCTGCGTATCGATCATGCGGGCATGAATCGTATCGCGCACGGCCAGCGCCGTCGCTACCCACCAATCACGAGGAGTCGCCCCAGCCTCGTGACGGGCAACCGTCGACTTGAGGTGACGCAAAATGAGTGAGCGCAGCACGGTTTCAGGCGAATCTTTGGTGGATCGCTTAGCTGTTTCGGCCGTCGCGGAGACTTTCTTGTTAGATGACATGGATGAGAAATCGTGAATCAGGATTCGTGCCAGACTCGTTGGCAATCAGGATTTCTGAAAACGTCGGGCTAATTCGGCATGATTGAGCTCGATATACGTGGGGCGACCGGTCGGGTTCGTCAAAGGGTGCTGTGTAACAAAGAGTTGCGCCAACAAGGCCCGCACTTCGGTCTCATTGCTATTCTCGGGCAAACGCACTGCTTTTGAGACTGCCAGCTTCGCCAATTCATCCCGGGCCAGATCGGCATTGTTCTCCGGCAAACGCCCTTCGCGTAAAAGCCCCAGAAAATCGCGCATGAATGCTTCCGCCGCGGAGGGTTCCATCCATGCGGGCAACGCCTCGATCCGGAAAAAATTACGACCAAACTCAGAGACTTCGAATCCGTGCTCTCCCAGAAATTCCAATCGATCCAAGAGCATCGCTGCGGCGATCGGATCAAGCTCTACGGGCACCGGCAGCAGCAATCGCTGGCTCGGCACCTTACCCGACTTGAATTGATGCTGCAGGCGCTCAAACCAAATCCGCTCGTGCGCCGCCCGACGATCCAACAGCACCACACCCGCCGTTGTTTCAAAGAGAGCGAAATTACTATGCGCGACTCCGAGGTAACGCCAAGTCGGCGCACCCTGATGAGCGGACACCGGGGCGGCAGGAGTTGCTTCTGACGGAACTGAGATGGGGGAGCGAGCCGGTGGCATCGACGGCGTGACATTAGGTAACGGCGCGAGCAGTTTCGATTGAAACGACATCGCTGGTCGCGTGGCCATGGTTGGGCGCGAAGCGGTCGATGCCGGAGGCGCAACCGCTTCCTTCAATGCAGGTGTCGGCGTTTGCGGCGAAGTATCAGCACTCGGTGTGAGATCGCGTAAACGTCCCAGCATACTGCGAATCACAAAAGCGCGCACGCCCGGTTCACTGCGAAAACGCACCTCACGTTTCGCCGGATGCACATTCACATCCACCGCAGCGGGATCGCATTGGAAAAAGAGAAACGCCACCGGATAGCGCCCCTTCGGCAGGGATTCGTGATAGCTCTCTATTAACGCGTAATTGAGCGTGCGGCTATCGACCGGCCGTTGATTGACGAAAATTACCATCTCGTGACGCGTGCCACGACCAGTGCCCGGTTTCCCGATCAAGCCCTGCAAACGCATGCCACCCTCTTCGTTCTCAATCTCCACGAGTGATTCGGAAGTCTGCCGTCCAAAGATCTCTGCGACTCGATCCCGGAGCGTCGCGCATTCCGGCGATTTGAAAATCACGCGCCCATTCTCGATCAAGGTGAAGGCCGCTTGCGGACTGGCCAACGCGTAGAATCGCACGCACTGGATGATGTGCGCGGCCTCAGTCTGATCGGTTTTGAGAAACTTACGTCGCGCCGGCACCGAATTGAACAAATGCGTGACGGCGATGCTCGTGCCAAAGGGTCGCCCACATTCACGCACGTGCAGCAGCTTGCCGCCATTCACCACGATTTCCGTGCCGACATCATTACCTTCCTCGCGCGTCTGCATTTCGAAGCGCGACACACTCGCGATCGAAGGCAGCGCTTCGCCGCGAAAACCGTAACTCCCTAATCGATCTAGATCGACGGCCTCAGCGATCTTACTCGTCGCATGGCGTTCCAGTGCGAGCAGCGCGTTATCCTGACTCATCCCCTGCCCGTTATCCTCCACCCTCATCAATGACCGCCCGCCGTGACGAAACTCGACCTCGATCCGCGTCGCACCGGCATCGAGCGCGTTTTCCACCAGTTCTTTCACCACCGCAGCAGGGCGCTCAATCACCTCACCTGCGGCGATTTGATTAGCGACCCGGTCGGGTAAAATGCGAACTGAAGCCATAGGAGATATCAGCCAATCATGGAAACCCCAGAGGACGGAAGCGCGGAATTAATCTTCCTGCGTTTTCGCGGGTTTTTCCCGCTTTTTAGCCGCGCTTTGCAAATCAACCAAATTGACCAGATAACTCGCCGCGCGGAAGGGCCGGAGCAGCGCATTGCCAATCACCAGCGGCTCCACCTCGATCGAACGATCCTCCTTGAGACGTGCCATAAAAAACGAAAGCACGCTCAAGCTTAGGATGAGCGCCACAAAGAACCCCTGAAATGCCGAAGTGTTAATCGTGGCTTCACCAGCGAGCGTTTCACCCCGCAAAACCAGCCCAAGAAGAATCGGCGCGCAGCCGCCTAGACAAGCCGTCACCGCTCCGAAGATAGAAATGACCAACGCGCGATGCTCCCCCTCCACCAATTGCGGGAGATAGTTGAGGTTAGCGATATTCCACGTCACCGCGCTCAAGCCTAACAGCAGATAGATACCAAAGAGCACGCCACCGCTACCGACCAGACCCTGTAAGAAGAGCAGCCAGAGCCCCGCCACGCCGACATAGAGAATGAGCGAAAGGAGAAAGAAGGGTTTCGCCCCCGTCGCATCCAGCCGTCGACGGATAAACCACGCACCCAAAATCACGCCCAGATAGCGCATCACTTCGTAGAGCATGATTTGCCCTGCAGATTGTTGCGCCGCCACCTTCAAATAATACGCCGCAAAGGGTGGAATCGAAGTAATCGTCACCATGAACCACGCCGCCAACCACATGAACTTACGAAATGGCGACGGCTTGAACAGATGTCCTGGCGTATCTCTCAATACCGACCTCAAACTGATTGAAGTCGGGCGATCGATATCGGGTAGCTTGGCCATCGAGAGATAACTCAACACCGAACCGATAATCGTGATTCCGTATTGGACGAGCAACGCCGTGTAAATCGGTAGAAACGCAAACAAAGCCGCGCAGGACACCAGAGTGCCCACGCCGGCGATCCCCGCGATCATCTGATCGCTCCCAAAATACCGACCGCGAATCTTCTCCGGTAAAAATCCAAAGATCCACGCCGTCAGGGCCGAGGCTCCAATCGTGCGGAAAATGCAGAAGAAAAATACGCTCCAGATGAAAGCGTTGACCATCCACGGCTCGCCAACATCCGGGGCCATAATCGCGAGCGCGAGCGGCAACGCGAGAAACACGCTGCGAGCCGCCCACCCGCGCATCGCCACTTTCTTGAAACCATAGCGGGGCAACAACGCCGTCGCAAAGATTTGCAGCGGCGTTTGCAGAAATACAAACGAGTAAGCTAGCCCGACCTGAAAAGAACTCGCCCCGAGCTGTTCCGCAAAGAGCACCATCGGCGTGCCAATCGCGATCTGCCAGACGAGCGCGTTGAAAAAGCCAAATACAAGGCCTGACCGATAGGGGTATAATTCAGGATCAGATTTCTTAGTAGGAAGCAGGGTCGACATCAGTCCTTCAACCGCCGTCCCCAACGGGTGAACTGCTTCCGCAATTGCGTCGGACCGGGCATCCCAGTGCCACGCCGTTTAGACATCGCACGCTTCACATCAAAGACCTGCACCCAATCCGCCTTAAAGGCCTTGTGTAATTTCTGCACTTCCACGGTCGGGATCTGATCGAGCTGCACTGAGTTTTTTTCCGCGAGTTGCACCACTGCGCCGACCACATGATGAGCTTCCCGAAACGGCACGCCGTTTTCGACCAGGTAATCAGCGAGATCAGTCGCGAGCAAAGCCGGATCGGAAACCGCAGTCGCGCAGAAATCTTCCTTCACGGTCATGCCACCAATCGTGCCCGTGAGCACTTCGACACACATCGTTGTCTGATCGTAGCTATCGAAAACCGGCGGTTTATCCTCCTGCAGATCACGATTGTAAGTGAGCGGAAGCCCCTTGGTGAGAGTGAGCAGCGTATGCAAGTTACCCTGCAAACGCGCAGACTTACCCCGAAGCAATTCGCATGAATCGGGATTCTTCTTCTGCGGCATCAATGACGAACCGGTGCAAAATGCATCGGGCAACTCCACGAAATTAAACTCCGTGCTGCTCCACAAAATTAGATCTTCGGCGATCCGTGAGAAATGAACACCGGCCATCGCGCAAGCGTTGGCAAATTCGATATAGAGATCGCGATCAGCGACCGTATCCATGGAGTTTTGCGACACTTGGGGGCGTCCCCGTGAATCGACGAAGCCCAGCTCCTTCGCGGTAAACTCACGATCAATCGGTAAAGTCGTGCCCGCAATCGCGCCGGAACCCAAGGGGCACCAGTTGGCCAACGACAACATCCGTTCAAACCGATCGCGGTCACGATCAAGCATTTCCATCCATGCAAACAAATGATGCGCGAGATAGACGGGCTGCGCCCGTTGCAAATGCGTGTAGCCGGGTATCAACACTTCAGGGTTGGCCCGTGCGATGGAGAGCAGCGCGCGTTGAGCTTCTAAAAATAGATCGACTAAATCCTGGGCAGCCGCCTTGAACCACAAGCGCATATCGGTCGCTACCTGATCGTTCCGGCTCCGGGCGGTATGCAACTTCGCGGCTGCAGGCACTCGCTTAGTGAGGGCCTGTTCGATGTTCATATGCACATCTTCAAAGGCTTCATCCCACTCAAATTTGCCCGCGACGATCTCCTTTTGGATCGCATCGAGGCCCTTGTGAATCACGTTGCGCTCCTTCGCAGTGATCAACCCCACCTTGGCGAGCATCGCGGAGTGAGCCTTGCTGCCGGCAATATCGAACAGTGCGAGACGGTGATCAAAGGATACCGATTCGCTAAACTGCATCATCAACTTGGCAGGGCCCGCCGTAAAGCGGCCGCCCCAAGTGGCTTGTGAGGTCTTCTTAGCCATGCCGACAACTTCACGCTCGAGTGAGCCCGCGCGCAATGAGAAACTAACCGCCAATTCCTCTTTGCACCGAACCAGTCACCGCCCATGGTGTCTCGCAGTCATGCGCTCCCCTCCCCTCTGGATCCTGATCCTGCTGGCCGTCGTTTACCCTGCGTTCGGCAAACCCGCCACTCCCACCGAATGGAATCGCGTGGATGTCGATTCGATGAAGACGTCCATCTACGTCGGCAGCGTGAAGCTGATCACCACAAGTTTCATGCGCGAAGCGGATAGCTACCGAGGGACTTACAAAGCGAAAGTGTTTCCCTGGGCGTTCTGGAATGAACACGGCAGCATTCTCATCACGTTGAACGACGAAGACCGCGCCAAACTCCAACGCGGCGAACGTTGCGCATTCACTGGCGAAGCCCAGAGCCATAAAAATAAGGCGCGCTATGTGACCGGCTATGCCGATCCCACGTCAGCTAATCACGGCAAAATCAAAGTGCGCATCGGCGTGGATGATGTTGAATTGGTTTTCAACGGCACCTACACCCTGAGCGTCGATGGCGAGTTCACGATCTCAGCCGCCAATCTCTAATCCTTTTTATCATGCCCACCAAAAGAAAATCCCCCATCCGCAAAGCAATCGTTACTGGCGGCGCCAAAGGTTTCGGCGTCGGTATCGCCCAATCACTGATCGACGCCGGTTATCGCGTCTGGATCACCGGACGCGACTCACGCGCGCTTGATCGCATCGCCAAGAAAATCGGCGCGACTCCTTTTCAAGCCGATGTCTCCTCCCCTAAAGATTGGGATAAGCTCATCGCTGAAGTGAAGCGCGCTCCCGGCAAGTTTGAGGTGCTCGTGAATAATGCCGGTGCAGGCGTGAAGATCGCGCCCGCCGCCAAACAATCCGATGCAGAAATCGACACCTCCATAGCTATCAACCTCACCGGCGCAATCTACGGCTGCCGTCGCGCGGCCCCTCAAATCGTCAAAGCCGGCGGAGGCACTATCGTGAATATCAGCAGTGCGTGCGCCCATCATGCTTGGCCCGGCTGGAGCACTTACTCCGCAGCCAAGGCTGGCCTCGAACAGTTTTCGAAATGCCTCTACCTCGAACACCGCGAACAAGGATTACGCGTGACTTCGATTGCTCCGTCATGGGGCGCGACCAGTTTTTCCGAAGCAGCCGATCTTGGAAAACAGGATAAAGAGATTCGCAAACGTAGCATCAAGCCGCGTGAGCTGGGCAAAGTCGTCGCCGATGTATGCGCCCTTCCCTCTCATCTCTTCATGCAAGAAGTGATCCTCTGGCCGAGCGTTCAGCCCGTCGAAGCACTCTAAATTTCAAAAGTAACTTTCATGACTCCCCCAGCTTCTCCGGCCTCCATCGGCAATCGCCGTGAATTGTTTATTGATGACGCACTCATCGCCAAATTAAGCGGCGGTGCCGAACAGAGAATGCACCAGCCCCAACCGCGAGAGATCGCGATTAAACACGATGAAGTATGGGAAGGCACCGGCTGCGGTTATCATACCATCTTCCAAGACGGCGATCTCTACCGGATGTATTACAAGGGGTTCGATATCTCCGTCGAAACAGGGAAAGTCGTCTGTGAAGATATCGAGCATCGGTTCACCTGTTACGCGGAAAGCGACGACGGGATCAATTGGCGGAAGCCGGAGCTCGGGTTAGTCGAATTCGAGGGTTCGAAAGCCAACAACATTTCCGTGGGTTCCGGACCGAACGGGCCGCTCAATGTCGATGCTGCCCACTCCGCGATTTTCAAAGATACCAATCCCGCAGCCACGAAAGACGCTCTCTACAAGGGAATCTTCCGATCTAATGAGCCCAAAGGACTCAACGGCATGAAGTCGCCCGACGGCATCAATTGGACACCGATGGCTGATGCACCGGTGATCACTGAGGGGGCGTTCGATTCGCAGAATCTCGCGTTCTGGGATGACCACCGCGGCGAGTATCGCGCCTACTGGCGAGCGTTTGAAAAGCCCGCTGTGCCCGTGCCGCATTCGCATCCGGATGGCGTCCGCTCAATTCGCACGGCGACATCACCGGACATGATTAATTGGAGCGAAGCTCAAGATCTGACCTACGACGACGGGGACACCCGCCCGATGGAACTCTACGTGAATCAGATCAAAAACTATCATCGTGCTCCTCATTTAATGATCGGCTTCCCCGCCCACTATTTCGAGCGCCCTTGGGGATCCTCACTAAGAGCACTCCCTGATCGCGAGCACCGCGAGCTTCGCTCAACCGCTCAGGATCGCTACGGCACCGCGATCTCCAATTCGCTGCTGATCTGTAGTCGCAATGCGGTTGATTTCAAACGTTGGCCGGAAGCGTTCTTGGCTCCCGGCCCAGAACGCACCGGCACGTGGAACTACGGCCATCAATACATGGCGTGGCATATCGTGGAAACGGCATCTAGCTTTGCGCCCGACGGTCCCAACGAACTCTCGCTTTACGGCGTGGAAAATTACTGGCTCGGCAAGGGTAGCAATCTGCGACGCTACACCTTGCGACTCGACGGCTTCGTTTCGATCAAGGCTCCGTGGAGCGGTGGGGAATGTCTCACGCAGCCCATCACGTTCGAAGGCGAAGAACTACGGCTCAATTTCGCCACTTCGGCCGCCGGTGAAATCCGCGTCGAACTTCAATCCGAAGATGGCGCTCCCCTCCCCGGCTTCGCGCTCGACGATTGCGATCCGATCTTCGGTGATGCCGTGGACCGCGCTGTCGTCTGGAAGGATAATCCTAATCTCGCCCAACACGCAGGCAAAACAGTGCGCCTACGCTTTTCGCTGCGCGACGCAGATCTGTATGCATATCGTTTCTACGATCCGAGTAAGCCCGACGGATAATTTCTTTTCTTAGCAGAATCCGGGGATACCCTCAATCGCCACCATGTTTACCGGACAGGCGTCGATTCCCTTGATGGGCAAAGGCAGGTAGCTCACGAAAAAGATCTCCGACTCAAGCTGATCGATATTTTTCATCACCTCGAGAAACAGGATGTCGTTGCCGAGCATGATATCGTGGCAGGCCACGCAGTGCTCGACATTTTTCTCGATGCAGATGCCATCGCCGAATCCCACGGCCTTCACGCCCTTTTCTAAAAACCATTCAGCGGATTCACGGCTAAGATGCGGACGCTGATCATCCGGATTATCGACGAAAGGTTCGGAATGGAAACGAGAGTCGAGAATGAGCACATCACCCTTTTGCACGCGTCCACGATCTGCAGCCTCCAGATCAGCTCGCGTAATCAATGAAAGAGGTTCGCACGTCGTGAGATTCAACAGCACTGCTCTCCCCATGAAGTAATCCGTATGCAGCGCGGTGACGTCTTTAGTTAACTCCCCATGATGATAAGGCGCCTCCACGTGAGTCCCCAGATGGGTGACGATATCCACATCCGTGTGATAATCGACCACGCCATAAACATCGACCGATTGACGGTTCAGAACGCAACGACGCGACTCTGTCGCGGGATCGATTACTTTGCTCAGTTGGACAGTGCGGTAAGGACCGGTCTGACCAACGACAGAGGGTTTGGGGTGACTCATGATGATGGGAAAATACCGGGAGTAGGTTTAACGAAGCGATCATCAAACCGTGATCGTCACCTTACGCACCAAGATGGCTTTGCGAGTCTGCCCATCTTCGGTGGGTTTTTTGAACCACGAGTATGTGATGAGGAATGAATCATCATCCAGTGCGAGCATGGAAGTGTAGCCGCATGAATCATCTTGATTCCCTGATCCCACCACCGGAACCAACTTGTGGGGTTCCGTCCATTCCTCTCCACGTCCATCCAGAGAGAATGACATATCGGCCCCCGGCCGCCCCGAGCTCAACACGAGCACACCGTTGCCCAGTCTAAGCAAACGAGGTAGAGCTCCGTTCTTTCGAATTACTTTCGGAGTGCTCCAATCACGTCCCTCGTTTTCAGAACGACTCAGATAGAGCGGTCCATCGCCATTGCCATCGGTCGTGCGCATCACCACCACCATCTCTCCATCTGGCAATAAAGCGCAGGTCGGCTCCGTAAACCCATCGCGTTTATCAGCCATCGGATCAGCTGTTCGATCAGGTTGATAGAGCATCCGTCCCTGGGCCTGCCACGAATGACCGTCGTCCTCGGATCGATAGCAGACGGTATGCATTTGCCTAAAACTATCACCCTCAATTCTGCTCGGATAAACTACTACGACCAAAGCCTTGTCGGGCGTCACATGCACATCACCCCAACAAGTGACGGGGAAAACGCCTTCGGTTGAGAATCGCAGTAACTGAGGATCATCCAATCGCGCACGTTCTTTGATCCAAATCGTCGCCCCCACAGACATTCGAGCCGAGGGCACACCCTGCAGTTCTGAGGGTAATTCATCGTGACGATAACACACATAAGGTTGCTGCCCGTAAGTGCCAATCACTGTGCCTCTTTCCGGTGGCAAATCGTAACTGCTTATCGCATGAGCAACTGGAGTCACCGCTGGATTGGCGACAAGGAGACGCTCCCCATTCGGCAATAGGAGTCCTGCCTCTGGGTCGCCCGACTCAATTTGCTCCCAAGTTTTACCGCCATCACTAGACACCCCACGATTGGGCTCAATAGCAGCTTTACCATAAGCACTGGCGCTGTCGGCGTTGATATGGAACGTCACTGCAATGCGCCCATCAAGTAGACGAGAAAGCTGTGGGAATTGGTAGTAGCCCCAGCGTTCTACACCGGGTTCATTCACAAATGATGATTCGGCGATCAACATCGGATCGGATATTTCAGTATGCATAAGATTAGGATCAATCCCTTCGAGTGATTTACTCAGAGGGCTAGGTTGAATCATGGTGGGTTCAGCTTTTTCTAGATAGATCTCTCAACGATGCTCAAACGGTGACTTCCACTCGTCTCACCAATATCGCTTTGCGGGTTTGGCCATCGCCGGTGGGCTTTTTAAACCACGAATAGGAGACGAGAAATGAATGGTCATCCAAAGCAATAATCGAGTTGTTACCGCACGAGTCATCTTGATCGCCCGGACCTTCAATCGGCACCAGTAGGTAACGTTCACTCCAGGTCTCACCGCGGCCATCAACTGAAAAACTTAGATCAGCACCCGGTCGCCCCGTGCACAGCACCAACACTCCGTTACCCAATCGCAATAGTTTCGGCAGAGCCCCATTTTCTCTGATCACTTTCGGTGGACTCCAAACGTAGCTCCCATCGGTCGAGCGAATCAAATAGAGTGGCCCATTACCGTTCCCATCGGTCGTCCTCAAAATTGCCACAATTTCACCATCAGGGAGAATCACGCTAACCGGCTCCGTAAACCCGTCGCGCTTGGCCGCCAAAGGATCGGCTGTTGCATCAGGACGATACAGGATTCGGCTTTGGAGTTGCCACGACTTCCCCTGATCAACCGATCGATAACAACCGCAATGCACGTAATTAGAATCAGCCCCAAGACCCTCAATTCTATCGTGATAGGCTACCACCAACAAAGTATTGTCCGCAGTCAAATGGACATTACCCAACCAGACCACTGGTATAAAGCCATCGTCCTTGGTGCGTCTCATCAGATCGGGACTATCCAGTCTAGCCCGTTCCTTCACCCAAACAGTGGATCCGGCCACCATTCGAGCGCAGGGAACTCCCTGCAATTCCGGGGGCAAGTCCGCATGACGATAACAATTGAAAGGTTGGTTTCCGTAACTCGCGACGCCCGTGGCGCACACCGGTGGCAAAGCATAACTACCCTCCCGGAGTGCCGGAGGAATCATATCCGGAGTGCCGACGCGTAAGCGATCGCCGTTTGGCAACAGCAGCCCCGCCACCGGCGCATCCGCTCTCACGATTTCCCAACTGCGACCCTCATCACTTGTGATCCCACGATTGGGTTCAGGTGCCGGGAGCCCATAGGCACAGGCATTGTCGCGGTTGATATGAAATGTTAGCGCAATGCGACCATCGAGGAGCCGATCAAAGTTAGGAAACTGATAATGCCCCCAATGTTCGACACCCGGCTCATTCACGAAGGGCACTCAGCAATGATCTGTGGATCGGAGATATCGATTTGCATAAATTTGGATCAAACTGCTTCGAGCGCAGATTCGCGGCATCCCTTTAGATCGAGCTTGCCCGATCCCAGCACAGGAATCTCCTCAACCTTGTGAATCACCTTGGGGACCCAGAGACTCGGCAAACCCGCCGCTGAAAGTTTATCGCGCAATTCAGCAGGCGTGACGTCTTTCGTCGTGAGCAAGACCAGCTTTTCTCCTTTGGCCTGATCGGGCAGGCCCATAACCGCAGCGCTGTAACCTTCATCGTCCTCCCATCCGAATAACTCAGTGATCTGTTGCTCGATCGTGCCATGCGGAACCATCTCTCCGCCGATCTTTGAGAAGCGCGACAAGCGGCCCTCGATAAATAAAAAGCCCTCATCATCGAGACGCCCCAAATCACCGGTCACAAACCAACCGTCCTGAAATGCACCGCGCGTCTTTTCGACATCATCAAGGTAGCCACTAAAAACATTCGCTCCCTTAAACCATACGATACCAGGGTCACCCGCCGGCACTTCATTACCCGTTTCGGGATTAACAATCTGCACGGTCATGCCTGGTAGCAGGCGCCCCACCGAACCCATCTTTTTACCGGTTTGCGGCTCGGCCGTAAACGTGGTGACGGGTGGATGCGGTTGATTGATACTACTGGCCGGCGTGGTTTCGGTCAGACCGTAACCTTGAAGGATCTCCAAATGGAAGCGTTCCAAAAATGCCTGATAAAGATCATCCGGTAGTTTCTCTGCACCGGTGACGACCAATTGGAGCGAGCGTAATTCGCCTGGCTTCGCCTTGCGTAGGATCGGTCGCACAAAGGTCGGCGCGCCGAGCAAGCAAGTTGCTTCCTCTTCCTTGATCGCATCAATGATTTTCCGCGTATCTAAAGGACTAGGCACGGTAACGACCTGACATCCACAGATCAGCGGATACCAGAGAGTGATCGTGAATCCGAACGAATGAAATACCGGCAAGCAGGCCAGCAATTTGGATTTTTCCGGCAGGATCGATAGCGAGGAGACCTGCGCGCAATTCGCGAGAATGTTACGGTGCGAAAGTGCCACACCTTTGGGTTCACCTGAGCTGCCACTGGTGAATAAGAGTCCCGCCTCAGCGCGATCGCCGTATTTGGGCAGACCGAGCATCGCCGGGATAAATTGATTTGGCAGGATCCAGGCGGCGAGGAACCAAGGCAGAATCGCTTTCTTCCCGCCCATCGATTCGATTTCCGACTTCAGATCAAGAGTGCGCTCCGGCCACGGGAAATTCGGAATCTTAGGTTTCATCGCATTCGCGGAGATCACTGTCTTCACTCCACCTATTCGCATGCTGGATTCCAGTGCGGCTTTGCCTGCCGTGAAGTTAAGGTTCACCGGCACCTTACCTGCACAAGCCACCGCGAGATTGGCGATAAACGCACCTGCACCTGGTGGAAGCACGATACCCACCCGATACTCGGGCACCGTGCGTTTGATATGTCGGGAAAACGCCGCAGCAGCAGCCACCAGTTGTCCCGCTTTCACCGGCCGGCGCTCCATCGTATGATCCACCACCTGAAGATGGCCGGGGTGCTTAGCAAGTGCGCGCATACATTCTCGAGCCAGATGACGCCGCAAGACTGGCCGCTGTTCAAATGCTTCAGCACCAAGATCGAGCATGACCTTACGCACATGATCCGGTTCCGCCTCTTCGGGTGGGATTGGGTCACCGATCGCCAGAAAAACCGGCGTGGGCTTCAGGCGAGGTGATTTCCAAAGGTAAGAGCTACCGGCAAACGAAAATACTGATCCCCAAATGCCATCCATAAATGCAGGAATCACCGGCACATTCGCCTTCCGAGCGAGTAATTCAAAACCCCGCTTAATCGCCATGAACTGACCCGTCCGGGAAATATGCCCCTCGGGAAAAACCGCTAGCACTTCGCCCGCCTTGAGTGCTTTGATCCCCTGCCGAATCCCATCCGACGGGCTATCACTGGAAATCGCAAGTGCACCGCTCAGTCGAAAGGCTAAATCGAAGAACCAATGCGAACGTAACCCCTTGTAGCCCATGAACCGGATCGGACGCGGACAAGCCAGCTGCAATAAAATCGGATCCACATACGAAAGGTGATTAGCGACCAAGAGCACTCCACCCTCGCTCGGAATCTTATGCGCCCCCGAAAACCGCACGCGATAGAGGATCCGAGCGATCACAGACGCGATCAACTCAAGCGGACGGGGTAAATAGGAACGTTTGGTAATCAGCGAAAAGGGCATGCACTTAAGGGGTTTAAGCTAGGGGATTATCTATGCCGACAACTTCAGCGAGTTTTTCAAAACTATAATTCTCGGGAACTTACATCAATGTTTTTGAGAAATCCAATCCCTGAGGTCATTTGCCAGTGCGCCAAAGCCTCCGGGGAAATCCGTTTCCAATCGGCGCACATCCCGTCGATGCCGCGCGACCTCTTTCACCGCGCACTCAATCGATTTCTTTAGAGAGGGTCGCGTGGTCCCATAGACGCGACGTTTCAGTTCTGATCGCGTGTAAGGCAGATGGCCCGATTCCTGCCCCAAACGCCACGCATCTTCCGTCACCGTATCGTCGCGACCACACAGATACCACGCTTCAATCGCCGGCACCGCCAGTCCCACACAACGCATCACGCGCTTCCGCCCATTAGCCGCGGGTAGGCGCTTGGTAGTTTGGCGAAAAATCGCGCGGAGCTGACACAATCGGCAATGCGGATGGAAATACCCTTCCGCTTCATGTCGCTCCGTGTGCACCACCGTATCATCGCAATCAACCACCACAATTAATCCATCGGTATCGGTATTGAAGTGAAGATGCTTGATGATTGGCGGCAGCACTTGCGCCACGTTAGGCCAACCACGGGCGCGTAAATGTGGCCGCACGCGCTGCACCTTTCGACCGAGCACCACTTCAGCGAGGAAATGGATTCCGGCTTCATCGGCCGGCGATTCACTGAGCAAGGCCAGCTTCATGATTCTTCGGGCACACCGCCCAGAATGCCACTGAACCAGATATCGCCCAACGATCCTTCCGCGAGGATTTCGGCCAGATCCTCGCGATCCGCCAGACATTCAAATTGCGCCGCATTCCCCTGCTTCTGCGAAATCACCACCTCTTCCGGATGATCGCGAAACAGATCGAGCAGATACGGCGAATGCGTCGTCGCAATGACTTGCACGACCGGACGCGATTCGTCTTCCGGGTAACTCAAACGATACAACAAATCGCGCACCTCGCGTAACATGCGCGGATGAATGCCCCGATCGATCTCTTCAATGCACACCATCGACGGCGGCGTGGGATGGAACGCGAGCGTCAGCACCCCAAGTAAGTAGAGCGTGCCTTGTGAAAGATTTGAGGCGTTCACCACTCTACTGTCATCGCTCAATCGCAACGCCAGATCCACGCTCTTTTCCGAACTAGCGGTAAACTCAATCGCGCTAAATTCGGGCATGATCCGCACCAGCTCCTGCTCAATTTCAGCAAAGACTTCCGGATGCTTTTCTTGAAACCCTGCTAACACCGCGGCCACATTAGCACCGTTGGATGAGAGTTCATCCGCATCGCTCCGATCTGAAGGCGTGGTCATCGCGAGATGATCAAAAAGATAAGCGCGAATACCACGCAGACGCGATTGGAGCTCAGGCCAACCTTCACTTTCGGCCGACGTAAGTCGCAAGGCATCGCACACCTGATCAGACACGCAGCACAACTCCGCCGTGATATCGGCATGAGGCTTAGCAAACTGAAATGAAATCCGCGGATCGTTCTTCACTGTTTTGGCTTCCCCCGTAATCGGCGGCAATTGTGACAATGAGCGCAGCTGCAACAAGGCCTGCAACAAACTCGTCTTCCCACTCCCATTCGGACCGATCACCAAGTTGAACGGCCGCAACGCCAATTGCGTATCACGCAACACCTTGAAGTTCCGGAAACTCACAGCAACAATCACGCTGTCTAGCATGACCAATCGCCCTACAATGCCAAGGCCTTCCGGCAGCCTTTATCTACCCAGTAAACGCTGTAAAAGATCGTCGGCACCAGTGCGATCCATCGCGAGTTTGCGAAAAGCGGTTTGCAATTCGCTGGTGTCAGGTCGGGCCAAACTGCCCTCAATTTTCAGAGGTAAATGACACACTGCGTAACCAAGATCGTCCTTCTCCTCGGCCAAGACACCGAGGAAATCAAAGGCTGCTCCAGTCTTTCCACGCACTTTCATTTCCAGCGCTAAATTGAGCGGTTGTTGAAAAAAATCCACCCCATCGAGTGCGGTGATTTTTCCACCGCCGATTAATCTGACTTCGGGTGAGATCAGGGAGAAATTTTCCAGCACAGTATTGAAATCACTGAGCCGGTGAACCGATACATTGAGTTGATCATAGTTTATCGCGGTCAGCACTTTTGACAGTTCGGCGACCGCCTGAGCTTTGCTCGCAAAAGCCTGTGAGTCTTTTCCTCCCACCACATTGCCCAAAAACGCGCCCAAGGCCGCGATCCGCCCCGCATTCTCAACCTTCGCTGCGCTCTGCGGGGGAAGCACTCGAAACACGCCACCGGTGCTCCTCAATTGAAGATCACCTTGCGTGCGTCGCATCAGATCCATGGCATTCTGTCCGGTCGATGAAATCTGCGATTTCGCGTTAAACACACCCTCGACTTGCGGG
Source organism: Opitutaceae bacterium (assembly GCA_002713695.1). Taxonomy (GTDB): domain Bacteria; phylum Verrucomicrobiota; class Verrucomicrobiia; order Opitutales; family Opitutaceae; genus Cephaloticoccus. The sequence goes on from PAUB01000033.1 coordinate 41,607, forward strand.
AGATTCCCGGGACTGAGTGCGCGAAACAGCGGGCCAGAAACGAAGTCGTTCATCGTCATATCCGCCGCCAATGTGTAGGGTGCAGGCGAAGCCGGATCAAAGTCCACCTTGCCTTGCATATTAAGCGCACTCTCCTCGCCCAAACCTGCGCGGAGTGTTTCCAACGCCATGCCCTGATCGGAAATCTTGATATTCCCCATCACCCCGCGCATCTCGAATTCCTTGGTGTAATGCAGAATCTGCAGAGCCATTTCGATTTCGCCCGAAACACCGGTCCAGAAAGGCCGTTCATCCCGGCCATCAAATGTAATCTCATCCTGCGTCGCGACGGTGGTGCCGGCGGCCAGCGCACTCAACAGCTCCAGATCATCGAGCCAGACTTCGCGGCCACTGAGTTTGGCCTCAACCCGCAGCCCCTCGTTTTTTGGTGCGAGCGTGCCTTGAAGAACGAGATCGGAAACGCTTGATTCACGTGTGCAGGTAATCGGGAGATTAAATCGAGTCTGCAGTGAAGCATCGATCTGCGCACGCAAGTCCGCCGCAATCGAAGGCAACTGGCGGGCATCATCCGTGATAAGATTATTGAGGGCCAACTTCACTTGCAGATCGCGGGCTTCAGACCAAGAGCCGGAGAAATCCAACCGCAGATCTCCGCGTTGCAAACGCGCGATACCTTGAGCCAGGGGTTGATTCAGGATTACAGGTAGCGCGATCGCCGCACGACCCGTGCCGATGATCGGCGCGTTTTTCTCCGAGGACTGACCTGCTTTCATCGACAGCGAGAGCAGCTTACCCTCACCGCTATTCACTTCGATCGAGGCGACCTCAGCCTGCCAACCTCGCGCGGTGTATTCCGCCGTGAAATCGCTCTGGAGATTCAATCCTTGAAACAGGAGCTCACCGTCTTTTTCACGGAGACTCAGACCATCCACCCGCAAAGGCTCAATCATGGTCGCGCGCACTCCCCCGTCGCGCGCATTGGCGGTGAACTTGCCGCTTATGCTATTACCCGATAATCGGTGAGTGGAAACGAGTGGCGCGACCCACGCGACGGGCAACCCGAGCAGATTCACCTCAATCAAATCCGATTCCGGATCGGCCACTTTCAGCTCGCCGGTCGAGGTGTTGATTTCAAAAGTCTGGATCGCGGCGAGTTTTAGCACCGGTTCATCTTGTGTGGCTTCGAGCGCGAAGGTGTTGATCCGGCTCACGTCACCGCGATGGACGAGATCAAACTCGGCAAAGACTTTCAACGAACCCATTTCGCGCAATTCCGGCGCGAGCACTTCGAGACGATTAGCGGAAGCATTTAAGCGGCCGGCACCGTAAATTTCCGCAAAGCCGGTATCCGTTTCAAACATCCCCGCCCCTACAGCGGCAAAGGTTGGCACCGGATAACCCAGCATAAACGGCGCGATATCAGTATCCCGCACATCAAGCCGCCACACCCCGCCGAGGCGTTCCGAATTGTCGGGAAAATTAGCCTGCACATCCACAAGGCGCTTGCCTACCGATTGCACCGTAAACGTGTAGTTTTCGCCGCCCTTCACTCTCGCGGCATCTGTTTCCACTGTCAGTTGCACCCCTTGCGGAAAGGCTTTGCCGTGCGCCTGCGCGTTCACACCGCCCCGAAGATTCGTAAACGTGCGGGGAGTATTCATTACGGCTTTCAACGTGCCGCGCACATCGATGCCCCGCACTTGCGCGTCCGATCCGCCGGTCTGCAAAGAAGCAGTAAGATCAAGCGCCCCTTCTTTTCCTGCCGCAAAATTACCGCCGACCAAAGCAACCTGCATCGTCACTGGAAGATTATCCGCGCCTGAAAGTAAGATGATGTTCCCCTCCAGAATCACGCCATCGAGCGCCACATTCATGGGTAACTGCATCTGCGATAATACACCGGCAAACACGCTTTCAACAGCGGGTAGCGCTTGAGCAGCGCGAGCTGTCGAAAGCAGAGAGAAAGATGAATACTGAATGGGCCCCAGCGCTTGCACGACTTGTGCGGGACGATACTTCTTCAAATCGAGCGTCCACCCACGCGCGACCAGTTTACTCACATTGATATCTTGCCGAAACGCCGCTGCCCAAAGCGCGACTTGAGCTTCCAGTTTTGGTAAAGTGAGCACCGCTCCGTCGTATTCTGCCCGAATCGTCTGCACTTCGATCTGCCGCCATCCGAGCGAGACGCGATCAATCGCTAAACTGACTTCGGGACGTGAGGCTGCTGCTTTCTTCAACGCCCAAGTTTGAAAGGGGGAGGTAAGCGCCAAACCCACCACAACGAAAACTCCTCCAACCGCGACAGCAGCTAGGATCAGAATTTTGCGCGAAGTAGTCATAATCTGTTAATACGCCTCTATTCTACAAGAATTGCCCCGGACGACACAATGATCATGCGTCGACTCATCACAACCTAGCTTAGCCGGTTATATAAGGATCAGCCTGCCCAATGGCCTTACGCATTGCGGCTAAAGCCACGTTATAACGATAAAAGGCCTGCAATTGATTGAGCTTAGCTCGCGTGAGCTCCACTTGGCTGGTCAATAGATCCAATTGCGTTGCAGTGCCAGCATCGTAGCGCACTTGCGCCAGACGAAGAGCCTCATCGGCCTGCTCCAATACTTTGCCCGAGGCATCCACCAATTCCCACGCTTCGATAAGCGAAGAATGGCTGCGACGCACTTCGACATCTACCGCGAGAATCGATTCCTCGATCAGCAACTTGGTTTGACGAGTCAGCGATTCGGCTTGCGCGACTTGTCCCGCGACCGAACGACCATCGAAAATATTCCACTGCCCTTGCAGACCAGCAGTCCAACCCTCACGACGATTATCCCAACCATTCGAGTTGAAGCCCTTGGCGAATTGATACCCGCCGACGAGAGCGACTTGAGGACGGCTGCCAGAGCGAGCGACCGTCACTTGTTCTTCACCAGCCGCGTCGAGTTTTTCGAGACGCTGGATTTCCGGACGCTCACTACGCGCCGTGCGAATAGAGGTAAGCAGATCGAAGTCCGTGCGACTGTTCACTGTCAGGTCACCAACAAAGTTAGGGATCTCATGCAGATTGCGTCCACTGACATTGGTGAATCCTAGCACTTGGCGCAGCTCTTCGATCGCGATTCGAAAATCGTTCCGCGCCGTAATCAATGCAGGCTGACCATTGGCCAACGCGACCTCGGCCCGGAGTACTTCAAATTTGGAAATGGTGCCAGCTTCGAAACGATTTTTTTCATTCTCAAGCTGCTCACCAAGAAGCTCCACGTTTTCCTCCTGCACGGTGATTTTTTGCCGCGCGAGCAGGACGTTGTAGAAACGAGTGCGCACCGCGAACAGTTGCTCATTGATGATGCCTTTCATATCCAGTTCAGCCGCTGATCTCGCCAAGGAAGCGCTCTTACTTGAGGCCATCACTCCACCACCAGCATAGAGCACCTGAGTCGCCTGCACTTGAACCGCCCAGTCACGATCGCTCGGGCTAAAGGCAGACGCCAAACTCTTGTCGTAGCGCGTATAATTACCAGAAGCCGCTACCGTCGGCAGGCGTAGCGAAGACACAGTGAGCACGACGCCTTCCTGTTGCTTGATGCGCTCACGCGCCTGCCGGATCGCGTGATTATTATCGAGCGCGAACGAAAGAGCGTAGGAAAGATTAAGTTCCTCAGGCACCTCGGAATCGGGATCGGCTACCACATCGCGTTGGTAGAGTTCACCCGCGATTACATTAAGAGACAGCGAGCCCAACCAAAGCAGGGAAGCTAGAACTAAGCGTGATAATTTCATGACAAAGAAGGAGAGATGTTACGACGCGAGAGACGGCTGAGATTCAGGTGTTTCAGGTTTCTTGGAAGGAGTATGATCACGGGCCAGCAGGACATAGAAGGCCGGCACCACAAACAGAGTGAAGATCGAACCAACGGCCATGCCGATCACGAGCACGTAGCCGATACTATTACGAGCAGCTGCACCTGGACCAGTCACGAAGATCAACATCGTGTGACCAAAAACTGTGGCCGCCGATGTCATCAGAATCGGTCGTAAACGAGTGGCACATGCGCGTCGAATCGCATCGAGTTTAGCCATACCTTGCTCTTGGAGCGTATTCGCGAATTCCACGATCAGAATACCGTTTTTAGCAATCAAGCCCACTAGGGTGATCAATCCGATCTGTGAATAAATATTCAGCGAGGTTTGCCAGAGAAAGATCGGCAACATGGCGCCGAAGAAAGCCAGCGGAACTGAACCGAGGAGAATAACGAACGGATCGCGGAAGCTGTTAAACTGCGCCGCAAGCACGAGGAAGATCAGCAGCAATGCTAGTCCCAAAGCGGCGGTGAGTTTATTGCCTTCCGTTCGCAGTTGGCGTGACTGACCACCATAATCGATGGAATAACCCGGCGGAAGAATCTCGGCAGCCTTCGCTTCAAGTTTCACCAAAGCACTATCCACACTCGGCCCGACTCCCGTGATCTTAATTGAGTTCAACTGCTGGAAACGATTCAGAGTGCGCGGCTGCACGGTATGCTTGAGCGTCGCAATCGTGGAGAGCGGAATCAGCTCTCCACGCGGACCACGGACGTGATAATCGAGCAGCTGGTCAGCATTAAGGCGTTCGCCACGCTCGACCTGCGGTATCACCCGGTAGCTTCGACCTTCGTTCACGAACCGATTCACATAGCCACCACCGAGCATCGAGCCCAGGTCGCGAGCCACATCGCTAAGATTCAACCCCATGGACGCAACCTTATCCTTGTCGATTTCAATTTCGACCTGAGGTAGATCGAACTTCAAATCGCTGTCGGCAAAGTAGAACGTCGGCGCTCCCCCACCTGCGTTGGCCTCGGTATTAGCGAAGAGCACCAATTGATTCGCGTAATCGACCATCTCACTGTGTTCAGCGGTCGATCGAAGGACAAACTCAACTGGGAATGAACCGCCCGACGGCAGCGGATCGGGAGTTGTCACCACGACATTGAGCCCAGCGATTTTAGCAGCCGGCTCTTGGAATGCCTCCTGAATTTCGACTACCGTTCGACTACGCTCTGACCAAGGTTTGAGAATAATTCCCGAAAAACCAAATGCCGCACCGGTGATCTGGAATGAGTTTTCATACTCATCAATCGAGGTGAACATATCCTGCACCTGCTTCGAAAAGATCACGTTCTGATCGATCGTCGAAGTAGCCGACGGCAGCATGAGACTGAAGACCACGCCTTGATCCTCCATCGGGGCGAGCTCCTTGTTCGCAAACATAAAGAAAGGAGCCAGCAGTAGGGTCAGTAAAAACGCTGATACGGTGATTACCGGCACCCAGACCGGTTGAACTCCGGATCGCAGATCAGAGAAATACATCGTCGGGTAAATAGCACCACAGATAACACCAACAACTGCTTTGATCAGCAGAGACTCAGCCCCAAATATACCAGCAGCGCCGATACCCAAGACAGCAGGTAGAACACTGAATATCGCCATGAGGAACCAATTCACTCGACGTGTTTCCAATAAATTGCCGAGCACCCGCTCATAGCGATTACGCAGGCGATCGAAGAGATGATTGGTGAGTCCCGTGAATCCCTTTTCTTCTGACTCTCCTCCCTTGATCAGATAGGCGCTCATCATAGGAGAGAGCGTCAAGGCCACGAAACCGGAGACCAGAACTGCCCCCGCCAAAGTGAAGGCAAACTCACGAAACAACGCTCCGGTGAGACCACCTTGAAAACCAATCGGAGCGTAAACTGCCGCCAGTGTAATTGTCATCGAGATCACTGGACCGACTAGCTCGCGAGCGCCCAAAATAGCGGCGTCGACCGGCTTGAGTCCTTCGCGGATGTGACGTTCGATATTCTCGACAACCACGATCGCATCATCGACCACGATACCCACGGCGAGAACGATCGCGAGCAGGGTCAAAAGGTTAATCGTGAAGCCCATCGCCATCATCACGAACAACGCTCCGATCAAGGAGAGCGGCATTGAGACAAGTGGAATCAGAACCGAGCGAAATGATCCCATGAACAGGAAGATCACCACCGCCACGATCAGCAGCGTCTCAAGCAACGTCTTCACAATTTCGCTGAGCGCATCGTCGATGTATTTGGAAGCATCGTAAGCGATCTTGCCCTGTAAACCGGTAGGCAGGGCTGCCTGGATTTCCGGCATCACTGAACGCACACGATCAATCACCTCCACGGTGCTCTCCGTGGGCAATACCCAGATGCCTATAAAGGTAGCGGCCTGACCACCGAAACGCACTTCCTCATCATAGCTCTCCGCTCCGAGCACGACATCCGCCACATCGGAGAGACGGATGATCGAGCCATTGCGCTGCGCCACAACCAAGTCGCGAAACTCTTCCACATTCTTCAGATCCGTATCCGCCACCAAACTGACGCTAATCATCGAACCCTTCGTCGAGCCGACTGCCGCGAGCGCATTATTAGCGACCAACGCACCACGCACTTCAGAGGGGCTCAGCCCATGCGCTGCGAGTTCGTCAGGTTTTAGCCAGATGCGCATCGCATAGACGCGACCACCGAGCAGATCGGCTCGTTGCACACCTTTCACCGCCGACAATTGCGGCTGCACCATTCGACTCAGATAATCGGTGATCTGATTTTGGTTCAGCGTATCGGAGTAGAAACTCAGATACATCGACGCGAACTGGTTATCACTCGTCTCCACACTGATCGTCGGCGACTCCGATTCGGGCGGAAGTTCATTACGCACCTGATCGATTTTCGCACTGATCTGAGCCAACGCCGCGTTGGTATCAAAATTCAAACGCAGAAATACTTTGATCGAGCTAAAGCCGGACGCGCTGCTGGATTCGATATAGTCGATGCCATCAGCGCTGGAAATCGCGCGCTCTAATTGCGTAGTGATGTAGCCGCGCACTGTATCGGCACTCGCACCGAAGTAGATCGTATTAACATTAACCACCGCACTATCGCTACGGGGATATTGACGCGTGTTGAGCTGGAAGTAGGCCACGAGGCCCAGGACCAGAATCACGATATTAACGACTAGAGCGATGACCGGCTTGCGGACAAAGAGGTCTGTAAAACTTTTGGATATCATAGCGACGTCTCCTCGACCGGTTTAGGTGTTATCCGGTGTCGGATTGGCATTGCTAGATGGTTGCGCGGAATTATTTACCTGCACATGCGCACCTGGCCGAAGTTTAAAGACACCGGCCGAAACCACTTCCTCGCCGGGTTTCACCCCAGTCATGAGCGAAACCAAATCACCGCGCGTCTGACCCAAAGTCACGAATTGCTGCCGCACACCGAGGTATTTCTTCCCGTCCTCACCTTCCATCTCCTCTACGATATAAACTGAATTCCCGTAAGAGGCGTAGGCGATCGCCGTAGCCGGCACGACCACGATATTATCATTCGCGGGCAACTCCACGGCGACGCGGACAAACATCCCTGAACGGAGCTTCTCTTCTGGATTAGCGAGAGTCGCTTGCACGTAAATGTTGCGCGTCGAGGAATCGACCTCCGAATTAATCGCGGTGATCATGGCCGCAAACTCCATGTCTTGAAAAGCGTCTACAGAAACTTTCATCTTTTGTCCCATATAGAGAGATGGGATCTGACGCTGCGGGACGCTGAAATTCACATACATCGGATCGAGGCTCTGTAAGGGGAGCAACGCGGCCCCCCGGCCGACGAATTGTCCGACATTGACCGTGCGAATACCGACTCGACCAGCGAACGGTGCAGTGACTTTCTTCTTCGCAATCTTCGCTTCGAGAGCGGTAACTGCCGCGAGCGATTGGAGTGCGGCGGCTTCGGCGGCATCGTAATCTGACTTCGCAATCGCCTGTAGAGCCCAGAGGTCGCTGGCGCGGGCGCGGTTAACGCGGCTCAACTCCGCGGTGGCGAGGGCTGCGTTTAAATTGGCTGACTCGACCGAGCTATCGATTTCGACGAGTAAGTCGCCCTTCTTCACAGACGAACCGCTTTCCGCGGCGATCTTGACGATCGTGCCATCGGCATCCGCGCTGATCATGACCCCATTGACCGGAGCCAACGTGCCGATCGCGCGAAGCGAAGGACTCCAGCTGACTTCCTTTGCCTCGAACGTGCTAACAGCGCTGGCCGGCTGCATATGCGGAGCCGACATCATTTCGTTGAGCTGGGCGGCCTTGATCGCAGCCAATGATGCGACCACCAGCACAAAACCTCCAATGGCGATGATGAATTTCTTTAACATGATAAACGTCGGTGAATATAAATTAGTGAGACAGGATCTGCGTGAGCCTATGTAGAGCCATGTGAGGATCGTTGCAGGATTTTATTGAGTAATGAGACCAGAGTTTTCCGTTCGCTTTCCGAGAGTGGCTCCATCAACTCGGCGATCAGATGGAAATGGCCGGGCAACATCCGATTGAGAAACGCGTTTCCTTCATCCGTCAGCTCGACAGACATCATCCGGCGATCATGCGGATCAGGTTTCCGGCGCACAAAATCGTCGCGCTCCAATGTATCGATCAGTCCAGTCATGGTCGCGCGGGAAACTCCGGCGGCTTCCGCTAGTTCGGCTGGAGTGCGTGGACCTTTATACTCACCTTCACTGCAATCATGGCTGCGTTTCGAGGTATTCCATAACAGCATCAACACGCCAAACCGCCCTGAAGAAATCTGGTGATCAGCTAGAGACTTATCCACGACCGAAACGACATCGTCCCCCGTGCGCAGCAGATTCAAGTAGGCCTCACATGCCGATGGGTTCAACTCGGGATACTTCTTCGCTCCCTCGAGCAGGCACTCATAACGAGGTAGATCTTTGAGCATTAAATGCGGCATAATTCCAATTAAACTAAACTATCAAGCTACTGATGATTAGGAGGCTAACTATAATTGCAAGCCTCGTGTAATATTTTTCTACAAGCGCACAAAAAAGGCGACGGACTCATCAGAATCCGTCGCCGAAAATCTAAAATCAAGCGCGAGCTGCTGTCACCACAGCCTCAGCCGTGATCCCCAGTTCTTCAAACACTTGCTCTGATGGCGCGCTCAATCCGAATCGATCGATACCTACGATCTTGCCCTCGGTGCCCACGTAGCGATGCCACAATGCGGTGACACCTGCTTCAATCGCGACGCGATGACGGCAGGAGGCTGGAAGAACACTTTCACGATATTCGGCAGATTGACGCTCGAAGCGCTCCATCGAAGGCATCGATACCACGCGAGTGCCCCCACCCAACTGTTTGGCGGCGCTTACGGCATGTTGGAGCTCGCTACCGGTCGCGATCAGGATCGTAGCCAGTGGCTCGGTCTCCTGCACCGCGATATAACCGCCCTTGATCACACCATTGCGGCGCACATCAGCGGACAACTCGTTCATCAAAGGTAATGACTGTCGGCTGAGTGCGATCAGAGTCGGTCCATCGCTGCGCACAAGCGCAGCGGCATAAGCACCGACCACTTCCTCGGCATCGGCTGGGCGAATCACATCGAAACCGGGAATCAAGCGGAGCGAAGAAACGGTTTCCACCGGTTGGTGGGTAGGACCATCCTCGCCCACTCCAACGGAATCGTGGGTGTAGAGATAGATAACCGGCAGCTTCGCGAGAGCAGCGATCCGCATCGAAGGACGCGAGTAATCCGCAAACACTAGGAAGGTCGCGATGCTTGGGCGGAACATACCGTCATAAGCCATGCCATTCGCGATCGCAGCCATGCCGTGCTCGCGGATACCGAAGCGGATGTTGCGCGCAGTGCGATTACCCACTTCGAAATCCTCGGTCGCCTTGATGTAGTTCTTAGTCGATCCGTAGAGATCGGCACTGCCACCGATCAGAAACGGAAGCGCTTCAGCCAAAGGTTGAATCACATCGCTTCCCGCCGCGCGCGTGCCGCCATGTTTCACATCGGCTGCGAATGGAGATATCTTCGCCATAAGATTAGTCGCGGTCGGAGCTGCGGAGGCTGAATCGAGAAGCGTCGCTTTGTCGGCATTGGCCGAACGCCACGCTTGATAAGTCTTGTTCCACCTGTTGGCGGCGCGCAGCAAACGCTTTTTATGCGCCGCAAAGTATTCACGCACATCACCGCTCACGTGAAACAGGTCGTCCGCGGGTAAACCAAGACCAGCGCGAGCTGTATCGGCAAATTTCGCTCCACCTTCGCCGTGGCCCTTAGCCGTGCCCGCCACTTCGGGGATGCTGCGGCCTATTTCGGTTTTCGCGATGATTAGAGTCGGCTTGCCATTCCTGGCTTTGCGGGCGCGTTTGAAGGTCTTGAGAAACGCCTCCATGTCGTGGCCATCCACACTGAGCACATCCCAGCCAATCGCTTTAAAGCGCATGGCGGTGTTTTCGCTCTGCGTCTTGTCCGCCATTGCGTCGAGTGTGACGTCGTTGGAATCGTAAATCAGAATCAGGTTATCGAGCTGCTGGTGCCCGGCGAATTCGACCGCCTCCATCGCCACGCCTTCCTGCATGCAGCCGTCGCCGGCGAGGCAGACTACCTTGTAATCGAAAATCTCGTGATCAGATGTATTGAAACGCGCTGCGGCCATCTTGCCCGAAACGGCCATGCCCACTGCATTACCCACGCCCTGGCCGAGCGGCCCAGTGGTAGATTCCACGCCCGGAGTTTCGTGAAATTCAGGATGACCTGGAGTCTTCGAATGGAGCTGACGGAACGACTTGATGTCATCCATCGAGAGGTCGTAGCCGCTCAGATGCAGCCACCCATATAGGAACATCGACCCGTGACCGGCGGAGAGCACGAAACGGTCGCGGTTCATCCAGCGCGGCTCGTTCGGATTATGGATCAGAGCATTGCCGTAAAGCACGGCTCCCATTTCTGCACATCCTAGGGGGAGGCCCAGATGGCCGATGCCCGCTTTGTGAATCGCGTCGATCGCGAGCCCACGGGCTTGGTTAGCAGCTTTAGCGAGTAAATCAGTCGATAACTTCATGTGGTAGCAATATGCTTAGGCATCCCGCTCGCATCGGGGAAGAAGAAACTGCGCAACAAAAAGGCGAACCTCGAAAGGTTCGCCTTAAAATTGTGAATCAGGAGGTGCTGATTAGCGCGCGGTGCGCTTATCGGCCCGCACTTCTCTGATCGCCATCGCAGCCTTACCCTTACGACCACGGAGGTAGTAGAGACGAGCGCGCATGGGCTCGGATTGGCGATCTATCTCGATCTTCGCGACGTTTGGAGAGTGAAGAGGGAATACCTTTTCGACACCTTCGCCGTAGCTAATACGACGAACGGTGAATGCTTCATGGATGCCATGTCCCTTCCGGGCGATGACGATACCAGCAAAGAGCTGGATACGCTCCTTGTCACCTTCACGCACCTTGATGTGCACTTTAACGCCATCACCTACACGGAAGTTGGGAATGTCCTGCTTTAGTTGAGCAGTGGTGATCTCTTTGATAATCGGCTTCATTGTGATAAAAATTTAATTGAGTAAATCTGGTCTGACCTGACGGGTTTTTTCCTCCTGTCGCGCCGTTCGCCACTTCTCAATCTCAGTATGATTTCCGGAAAGTAAAACCTCTGGAATAGACATACCTCGATATTCCGCGGGACGCGTGTATTGAGGAAAGTCGAGCAACTTGCGTGTGAAGCTTTCGTGCGTCAATGACTTTTCATCACCGAGCACGCCAGGGATAAATCTGGCCAGGGCATCGATGACCACTGCCGCCGCCAAAGTGCCATTTGTGAGCACGTAATCCCCGATGCTGATCTCCTCGTCGATGATGTTGTCGCGGATCCGTTGATCGATCCCCTCATAGTGCCCACTGAGCAAAACGAGATGCTTTTCCATTGATAAAGCCTCAGCCTTCTCGGCCGTAAACGGGTCTCCGTCCGGCGTGAGGTAAATCCTTCGGCAACCGGGAGTTTGCACTGCCTCCATCGCGGCAAATACCGGTTCGCAGCGCATCACCATCCCCGCCCCGCCACCAAATGGCCGATCATCCGTCACCCGGTGTTTGTCTGTCGCCCAATCGCGCACATTGCGCACATTCACACCAATTAACTCCGATTCGTAGGCGCGACCAACGATACTCTCGGTAAGAAATCCATCGAGCATGGCCGGAAATAGAGTAAGCACATCAATCTTCACGTGTTTGGAGAGAATAAACCGAAGATGGGAAAACCGCCAAGGGTGGAAAATAAAAAGGCCCCAGATAGATCCGAGGCCGAAAATCGCGGAAAAGAACCTCCGCGGCTAAAATTTATCCGTTATGCGCTGACTTCTTCAGCAACCGGAGTTGCCTCAACCGCTGGAGCGGGAGCTTTACGAGCCTTCTTAATCAACGAATTAAGCGTATCAGTAGGCTTTGCACCCTTGCTGAGCCAGTAATCGATACGATCCAACTTGAGATTGAGCTGGTTGGCCTTGTCGCAAGGAGCATAGGTGCCAAGTTGTTCAACTGGAGCACCATCGCGACGCGAGCGAGCCTCGGCTACCACGACGCGGTAGTAAGGATTGTGGATCGCACCAGTGCGAGTAAGACGGATTTTCAGTGCCATATCTAAAGTATTACAGAGCGTGACTTAATTGGAAAAGTTTGAAAGCACACTGCGCCATAAATGGCTTGTCAAGCACACTCTCCGCCCCCTCCCTCTGAGCACTTATGAAAGCCGGTATCGTCGGTCTGCCCAATGTAGGCAAGTCCACCCTCTTTAACGCCCTCACTCGCTCACGCAAAGCCGAGGCCGCCAACTATCCCTTCTGCACGATCGATCCCAATGTGGGCATCGTCACTGTGCCCGATGAGCGGTTAGCCGTGCTGCAAGGCATCGCCAAAACCAATGTCGTCATTCCCGCTGCGATCGAATTCGTCGATATCGCCGGCCTCGTAGCTGGGGCAAGCAAAGGAGAAGGACTAGGTAACAAGTTCCTCGCCAACATCCGCGAGGTCGATTCCGTGCTCCAAGTCGTGCGTTGTTTCGAAGATGCCGATGTCGTCCACAACATGGGCAGCGTCGATCCCGTGCGCGATATCGAGGTCATCTCGACAGAACTCGTGCTCGCTGATCTCGAAGCTGTAGCCTCGCGAATCGATAAGACGCAGAAGAAAGCTAAGAGCGGTGACAAAGAAGCCGTGGCCGAACTCGCTTTGCTCGAAAAGCTCCAGCCACACCTTAATGAAGGCAAAACGGCTAACGTCATGGAAGCGTCTGATGAGGAAAAAGTGCTAATGAAACACTTCCAGCTTCTGACCGCCAAGCCTGTGCTCTTCGCCTGCAATGTCGCTGAAGACGATCTCGCCGATGCCGAGGCCAATCCTTTCGTCCAAAAAGTCGCCGAATTCGTGCGCACCCATCACGACGCGGCCTACGTGCCGATCAGCGCAAAAATCGAATCCGAGCTCATCGACCTCTCAACGGAAGAGGCTTTGGAATTCTTACAGGATCTCGGCGTATCTGATTCCGGCGTCTCCAGTTTGATTCGCGCGAGCTACGATCTGCTCGGCTTGCAAACCTACTTCACGGCTGGTGAAAAGGAAGTGCGCGCGTGGACGATCGTGAAAGGTTGGAAGGCCCCTCAAGCCGCCGGGGTCATCCATACAGATTTCGAACACGGCTTCATCAAAGCCGAAGTGGTTTCTTACGAAGACCTCTCAAGTCTCGGCAGCGTTCACGCCGCGAGAGATGCAGGCAAGTATCGCCTCGAAGGCAAAGACTACGTTTTCAAGGACGGCGACGTTGCAGTGTTTCGATTCAATAACTAAGCGAAGCTCGAGGCTGAGTTCCCAGTTCACTGCAGCAAAAAACCCTAGACGCACAGGGTCTATTTTTCAGGGGCTGTGGGTAATGAACCTTAAATGCAAAACCTTGCCGAAAAACATCCTCTTTTCATCTTCGATGGATGCTTCGAAACAGACGGTTAATCAGCGCACTACTTTTTGCCATTGGCTGCTCTTGCTTCGCCTACCCACTAATCGCCGGTTCGAAAATCAAGGCCACTTACATCGCGGGAAACTACGTCCTCTCACCTGCCGCTGAATTCGCCACCCCTTCAACCGCGCGGCAAAAAGCCCACCAAGTCGCGACCACCATTCCCGGTGCCTACGTGATCGAAGGCAAAGGTCGCTCCATTCAACCGCTCTACCATAGCGGCACAGCCGTCGCGATGCGCTGAGCGCAGTTCGCGTCAACCAACACACGGGAGAATCTCTACTCCCGCTCGCAGCAGAGCCGCGCGCAATTCACGGGCATAGTCCACGGCATGATCCCCATCTCCGTGCACACAGATCGTATCCGCGATCAAAGGCACATGAGTCCCTTCAATCGTCGGAACGACTCCATCGCACAACATCGACATCGCCTGGCTCACTCCAGTCGCCACATCTTCAATCAAAGCCCCCAGCTCATCGCGCGACGTCAGTGAGCCGTCACCGCGATAAGTGCGGTCCACAAATACCTCATTCACCACGCTCAGTCCGCCATCTTTCCCCGCGAGAATCAGTTCGCTTCCGGCGAGCGCAAACAGGCTTAGTCCCCCGTCCACCGCATTAATCGCCGCGACCACTGCATCGGCTATCTCCCGACTTTGGGCCGCCTGGGTATAGAGCGCACCGTGCGGTTTCACATGAGTCAACGGCACCTCCTGCTCGCGCGCGATGGATTGCATCGATACGATTTGCTCGCGCACCGTTTCGAAAATTTCGGTCGCTGTCAGCGACAGCTCGCGTCGCCCAAAATGCTCGCGATCCACGTAGCCCGGGTGTGCCCCAATCGCGACACCATAGGTGCGCGCCAACTTGACCGCCTCGCGCATCGAATCGCGATCTCCCGCGTGTCCACCACAGGCGATATTGGCCGATGTGATCAGCGCCATCAACGCCTCATCGTGCGGTGCGCCTTCACCCAAATCACAATTCAGATCAACCGACATCATCTCAGTTTCTCACGTAAACCCATTTCGAGCATATTGAGAGCCCGCACGCGTTGAATCGCGAGGGCCTGAGCCTCTTCAAATTCAATCTTGCGAAAGCTCACGTGATCTCCGGCGCGTAATTGCGCGAGCAAAGGCATATCAACTTGGGCCACATGAGCGATCCGCGGATAGCCACCGAGAGTCTGAGCATCGGCCATCAAGACAATCGGATTGCCTTCGGGTGGCACCTGCACCGTGCCCGGAATTGCCGCCGAGGAGATCAGCTCACGTGAAGATTTTCGCTTCAACTGACGACCTTTCAATCGATAGCCCATTCGATCTGATTGGGTGCTAATCTCAAATTCTGTTTTCCAAAAGATCTTTCCAAACTCACCCAACTCCAAACCCGGCAAAACGCGCACCTCCGGCGAAGCACTGTAGGCTGGGGATAACGTTGGCGAAAGTTTCCAGCGACCATGGGTCTCTCTCTTCATCACATTCGCACTTAACACATCACCCTTCCGAAGCGCCCGCCCTTTGAACCCGCCCAATTTCGCCCGCAGGTCTGTGCCTGCGCCATTTAGAATCGGCTCAATATTTAAGCCTCCCGCGACCGCCAGATAAGCCCGACACCCTCGCGTCACGACAGGTAAATCTAATCTGTCGCCAGCGCATATTTTTATGGGCCGAGCATGTTCGATGCCTTCGATTTCAGCACCGGTTATCGCGATCAACGCATCGTGGGAAAACTCCAACTCAGGCCCTGCCAACGTGATCTCCAGTGCAGGTTCGTTGGGAGCATTGCCCACCAATAGATTGGCTAAGCCCAGCGCAAACTTGTCCATTGCACCGCCCTCAGTCACACCCGTGCTACTGACTCCATGACGGCCTAAATCCTGGACCGTCGTCAGCATCCCGGGGCGGCTCACCTTTATTTCCATGCCGCAAACTCCTCCGCCGTGATGGCTTTAAATTGCACCTGATCACCGGTTTTCAGCAGCGAGGGATAGACCTCTTCGGCATTGAATAATTTCAGCGGAGTGCGACCGATCAGATGCCAACCTCCGGGCGATTCCTGCGGATAAACACCCGTCTGTTTACCGCCAATCGCCACGCTCCCTGCCGGCACCTTTAAGCGAGGATTACTTCTACGAGGCGTGTGCAGTTTAATCGGTAATCCGGCCAAGTAGGGAAATCCGGGTGCGAATCCAACTGCACCCACGATATATTTCGGCCGGGTATGCGAGGCGATCGCCGCGCGCTCCGAAAGCTTGGCCCCCTGCGCGACCAATCCCAGATCAGGCCCAAATTCTCCTCCATAGCAGACTGGGATCGTCAAAGTAGTCACCATCCCTCGACGCAACCTCTTCACGGTCTTCAGACAAGCGAGTAATCTTTCTTGAAAAGTCGCGTAACCTCCTGGCATCGCAGGATCGTAAACCACGGTGATCGTCGTAAACGCGGGCATGACATCCAAGGTGCCTAGAGGTGGATTCGTCTCTAGCGCGATCGTAGCCGCGCGCACTTTTTCCAACGTGGTCGCTCCAATCACGTTTCCAAAACCGACGACCACGGCAGTATCACCCATTGGTTGCAGGAGCATCCTTTGATTCTCGGCCGATCACTACCCCAATGCAAGTGCCGAGCGGCTTTGCTTATTCATGAAACCACCGCTCCTGATAATTAATCGGATTGGGTTGAAGTTTTCCCATATCGAGTGATCTATTTATCACTTATGCGTCTCCGCATCTCCAGTTTCATCATCCTCGGTAGCACCATACTCTTCAGCGCCTGTCGCGAAGCCAAGATCGAGTCATATCGTGTGAGCAAGGAGGTCGCGCCTGCTCCTGCCCCCGCAGCTGACATGGCTAACACGGCCGTGCCCACCGCCGACGGTCATGATTTGACGTGGACCGCACCGGTCAGCTGGGAAGTCAAAGCCGCTTCCTCCATGCGCCGAGGCTCCTACACAATCAATGGGCCTGACGGCGTAATCGCCGATATGTCGATCACCGCCTTTCCCGGTGATGTAGGCGGAAATCTCGCCAACGTGAATCGCTGGCGCGGGCAAATCCAACTTTCTCAAATCGACGCCGCAACGCTCGCCCAATCAAGCACCCAAGTCGCCGGACAGGATTTGATGCTCACGATGGTTGAGATGACGAATCCCAACATGGCAGACCCTCAGGGCATTCTCGCTGCTCTGGTCAACTTCGAGGGCAGCACGTGGTTTTTTAAACTACAAGGACCGGACAAGTTAGTCGCCGCAGAAAAGAATAACTTCATCGCCCTCCTCAAAACGGTCAAAGGTCACAACCAATGAGCTATGAATGAAATTTGGAAAGCCTTTGTCGATTTCTTCACCTCGCTGAAGCTAACGATCACGCTGCTCGCGCTGTCGATCATCCTGATATTCTGGGCTACGCTCGCCCAAGTGCAGCTCGGCATCTGGGGCGTGCAGGAACAATTCTTTCACACCTTCTTCGTGCTCAATAAAATACCCGGCACCGATATTCCGGTGCCCGTGTTTCCCGGCGGTTATTTTCTTGGAGGACTCCTGCTCATCAACCTCGTCGCGGCCCACATTCATCGACTGAAATTCACTTGGGGCAAAACAGGCATCCAGCTGACTCACCTGGGGCTAATTCTGCTTCTGGTCGGCGAGATACTCACCAGTGTTTGGCAAGATGAATACCAAATGCGACTCGATGAAGGGCAGACCAAAAATTACTCTGAAAGCTATCGTGAGAACGAGCTCGCGATCATTGATACGACCGATGCGGATTTCGACGATGTCGTCGCCATCCCGGACAAGCGACTTGTTCCCGGAAAAATAATTCAGCATCCGAAGCTGCCCTTCCGAGTGGTGATCCGCGACTTCTATCCCAATGCCGCTCTCCAAATGCTGGATCAGGTGCACAGCACCCCCGCTTCCATCGCCACTCGAGATATTGGAGCTCGGATCAAAACCATTCCACTCCCTCTCACCTATAAGCCAAATGAGCGAAATCTCGCCGCTGCCTATATCGAACTGATTGGCCCAGAAGGTTCTCTCGGCACTTGGCTCGTCTCCACTCAACTGATCAAAACCCAGACGCTCGAGCTTGACGGCCGCACTTACTCGGTCGGCCTGCGTTTCTCGCGCCACTACAAGCCCTACTCCATTCAACTACTCGATTTCACTCACGACGTTTACGCGGGCACCGAAATTCCGAAAAACTTTTCCAGCCGCATCAAATTAACCACTCCAGATGGCGTCGAAGATCGGGAAATCCTGATCTATATGAACCACCCGCTACGTCACGATGGTTTAACCTTCTATCAGGCTGGATTCGATAACAACGACCGGACCAGCATCCTTCAAGTAGTGCGCAACCCCAGTTGGATGCTCCCCTACATTTCCTGCACGCTAATGGGAATAGGCCTCCTGGTTCAGTTCCTCATTTCACTCTTCCGATTTAGCAAACGTCGCCGCGCCCAAGCATGAAAAAGTTCATCCCACTCATTGTCCTCTTGTTTGGAGCGATCTGGTTGGCGAAAACTCTCGTCCCACGCGATCCCCCCACTGAATTCGACGTCAACGGATTCGGAAAGCTACCCATTCTGGTCAACGGTCGTGTAAAGCCGCTTGATACGGTCGCGCGCACCGCCCTGCTCCAATTCCAAGGACGCCAACGCGTCACGACACCTGACGAGTCGAAGGTCTCTCCCATCGAATGGTTAATCACCGTATTCTTCGATTCCACCAAGAGTGACACTTATCGCACTTTCGAAATCGTTCATCCCGATGTACTGTCCATCTTCGATCTGAAGACTCAAGACGGCGACAAGAAGAAGCGTTTCTCCTTTAATCAGCTCCAAGCAGGCCTTCCCGAATTGATGCGTCAATCCGAGTTGGCTCAGCCCGTCGAAGCCCAAAAACGCACCCCTTTCCAACGCGGCATCGTGCAGCTCCATCTAAAGGCCGCCCGCTATCAGGAATTGAAACACTCGATCGTCCTCCCTGATTCGGATGATTTTCTCGGCGAACTCCTCCGCTTTCAAGACGCGCTTCCAGCAGGCATCGCCGCGGTGCGCGCGAAACAGCAAGGCCTAGACTACAACGAAGATGCGTTTCAAGCGATGATCGTGATGGGCAAGCGTTACGATAGGATGTCCGCCGGCACGCGCCTGCACCCCGTGCCTCCTCCGGCCAACGCCGAGAATCAACTCGAATGGTATAACACGGGCCGAGCCCTCCTCGACACGTTCCAGCGAGGTGGTGTCGATCCCACCGTGCTCGCCTATGCCGGACTTGCGCATGCCTGGCGCAACAACCAGCCCGAGCGATTCAATAAGATCATCAGCCTCGTTCGTCCCGAATTTGAAAAGCGCTTTGCCGCGCAACTCGTGAAATCGGATATCGAGACCCGCTTCAATGCCGCTAAGCCTTTCTATACCAGCATGGTTCTCTACGTGCTGGCCTTCCTGCTCGCAGTATTTTCATGGCTCAAATGGCCGGATACATTGGGCCGCTCTGCTTTCTGGCTCATCGTGCTCGCTTTCGCCGCGACCACTGTCGGCATCGCCACCCGCATGTGGCTCGAAGGGCGACCGCCGGTTACCAATCTCTACTCGTCTGCCCTTTTCGTCGGCTGGGGCGCCGTGCTCCTTTGCGTCTTCCTTGAAGCGATCTTCAAAAACGCGATTGGCAGTGTCGCGGCCGGTCTAATCGGCTTTGGCACCTTACTGATCGCGCATCACCTTTCCCTTAGTGGCGATACGCTCGAAATGATGCGAGCGGTCCTCGATTCCAACTTCTGGTTAGCCACCCATGTCGTCGTTATCACTATTGGCTACTCCGCAACCTATCTCGCCGGATTCCTTGCTCTGATCTACGTCGTCCGCGGCCTATTTACCTCCTCGCTCGACAAAGCCACCGCCAAGTCTCTCAGCGCGATGGTCTATGGCATTGTCTGCTTCGCCACTCTCTTCAGCCTTATTGGCACAATCTTGGGTGGCATCTGGGCCGACGATTCTTGGGGACGCTTCTGGGGCTGGGATCCCAAGGAAAACGGCGCCCTCATCATCGTGCTCTGGAATGCAATTATCCTTCATGCGCGTTGGGGCGGCCACGTCAAACAGCGTGGAATCATGTGTCTTGCGATCTTTGGCAACATCGTCACGAGCTGGAGCTGGTTCGGCACCAACATGCTCGGCGTCGGTCTGCATAG
Source organism: Opitutaceae bacterium (assembly GCA_002713695.1). Lineage (GTDB taxonomy): Bacteria > Verrucomicrobiota > Verrucomicrobiia > Opitutales > Opitutaceae > Cephaloticoccus. The sequence continues at coordinate 61,685 of PAUB01000033.1, forward strand.
TTATGGTTTCATGGACGCCGCGTTTTGGGCGCTCACCATCTTCGTCGCGACTCAGCTCGGCTTCATCGCCATCGGCAATATTCCGTTGAACAAATGGCGCAGCTTCCGAACGAAGCAGTCTTAACGATCACCCAACAATTCTTCAGCGTGGGCACGGGCGCTCTTTGCATTGCGATCACCTAGCATCCGCGCGAGCTCGCCAATCCGGTTGGCCCGATCTTCTTGAATCGGTTCGATGGTCACGATAGCCCGATCTTTCGATTGATCTTTCTCGACCACGAGATGATGGGCCGCCTGGGCTGCCACTTGCGGCAAGTGAGTCACGCAGAGCACCTGATGGTTCTGCGCAATCGCTGCCATCTTCTCGCCGACGACTCGCCCGATTTCACCGCCCACATTCGCATCCACTTCGTCGAAAACCAACAGCGGCACGCCGTCGAGATCAGCTAGCACCGTTTTCAAAGCGAGCATCACGCGAGCCAACTCACCACTTGACGCGACCTTGTTCAAAGCCAACGGAGCCTCACCGACATTGGGTGAAAAGAGAAACTCGCAGGCGCTATCTCCCATCGGACCCGGTTCGGCTAAACCGATCACCTGCACTTGAAAATCAGCCTTCTTAAAGCCCAGCATCGCAATGGAAGCCGCCGCGACCTTCGCCAGTTTTCCGGCAGCTTTTTCACGGCCTAGTCGCAGTGTTTTCGCAGTAGCCCTCAGCTTCTTTTCAGACTCTGCGCTTTGCTTGTCTAGTTTCAGCAGTGTCCCCTCGATATCACCCTGAACTTCAAGCTGACGTCGCATCGAATCGCGCGCAGCGGTCACGGCCTCGAAGTCACCGCCATGCTTTCGCTTCATCGCCAGCCACGCGTCCATCTTCGTCTGTAGTTGCTCTGCTTGCTCAGGATCGAATTGCAGTTGCTCGCCTAAACCAGCGACCTCTGCACCCAAATCATTCAACTCCAACGAAGCACTGTTCAACCGCTCAACCAAGCTACTGCTCGAAGGATCCAATTCCTCCAGTTGCTGCGCATCACGGAGGATACTCGCCAGTTTGTTTTCAACTCCCTCTTCGCCCGAGAGTCCTTCTGTCATCGCCGACGCCAATTCAATCAGATCCTGAGCCTGACTCATCCGTTGAAAGTCCCGCTCCAGCTCTTCGATTGCTTCCTCGGTCAATTCGAGTTCGTCCAATCGATCCAATTGCATCTGCAGAAAATCAATTTGCTCCGCCGAAAGCTTGGTCTCCTCGCTGATGCGCACTCGCTCCGCCAATAGCTCGCGCCACGCACGATAGCATCCCTGATAACTCTCTAGGGAATCACCCGTGCGCCCAAAAAGATCGAGCAGATCGAGCTGACAACTCCCCTTCAGCAAACGACGCGGTTCACTTGGCCCATGGAAATCAATCCAAGCCTCGCCCAGTTTTTGCAGAACCGACAATGGCGAGAGACCTCCATTGACTGAAATCTTGGGTGCCTTGGCTCGCGCCACACTTCGTTTCAAAATCAGCAGTCCCTCCTCACAAGGAGGCAGGTCCAATTCGACTAAGAGAGCATCGATGGCCTTCGCATCTTCGAAATACAAACTCGCCTCCACGTCGCAGCTTTCCGCTCCTTGCCGAATGATCGATTTATCAGATCGCTCACCCGCCAGTAAACTGAGCGCCCCGAGCAGAATACTCTTACCCGCTCCCGTCTCACCTGTCACCGCCGTAAATCCTGCCTCAAAATCGAGGGACACCTCTTCCAGCAAGGCGAGGTTGCGGATATGAAGCGTTTGGAGCATCCCAGCATACGGAACAAAAATGAGCCGAGTTTCAAGCGATGTATGCACCTTCTTCACGAAACCTAGCTGACAAGCCAAGAAGCGCGTAAATTTTCTTGCACATCATACCCAGCAGCGTGCTTACTTCCGGCTCCATTTTTGGACCCTTAGCTCAGTTGGTTAGAGCGCTTCGTTGACATCGAAGAGGTCACAGATTCGAGTTCTGTAGGGTCCACCATTTTAAGCCGCCATTCGTTCAGATTGGCGGCTTTTTAGTGTCTAGCTCACTCCGAGCGCAGAGCCGCCAGACCATTTTGGCAGGTCGTCGCGAGCATCGTGATATCGAGACTGTAGGCCAAAAGCTGATAGCCCTCGGCCAAGCGCACTTTGCCTTCAGCCGGATCGACTGAAACGACATGAATCCCCGAGATCGTTTTGTGTCGCTCACACGCGGTCCGGATTTCGTTCAGAGCAGCGACGTAGTCAGGATGCTCAAACTGCCCGGCCAATCCCATCGACGCGGAGAGATCATAAGGGCCAATAAACACCGCATCGATTCCCGGCACCTCGAGGATCTCGTCGATGTTCTTCACCGCTTCGATGTGCTCGATCTGCACGGCGACCAGCGTGTTATCGTTAGCACAGACAAACTCATCATCGATTCGCATCCCGTAATCGTTGGCCCGACAAAAGCCCAACCCGCGCAGACCTTCCGGTGGATATTTGCAGGCTTGCACGAGCAGTTCCGCATCCGCCTTGTTTCGGACCAAAGGAGCAATCACCCCGTCAGCTCCCGCATCCAAGTAACGCTTCACAAAAGAATAATCTACACCGTGCAAACGCACGACCGCCGCGCATCCCGGGCGCCCTGATTCTATCGCTTGAAACATCGGCTGCACTTGCGGCAAATCAACCGCCGAGTGTTCCGCATCTACACAGAGAAAATCGAATCCACTCGCTGCCATCAGCTCGGCGACAATCGGGCTCCCGCTGTTAATCCAACTGCCGATCACAGATTCCCCCGCCAGTAATCGTTGTCGTAATGAAATGGGAGCGGACGCCTTAGTCATCCGTTCAGACAAAGTGCCTCGTGACTAAAAATCGATTCTTTACTGAAAGAACCCTTTGTAAACGCGGTGGTTCGATCCAATCTATCCCAGTCTCATGCCTCGCATCCTCCTCACCACGACTTCCTTTCAGGACACTCCCGGACTGCACCACGATGAACTCGCTGCAGCTGGATTCGACGTAGAGCTGAAACGCGGGCCTTTATCCGAAAGTGAGATGCTTGAGCTCGCCGGAGAATTCGATGCGTATCTATGCGGTGACGATGCGCTCACTCGGCAGGTCATGGAGAAATCGTTGCCTCGATTGAAAGTGATTTCAAAATACGGTATCGGCCTCGATCGGATCGATCTACCCGCCGCGACAGATCTGAAAATTCCTGTGCTTTATACCCCCGGTGTGAATCACACCACCGTCGCCGAGCATACCTTTGCGCTTCTGCTCGCCGCCGTGCGCAATCTCGTGGTGGAGGCCAATCACACAGCTTCTGGTCGTTGGGAGCGAATCACCGGTCACGAGATCCACGGCAAAACTATGGCCATCGTTGGCTTTGGTCGAATCGGTAAAGAAGTCGCCAAACGCGCCTCGGCATTCGGCCTCAGATTAGTCGGCTACGGCAATTATTGGGATGAAGCCTTTGCCGAAGAGTATCAGATGACCCGTGTCACCAATTTTGATAATATCCTTCGGAAGGCCGACATCATCAGCCTGCACACCAAGCTCACGCCGGAAACCAAACATCTGATCAACTCCAGGAACATCACACGCCTCAAGAAAGGATCGATCATCGTAAACACCAGTCGAGGCGATCTCATCGAACTGGAAGCGCTCGTCGAGGCGATCAAGTCTGAGCGCATCCTCGCTTACGCGGCCGATGTGCTCGATCAGGAGCCGCCATCAGCTGACCACCCTCTACTCGGATTGCCCGGAGTCACTCTCACCCCTCATATCGGTTCACGCACCCATGAGAGCGTGCAACGCCAGGCTAGTTGTGCCGTCGAAAACCTGACCCTCTTCCTCTCCGGCCAAGAACCCATCGCCCGCGCCAATCCGGGTTTCTAAGCGAGTCGATCAGGTTAAGCCAAACCACGTCTTCGCTTGTTCGCGATCTTGTGCGATCTGAGATTGCAAAGCGTCGACATCAGCAAATTTCATCTCGGCGCGCAGAAACGATTGCCACTCCACAGTGAGTTCATCGCCTGCACCGAACGAACACACGCCGAGCACGTGAGCCTCAAGTCGCGGCGCAGTGGCATCTTCAACCGTGGGTCGCAGGCCAAAATTCGCCACGGCCGGAATGCGTTCTGTCGAACCCAAGCGGCCTACCTTCACCGCATAGACACCGAGTCTAGGTTGCAGGTCAGGAGCCCAATTAATGTTTAACGTCGGAAAGCCGATCTTACTTCCAAGCCCCTTGCCCGACTCCACGCTCCCCTCCGAAAAGTATGTATATCCTAAGAGTGCATTCACTTGTTCGATCTCGCCTTCGCGTAGTAAACGACGAACCCGCGTGCTGCTGATCGCCTCTCCATCCAAATTCACGCGCGGGATACTCAGAACCGTGAGGCCACACTTTTTAGCCTCACTCACCAACTTCGCCACATCACCACGACGTCCCCGACCAAAGCGCCAGTTTTCTCCGACATAAATGGCGGTGAGATTCGGCAGATGGCGTTTAAGCGTCGGCAGGAAATCCTCCGCCGTGATTGCGGCAAAATCCGGTGTAAACTCCTGGGTAATGAGCGCATCGATTCCCCAACTCCCCAAAATATGCGCTTTGGTTTCTGGAGCCATGATCAGAGGCGTGGGATCTTGGCTCCGGAAGAGCGCACTGGGATGCGGCCAGAATGTGAGCACCGCCGCTTTGCCGCCACTTTCATGAGCAGATTGCAGCGCGGTATCGATGACTGCGTGATGCCCTAGATGCAGACCATCAAACATCCCGATGGCCAAATGCAACGGCTCAGCCGACTCCGACGTCTGCTCCAAACCTGCATATTGGACGAGAGTTTTCACAGAGCGATACTCGGCGCGGCCTGATGAATGGGAATGAGACGCTTCTCAATCTCGGGCAGCGAGAGAGCTTGAATTTCATCCATCGTCAGCGCGTCGGCGACATTGAATTGATCCGTGGCGATACGGCGCAACGACGACAAGTGAGCACCGCATCCGAGCTTCTGTCCCAGATCGTGCGCCAGCGTGCGCACATAGGTACCCTTGCTGGTGTGCACCCGAAAATCGATTTCGGGCAGCGCTAATCGGGTCATCTCATACTCAGAGATACGGATAAACCGAGGCTCGCGCGGGACATCTTCACCCTTGCGGGCTTTCTTGTAGAGCGGCACGCCCCCAATCTTAATCGCCGAAAACATCGGAGGCATCTGATATTGATCTCCCATGAAAGTCTTTATCTCGGCCCTCACCTGTTCCTCGGTAAATTCCGGCACGGGATTTGTCTCCATGACCTCACCCTCTGCATCCTGAGAATTAGTGACCACGCCCAGCGTGATCGTGCCCGTGTAAACCTTATCCAAGCTGATCAGGTATTGGGAAATGCGTGTAGCCTTGCCGATCAGCATGATCAACAAACCCGTCGCCATCGGATCGAGCGTGCCGGCATGCCCGATCTTCTTCATCTTCAACTTACCGCGCAGACGCGCGACCACATCGTGCGAGGTATGGTCGGTAGGTTTATCCACCAACAATACGCCCGACATTTCCTGCACAGGAGCCTTGATCATTATGAATTCGTTTTGCTTTCGACTGCCTCGATTTGAGCAATCAGTGCCGCGACCAATCGGGCGCGGAAATTTTCAGTGTCTTGTTTGAGATTCAAGCCAGCCGCGCACGCATGCCCTCCACCGTTAAACAGCGCGGCGACTTTATCCATGCGATAAATCGGGTCCTTCGCCCGCAAGCTCGCCTTGAGACTGCCATCCTCCCGCTCTTCGATCAGCACCCCAATATCCACGCCATCAATCGATCGCGTGTAATCAACCAACCCCTCCGTATCTTCGGTCGACGTGTTGGTCGGCTTAAACATCTGCCAAGTCACCACACCCAGACAAATCCGGTTGGCGTATTCCATTTGGAACGATGCGAGAAACATCTGCAGCAGCTGAATCTTACCGAGTGATTCACGCTCGTAGAGTTCGTAACCCGCTTCACTCGGTTTAGCGCCACACCTAAATAGTTCAGCCGCGAGGAGGAATGTATTCCGAGTAGTTGCCGGAAATTTAAACTGCCCCGTATCGGTTAGAATCCCGGTGTAAAGTGCCTGCGCGGCCACCGCATCAATTGGGATATCCAAATCCAAGCAGACCCCCGCCAGGATTTCAGTCGTAGAAGCAGAATTCGGCTCTACAAAATCATGCTCGGCGTAGCCCTGATTCGAAATGTGATGGTCCACCATCGCATAAGGTCGTGGAAAGATTACCTGCAGACGATCACCGCAACGTGCGCCATCCGCACAATCCACAAACACTGCCGTGAATTGATCGGCGATGGGCAAGATATCATCTGTCCGTAAAAACTTCATGTCTGGCACCAGAAAGAGTAATCGCTCCGGCACGGCATCGCCATTCACGCAGACATTCTCAATTCCCTGCGACGCGAGCAGACGAGACATCCCGACCTGAGATCCGATGCAGTCCCCATCCGGTCGCGCATGGCCCACTACCGCCACCTTACGGCCTTTCAAACCACGCAGCATTTCCTGAAAGCGTTCAGAGAACTGGGGATAATACGCCTCCATCGTAATCAGTCTTTCTTGGACTGCTTAACCACTTCCTCGAGCAGTTGCACAATTCTCGTGCCCCGCTCCGCCGAGTCATCAAACACGTAGTCCAAATGCGGGAGATATTTCAATACGATCCGTTTGCCCAATTCCATGCGGATCGCGCGGGATTGCTTGCGCAGCCATCGCATTTTTTTCTCCGCCTCTTCGGCATCGCCAATCACCGAGACAAAGACCCGCGCTTCACGTAAGTCCGGTGTAATACGCACCTCAGTCACCGTCACCGTCACTGCTTCTTCACGATAGTGCTGACGCAGGATATCACCCAGCTCGCGCTGGATCAGTTCATTGACTCGTAAAGTGCGACTACTCATGAGGGCTTACCGGGAGATATTTCCGATGGGCTAAAACCGGCCTGTTGGCGGTTGCATCGATCAGAGCGAAGCGCGCACCTTTTCGATTTCGAAGACCTCGATCAAATCGCCTTCTTCGTAACCATTGAACTCGTCCAGTTTGATACCGCATTCGAGACCAGCGCGAATCTCGTTCGCATCGTCCTTGTAACGTTTGAGCGTGCTGACCTTGCCTTCGTGCATGACTTCCTTCTTACGCCGCACACGAGCCGAAGCGTTGCGAGTAATCTTGCCTTCTGTCACGAGACAGCCAGCGACAAACCCCTTGCCTTGCGGGAAGACCTGACGAATCTCAGCCACACCACACTTAACCTCCTTGAGGTCAGGATCGAGCATATCGACCATGGTATCGCGCACCTTATCCGCGAGTTCGTAAATGATATCGAACTTCTCGATCCGCACACCGTGATGCTTAGCCAGTTGAGTCACGCCAGGTTCGAGCTTCGTGTGGAAACCAATCACCATCGCATTCGAGGTGCCCGCCATCAGAATATCGTTCTTCGTCACGAGACCTACATCGTTGGCGACGATTTCAAGCGCAACTTTGTCGCTCTTGATGCCTTCCAACAAATTGCGCACCGCTTCGGAGGAACCATAGACATCCGTCTTGATGATCACCTTGAGTGTATTGACCTGAGTCGCCGCGATATTGGCGAAAAGTTTTTCGACCGAGACTTCCTTCGGCTCAGCCGCGACGCTCGTGGCTTCCTGTTTGATTCGAAGAGCTTCTTCTTCGGCCAACTTCTCGGCGGCGCGCGCGTTTTTGACTGCCTTGAAATTCGCTCCGCTTTCAGGAGCGCCGGACCAACCGATCACCCGCACAGGTGTTGATGGAGGCGCGACCTTTATATTCTGACCCTTGTCATCAAACATCGCACGAACCTTCGCGTGGTATGGACCAGAAACAATCGAATCGCCCACCTTCAGTGTGCCGCGTTGCACGATCACTGTAGCCAAAGGCCCACGACCAAAATCGATTTCCGATTCAACAATGATGCCACTCGCTTCAGCCTTCGGATTGGCCTTCAATTCGAGCACGTCGGATTGCAGAAGAATCATTTCGATCAACGTATCGAGACCGTCACCCTTGATGGCAGATACGGGCACTGTGATTGTCTCACCACCCCAATCTTCCGGAGTCACTTCGCGCTGCTGGAGTTGCGTCTTCACCTGATCGATGTTGGCGCCCTTCACATCAGTCTTATTGATCGCAACGATCAACGCGACCTCGGCCTTCAGCGCATGTTTCAAGGCTTCGTCGGTCTGCGGCATAAATCCGTCATCGGCGGCCACGACCAGAATCGCGATATCAGTCACGTTGGCACCACGGGCACGCATCTTCGTGAAGGCGGCGTGACCGGGAGTATCGAGGAAAGTTAACTTACGGCCTTCATGCTCAATCTGATAAGCACCGATATGCTGAGTGATGCCACCAGCCTCACCCTTAACCACATTCGTCTTCCGAACCGCATCGAGCAGCGAAGTCTTACCGTGATCCACGTGTCCAAGGATACAGATCACCGGAGGACGTGGTTCTAAATTTTTCTCGTCATCTTCATTCGCCTCTTTTTCAGCGGCACCCTTACCAGACTTCTTCGGGGTTGGTGGAGTTTCACCCTTGTGCTTAACTTCGAGAATGACTCCGTGCTTTTCAGCCACGGCGATCGCGACATCTTCTTCGATCGTCGAATTCATCGAAGCGAATCCACCAGCTTGATTCAGCTCGGAGATCAACTTGAAAGGCTTCATCCCCAAAGCTACTGCGAAATCGCGAACGATAATCGGAGGCTTGATTTGGATGCTCTTGATTTCCTCGCTGGAACCTTCCTCGGCGGCCGCAGGGACGGCGAGAGTAGGAGGGGTCGGTGATGATCCGGGAAGTGGCGGAGGCGCAACCGGAGCCGATGTAGCCGCACGGGGAACCGGCGGCGGAGCAGCAGGAGACTTAGCGGAAAGAATGGGAGGAACCGGAGCGGGAGCAGAAATGGGTGCCGGTGTTTTCGGTGCTGGAGGCGGCGGGGCAGACTTGGGTGCAGCTACTTTCGGAGCTGCGGCTTCCGCTGGTTTGTCCGCAGCGGCCTTCTTATGTTCCTCTTTCTCGACCTTCTCGCGGGCAATATCATCCGTCGATTTCACAAACGCACCGCTCGGCATGTTCACCTTCGACGTCGCGCCTTTGACCGGTGCTGCAGCTTTAGCGGAAGCCGCTTCAACGACTTCCGGAGCGCCGGGTTCTTCGACTGGTTTCGCCGCAGCAAACTCCTCAACAATCGCGGCCGCCGAGATGTTGTCGATCGTGCTGGAGACGCTCTTCACATCGAATTTGCGCTCCTTGAGCAGGTCCAACATCTGCTTGTTGTCGAAGCCGATTTTTTTGGCAAGTTCGTGAATGCGGATACTCATCTGTAAAGTGTCGTAGCGGTCGGTGCGGTCTTGTGCGGAAAATTATTCTTGGTGAGCGGAAACGCTCGCGATGATGGCATTGGCCTCTTCTTCGGTGAATCCGGCATCAACCAAATCACCAGCTTCGACGCCTTCGAAGGCACCGGGAGAGTTGATACCCATTTCGACTAAACGGGCGGCAATCGCCGCATCCATCGAAAAGGTATCGACCAAAAGTGTAATCGCCACCTGCACCGGATCGGTGCTGACGGCCATGTATTCCTCGATGTCGATGCGCCATCCAATCAGGCGCGAGGTCAGGCGGGCATTTTGCCCCTTGCGGCCAATCGCCACAGCCAAATCGTCGGTCGCGACTCGAAGCAGAATACGATGGCTTGGCTCATCGAGCACAATCTCCTTCGGCTCGGCTGGCTTAAGAGCTTCCAAGATCATCTCACGAGGATCCTCGAAGTAGCGGATGATATCGATTTTCTCACCACCGAGCTCGCGCACGATGGTTTTCACACGAGCACCACGGGCACCTACGCAGGCACCGACTGGATCCACCTTCGGATCAGCACTCGTCACAGCAATCTTCGTTCGGTAGCCGGGCTCACGCGCAAAGGCTTCGATCTGCACCGTGCCATCCGCGATTTCCGTGACTTCCAATTCGAAGAGACGGCGCACGAACTTCGGGCTTGAACGGCTCAAAATAATTTCAGGTCCACGAGGAGTGGAATCGATCGAAAGCAACAAGCAGCGAATGCGTTCGCCGGGTTGGTATTCTTCACCGGGGACTTGCTCCCGAGCAGACATCACGGCCTCTGCCTTACCGAGATCAACATAAAGATCATTACGCTCGCGACGACGCACAGTGCCCGTGACGACATCGCCGACCTGATCCTTGAAATCATCATAGATTCGGTCCTTCTCATATTGACGCAAACGCTGCATCACTGCTTGGCGCGCGGTCTGGGCCGCAATGCGACCTAGCGTGGAAGGATCGATTTCCTTTTCGATAAATTCACCCAAGAGCACGCCGGGCTGAATCACCTGGGCACGTTCGATACTGATCTCTGTCTTCGAATCACTCATCGAATCGACCACTTTGAGCAGGGTCCAAGCAGTCATATTACCGCTCTTTTCATCGATATCGATTTTGAGTTCCTGACCTGAATTTACTCCCTTTTGGGCAGCAGTCTTCAGGGCATTGGTAATCGTGGAGATCATATCGGCGCGGCCGATACCCTTCTCCTTCTCCATATACTCTAGGACTGTTAAAATTTCGCTGCTCATGATCTTGTTAAAATGGGAAAAAAAAAGCAGGCCGGAAGGCCCACTTCACAAATAGTGAGTGTTATAAGAAAGTATGAGCGTATTTTTACTCCCTCCCATGTCAAGCAACCACCTTGGCCGTGCGTAAAGCCGCCTAAACACAACGTTAACTAACCGATTATCAGACAGTTTGCGGATCTGTTTCCACCAAAAACCCCAACAGCCCCTGAACCCCGCCATGACAGGCCGGATCGCGCCCAATTTCGAAGCGCCCCGTCTGTCGCAATACTATGCTCAAACTAGCCGGAGCGTCACCCGCATACCAGTGATACCAGAGCCCAGCCAGATCGAGACCCTCCCCACTCGCCAATAGCGGCCAAAATCCGTCGCAAATCATTGTATCAAAACGTTTTCCACCCAAGGCATCACCGCAAATGGCGCTGCTCAGCCGCTTCCGCCGCGCCGAAAGTTCATGCTCACGCCGCACCTCCGACGTGTTTCCGCCGAAATCAGGGCTTAACAACTCTGCCCCCAGCTTCTACAGTAAATCCGGCCAATCAGGTCGCGCCTGTACCCAATCGCGATATTGCGCCAACCGCCGATGCGGATGATTCCCCGGTCGCACCCCGGAAGCGCGCCACTTTGACTCTGATTCGTCGAAAACGGCCTCAACCTGAAAATCAGCTTCACTCCAGCTCGCCAGATCGTAACGCATCGCCGCTTGCAGCATCGGCACACGATTGTAGCGAAATCCGAGAATCTCCATCGCCGTCTGGTGACACGCCTCCTGCCACCCCACCTTCGCGATCCGCAATCCCGCGAAATGCACCTTCTGTTCCCAACGCTTCTTCGCAAAGCCATCCAAATGCGCACGCAGCTCATCCCGCGGCATTTCGCAAAGCTTTTCCAGAATCCACGTCTCCGGATGATTCGCCATTACCTCGACCGCAGCTTCCGCTGCGTATTCTTGCAAATCGTGATGCAACCAAGGCAACAGCACCAAAGTCGGGATCGCTCCCCCTTCTCCATCTCGCGTCATGACATTAGCTCGCGGCGGAAACAAGACCACATGCAATTTCACATCTGAGTAAGCTGAATCCTGAGCATGCCCATGCGCGACCCGATCCTCCGCTCGTAAATGCAACTCCACATCGCCGATCAGCTCGCGTCCCTCATCGAAACGAATCCGCGCCTGCATAAAATCCGGCCCCGCCAATTTATTCCAACGCCCCACATTCCGGATCTGCACGCTCTGCCCATCAGTAGTGGTAAGTTGAGTCTGATCAAACGCCCCCTCCGCCCAAATCTTCTGAAACAACATCTCCTAAAAAGTGAATGGACCATAGAGACCCTGAATCTCTTCAACCATCGAATCTGAGTGGGGCGTGCTCATCATGGAAACAGTTATATATATAAGAAAGCTGGACAAGCGCAGCTTTTCGCAAAACTTCTCACCTGCGACACAACACGGAGAGGTGGCAGAGTGGTCGATCGCGGCGGTCTTGAAAACCGCTGAGCCGCAAGGCTCCGGGGGTTCGAATCCCTCCCTCTCCGCCACATTGTGAAACAAAGTGGCGTGGATCGCGCAGCGAGACTACAGATGCGAGAGGAGGGATATGGGGCATTGCGAACGCAATGAGGCCAACGGCCCGAAGTTGGTGTAACCAACGGAGCCAATTCCTCCCATTTACACGATATCTGCGATTACACCGAAGCACGCCCTCAATCGATTCCACAAATCCCGTGAAGCGATGAAAACGCATGTCCTAAATCCTTCAGCATACATTCAGGTGATTGCATCGCGGCACAATCAAAGGAACATACAGTCCAAGCATGGATTACTTTAAGAAGATCGGCGAAACACTTTCGGCGCGTTGCGGCAAAGGCGAATTGGGCGACAACTTCCACGCGCACATCGAAGAGAAGAATTCACCTGAAGCGCTTAAGTCGGTGAGTGATCGCCTCGTGCATGTGCACCTCAGCGAGAACGATCGCGGCACCCCCGGGACCGGTCAGGTCAATAGGACGGAGACCTTCTCAACGCTAAAGCAAATTCAATACGACGATTGGATCGTGATCGAAGCCTTTGGTCGTGCCCTGCCCGACCTCGCCGCCGCGACCCGTGTCTGGCGCGACTTGTTCAACGATCCCAAGGACGTCTACACCGATGGATTGAGCTTCATTCGGGAAGGTCTCGCTTAAGAAACTAAGCAAAGAATAACGCACAAAAAAAGCCGGCCTTTTCAAGTCGGCTTTTTTGTTAGAAATATTTCCTAAGATCAGTCGCGACGTGCGGCGATCAACCAGAGCAAATTGAGCAGCGATCCGAGGAAGGCGGCGACGTAAGTGAGCGCGGCAGCATTCAAGGTTTCGGAAACACCGGGCATTTCGTCTCGGTCCACGATACCGAGGCCAACGAGTTCAACCTTCGCACGTTTACTCGCGTCAAATTCGACGGGCAGCGTAACGAGATGAAACAAGGTCAGCACGGAATAAATGGCGATACCCAGATTAATCAGGCCCGCGATCTGAAAGAAGAACCCACCGATAATCACGAATGGTAGAAATTTCGCGCTCAATTGCGTAATCGGCACGAGCGCCATCCGCGTCTTCAACATTGAGTAGCCAACTTTGTGTTGGATCGCGTGGCCCGCTTCGTGGGCAGCAACGCCCAACGCGGCCAAACTGGTTCCACGATAGTTCTCGCTCGATAAAGCGAGTTTCTTGTGAGTCGGATCGTAGTGATCGGTGAGATGCCCTCCGATTTCGGTGATCTCAACATCGCTAATTCCGGCGCGAGCCATGACGGCTTCGGCGGTTTCGCGGCCACTGATATTGCCGCGCGAAGGAATCTTCATGTTCTTCTTATACGCGCTGGAAACGCGATGCTGCGCATACATCGCGAAGAACATGGAAAGAATCAACAGCACCATGATAACGGGCTGCGTGAAGAGCATTGCGGCGAGAGTAGATGTCATCGTTGAAAATAAATTAATGTGAATCTCCAATTCGGAGACATTCGTTTACATTACGCAAAAAACGCGATTTGCCAGTGCAAAAAGCGCTTTTGGAAAAGTGTCGGGATTTTCTAATCCCAATCTAGATGGCTTATCCGATTGCAGGAACGTCGACCCACTTACGCTCGGCCCATGACTGGAGGCTGAGTTCAGCGAGTTGCACGCCCTTGGCGCCTTCCATCAACGTCCAACGGAAAGGCTCGTTCTTGACGACGTGACGAAGGAAGAGTTCCCACTGCACCTTAAAGGCGTTGTCGAAAACATCATTTGTTGGAACGCCGGTCCAGCCTTCAGCGAAGTCAATCGGGCTATCGATGTCTGGATTCCAAACGCAACGAGGAGTCGCCGCATTCGATTGCGCTTTGCAATCACGGAGACCGGCCACTGCCGATCCATTGGTGCCATCAACTTGAAGCGTGAGCAGATCATCGCGATCAACGCGCACACACCAGGAAGAGTTGAAGTGACAGATCACACCGTTGGTGAGTTCGAAGGTCGCGTAAGCCGAATCGTCGGCGGTGCACTTGTAAGGGATACCCGCTTCGTCGCGACGCTCAGGAATGTGAGTCGCGCCCAGGCAGGTGAGGCTCTTGATGTCACCAAAGAGATTTTGGATCACATACTGCCAGTGGCAGATCATATCGACGATGATACCGCCGTCGTCTTCCTTGCGGTAGTTCCACGAAGGACGTTGGAGCACCTTCTCGTGTTCACCGGTGAACACCCAGTAACCAAACTCACCGCGAACCGAAAGAATTTCGCCGAAGAAACCGGTATCGATCAGATACTGGAGTTTCTGCAAACCGGGGAGCCAGAGTTTGTCTTGCACCACGCCATTTTTGAGACCGGCAGCCGTCACTTCTTCAGCGAGGGCCACGGCTTCAGCAGATGTCGTCGCGGTAGGCTTTTCGCAATAGATGTGCTTACCAGCGGCGATCGCCTTGCGCACGCCATTCGGACGTTGGCCTGTGAGAGTCGCGTCGAAGTAAACGGTGTTCTTCGCATCAGCGAGAGCAGCATCGAGGTCCGTTGAGTAACGGGTAATTCCAGAGCGCTTCGCGAGTGCTGCTAGCTTGGTTTCGCTGCGGCCAACAAGAATCGGATCGGGCATGATGACTTCGGAGTCGCTCAGCTTGATACCGCCTTGATCGATGATCGCTTTGATCGAACGCAACAAGTGCTGGTTGGTGCCCATGCGTCCGGTGACGCCGTTCATGATAATACCGACTTTATGTGTGGTCATTTAAATAATGGATGAATTGAATTTAAATCTACATTAAGGGTTCCCGAGAGCTTGCGTTAGAACAAAACCGACTTTTGATAGCACATTTCCGATATGCCTGCTTGGAGCCCTATTCTAATTCAGAAGATCGAGATTCACGCGCTGGGTTTCGTGCTGCGCAAATTGCAGCTCAACCGTCACCGTGAAGAAGAAGTGAAGCCCCACGGCCACGACTACGCGCAACTCATCCTCTACCTCGACGGTGAGGGCGTCCAAACCGTAAAGCAGCGTAAACGCCATGCGAGCACCGGTGATCTCTTCATCATCCCTGCTGGCATCGAACACGGATTCTCGGTTCTTCATACGAGTCGCCCCGTCTGCCTCGTGCTTGATTACGAAGTGAAGAAATCGCCCCGCATGCGGGTTGCGCATCGCAGACTTCGCCCCGAGACGCTGAACAAGATCCATCGGTTGCTCGCCCAAGTCCCCGCCAAAGGCCGGCTCACCCTCGCCGATTATCCACCTATCATTGCGGTAGTGGCCCAGCTCCTCGGTCTGTCGCCCTCTCCTGACAATCGCGAAGAATCGCCGCCACTTTACGATAAAGTCCGTCCGCTGCTCGATGGCAGTGAGCCTTTGGCCGTAGTGGCCAAACAAGCTGGCTACCATCCCGATCACCTTACGCGACGTCTCAAAAAGGAAACTGGACTCGGACTCCGCGCGATGCGCAATCGCCTCCGATTGGAAACCGCGCAGAAAGCATTACGCGAAAAACCGACCATCGCGGAAGCTGCCGCGGTGGCCGGTTTTGAAGATCCTAATTATTTCGCGCGCTGGTTTCGGCGCCAAAGCGGACAAAGCCCCAGCGCGTTTCGCGCCATGTAAGAACGCGCCTCGCGATCTCTTTCATGCTGTCATCGCGAGGTGTGCGAAGCGCACCGTGGCGATCCACGAATGACGGATCGGTTACACTCGCCTGTTCGTAGATTGCCACGTCAGCCCCGTTCACCGGGACCTTCTCGCAATGACTAACCGTTTCGCGCAATGTAGCTCGCGCTTACTCGGCCTTCTCAGGCTCAAGGCATTGCGGCTGTGCGCCGGCCGGAAGCGGAGGCGTATCGCCAACCCCAGCTGGTGGCAGCGTGCCATCGAGCTCCTGACGCCAGTGAGCGACATCGCCACCCGGCACGTAGCAATACATCATGTGCAAAGGCTTATTGCCGGTATTGGTGAGCTGATGAAACTTGGTCGGTGGCATATAAACCATCTGACCAGCGCTGATCTCAGACTTTTCGTCATCGACGCACATTTCGCCAGTTCCTTGGAGAATCATGTAGACTTCCTCCTGCTCTTGATTGTGCCAAGGCACCTGACCGCCATTTGGTTCCAAGACCACGTAGCCCATGGAGAAGTTTTCGGATTGAATCGGTTGTGGGCCTGGGCCGACTAAACCGCGACCAAAACGACGAGCCGGAAAGGTTCGCCCAGGAAGGTTAGCAATATCTGCAATAATCATAATTTGTAATGGAAACGTCTTCAATGCGTCGTCACGCTCATCCTGTAAATGGCAAATCCAGAATTAACCCCCGACCTGCACGCTTCACCGGAAGAGGAAGCCAAGCAGCTCCTCGAGAAGCATGGCGAGAATGGACTCAAAAGTATCACTCCCATGCTCATGCAGCAGTTTCTCGTTCTGCAGACGCGGGCGCAGATCATGCTCACCATCACCACCCTCACGCTGACGATTACTGGATTCTCCGGTCAGAAGATCGCCGCCTCCGGAGATTTCTCACGCTACGCCATGGTCTTGGGTATTCTCGCCACTCTGTCTTCTACCCTTCTCATTCTTGGGGGCAGCCTCCGAATCCGCTGGGTCACCCAATTTCGGGGCGACAACGATCTCGATCTCATCACGCGCGTCATCCGCTATCGAAATGGAAAGACGAATCTGTTCTTCGCCGAAATCTGCCTCTTGTTGCTAGGACTCGCTAGTTACGTCTCGAGTGTGACCGCCTATTTCTTGAGCGGATCATAATCAGCCCCGCCCTCGCGAGGAACCCTAGGAGCGAGGCCAAATCAAGAAGGATCAACTCGCGAGCCCGCTGCGAATCAACAACGCCTGCGGATCCGGCTCGCGTCCCATGAAATCGCGATAGAGCTCCATTGGATCGGCAGAGTTTCCACGGCTCAATAACTTGCTCACATATTCGGCTCCGGTCTCAGCGTTGAAGATACCTTCTTTTTTGAAACGCGTAAACGCATCAGCATCCAACACCTCTGCCCACTTGTAGGAATAGTAGCCCGCCGCATAACCCACCGGATCGGAGAAGATATGATTAAACCGGCGCATGATGGTCGGCGCAGGAGGATTCGTAGCGGTGAGACAAGCGGCAATATCGGCCCGCATCGTCGTTTCAATATCATCAGCTGCGATATACTTCTGCGTCTCGGTATGCAGCAGCAAATCCATCTTCGCAAACGCGACCTGGCGCATCGTCGCACTGGCTGACTGGAAGTTTTTGGCCGCGACCAATTTATCAAATAGCTCTGCCGGAATCGGATCACCCGTCTCATGATGGCGTGCAAACAAATCGAGACTTTCCCGTTCCCAGCACCAGTTTTCCATGATCTGCGAAGGCAGTTCCACAAAGTCCCACGCGACATTCACGCCATTGAGTGACTTGATCTCAACCTCGCCCAGCAGGTGATGCAGCAGATGACCAAACTCGTGGAAGACGGTCTCGACTTCACGATGAGTAAGTAGAGCGGACTTACCTTCGGCCGGTGGCGTCATGTTGCCACACATCAAACCGAGATGAGGAGCACGAGTGCCGTCCGCTTGAGGACCACCCGTAATCAGATAGTTCATCCACGCTCCACCGCGCTTCGATTCACGTGGATACCAATCGCAATAAAATGAACCCAAGTGCACTCCAGCAGTATTCTTCAAATCGTAAAACTTGACTGAATGGTGCCACGTTTCGCCACTCGCCCGTGGAGTGACGACCAATCCAAAAATGTGATTCACCAAATCGAAGAGACCATCAATCACGCGGTCCATCGGGAAGTAAGGGCGCAGCTCTTCTTCATCAAAGGCATACTTACTCTGCCGCAATTTCTCAGACCAAAAAGCGATTTGCCACGGAGCCAACGGAGCAACGGGTTCGCCAGTTTTCGCCGCTTTAAATTCTTGCAACTCACGCGTGTCAGCAGCGAAAGCCGAAGCAGCGCGAGCTTCCATCTCAGCGAGGAACGCCAAAGCCTTGGTTCCAGATTTCGCCATGCGGCGTTCGAGTTGGATTTCAGCGAAATTCGGTTTACCCAGCAGCTCGGCCTTCTCCGCGCGCAGCACTAAGATCTTGCGTATCAAATCAGTGTTATCATGCGGATCCTTACCACCGATTGTAGATGCAGCTTCCCACATTTCTTGCCGCAAAGCGTCATCTTCAAGATAGACTGTTAATGGTCCCATCGAAGGTTGCTGCAGGGTGAAACGCCACGCGGGTTTTGCATCAGTCGCTTTCTCTTTTTCAATCGCACTGCTCAAGGCTGCGGCTTTGCCATGCGCGGGTAATCCCGCAAGCCGCGATTCATCTGTCACGATCAGCTCCCACGCATTAGTCGCATCGAGAACGTTCTCTGAATATTTCTGAGTGAGTTGCGCGAGCTCTCCTTGTAGGGCTTCGAGCCGATTGCGTTTCTCATCCGGCAGATCGGCTCCGGCTTGGCGAAAATCAGCGAGCGTCTCTTCCAGGAAGCGACGATGAACTCCCGTGAGTTCGTTGGCGGCCGCAGTATTAGCAAATGCTTCTAAACGCTTCCACAATTCCAAATTTAGATGAATGCCAGAGGAAAATGCAGTGACCTTCGGTAACATTTTATTGTGTGCATCGCGCAGTTCCGGTGAATCGGCGACGGATTGCAGATGCGCGACCTTACCCCACGCATGATCGAGCGTTTCGGAGGCATCTTCGAGCGCGAGAAATGTGCTCTCATATGTGACGCGAGCACTATCCTGCGAGGCAATCGAATCGACATTCGCCTTAGCCAAGGCCAGTGCCTCGTCGATGGCGGTTTCGATCTGATCAGGTGTCAGCGCTGACCATTTGATTTCAAACTCAGGATTGAGGAAGGGGTTGTTTTGCACGGAGCATGCCACCTGCGGATCGCCTTCGATGTCAAACTGTAACCGACTCACCAACCATAGGCCACGCTCAGTGCCACCTGCCGACGGGCCGCTGGCACCGAGGGCACTTCCTGAAAATCTGAGTCCCACAAATTATCCGCTGAGATCGAGAATTCTATCCCGCGCCACATCTTCGGGTGCCACACAATCGACAACGCGCTCGTGAGTGCTTCTTCGCCACCGGCCGAGCGCAGCGGATTCTCTTCCTGGAGTCGCGCTTCGTTGTCAAAACGCAGTTCCCATTCCTCGCTGATTCGCGTCGTGATTGCTGCGGTCACGCGGTGTTTCGCAAAGTTCAGTGCATAGAAACTCGCATCGATCGTGGTCGAGCCGTAGTCCGCATCCTTATCCATGTAGGTATAGCCTAGCGTCACTCCTCCCCAATCGAAGTCGCGCCGCCCAATGATCTCAAAACCCGTCGTCGCGATATCCACC
The DNA here is from genome assembly GCA_002713695.1 of Opitutaceae bacterium. Classification (GTDB taxonomy): domain Bacteria; phylum Verrucomicrobiota; class Verrucomicrobiia; order Opitutales; family Opitutaceae; genus Cephaloticoccus. The sequence continues at coordinate 81,180 of PAUB01000033.1, forward strand.
GCATTCGCGAAACGCGCTGTCACGCCGTTACTGAAAGTCCAATCCACCAGATCGTCGTCTTGCCGATAGAAGATCGCCGCTTCGGTTTGCCACCCAACGTAGTTGCCTGTGAGACCAAGTTCCACATTGCGGCTCGTCTCACGCCCCAGAGTCGCATTACCGCGAAACAGACCGCCTGCCGCGGATGAATTGACCGCCGTGTAGCTCGGCACTTGGGTCGCTTCGACATAGCTCAACGCGATCGACTGCGTGGCACTACTCGTCGCGAACCGACGTGTAAAATTCACCACAGGCGAAACAGCACCGCTATCGCGATTCGTATCATCAAGTGTCATCCCACCCAACGCGACCCACGCACCGCCATCATCCGTCGCCCACTGATGTTCACCGGCGAGCGCGAGCTTGAGCATCTGCCGAGTATTGTAGCTGCCAGAGGTCAGCGAGGTGGATTCGATTTTATCCGACGCGACTTCGCCTCGATAAACCACCGCCCAATCGCCACGTACTTCACGACCGGAAATCGCCGCACCGTGCAACCAAGTGGTGTGTTGGTAAGGATTATACTGTCCGGGAATGTGGCGGTTAAATTCGTAGTCGTCCCTATTGCGGCGGTAGTAAGCTCCCGCTTCAAAATACCCACCCGCTTCGCGTTCAGCGCGATGATTCAAGGTAACAAGGACCGTCTGGAGGTTTTCGGTCTCATCAACCCCGTAAGGCGTATAGAGATTCGGCCAGCCGAAGAACTTCGCTTGATAACCAATAAACAAATCGGTCTGCGCCCGATCCGTGCGCCATTGGAGGCGACCGCCCACACGCTCGAAATCGTGATCACCTTGCGGAATGGATCCATCAGAGGATGAACGCGAATACTCCACATCAACGCCGAAGAACGCGCCTCCGCTGAGTTCACGCGCGTAGCCTTGATAGAGCTCTTGGCGATTTAGGTTATCCTCGCCGACACCAAGTGAGAATTGCCCACGAGTAACGATCGGCTGCCACCCATACGCGATCGTGCCCACATTCACGTTAATGCTGCCGAATGAGTTGGCCGCACCTGTTAAAATATCCAGCGCGCCCAGCATGGCGGGTGGCACGGGGATTTCTGCAAAGTAATGACCCGTTTGCGGATCAAGAATCGTGACTGATCCAATGCGAAAGCCGGTATTTTCAAACGTGCCCCCGCGAATCGACACATCAGCCTGCCCTTCGGCCATGTTTCTCCCCTGCACATCCACGAGAGCTTCGTAACGTAGTGCCGAGACCGGCATGGCAAAGGTCGCTACGGGCGCCTGATTCGCGATCCGCGGCGAGTGAATAACCATCTCCGTCATCTCCACGGAAATTTGACCGTGAGATGTCAGCGCAATCGTTGCGAGAAGCAGCGGTGAAACAAATCTCATTAAGCCGAGAGTTAGCAGCTGAAAGCGTAAAAACAAGGCCTAGTTATTATTTTTAATAATCTGCCTTAACAATAGACCTAACTCACGCTCTGTCTATGACATAAAAAAGCCCCACCTGAAAAGGCCGGGCTCAGAAATATATCGAACAGCGAGTTTTAATTACGTGCCGTCTTCGCCAATCGCCTCAACTGGGCAACCTTCGAGTGCTTCCATGCAAAGACCGATGTCTTCTTCGGACTCGGGTTGCTTATGCACGAAGGAATAGCCTCCCTCATCGTGACGAGTAAAGAACGCCGGAGCGGTCTCGCGACAAAGATCACAATCGATGCATTGTTGATCGACGTAAAATTTGCCTGCTGCGTTTTCCTCCCATTTGTCTGTTTTGTCTGCCATAAGTTCTCAGATTGAGTGTTAATTTGCGCCGCACTGTCAAGCGGTGTTCGCCATAAACTGCGACATAATGCTCGGTTCTGCAAACGGAGCAGCCAATAGAAACCTCCAAGCTGACTTGTGTTCGCCAGCGCGGGCGACTTAGGTAATCGATACACATGCTCTCAGATCGTCCCTACATGCGCAGTGAATACGCACAGCCCAAGACCTCCATCCTGGTCTGGTTGATCGTAATGATTGTAGCTGGTTTCATCGTCCAAACTGTGTTTCTGCGTTGGTTTGGCGCTGGCCAGGGATTCATGAGCGCCTTCGCCGTCACAATCGACGGGCTCAAATCGGGCAAAGTGTGGACCTTGCTCACCTACACTTTTTTGCACAGTCCGGCGAATCTGCTGCACATCGTGGGAAACCTGCTCGGTCTCTATTTCATCGGACGAGTGCTACTACCTCTAATGGGCGACAAGCGCTTTCTCTACTTCTTCGGCACCGCGGTTCTGGCAGGAGGATTAGTTTGGACCGCTACTAATTGGAGTATCGGGGCCAACAGCTACCTGCTCGGAGCCTCAGCCGGCGTGACGGGGCTGTTCATTATTTTCGCATCCCTCTATCCTAATCGACAGGTCACGTTTCTGCTCTTCTTCTTCATTCCTGTCAGCCTCAAGCCCAAGTATATGGCATATGGTTTGATCGGTTTAGATCTGCTCGGATTTCTTTTCTATGAGGTGATGGGAGCGGTATCTCCATTCGGTCTGGCTCACTCGGCTCACCTTGGTGGGATGGCGACTGGTTGGCTCTACTTCCGCTATATTCACAGTGGCAAATTTAGCGTCCCCGGTAGCGATACGAGTTTTGAACTGCCCAAGTGGGCGAAGAAGAAACCCGCATCGGTCTCACCGAAATACAAGGTAAAAGTAGGCAATAAAACCGACCTAAAAGTGGAGGTCGATCGCATCCTCGATAAGATCAATAGCAAGGGCTTCGGTTCGCTCACAGCTGAGGAAAAGAATGTGCTCGATGATGCCCGTGATAATATGAGTCGCCGATAGCCCTCGCTGTTTTTGGCTGGCGGTCAGTAATCAATGAAACATTTTCGTCCCGTTCGAATCCCAAGACTATTCATGACATTTTTTCCGCGTTTTTTCCGCCCCATTTCTACGCTCATCTTGGTTGGAGTGCTCGCCACGGCCTCTTCTGCCGTCAGCGATCGGAAGTTCACCACTTCTCCTACCCTCGCCAAAGAAGTGCGCGTGATGGTGGAGATGATGTCTCAACTGCACTACAATCGCGATGCGGTGCGCAGCAGCGATTACGCCGAAGTTGTTAGCGAATACATGGGCAGTCTCGACGGGCAGCGCCTCTTTTTTCTTCAAAGCGACGAACGCGAATTTGAAAACCAATTCAACTCCGGGCTCTTCTGGGAATTAAAGAAGCTCGGCAACATCGATGCCGCCTACGCGATCTTTAAACGTTACGAGCAACGAGTCGAAGAGCGGGCCAACTGGGTGTTCAACTATCTCGACAGCAGTGAGGCCGACTTCAGTGATCACGATCGCTATCAATACGATCGACGCGACATCCCTTGGCCCACCAATCAGGCCGCATCGGATGAACTCTGGAGAACGCGAATCGAATACGAACTCATCGCCGAGCTCCTTAACGACAAGACCTCAGATGAAGCCAAAGAGAAGGTGCGTAAGCGCTATCAACGCATGCTCAAAAATGTCGCCGACCTTGAAGGCCACGAGCTCGCCGAACTCTACCTCTCAACCATCGCGCGGCTCTACGATCCGCACTCCACCTATTTTTCCCCTGATACCTACGAAGACTTCGCCATCCAGATGAAACTCGAACTCGTCGGCATCGGCGCGCTTCTGAGTTTGGAAGACGATTACTGCGTAATTAAAGAGATCGTGCCGGGTGGGCCTGTCGATCTCGGCAACCATCTCCAACCCAATGATCGCATTCTCGCGGTCGCCCAAGGTGAAGGTGAATCCGTCGAAATCATCGGCATGAAATTGCGCAAAATCGTGCAGATGATTCGCGGCGTAAAGGGCACCAATGTGCACCTCACCATCCAACCCGCCGATGGTGACAATTCTGCTCGACGCGAAGTCATCATCACCCGCGACGTCGTAAAATTGAATTCCGCGCGCGCTCATGCAGCAGTTTTCCAAGTGCCCGATGAAACCGGCGTTGATGTGCCCATCGGGGTGATCAGCCTCCCCTCCTTTTATGCCGCCCCCGATGACGGTGATCCCGAAACGGCGGACTCAATCGCCTCGCGCGACGTCGCTAAATTAATCGATCAGCTTAATGCCGCTGGCATTGAAGGTATGGTGCTCGATCTTCGGCGTAACGGCGGGGGCTATCTAAAAGAAGCAATCGACGTAACCGGACTCTTCATCGAACAGGGCCCTGTCGTGCAGGTGAGAGATTACGCCGGTCAAATTCAGGTCGATAGTGATGAAGATGCCAACATTGCCTACGAGGGCCCTCTCGCCGTGCTCGTGGATCGCTTCAGTGCCTCCGCCTCCGAAATCGTCGCCGGTGCATTGCAAAATTACGGACGTGCGGTGGTCATCGGCGATAGTTCCACCCATGGTAAAGGTTCAGTGCAAACCGTCGTAGAGATGAAGCGCTATGTGCCGCAGTTTACGCGCTCACCGCTCAAGACCGGCGCTGCTAAACTCACGGTCCAAAAATACTACCTGCCCAATGGAAACTCAACTCAACTTAAGGGTGTGATTCCGGACATCACCCTTCCCTCAATCGGTGATTTTCTAAAAATCGGCGAACGCGACCTGCCGCATGCTTTGGTCTGGGACGAAATTCCCACCAGCAACCTGAACGGCAGCCCTCTAGATCCACAGCTGCTTACCATACTCCGTAATTCAAGTGAACAGCGCCGCCAAATCATGCCCGAGTTCGATTACCTGGACGATACTGTGGATTGGTTCAAAGCCCGTCAGGAAGAAAAGCTAATCTCCCTCAATCTCGAAGCGCGGCAGACGCGCAAAGAACAAGATAAAGTCTTTCGAGATGTGATGAAGGAAACCAAAGATCGGCTCGCGGAGAACGATTACCCATTCGAGGAATTCCGCCTCGTGCCAAAACCTCCTGCCCGCATCAAAGCTGAGCCGACCACCGAGGAAGAAAAAAACAACGAAGTCCTCAGCACCGATGACAACGATTCGTATGCAAAGGTAGATGTTCATCTACGTGAATCACTTCGCGTGATCAACGATGCGATCTCACTGGCCAAGTCGCAAAAAGAATGGGCCAGCAATCGGCAACCGCTTACCGCGATCACCGGCGAGCAGGGTTAGTCTTTCCAAGTGAAGACGAATCGCTCGCGCTCAGTAAGATCGGCTACAAATTCGTGTCGGGCATACTCTGAACGTGTAAGCATTTCTTCGAGTGCTTCGCGCTGAGCGATCCCCGTTTCTATCGCGAGCAAACCACCCGGTGCGAGGTAATTGTGCGCTTCGCGGATGATGATCTCGTAGGGCTCTAGCCCTGATTCAGATCCACCTGGTGTCAGCGCGATCCGTGGTTCAAAATCTTTCACCTCCGTCAAAGTCTCCTCGGTTTCCTGTTCGGAAAGATAGGGCGGATTGGAGACGATCAAATCGTAGGTCGCGTCGTCCTCAATCGCCGCGAACCAATCGGACTCTCGCACTTCCACACGATCAGCAAGATTCAGTGCAGCCGCATTCTCTTTCGCGAGCGCGACCGCATCAGCACTGACATCAGTCGCGAGCACTTTTGCATCAATGTAATGTTGCGCGAGCGACAACGCGAGCGCACCCGAGCCCGTGCCCAAATCGAGAATCGAATGCGGCACTTGCGGTAGTTTTTCCACGATCTGTGCCGCGAGATATTCTGTCTCCGGACGCGGAATCAATGCGCGCGAATCCACCTTCAGTTCCACGCCAAAAAACTCGGTCGTGCCCATGATGTATTGGAGTGGCTCGCGTTGCCCGCGACGCCGCACAAGTGGGCGAATTTTTTCTAGATCCTCCTCTTCCAAAGGGCGCTCGAATTGCAGATACAGCTGCATCCGAGCTAGCCCTAGCGCGTGCCCCACCAGGTGTTCGGCATTGAGCCGTGCATTCTCGACCTCCTTCCCCTCGAGGAAGCCAGTCGTCTTTTTGATTATATCCAGAACCGTGAGCATGTTCGTTTGGGCTATCCTGATCAGAACTGTTTCTCGCTCAGCGCTGCCAGCTTTTGGGCGTGGTCGGCGCGTTGGAGTGCAGTGATTACATCGTCGATTTCACCTTCCATCACCAAGGGTAGACTCTGCAGCGTGAGGCCAATTCGGTGATCAGTTAGACGGTTCTGTGGAAAGTTATAGGTGCGAATGCGTTCGCTGCGATCACCGGAGCCAATCTGATCGCGGCGTTCACTGGCATACTTGGCTTTCTCTTCATCCTGTTTCTGTTGCAGAAGCCGTGAACGCAGCACCGTCATCGCTCGCGCACGGTTCTTGTTCTGCGAACGCTCATCGGAGCACACCACAATCAAGCCAGTCGGTTTATATATAATTTGCACCGCAGAATCCGTCGTATTCACGCCCTGCCCGCCCGGTCCACTCGCTCGGCAGACTGAAATATCCAAATCCTGCGGATCGATCTCGATATCCACTTCTTCCGCTTCCGGCAATACCGCGACGGTGATCGTAGACGTGTGGATGCGACTATTCGCTTCGGTAACGGGCACCCGCTGCACGCGATGCACACCGCTTTCGTATTTGAGCTGGCGATAAACATCCGTGCCCGTGATCAGAAAAATGACTTCTTTCATGCCACCACGCTCCGTCGGACTGCTACTCATCGGTTGAATCCTCCAGCCCATTCGCTCGGAGTATTTCGCATAAACACGATAGAGTTCTCCGGCGAACAAGCTCGCTTCATCCCCACCGGTGCCTGCTCGGATCTCCACGACAGTATCACGCGAGTCAGTCGGGTCGGCCGGGATCATGGCACCGAGAATCGATGCCTCCAGCCCAGCCAACTCTTCCAGCATTTCCGGAAGCTCTTCAGCGGCGAGTTCCTGCAATTCCGCATCCGTCTGAGCATCCTTGGAGAGTGTGACGGCTTCATCGATGTTGATCTGCAACTTACGATAGCGTTCATGCGATTCGAGCAGTTCAGCCAGGCGTTGATGTTCACGGCCGACGTCGGCGGCATGTCGCGGATTGTTGAAAAACGCCGGATCACCCATCTCGGCGGTGAGTTCTTCGTAGCGGTTTTGAAAAGGGAAAATGTCTGGCAGGGCTTCCATACGGGAAAAGAGAGTGTGATTTGCGAATTGCGTGAACCGCGAGATGCGGCTTCTAAGTAATACCTAAGCTTTCGATGGGAACGACCCTATCGATGCTGATTCGCAATGTCCGCAACGCTTTTCACGCAAAACACCATCGCCTGTATTTGGGATTTCGACAAGACGCTAATCCCCGGTTATATGCAGGCGCCCCTCTTTCGTAGACACGGAGTCGAAGAAAACATGTTCTGGGCGGAGACCAATGCCCTGCATGAAAACTACCGGCAGCGCGGCTATAATATCTCCGGCGAGATCAGCTATCTGAATCACCTGCTCACTTACGTGCTCGCGGGGAAATTTGGCCGACTCAACAACCGCATGCTCAATCAATACGGGGCCGACATCGAATTCTACCCAGGACTGCCCGACTTTTTCGATCTCGCCAAAAGCTACGCCCGCGAGAAACTCAAGTATCGCAAGCACGAGATTCAGTTGGAGCACTACATCGTCAGCACCGGTCTGGCGGAGATGGTGCGTGGTAGCGCGATCGCCAAACATGTCGATGGGATCTGGGGCTGCGAGTTTATCGAGAATCCCCTGCAACCCGGATTCCTCAACCAGCACGAGATGACCATTTCCGCCGAAGCGGTGATAGCTCAGATTGGCATGGTGATAGACAACACTACCAAGACGCGTGCCCTCTACGAAATCAACAAGGGCACCAACAAGAACTCCGCGATCGACGTAAACTCCAACGTAAAGCCGGAAGATCGGCGCATTCCGATTCAGAACATGATTTACATCGCCGATGGCCCCAGCGACATACCAAGCTTTTCGGTAGTCAAAGGTGGCGGCGGACGCACCTACGGCGTTTACAATCCCGATCACAGTGGAGAGTTTGAGCAAAACGACCGCCTGCTCCAATCGGGTCGGATTCATGGATACGGCCCTGCCGATTACACCGCAGGGAGCAGCACGGCGCGCTGGTTGCGCATGCACCTCCATTCCATCTGCGACCGCGTAGTCGTCGACCGCGAGCTGGCCGTTTCGCAGAAGACCTCGAAGCCACCCCGCCATCTAAATATGACTCCAGAAGAAGAGGATGACCTTCGCGCTTCGAAAGAACCTAAACAGAGTTCGTTTTTGGAAGAGTAAGAAGCTGTCAGGGTGCGGTCACGCAGGCACGATAAGCATGATCGGGCAGCTCAACCGGAGCCCCAAACATCGCTACCACCGCATCACCGATATATTTATCAAGCGTGCCAAACTCATTTTGGATCACATCCGTGCAGGCTGTAAGATACTCATTCAGCAACTCAACCAATCTCTCCGCGGGCAGCTGTTCGGAAAAAGCCGAAAAGCCCTGAATATCCGAAAAGTAGGCCGTGATCTCTTCGGTGACTCCACCGAGCGCAGGTTTAGAAGACGACCCCACCATCTTCTGCACCACCACGGAGACAAATAGGAGCCAAACATACCACGAATCTCCGCTTTCGCTTTTTGCTCCTGCCGCACTCTGCGCCCAATCACGACTAGCAGAGATCCCGTCACGCCGATGAGTGGTCCCACCCAAGGAAACCACAGGCTCCATCCAACCCATCCCCAAAACGAAAAACTAAGATGAGCCACGATCACAAACAGTGAAACAATTGCCAACAGTCGCATCGACTTCTTCAGCGCGAGCCAAGCACAAAGATAGGTCAGCCCGATCATGATCCACCACGCGAGCCAATCAGGCACTTTGCGGGCGTAATCATTCGCCAAGACATTGTTCACCACATTCGTGTGCATAAGCACGAGAGGTGAATACGCACCTTTTGCGTGGGACCAGCATCGGCGCGACCGGTGACAGTCTACCCTATGAGCACGATGTTTCCCGTATAGTCAGGCGGTGGCGGCCCGTCCTGCACCCCGTCGACATAGAAGCTGTTCAATTTCAACAACACCTCGGCATAGGATCGAGTCAGAAAATCTGGCATCGTATCGTCGTGATCATAGCGGTAATTGATGAAATAGTGTGAGTGGAGCGCGGAAGACCTCGTCCACCGATTGTAGCGCCAACATCACGGTGTCGGCATCCAAACTTCTCGCGCGATCGATCTCCTCCGCCGCGACATCCTGCTCGCTCGGCGGCAGATCCTCAATCGAGGTCACACGCCCCTCGCGACGTCCCACTCGAAGAAACTCGCGATAAAGAGTCGTAAAGAGCCATGACTTCGCTTTAGACACCTCCCTCAACGCATGACCCTTCGTCGCCCAAATGTAGAAAGTTTGCTGCACAAGATCCCCAGCGTCGGCCTGATTTCGGGCTAAACTCAGGGCAAATCGGTATAGAGGCGTATAATGTGCGTCTACCAATTGACTAAATGCAGTTGTGCTCATCGTTAAATCTGAGTTTCTCCCAGACACTTTATTCCCAACAAAATTTCCGTTCGCAACTATGCTTCTGTTTCATCTTCCACCAAATCTGACCTCCGCCGTCCTCCGCGACGCTATTCCTATCAAGGTGGAACTGGATCTTGAGCAAATTCCCGAGCCCGCGCTGATGCCCGCGCTCGCCCTCCTCCGATCATGGAACGGTGCCGGCAAACCGCCGAAATTCATCCAACTTTCCCGCGAACAACTTCGCCAACTCGTCGCCGCAGCCGACGATTTACCTATTTTCTGCGACGACGAACGAATCATGCCTTGGAATCATCCCGACCTCCTTGAAGAGCCCGAGGAGCCCAAAGAAGCCGCCAAGCCCCTTCTAACGCACACCAGCCGCCTCCATGACGACGAAGGAGCTCCTGCCATCATCGACGGCAGCGAAGACTTCCTGGCAATCACCCTGCCCTCGCGCGATCACCCTGGATATCGTTCGATGCTGGATTTCCTGAAGAACAACAGCTTCACCCTCGAACCCTCCAATCGTAAGTGGTGGCTGCGCAATCGTCATAAGGTGCTCAATCTCCTCGCCATCCATGGCGAACGCCTTCGCGAAAACTTCGACGCCGAGTTCACCGAAAACTTCACCGAGCGCACCGCCCACCTCCACGACGCCAACATCAAAGCGGAGATAACTGAGAGTGGTGACGAATTCGTCCTCAATCTCGACCTCGAGGCGGGCGAGGCACCTGAAGACGCCGTGCGCAGTGCCCTAGCCACAGGTCGCAACTACATCGAACACCAAGGCCGCGTATATCTTCTCGATCAGGAACGCCTCGAAAAACTCGCCAAAGCGCAACAAACCCTCGCGAGCAGCCCCAAAAGCACCCCCTCTGCCCACACCTCGACGCGGATTTCCAAGGCTCGCGTGCCTGAAGCCAAAGCGATCATCGAAGAGCTCTCTCCAAATTTTCAGCCTTCCGACGCCTGGAGCGAACAAAGTCGCGACCTCCACGAACTCACCTCGCTTCCCCTTGCCCCGATCGCCCCCGATCTGGACAGCATCCTGCGTCCCTATCAGCGCCTAGGTGTCGCGTGGCTCTGGTATCTGCATAAGCAGAACCTCGGTGGCGTGCTCGCGGATGAAATGGGTTTGGGTAAAACCCCGCAAGGTCTGGCCCTCCTCTCTGCTCTGCCCGTCGATGAAGCAACCACTCGACTTGTCGTCGCGCCTGCCTCCCTACTCGAAAACTGGCGCCGCGAGGCCGAACGCTTCACCCCGCAACTCACCACTTATCTGCATCACGGCACCAAGCGGATACGCAAATCAGCGGAATTCACCAAATACGATCTCATCATCACCAGCTACGGCACGTTAACCCGGGACCGCAAAATGTTCGGCGAGATTGAATTTGCCTGTGCCATCGCCGACGAAGCGCAGCACATCAAAAATCGCCACTCGCAAAATGCCAGCGCCCTCCGCGCGCTCCAAGCCAAGACACGTTTCGTGCTCACCGGCACCCCGCTCGAAAATTCCTTCGACGACCTGCGCTCGCTCTTCGCCTTCTTACTCCCTGGCTTCATTGACATCATGCCTGCTGGCGTGAGAGGTGAAGAACGCGATTGGTATGACGAACGGCTTCGCCAACGCACCGCGCCTTACATTCTCCGCCGCACCAAACTCGCCGTCGCACCTGAGCTCCCCGAGAAAATCGAGCAAATTCTCTGGTGTGAACCATCACCCGCCCAGAACAAGCTCTACAAACAATACCAGGAGAAATCCGAACGCGATATGATGGATCTCGCCGCCGATGGGGCCAACGAGGCCCGCCTGCGTATCGCTACCCTCACGCAACTCCTGCGTCTGCGCCAAATCTGTTGCGACCCTCGCTTGGTCGCGCCCGAAACCGCCGCGAAAAGCTCTGCCAAACTCGAAGCCCTCCGCGAACTCCTCGCCGAAGCCATCGACGACGGTCATCGCGTGCTCGTGTTCTCTCAATTCACTTCTCTACTCGCGCTGCTTCGTCCCGAATTGGAAGAGCAAGGCATCGATCACTGCTATCTCGACGGTTCCATGACCGCCAAGAAACGACAGGAACAGGTGGATCGTTTCCAAGCATCGGACGATGTCCCCGTCTTCCTGCTCTCCTTGAAAGCTGGTGGCACCGGCTTGAATCTCACCGGTGCGGATATCGTTGTTCACCTCGATCCCTGGTGGAATCCCGCCGTTGAGGCCCAGGCCACCGACCGCGCCCACCGCATCGGCCAGACCCGCAAAGTCACGACCTACAAACTCATCTGTAGCGGCACCGTGGAAGAAAAGGTGCTCGCCCTTCAGGAAGAGAAACGCGAACTACTCGCCGGCGTCTTCGAAGCCAGCGATGCGACCACTGCCAAACTCTCCCTCAGCGATCTGCGCGATCTGCTCAAGAGCTGATCTCTCGGCGGAGTATGCCGCGAAACAACCTCGCCATCCTTGCGCAGGTTGCTTTCGTCGCTCCCAACCCAATCACACTTTATGCGCCCCTCATTAATTCGCTCCCGCCTTCGTCAGGATAAAGCCGTTCGCATCGCTTGCATGTATTATGCAAACACCATGATGCCCGCCCACGCCGCGAATGCTGGCTATGACGCCATCTGGCTCGATACCGAGCACAACACATGGGATCGCCACGAACTCCAACGGATGATCGCGATGCATCACCTCGCTAACATCGATTGCATCGTGCGCACCGGTAGCCGCAACCCCACCGACCTTTATCACATTCTCGAAGACGGCGCCGCGGGTCTCATGATCCCTCTCGTGAATACGCCCGAGGATGCCGCCGCCCTGGCGTCGGCCGTTAAATATCCTCCACTCGGTCAACGCGGTCTCGATGGCGCTAGTTTGGACAACGACTTTTACCTGCACGGCACGGCCACTTACACTGCGGAGGCCAATAAAGAGACCTTCCTTATCGTTCAAATCGAAACCCCTGAATCTCTCTCTAATATCGAGGCGATTGCCGCCACCCCTGGAGTCGATGGCTTGTTTATCGGCCCAGGGGATCTCTCTCTTCGCCTTGAATGTGAACCGGATTGGACCAACCCTAAAATGTCTGCCGCTCAAGATGCCGTGGCCGCCGCCGCCGCGAAAAACAAGATCGCTTGGGGGCACCCCGCTGGCACGGCTGAACAAATCGCCGCCATGGCCAAGAAAGGCGCTCGCCTCATCGCCTGCGGCAGTGATTTCAGTGCGATCTACTCTGCGTTGCCTAACTTCGCAAAAACCCTCGACGAAGGTTTAGAGTAAAAGCCCGATGATGTTGATGTGAGTAACCCGAAACCATTCGCAGACCACATCATCCGCCTCCGCAGTGAGGATAATGTTGGCGTCACGAAAACCACTCTTGATCAAGGACAGGTCTTGGCCGACGAGTCGGCAAACCTTGTCGTCATAACCGACATTCCGGTTAGTCACAAAATCGCCCTGAACGACATCGCGGCGAGTCAACCGGTTAAGAAATACGGACAAACCCTCGGCTTCGCGACGCGCGACATCGCCGTCGGTGAGCACGTGCACACCCACAATATGGGAATGCAGGATTTCACCCGTGACTACGCATGGTGCGTCGATGCGAAGCCGCTCACCAAAGCAGATTCGACTGTTGAATTCTCTGGTTATGCGCGCGCCAATGGCGAAGTCGGCACGCGCAATTATATCGCCGTAATCTCAAGCGTGAATTGCTCGGCGAGTGTTTCTCGATATGTTGCTGATCACTTTCGGGCAACCGCTTCGAAGAGGAATTCCCTAACATCGATGGCGTTGTCGCCTTCACGCATAAAAGCGGATGCGGATTACTCCCCGACAAGCCTGCCCGGCTCCTCCAACGTGTGATGGCCGGTATCGCCACCCATCCCAATATCGGCGGCTATGTGATCATCGGGCTGGGTTGCGAAGTTAATCAGGTGCAGCAACTGATCGACGATCCCCGCCTTCAAAGTGCGACTGAAGCAGTGCCCGTCTTCACCATCCAGCAAGTCGGTGGTGTGCGCAAAACCGTGGAGGCCGCCATTGCTTCGGTTGAAAAATTATTACCCAGCGTGAATGGCTGTCAGCGCACGCCGCAACCGATCTCCAAGCTGCGTCTCGCCCTGAACTGCGGCGGTTCTGACGGCAATAGCGGCATCACCTGCAATCCCGCACTCGGCGCAGCGTCCGACACGCTCGTGCGCCACGGCGGCAGCAGTGTGTTCGGTGAAACCCCGGAAATCTACGGGGCCGAGCACCTGCTCACGCGGCGCGCGCTCACTCAGACCATTGGCGAACAGCTCATCGCCCATGTGCGCTGGTGGGAGGAATACACGGAAAGACTCGGCGCGACCATCGATAACAATCCCTCTCCCGGAAACAAAATCGGAGGGATCACCACCATCTACGAAAAAAGCCTCGGCGCGATTGCGAAGGCCGGACAGGCCCCGCTCGCTGCGGTTTACAACTATGCGGATAAGATCACTGAAACTGGTCTCGGATTCATGGATACTCCCGGCTTTGATCCCGTGAGTATGACCGGCCTCGTCGCTGGCGGATGCAATGTCGGCGTCTTCACCACAGGTCGAGGCAGCGTTTACGGATGCAAACCCACACCTAGTATCAAAGTGGCTTCCAACTCCTTTCTCGCCGCCCGGATGCGCGACGATATCGACATCAACGCCGGCACGATTCTCGAAGGCACCGAAACCGTCGAGCAAGTCGGTCAACGCATCTTCGATAAAATTGTCAGTGTCGCCAGCGGCGAAAAAACCAAGAGCGAGCTAGCCGGTATGGGCGATGAAGAATTCGCCCCCTGGATCCTCGGCCCGACAATGTGAACACCCACCAATTCCTATTGTAGGGCGAGATCCCCGAATTCCGCCTTCAGGGCGTCAGCCTCAATACACCAATCGCCAATCTAAGATATTGCATGTGGAAATCAGGAAGACTGGAAAATACTTACCACACTGACATACAGGTTGGATTCTCCAAATCCCCCATCTTCTGTTGCCTGATATCAAGTTCGTATCCGTCGCGGTCGTCGCGAGACATATCAATGCGACCGGTGGCACCGCCCAAGCAAACAGAAGGGGCTCGCGACGACCGCGACGTTTCCAAACCAAGATCCAGCCTGTGATTCATTTCCCTCCAGGTATCTGCTCAGTCGTCATTCTGAATTAGTCATTTGCGCAGTGCGCGCGCCGTTCCGGTATTTTCCAGCCTTCCAGCTTTCCACAATTAAACCGCTGCGCCTCCTTCGCATTAACATTCGTGGCTTCCCGATCAGGCAACAACTGAGATCGCCATCTCCGCACGCACAATCGTAAATGCTTTCGCTTCACCGCCAATGATATCTATCACTTGCGATTGGTCGACTAGCTGATCGCAGGGCACATCGTAGCGCGCCACACCGTCTCCTGATACTTCTTTCAAGGCACACTCGATGCTATTCACGTAAACTAGCAGTGACTCTGGGTCGGCTCCCAGAGGGTTAAACTCCAAGAGCAGTTCAACTGCCGCTTTCTCGGGTTTTGGTCCCGTATTGATCCGCAACGCACAACCCGAAGGTGACGGCATGTCCTCTTGAATATCCGTGGCTGGCAGCGCGTTGTCGAGCGGTTCACCCGGAGCGCGGACATCGCGATAGGTGATCGCATGCCGTCGTGGTAATTTCTCCAGCTCAGAAACATTCCTCATCGCTTGAAACACCCGATCAATCGTATCTGCGCCCCAGCTATCCGTCAGTCCATGTAATGAAGGAAAATAGTTAAAGAGGTAAACCTGATCGGCCCCGCCATGCAGCACGGACAACGCCGCCCCAACAGCCAACTCGGGAGTCATCATCGTCGCAGAACCATTGGGGATCGGTTGGTAGCGTATTTCCAAACAACCCACCAATTCAACCGACGTGCCCTCCAGCAATCGACGCCATTCCTGCATCGGCATATCAAATTCACAAGTCGCCCAAAAAGGTGATGGAGCCACCACATCGACCAATCCTTCCTTCGCCCACGCCACGCCATCCATCCCCAGTTTACGCGCCGTCTCCGGACGTGATGGCACGCGCACACCCAGTCTCACGGGATGCCCCCATCGTTCCGCCGCGCGTTCGCATTCCTTCTTCACCCGACGCATCCATGCCGTGATCACGCGACCACCGACTGACTCTCGACCCGGACGAAAATGATAACCGAACCGCATCCAATCCAGCTCCAGCCCATCCATGTCGTAACGCGTTAATTGCTCACAAACTAATTTGAAGTAATGCTCATGCACATCCGGTCGTTCCCAATCCAACGAGCGATCAGCCCAGCTCGTATCGCGATGGGTATTGCGCAGTAGTTTCGCCGCTCGCTGCTCTTTGTAAAATGTGCTCAGGAGCGGCGAATCTTGCTCCATGCAACCATGCACATCATTCATCCGCATCGTCATCCACGCCCCTATCCCGTGATGCCGACAACGAGCCAAGGCCCGCTCATGAAAATCCACCCCCATCTCCGCCAGCCGCTTGGCAGAATCTAATCGATGTCGAAAGGGGGCAATCTGCTCCTGGAGTGCATGTTTGAGCACCGGTTGATCACCCGCCCCCTCCGGATCGTAACCATGCCAATCTCGTTCCCAAACCTCGCTCGCGTAGTTTGTTCGCTGTGCATTGCCGCACGAAACAAACGTCTTAACTCCCGCCTGCTTCAGGCGATCAATATAGGCGTCGACCGCCTCCGCACTCACGATATCAGCTGCGTGGGTATAAAAAAATTCGGTGCTATCCTGATTGAAGATCGGACCGGCGATTCGAGGAATATTGTTCATGAAATTTTAGTATATTTATCGTCCGGATCGTTCGATTTGCGATAGGCATCCACCTTGGCCGCATCCTGCGTCCATTCTTCCCGCAAGCGCACATCTGCATCACCTGAGGTCGCGCCGATTGACACATCTGCATCGGTCTCACCCTGTTTACGAATATCCCACCAGCATTGACCGCAATGGTTATGCTCATGATCGATCGTGAAACCCGCTTCCTTCATCAACGGTCCGATCCAGCCCATGCAATGATCACAGTAATCACGATACTGCTCCAAATCGTTCTTCAGCAAAAAGCCCTTCGAAGGACAGTCATGCATGTCGACGCGGAAGACATCCTCTTTCTTCGTGATCTTAAATCCAAGTTCCGGCGACTCCTCCAGCAACGTGTGTCCCCAGTATTTCGCCATCCCTTCGAAGCCCTCCTTGAGGATCAACTCACGCGCGTGGATCTGGCTGTCCCGATTGATCGCTTCGTCCCAAAACGCACGCACCAGATCATGACCGCCCTCACGATACAGCCAGTTGAAAGTCCACTCGTAGTGGCCGCAAAAATCGTAACATCCGATCATAGCTGCGCCTCCTTAATTTCGCTCATCTCCTGAGGCGGCAAACCTGCTTCGCTTTTCGCATACGTGTGCCGACACGATCCATTGCCACCGCATAAACGCATCTCCATCCCCGCCTCATTGGCTCGCGCCTGACCGAGGTGATAACAGTGCTGACAAAACTCTTTCACGATCTCGCGTTTGCCGATCCGGAGTTGTTTGATGATAGGGCACTCGTGCACGACCAACTCCACGCGATCCGCCTTCTCCTCTACCTCGACTTTCGAGCCCGGTTCCGTCGCAAAGAAATCTCGCCAGTATTGAGCGACCGCCGCCATGCCACCGCTCTTCCACTGCTTATTCACGGGCGCATAATAGTTCTTTCCCAGATCGCGCAGGTAGCGTGTCCAACCCTCATGCCCGAGCTTTCGGATTAAGAACCGAAACCTCGCATTGGTCTCATAATAAAAATCCGCCGCTCCCTGCGGTTTAGTGTCGCGATAAGGTAGGGTGTTAGGGGTGCTCACGAAGAGTCAGGCTGGCTTCGCCGATCTAGACCGCAAGCCCCCAACTCATGACTATCAATCTGAACCCCTAATCTGAGGCCAGTTTCTGTGCCTTTTCGAGCGAGCGACTACGCAGGAAAATTCTGATGGGGATCCCAAATATCACCACGCACATCGCCAATCCAGCCGCGATAAACCAGTAGTTAATCTGCTTGTCGGCGGCATCCTTCACGAGGCCCCATGGCGACAGCACCACGTAAGTCGCCACCATCGTGATCATCGCCACGACACTGATATGGGGGAAATACTTCCAAGGTGTCAGATCAATATCTTTAGCCGCAGCCGGTAGCTTGATCTCACGTGTAGAGGGGAAGACTCGCGCCAACAGGAATCCCAACCCCGCATGCAAAACAAACAGGATGGCGAGGATGTGCAGGAAATGCAGATCAATCGTCAGCACGTGCTGAAACAAAGTGAGTGAGACGAGGTAGGATATCAGCGTGATGTTTGCAGCCTTGGCCGAAACCTTCGTGGAGAAATACCCGATCAACAGAATCAGGAAAATCGGCGAACCAAACAGAATCTCTGTCTTCACCATGTAGGAGAAAATCCCGTCCTGAAAATGCATCAGAAACGGAGCAAAGAACATGGTTAGGAATACCAAGACTACCCCCGCCCGCTTACTGTGGCGAATCACCGTTTCCTCGCTGAGACGCTTACCCAAAAATGGTTTATAGAGATCGACCGCAAAGAGCGTGACCGAGCTATTGAGCACGCTGTTATACGTGCTCAGCACCGAACCGAAAATCACCGCCGCAAAGAAGCCGATAAACACATCGGGCATCACATCGCGGACCAACGTGGGGTAAACCCAATCGTTGTTTTCAAAATGACCGCTACCGTAGAGGTGGTAAGCAATCACCCCGGGAAACGCGATGTAGAAGATGTTCAAGATCTTGAAGAATCCCGCGATCATCACGCCCTTCTGCCCTTCCTTCAGACTGCGCGCCCCAAACGCGCGCTGGACGATAAATTGATTCGTGCACCAAAAGAAAAGGTTGTGCAGCACCATTCCCGTAAAGAGCACGGCAAAGGGCACCAGATCCTGCTGACTGCCGACCGTATCCAGTTTCCACGTCTCGGTCGTAAACACGGTTTTAGCACCGATCCCGAAGTGTCCACCACCGACCGCTGCGAGTCCAAAAATGAATACCAGCACTCCTCCGACCAAAAGACCGATCCCGTTGAGTGTATCAGAGACCGCCACTCCCTTCAGCCCACCAAACAACGCATACACCGCACCGATTAACCCAAGAGCCCACACAATGATCCACACACACGTGCCCTCATCCAACCCGAGCAAAACCGGCACATCAAACATGTGAATGATCGCCAGCGCACCGCCATACAGCGCTACCGGCATTCCTCCGACCAGATAGCAGAACAGAAACAGCCCTGTCACAATCTTGCGCGTGCTCGGCCCATAACGATTCTCCAGAAATTCAGGGATAGTCGTAAACCCACGCCGCAGAAATGTCGGCAGCATCACGCCTGCGAGGAAGATCAGCGACGGGATAACCGTCACCGTCCACGCGATTGGCGCGAGATTGCCACCATATACCTGCGCGGTCATCCCCGTGAAGTTGGCCGCACTCAGATTGGTGAGTAAAAGCGACCCTGCGATTACCCATCCACTCAGGCTGTTTCCCGCCAGAAAGTAGCCCTTCCCGCTGTTCAGATTTTCTTTCCGCGTCCTCCAATAAGTGACCACGCCAACCAGCGAGGTGAAGAACATAAACGACAGGATCAAACTCATGAAAGTCAGAAAAGTAAGCAGATTTGTTCTCTCGGCCAGCCTCGATTTGACCTGAAAGTATCGGCGGATTTACCCCTATCCGACCACAAAAAGACCCGCTGCAATCACGCATAGGGTCGGCGAGTGGTGGCGAGACCCGGGTTCGAACCGGGGACACAAGGATTTTCAGTCCTCTGCTCTACCAACTGAGCTATCTCGCCATTGGGAAGAGGCGCAGATAAAGCCCTCCCACTGTGTCGTCGTCAATGGGAATTTCTTTCCCATCGAAATTCCTTACTTCACCTCGGGTGGCAGGTCGGCCATCAGCTTCTTAATATCCTGCACCGCATCGCGATGGCAGACCATGATCGAGTCGGCCGTTTCGACCACCACCAAGTCCTTCACCCCGCAAAGCGCGATAACTCGTCCCGAGCTAATCGCGATATTATTGGAGGACTCATGTGCGACCACCTTCCCCTTCGTCGTATTGCCCTGTTCGTCCTGCTCCATGTGGGCGGGCAACGCGGCCCACGAGCCGACATCGTCCCAATCAAATTCCGCCACCATCGTGGCAACTGAACTCGCCTTTTCCATGATAGCGTAGTCCACCGAAATCTTCGGCAAAGTCGAAAACCGCTCCGCCAAATAAGCGGTGCAATCACCAGCTGGGAAATCGCGGATAAACTTCACCAGCTCAGGCGCATTCGATTCGGCCTCACGCTCAAACGCCGCCACGTTCCACAGAAATATTCCCGCATTCCAACCGTAATTACCCGAAGCCAAATACTCCTCCGCCGTTGGCGAATCTGGCTTTTCCACAAATCGCGCCACGCGACGCAATCCATCGTCACGCGTCTCCGCCATTTCCAAATAGCCAAATCCCGTGGCTGGATGAGTGGGCTTGATTGCAAAGGTCAGCAACGATTCGCCCTTCGAAGCCACTTCGAGCGCCTGCTGCAGTTGACGCGCAAAAGTCTCCGCATCCTTGATCAGAGCATCCGCTGGAAGCAGTGCCAACACTCCTTCGGGATCGCGCGCCTTCACATAACCTGTCGCCAACGCTGCGGCCGGAGCCGTGTCGCGTTTAGCAGGTTCCGCGATGATCTGCTCAGGTTTCATAAAGGGTAGCGCCTCCCGCATCGCGACCACTTGCACTTCATTCGTGAGCACGAAGATATTCTCCGGCGGCACGACCCCTTCGGTTCGCCGCACGGTTTCCTCGATCAGCGTTCGATCAGAAAAAAGTTTCAGCAGATGCTTCGGTGTGGTCGGCCGGCTAATCGGCCAGAACCGCTCGCCGCTGCCACCGGCCATGATACAGACGTAAGCGTGTGAATTTAACGAAGTAGACATATTTTCAGGCAATTAGGAGCATATCGCATGTCATTGCGAGACGACAAACCAATCCATTCCGGCTGGCGTGGAGAGGATAATGAACTGGGTATTCCACTTCTGTCATGGCGAGGAGTGTAGCGAGCGGCCACCAACGCATTACTTCGGCCACACTTGCCTGTTCGTGGATTGTCACGCCCGCCCGGGGCGGGCTCGCAATGACAAACCGAGGGTAACCTATCCTGCTCTAATCAGCTCTCCCAAGCCATCAGCCACGGGCACTTCCGCGACAAACCCAAGTTGTTCCCTCACGCGATCAGGACAGCCCAACGAATGGATGATATCGCCCTCCCGCCCTTCCGCGAAACTCGGTGCAGCCACCTGAGGATAATACGAGGCAAACACGTTCACGATATCGAGCAGCGAAGTCGCGTTGCCCGTGCAGACATTAGCCGAGCCCGATTTGATATCAGGTCGCATCGCCGCGATCACATTGGCGCGAGCCACATCGTGCACCGAAATGAAATCACGTGTCTGCTGCCCATCGCCAAAAATCGTCACGGGCTTTCCATCGAGATAACAACGATCAAAAATCGAGATCACTCCCGAGTAAGGCGAAGCCGGATCCTGCCGCGGGCCAAACACATTAAAGTAACGATGGCAGCGAACCACGAAACCCGATTGAGCGGCGCGAGCATGCAACCATTCTTCGGAATTCCACTTGGCTTCGCCATAAGGACTGATCGGCATTTTCGGCGCATCTTCTGAGATCGGTAAATCCGTCGTGTCGCCATAGATCGCCGCCGAAGAAGCAAACACCACGCGACTCACTCCGTTCGCTTCCATCGCCGTCGTCACGCGTTGAGTAGCGATATAGTTTAAACGTAGATTCAGATCTGGATCATCGATGCTCTCCTGCACACTCACCAACGCCGCCAGATGGATAATCGCGTCGGGCTGAAACTCTTTCACCAACCCATCGAGCACCCCCTCCTCTGCCACATCCGCGATTTGCAACCGGCATTTCGGCGACTTCAGCGCCTCTTCCAAATTGTGCCGATGTCCCGTCCGTAAATTATCGATGCTGAGCACATCATGGCCTTCCGCCAGCAATCGGTCGGTCGTGTGACTTCCAATAAAACCAGCCGCGCCGGTGACAATGATTCGAGACATAATCGAAAGCTAGAATCCCCAGCGATGATGACAAGTCCGCGCTCAACCAATCCCATCCAACGCCCCAATCATTAATGTGGAACTCGGGAAATCAGGAAACAATCACCCGCCCCTAACCTCCACTCTGCCTCCTAGTCGCGCCATAGCTCCACCAGAGCGACGGCGGATCAGCTAAGCGTCTCTGCGCCTCTGCGTTAAACCCCATCCTGCCTCACCGTCCGTTCCTGCCTTATTTCCTATTTTACAGCTTTCCACATAAAATCGCTCTGCCTCTCAGCTCAGCTCGCCCTCCCTTCACCGTTCTTCCTTCATACTTCTTCATTCAGCCACATCGCGATCTTGCCTTGTCGCCTCTGACTGCCTTTGGCTCGCTATCGACATGCCACTCCCCCCCCGCCCCGTTCAGCTGCGTTGCAACTTTCTCGACAATCCCCTGGGTGTCCACGATCCCAAGCCGCAGCTCAGCTGGCGACTCGCCACTGATTCGCGGCGTGGCGCCAGACAGACAGCTTATCGCATCACCGTAGCTTCACGACGTTCAGGGCCAGCCGATCTCTGGGACAGCGGTCGCGTCGAATCCAACCGCACGAATGGAATCGTTTACGGCGGCAAGAAACTCACCTCCCAACAACGCGCTTGGTGGCGAGTCGAAGTTTGGGATGAAGTCTGGAGTAAGACGAAAAGCAGCCGCACCAGCACCGCTTCGTTTTGGGAAATGGGACTCCTCACAAATCAGGAGTGGGGCGGAGACTGGATCGGCACTGCTCTCGCCGGTGGACCTGATTCCACCATTCCAAGTCCGTATCTGCGCACGCTCTTCAACGTCGGTAAAAAAGTCGCTTCAGCCCGACTCTACGTCACCGCACTCGGTCTCTACGAATTTCAGATCAATGGCCAACGTATCGGCAATGATGAGTTCACCCCCGGCTGGACCGACTATGCCAAGCGCGTGCAATATCAGGCCTACGATATCACCTCCCACTTACGCGACGGAGCTAATGCCGCGGGCGCAATCCTCGGTGACGGCTGGTATTGCGGACGAGTCGGCTGGCGCAATCGCGCTTACTACGGCGATCGACCAAAGTTGCGCGCCAAGATCGTCATCACGTTCAAGGATGGCAGAGAACAATCCGTCGTTACTGATTCGAGCTGGAAGACAGCCTTCGGTGCGATTCAGGAAAACGATATCATGCACGGCGAATCCTGCGACGCGCGACGCGAGCTCATTGGTTGGAGTAAGCCGGAGTATCGCGATCAGGATTGGGACAACGTTGAAACATTTACTCACCCCGCTATCGAGCTCTCACCCACCATCGGCCAGCTCGTGCGCAACACCGAAGAGATCAGCCCCATTGCCCCTCCGACCAGCAGCACGGTTGAGGTGGGTCCAGACTCATCTTGGATTTTCGATCTCGGGCAAAACATTGCCGGGCGCGTTCGCCTCAAAATCAAAGGCAAAACCGGGCAAGTCATTCGTCTACGCTACGGCGAGGTGCTCAACAAAGACGGCACCCTCTACACGGACAATCTACGTAAAGCTCGTGTCACCGATTTCTACACCCTGCGCGGCGATCCCAAAGGCGAAACTTGGGAGCCCAAATTCACCTTCCACGGATTCCGTTATGTCGAACTTCGCGGACATAACGAAGCATTGAAGACCGACGCGATCACCGGAATCGTGCTCCACAGCGACACCCCGCGCACCGGTGATTTCACGTGTAGCGATCCACTCATCAATCAACTCCAACGAAATATCGATTGGGGCCAACGCGGCAACTTTCTCGAGGTGCCCACCGATTGCCCGCAACGCGATGAGCGTCTCGGCTGGACTGGCGATGCACAGGTCTTCATCCGCACCGCCGCATGGAATCATGACGTCTCTGGATTCTTCAATAAATGGCAGCGAGACATTGCCGATGCCCAGCAATCCAACGGCTCTATTCCTGCCGTCATTCCACACATTGATGGCGGGCCTCCACCTGATGGTGGCCCCGCGTGGGCAGACGCTGGAATTATCTGCCCGTGGACGATCTATCTTTGCTACGGTGACAAAGCCCTGCTCGCGGAACACTACGCATCCCTCACGCGATTCATCGCGCAGCTCAAGGCCAACACCAAAGGCCTGATCCGCTCGCATCCTGATCTTGATACTTGGAAAGGATTTGGCGATTGGCTCGCGCTTGATGGCAGCGGCAATGTTTTTGGCGGCTCCCCCAAGGATCTGATCGGCACCGCGCTCATGGCTTACAGCATTTCGATCGCCGCGAAGATCGCTGGCGTGCTCGGTCACAAAAAAGATCAGGCCACCTACGAAAAATTATTCGAACGCGTGCGACGCGCTTACCAGAAGCGATTCGTATCCTCTGATGGCCTCGTGGCCGGTCTCACCCAAACCAGCTACGTGCTTACCCTGCAGTTCGATCTCGCACCGGAATCGCTTCGTCCAAAGTTGGTCGACGAACTCGTGCGCGACATCGAAACCCGCGGCAACCTGCTCACCACTGGATTTGTCGGCGCATCCTATCTCCCCCACGTGCTCACGCGCTTCGGTCGCAACGACATCGCCTACAAACTGCTCCACCAAAAACAGTGGCCCTCGTGGCTCTACGCGGTCACACAAGGAGCGACCACCATTTGGGAACGCTGGGACGGCTGGACCGAGGAAAACGGCCTCCAGGATAAGGGCATGAACTCTTTCAACCATTACGCTTATGGCGCGATTGGTTGCTGGCTTTATCAGATCGTCGCCGGAATCGAAATCGATCCCACCCAACCTGGCTACAAGCACATCCTGCTCGCCCCCCAACCCGGCGGCGAACTCACCCGTGCCACCGGCAAGCTCAACTCCATGAACGGCGAAATCGTCAGTTCGTGGAAACGCCGCGAAGGCACATTTGATTGGGAAGTGGTCGTGCCGCCCAACAGCACCGCCACCGCCACCTTCCCCGTGCCCACCAAGTCTACGATCAAAGAAAGTGGTAAGGCCATTAATCGCGCCAGTGGCGTCACCAAAATAATAGACAACACTTACACCCTCACTTCCGGCCGTTATAAATTCTCCACCACTTGGAAAAGCTAATGATGCCTGCTCGTAAAAAATGGCGGATCGCCGGAATCAATTTTGATTTTCGACACATGGATCAACTGTTGAGCCACGCTCACACCGCGCGCAATGCAGAGATCGTTGGCATCAGTCATGAGGACGCCGCGGAAATGCAGGATGTGATTCGCGATTGCTCCATTCTGAAGGATCGCGTCTTCACCGATTGGAAAAAGTGCATCGAGCAAACCAAACCTGATGTCGTGATCCTTTGTCCCGCCAGCGGTGCGCATGCCGATTGGGTTGAAAAGGTCGCACCTTACAAAGTGCACGTCCTGATCGAAAAACCCTTCGCCGCCAATCTCGCCCAAGCTGATCGCATGGTCGCCGCGATGAAGAAAACTCGTCGCAAACTTGCGATCAACTGGCCTCTCGCGTGGTATCCGCCACACGTCACCGCGCATCGTCTGGTTCGCACTGGTCGCATCGGCGAACTGCAGGAAGTTCACTTCTACGATGGCAATCGTTCCCCGATCTGGGATCGAGGAAACCCGAAAGCCACTCCCCCCGCTCTCGCACAGAAAAAAGCCAGTTGGTTTTACTATGCCAATGGTGGCGGATCGCTTATCGACTATCTCGGCTACGGCTCAACCTTGGCGACATGGTATTTCGATGGGAAGAAACCCACCGAAATCACCGCCGTCTCCGCCGGAGCTCGCGGCGTGCCCGCCGATGAACAAAGCGTGACCACCGCACGCTACGGCGAATGGCTCTCCACCTTCCACACGCGCTGGGGCACCTTCTCCGATCCGTGGGACCATCAACCGCAGCCCAAGTGCGGATTCGTGCTCAAAGGCAGCAAGGGCACCATCGCCAACTACGACTACGAAGACACGATCCGCTTGCAAACCGCGCGCCATCCCGGAGGCAAAATCATCGCCGTCGATAAACCGAAAAAGCCCCGCACCAATCCCGTTCAGTATTTCCTTAACTGCCTAGAAACCGGTGAGCTCATCGAAGGCCCCCTCTCACCCAAGATCGCCCTCATCGGCCAACAGATTGTCGATACCGCTGCCCTCAGCGCTAAGCAGAAGAAGACCCTAAAACTGCTCACCAAATAACACTTCCATCCTCCAGCACATAAAAGCTCCCAAACTCGATTACTCCCCCCATGGCCCACGACGTCCTAAATCGCATAAGCTCGCGCTCATCGGTTGTGGTGGCATAGCCGAGTATCATCTGAAGGCGGCCAAAGCCCTTGGAGTCGAAGTAGTCGCTCTCGCCGATGTGAATATCGAAGCAGCGAAAAATCGTCGCGATGAGTTCTTCCCTCAAGCAGAAGTCTACGACAGCCATCACGACCTGCTCGCTCGTGACGATGTCAACGTCGTTGAAGTCACCACGCATACTGCGATTCGTCCCGCCCAAGTGATGGACGCGCTTAAAGCAGGTAAACACGTTCTCAGCCAGAAACCATTCACCAGTGATATCAAAGAAGGCCGACGTCTCGCCTCCTACGCCAAAAGTCGAAAACTCCATCTAGGAGTAAATCAAAACGGCCGCTGGGCGCCACAATTCGCAGCACTCATTGCTGCCACGAAAAAAGGACTTCTTGGCGACATCCACAGTTTGGATATGTCGCTCGCATGGGATCACACCTGGATTCGCGGCCTGCCCGGGGCTGATCTTCATCATCTCATCCTCAGCGATTTCGCGATCCACTGGTTCGATGCGATAGTCTGCGCTTTCGGAGAACGTAAAGCCAAGAGAGTGTTCGCCAATGCCGTCAAAGCTCCGAATCAGGACATGAAAGTTCCGATGCTCGGTAATGCCGTCGTCAATTTCGGGGACGGACTCGCGACTCTTGCCTTTAGTGGATACGAATCCTTCGCCCCTCAGGAATATCTCTGCTGCGTCGGTTCCAAAGGCACGCTCCGCGGCACCGCCAATGTCGCAAACCTCACCGAACTCGAGCTCACCACAAAAAAGGGCACCGCAAAAATCCCACTCAAAGGGAAATGGTTCCCCGATGCTTTTAGTGGCACCCTCGGAGAGTTCCTTCGTTCGATTGAAGAAAATCGTGAATCGACCATCAGCGCGTCCAACAACATCCGCACCTTGGAACTCTGCTACGCCGCCCTCGCCAGCGCCGACACCGGCCTTCCCGTAAAACCCGGCAAAGCGCTAACCGCCCGTTAATAACCAGCGCGTATCACTCCGCCTCAGGATCGGCATATTCTACCACCACCCGAAAGCCCAGTCCTGCTGATTGGGTTTTCTTTTCGAGTGAAGTCGCGGTGAGATCTTCGTCCGCACCCTCTTGTTTTGCCGGCGCAATTGGTGCGGTCTTGCTGCTATCGTTTGCATCCAACCACTACGCCATCACGCC
Source organism: Opitutaceae bacterium (assembly GCA_002713695.1). Classification (GTDB taxonomy): domain Bacteria; phylum Verrucomicrobiota; class Verrucomicrobiia; order Opitutales; family Opitutaceae; genus Cephaloticoccus. The sequence continues at coordinate 108,202 of PAUB01000033.1, forward strand.
AGCTGCAGTCAGCTGACTGATCTCATCCGCTTGTGGCAGACGAACCTCACGTCCGAGAACCCATCCGACCCGAACCGAAAGCTCCTTCGCATTCGCCCACTGAATCGAATCGACGGGTAAGGCATCGTCGCGATTTTTGCTCGGATTAAATCGCATCACCTTCACGTAAGTTTCCTGGTCCACCAATTCGCGCATGATCATCGGCGCATCATTGCCCGGCAGCGGCACCAATCGTTCGTAGAACAAATCCTGCAATTCACGCAGTTGCTCGCGCACGCTCATCAGAAAGCTGTATTTCTTCCCCAGTCCTTCGTCGGATAGATTGCTGCGCGGAAACTCTTCCGCAAAACGCGTCATTAATTCATGGATCGCCTCAACCTGCTCGACTGCGCCGAGAGCACGGCGTTTCGCGAGTAGCTCATTAGCCACCTGATCCAAGGTGCGTGCTTCCCTCATCAGTGCCTCCGCCAGCGTCGCCTGCCTTTTCGATTCCAGCTCTTCAAACCGTGCACTCGATACGAACCGGCTCTGCGGCCACTCGCGATTGAGCTCATCCTGAAGAGCCACTGCGCGCGTGTAGTATTCGGCCGCTTTGATCAAGTTCTCTCCCACGATTGCTTCCACTGCTCCCGCTACCAGCACATCCACCTCGGCGGTTTCATTCGCGCCCTGCAAGGAAAGTTCTGTGGCCCATAACTGCGCTCGAAACCCAACGTCGGCAAACTTGGTGCGCGCAAAACGAGTATTCACTTCATCCATCAATTCACGCGCCTTCGTGTAACTTTCCAACGCCGCGATCCATTCCTCCTTTTTCTATGCAGTTCGGCCCTGACTCCACATCGCTTCGAGCTCGGCTTTGAGCGGACCGGCCTAGGCGGAGATTAGGTCGCGCTCGAGTTTGGTTTCGATCGCCAAATCTTTATACCGAGCCAACGCGCGACTCTGATTGATCGTGCGATGTTCTTCCAAGAGTTGGGCAAGCAAGCGTAAGTGATCTTGCACGGAAAGCTCACCCTCCAATTGCTCTTCCAGAGCCTCGATTCGCGGCCACGTCTCCATAGCGATCACGCTATCTCGGGCTACCAGTAATTTCTCCAAACGCTCGGACTGTTCCACGCCAGCACTCGGATTAAGGCGCAGGAGTTGCTCTTGCAACCCGATCGCTTTTTGCAGCGCTTCGCGGAGATCTTTGGGCGGTGCCAGCTTGGGATTATGTTTATGATAACGCCGCTCAATCGCTCCGATTTCGAGCGAGAGTTGCCACTGTTCAGAGTTCAACGCGGAGGGCACTTCAGCATGGTCGACCCGTTTCGGTCCAATCGTGGTGAGCACGTAAAAAAAACTGCCCATCACCAGCACCCCAACCGCAATCCACACCCATGCCTTTATGGTGAGTCCCCCGTATCTGGCGCTATCGTAATCAGGCATCGTGCGCTTCAAATTGCGAAGGCCTAAACAAAATGCGAGCGCGATTCGATTTACCAGCTCAGCGAAGGGCTCGACACCAGCCAATTTTCGGCATTCCTAGAAGCTATGTTCAACCAAATCACCATCCTCGCTCCCGGTCTCCTCGGCGCCTCGGTGGCGCGCGCCGTCTCTGCGCGTGGGTTGGCGAAACGCGTCATCATCTGGGCGCGCCGCCCGGAAGTGCGCGTGCAACTCGATGAGCTATCCTGGTGCCATGCCACCGCGGAAACACCGGAAGAAGCCGTCGCCGAATCCGATCTGGTGATCATCGCCGCACCAGTCGATTGCATCGTCCGGCTCACCCAACAGATCGCGCCACACTTGGCCGCCAACGCGATCGTCACGGACGTCGGCAGCGTGAAAGGCGAAATCTCACGTCTCGGCCACGTCGCCTTGAACGGCAAAGCCCACTTCGTCGGATCTCACCCCATGGCGGGTTCCGAGAAAACTGGTTGGGCAAACGGCGATCCGGAACTCTTTACTAAACGCACCTGTTTCGTCACTCCGCTGCCCGACACCAATCCCGGTGCCGTTGAAACCGCGGTTCGTTTCTGGCACGATCTTGGCAGTGAAGTCGTCACCATGAGCCCCGATGCCCACGACGAAATAGTCGCTCACATCAGCCATCTCCCTCACGTGCTCGCCGCTACCCTCTGCGCCTACCTGCAACGCAAGGATCACTCCTGGCGCAACTACGCCGGCGGAGGTTTACGCGACACCACGCGGATCGCCGCGAGCGATGCGAAACTCTGGCGCACTATCCTTGAGCAAAATCGCGACGAAGTGCTCCGCGCGATCAGCGAATTTCAGGACGAACTGCAATCGTTGCACTCCGCGTTATCCAACCGCGATTACCACGAAGTCGCTACTAGGCTTGAGCGCGGCAGCAACTATCGCAGCGGATTCCGCCCCTGATCGACTTACTGAATTGTCATTGCGAGGAGTCTCCGCAGCGGGTGTCGTGGCAATCCACGACTACATTCGGACATGCGATCAACTTAGTGGATTGCCGCGTCGCTAAGCTTCTCGCAATGACAGTCCTACTTTTTACATACACTCTAGGTGGGCTGTTTTCTCAGTATCGTGAAAAACGACTTGGCGAAGTGACTCCGTTCCGCGACTCTCTGTAGTCGCATGCCTTTAGCCGATCCCTTGCCAATCACGCCCTTCACCTACCCGATCAGCGGCGTGGTCGAATTACCAGGCTCTAAGAGCATCACCAATCGTGCGCTCATCCTCGCGGCGCTCGCCGAGGGCACGACCACATTGACGGGGGCACTCTTCAGCCGTGATTCCCGAATCATGGTTGCTGGACTGCAAACGCTGGGATTCGTGATCACAGCGGATGAATCGACTCACACCATCGTCGTCGAAGGACGTGGCGGCGAGATTCCCATCAGCACCGCCAAGATCAATGTGGGCAACGCCGGCACCGCCGCACGTTTCCTCACCGCGCTCGTCTGCCTTCATCCCAATGGCACTTACGAAATGAATGGAGATGAGGCGATGAGCAAACGCCCCATCGGCTCCCTCCTCGATGCGCTCACCGAACAAGGCGCACACGCTGATTCGCTTAGTTTCCCCTTCACTCTAAAAACCGCCGGGCTTCGCGGTGGCGAAGTATCCGTCGATGCCTCGGAAAGCAGCCAGCTGTTATCCGCATTGCTCCTCGCGGGATCGCGCGCGCAGGCTCCGCTCAATATTAACATCACCGGCGAACCCGGCTCGCGCCCATTCGTGGAGATGACCAAGCGTGTCATTGAGCAGTTCTCCCACAAACCTTCGACCTATGCGGTTGAAGGCGATGCCTCAGCGGCCAGCTACCTACTCACTCTGCCTCTCGTCACCGGAGGTGAAATCAAGTTTCCCAATTATCATGGCGATCTGCAAGGCGACCTCCGCTACCTTGAAGTGGTTCGACACGTCAGCTTGCAAGTCGATGAAGAAGATGGCGGCCGCCGCTACTTTTACGCACGCGACACCCGGCTAAAACCCGTTGAGCAAAACTTCCGTGAATTCTCCGATACCTTTCTCACGATTGCCGCCATCGCCCCGCTACTTGATGGCCCGACCAAGATCACTGGTATCGCCCACACACGAAAGCAGGAGACAGATCGCGTAACCGGTATGGCGCGTGAACTCATCAAACTCGGTCAGAAAGTGATCGAAACGGAGGACTCTCTGGAGATCCATCCGCAACCGCTCAAGTCCGGTGTCGAAATCGAAACCTACGAAGATCACCGCTTCGCGATGAGTTTTGGTATTCTGGGCTGTCACGACCTGCATGGAGATGGCGGCTCTTGGCTCTCGATCAAAGATCCCGCTTGCTGCGGCAAAACCTTCCCTACTTTTTTTGAAGTCCTAGAGTCGCTTCGTCAGACCTCAATTCATTCCTAAATGGCAAACCCTACCCCTATTATCGTCGCCATCGACGGCGGAGCCGCCTCCGGCAAGTCGTCGTCATCCAAGATTCTCGCTGAACGTTTCAATCTGCTGCACGTCGATACCGGTTCGTTTTACCGGCAAATCACGAGCGAACTCTTAAAGCAGGAAATCGCCCCCACCGAACAAGCTGGTCTCGAAGCCGCGTTGGCTGGCCTCGACCTTTCGACCCAACTCGACGGACGCTCCGCCCAGATGCTGATCAACGGTCAAGCCGCCGATGACGAGATCCGCAGCCAAACCGTCAACGAAAATGTCTCACACTACGCCGCGATTCCCGCCGTGCGCCAAACCTTGCTCAGCTACCAACGTGGACAGATCGACGAGTCTCAGAAACACGACTTCCGCGGCCTCATCATGGAAGGCCGCGACATTGGTTCGGTGATTTTCCCCAAAGCGGACTTCCGTTTCTTTCTTCATGCCGATCCGGCCGAACGCGCCAAACGTCGTGCCGCTGAGGGACAGACCGATTCGATCGTGGAGCGCGATCGGATCGACTCCTCACGTAAGGTCTCCCCTCTTACCTGCCCCGATGGTGCCATCGATATCGACAGCACCCACCTCACTCTCAATGAAGTCGTCACTAAGATGAGCGATTACATTGCCACCAAACTTTCGCCCGCATGAGCAATTCGTTTCGCCAAGTTGAAATGCAGCTCGTTTACGGGTTCTTCCATTACCTCGCCACGGTGATTTATAGCATGTTTTTCCGGGGAGAAGTTTATGGCTCGGAAAACCTCCCCCAAGAGGGCTCCTTCCTCATCGCCGCTAATCACGCGAGCTTCCTTGATCCTCCATTCATTGGGAGCCAAGTGCCCCGGCAGATCGCTTATTTTGCCCGCAAGACTCTCTGGAATGGCAGCTTATCCTCATGGTGGCTAGACGCAGTCGGCACGATTCCCGTGGATCGTGACGGCGGTCAGGATGTCAGCGCCATCAAGCGGGTGCTCAAAGCGCTCAAGAACGATAAAGGTCTCATCCTCTTCCCAGAGGGCACGCGCACATTCGACGGTCATCTGCAGGAGCCCAAAGCCGGGGTCGGCCTGATCGCTTGCCGTGCTCAGGTGCCGGTGATTCCTGCCCGTATTTTTGGATCTTACGAAGCCTTCGGCAAAGGCCGTTCACTGAAACTCGGCACTCCTGTCACCATCGTATTCGGCGAACCGATTCTCCCCGAGGAATACCATGATGCCAGCGCCGGCAAAGCCCGCTACCAAGTCGCGAGCACCAGAATATTCGCGCGCATCGCTGGCCTAAAACAGCCAAGCCTCGCGGTTATTTAACCTTACAGTTCAGGAAGAGAAACGAACCCGACTCAGGGGGAGAACACGTCAATCGCTGTTTGCCACGATCTTCATTATCAATGGTGGCAAAAGACTCGGTATGCCTCGCGAGAACATCCAGTCCATACTCTCCGCTCTCACCGAATATAACGGCGACTGATCTTCCTCTATTTCAACCGCAGATCCAGAACCTGAAACCATCCTATGGATGCCTCTCCATTTTCACCCACACGGTGAAGTGGTATCAGTGCGATACTTCGCTAATGACGCGGATCATACATACCCGCCGCCATCTTCACTACAACGGGGTAGGCATCGCAAAAGAAAACAATCCAACCACATCGAAGCTAACAGACGGAAAACACCTATAAAGAACTCAGGGCATCAAGCGTTCTATTTTCCAAGCACCAGCTGTATCCGATGAATACCGAAAGCGGTCATGAATGCGATTGGGGCGTCCTTGCCAGAATTCGAACGTTTCCGGCGTAACGCGGTAGCCACCCCATTTGTCCGGTAGCGGCACTTCACTTCGGGAGAACTTAGCCTTCATTTCCGCAAACTTGGTCTCCAACATAGATCGCGTGGAGATGACCTCGCTCTGACGAGAAGCCCATGCGCCGATCTGACTATCTCGCGGGCGGGAGAGGAAATATTTCAATGATTCCGTCGCGGGTATCTTCTCCGCCCGACCAGTGATAATGATCTGCCGCTCCAATGGAAGCCACGTGAACGAGAGGGCCAAGCGAGGGTTTTCCGCGATATCCCGCGCTTTAGAGCTTTCGTAATTCGTGTAGAAAACCAGTCCGCGATGATCGAAGCCTTTGAGCAGGACCGTGCGCAAATTGGTTCGCCCAGATGCATCGGCGGTCGCGAGTGACATCGCATTGGGCTCCAATATCTCTGTCTCAATGGCTACCCGCATCCATTGATCGAACTGCGTAAAAGGATTCGCATCCAGATTAGTTAGATCGAGCGAGCGATCAGCATAGTTGCGGCGCATGTCCTCCAAATTCATACCAGCAAACTGACACGAAGCTGCACAGAAGCAAGTCAGCCCGAATCTAACGAGTAAAAATCCATACTAAGCCAGGCCGGTCGCTTTGCGTGCTCGTTGGAGCACATCGCTGGCGACGGCCCGGGCGCGCTCGGCTCCCTCGCTCAACATCTGCTCGACGTAGTCAAGGTTTCCAGCGAGCTCGGCACGCTTCTCACGATAGGTAGCAAAGTAATTCCAGTAGTGCTCAAAAAGACCCTTCTTCAGATCACCATAACCGAGACCACCCTCACGAAGACGGTTTTCGTAATCGGTCGCCACATCCGCGGGCGCCACGAGCTTCAATAATTGAATCGCGATATTTTGATCTGCATCCGGCTTGGGTTCATCGGGAGTGCGGCTATCCATCACGATGCCCATGATTTTCTTTCGCAGCGGCTTTTCCGCACCAAAAATGTCGATCGTGTTGTCGTAGCTCTTGCTCATTTTTTGCCCGTCAAGACCGGGCACAGTCGCGACATTGGCACGGATCTGTTCCTCGGGCACTACAAAGGTTTCGCCGTAGGTTTGGTTAAACTTAATCGCGATATCGCGCGTCATTTCTACGTGTTGCTTCTGATCCTTGCCCACGGGAACGAACTCAGAGTTGTAGAGCAAAATATCTGCAGCCATGAGCACGGGATAAGCGAAGAGACCAAAACTGGCCGGGATTCCTCTAGCCGTCTTATCCTTGTAGCTATGGGCGCGTTCAAGCAGTCCCATGGGCGTGAGTGACCCAATGAGCCAGGTGAGTTCGCAAACTTCTGCTACGGCGCTCTGACGCCAAAATACGCTGTGCTTGGGATCGAGACCGCACGCGAGCCAATCGAGGGCCACACTCAGCGTATTGGTGCGTCGCTCCGCAGGATCATGCAACGTCGTCATCGAGTGATAATCAGCGATGAAATAGAAACATTCGTTCTGGGCCTGTGCTTCGATCGCGGGTTGCATCGCGCCGAAGTAATTGCCGATGTGCAGCGTGCCTGAGGGCTGAATGCCGGTAAGTGTTCTCATGATTGGGTTGGTTTACTAAATCTATCTCCTAAGATCGGAAAAAGAGAACGAGAAAGATTAAGAGAACCAGAAAGAATTTTCAGTCTCGGCGTGGCACACGTTTCAAGGCAGGCCGAACATGCGCAAACGTGCCCTCCTCGAGTTGGCCACCAAAGGGAGTCAATGGTGCGACTAGAGCACGGCGGCCGAGAATCGTTCCTGGCATCAGCACGGCGTTGCATCCTACTTCAGCCCCATCGCCGAGGATCGCACCGAACTTTTGTAAGCCTGTTTCGTAAAACATTTCCTCGTGATACACGATCTGCTCTTGTTGATCCAGCCGCAGATTCGAACAGATCACTCCGGCTCCGAGATGGGCTTCATTTCCAAGGATCGAGTCACCCACATAGCTGAAATGCGGCACCTGCACGCGGTCCATCAGAAGGCAGTTCTTAAATTCGCAGGCGTTGCCGATCACACAGTCTGCACCGATGATCACATTGCCCCGAATATAAGCCCCGGGACGAATTTCCGTGTGCGGGCCAATCCAAGCAGGTCCGATGATCGTGGCGTAAGACGGCAGCTTGACCGTAGGGTGAATATAAACGTGCCCCTCAATCGACACTCCTGAAGGGACCGTGGGCAACTCCTCTTCAAATCGATAGCTCTGTAAAGCAGGAGCGATCTGCTTGATCCACTCCCAAGGCAACGCATCGGCCTCAAAATGAGAAGCGAAGACTACCAGTGACGGCGGCAGAGTAAAATATTCGGCTGCATTCATTAGCACTACCTCTAGCCGATTATCAGCAGGAATACAGAGTCTTTCTCAAAATTACCTCTATGATAATATTTTAGGCGATGCATCTGAATTCTCCATCTATATGATAAAAAAACACCCTGCGTTGAGACAGAGTGTTATAAAAATGGAGCGGGCGACGCGATTCGAACGCGCAACATCCACCTTGGCAAGGTGGTGCTCTACCAATTGAGCTACGCCCGCAAAACAGGGTTGAAAGAAGTAGGACAGCCTGAGCCTTCGTCAACGACTATTTTTCAAAGTCGCTCCAAGTCGAAAATTCTCTCGCCGCGAACTGTTTCCGGCAGAGACACCAGCCCCACCTTGCGGAGCTCTTGAGCGAACTCCTGACTCAGCAGAAATCGCAGTAAAGGATAGAGCGATTCTACCTCATTTCGGCGAAACGCCAATCGAAGGGGCCAGCTCAATGGATAATCGCCGCGATGCACATTCATAGCCGTAGGCTGATAGGCTCTCCCCGTCTGTTTCAGAGAAATGGCTACAGTTTCCCAATCAGCGTCAGCTTGGGGCAAATAGGCGCTGATACGGACACCTTCTTGATTATCATAAGTGGCGCCTTCTTCCGAATCCGATGTAAGTTGGGGGTTAACGGTAATTCCCAACTTATGCTGCAATATGGCTAAAGAAAGACCGGAGGCTTGCTCGACATGTTTCGCCAGCGCCATACGTGAACTCCCCTCACCATGAGCCCCAAAATCACGCCACCGCTTGCGAGCCCCAGTCGTATCACTGCTCAAAATCTCTCGGATCTGATCGTAAGAAAGTTGCGACAAGCTTAACTCACGAGGCACCCACAGAACCGCGACATGATAGCCCAGTGGTTCCCATGAATACTCGGTCTTCAAATCGGCATCGCCCGGCGAGGCACTAATCAATGCCACTTGCGCGCTTCCTGCTTCTAGCTCGCGCCGGCCGCTCAAGCTACCTTGGAAATCCAATTCGATCTCAATTCCCCTCTCCGCCGCAAAAGCCTTTACCGTGGCAGCTACCCGCGGTCCCAGCAGATCACTCCCAACCAGTCGCAATGGTGCTGCCGTTAGGCACGCCCCACTCAATCCCCAGAACAAGATAAATCCCAACACCCGACGCGAGCAATTACGCCTTCGGATCATCGTCTTCTGACTCATGTAGTTCGAGACGATCTCCTTCTTGTTTCGATGGAGACGATTGGGATCTTTGGGAACGTTTCGTATCATCGCTGTAATAAGTGTGATTATGCGTGTTGTAGTCGGCATCCTCGCCACCGCCGGCCGGCACTTGATTGAGCACTAAGCCGGGTAAAGGCGTCTTGATCGATTCCACAATCTGCTGCGCGAGCATCAGCATACTTTGTGGGTTTTGCCGATGTTGAATCAGCAACAAAGCCCCATCCACTCACTACACTCGCCATCATCGATGAATCGCTCACTCCAATGATCCGAGGCGAATCGAAAATGATTTCATCATACGTGCCTCGCAGAGAAGCCATCAGCCCACGCAAGCGATTAACATCAAGCAAACTGAGCGTAACCCCAGACGAGGCCCCGCTAGACAAGAAGTCGAGTTGCGGCACCATATCCTTCTGCAGCACGGCCAACCAAAACAGGATCGGATTGAGGCCCTGCAAAAAGTAATTTTTTTCATAGCTATTCGCTGGCATCGGAGCGTGCGCAAAAAACGCCTTATCCATGCTCTCAGGAAAAAATCTCAGCGATCCTAGATCACCATTGAATAAAACGGTGCTTTGTAGAGCTCCGGCATCGCTTTATCCATCTCGAACCCACTTAGTCGCGTCTCAATGTAAGAGTGCGCCTGCGGGTAGGTCACGGATGAGGAAAAGCCTTCGCCATTCGCGAGTTGTCGGCCTAAATCTGCCTGCCTCAAAGTCGCCTCATTCACCGGTCCCTCGAATTGCTTCCAGGCCACCAAAAGTGAGAGCGCGAGCCCTCCCAGAAAAAGCGCCGACCAATCCACGATCCGCACGCCCCGGCCAGCTTCCAACCAGTGAATCCATTCCTGAATTGCCGGTGGTCGTTTCATAAATGTATCGGGGTCTGGCGCTGCGATCTCAATCGATCACATCGAGCTCAGGCCATTGCACTAATTTGCGATGGAGTGTCCGACGACTGATCCCCATCAACGCAGCCGCTTTCGTGCGATTCCCGCGCGCCTTGATCAGCGATTCACGGAGCAAACGTTTTTCGTTCTCCTCTATCGATAACGGATTGGTAGCCGCCGTTTCTCCGAACGAACCCCTTTCACTTGCTGACGAGGTCGCACCACGAAATCGAGGATCGAGATCATACTCCGACAACGAACCGCCGCGATGCAGCACAACCACGTTCTCGCAAAAATTACGCAACTCTCGGATATTTCCCGGCCAACCGTAATTCTGCAAAGTATGCAGCGCACCGGGTTCTAGTGTGAGCAACGGCAACTGATTTTCTGCGCTCAGAGATTTCAGGTAATGCGCGATCAACAGCGGCACATCATCCCGGCGATCACGCAAAGGCGGCATCAAGATGCGCACCACGTTGAGTCGGAAATACAGATCCTCGCGAAACTTCCCCTCCTTGACCATCTCTTCGAGATTTCGATTAGTCGCTGCGACGAGCCGCACATCGAGCTCGAGGGACTTACTGCCTCCCACGCGTTCGATCGTCCTGTTCTCCAAAAAGCGCAGGATCTTCACCTGAGTCGAAGCAGAGATTTCTCCGATCTCATCGAGAAACAACGTGCCGCCATCCGCCGATTCGAAGCGACCGATCCGACGCTCGTTCGCCCCGGTAAACGCGCCTCGTTCATGACCAAAAATTTCGCTCTCCAGCAGATTCTCCGATAATGCCGCGCAATGCACCGTGACGACTGGCCCTCGTGCCCGCGGGCTCGCTTGGTGAATTGCTTGCGCAATCAATTCCTTACCTGTGCCCGATTCGCCCTCGATCAGGATCGTGGCTTTCGAAGGCGCCACGAGTTTCACGCGATCAATCACCTCTTTCAGCGCCGTCGAATGGCCGATAATATGATCAAAGCTAAACTTCTCGTCCAAGCGCGCGTGGAGTTGCTTCACTTCCACTTCGAGCGTCTTGGTTTTGAGCGCACGTTGGATCAGCACTTCGAGCCGCTCGATATTAACCGGTTTCGTGAGAAAATCGACCGCACCGCGCTTCATCGCCTCAACCGCCGTCTCAATGTTTCCGTAGGCGGTCATCATCAGAACCGCTGGTCGATTGGCCTGCGCGAGGGCCTTATCGATCACCTTGAGACCAGATTTCCCGGGCATCCGCATATCCGTCAACACCACGTCGAATGACTCAACCCCCATCAAGTTGGCCGCCTCATCGGCATTGGCCGCCACCGACACATCATAGTTGTCTTCCAGAGCCTGCTGAAGGCCCTCACGGGTATGCTTTTCGTCATCGACGATCAGAACGCTGGGCACCATATACCCTAGTCAGGCGCCTTGCGGTATCCGGTCAATGGGAATTTTTGGCACAGTTAGAACCCTAGGCACGCTGCATTGATCATTTCTTTGGTAAATCGAGAGGAAATGTAACCTTTCCGTTTATGTAACGTCTTCTGTTTCTGATGATTCCCACAGCATCCCGTAAACCGGGTCTCACCCTGATCGCGCTCCTAATCCCCTTCACGCTGGGACTGGCAGCCTGCAATTCACGTGAAAAGCGACACGAACAGCGTCTCGTGGCCCCACAAGTCCACGTTGCTCTTAGCGGTTCGACCGAGTTTTTTCAAAACCGCATCCAAGCTATCGCGACTCTCGATTCCGTGCCTCGTCACGCCCAAGGACCACGTCAGAAAAGGGAAACCAGCTCGCGCCCCCAGCCTCGGACCTCCGGCAAAGGACGAGGTCCTGATCAAGGCGGAGTTCCCTCCGGCCGACCTAGCCGCGGCAATCTCGGTAGTCAGCAGCCCCCTCTGGCACTTCGTGTGACGTTTACCAATAGAGGAACCACGCCACTTATCCTATCAATTCGCGAGCTCAATTCCGCTTTAGGTAACTTCGTCGCTCAGCCTGATCAGGCCAAACTCGCACCAGGCGAATCAGTTGAACTCGAACCCATGATTTCACGTATGGGCGTTATCTCTGGCCGCATTCCCCTCGAGGTGGAACTGCGAACCGAAGGGCATACCGAATCACAAACCATCATACTTAGAGAGAAACCGCCCGCGCAATAGCCACCGATTTCATGATCAGCTAGCCTCTTCGGTCAACTTGATCCGCGCATCTCTCGTAGCTTGCCTGCCGCAGCCCAGCCGGAAAGCGCTGCTCCCTCCACTCGTGGTGCCGAAAACGCATCGCCTGCCATGATCATAGCGGGAGCTTCATTCACCACCAGACAACCGCATTCATCCGTATGGATAGGTCGGCTAAATTTCCAGCCGTGAGCCTTAAACTCCTTCACCTCACAGCCAATCCACGGTGCCGCTGCCTCGATTAACTCTGCGGCTACCTCGAGACGATCTCGGTCCCAATTCGCCAAGCTATATTCTGGCGTCGCGTGGATCGTAATCGCCGGGTGGTTCGAAATTCCTTTCTGATGATTGTCAGCGAGCCAAGCAATCGGACCACCATCCTTCACCGAAACCCCACCCGGAGGCGGCAGCTTCGACGAATCTTTGAGCAACGCCATCCCGACCAAGCAACGCTCGTAAGTAATCACCTGTAGACGTTGACGCAATTCTGCGTCCGGCGACCAACCTCCCGCATCAAACATCGCGAGAGCTTGCGGCACCGGAGCGGTTTGAATTAACGCGCGAGCAGAAAGAGAAACTCCGTCCTTTATCTCTGCAATCCAGCCTCCGGTCCTTTTTTTCAGAGCCGTGATCGGATGCTGTAAACGCACATCCAATCCCGCGGCAATATTCTTCGCAATTCCTGTCATCCCCGGGGCACCACGCCAACGCATGTGCCCATCCTCGTTCCCATCGAAACCACGACACCATTCCATCGCACAACCCGCAGTCTCCCAGTCGTTCAGAGATTTCAGAAAACGATTATCACGCCCCGTGATGAATTGCGCACCATGATCAAATACTGCGTCGCCAAAACGCCGCGTCGCCATCCGCCCCCCGACTCCCCGCCCCTTATCCACGACCGCGACCCGCAGCCCATCAGTCTGCAACTCTTTCGCCGCAGTCAGTCCGGCCATACCCGCACCAATCACTAAGACATCGAGATCATCATTTTGGGAAACGCTCATCGGCTAGGAATATGCGGTTGCTCAGTCATGATGCAAATCCGTCATCCAACTTATTCTGCCGAATGAACCGCGATTGAGCCCAGTTATGATTGCCCACCGAAAACGTTTCGGCTCAAATCCCGCTCCATGTCCGCCTCCCCTGCGACCCTCGACCGCGCTGAATTGCGCGCGTTTCTGATCTCCAATCTCGAGTCCCATCTCGATGAAACTCTCGCCAATGTGAGACCCGATGGTCGCCTTGGCACCGATCCGTGGATCAATCGCGATCAGCACGATATCCTGCCGCTCACTCTGCTCTACCAAACCGAAGGTAGCTCAATTTATCGCGATCCCAAAATCCTCGATGTCATTGCCAAGGGAGGCGCCTACCTCGCCAAGAAGTTGGATGAAAAAGGCATGTGGCGATTCGACAAGAAAGACGGTTCTTACTGGGGGCAAATCTACACACCGTGGACCTACCTTCGTTGGATCATGACCTACAAGCTCATCAAAGACGAGCTACCCACTGATTTGCGGAAGGAATGGGAAGACGGACTCCTGCTCGGATTCACTGGAATCTCTGCCACAGAACTCAATTCCAAGAGCAACATTTACCCCGGCCCGCTTCCTGGTCGCCCCGCGCTCAAAGAAGGCGAGGTCATTCCTTGGGTGCACAACATTCCCTCACATCACGCGACAGCACTTTTCCTCGCCGGTGAGTTATTTGATCGCTCCGAATGGCAGCAACAAGCGCGTGAGTTCATGCAACTCGTCGTGGCCGCCCAATCTCCCCACGGTTGGTGGACAGAGCACGTCGGCCCGGTTGTCCTTTATAACCGCGTCTACATCGAGGCTCTGAGCCTCTATTACATGCTCAGTAACGATGAGTCCGTCCTCCCCGCCATCGAACGTGGCAATCGTTTCCATCTCAATTACATGTATCCGAATGGGGTGATGATTGAGACCGTCGATGAGCGAAATCCCTACGGAGTGCTCACCCTCAAACGCGACGCCGACGGCACCGCGCATTACCTCCCTAAGCAGGTCAACATCCACCCCGGCCTCTTCTTTTCCGATTCCGGTCGTGCCCTCCTCGCACATCAAATGCCCATCGTTCGCACGCGCGATCAGAAGGAAGTCGTCGATGTCGATTATCTCTATTACTGCCTCAACGCGACCGACGGCGAATTAACCTACACCGCCAGGCAAGAACCACGTTTTCGCATGGGCGACGATTCACTCATCGCCCGCGAAAACCCCTGGATCGTCAGTCTCTCCGCCTATTGCGCTCCCCGCTGGCCCGGCCGGTTCATTCAGGACCGCCAGAATCTCGCCAGCATCTACCATCGCGATTCCGGCCTCATCCTCGGCGGCGGCAACACCAAGATCCAACCCCTCTGGAGCACGATGACCGTAGGTGACACCGCTCTCCTCAAACCCACCGGCGCGAGCCGAGATACCGACCTCGCACCCGTAATCGACGTCGCCTATACCCCCGACGCCTGCGAAATCGCAGAGCCTTCCGCTCGTAGTTGGATGCAGACGATCACCACCGCCGGAGCCATCGCCGAGCTCGCGTTTGAAATCGTCGACGACAAATCGATTACGATTAGCTCGCGCCTCGTGAAACCAGCTCCCGACGGCCGCGCCGCCGTCGCCCATCTGACTTTTATTCCGTATCCGGAAAGCCCGATCCGTTTCTCTGATGGCAGCACCGCTGAACTTGCGGATGCCAAATGCGAGAAAACCGGACAGACCTCCATCGCTCATCACAATTGGAAAATAACCCTGCCCGAATCTTCTCAGATCAACTGGCCGGTTCTACCACATAATCCCTACACGGATGATGGCCACGCCGCGACCGAAGAAGCCCGCCTCGTCGTCTCCCTTCCACTCACGAGCGATTCGCACGAACTCACGCTGAGTATTGAGGGTTAATTGGGTCTAAACACAAAAAGGGCCACCTACCCCTAGGTGACCCTTTCTAACAGCAATAAAACTTTTAACTACACAGAGGAAGACGCACCCAGTTCAGTTTCGTTCAAAATTTCGAAGTATTTTTCTGCGTTTACAGTTTTGTGACAAATCCTGCCCCAAGCCAAATCGGTTCCATCGGGGAGCGCTCCGCACTCCCGCAGAATTCAGACCCAAAATATTTTATCCTCACCCCATCAGCGGGCTTGCTAAACGTAGAGAGTTTCGAGGATAAGCGCATCACGCTCGGAGCGAATCAATTCGCCTACCAGCGAAACAATCCAACCAAAGGAAATACCATGGGCGATAGATCCCCCAAATCCAATCAGAAGCAGGCCTCGCAGAAACAGTCTAAAAACGACACCTCGAATAAGCAGAAACAAGCACAACTGCTGTCGCAACAAGCGGCCAAAGCCAAGCTCGCCGCCAACAAGAAAAAGTAAGCCCCAGAACAGGACGACCGCCCCATCCTCACCGGATAAGCGGTCGTCCTTTCTATTTACCAACGGAGCCAATCGGCGAGCCAAGGAAAACAGAGCAGCAGGAGCATCCCTCCAGCTAACCAGCCACCTGCGCGAGGATTGAAATCGCGAGCGATTCGTTCCCATGAAAAGCGAAACAGCCATCGCCCCACCGCAAGATCGAGGAGTAGTGTGAGGCAGATCCAAAACAGCCCTACATCTCAGAGATCGTTCGACGACTCGGCTCCCAACCAAGGCAACATCAGCCAGACGACGATAAAGTTCACGATCGATCCGCTGATCACGCCCAACTGCCGGGCTCGCCGATCACCGACGTGCCGATTGAGCAACCGCACTCTCAGCACCCCTTGGAAAACTTCCAAGACAGCCATCACCACCCAAATTAAAAGTGCTCGCGAAATCATGCTCAACCCGGGTTCAGACAACCGAGTAACAAAAAAGCCTTCATCCCGAGTAGTAAGAGTTTTACCGCATTCGATCGCAAGATTACAGAATGCCCATCTGAGAGAGTCTGATTAAACTCGATTCGAGTTTTCCAGCCGCCCGAGCGCTTGGCCAATCGCTGCAAGATAGTCAGGATGCCACAGCTCATGATCGGCTTCATCGACCACGGTGTAAGATCGTTGCTGGTAAAAATCGCGCACGGATTCGGCCCGCCGATGCATCTGTTCATCCTCTTTCCCACCTACCAGCACGTCGGCGGGAATAGCGGCGTTACCCTCACGATATGAGAGCATCCAGCGTTGTGCTTCGTCATCGTCCTCCAGAAAGAACGGAGAGATTGATCCGAGAATCAGATGTTTGGCCTGGAGGGCTCCCAAGTGTGAGTAGAGAGCGCCGAGTGAAAACCCCATCACTACCTTACCCATAGTTTGAGCGCCGACTTGAGAAAACACAGTCGTGTCTCCGAACGCGGGTTGCGGCCCCGCCCAATCGATCTGCACAAACTCCGTTTTCCAACCGCACGACTCCACGAAATCCACGAAAGGTTGAAAACGTTTCTCTGCACCCGGCATGGGTGGGACGATGGTGAGGATCGGCATGCCGCTGAAAGAATCATACCCCGAGCGCACGTCAATATTTGGCGAGGATCTACTCCCTCACCTCAGCGTTTCATCCTTCTAAGTTCATGCCTCATCCTTCTCCGTCGTCCTTCTCGCTTGCCGCGCGCGCCTCCCCTCCTCAAACCCCACCCCGTGCAATCCACCGAATCCATCGAGGCTATCCGCCACTACATCGATACCCATTGGGCCGAGACCTATCGCGAATCGCGCGCCGATACCGATAAAGAGATTTCCCTCCCCCATCCGCACACGGTGCCTTCCACCGATCCGATGATGTGGCTCTTTTTTTATTGGGACGTCTATTTCACCAATCTCGGCCTCCTCCGATCCGGCGAAATAGATCAGGCGCGCAACAATGCCGACAATGTCCTCTCGCTGATCGAACGCTTCGGCTACGCGCCCAACATGACTACCCGCGTCGCGCTCAATCGCACGCAAGTCCCCGTCTCCGCGATGCTCTGCCGAGATGTTTATCAGCACACGCAAGATCGCGATTGGCTCGCACGCACTCTACCGATTCTCGCTCGCGAATACACATTTTGGATGACGCTCCGAATGGCGCCCAATGGCCTCAATCGCGCCTACACTCACGCCGATCCCGCGACTGTTGATCACTTCGGCGAGCTGATCGCACCGCGACTCAGCGACATCCCCACTGAGCCCATCGCGCGCCAACGCTACCTTCACCACAAGATGGCCGAATGCGAAGTGTGGGATTTCACCCCACGCTTCGACCAACGCTGCACCGACTTCAATCCCGTCGATACCAACTCCGCGCTCTACCATTTCGAAATCACAATGGCCGAGCTGCAAAACGAACTGGGCAACACCGACGAGGTCGCGCTTTGGCTCAAACGCGCCGCCGCCAGACGAGAGCTAGTCGATCGCTATCTCTGGGACGATGAACAGGGATTCTATTTCGATTACGATTGGTCCAACGGCAAACGCGGTCCCGTCGTTTCTGCGGCCGCGTGGCTGGCGATGTGGAGCGGTCTTTGCTCCGACGAACAAGCCGCTCGCATGGTCGCCAATCTCCCCCTCCTCGAAGGCGATCACGGCCTGATCACCTGCGAGGAAGGCAGCAACACCTCCGTTAACACGTATCAGTGGGACGCCCCCAACGCGTGGCCACCGATGCAGGCCGTCGCCATCATGGGCCTCGACCGCTACGGTTATCATGATGATGCCAAACGACTCGCCGAAAAATACATCGGCACCTGTGCGCGCAATTTCGAATTGACCGGCCAACTCTGGGAAAAATACAACGGCATCACCGGCGCGCTCGACGTCGCCGACGAATACAAAATGCCCCCCTTCCTCGGCTGGACCGCCGGCGTCTTCCTCTACGCTCGCGAAGTGCTCATAACAAACACTTAGGTTCGAAGCGGACGTTCGAGCGTGATTTCCTCTTGCCGAAAAATTCGCTCCAACCACCGCGTTGAATCGAGCATCACCGTTTCCTCGATTTGGGCCATATCCAGCCCCTCCAGATTCTTTGTATCGCGATGCCCCGGAACGCAGATCAGAGGATCATACGGCGGTTTTCTGAACTCGTAAACTCCGCGACCTAGCTCACCCGTTCCACGACGATCGCGGAACGTCGTGTCGTAGGCCCAGCAGTTTTCGAAACACACACGTGTCATTCCTGCCGCCTGCAATCCCTTCGTCGTTTCGACGATGGGCAGATGTCCTTCACCAAGCGGAACGCCAAGCCACATCGGTTCATCCACTCCTGGGGTCTCGCCTGACGGAATCGTCACATGATCTTTCAAATGCGCACTGCGACAATACCGTCCGAGCACGCGCACCGATTCAGCGGGTTCTTCCATGAAGATTGCGGAATTACCGTAATCAAACAGCGCCTGCACCCGAGGATGATTTATTCGATGTAAAACCGTCGCCACCTCAGTTGCCGTGAGATCCTCGTGATTCTCGAGTAGCAGCGTGATGCCCATTTCTTCTGCTAAGGGTGCGACCGCTGAAAGTCCGGTCACCGCGCCATCGGACTGATCGCGGCCGTCTTTTAACGGCACTGTGTAGGTTCGCAAATATTCCGCACCCAGGTGACGCGTGATATGCAAATCTCTGGTCAACCCTTCGACTTCCGTGCCGTTGACTTCCGTATCGACACCCAAATCGCACTCTTCGATGTGAGCACGAACTTCCGCGAGATACGCCGGATCCGAACTCTTCACAAAAATATGGGGCAGATTCATGATCCCCAAATTGACGCCGCTGAATCCCAATCTAGCAGCATCATCAATCAGATCATGGATATCGAATTTTCGTTCGCTCCGAGCTCGCCACCGGTAATTGAAATAGTGCAGGTAGAGCTGCAATGGACGTTGTTCTGACATGGATCAACGTTTGAGAGCTGCGTAGGCTTCTTTGACGTAATTGAGACTCGCTTTGGGCGCGAATGGATGGGCGATGTAAGCGTCGGACATTTGCGGCCAGCTATCCGCTAGATTCCACAGAAAGATGCCCCAGCAATTTGGCTGGTTGCCGTAGTATTCGATCCAGAACTTTGAAGCCTCACCTTGGAGACGTTGCGACTTCCCAATGATGTCATCGAGATCCGTCGGTTCTTCCCAACCCCGCTCGCGGATGCTGTCCCAATGTTGACGATAGCGAGCTTGCCGATCCAGTCGGCTGCAATCCGCTCCATGCGTGAGGTATTCCTCGTTCCAGATCGGCCAGAGCTTATCGCCCGGCACCCACGATTCGATCACCTCGCGCGAGGGAAAACTCAGATGCCCAATCTCCGTCACCATACGTGGATGCTGCTTCACGTAAAAATCTGATTTGTAGGAAAACCCGTGCCCCCAGATGTGACAGTCGTCTTCCAGATCGATTCCTTGATTTGGATTCAGCGGTGAATAAGGCGAGGTCGGCACAAAGGGCGTCAGCGGCGCATGTGTGTGCACCGCATCGCGCAACACTTCCTTGCTGAGTCGATTGTGCCGATACTCGGGATAGCCAAAACTTTCGGCCGCGAGCACATCGTTTTCGTTATCCCCGAACCACGCGATCACGCACGCGAAGTGCCGCAATCGTTTCACCTGGTAGTCCGCCTCGCGACGGGCCTCGTCCAGAAATGCGAGATCCTGCGGATAACAACCACAAGCATACATGAAGTCATGCGTGATCAGGATGCCGAGTTCATCGCACTTCGCATAGAAGCAATCGAGTTCATAAATTCCCCCGCCCCACACGCGCATCGCGTTGATATTGGACTCCTTCGCGATCGTGAGCAGTTGATCATAACGCGCTTCATCGACCCGAATAAAATTCCCATCTGCCGGCGTCCAGTTCATGCCCTTCAGAAAGATCCTCTTACCATTAATCGCGAAGACGAAGGAGATGCCACCATCGTCATCGGGCTTCTGGATCAAGCGCACGGTGCGAATACCGAAACGCCCAGCGCGTTGATCGAGTTCCGATCCCTCGTGACGCAACGTGGCCTTCCAATCGTAGAGCGGTTGCGCCCCATGATCATGCGGCCACCACAGCTTCGCATCGGCCACGGTGAAACGCGCGACGGCGCGAGCACCACTCGGGGTCGCATCCATCGTC
Source organism: Opitutaceae bacterium (assembly GCA_002713695.1). GTDB lineage: Bacteria > Verrucomicrobiota > Verrucomicrobiia > Opitutales > Opitutaceae > Cephaloticoccus. The sequence continues at coordinate 128,513 of PAUB01000033.1, forward strand.
AAGGTGCGTGATTGTCCCGCCACGATCAGATCTACTTCCACCGAATCCGGCGTGCCATGATTCTGCTGTAGCTCGACCAGAGCTTCCAGTTCTGCCGATCCATCGTCGTGCAAGGCAATCGTCGTCACATGCACATCGTCGATTTCAAACGGATCGACGAGGACCCACGTAACGGGTTTCCAAATACCCGTCGTGACCAAGCGTGGGGAAATATTCCAACCGTAACACGACTGAGCCTTGCGCGCCTGAAGACGGGTCATCTGTCCGTTCCCCTTCACATCGGATTGGCGCGACGGTCGATCAGGCGGAAACAGCGGTGCTCCGAGACAGACTTCGAGCCGGTTGCTCTCTCCTGCTTTCACCAGATCCGTCACATCCAGTCGCAGCGGTGTAAACATGTTCTGGTGTTTCCCGACCTCGACTCCATTGAGGTAGATCGTCGCGAAGGTATCGAGGCCTTCGAAATTCAAATGCAATCGTTGCCCCGCGCCCGGTGTTGGCGGCGTGAATTCCGTGCGATACCACCAATCCATCTCTTCCATCCAACGGATGTGATCGTGATTGAGTCCGTAAAAAGGATCTTCGATTTGCCCCGCGCGTTGGCAATCCAGATGCACCTCGCCGGGCACTTGCGCGTCGATCCAACGCTCTGCGAGAGGCATGGCCGAACAGGCTTGGGTCGGCCCTAAATTAGGCTCCCCATACATTAACTTCCAGGAAGCTTCGAGAGGTAGAGATTGTTTCATAAGAATTAGAAAATGTTGGCCGGGATCGCCGTATCCCGCCTTTAAAATGTTGGTTGATCGTCGAAGGCGGGATCAGCGATCCCGCCCTACATTTGGGACACATTAAAAAAACCTTCAGTTCTTCAGCATCCGCACGCGGCGATCTTTTCGAGGGAACTGTAGCGTGACCACAGTGCCCACCCCTTCCTTACTCTCCACGCCGATCTGGCCGCCATGCTCGCGCATGATGCGTTGCACCACCATTAAACCGAGTCCGTTGCCGCCTTCCTTTGTCGTGTGGTAAGGCTGAAAAAGTCGCGTCAATTCCTCCTGCTTGATCCCTTCCCCGCTATCACCAAAAGCAAGGTAAACCATTTCATCATCGGCTCGTGATTTAATATGCAACTCACCACCCGGTTGCATCGCTTCCATCGCATTTTTTATCAGATTAAAAAACACCTGTTTCACCTGATTACGATCCGCCATCACGATAGGTAAATCGTCAGGTGTCTCCGCCTCCACTTGGACACCTCGATCTTCCAACTCGTGCTGTTGAAACGAGAGCACCTCGCCGAGCACTTCCGTGAGTTTCGTGGCGGCCAAGTCCGGAGTCTGCGGGCGAATCGCTTCGAGAAAATTACTGATGATCCCATCGAGCCGCTGCACTTCGCCTTCGCAAATTCGAATCGAATCAGCGACCGAATCAATCTCCTTGCTGGCCTTCAGCTTCTTCAACTTTCGGTTGATCAGTTGGAGATGAATCGTGAGCGAGTTGAGTGGGTTGCCCAATTCGTGAGCAACGCCCGCCGCGAGCAACAACACCGAGGAAGTGCGCTCGTTTTCGATGCGCTCTTCTGTGCTTTGTTTATCCCGCGTGATATCGGATAGGATCACCGCAAATCGACGTCCACCTGAGTGATGATCCCCGTGAAAAGGCACCATGTAGAGTCGCACCGTGCGCGGCTCGGGATAGGTGAGCTCAAATTCACGCGTCATCACCGGCATCGTCGCCTCGTCATCCAGAGACGCGTCGAGCGAAGGCTCTAATCCAGGCACCAATCGCCACAAAATTTCTCCGACCAGCTCATCATCGCCGAGACCGATCAAATGATGCGCCGCCGCATTGGCGTATTCGATTTCACCATCAATCGTGACGACCAGCACACCCTCTTGCAGGGCGTTAAAGATATCTTCAAACAGGCCACGTTCCTTCGCGAGGCGTTGCACGAGATTAGTCAAGTTCACCGAATCTAACCTATCGAGGCGGCCAAGGACGCGGTCGAGTGAGGAATGTTTCTTCGGAGGCATCGTGATTTTTCTGAACAACCTACGCCGTGCGGTCAACGTCGCCTGCGATCTTCACGAGGATTTGTCTGCCGGTTCATCCAAAAAGTCTACCTGGTCCGGATCTACCCGCTTGGCGAAAATCTTCCGCAAGAAGACCTCACGGTGCTGAGGGCAACGGCCAATCCGCAGCAAGGCCTCGCGGTGCACATCCGTGCCGTAACCTTTATGTTGCGCGAAGTTGTATCCGGGATGCACCGAATCCATCTCCACCATCAATCGATCCCGCGTCACCTTCGCGATGATCGAGGCCATCGCTATACAGAGCGACCGCGAATCGCCTTTCACCACGCCCGTGTGCGGATAGGGAAAGTTACGCAGCGCTAACCCGTCCACAATGATGTGAGCCGATATGGTGGGTTCAAAATTCTCAATATCCTCGGGCGTGGAAAACAGATCCGGCTCAGTCTTTTGCTCAAACGCTGACGGCGGGTAAATCCCTTCGAGCGCACGTCGCATCGCCAGCTTGGTCGCGCCGAGGATATTGTGTTTCTCAATCTCATCGACATCAGCGATTCCGTAATTCGCGTGAATCTGTCCTTGCGCAGCGAGGGTCTCGAAATCGAACCACAACGCATCGCGCTCAGCCAACGTGAGCAGTTTCGAATCGTTGATTCGTTTCGCATTCGCCAATGCCCATCGGCTTTCCAGAAACTCCTTATTCACCAGCACTGCGCCCGCGACCACCGGTCCGGCCAATGCCCCCCGCCCCGCTTCATCGACGCCAATCAGACTCTCAAACGTAGCGAGACGCTTGAGATCAAAAGAACGAAGCTGACGACGTTTAGGCATTAATTACGCAAATGGGAAAGATATCAGAAACCTCGCTTATCTCCATGACACCTTAGGGCCAGGTGGTTTGAGCGGTAACTCATCTAGTTTACCCGCATCAGAAACGACTTCGTAGGCCGTGCGAAAATGCAGTTTCGCGAAATCACCGAGCGCGCGGGCGCCGAATTTCTCGATGATCTCGTGAGCCTGTTTTTTCACCAAAGGTCCGGCTCCCTTTTGCAGAGTATCGCCAAACTTTTTGGAGAGCGTGTGCATCTGCCGCACATATTCAGCGCGGGCCACAATCGATGCCGCCGCGACCACCGGATCTTCTTCCGCTTTCGTGCGCATCCGTAGATCGAAGTTCTTCAGACCCTTCCGCTTCAACTCACGCTGCACGAGCGGTTGCTTGCTGAATTGATCCAGCAGCCCCCATTCAACCGGTTTTTCTTCCAGCGCTTGCATCAACGCGATGCCGTGCACCCACGCGAGCAAGCTGTTCAGATTCGCGCGAGGTCGCGCCATCAACTCGTTGTAACGAGGCATGCCACATGAACACGTTTTTACAGCCGCTCCCTTCGTGCTGCGAATGATCTTATCCAGTTCGATGATCTTTTTGTCGGTGATCTTCTTGGAATCCTGGGCGCCCGCTTTGCGCCAGGCCTCAATCGCATCGCGATCTGCAATCACTGTTGCTGCAATAATTGGCCCGAAAAAGTCACCCTTACCGCTTTCGTCTAAACCGGCGTGAGATTCAAACCAATCGGGATGCAGCACTTTGTCGTAACCGAGTTTAGGGGCACCGGTGATTTCCGGCTCCAACGTATTCGAAACGAAGTCCTCCGTGCCCTTGCCCACGATCAGCACCTTCCCGCTGTTGTAAGCGGAGATGTTCAGTTTCAGCGCTTCGGCTTTGAAGGCGTAGTGCGTGTAGGCGACGTCGAACGGGGTCCATCCTCGCGCCTCGCAAATACCACGCAGTTTATCGATCTGCTCCTGATCGAGCTTGATCGTATAGGTGCTGATTTTCTTAGGAGCTTTGTCATCGTCGTAGGACTGCTTGGGCATGGCTGGCATTAGCCGCAATATCGCCCGAAATCACAAAGAGAAAATGCCCTCTTTCCACTTCCGTTCTTTTCTGTCTATTTGCGTTTCTCGTGCCGGATACCTCCCAACTGATTTCGAAACAGCAGACCTTCCGCACGGCTCTCCTCAAGTGGTATCGAAAAAATGCCCGATCGCTACCTTGGCGGGATCAGCCTTCGCTCTACAAAACAGTCGTGAGCGAGTTCATGCTGCAGCAAACGCAGGTGAAAACCGTGCTCCCTTATTTTGCACGCTGGATGGATACGCTTCCGGATTTCGCCACACTGGCTGCCGCGCCAGAATCCCAAGTGCTCAAAATCTGGGAAGGCCTCGGTTACTATTCACGCGCCAGACGATTACACGCCCTCGCGCATGCCATCGTCGCATTTCCTCAGCCACCGCAGACAGTCGATGACTGGCTCGCGCTCCCCGGAATCGGACCCTACACCGCCGCCGCGATTACCAGCATTTCATTCCGCGTTCCCGCCGCCGTCGTCGATGGCAACGTCGTGCGCATTCTCGCAAGACTCACGGCCGACGAAACGGAATACCGCGATGGCAGCACCGCCGCCAAAGCTTACACCGGACTCGCCGATGCCCTCATAAACCGCAAGAAACCCGGGGATCACAATCAAGCGATGATGGAACTAGGCGCCACCGTTTGCGCGCGACGCAATCCACTCTGCTCAGCTTGCCCTGTGCAAAAACTCTGTGTCGCGGATCAGCAGGAAACACCTGAAGTCTATCCGCGACTCGTCACGAAAAAGATCGAAAAAGTCACCGTGGATCGTGCTTGGTGCGAACAACGTGGCCGCGTGATCCTTCACCGCACTTCCGGCGATGCCAAGCGTCTAGCCCATCTCCACGAGCTGCCCACCTTCGAGCAGATCGGGCTCGCGCCGGCCGACGCCAAAACTTTGACGCTGATCGCCAAGAAACGCCGCAGCATCACGCGTTATCGAATCACGGAAATGATTTATCAGGTCGCATCGAGCCGAATCCCGAAATCGGACGAACTTATTTGGGTGCCACGCGACGAAATCGAATCGCTCACTCTCTCAGGTCCCCACCGCCGCTGGGTGCGCGAGCTTCTCGTCAAACAGTTAAAAACTTAAGCGGGCAGCAGCGCTTCAATGCGCTCCTTGGATTGCACAACCTCTTCGACTTCTAGTCTCGGACTGAGCTCCAGCACGATTAGGTGCTCGGGTTTCCAAAGTCGGCTGATCATCCAGAAATCAATTTCACCTTCTCCGACGGGTTGGTGGTCCTTCCCCTCATCGCTCACATCGTGCAGATGAAATCCGAGTAAGTGCGGCGCGAGTTTGTTGAGATGCTCTTCATGATTGAGCAAACCCAACCGTTCTTTAATCGCAGCGTGGCCGGTATCGTGCCAATACCCTGCGGGAGCCCCTTCGGGGAAGCTCGCGACAAAGTCAAAATAGTCAGCATCGAGCGGCAATTCGGTGAAGCTCTCGCGATTTTCGAAACCAAACTTAACTCCCTTTTCCGACGCATAAGCGAAGACCTCCGCCACGCTCTTTTGAGTCTGTTCCCAGAATGGCACCATCTTCTTGCGCATCTTATCGAGACACTTCTTGAGCACATCCTGATATTTCGGATCGCTGGGTATTGGCAGGTCCGGATGCGATTTGATGAACTTCCGCAGCTTATCGCGCGGATTGAACCAGAAGAATTCCGCGCTTTCTAGATGAGTGACCATTACCTTCGCGCCCACTTGCGCTGAAAAATCTATCGAGCGCTTGGTGTAGCGCAGCCATTGATCGTATTCGCGATGATCGGTCGCTGAAGGCTCATAAAGATTGGGCGCCGCGCTATTCACGCCTGTCGGTAACGGGCAGAAATTATGCGTGGTGCCGACTTTGATGATCCCCTCTTCCAGCGCCTGCAATATACCCGGCACGAGAGTGATGCGGATACCATGACTCAACTCGACATGCGAAAAGCCCAGATCGGCTATTTCGCTGAGCATTTCTTAGCCGTCGGTGTGACGGTGGGAACACCAGCAGGTGGAAAGAGAGAAAGTCGGTTTCACGATGCGTCTAGTATCACGAACTTATTTGCCAGCAGGTTGCACGAAAAAACCGCACCCAAGTGGATGCGGTTGAAAAATTAGGACATCAGTCCGGCTGGATTACTCAGCGTGGCGATTGCGAAGCATCTGCGTGAAGGCGGCCACCTTGTTCTTACGGCGCTTTGTTTCGCAGGGCTTTTCAAAGTAGCGCTTGAAGCGCACATCTTTGATCACATTTTCGCGTTCGAGCTTCTTTTTGAGGCGACGGATGGCGCGATCAATGGGCTCATTTTTGCGTATATTGATTTCGATAGACATGTGTAGATACGGATCTGAAAGGGAAAAGCCCAACAGCAAGCCAGTCTGAACTGCCCCCGTCAATGGCTTTTTTACACAGGTGAAATATCGCCTCATTTTGCCCTCTTCTCGCCCATTAGACCTTGCGAGCAATGCGTGGAAGGCTTGGCTGAATAGCCTGTGCCTGCGACTGACAAAAACTTCGTTCATCTCCACGTCCATACCGACTATAGCCTACTCGATGGGGCCTGCCGGATAGACTGTCTGATGCAACGTGCGGTCGATCTCAACATGCCCGCCCTCGCGTTGACCGATCATGGCAACCTTTTCGGGGCTATTTCCTTCTACAACGCGGCCAAAAGCGCCGGCGTGAAACCCCTAATCGGCTGCGAACTCTACCTCGTGCAGACCTCGCGCCTTGAAAAGCACGGCCGATCCGACGACGGCAAGACCCTCTTCCACCTCGGCCTGCTCGCGCGCAACCTCACGGGTTACCAAAATCTCCTCAAACTGGTGTCCGACGCGCATTTGAAGGGGTTTTACTATAAACCGCGCACCGATATAGAGACGCTCGCCCAGTATGCCGATGGGTTGATCGGCTTCACGGGCTGTCTCGCTTCGCTGATTCCGCAGCACCTCAGGCATGATCGCTGGGAAGAAGCTCGAGCCGCCTGTGCTAAATTCATCGATATCTTCGGACGTGAAAACTATTTCGTCGAAATTCAAGACCACGGCATCCCTGAGCAGAAGAAGATCATTCCCGGGCTGCTCAAACTCGCGAAAGAGTTTAATCTCAAAGTAATCGCGACCAACGACGTCCATTACGTGCAGGCCTCCGATTCTGGACCTCACGATTCCATGCTTTGCATTCAGACTGGATCCAAGGTCGCTGATGAGAACCGCATGAAGTTCACGGGCGACCAATTCTATCTCAAATCCTACGATGAGATGGATGCGCTATTTGGAGAAATCCCTGGGTCACTAACCAACACTGAACTCGTCGCCGAAATGTGCGATCTCGAGATCCCATTTCCCAAAGGTAGTGAGCGCTATCCCAAATACCCCATCCCCGCCGAAATCACGCTATCAGGCACCGATTATCTCAAACACCTTTGTGTCGAGGGCCTGAAAGAACGCTATGGCATGGATTACAATGCGCCGGAAAAAGCGGAGGATCCTGAACAAGCCATAATCCTCTGTGAGCGCGTTGACTATGAGCTCTCGATTATCAGTAAAACCGGCTTTGAAGACTACTTCCTCGTCGTGTGGGATTTCATCGACTGGGCACGGAAGCAGGAGATTCCTGTCGGGCCGGGTCGCGGCTCCGGCGCGGGGTGTCTCGTCGCCTACCTTCTCAAGATCACCAATCTTGATCCATTGCGTTTCAAGCTCCTCTTCGAACGCTTTCTCAATCCGGAACGTGTCTCCCCGCCCGATTTCGATATCGATTTCTGCATGCGACGTCGCGCCGACGTGATCGATTACGTGAGGCAGAAATACGGCAACGACTGCGTGGCCAACATCATCACCTACGGCACCATGGGAGCTAAAATGGTCATGCGTGATGTCTCTCGCGTGCACGACCTCCCCTTCGCAGAAGCGGATCGTCTCGCGAAGATGATCCCCGATGAGCTCAACATCTCACTGGAAGATTCCTACAAAAAATCCGCCGAATTTAAGACCGAGGTTGATCGCAATCCTGTCGCCAAAAAAATCTACGATCAAGGCCTCGTGCTCGAAGGCATGGTGCGCAACACCGGCAAACACGCTGCCGGTATCATCATCACTGACGAACCGCTTGAGAACTACGTGCCTCTCACAACGCAGGAAGGGGACGTAACCGTGCAATTCTCCATGAAGGCGGTCGATAAGCTCGGCCTCCTGAAGATGGATTTTCTTGGACTGAAGACTCTCACGGTGATCGACGATGCCGTGCAGAACATCCGACTCACTGCTGATCCCAAATTTGATATCGAGGAAGTCGGCTTCGAAGACACCGTCACCTACGAGCTGCTCAACTCCGGAAAGACTACCGGAGTATTCCAATTGGAATCCGGCGGCATGCAGAACCTTTGCCGCCAGATTGGACTTTCCTCAATCGACGAAATCGTCGCTCTCATCGCCCTCTATCGACCCGGCCCGATGGAATGGATTCCCGATTACATTAACGGAAAAAAGGATCCTAGCACCGTTAAGTTCCCGCACAAACTCCTCGAAGACGTCTGCCGCGAAACCTACGGCGTGATGGTCTACCAGGAACAGGTGATGGAGTCCGCTAAAGTCATCGCCGGCTACACGCTAGGTGGTGCGGATATGCTGCGACGCGCCATGGGGAAAAAGGATGTCGAGGCGATGGCGAAGGAGCGCATCAAGTTCGTCGAAGGTGCGAAGACTGTAAACGATATCGACGCCAAGACGGCCGATTCGATCTTCGATATTCTCAACAAGTTCGCCGGTTACGGATTCAACAAATCTCACTCCGCGGCCTATGCCGTGCTCAGTTACCAAACCGGTTATCTGAAGGCCAACTATCCCGTGCAGTTCATGGCTGCCATGCTCAGCGCTGAACTGGGCAACGCCGACAAAGTCTCCCACTTCGTGGCCGAATGTGAATCGATGGGCATGACCGTGCTGGGCCCCGACGTGAACGAATCGCGCGAAATGTTTACCCCGGTCGGCGCACGGATTCGCTTTGGACTCGCCGGCATCAAGGGCGTAGGCGCACAAGCCGCTCAGAAGATCATCGAAGAACGTGAGGCCAATGGAGCGTTCGCCGATTTTGAAGATTTCATCACACGCGTGGATGCACGGGCGCTGAACAAGCGCGTGCTTGAACATCTCATCAAAACAGGGGGCTTCGATTTTTGTGGAGCCTCACGCAAGGCGCTCTATGAAAGTATCGACGCCGCACTCGCCACCGCCGCCGCTGCCGCTCGCGACAAAGCCGCAGGGCAAAATACGTTTCTCGACATGCTCGCCGAGCCAGAACCAGCAGCAGCCGACAATCCAAAATCCAAAATCGAACTTTCAAAATCAGAAGACGATTTCACTCCGGCGGAAAAGTTCACCTTAGAAAAAGAACTCCTTGGTTTCTACGTCTCCGGCCATCCGATGAATGCCTACCAAGGATTGGCTGAGGCGATCGACACCTACCCCGTCGATGTGCTAACCGCCCTCGAAGATCGCGAAGACTTCCGTCTTTGCGGAATTGCAGGGAGCATAACCAAACGCTTATCGAAAAAGGACAATCGTCCATGGGCTATGTTCACGATTGCTACTCGTAAGGCCTCAGTGGCGCTCAACATGTTTGCCGACGCGTTCGAAAACTATGGCGAGAGCCTCATCGCCGAGGCTCCGGTTCTCGTGCAGGGCAACATCATCGTCGGCAACGACGGAGCGCGGATCAATGTCCGCGAATGCCTCTCGCTGGACAATTACATTGCCAGCAACGTCCGCCGCATCATCTGGCTGCTCCACCCTGATCATGAGCAGCTCCCTGAGTTTTTCACATTCCTTCGAGGCAAGCTCGACGGCCAATCGGGTAGCACGCAAATCAGCCTCGGATTCCTCTTCGAGGATCGCGTCGCCTCGGTCGCCGACGTGAGCAATGCCCTCTCGTGGAAAGTCAGTGGCGCTACCTTCCAGGAAATCCGTGCCCACTCCGCCGTCGCCGGAGTCCAAATCGAAGCCAAGCCCCTTGAGCTTAAAAAGGAAAAGCACTGGAAGAAGCGCGGCTAGTTCAGGCGATTTCGTCCAACTGCTGCGCAACCTGCTTCTTTAGCAGCAGATGACACGAAAGCAATTATCCCGAATGTGACAGAACAAGGTATAGATAAGGTGCGTCCGTGAGGCGATCAACTCGCCACCGCCCTGCTCATTCAACTTGAAATACATCCACTCAGTGCCTTCGGCCAATCCTGAGAGGTCTACTTCAGTGGAGTCATCCGACATAGCGATTTTCAGAACACGCGATAAGGAGCCTGAGGCCGATTCATCCGTAGCAATCTTGACGTTCGAACAGAGATCCTTCACCAGCGCATCTGCTACCGTCTGCCCGACGCGGGGTCCCTCAGCACTCGCGGCAATCGCCTCGGTGAGGGATAAAGAGTTTCGAACAGTAACAGAGAGGCGTAAGGTCTGAGGACATAGTTATTGGAGGACAAAGCTCACAAACTTAAAGCCCTGACGACAACTCATTTACTTTCCGGGTTTGTGCTTCGCGCTCTTAGTGTCCTAGGTGGTGGCAACACATGCCGGATAACACCACTCTCAATCACATCGCGCGCGTTCTGGCCGATGTCGCGCCTCAAATGCCTGCCGATGCTGCCCTGCGCCGCTATTTTTACGGACACAAGTATATGGCGCCCCAATTGCGCCGCGCCGTCAGCCAAGGCGTCTTTGTCTATTTTCGCTGGAAGAATTGGGTCGATCCCAAGGCTTCGAAGCAGACCCAAGCCGAACACGCTCTCAATCTGGACGCACGATTTAAGCACAACCCCAAGGCGATCAAAGCCGAGGCACTCGCGGTGCGCGCAGTTCCCGCGTGGCTCGCAAATGAGATGGAGGTCACGCCCGAATACTTGCGCCAAATCCAGCGACTACCGGCTCTCTGGCTCCGCGCCCGTCCCGGGAAAGCCGGCAAACTCGCCGAGATCCTCGGCAAATGTGAGCTCAGCGATTTCGCGGCGGATGCAGTGTGCTACAAAGGCGAAAAAGATCTATTTCGCACGCCTCAGTTCCACGAAGGCCATTTCGAAATTCAAGATCTCACATCGCAACTCGTCGGCCTCGCGTGTCTACCTTCGGCTGGGCAAACGTGGTGGGATGCCTGCGCAGGTGAAGGCGGCAAGACTCTACATCTCGCCGATATGATGAATAACAAGGGACTGATCTGGGTGACAGATCGCTCCGAGAAACGTCTCCAAGGTTTCAAGAAACGCTCCACCCGCGCGCAACTCTACAATCATCGCAGCAAGCTTTGGGATGGTTCTGCTCGCCTCCCGAACAAAACCAAATTCGACGGCATCCTCATCGATGCGCCCTGCAGTGGTGTGGGCACTTGGCAACGCAATCCCCACGCGCGTTGGACTACTACGATGGACGACGTGCATGAGCTAGCCAAAGTCCAACTCGAAATGCTCAAAAATGTCGCCGGTTCGCTCAAATCAGGCGGACGCCTGATCTACGCCGTCTGCACGCTCACTCGCAGCGAAACCACCGCCGTCGCCTCTGCCTTTACTGCCGCTCATCCCGAGCTCATACCGACTCAAAGCCCACTCATGCTCGAAGGAACCGAATCCACAGAAGGCCACGGCCTATTCATCCGCCCCGAAGCCATCAACGGAAATGGGATGTATATCGCCGAGTGGACTAAGCCTGCGAACAAGTAGACTAGCGCCATGAGCAAGGTTTCGAAAAAGATCGTCCGCGGAGATTTCAACGACCTACGCGCCGTTGTTCACTACACCAAGGCCGCTCACCGAATTGGACTCTGGGAATCGGAACGCATCCTGATCGAGCGCTTCTTCCCGAATAAATCCGCCCAACTCCTTGAAGCCGGTTGTGGCGCAGGTCGAGTCGCGGTGGCGTTGTGGGAAGCGGGCTACCACGATATCCACGCGTTTGATTTTGCTGAAGAGTTGCTCGCGCAGGCTCAAAGTCTTGCGATGGAAAAGGAGGCCGATGTCGGCTTTTTTCACGCCGATGCCACCCAACTCGAGAAATGTAAAATCCTCGAAGATGCCCACTTCGATGGCGTCCTCTTCATGTTCAACGGCCTCATGCAAATCCCCTTGCGACGCAACCGACGTCGCGCCTTGCGAGCTCTCCATCACTTCTGCCGTCTCGGCGCTCCCCTCATGTTCACCACTCATGACCGCGAGGATTCTAAGGAGGAACAGGTCATCTGGCGTTTGGAAGCCATGCGTTGGGCCAAAGGAAAAGAGGATCCGATCCTGCGCGAATTCGGCGACCGCTATTATGAGGATAAGGAAATTGGACGCACCTTCATGCACCTCCCAGAACGCGGAGAAATCCTTGAAGATTTAAAGGCCACCGGCTGGAATCACACCTTCGATACGATGCGCCGCAACGTCGCCCGCGAGCCACGTAAAGTCCGCGATTTCTCCGACGAATGCCGCTTCTGGGTCGCCACAAAAGCTTGATCCGCTCTCTGCCTTGCTAAGCCTCTAAGACCTTAGCTTCTTCTTCGCGAGTCATCCCAATTGATACCGGCTCATGCAAAGAACTCTCATATTCACTCACATCTCTAATCGTGTCGGCTAGAGGACGATTCACCAATCCAGCCTCCCACGCTTTCTGTCCGTTGATTTCAAAAAGACGAGGAGCCTTTCCTCTAGCCGGAGGCAACCAAAGCGGTAACTTCTCCCAACCTTCGATGCCATGACTGGCCAAGGTTTCATCGAGGATCCAGCAAGGTTGCGCTCTATCTCCCAACTCTTTGACACCTGTTTTGATGAAGTCGCGAAACGTAATCGGACGACAAGGACCGACCGCATTGAAGAATCCGGTGGCTTGGCCTTCGACCAGTCTTACAATCCACTCTGCCAGATCGCGCACGTCGATAATCTGCAACGGAGCACCCCCATCACCCGGAGCGACGAAGCGACCTGTTGCCGCCATTCTCCGCACCCAATAGCCGAAACGTCCCGTGGGATCATTGGGACCTGCGATTACACCTGGTCGGATAATTAATGCGGCCATCCCCGACTGATCTACGACCTGCTCACAGGCAGATTTCAGCGGGCCATAGGTATCCTTCGTCACTTCCGTCACCTCGTCTCCCATGGGTTCGAATAAGGAAGACTCTTCGTCCAATCCTGATTGAGAAAGATCCGCGTGAGCGGATACGGATGAGATAAAGGTATAGTGTATGCTGTCCTCCAGAGCCTCCAAGAGCTCGCGGACCTGCCTCGGGAAATACGCACAAGTATCGATCACCGCATCCCATGCTCTCCCCCTCAGAATAGCCAAACTCTCATCGCGATCCGCTTTGAGATGCTCGACTCCTTCCGGCACAGTCGCAGAGCTTTTTCCGCGGTTGAGTATCGAGACCTCATGCCCTCGTGCCATGGCGGCATCGGCCAAGGCGCGACCCAAGAATACGGAGCCTCCAATCAGCAACAATCGCATGACGCACCTAAGCTCACAATCTTGGCTGTGTCCAAGAGTTATCATGTCATCTGCTCGACTCTTCGGAAACGGATCTCGCTCAATTTGACTGGCAGGTTACAATTTATATCACCATGAAATACACCCAACTTGGTAACACCGATCTTCACGTTTCCCGCATCTGTTTTGGCTGCTGGCAATTGAGTCCCTCCTTTTGGGGCGAAATCGCTTTGGAGCCATGGCAGCAATCGGTGCACGCCGCTATTGATCATGGCGTCAACTTCCTCGATACCGCCGATGCGTATGGCGACGGCTACGCTGAAGAGCAGCTGGGTATCCTGATGAAACGCGACGGACTGCGGGACAAGTTCACCATCGCGACCAAGTTTTTCTGGAAGTTCACCGAGCCATGTGGTCGCCATCCCGATACGACTTACGAATACATTTTGCGGGCCTGCGAAGATTCGCTGAACCGTCTCCAAACCGATCATATCGATCTCTATCAAATCCACGCGTGGGATGCGATTACCCGCCCAGATGAAGTGGCGAGAGCATTTCATAAATTGAAGTCCGACGGCAAGGTTCGCTACTTTGGAGTCAGCAATCTCAACCCCGAGCAAATGGATCTCTATCGCTCACACTTTGAGGTGAGCTGTCTGCAACCTGCCTACAGCCTACTCGATCGCGGGATCGAGGCACGCGAGCTACCCTACTGCTTAAATCACAACATCGGCGTGATCAATTTCTCACCGCTCTTCCGTGGTCTTCTCGGAGGCAAATATACCGCCGATTCTACGATCGATGGCACCCGTGCCAATGGCCCTCTCTTCCGAGGCGAAGGGCTTCGCATCATGGTCGAGGCCATTGATAAAGCCAAAGAGATCGCCGCAGATCACGACCTGACTGTGGCTCAGCTCGCGATGCGCTGGACACTCACCAACCCCGCGATCACCAGTGCAATTGCTGGTGTGAAGAAACCGGAACACATCATCGGCACCGTGAAAGCAGCCGACGACGTGCTTTCGCAGAAGGTGTGGTATCAGGTCGCGAATCTGTTTACGGAAGCGCAGACTAGGGCATTGGCCACGAAAGCATAAAAGCAGACGGAATTACAAATCCGCGAAACTCACGCTCCAGTCGGCTGAGCCTTCGCTGAAGTCCAGTGCGCACCGGATGATCAAACTCTGATCACGACCATCCTTGGCAATCCAATGCCCGCGAGGATTGGCCATGCTCACATTGTTGGGCGCATGGATGAAGATGCTCCCCTTTTCGCCAACTGGTCGAATCGCATGGCCACTGAATGTCCGTGTCGTTCCATCCCATTCACATGACGTGACCTCCATCTCTCCCATGAGCACATGCATATCGGTGCCGAGCAAAACCGGCTGTCCACCATCACGCACGATTCGGTATACCTTCACAGTTCCGGGTGGCACCTGAGCATCGAGCTGCTCACGAATACGCCCGATGTAGCGTTCATTCCAGAATTCCCAAACCAGATAGTCTTGATCCATGTCCAACCCTAGCCCGGACAAGACAAGCGGCAGGTGCAGGGTTTCGGCAGAGAAATTATATACCGCGACGACATCAAAACTCCCCCACTCCTTCTTCACGCGACGAAGGAACACCTTCGGATGATCAGGCAGCGGCGCATCAAAGAGATCGACCGGCACTGCGACGTCAGATGATCGAGGCAGGGTTTTCTTAATCAACGCCAATCGCTCGTCCGCCATGCGATCGATGTCGTCTCCCATCATCGAAGGACCACCACTCATGGCATGAATCGTTGCGTGTAATTGGGCATCGGAGAGCGGCAACGGTTTGTCCACCGTCAGCACGTTGCCCGAATCGTTCAGATAGAGCCGACGGTGTGTGTAATAAGCCGCAGCTTGATTGCGCAAAGCAGGTAAGCATCCCGTCCAGAACGAAGAGCTGTTAATCACATAGCTGGCCGGATAAAAGAAGCTCTCCTTCGCAATCGATCGTCCCTCTCCAAAATCGTTGCCCGTGCGTATCCCATCGACCACCCCAGCCGTATGCAGAGTCGGTCCAGTGCTGGCTAAGAGATACGTGTCAGGCCCCACAGCTTTGCGAATCACTTTCAGCGCCGTTTGAAAAGCCTCCGGACCGGGAACGATTTCCGCATCGGCCAAAGGAGCGTGAACCGAACCCGCGAGTGGTCCCGGATGATTCAAGTTTCCCGCCCCAGCATAGAGAAAATCAATCATGTAGTAGCGTATTCCACGTTCACGATTCACGGAAAAGGACCGCTCAATAAACTCCAATGCCTTTGGATGTGTGGGATCCAAAGCATAGAGACAAGGGCGATTCGCCTTCGGCAGTTGGGCCGCATCTCCGTAGTTCCAATGTTCGAGACTCACGAGCAGGGACCCGTCAGGATTCCGCAGCAACGCCCCCTCCAATTCCCCCATCTGCTCCGGTGAATCGGAAGACACCCAGAAAGGACCGCACCACAATCCTAACTTTAGTCCATGCTCACGCAGACGCTCAACGAGATACTCCGGGCCATGAGGAAAGTTCGTTTCGTTCCAGCTGTTCCAGGCACCCGGTTTTCCTCCGGCCAGATTACCAATACTCACCCAGACGAAATCAAAACCAAACCCAGCCAACCGGCGATTGATCGCCGCACAATTACGCAGCACCACCTCCTGGTAATTTTCCACATTGTAACTATCGACCCACGTCCAGCCCAGCCAACCGATCGGAGGCGATGACCACTGGCGCGGATTCACTTCAGGCGCCGCCAATGTAGCCCAACTCTCAAGCTGCGAATGCGGATCTGTGCCGATCTGCAACGTGAAAGTTTCCACTGGAGTTGAAGTAACGGATGCTAATTGCCAACCCGCAAAATCCGCATGCGCCTCAACATCATGCACCCCATCTTCCAATCGATGATCGACCTCTGTGTTGGAGCGCAGGAACGACGTGAAACCCACCTGAATCGCAGTCGGCCCCGTAGGGTCGAAATACTGCGTCTTCACTTTGCTGCAAAGGGGCGCGTCTTCTTGTCTCACCCGCACGACAGACCGCTCATTCTGTCCGGACAAACCGGGGAGAAACACCGCCTTCGAGGTCAGAGGTAGAGTGGCAGCGCAAAACGGCCAGACCTTCCCCAACGCAATCGCCGTATGCCCATGATTCTCTAAAGTTGAACGCAGTGAAAGTAGGCCCGTGCTCTCGTCGACTTCAGCCCCAATCAACCAAGTCAATTTGATGGCACGAAATCTGATTCGAAGCTGCCAAGGAGAGTCGTCCCCAACGTCAATGTCAGCGTCTTCAGCTCCAAACTGCTGTCCAGCTGCCATAAGCCGAACTGTCCAAGTTACAGCCGGTCCGTTGAGCGGAGTGAAGCAAAGCGTTTTATCCTGATCATTGTAAGCGATCATCGTGGTGCTTGTTGGCGAGCAAGTCAGACGTCTGCATACCGGACGTATCGAAAATTGCCTCGCACCCTATCCTGTTCGGTTTCGCTCCCACACCAATGGGAAGTGCTCGCCTTGGAGCAGTTCACCATCAGCCACGGTCACGAATTCCTTCATCGGATGATCGCCAGACGCGACGTAGTGAGTCTCTTCCGTCATGTAGTGCAACGCGATCGCACGACGGTGGCGGCCACTCTTATTCGCATGCGAACCATGCCATGTGAGCGAATGGTGGTAATGCACTTCACCTTTCTTGACGGGACATTTCTTCACGGAGACTTCATGTCCCTCAAACTCAGCAGGCACGTCCTTCTCAAAGTCCGTCCAGCCTTTCAACATATCGATATGATCACCCCATAAATGCGAACCGGGCACCATACTCATGCAGCCGTTGTCCACATCGACATCATCAAGCGCGACCCATGCTGTCACTTCGGTCATCGGTGCGATGATCGGCCAGAGAGGCGCATCCTGATGCCACATGTTCACGCCGCCATTATCCGCGGGTTTGTATTGGATTTGATCGTGCCAAATCCGCAGCGCATTGGCGCCAGTCAACTGGCCCATCTCTTCGCCAATAATCGGATTGCGCGTCAACTCAGCATAAGGGGCGCTCGCCTCCCAGATATTCACGATCTGCCACACGGTTGTGCCTGCAACTTTAGAAAAATTGTGACACATGACCGGCTGCTTAACGTCCTCGCGATCGCGTTGCTCAATCACGCGCTCGACCTCGCCTCGCAGCACCTCGACCTGTTCATCGGTCAACACGGTATTACCACGAAGGTAACCTTGGGATTTAAATTTGGATACTTGGGCTGGGGTTAACATAGCCTCTTAATATGAAAGGTTATTAGCTGGGTGTCATGCTCAGAGTGATGGCGCAGACACGCAGGTGTTGCCTATTTTTCCTGTCGTCCCGCTAAAAGCGCCTCTCGGTAGCGTGCCGGCGACAGACCGTCGATTCGACGAAACACTTTACTCAGATGACTGGTATCGCGAAAACCCGTCAACCCAGCGATCTCCTTCACAGAGAGCTGTTGATCCGCCAGCAACCGTCTCGCCTTCTCGACTCGCAGTCGGCGCAGGTAATCCATAGGCGGGTAACCTGTCACCTCGCGAAAGAGAGCCTGCAAACGGCTCGTGCTCAGTTTCGAGACTTGCTCTAGGGCACGATGGTTAATCGTGCCGCACAAATTCTCGCTCATGTGATCCACCACCACATTCACGCGAGCTTGTTGTCGCAAAATGATCGGATCTGCCGCCGACCGCTCATCCTTCCTTTCCGACAGCATTTCCAACAACACGCCAGCTAACCGCATCGATGCCTGCGCGCTCTCCACGACGCCGCCACTGTTCTGATCAGTAACCAAGCGAACTAAATCCCGCGCCCAGCGATGGCCCGAAAAAAGCGCCCGTTGTTGTGCGATCTTCAGACCATGCGTGAACTGCACACGGTAGGGCGCACGATCAGCGAGCACTTCGCTCGCGCTTGGGGGCATCGCTTCAAAATCGAAATGGATCGCCAGATGTTTCGTCTGAGATTGCCCGCCATCATGGAAAGAGTGCGGCACAAAGGGTGGCACAAATAGCAGATCGTTGGTCGCGTAACCGTAAGACTCTCCCCCTATCTTCCACTGCCCACTTCCTTTCACGATCAGCACTAATTCGTGATCGAATATGATGCGATCTGGGATCACAAGCCCGCCCTGCTGGCGATGCGCAATCCGCACTACCGGGTGGATTTGCTCAGGCCGTAGCATAAAAGCATGCCGTCGTGGCATCCTCCCAAACGGGCCCATGCGTTGCACCAAAGATACGAGACAGGGAGATCGTTTAGCACGGGCAGCGCACATCGCGGGCATATTGAAAGTATTCATCTCGAATACAAGCCGCAGTGATCTGCTTGGCTCACATTCGAGGGTTTCAAGACTTCTCGACTCATTTCTCCTCAGACTTGCCACCGACTAGCTAACCGTCACTTTTTCGATCTATGCTCACTCAACTCACAGACCGCGACTGGCTCTGGATCGCTGCCGAGTTTTACCTCGTCGGGTTCCTCGTGGGCACTTGGTCACTGATGCGAGGGGGAAAGCCCTCTAATTTCCTCATGAATGGGATCATCTTCACGGGCTACCTTATCCAGCTCACGGGATTGTATTTTCGAGGGATGGCGGTGGGCGGCTGTCCGCTGGGAAACACTTTCGAGTTGTTCCAATTCACCGCCTGGTCGGCGACTACGCTCTACCTCGTCGTCGGAGTCACTTTCAGGTCCAGTATGCTGGGCTTCTTCACCGCCTCTCTCAGCGCATCGCTCACCCTCACTTCTCTGCTGATTCCCGCGTGGGACGCGACCCGACGCGAACACATCTTCGGGGGCAATGCCTGGATCGAATTCCACGCCGCTTTCGCACTTTTCAGCTACGGCGTATTTGCCCTACTCGCGCTGACCGCTGGCATGTTACTTCTTCGCAACTACTCGCTAAAAAGTAAGCGGCTCGGCGGTTGGTTTTCATTTCTACCATCAATCATGGATCTTGATCTGATCAGTGTGCGGTTACTCGGCGCGGGAGTAAGTATCATGACCATTTCACTTGCGGTAGGTTCGATGTATTGGATGAGAGATACCGAAAGTGTAAACGCGTTTAAACTCATTCTCACCGTGGCGATTTGGGCTGCCTACGCGCTGACATTGAGCCTGCGCCTGCGCGGCAAATTGATTTCGAGCCGATTTGCATGGACGTGCATTATCCTATTCGTGGTCGCCCTCACCTCACTGGGGCCGGTCAATTCCAGCCGTCCCCCAGAGCCACCAGTCATCGGATCATGAATACATCCGAGGAACAACGCGCGGGCCTATTCGTGCTCGGTGCTACGCATCATAGCGCTCCAATCGAGGTGCGGGAAAAGCTCTCCTTAAGCGAGGCCGCCAACGAGCAGTTCCACATCAAGCTCTCGAACCTCAGCACCCTACGGGAGTTTTCTATTCTCAATACCTGCAATCGCATCGAGTTTTACGGGGTCGCTGAAAGCGAAGAAACGATTCACCAGATCCAGCGTCTGTTTTGCGAGCAGCAGGGATTCGCAGAGGATGAATTCGAGAAGATTCGTCTGAGCATTCGCGACTTCGACGCAGTGCAGCACTTACTGTCTGTCGCCTCCGGATTGGACTCTCAACTCATCGGTGAGACTGAGGTATTCGGACAAATCAAAGATGCCTACGCTCAGGCTCAACAGCGGAAAAACACGGGCCCAGTCCTGAACAAGGTTTTCCAAAAAGCTTTCCATGCAGCGAAACACGTGCGCACCAACACCTCGATCAATAGCGGCCAGGTAAGTGTGGCCAACGTCGCAGTAGATTTAGCTAAATCAATTTTCGGCGAACTCAAAGACACTCGCATACTCCTTCTTGGTGCCGGCGAGATTGGAGAAAAAACAGCTCGCGCCTTTCAGAGTCGCGGCGCCGGCAGCATTACTGTTTCCAGTCGCCACTTAGAGCGAGCCATGAACCTCGCGTCGTCATTGGATGCCACCGCTCTACCTTTCGAATTACGTGAAGGCCACATTGCCGATTTCGATATCATCGTCTGCAGCACCACCGCTCCCGGCTCAATTATTTCGATATCCGCCGTCGAAAAGGCTCTCGAAAAACGCTCAGCACGTCCTCTCTTTCTGATCGATTTGGCCATGCCGCGCGATATCGACTTTCATGTTGGCGAGCTGACTAACACCTATCTCTACAATCTAGACGATCTGGCCGCCATCGCCGATGAGAATCGGACGGCCCGCGAATCAGAGGTCGCAAAATGCCAGCACCTCATTACTGAACGTGCGCAAGCTTTGTGGAAACAAGCCGAGTCGCAGCTCGCCAACGACATCGCGCGAGCGCCATAGAGCATGGCTGTCACATTCTGAAAACGCGCGTAAATCGCAATCGCAATCCTCTCCACCTGCCGTTCAAAACGCTTCTCATCCAGCCGCTGCATACTATTACTAATAAGATTCCATGCCAAAACAGAGAATTCCACTACCACTACCAACACGGTAACGGGTAATATATTACTCCGGCGATTTGAACTGACTCCCCCAGCGATTACAGATAAGCTATAAAGGTCATATTACGTCAGCTGCCTGGCGAGCCATTTAGAAATCGTGCCACTGGCCGGCTGATCTAACAACCCCTTCAATCGCCGCTGTTGCTCTCCAGTTTGGGCAATGCGCTCTTGATCCTCAGCACATGATCGCAACTCCGTCGCCAACGCCTCGCCCTTAGCACGACCTTGAATATATTCCGGATACATCGGCTCCTTGAGCAGTAAATTGGCGATGCCTATATAATCGAGCTTCACCCATAATCGCGCCAAAAGGTAAGTCAGCGCATTCGTGCGATAGGCGATCGCCCCAGGTATTCCGGCCAGCGCACAATGGAGTGACATCGTTCCTGAGCTGGTCAGCACCGCTCGCGCCGCAATGGGTTCACCTGTTTTCATCAACCTCACATACGAAGGAGGTCGAGCCTCTTCCAACACTTCGTGAATCGCCTCACTCGGATAGAGCACCGCCGTATCCTCAGCCCCGTAAGCAGACAGACCAGATAACAGCACTGGAAAGATTCGTTCCACCGCCTGTTTGCGGCTTCCTGGCAACAACAAAAATGGCCCCGCCGGATCGTAGGTTACCGGCGATTGATATTCCGGCGCGACAAATGGGTGTCCCACAAATTCCACGGCCAGATCAGTATCCGCATAACACGCTACCTCAAATGGAAATATCACTGCCAGCGCATCCAAATCACGAGCCATCGTGAAACGCCGCTTTGCTTTCCACGCCCAGATCTGCGGCGAAATATAATACAATAGCTTCACATCACCCCCGCCCTTTATCGATATCCCCCGCTCCCGCAACGCCTTCGCCAAACGCAGATTCAATCCCGGATAATCTACAAAACACACCGCGCGTGGCCGATGCTTCTCGATCCAATCAAGAACTTCCTCGAAGAGAACTTTGAAAAACGAATAGCTCTTCAGCACTTCGACAATCCCCACCACCGACGAAGCCGTAAGATCGTATAGCAATTGTGCACCGGCCGCTTCGAGTTGCGGACCGCCCAAAGCACAAATCGAACTTTCGGGATTCTCCGCCCGCAAACCACGCACCGCGTGCGCCGCATGTTCATCCCCGGAGTGTTCACCCGCCACCACCAGCAAGTCCACGCGCTCAGATGTGGGCTCCGGTAAACGAAACGGAAGTTGAGGAGAGTCGGACATTATTTTTTCGCTGCGCGAATCTGATCCGTGATCGTGATCGCGACTTCGAGAGCAGTTCGTCCCAAGACGCCGCCCACCTTCGGTTCCTGCAGCTTACTCACGCTCTCAGTGAAATGCGCCAACTCGAGCATGAGGGGTTCGCCCTTCTCAATCGGAATCTCCTTCACTGGAATCGACTTCAAATCACCCGCTTTCACCAAGCCCACTTTCATCTTCAAGCCGTAAGCGATGATATCCTTCTTCTTCACCAGATGTCCCTCCTGATTCATGAAATCGAGAGATAGGTAGGCGTTGGATTGAAAGATGCGAATCTCCCGCTGTTTCTTCGTGCTCATGCGGCTCGCGCTGAGATTGGCCACGCAGCCGTTTTCAAATTCGATGCGCGCATTCGCAATATCCTCACCCTTCGAAAGCACCGTCACACCTACACTATCGATTCGTTTGATCGGAGATTTCGCCAACGCGAGCACAATCCCGATATCGTGAATCATCAGATCGAGGACCACACCCACTTCGGTGCCACGCTGTTGATAGGGAGCTAATCTTTCGGTCGTGATGTATTGCGGCGAGTCCACCACCTTTTCGAGAAATGCCATCACTGGATTGAAGTGCTCAATATGCCCCACTTGCACGAGACAGTTATTCTCCTTCGCTACCGCTAAAACTCGCCCCGCCTCATCCAACGTCGCGCAAATCGGTTTCTCGATCAGCAGATGCGTCTTCTCTGCCAACAAGGGCAACGCGACCTGGGCATGCAAATCCGTTGGCACGACAACAGACACCGCATCGCAAGCGGCACCGAGCTCTTCCAAAGTTGCGAATCGCTGACAGGAATGCTTCTCGCAGATCTCTTTCGCGCGCTGGTCGTCGGTCTCAAATATCCCCACGAGATCAGCCGTTGGTAGGGCATCATAGATTCGAGCGTGATGCTGGCCCAGAGAGCCGACACCAACGACACCACAACGAACTCGTTTTGGGGAAGCGGAAAACATGCTTTCATAGCAAATTGTTCTTTAACGGGATGCAACGCGGGAAACCTCGGATTATTCGCCACACGTTCCGGCTTGTCTTCATCTATGATCGCACTTCTAGGTGGCCGACCTACTCCTTCTTATGAAAACCCAACCGCTCCCCGAAACTGAAGTTCAGGAAATCATCGAAAGATTCCATCGCGATGGTTACGCCGTCATCCCCAACGTCTTCAGCGCTGATGAATGCGTCCAACTTCTCCAGCTCACCGACGAAATCGCCGAACGTCCCTCGGTCCAGGAAGCGAGCAAGGGCTGGTTTGTGGTCCGAGCCCCACAAGACGAGGACATCGCCTTCACCCGACTCTTTATCCGCGAGCCGGTTCTCTCCCTCGTCCAACAGATCCTCGGCCCTGAATGTCGATTCGCTGGACAAAATGTGATTCGCAATCAACCCGGCGAAGCCGTCTCCAATTGGCACGTCGACGACAATAACAAGCTCGAACACCCGCTCCCACCGGAGATTCCCCGCTGACCTGCCGGAGCCCGACTCCCACTCATCTGGTTAAGCGTGCAAGTCGCTCTCACCGATATCGAAAATCAGGAAGACGGCCCCACGGAAATCGTTCCGGGCAGCCATTATTCCGGGCGATTAACTCCCAACGATAATCCCACCTTCGAAGGCCAAGGCGTTAAACCCATTTTCTGCCAAGCCGGTGACATCTATCTCTTCAATCACCAAACTTGGCATCGTGGCGCGCCCAACACTGGCACGAAAACGCGTTACCTCATGCAACTCCAATACGGTCGGGGCGACAGCCTCGCGTTCCGCTGTCAAGGCGCCGAAAAAACACCGGCCCTGCTCAAGGTGCTCGAAGGAGCCGATCCCAAGCTAAAGCAAGTCATGATCGGCCCCGCCCAATACGTTTGAATCTGGAGAGGTTGACGACGGCAGCCTCGGATTTGCATGATGTGAGCGTGAGTAGCCTCACCCCTCCCAACCTCATCTGGATTTTTGGCGATCAGCATCGCGGCCAAGCTCTCGGCTTTCGTGGTGATCCCAATGTCCGCACCCCGCATCTCGATCGTCTTGCAGAAGAGGGAATCGTCTTCGAACAGGCCGTCGCCGGTTCGCCGCTCTGCTGCCCATTTCGCGGCTCGCTCATCAGTGGTCGTTATCCTCACGAAGCCGTCGCGGGGCACCAATATCAGCTGCCGCCAGAGATGCCGACCGTCGCGAATGCCTTTAACGATCAGGGCTACGATACCGCGTATTTTGGCAAATGGCACCTCGATTGTTTTGATGAACGAATGGCTGAGGTTGGCGGGCATATCGTGCCCCCTGAGCGACGCGGCGGATTTCGCAACTGGTGCGCCTATCAAAACAACATGTCACAATACGATGGCTGGATTCACGGCGGTGAAGGCAACACTGCGTTACATCGTCAGATGTCCGGCTACGAGACTGATGCGCTCACCGATCTTTTTATCGAGCGACTACGGGACAATGCCAACAGCGACCAACCCTTCTTTTCAGTCCTTTCAATTCAGCCTCCCCATCAACCCTACAATCCACCCCAGGAATGGTCGCGAGGTTATCCGCCTGAAAGCATTAAACTCCGCCCCAACGTCCCTCCCTATCCAGAACTGCAGGAAGCCGTGCGCAAGGATCTATCAGGCTACTACGGGATGATCGAAAACCTCGATTGGAATATCGGCCGTATCCGCGAAGCGCTCGATAAACGCGGCCTCTCCGAAAATACGCACATCGTTTACTTCTCCGATCATGGCGACATGCATGGCTCACACGGTTTATCTCGAAAAACATCACCACTCGAAGAATCGATTCGCATCCCCTGCATCATCGGCGGCGGTCGCGCGGGCCAGCAAACCGGAGCACGCGACCATGTTTTCAATCACGTCGATTTCGCGCCCACCTCACTTGGTCTCTGCGGTCTGAATGTTCCGGATTGGCTCGTAGGCACTGATTACTCCGCCGAACGTCTCCCCGGTAAAACCGCTCCCGAATATCCCGACTCCGCGTATCTCCAAATCGTGGGTAAAACCGCTTTCAAGTTCAGCGTCGATCGCCCGTGGCGAGGCATCGTGACGCGTGATGGTTGGAAATACGCCATCCTCGAAGGCCAGCCCTGGATGCTCTTCAATCTCAATGAAGACCCCTACGAACTCGTCAATCTCGCCCAAGTCCGTGGTCACCGCGAACAGCGCCAGAAGCTCCAAGCCGAGCTCGAATCATGGATCAAACGCACCGGCGATACCTTCACCCTACCAGATCCCGGATGGAGCTGAGTGAACGCTCTAAAAAACCTCGCATTGTGAGACAACGAAATCTCCGATAACGCTCTTATACTCCCCCCTTCATCCACACACTGAGAGTCGGTTTATCACAGTGTTCGCCGCAGTGCAATCCCATCAACATGAAAAAATCCCGCCAAAATTCATTCCGTCAGCAGCGTTTCACCCATTTCGGATGGCCGTTGAATCACCTCCCCGAGCGTGTGGCTGCAGTTCGTGAAGATAAAATAATGAATATGCGGGCGACTGATACCAGCTACCCGATCCGCGCCCTTCGCTACTGGTGGGTTTCTTCTGCGGTAGCTGCCGAGGTGAAGAAGAAGAATACTGAAACGATCATCGCAGATATCGGCTGTAGCACCGGACATAGCAAGCGATTCATCGGGGAACTGCCTGACACTAAATGGATCGGCCTCGATTGGAAAATTGAGGAGCCGATGCTAAAGGAGATTGGATACTCGGCGCGCCATGAGTGTGATTTTGATCAGAAACTACCGCTTCCTGACAGTTCCGTTGATGTCGTGATATTTAGTCACGTGATCGAGCATCTCCCGAGGCCGGATTTCACGATCAATGAAATCGCACGTATTCTTCGCCCAGGTGGCTTGCTCATCGCTGGGAGCCCCGTTGCACCGAACTTTGTAGCAAAATGGCGTGATGCGCATCATCGGAAAAATTACGAAGCGGGTTCAACGATGGTCGGTGGTCACATCAACTCTTTTTCCAGCGGCAGGTGGAAACGGCTCCTCACTGCGGCCGACATGGGGCTAGAGCAAATAGCCGGCACCTTCTTGATCAGATGGTCAGGCTTCTATCTCGAGAACTTTAGTTGGTGGATTCGACTGAATCAGCTGTGGGGAGCTCTTTTCCCCTCGTATGGAGGCGAGGTTTATTTAACAGCACGAAAGAATAGTAGTGGTTAGACCAGTCAGAGCGTGCAGTCGGTAGCTCAACTCACTGAGTTAGCCAAGGTTCCTTCAGCCACTGCTCAACGCAGGCCAAAATCATATTGATGAATACTCGATCGAACGTCGTTTATAGTTCGGTGAATGGGGCTGCCTTGCTGGCCGATATGGCTTGGCCGGAATCAGGTGCATCTTTTCCCGCGATTCTCTCGGTGCATGGAGGCCGCTGGATTCGTGGGACCAAGGATGACAATGGAGCCATCGATGTGAAGCAGTGGGCGGATCGAGGATTTTTCGCCATGAGTATTGATTATCGACTCGTGACCTGCACTCCTGCCCCTGGCTGTTATCTGGATGTGCTGCGGGCGATCCGATGGCTCCACAACCACGCCAAGGAATACTCAATCGATCCGTCGAACCTGTTTCTCATTGGGCAATCGGCCGGCGGTCACATGGCGGCACTCGCGGCGACTTTAGGCATCGGAGCATTCAATCCTCCAGGTAGCCCAGAAGAAGAACTCAGCGATCATTTCACAGCGGCGATCAGCGTCTCCGGTGCTTATGATCTACCTCGTCTTGATTGGGGATCCGGATGGTGCCCGCCCGGGCAGGATTGGCATTCAGCCCGCGAATACGCCTCGCCGGTTAACCACGTGACACCCGACAGTAAACCCATCCTACTTTTCCATTCTGACAACGATGGCTCGGTGCCGATTCAGCAAGCGCTAGATATGACCCAAGCGCTGGAAACCCACAACGCCGACTATGAATTTGTGCATTATTCCGATCAGGGACATCTCGGCATCACCGATGATGTTATCCAAAAGTCACTCCATTTCATCAAAAAGCAGATGAAAGCTTGATGGAGATCTAACCCAGCACGCCGTCGTGTAGAAGCATTTGCCGACCACAGCGTTCGGCGTGCATGGCGTTATGAGTCACCAACACCAAAGAGATATCCGTTTCAGCACAGAGTGACAAAAGAAGGGAGATGACAGCATTACCGGTTTTCTCATCGAGATTTCCAGTCGGTTCATCTGCCAACAGCATTTGCGGCTTATTCATGAGAGCTCGGGCCACAGCTACTCGCTGGCGTTCACCGCCAGATAATTGGCTCGGCAAGTGACTCAATCGATGAGTAAGCCCCACTCGGTCCAGTAAACCCTTCGCACGGTTACGCGCTGCAGAATCGATCTTCCCTCCGATGCGGGCCGCCATTAACACGTTGGCCAGTGCATTCATTTCGGGGATCAGGTAGAACGATTGGAAAACCATCCCCAGGAAACTCGCGCGAGCCGATGCGGGTAATTGCTCCTCCCCTCCCCACGTCATTGATCCGGTATCAGGTTCATCGAGCCGCGCGAGCAAATGCAGCAACGTGGATTTACCCGAGCCCGATTCGCCGCGAATACTCACGCTCTCGCCCGCGGCGATATCCAGCGAAACACCGCGCAACACTTCGATCGCGCGGTCACCGCTGATAAATGTTTTGCGCACATCGCGCGCCGAGAGAATCAAATTGGAATCACTCACTGCGCAGCGCCTCCACCGGTTTAAGTTTCGCCGCGCGCCAAGCTGGGAGCAGACCCGCCAGCGTCGAGATGACCACCGCACATACGATAATCAGAATCAGATCTTCTCGCAAAGTGTGGGCGGGTAATTGGCTAAATTGATAAAACCGTGCCAGCACTTCCTCGCTCCCCGTCAATTCAGTGAAGATGCGAATCATGTCATTGCGAAAGCGCAGAAAAGTGAATCCCAGTGCCAGTCCCACTCCCGTGCCGGCCACGCCAATAAAGAATCCCTGAAAGCAAAAGCACATCGCGACCTCACGCGAACTCGCGCCCAACGCGCCCAGCAAACCGATCTCACGAGTCTTACGCACGACCGAGATCAGCAGCGAGCTCGTGACCGAAAATGCCGCGACGATGATGATAAAAGTGAGCAGAAAAAAGATCATGTTCTTCTCCAACTGGAGCACGAAAAGAAAGTCCTGATTGGCCTCGATCCAAGAGCGCGCGGCGGCATTCGAATCGCGCCCGAGCGCTTCGTTGATCTTAGTCACAGTCGCATCGATATCGGCATTCGGATCGAGCTTCATGTTCACCCCGTGCACGGCATTACCCAGGCCGTAGAGATCCTGCATGGTGCGCAAGGTCACGAGCACGATCGAACTATCGAGTTGCTGATGCCCGATCTCGAAAATCCCCACCACTTCCAGCTCGCGCGGCAGCATGATTTCGTCGCGCTTCATTTTATCCAACAGTAGCGGCGAATACACTTCGACCATGCTGCCCAATCGCGCGCCAAGTGAGATCGCGAGTTTCGCGCTCAGGATCACCGAATCGTCGTCGAGATGATCGAGCTCACCCAACCGCACGAAGCGACGCAACGGCACGACGTCATTCACCCGATTGATATCGATCCCCTGGATCATAGGATATTCCGGTTTGCGGTTAAATTCGAGCATCGCCACGCCTTCCGCAAATGGCGTCGTCGCGACCACGCCGGGCACGCTCGCGATCTTTTCCTGCAAGGCATCCGGCTGGTTAAGCAGACCGTAACCACGCACCTGCACCTCCCCCTGCGTATCGACGATCATCTGTTTGATCTGATAACCAAACCCGCCCATCACGCTCACCGAAACGATCAGCAGCGCCACACCCAACGCCACGCCCAGCACCGAAACCGCCGTAAAAAACGGAAATTTCTTTCCCGACGGAAATAGCTGTTTAAACGCGAGGTAAAGTGGCCAGGGCATTTAGCCCAAGAGCAGACACATCACACCCTACAGAAGCAATCCCTCAGGCAATCCATTTTTAGATCAATGCCCCAATCGTCTCACGATCTGCGGCGGCGATACAGGACCCCACTAATCGACAAGACACCAATAATCAATGCCAAGCTTGAAGGTTCTGGAACGGCGGCCACCGCATAAGTGCCTGAACCCACTTCCTCAGAATCTTGAGTCAAAGTAAATGTCCCGTCGGCTTTCAGTATCAGATCATATGTTCCATCGAGGAGATCATATTTCATCGAGGTCACCACAGCGTCGGTCACAGTATAATCATCATTTTGGTTAGGGAGTCCTGTCGAGGAACCTCCAGTCCATGTGAATGAAGGAGAGCTTAATGGTGCTCCAGATGAATTGAAATCATTCGTGCCGTTCGACAAATTGGCATCCATGGTGAAAGACCCAGACAATGAACCGCTACTGCTCAAGGTGTAACTGGTAGTCGTCGCGTAGGTGACTTCGATAGAAGTGACCGACAGCGGATTACCACCCGAATCAAAATCAAACGTGCCATCGGTAGCCAGAGAACCACTAAAACTAAAGTTACCGCTTAAGCTATCGCCGCTAGTAGAATAGATTATATGCGTTTGCGCAATTAGTCAGCTAGAGCAGACCAAAAACAAGGCAGCAAAAGAACATCTGGCGAAGTAGAGCGACTGCATAAGACTTAATACCCAAAAAAGCCCCTTGTTTTACAAGGTCTAACAACAGTTTAAGCGTGTTTGTTCTCACGCAACTGCGGGAAGAGAATCACATCGCGAATGCTTTCCGCACCAGTGAGCAAGATCACCAAGCGATCAATGCCCACACCCATGCCACCAGCCGGAGGCATGCCGTGCTCAAGTGCGAGGAGAAAGTCTTCGTCGATGTTTTGCGTTTCTTCACCAGCTTGCGCGGCAAACATTGCACGCTGCGCGATCGGATCGTTCTGCTCGGAATAAGCCGGCGCGACTTCCATGCCGCCGATGCAGAGTTCAAATACATCGATGGTCGAATCGTCGCCTTCGGTCAGTTTCGCGAGCGGGCAAAGCTCCTTCGGCAGATGCGTAACAAAGGTAGGTTGAACCAGGGTCGGCTCAATGCGCTTCGAGTAAATCTCATTGGTCACTTCATAGTCTTCCCAATCCGGCATCACCTTGAGGCCGAGCTTTTCGGTCGCGGACATCTTGTCTTCTTTCGAAAGGCTAAACCAATCGGGATTCTCCACTTCGGCGCAAACGAGATCCTTGTATTTCGCTTCGCGCCATTCGCCGTTGAAATCGATGTCTTCGCCACTGGCAGCATGCTTGATCACACTCGATCCGAGCACATCCGTGCAAATCGTGGTGAGCAGATCCTTAATCAGAACCATCATACCGCGGTAATCGCTGTAGGCTTGATAGACCTCGAGCATCGTAAACTCGGGATTGTGCCGACGCGATACACCTTCGTTGCGGAAGATGCGGCCAATCTCAAACACGCGATCAAATCCGCCGACGAGCATCCGCTTGAGACGAAGCTCTGTAGCGATGCGTAAAAAGAAATCGGTATCGAGTGCGTTGTGATGCGTGACAAACGGACGCGCCGCCGCGCCACCCGCGGTGTTTTCGAGCACAGGCGTTTCGACTTCGATGAATTGGCGATCTTCCAGAAAACGACGGATGTGCGAAATGATCTTCGAGCGCTGCATCAGTCGCGTGCGCGATTCCTGATTCACGATCAAATCGAGATAGCGTTGACGGTAAACTTGCTCGGCATCGCTCAGGCCGTGCCACTTTTCAGGGAGCGGATGCAGCGCTTTAGAAACGAGCGTGTAGCTCAAGGCGCGCACGGTTACCTCGCCGGTCTTCGTTTTGAAGAGAGTTCCGGTTACACCAATAATATCGCCGATATCGAGCTTCTTAAACGCATCAAACTCATCATCACCGATCGCATCCTTGCGCACGTAGAGTTGAATAATGCCCTGCTGGTCGAGAATCTTCACGAACTGGCTCTTGCCCATCTTGCGAATCACCGTGAGCCGACCGGCCACGGTAAGTTTCGGCTGAACCTCTTCCCCTTCCACGTGGGCTTTCAGCGCCTCGGCCGAGAAATGCGTCGGCGCGACGTTGGCGCGGAAAGGATCCTGCCCCGCTTCGCGCAGCTCACGCAGCTTGGCAAGCCGCACAGCATGCTGGTCGTGGGAAATATCGGCTGGTGTTTCACTCATGGAAGTGGAGGTATTAGCAACTCCTCGCCTCTAGGGGCAAACGGAAACTTGCCCTCAAGCGATTCTATCGAATCAATGACGTCCGCTAACCTCTGTGCCCGCCACCCGTTCCCCCTGAACTAATCGCATCGGGCACCTACCTGTTTATTATGAAAATGATCCTTAAACTCATCGTCGGCATGATCGTCGGCATCGTCCTTGGCCTGTATTCTCCCGAATGGGCGGTGCGCACGTTGCTCACGATCACCGAAGTCATCGGACAATTGATTAAATTCACGATCCCGCTGATCATCCTATTTTATATCACCAACGGTATCGCGAGCTTGCCGAAAAACTCCGGCCGGCTCCTGGGCCGCACGGTCGGCTTCGCCTATGGATCAACGATCATCGCAGGCACGCTCGCCTATTTCGTCGCCATCGTCGCTCTGCCGATGCTCGCACCTGAAGTCCAAGAGGTCGCCTACGATTCAGTCAAGCTGGGGTCGTTCCTCAGCATTCAGATCACACCACTCTTTGGAGTGATCAGCGCACTGATAGCCGCCTTCATTTTAGGCATCGGCATCAGCGCGAATCGCAGCGAGACGTTGCAGAAAGTTTTCGCACAGGGATGTGATATTATCGAAGGATTATTGACCAAGGTGATCATCCCTCTCCTCCCGATCTACATCTCCGGGGTGTTTGCCGATATGGCCGCTGAAGGCAGCGCCTTCTCAACCCTGCTTGCTTTTGGCACTGTGCTCGTGCTCGTGCTCATCATGCATTGGGTCTGGCTCAGCGTGCTCTTCATCGTCACGGGGGTCATGAATGGCCGTTCGCCAATTGGCCTGCTTCGCACGATGATGCCGGCGTATTTCACCGCCCTCGGAACGATGTCGAGCGCCGCGACCATTCCAGTCACATTACGCTCTGTTAAGGCAGCTAAGGTCAGTAATCCGATTGCCAACTTCGTGGTGCCACTTTGCGCCAACATCCATCTCTCCGGATCGACCATTACTATTGTCACTTGCACCACTGCAGTGATGTTGATGTCGCCCGGCGTCGGCCTGCCCTCACTCGGTGAGATCATCCCCTTCATTCTGATGATCGGCGTGATCATGATCGCTGCTCCCGGCGCTCCCGGTGGCGCCGTCATGTCTGCGATTGGCCTGCTCACCTCGATGCTCGGTTTCAACGAAACTCAAGTCGCCCTGATGATCGCCCTCTACCTCGCCCAAGACAGCTTCGGCACCGCAACCAACGTCACCGGCGATGGAGTCATCTCCCTCTGGATGGAGCGCTTCTTCGGCAAAGAAATCGCCGAGAAAAGCTAAACGTTATTCTGACGAATCCGGTCGAAGGCAGATCCCTTCTGACCGGATAAGAGCAACTCCTTGAGCTGCTGCGCACACTCCTCGGATGTGTTGCGGTGGGTATCGATTTCGAAATCGTATTCACCGTAACGGTGCACCCGCTCGGATTGCATCCGTGCGAAACCAACCTGCCGATCACCTCGCGCGAGCTCGCGGCGTTCCAATTCTTCGAGCGGGCATTTCACGCACATCGTAATCCCCGAGACTCATAGCGCACTCGATCAGCCAATGTTCCGATTCTAAAACGTGATCCACGATCACGGGCAATCCGCAGGCCGCGATATGCGGCAATGATTGATGAAACGCCGACAGAATCGGCCGCAGTGCATCCGGCCTCAGCTCATCGCTCTGCAAAACGTGCGGCGGCAGCATGAAGATGAACTTATCGTTCGACGCGTAATAAGTCGTCTCAGCCCAGAGCTTTTGGAAAGCCTCACATGTGGTCGTCTTACCAGAACTGGAAGTTCCATTGAGAAATAGAATCGGATAGCGCTGCATGCGAAGATCACTCCTTCGATTTGCAAAACTCGCAAGCTCTCTGCCTCCCTCCAGCAAGTTTTAGGATATGCTGACCAACTGCCATTCTCGGCACATGTGTTTAGTTATTGAAAGTTGCCCAGCCGCAGAAGCCAGACATCAAAACCCAAACTCTTTAAGGCCGGCCGGTTCCGATATCTGCCCAATCATCGGTTTCGGTAACGACCAATCAAGCAAACCAACCAGCATATGGTAATCTGCTAATCCGAAATAGGCGACGAGCCATCGACCACCTTTTCGACGGATAACCTCCATGCCGGTGATGTCATCACGTAGACTAGTCGGTTTAACATCAGGCCAGCGATACGGAGTATCCGAATCGACATAACTCCACGCATGATGCCCACCGAAGAACAGCCGCCAGCGACCATCATTCATCTGCTGCACGTTACTCGATTCGCACTGGTTCCACGCATCGAATCCATATGCGACACCTTCGTCGCGCCACGTCATGAGATCGGTCGAGGAAGCTCGCGCCACGCAACCGTTTCCATCGGCTTTCACCGCCGTGTAAAACATCTGAAAGATTCCGTCGTGCTCAATCACATGTGCATCGCGACACGCCGCCCCACCCGTCGTCGGACAGAACGCCCAATCGTATTCCTCGGGTCGAATCACCGGCTGATCGCTCGCGCGTTTCCAGTGAAACAGATCAGTCGAAGTCGCCACGCCGATTCGCTGGGTATTATCCGAAGCGACTCCGGTGTAAAACATCCAGTGCTTACCGTCATGTGAGATCACATAGGGCGCAAACACATGCCCGTGATCCCAGCCACGCACATCAATAAAGAAGCATGCTTCGTGCGTTTCCCATGATTGAAAATCACGAGTCGTCGCGTGACCGAAAAACACCTCATTGCCCGGCAGACCGCAGCTCACTCCCGGCGTGCCTGCAATATGATAGAGATGCCACACACCATCCACTTCGTGCAGACAAAAATCTTTCAGGTAAAACCCCAACGGAGCATACCCCGTCTTCAGCCAATCTGCTTGATGATTGCGCTGCTGCTCCACCGCATCGCGGTAGCATTTGAAGTCCATGTTTTCAAAACTCATCGAAGGTCTGATTCTATTTATGTAGGGCGGGATCGCCGCATCCCGCCAATCTCAGCGCTGCCAACGCTCAACCAGTGGCGGCAATTCAGGAAACGGCGTATGCGGTTCGCTCTGATACCAAAAGGCCGTCGAAGCCACATCATCTGTGAGTGGTTGATAAGTGCGATCTGGCCACCAGCCCAGAGTTTGCACCGTTACTTTTAGATTCTCAGCAAAGCCGATACTATCGAGCACATGCCAACGATAGAGCCCAAAGTAGCGTGGACCATCCGTGCCGCCAGTATGCGCAAGTGGCATACCGACAAACGGTGTATTAAATACCTGTTCAAAAGGTTCCTTCTCACTCTTATGAAAGCCCCAAGCGCCGCCGAAATAATCCTCAGTGCCGTTGTCGCAAATCGTCGGATACTCGTCATCGCCATCGAGGAAGAACTTCACTTCGCCTTCACCCCACCATCCTTGCGAATGCGCGGTCCACGCCAGGTAAGTGCCCACGTAAGCACCTCCACCTTTCACGCCGTCGAGAATCGTGTGTTCGGGATGGTCGCGAGTGGACAAACTCCGCCGCCACTGCGCGTGAAAGTAGGCTGCGTCGGCTGGCACCTCATGCAATTTGTAGAGCAGCTTGTAAGCAATGATTCCGACCTTCTCGGTCCCATCATTACTCAACGTGATTCTTGCGTGTTTCCGGAACGGCATTTGCCAGTAGCTATTGCAGCCTTTCTGCGGAGCGACCACCACCGGCATCGAATTTACCGTGTGCGGGTGCGAATCAAATCCCATCGCAAAGAAGTCTCCCAATGGCGCTTCGACCGAAGGCGATTCTTCACCATCCCAATAGATTCGGATCACCAAGGTGCGCCACTGTTTCGCACTCGTCGTAATCCAGAAATGATTGATACAACCCGGCCCTTCGATCGCGGCCAATGTCTTGGTTTCGCCAGTATCGAGGTCGATAAATGGGCGCACTTTCCACCCCTTACCGAGATCCTTAGCAGCAAAACTATGCGGTAGATTCGGATCGTCCGGATTCGGAATCTCCTTGGCACCACCACCCTTTTCACCAGTCGGGTTCTCGGCGTTAATCATGCGTGTGACGACACCGTTTTGAAACGGCAGCGCACCCAACATACTTTGCATGGGGTTAGGGGTAATGGTGGTATTCACAAATTAATCCATCGCGTCGTGCGAGCCTGCATTTTCAGCCTCGAAAAATGCCCACGCAAAAGTTGCACCTCTTCCCGTTTGGCCAATCTTCATGTCCATGCCCGAAGCCAATCCCATTTCTGCTCCCGCGACCCTCGATTGGGGCCGCACGCGGTATGAAGAGGCGCGAGCCAAACAGGAAGATCAAGTCGCCAAACGCATCAGCGGAGAAGTTGGTGATGCTCTATTTTTCACCGAGCACGAACCAGTCTTCACCGTCGGCACGCGCAGCAATGCCGGGCAACATCTCGTTTGGAACGACAAACAGCTCGCGTCTGCAGGAGTCGAAGTCGTCACCACAAATCGCGGCGGCGACATCACTTATCACGGTCCCGGACAAATCGTCGGATACCCAATCATTTCATTGGATCGTCGGCGCGACCTGCACGCCTATCTACGTTTCCTCGAGCAAGTGATGATCAAAAGCGTGGGCACGCTCGGCCTCGCGGCGACGCGACGCGATGGAATGACCGGGATTTGGTTAGGCACCAGTAAAGTGGCCGCGATCGGTGTAGCCGTGCGACGCTGGGTCGCCTACCACGGATTTGCGCTCAACGTGAATGCCAACCTCGACCACTACAAAGGCATCGTGCCCTGCGGAATCGCTTCTAATGAGGGCACTGTGACTTCGCTCGAAGAAATGCTCGGCCACGAACTTGACCTCAGCGAAGTCAAAGCCGTGCTCGCGCGCGAATTCTGGGATATTTTACCGGAATTTCTGGCGGGACACTAATCTAACCCGCGGGTCAATTCGCGAGATTTACTTAATCGGGCTGAGCCAGAAAATTTCTGTCTCACGGTTCCAACCATTGTGGTCGGTCCAATGCTGTTCGTGGTGGCCACTCAACCAGATGAGACGATCGCCCTTACTGAAGCAATGCACGGGCACATCTCCTTCAGTTCCCTGCGTCATCGTAAAGCCCAATGCTCCTTCGGAAATAAACCCCTCTGTGATATTGGTCGCGAGTTCCTCGGGGAAGTTGCCACGTGATGACCAATCTCAGGCTCTAAGCAAAGCATCCGGTGAAGCATGGTCTTATTCGCACCATCCTCAGTCGATATAGTCCCCACTCCACTCAATTTCCATCCGGCCTGTATGAGCTGATGCTTCTCTTGGCCGCTAATCGAAATGATACTCTGCGCAGCATCTGGATTTTGCATTAACAATACCCAAGCTCTGGTCTCACCAGCATTCGCCGCAAATGGTAGCGTAAAGAGAAGCGCCAACAATTGCCAACGGCGCACACAACTAAGAAACAAGGAGAGAAAGGTCATAGGTAAATAAAGAGAAACGTTATCATTGAAATAGGAATTGAGAACTCCGTCCAACTGTTCGACTGACCAGAAGTAGAATTGTTTCAACCCATTCGATTAACACGGAAGCGATCCGCTATCATCAGCATTGATTTCCCCAAAATACTCTCATTCTAACGTGTAATTCGCCATTTTGTGTGTTTCCTTGCCCTTTAATGGATACCACGCGCAAACCTTCCTGGCTCCGTGCCAAGCTCCCCTCGGGCCCCGGCTACCAAGCCGTGCAAGAGCTGGTTAACACTCACAAGCTTCACACCGTTTGCCAAAGTGCCCAATGCCCTAATCTCGGCGAATGCTGGTCGCGCGGCACCGCCACGGTGATGATCCTGGGCAACATCTGCACGCGCTCCTGCAACTTTTGTGCCATTCAAACGGGCCGCCCCACCGAACTCGATCTCGGCGAACCCGCACGCGTGGCCGATGCTGTGGCGAAGATGAGCCTACGTCATTGCGTGATCACCTCCGTCGCGCGTGACGAATTGAAAGACGGCGGAGCTTCCGTCTGGGCCGCGACCATTACAACGATCCGCAATCAGAATCCCGACTGCGCGATCGAAGTGCTCACCCCCGACTGGAAAGGTCGCCTCCACGATCTCGACACCGTGCTCGACGCCAAGCCCGACATTTTTAATCACAATCTCGAAACCGTCGAGCGCCTCCAAAAGCCCGTGCGCGTGCAAGCCCGTTACGAGCGCAGCCGCTCCGTTCTCCAACATGCGAAATCACGCGGCTTCACCACCAAGACCGGCATCATGCTTGGCCTCGGCGAAGAAAAGCACGAGATCGAACAAACCCTCCGTGATATCGTGTCCGATCAAACCGACATCGTGACCATCGGCCAGTATCTACAGCCCACGCAGCAACACTTGCCCGTCGATCGCTGGGTGCATCCCGATGAGTTTGCGCACTGGAAAGAGTTCGGCCTGAGCCTTGGTCTCGGCGTCGTCGAAAGCGGCGCCATGGTCCGCTCCAGCTACCACGCCGACGAACAGTCGCAGAAATACACTGGAGTCGAACACCTTAATACCGCTAATGCACTGGCGGCAGGGGCTTAAACGAGTCAGCTGCCTTAAAACTCGATTCCGCGCTGCGCTTTTACTCCCTGTGTAAACGGGTGCTTCACCTCTTTCATTTCGGTAACGAGATCCGCCATCTCGATCAGTCCTGCAGGCGAATCACGTCCCGTTACGATCACGTGTTGATCGGCTTGCTTCTTGGCTAGACCTAAGAGCACGCGATCTGTCGCGAGATATTTGCAACACAGCACGATGTTCAACTCATCGAGCACCACGAGCTGCACGTCGGGATCGCCCATGGCGGCTTCGGCCAAAGCCCAGCCTTTTTCGCATAGCGCGATGTCGGCCGCCTTATCCTTCGTGTCCCAAGTGAAGCCACCTCCCACTGCATGCCAGGTAAGATTATCACTTCGCAGCACCTTCTCCACCGCATCCGGTGATTGCTTGATAAACTGAATCACGACCGCTTTACCGCCATACGCCAAGGTGCGTGTGAGCACGCCAAAAGCTGCGGTGCTCTTCCCCTTCCCGTCACCCGTATTCACGATGAGCAAGCCGCGTTTTTCTTGGGCCGCATTCATCTTCTTCTTCATTTCCGCCTGTAGGGCATCCATGTTTTCACGATGGTTCGTTTCGTCGTCAGTTATATCGGGCTTATTCATGGTAATTTAAGAATCAGACTAGATACGAAATCTGCTTTCACTCCGAAAACGTCAAACAACAGCTCAGGTGTCAGCACATCGTGCGGGTTGCCCACCGCCCGCAAGTTACCCTCCGAAAGCACCACCACTTGATCGAGGTAATACGCCACCCTCAGATCATGCAGCGACATGATCACCGTGTCCCCCGCCTGTTTCAATTCGTCCGCTAGCGCCAACACCTTCAAAGCATGACGTGGATCGAGAGGGCCAAGCGGTTCATCCCATAGATGCAGCGGCGCATTAGTGACCATGGCGCGGGCCAAAAGCACGCGTTGGCGCTCACCTCCCGACAATTCGTTGACCGGTCGATCAGCGAGCAAAGTGAGATCCATGCGATCCAGAGCTTCGTCGATTCCCCGGCCATCATCACCATGAGCGAATCGTCCATGCCCCACGACTGTGCGCACCGTAAAACTAAAACTAAACATCGCATCCTGCGGCACCCAAGCCGCCTTCCTTCCTCTTTCCATCCGATCGATTTCGTCCAAATCACAACCACCCCATTCCACGGTTCCGCCTCCGGGCAATAAACCGGCCGCGATCGAAAGTAGCGTAGATTTACCGCTCCCATTCGGGCCGATCAAGCCGACTAGCTTGCCCGCTTCGATCTCCAGGTTGAGTGGATTCAAGCGGCCCGCGACCGATACATCCTTAAGTTTTAAGCCGATCATGTGCGCCTCCTTAACATCCACAGAAAGAAAGGCCCGCCCAGGACCGCGGTCACAATACCCAAACGGATATTACCCATAGACCGCCCGATCAGATCACACGCTAAAACAAAGGTCGCGCCTCCGATCAGCGAGATCGGCACCAATCGCTTATGCTCCGGTCCGATCATCAAACGTAAAATATGCGGCACCACCAATCCGACAAAGCCCACCGTCCCCGCGACCGCGGTAGCGAGCGCCGTCATCACTGTGGACAAAGCCAACATCTTGCGACGCAACACCCGCACATCCACTCCGAGGCTTTGCGCCTCGGTTGCGCCCAAACTTAGCAAATCCATCGACCGTCCGAGAGGCCACAGCAGAGCTGCGCAAAGTATCACCGGCGCTGCCATGAGCACGTGATCCCAATTGCGATCCTCCAATCCACCCAGCAACCAGAAAATGATCTGCGCGTTGCGTTCGTAACTCAGAGTAAAATCAGAAAGCACGTAACTCGTCACCGCTCCCAACAGCGCATTCAGCGCCACTCCGGCGAGTAACAGCCGTTCCGTGCTCGCGCCCTGACGAGCCAATCCCACCACCGCCAAGGTCGCGCTAAACGCACCGACAATCGCCATGAGAGGCAGAATATAAAACGATACCACAGCCCAGCCCGCGCCAATCGCGATTACCGCGCCCGCCACACCGCCGCTGCTCACACCCAGCAATCCCGGACTCGCGAGACTGTTGCGAAAATACGCCTGCATCACCACTCCACTAGCGGCCAACGCTGCGCCGATCTCAATCGCCACCAGCATCCGTGGCACGCGAATCTGCCACAGAACAATCGATGCCATTTCATCTTCTTTCCACAAACCCGCCCAAATCCGATCCAGCGATAGCGGCATATCCCCGATCCCCAAAGAAGCCAACATCGCGACCACCAGTCCCCCACTGGCGATCCACATCGCATGATCTCTCAACCAATTTTTCATTCGACAAACGCCTCTGGGTGCAACGCTCGCGCCAGCGCTTCATAACCATCGACCCGATGATGAGAAACACTGCTCAACATGTAGGGTTTAATGAGTGCGACTCTCCGCAGCCTGATCGCCTCAATAAATGAATAAGGGGGGAGTTTTTCGTAAGGCCGAAGCGCCTTCTCCACGCTCTCCGAAGCGAGCACGACTTTTTCAATTGGCCAGGTCAGCATCTGCTCAATCGGTGGAGCCTCATGTCCGACTAAACCGCCTAAGGTCGAGGCGAGATTCTCTGCCCCCGCGTGATTACATAAATCCTGAAACGTAGTTTGGTCCCCACCGATCACGCCGTAAGTCGAAGGTGCGATCACCCGCACCAGGTCGCGGCCCGCGAGTCGTTGCTTGAGTTCTGTCACTCGTTTCTCGCAAGCCATAATGATGACTTCCGCTTTGCGCTCAGCTCGCGGGCCCAACTCCCGCGCCAGCAGCCGCAGATTAGCATACGCATCCTCGAACGATTCATATCGCGTGAACCTGATCACCCGCACGCCCGCGTTTTCCACCTGCTGCAGTAATTCCACCCGACTAAAATCCGCGCCCAAAACCAGGGTCGGACGATATTTAAGAATCGTTTCCGAATCCCCCGATATCAGTTGCGGATAGGCCTTCGCCTGATCGGCCACCGCTGAGTAAACCTCATCTCGCGCCAAGTGACTCAACGCCGCGATCTGCTCCGGTTCGGCCAACGCGAGCAAAAGCTCATCCGTGCCTACCGTCTGAGAAACGATCCGTATCTCATCCGCGCGAATCGACGGCAGAACCGCAGCCAATAAAACCAAAAATGCTCCGCTCGTCTTGAGCAATCTCAAGGCAACTTGAATCATATGATTGGCCGATTTCATGGTTAAGCTTTGGGTTCATTCGATGCCACCGTGAACCGCCATTGGAAGCGAGGGATAACCACGTAAGACTTCGTATCGCAAATTTGCATCGTTCAGATGAGCCTGACTAAAACTTCCAACGCACCCCTCCGAACACCCCGACACCGGGTTGCGGATAGCCGTGGACTTGCTCGTAGCTTTCATCGAAAAGATTTTCGATTCGGGCGGTGAACGTCAGTTGCTCATTGATTTCCCAAGCGCCGTAAAGTCGAGCGACGAAATAATCTTCGCCGTCGATCGTGCCGAAAGTGCTCGCGTGCACATCTTCACGACCAGCCACCCAACTCGCCCCGGTTCCAGCGCGCAGACCTCGGCCATAATCGTGCCAGAGATTCGCGGCCGCGCTGTGGCGGGGGCGACGAAGCAGGCGGATGTTTTGAGTCTTATTTTCCGCTTCGAGATAGGTGTAAGCGACCTCCGCCCGTGTGGTCTGATCAAATCGTAAGTCGGCCTTCAATTCGACGCCCCGCGTGCGGGCTTCTTCAATATTCTTCGTCGTTCCAGGAAACGCACTGAAATCGTATGCGATTAAATTGCTGAACTTATTCTCAAACCAGGTCGCGCTCAGGCTTCCCTGTTGATTAGCGAAGTAGTAATCCATCCCCGCATCCCATCCTCGAGACTCCTCAGCGCGGAGATTTGGATTACCTTGGTAGAAAGCACTCGCGCCAAAGAGATCGAGGAAGCTCGGCGAGCGGAATCCGGTGCCGTAGCTCGCGCGAAGCTTCAATTTCTGATCTGCCATCAACCAGGCCGCCGTTGCGCGGCCAGTCGTCGTTTGGCCGAATGTATCGAAATCATCACGACGTAAACCAAACGTCAGATAAACGTTTTTCACCGGGTTGATTTCATCCTGCAAGAAGAACGCCAACAGCTGCTGGTATTCGTTAATATTGCCGTAACCGCTGTTAGTGGTGTGGTTGATCTCACCCGTAAATCCACCGGTCAGCCGATGCTGATCGATCCCTCTAAGCGTGGTCTGCCAATCGAGCACGGCTCGACGATTTTTCACGACGACCACCGCTGGACCAAACGCACTGGGCATATCAGAAACAAAGCGTCGATCCTGCCCGCCCAAGATCACATGCGTATGCCAGTTATCGCCATTCTTTAAATCGGCAAACATCGTCACGATCAGGTTGTCTTCGTATTCTACATTGTCGGGATCGTTGGTGTAACGATCTCCAGGCGATTCATACTCACCGTGAAACCAGCGCACCGTCGCGCCGACACTGACTCGTTCGTTTAAATCGTGATCGAGGCGCAAGGTAGCGTTGATACTATCAAACGCATTGTGATCCCGATCGTTGTCGGTGTGCCCACCCTGCATCGCGAAATTATAGGAGGTCGCGCCTTTCGTGCCCTTCGCACTGAAGGCACCTTGCACCGTGCCGAAAGAGCCAACTTCGATGCCAACCTGTGAAGAAGGTTCACCCTCTTCGCGTTGTAATCGCAGTGAAACGATACCGCCAACAGCTTCGCCACCGTAGAGCGTGCTTTGCGGGCCATGCGAAACTTCCAAACTATCACACGCTCCCATGCAAGCTCCACCGAGCATCACCGCGTAATCAGTGTTGGGATCATTCATGCGCAATCCATCGACCAGAAAGAGCGTCTGATTGGAATTTGCCCCGCGCAGGAAGATCGCCGCTGATGCGCCGAGCCCACCTGAACGCAATACTGGCGAGCCCGTCGCGAGACTAATCGCATCCGCAAACGAGTTCAGTTGAAAACGCTCGAGCTCGTCGCCACTAAGCTGATTCGTCACGGTGCCGAGAGTCCCCATCGAATTGGGCGTGCGCGTCGCGGTGGTCACATAAGGATTGAGCTGCTCCACGGTCGTTTGCGCGACCAGTGAATGCGTTGACGCTAGCGCGCCGCCGAGTGCCAAGGAAAGAATCGATACCGTCGTGCGGAATCGGAAGTTAGATGTCATGTAGATCTGCTGTTGTTAGGGGCAAGAGCAGACCGACCGATCACCCCGCGCGTTCTGGCGAACGTCGGCCTAACCACTGGCATAGCTGCTCCCACGCTTCATTTTTGCGATGAAGATTTCGCGAAATGGTGCGCACAAAAGAGATTCGCACCATACGTGTGAGATTTTCGGACCAGGTGTTCGGACTCCGCATATGTCACCCCACCGAGATCGATATCCCGTGGAGTTGCCTCGCCCCCGCCTTCACCAGAAACGAATTTCCGATTGGCTGTGCTCCCGCCTGTGCGAGATGGAGGTCTGGTCTGATGCGTAACCGCAGCGCAACTGTGGCCGGTTTTCACGGCCTTTCCTAGTTATCGAAAGTGTCAAAAGAACAGCTCTGAGCTAACGTCTCAACTGCTCGGGACGCAACGCGATATATCACGCATATTTTGCTCAGTATGCCTCATTTTCTCACGCTCAAATGCTTAGGGCTATGAAGGGGCTCGTGAAGCCCCCGCTTGGTGTATGTTTGCTTTCTTATGAAATTTTATTTTTGATCACCCACGCGCCACATAGATTTGGACATAGTCAACGCTCCTTGTTCATAGATAGCCTCGACCTATAAATGAAATCGATCCCGCACCTCCTCATTTTTCTCTTCATCATTTCGTTGGCAATCTTACCAGCAGGTCGCGCATTG
This sequence comes from Opitutaceae bacterium, assembly GCA_002713695.1. Classification (GTDB taxonomy): domain Bacteria; phylum Verrucomicrobiota; class Verrucomicrobiia; order Opitutales; family Opitutaceae; genus Cephaloticoccus. The sequence continues at coordinate 172,148 of PAUB01000033.1, forward strand.
ACCATCTACGGTGGCTCCGCCGGGCATATAACTGACCCCGGCGGTGGACTACCTTGGGACAACGTGGGGAACACCGGCGTCTATCTCGGCGCTTACACAACCGGCTACTGGATCATCACCGCGAATCATGTGGGCTCAACCGGTATCACTTTGGCTGGCACAGCCTACACCTCTGTGGGTGGCTCTGCGTTGCGCATCGGCACGACAGATCTTTTGTTGTATCGCATCGATGTATCCGGCGGCACTCCTACTCTCAGCGATTTGACCATCTCAAATTTACAGCCGGATTCGGGACAAGCCGTGAAGATGATTGGCGATGGAAGCGGCACAATGACGTGGGGTAACAACACCGTCAATTCCTACGGAAGCTACAATTTGGGAAATCCAGCTGAGACGACCTTTGGTCTCTTCACAACATACAGTGATATCGCCGGAGAAGATCAGGCTCAAGGCGGTGATTCCGGTGGTGCATTATTTTACGAATATGCCAGTGGCTCGTGGTGGCTCAGTGGTATTCTGAGTGGTATCGGCACTTCAGAAGGCACCCCGTTCACCGCATCAGTGGCAATCGCCGCATAGTATGGCGATATCATCTCGATTGTGGGCACCAAGCTCAGCGCTGTGCCCGAACCAGCGACATGGGCAGCACTGCTCGGAAGTATGGTTTTGATCGTTACTTTGATCGTGCGGCGAAGACGCCTATCCTCCTGATTTTCCAAGATCGGACTTCGTGCCCTTTGTGATAAATCAATTCTCACCTGAAGCGCGCCAGACCATCGTGCAGAATAACGGCACACGCTGGTTGCTGAGCATCGATTCATGTTTAGCCAGAGCCTCGGGCTTGGCCGCCGGCTCATCGAAATTTTCGAGCGCAAATCCTGCCTTCAAAAATGCCTGCAAATAAGCCGACATCGGGCGATGCCAATTAACCACCGATACTCCTGCAAACTCTACTTTGTTGGGACGTTCCTTCAAGTAGTTATCCATCGTCCAGTGCAGTTTGTTGTTATGCTCATCACGCGCCCAGTATTTCGATGAAGCCGTCGAGAAACCATTATGGTTGGCGATCACACAACGACCTCCTGGCTTCAACACACGCTTCATCTCTTTGATCGCTACGCGGTAGTCTGGAATGTCCAGGAGCGACAAATAGCTCACCACCAGATCCATGCACGCATCGGCCAACGGAAGCTTCTCGGCCTTGGCTACATGATAAATCGCTTCGGGCTGTCGCCTCTGGGCTTCAATGATCAATTCCTCCGTCGGATCGATTCCTGTTATTCGCGCACCGCGCTTTCCCAGCATGCGGCAAAAGCGACCCTCACCACAGCCGATGTCGAGCACATCGAGTCCATCCACTTCACCACAAAGCTCCAGCATCGGCTCATCGAGTAACAGTTCACGATTGGGATCACCCTTCTGCATCAAACGAATCCACGGCGAAGCCGATTTACTCCAACCATCATCGACCTGTGAAGAATCACTCATAACGGCGAAGGAAACGAGTTCACCTTGAACCGTGCAACCTCAACTATACTCACTGTGTTCTTGATCACAGCCGAGGAGTCCCACAGTTTAATCAATCTCACAGGGTGCATCCGGGTCCGCGGAAAGTGTATAACTCTCCTGAAAATTCACTAACACATAACCATTTCTCGCCTGATTTTGCGAACCGCAGGCATTCAAGAAAAGGTTTATTATGAGTAACCCAACCCCGCGCAAGCGGCTGCCCGTCAATCCCAGTCTTGAGCATCTGCAGAAGCAGGCCAAGCGACTGTCCCGTCAAGATCACACCCTCAAACTCGCTGAGGCCCAATATCAACTCGCCCGCGAATACGGCTGTAAAAACTGGGCAGAGCTTGCCCACATGGTCGAGGCCATGTCCCCAGGTGCGGACCAACTGTATAACGTAAAGCGGGAACCGGAACCGCTGCCGGTGGCCGCACGGAATCGCGATTTTCCACTGATCCAAAAAATTCTTCAGCAAGATAACTTCACCCAGAACGATCTTGATGCCGGCCTCGGGCATGCCGTGTGGTATGGCGACGAATCAAACTGGTCTCAGCGCAAGATCATCGCCGATCTCCTGCTCGAGCATGGGGCCGATCCCGATGGGCAATACGGATCAAACTACGGCCCCATTGTCTTCGGCACCGGCGAATGCATATCCGTTGAAGGACTCGAATATCTGATCGAGGCTGGGGCCAACGTTACGTTTAAACCGATCAAAACCAAATACGGTCAGCACTCTCCGATGTCCCACGTCCTCGGCACCTATATCCGGAGTAAGAATGACGAGAAACACCGTTACATCGATTTACTCATCAAACATGGCGCCCACGTTCCGCCGGAAGTCACGCCGCCGATTCTCGCGATTCATCGCGGCGATGCTCAGCAACTCGGCAAGCTAATCGAAACCGATCTCTTACTCCTGAAACGCACATTTACCGACATGCCCTACGGCAACATCATCTTGCACGGAGCCACCCTCCTGCACTGTGCCTTCGAATTCGGGGAGATCGCATGCATCGCCGAGCTGCTCAAACGTGGCGCGGACATCAATGCGCCTGCGGAGATCATCGATGGCATCGGCGGACAGACACCGATCTTCCACGCGATGGCCATCAACCAAGGGGACGGTTTCGGCACCTTAAGCTATCTGATTCAGCAACACGGCAAGCAGATCGACATGTCGGTAAGTGCCACCTGGCGCCGACCCGGCGAAGAGCAATCTACTCCCATGACCCCACTCGAATACGCCGAGCATGCCTCGCGTGAGGATGAGTCGTCATGGAAACGTGCCACTCAGGAGGAAGTCGCACTGCTACGCACACTCGCCGAAAATGCGATCTGATTACACGATCACACTACGCGCAGACTTCGGCGTTTTCGTCCCAGCGATTGAAGAATGTTTCACTCCCCTCGGCGACGATCTTGCGTTGAGCTTCATCCCACGAGGCAGCCCATTGAGCGGCATCATGGAGCTCCGATTCGGGATTGGCGCGGCTGCGCGCGACAAAACCGGGGAACGCTTTGCGTCCCGTGTGTTGTCCGATGGGATTGTAGCGTAAATCAAAACTCCACCGCACTTTATTACTAATATTGGGCAACGAGCCGTGGCAGGTGCGTCGATGCAAAAAGAGCACATCCCCGCGTTTCATCGGCAGAGGAATCGCTTTCTGTAATGGGATCAGTTTCTCAGGAATTCCTGCTCCCGCCGCACCCAGTGGACAATGCGTGACCAAGCCTTCGCGATGACTTTTAGGCACCACATGTAAACAACCCGATTCGATCGGCGCATCCCAGAGTGCGAACCACACCGTGATCATATCTGTCTCGTCGGCTTCTTCGAGCACCACCCCATTATCCTGATGCCAGGGAGTCACTCCTTGCACTAACTGTCCCGCCTCGTCGGCGATGCCGCGATGCTCTGGCAACTTCAATCGCCCATGCTGCACCGGATTTGAATAGATCTCCGGGCCGATCAAACTCTCGACGGCATCGAGCAGTTTGACGTTGTGAAGCGCGTTGAAGATGGAGGGCCCCGTCCAAATCGGAGTATCGGCCTGAATGTTTTTTTGCGGCAGCGAAAAATCAAAATGCTGGGCCAGCACTTTGCCGCTTTCCTGACAGACATGAATGAGACGTTCGCTAAAATCTTTATCCGCATGCGACGATGATATCTCTCCTTTGGCGAATAAGTTATTTGCCAGCCGATCGAGCACACCTTCGTATTCGTTAATAATCGGATCCAAATCTTCAGCGGGATTAAGAAAATTATTCACCACGAGAAAACCTTCTTCGTTAAATTCGGTGACCTGTTCAGCAGTGAGTCCTTTCATTGGATATAAATAGTGTGAAATCGCAGCTAAGCGGCCGACTCAACTTCATGCAAGTGCCGACCATAGGAGAGCCTCACAATGACTGATTGTTCGAACTTATCACTGAGCACTGCGGGGCTCCTCATTCAGGTTTCACTATTGTATTACTTGCTCACTCTAAGAATCCCGATCACAGCACGTTTTGCTGTTTGTAATCAGGAGAATCAGCCAGATGCGAATCTGTCTTCCTCTTCTAAATTAGTCTTTCAGAAAAGCTAAAACTGACCATATTGCTCTCTATTCTATGTCTATGAAGCGAATCTTAATTTTATTAATCATCTCATGCGCCTTAAGTTCAGGGGTTGATGCGAATAACAATATTGAGAGTTATCTCAAAGGCCGCACTGATTTAAGCTTAGATATTGGCTATCTAGGGATCAAAACACCGAATCCTTTCACTTGGTGGACCGATAACTATAGAAAGAATCCTCTGCCCTACAAATTTGCACCACTGCAAATCACATGGCACCGGCAGGCCACAAATGTTTCCGGAGAGGGGTTTTTACGCGGCAACTGGGAATATCAGGCCAGCTTAGTCTACACATCCATCGTTGATGGACCAGAGAGCCGCTGGGGAGGTTTTGCCGGTGGCGTGCGCTACAATTTCGTTAGCCGAGATACACAGACAATTGCCCCATTCGTTGATTTTCGAGTAGGGGCTGGGGGAATTGATGCCAGTGGCGTCAAAGATGGACAGGAAAAGGATCTAACATACACTTTTCTCATTGGAATTGGCGTCAGGATCAATTACGCCGAAAACGCTTTTATAACCGTGCAAACCTTAACCCAACACATCTCTAATGGCTGGGCCACGAACCCCAGCGCTGGCATTGATCTGACGGGTTTTTCGGTGGGTTGGGGTTTTAAACTCTGACCACGTTTAGGTGAAATAAAGAGGTGGCGTAAATGCTTTGTTCGTTCTTCTGAGCGTTATCGTATGCAGCTATGTGATGCTCTTAGAGAATGCAGGGTGCCCTCTAAATTGGTAAAATGATAGCCTTCAGATCTTCGTGCAGGCGTCGGCCTTCACCACATCGTGAGTTTGATGAGGGACGCGATACGCGACGCGATCACCTTGCTGTAAACCGCTCACCGAAGTTCCTGTTTTCAGCACGACCCCCACGCAGGTGTAGCCGGGATAGAAAGGATACGTCACCCATTCATGCCAATGTGTGCCTTCATCGAATTGTCGGTTAAACGCAATCGTCTCCTTGCCCGTGCTCATGAGTGAGAGATGCGTTTCGACCAATACCTCATCAGCCCCGTGCTCGGCGACATTAAATGCCTCAAGCTCGACTTCCTGTTTGGCGGGAAAACAGACGGGATGATTGAAAGGGCAAAGGGGTAGCTGGGGTAGTCATTGTCACCACGAATAGCAGCAGCATGATATGACACCCGCAATCCCAAGAATGGGCTGTTTTGGAAATACTGACATTCCACTGCCCAATCTATGAGCAGCTCACACTTCCGCCGGATCCACACCGCTATCTGCTTCGGGCGGAACATAGAGGCGATTCACCTTGGGGAACAGGGCCTCAACTTCCTTTTGCCAACAGTGCAACTGATCCGTCAGCAAGGACAGTTTCTCGGTTTCAGTCTCGGCGAGATCAGCGGTTTCGCTGATATCATCTCGCAGGTTGTAGAGCTCGCGTCGACCATCCTCGAAAAATTCGATCAGCTTCCAATCTCCATCGCGCACACTTGCGGCGGGTATTCCGCCTTGATTGGAGTAATGCGGGTAGTGCCAGAATATCGGGCCACGCTCATCCTGTTCACCACGGAGTAACGGGAGCATACTTTTACCGTCGATATGTTGCTCGGGATCAAGTGGTAGGTTCGCAGCTTCAAGTAATGTCGGATACCAGTCCGGCGTGGTGGTCGGCTCGGAGCACTCGGTGCCTGCGGGAATATGATTCGGCCAGCGCGCGATCTGGCAGACGCGAGTGCCTCCTTCATACATCCATCCTTTGCCTTCGCTGAGTGGCGCGTTGCAAGTGGGTGAACTTTCCGCCGTGGCCAGCCCACCATTGTCGCTCTTGAAAACCACGAGCGTATCATCGGAGAGACCTTCTGCTGCCAACGTATCCAACACTTGGCCAATCGAATCATCGAGTGTCTCGATCATCGCCGCATAGACCGGATCGCTTTGAAACTTTCGGCGCTGCACCCGATCCGTGCCGTGATGCAAGCAAGGCAAGCGTTCACCTTCTTCGATCGCATCCTCTTCCTTGAGGCCGAGGCGTTTCGCTTTGGCCCGATATTTTTCGATCAAATGTTCCGGTGCCTGAATCGGCGTATGCACGGTGTAGTGCCAGAGGTTGAGGAAGAAGGGTTTATCTTGGTCGCGTTCGCGAATCAGTTTCGTCGCCTCCTTAGTTAACCTTTCAGTGAGATATTCACCCTCGGGTCCGTCCGGCAATGTCTCGATTCCCCAAGGGCTGAAATAGCCTTGCTGGGGCATCCCCCAACCGCAGCCGCCGATGTTAGTATCAAAGCCATGATACTCCGGCATCGTGCCACGATTCCCCAAGTGCCACTTACCCACGTGCCAGGTTTGATAGCCCCCATCACGAAGACTAGTCGCCACGCAACGTTCGCTGGAGGGAAGAAAATGCATGTAGGGCACATCGCACAAGCGCCCCACTCCATGGCCGCCAATGTATTGAGTTACGCCAACCCGCGCCGGATATTTTCCCGTCAGAAGACTCGCACGTGTGGGCGAGCACACCGGAGCCGCGGCGTAAGCATCGGTGAAACGCATGCCTTCACGCGCGAGCCGATCAAGATGGGGCGTTTCGTAAAACGAACTACCGTAGCACGTGAGATCGCGCCAGCCGAGATCATCAATCAGAATGTAAACGATGTTGGGTTTTTTCATGGTGTCTAAAAATCAGTCTGCGCGAGACCAGAAATACTCGGTATCTTCCAGTGCCTCGATTCCGCAGTGTAGTTGATGCGCCGGAAATCGGATCACATCACCCGCTGCATATAGGGTATCCACTCCATCGTTACGGATGATAAACCGGCCTTTCCACATGACTACGTATTCATCGTAATCATGCGCGTGCAGTTTGGGGTCTTCGCATTTCCAGCCCTTTTTCAGGTTCTGAATGCCCCATCGTTGGGATTTGGGCGAGGGGATATCGGTCAGTGCGATCTTGTTGCTCATAAGAAAGGGGTATTCTCATGCCCAACAAATCGCCTGTATACGCGGACGCCATTACAAACTCCTAATTATGGAGCATGATTTCACCCTGGGCAGCCCACCGCAGGGAGCCTCATTACATCTTGTAACTCAAGAACACGCCGCCGCTGAGCTGGTTCTCACTTCCATGCTGAATGATCAGAGGTGAATCTGCCGCATCCCCTACAAGTTTATCAATACCGGCAAAGCCGACTATCGCCATTTGCTGGCTGAGCGGCATCACGACTGAAAATCCCCAACCAAAAGAGGTCACCCCACCAGCAGCGGTATAAGTTGGCAGCCCGCTCCCTAGAGAATCTGCGGCCGTGATCCCATAATAGGTGTTGGTGTAATCCGCATCGGCCCAGCGCAAACGGGGCCCAGTCGTGATAAACAAAGGAGGTCCCGGTTGAGCTTCGCTGCCACCCAACTGTATCTTATAATCGATCGAAATATCGGCGATGAGCCCTTCATGACCATTCATCCCTTGAAGGAGTTCGATCTTAGTCGACCAAGAATCGCGGTCGAACTGTGCGAATACACCGACCTGGATGGTCGAATCGATATCTTTAAAACCTACTAATGCTTTGGACTTGCTACCGGAAACGCGAAAGGGGCTATTCCCATCGGCATCTCGCCCAAAATCGAATTTGATCAATGGGCCTGCCGTCCATTCCGAGTTAATTTCGAAATTATAGCCGATCCCCTGCTCAAGCGAGGCGAAAAACGTGGCGCCATAATTCAGACGAATGTTTGGCACGATCATCAATTGGTAATCAGAGGAACCGGAGAATGCCGGTGCCCAAATTGCACCTCCTCCCACCCTGAAAGACCATTCCTCAGAGTCATTCGCAGGTTGAGCTGATACCGCTGTGACAAACATCAATGCAGTGAGAAAAAGAACAGATCGGTTGAGATGAGTTATCATTATTATGCGTATTTGGCAGGTAGGTTAAAAATTGAGATACAACACTGTGCCAGAAGTGCGTCGAGTGCAAATCACACCGACCAACCGCCAAACAAATCGTCCCAACAATTCACAATATCCGGCTCATCGTCCGACGGAATGTTCAGTTTGAAAGGGAGTTGTTCGATCTGCGACATCTCTGCCGCGAACGCCGCCACCGCATTGAGGGACGCCGTCATGACATCGTAATCCAACCTGCTCATATCATCGTCGGCGCGGTGGTGAAAAAAGCGCCCACTCTCACAGTTCAAGCGCATCAACGTGAGCCCCGGAATCCCGGCGGCATTGAACGGGAAATGATCCGCATAAGGAAGCACTCCACTCTCACGTCGGAAATACTGACCATGCTTCTCAAAATACTTCGCTAGCTGAGTATCGAGTTCCACCGGACCGCTGCCGGAAAGCGTGTTCCATCCCAACAATGACCCAAAACTATCGAAATTGAAGATCACCCCGCCCTCACGGGCCAGTGCGTCACGATGGCGACGCACATAAGCTGAACTGCCGACCGAGAGCTGCTCCTCCGCACCAAAAGAAATAAGACGAACCGTGCGACGGCGCTCAAGCGGCGCCAGCACCCGAGCGAGCTCAATCACTCCTGCCACGGCCGTGCCATTATCATCAGCCCCCACCGAATCCGCCTGCGTATCATGATGAGCGCCTAGATAGATGACACCTGCCTTCGGATCACTCCCGGGGAGTTCTGCCACGAAGTTTGCCGAGGTCGATGGTCGCGGGCCACCCACTACGCGGAAACGAGCTCGCGTCGCGCCCTGCTCGCGCCACTTCCAAGCCTCTAAAAAAGCCACATTGAGTGACGTCACCACGCCACAATTCGCCGCATAAGTGGGAAAGATCGCATCAGCCAAAGCCTCTGCTCCCGGGTAACGCACATCCGCCATCAACAGCCCGACGGGTTCTGCGGCGATCAGTCTCCGGTAGTTTTCCTGAGACTCGATATGGCATCCCAGATGCATCACGATGTTCCCCTTCATCAACGACGCGAGGTCAGCCTGTTGATAGCCGGTCGGGCCATCGAAAAAAACCAAAGGCGCCTCAACCCATTCCCCCTGAGTGCCGGGAGCATTGGCGAAGAGCGAGCATCCCGCATCGTGCCACGCATCACCATAGTAGAGTTGCAATTCCTGCTCCTGCACATCGCGAGCGTTAACCGGAAATTCCTCCTGCCATGCCGTTACGCCCATCTCCTTGTATTGTTTCAACAAGTAGTCTGCCGCCGCTGCCTCTCCGGGCATGCCAGCGAGACGCACGCCAATCGTTTCCGTGAGATGCTGCAGATGCTGAGCGAGTTTCCCGGGGTCAATGGATACCATGGTAGAAACGAGAAATCATTCCCCTCTCAGGGGCACTAAGAAAATCACTCTCACCCACAATTCGTTTTACTCCTCTTCATACCTTCCGCATCAACACCCCGCCCCATGATTACTGATATTGTGCTCACCCTGCCTTCCGGTCCCGGCAATCCCCGCAACTCAGAAGGTTCCTTTGTGACTCTCGCCAATGGCGATATCCTCTTCGCCTATTCACGCTACACCGGTGTGAGTTGGAGCGATCACGCCAGGGCCGATATCGCCTCACGCGTTTCAACCGACGGTGGCAAAACATGGTCGACTGACGACCGCATCCTCGTCGCCAATGAAGGCGACTGCAATGTGATGAGCGTCTCCTTCCTGCGTCTTCAAGATGGCCGGATCGCACTATTCTACGTTCGCAAAAACTCCTTCTTCGATTGCCGCATGCGTATGCGCTCTTCGTCGGATGAAGGCCAAACTTGGAGTGAACCAGTGCTCGGAAATCCCTCCGAAGGCTATCTCGTCACCAACAACGATCGCATCATCCAACTCGCTTCGGGGCGACTGATTTGCCCGTCCGCAATCCACGTCAATCCTCCCTTAGCCGAAGGCGAGGAACCAAAGTTCAACCAACACGGCGACGCACTCTTTTCCGTATCCGATGATGCCGGAAAAACATGGCGCGAAACACCCCAACGCATAGCAATTTCCAGCGAGATTGATTCCGGCTTACAAGAACCCGGAATCATTCAGCGTAGCGATGGATCCCTCTACGGCTATGCTCGCACCAGTGCCGGGCAGCAATGGGAGTTCACCTCTACTGATGAAGGTGAGACCTGGAGCGAAGCCACCCCATCCCGCTTCATATCCCCCACCAGTCCACTCTCGATCAAAGCCATCCATGGAAATAGCTGGTTGGCCGTCTGGAACGATCTGGATTCGCCTTTTAAAGTCGAGTTGGGTAAAGCCCAAGAGTCGAGCTGGGGCCGCACCCCACTCGCCCTCGCGATCAGCACGGATGAAGGCGCGACCTGGTCGAAATCTGAACTCATTGAGGATGATCCTGTTCGTGGCTTCTGCTATATCGCGATCCACTCTTTGGAAGATGCTGTTTTGCTTTCCTATTGCAGCGGAGGACGTGGCAACGCCGTCCTACAAGAAACCACCGTCAGACGAATTCCATTAAATAAACTAATATTAGAATAGAATATCATCAGTTATATTATTCAGTAACGTTAACGTAACCCGCGGACTTGCAGCCGCAGGTCATTCGTATTCATGGTCTTCTTGAATACCCAATGTTAGGCACCATCTTCACAATTCTCGGCAGCTTAGGCCTCTTCCTCTTCGGAATGAAGGTCATGAGCGAGGCCCTTCAAAAGCTTTCAGGCGAAAAGCTCCGCGGCATGATGCGCTCGATGACGAGCAACCGCTTCCTTGGGCTGGGCACTGGTCTGGGCATCACCTGTCTCGTGCAATCCTCTTCGGCGACTACCGTGATGATTGTAAGTTTCGTTAACGCGAGCCTGCTGACCGTCACCGAATCCATCGGAATGATCATGGGAGCCAACCTTGGCACCACGACGACTTTCTGGATGGTTTCATTTCTCGGGTTTAAGTTCAGCATGTCCAAGTTGGCCTTGCCCCTAATCGGTCTGGCGCTACCCCTGATCTTTTCGAATCGTCCCAAACTCCGCGACACCGGCGAGTTTATCATGGGCTTTGGCATTCTGTTTCTCGGACTGATGTTCTTGAAAGACTCTGTGCCGGATATCCGGCAGAGCCCGGAGATTCTCGAGTTTGTGCAGAATTACACCGGGCGTGGAATCATCTCAGTGTTGTTCTTCTTCGCCTTTGGCACGATCCTCACTGTTATCGTGCAATCATCGTCAGTGGCGGGCGCAATCACCCTCACGATGGCCTACAAGGGTTGGATCGATTATCCTAGTGCCTGTGCCATTATTATCGGTGAAAACGTCGGCACCACCATCACCGCCAACATTGCGGCGATGGGTGGTAATGCAAACGCGAAGCGCGCTGCCCTCGCTCACTTTATTTTTAATATATTTGGCGTAGTTTGGGCGGTCATCCTCTTCAATCCTTTCGTCAATTTTGTGGATATGATCATGCCTGGAAATGCTGGGGATTCCCACAATATCCCGCACCATATGGCGGCGTTCCATTCGATTTTCAATCTGATCAACATCGGCCTATTAATCGGATTCGTGCCTCAGATTGCCAAGCTGGTTGAGAAACTGGTTGGTCAGCGCAAAGGCCCTGCTGCGGATCACGTTTTACATGGATCCCCTTTTCTCCCGCAAACAGGTGAGCTCAATATCGCGGAAGCCGAACGCGATGTGGAGCGCATGGGTAAACTCACTCGCGATCTGATGACTGGGTTCCTTGAACTCTTTCACACCACCACCAAAGAGGACCTCGGAATTCGAGTTAAAGATTTCAAGAAGCTCGAGAAAGAGAGTGATCGTCTCGCCATCGAAACGACCTCCTATCTGCTCAAAGTGAGTGCCAGCAGTGTCAGCCGTGAATCGATGCTCAAGATCACTGCCATGCTCCGAGTCGTCGCCGAACTCGAGGATATCTGCGATTGTGCTTACCGTCTCGTCATGCTGGCCGAGCGCAAGCATCGCAAGAAACGCGAACTCCCGCCCGAGACGGCCAATCAAGTTCAAAATTTCTCCGATATCGTTCTTCAGTTCATGGATTTCTACTCCGCCCGCATTAGCCGAGGTGTCGCCACCCCAGACATGGAGACCGCTTATCAATTGGAAAACTCCATTGATCGCTTCCGTAAGTCTCTCCGCAAGGAGTCCATGCGGCGTATGACAGCCAGCGGTGAAAGCGTGAAAGCCGAGATGCTTTACATCGATGTGCTCAACAACATGGAGAGTATTGGGAATCACTCGCTGAACATCTTGCAGGCGCTGCGGCATCGTGACTGAAGTAGAATAAGATTACGTCTGATTCACTCCTTCAAGCGGCGAACACGATTCGCCGCGATCAGTGCCTTCCGCAAACTAAGCTTGTGCTGGCAGTCAACCTGTTTAGCACCCGTCCGTCTATTTATATTCAGAGGCTCTGATTTCTGTTTCACATTGCTTTTATCCCATGAAAATTGACGTCGCCATCATCGGTGCAGGCCACAACGGGCTTGTCGCCGCCACCTATCTCGCCCGCGCCGGGCTCAACGTTCACATTTATGAACGTGAAGACCGCATCGGAGGCGCGACCCGCAATGAAGCACTTTGGCCGGGCTACACCTTTTCGACCTGCGCCCATTTGCTCCATGGTTTCCCCGCCAGCATCATCAAAGATCTCGGCCTCTGGGAACGCGGCCTCGAAGTCGTCCCTCGCGACGAAGTGATCTTTCTGAAACGAGACGGCACCTACCACAGCAATCTCGATTTCAATTTCCCGAATAACATCACCTCGCGCTCCAAACTCACCACCGAAGAACTGGATGGCTGGGATCGCTACGTGGCCTTCAAGCAATCACTCACCACCTTAGTGCGGCCTTACTTGATGAAGCTCCCTCCCACTCTGGATGAGTTGAAAGTTCGTGCGGCCGGCACTCCCGCTGCCGAAGCTCTCGAACTCGCCAGCACGATGAGCCTCTGGGAAGTGCAGGATCACTTTTTACCGACTGAGCGAATGCGCGATCGCGCGGCGCAGGAATTTTCCGCCGTTTCAGCTGATCCCTCTGCGCTGGTCATCACCTACGCGGCCATCACCGAGCCTGATCCCGAAACCGGTGAGCGCGGCCCCTGGGGCTTCGTCAAAGGCGGCATGGGCTGCCTGGCTGCGTTGCTCGCCGATACCGCGCGCGAAGCAGGCGCGACCATCCATACCAATTGCCCGGTTCAGGAAATCGTGACCGAACAAGGTCGCGTCACCGGATTGCAACTCGCCAACGGCGAACTCGTCGAAACCAGCAACGTCCTCTCCTGCGCCGATCCCAAAACCACTCTTCTCCATTTACTCAAAGTAGAGGCCACCGGTCCCGCGTTGCGTGCTCGCGTTGAGAGCATCAACACCCGCGTGAGCTGCTGTAAGTTGGTCGCCGCCGTCAACGAGCTGCCGCATTGGAATAGTTGGGATGGAGATCCCGATCTTCCTCATCGCGGCTCTGTCCAACTCGAGATGAATCGCGACGCGATCCGCACCAACTACGCCGAGCTCGATGCCAGCCTGCCTCCCTCGCGCCCGATGATGAGTATCAATGTGCCATCGATGCTTGATGATACCCTCGTCCCCACTGGTAAGCACACCGTCTCGATCTACGTCTATTCCGCCGTTGGTAAACTCGCCGATGGCACCTGGGATGATCAACGGGACGCCGTCGCCAATCGTCTCATCGATCAGATCACCGAATACGCGCCCAACTTCCGCGCCTCAATCATCGACTACGAGCTGCGCACTCCCCAAGATTTGGAACGCAAAGTAGCCCTCTATGATGGCAACATCTGGCACGCCCATCACGACGCGCACCAACTCCTCGGCAATCGCCCCCTCCCCGAACTCTCCCACTATCGCGCTCCGATCTATGGCCTCTATCTCGGAGGCGCCGGTCAACACGGCGGCGGCGAAGTCACCGGCATCCCCGGCCACAACTCGGCCCATGAAATACTCAAAGATCTGAATCCCGTATGAATCCTACTCTCCTCTTCGACGCCTCCGAGCTCCCTCGGATCAAACGCACCCTCAAGCGTCCCGAATTCGCTCAATTCTGGACTGCGAGCCAAAAGGCCGATCTCGCGGATGATCTGAAATTTCTCACCAACGAGATCAAGCTCAACGAGCCCGTGAAGGATCTCGGGCGCGCGAGTAACATTCTGATGCGTTGCGCCTTCATGCACATGATCACCGGAGATGAAGCTCAGCTCCCCCTCGCTCGACTCGCCCTCGATCGCATCCTTGGCTACAAGCGCTGGGATTGGATTCTTGAAGATGGCACGCATAGCGTAGGTGCCATGCGCAACGGTATGACGATCACCAACGTCGTGCTCGCGTTGGATTGGCTTGGCGATCACATCGATGCTGAACAACGAGTAGCAGTAGATAAATTCGTGGGTGAAATTGCCGCCCCCGCCGCCCAACTCGCGGTCTTCGGCATGACTCATCACGACAAGGTCAAAGGCTGGACGATGGACACTGAAATGACCGGTTTTCACCGCGTCGATGTCAGTCGTTGGCCGGAGATCCTCGATAAAATCAATCTACGCATCATCGCAACATCGGGCCTCGCCTCCTCTGCCGCCTATCTGAAAGGACGCCATCCCGATGCCGAGACCTGGGCTCAAGAAGCTCAAGCTAGCTTGCGTCTCTTTGCCTCGCGCGAGCAGCCCGATGCGACCTTCCCCGAAGGCATCGCCTACTGGAGTTTCACCTACACCTTCTACTGTCTTTGTCTCGAACTGTTGCGTCGCAACTGTGGTCAGGATGATCGCGGGCTGCTCGATTTCCCCGCCATGGCGCGCTATGTGCAAGGCTCGACCGTCCCCGCTCACGACGACTTCACCGATTGCATCAACTTTTCCGATGCCAGCACGATTGCCGGTGGTGAGGCCCTCGCGTGGATCGGCCGCCACTTCCGCGACACCACCTCAAACTATCTCCTCACATTACCCGGCACCGTGCGGGAACCACCGACCTCGTTCTGGGCTGCGATCTGGTTTGATGAAACTGTGCCCGCTCGCCGAGCGGCCGACACGCCACTCGACCGGATCATCACTCCCGGCGTAGTGACCTCTCGATCCGGCTGGGAAGTCAGCGACTCCTTGCTTTCGCTTCGCACCGGCGAACCCGAAAATCACGAACATGCCGATCGCAACAGCCTGATCTTTTTCTCCAACGGCGAACGCCTCATCACCGATCCGCTCAAGGCCAGCTACAATCCTCCCGAGAGCCGCTGGCAACTTCGCCTGCTCCCCGCCCACTCCGCTGTGTTGATCGACGGTCAAGGCCACGTTTACCACAACGGCGAAGAAGGCACCAACGCCTCCACTGCCCGCGCGATCCTGCAGGAATACCGCACGAGTCGCGATTGGATGATCGCCGTAAGTGATGCCGCGGATGCCTACCAGCGCGCCGACCTACCCGCGCAACAAGTGCAGCGCACCGTGATCTACTTGAAACCCGAAGTCGTGATCATCCTCGATCGCGTGAAGCTCAGTGAACCTCGCTCCGTGCAGGCCCGCTTCCAAGTATTCAACGATGACGACAAAGGCCAGGTCGCCATCTGCGAACACGGTTTCAAAGTCACGCGACCCCACGCCTCCCTCCATACTTCCGTCGCCACGTTGCAGACGCGCACGATTGAGATCGGCCACCTGCCGATTGAAGACGAAGTAGAGAAATACCCCTTCGCAGAAATTTCCTGCCCAGCATCCAATCATCACGAGATTCTGACCCTCGCTACGGCCACACCAACCGACGACACCCATGGTAAACTCACTTGCGAACATTCCGAATCCGGCTGGCACATCCAAGGTGAGCACGGTGGACGCGAGATCAACGTCACGATCAACACCGAAGCAGAGATCCCTCAAATCTTACTTTAAGTGCGCACGGCGAGGATGCTTGCCCGCTGAACTTTCCCGCATGATGGCCACACCCTTCATGCGAACGGCCTTCCCCATTCTGTTTAACTTGGCTGTGTGCTTCACCACCTTTGGAGCAGCATCATCGGCTCCCAACATCGAATCCGGTTGGGTCGCGTTGTCTCGGATGGATTCCATTCAGGCTAAATCCGATTTTTCCGCCGTCACAGCCACTCGTGAATCCCGACTTGGGCATGCACTCACTTTGTTGGGCGATGCAGACAAGACGGCGGCCAATCTAGAAAACTGCCGACGCGAGCTAATCGAATTACGTGATGAAGATCCGAATGACGATTACGGCATCGCGGCGACCTACTACCTCGCCCGTATCGCGCAGCATTACGACAAAGAACCCAACGTTGCCGCTATCATCAGCACTTACCGCGATCTGCTCGCGAATCATCCCGGCCATCCCGTCGCCGAGCTCGCCGCTCCCAAACTCGCCATGCTGCCTCTCTATGCGGATGTGAGCAGCAATGAACAAGACGCGCGCTTCGATGAAATCGAATCACTGCTCCCTTCACTAACCCATCCCCATAACCAATGCGACACGCGCCTCGTTCTGGCCGATGCGTTGCTCCGCCTGCGGCGAAATCACGCACGTGCTTACCCGCTCATCAATCACTGTCTCGAACAAAACCTCATCCTTCGTTCCACTCGGTTAAACCAATATTTACTCCAAGCAGCGGAGGCGGCCCGTAAACTCGGTCTTCGATCTGAAGCGATCCGGCACTGCGAGCGCTACATCGAAACCTTTCCGCACGATGATAAGACCGATGAGGTCGGCCGCCGCTTGCAGCGATTAAAAGGAGAAGACGATCATGCCTAGAGTTTCTCTTCGCCTCGTCACCACCGTCAGTCTAGTGGCCATTGGATTCTATATTTCAATCTGGCGAGTCGCTTTGCCTTGGTGGGATGAAAAATCAAACGGCAAAATCACGCTTCGATTCTGCCACTGGCAACTCGAGCCCGGAGTGCGCCGTGCTTTAGACGCCCTCTCAAGAGATTACGAGGCGCTCCACCCCAACGTGCGCGTGAAACAAATCGCGATCCCCGGGCGCATCTACCGCCAATGGGGCAGCACCCAGCTCGTCGGTGGGCAACCACCTGATCTGATGCAAATCGGTCTCGGCCTCAGTCGCGGCTTATTCTTCGACGACTTCGAGCCCATCACCATTCATGTCTCTGCGCCCAACCCCTACAATGCAGGTGGACCACTCGAAGGCGTTACTTGGCGTAAAACATTCCGCGATGGGATGCGTGGTGCCTTTGATGCCAAGACCATGGAATGTTTCGGCGCTTCGTTGTGTAACAACACCGTGCGCATCTTGTGCAATCGGGAGCTCCTCATAAAAGTGACCGGTAGCGACAAGTTTCCGACTACCTTTGCGGAAATGCGCCAGCTCAACGAACAGCTACAAGTGTATAACCAAGAGCAAGGCACGGCGCTTTCCCTGATCGCCGGTTCGAGGTTTTCCGCGCTGATTTTCTTCCGCAATCCGGCGGGCACTCAGACGCAAAAACTCGCCACCCGTCTCAATCCCCTCATCGACTTCCCCATAAAGGATAAAGACTTCAATCTCGCTTACCTCGAAGGCGCATGGGATTTTGATGATCCCGCCATTCAACAAGGCGCCCACCTCACTAGCGAGGCCGCTCAAATGATGTCACCCGGCTTTGCCCAAGCCGAAGGTGATCAGGCCCATCTACGTTTCGCCCAGGGGCAAGCCTTGCTCTTGGTTCTCAGCAGTCTACAGGCCACCGGGATCATCGAAGGCTCTCCCTTCGAAGTGACCATTCATCGCATCCCTCAACCTAAGCTGAGCGATCCCGACTACGGCCCCCAGATGCACGGCCCAATTGCCGAAGCCGCTCTCCGAACTTACGGCGCATTCGGCATCTCTCGCAGTTCTCGCCACCCCGAACTCGCGCTCGATTTTCTCCGCTTCATCACCAGCCAGGAAAGTTGCCGCAAGTTTAGTCGCCTTAGCCGAAATCTCCCCACTGTTATCGGTATCGAGCCAGCCGAAGAAATGCGTCCCTTCCTGCCAAACATGCAGGGTTATCCCTCCGGACCCGATCTAAAAACAAGCTCCGAAGTCATCGCCCTCGTCGAGCAAACCCGCCACCTACTCGCGCCGCCGATCAGTAGTCCCGAGCAATATCTAGCCACCCTCAAAGTGGGCATTCGGGATGCGATGCACACCGACATCAGCCGAATCATTCGGGGCAACTTTTTTTCTGTTCGCCTCGTCGAACCCTCCATTGGTGCGAATATCCAACTCGCCAACACTCAGCCAGACAACGACGAGCTCATCTCCAAAATATCGATCCAACTGGGGGCCCAGACCGACATCGAAGCTACCGCCTACTGCACCCAAATGCGGTTAAGGAAAGTCGATCGCACATTCCGATCACAATGAAAGCTGCATCCGCTTAAAAAAACTCGAAGACCTTAATCTCGATGTAGCACTCGAATTGATCCTTATATCAGCCAATCCATCTGCCGAATTCCCATCAATTCAGTAAGAAACATATTCTTCTACGATTCAGATCTGCATTCCATCCGTGTAATTCGGTGACCTATCGTGGTTACTAAACCTTTCTTTCCAATATCAATGACTTACCACCTCTCCCCTCGCGGTCGCGATACTGCCTCTGGATCCAGCAAGCAACCTTGGCGCACGCTCACTGGAGCACGCGACAATCTAAGGCACCTCCGCGCCAGCGGAAAGATTACCGGTCCCGCCACTGTGCAGATTCAAGACGGCACCTACTCGCTCTCCGAGACCGTCCATTTCGCGACCGAAGATTCCGATACTCATTACACCGCCGCACCGCGCGCCATGCCGATCTTCGATGGCGGGCAGCAGTTAAACGGATGGAAAGTCGCTCAACGCAATGGCCGCACCGAGTGGACCCTCTATCTCCCTGAAGTCGCAGCAGGCAATTGGAACTTCCGCTCTCTCTTCGTCAATGGGCGACGCGCTCCTCGTGCTCGCTTGCCGAAGTTTTCACCCGATCCCAAGGGAGTAAATAACGTATTTCGCATCGGCGAAATCAAGAACCCTGAAGACACTTTCTTCGGGGCGGGCAACGATACCTTTAAGCCCAAGTCTAAAGACGTGCAGGCATGGGATAGTTTAAGCGATGCCGAGGCAGTCGTCCTTCACTATTGGATTGATGAGCGACTCCCCCGCCCTCAGCTCAATCCCAAAACCGGCTGGCTCCGTTTCGCCCGTCGCACTGGACTGTGTCTCTACGAATCTCACGAGCCGATGTTCCAGTGTAAGGATCTCGCGCGTTACTACATCGATAATCTCTTCGAGGCCCTCACCGAACCCGGCGAATGGTATCTGAACCGGGAAACCGGTCGCCTCCACTATCTGCCCCGCCGTGGTGAGACGCCCGACACAACCACCATCCATGCACCGAGACTCTGTTCCTTTCTTCATGCCCGCGGTTCATTTTTCAAGGATACCAGAGGCAGTAGCGACCCCCAGAGCACTCGTCATATCCATGGCTTAAATTTCAAGGGGCTGACCTTCCGCCATGCCGATTGGTATTCCCCCTTTGGCCCACCACCGATTCCGCACCAAAATCTTGATCGCGAATTTCCCAATGGCAGCGGTCAAGCCGCCTCGCTCGTGCCCGGAGCGATTTATTTTCAGGGCGCTCGCGAAAGTGGACTCACCGATTGCAGGATTGAGCACGTCGGCCTCTACGCGCTGCAATTCGCCGAAGCGTGTCGCCATTGCACCGCTATAGGTAATCACATCCACGATATCGGCGCAGGAGGTATCCGCGCCGGCGGTAGTGATGTCGATGGCTATTCTGAGGAACTCACCGGCTATCTCAACCTCACAGATAACCATATCCATCACATCGGTTTGGTCTTTCACTCCGGCGTCGGGATCTTCCTGCAGCACGTCTTCGATACGACTGCATCACACAATCACATCCACGATTCCGGCTACACCGGCATCTCACTCGGTTGGACTTGGGGCTACCGCGAGACTCCCTCACGTAATAATCATATCGAGCACAATCACATCCACGACATCGGTTGTGGCGTGCTCAGCGATATGGGCGGCATCTACACCCTTGGCGTCCAACCCGGCACCATCATCCGTGGCAACCACATCCACGACATTCGATCCCACGATTACGGCGGGTGGGGCGTTTATCTCGACGAAGGCACCTCCCACGTTCTCGTAGAGCAGAACCTCGTGCACGACACCAAGGATGCGCCCTTCAATATCCACTACGCCCGGGAAAATGTCGTTCGTCACAACATCTTCGCCCGCGGTGAAAATGCCCTCGCTTCTGTCTCAAAGGTCGAGCCCGAGCACGTCAGCGCGACCTTCATTCACAACATCCTGATCGGACCCAGCAATCGTCTCTACTACGGCGGCTACCAAGGCGATATCTCCGATGAAGCTCTCGCTGCCAACGCCAACTGCTTCTGGTCACCCGGCGGCAAGCTTCCCTCCATCGGCCATCCCAAGAGTCACCCGGAAAAGAAGCCCTTCAAGATCAGTCTCTCGCAGTGGAAGAAACTCGGTCACGACAGCCTCAGCCTCACCGCCGATCCAAAGATCACCGAAGGCAAAAAGACGTGGTCACTTGCGAAGAACTCTCCTGCCCATAAACTCGGTTTCAAATCTCACGATTGGTCCCATTGCGGTGTGCGACCAAAGTCTAAACGGAGCTAGTTTAACCCCATCTCCGATCGATCTGCATGATAATAACCAAACAGAAATCAGCACACGTCTTAGTCGGTTTCCTGTTGGCTTCATTTTCGGCTGCGGCCATCGGCGCTTACGCCACCGGGGAAAGCGTGCGCACGTGGTATCCGCTACTGAATAAGCCCACATGGAATCCACCATCGTGGCTCTTCGGCCCGGTGTGGACTGTCCTCTACATCATGATGAGTGTCGCCGCGTGGAGGATCTGGAAACTACGTGATCAGCCGGGCGTGAAGTTTGTTTTGGGGTTGTTCTTCGGACAACTGGTTCTGAATGCCTTGTGGTCGATCCTTTTCTTTGGGCTGCACAGCCCAGGCTGGGCACTGATCGAGATCAGCATCCTCTGGAGTAGCCTCGCGTTACTTCAGCGCGCGCTTTGGCGACTCGATCGATTGGCTGGTTGGCTCTGGGCGCCCTACCTCACATGGGTGAGTTTCGCCACCTTCCTGAATGGCACCATCTGGTGGCTGAATCGCTGATTCCTGACCAAGTCGAACGTCTCCTGACACACCGTTGTCATTAGGGCGTGATAGGGTTTCGCTAATGCACATGCTCCATCACCTCTCCTTAGCCACGACTGGCCTCAAACGTTCCTCAGCCTTCTATGATGCGGCTCTGGCACCGCAGGGATACCGTCGAGTGTGCTCCCACGACACTTTTGCCGGCTATGGCGTGAAAGATAACCAAGATAAATTTGCGCTCAAACTCATCACCGAAGGAGCGACCATTCCCAGTGAGGGCACCCATCTCGCATTTAGTGCTCCGAATTGCAAAGCGGTAGACGAATTTTACGCCGAGGCAATGAAACATGGCGGCACCGACAACGGTGGCTTTGGCGTCCACTCCGAATACGGCCCCAACTACTACGCTGCTTTCGTCTTCGATCCTGACGGCTACAGAATCGAAGCCGTCATCTGCGGTCCGGCTACTCTTAGCGAAGATTAGCGTTCATCAGCGGTAAATCCGCTCATTCAAACTCGGTTAATTCTTTGATGAATTTTTCGGCGTTGGTGTTACTCGGATCGAGATCCAAAGAACGGCGATACTCGCGCAAGGATTCTCCCCTGAGGCCATATTATAGAGGACCTCAGCTAAAACTATCGTGCGTGTTTCCAGAGGTCGGATGAAGGGCGACATTCATCTCCATGATGGCTAAGGCCTCGTCCATCTGAGCTTTACCCAGATACTGATAGCCCAGCATGTTGAGCTGAGATTCGCTGACATAGTAGCCCTCGAAATCATATTCTCGCAACTCAGCGAACCGCTCCTCCGCCACAGCGACGCCTTCGTCTTCAATCAACTGGGCCAACAGATCGGAGAGCGCATGATCTTTGAGGTCGATTAGCTCTACTTCGAAAATCAGAGTGGAACCGGGCGGGATCGGATCACGGTCTCGATCTCCATAGGCCAACTCTGGCGCAATCGTCAGGGTGGCACGATCACCGACGCGCAATTGCGCAAAGCCCAAATCCCAACCTTTGATTACTTGCTCGCGGCCCAGCGTAAATGCAATGGGCTCGTTTCGCTTTCGCGAGCTATCAAACACCGTGCCGTCCTCTAGCGTGCCCGTGTAATGAGCGATCACCACTTGCCCTACTTTCGCCGGTTCACCGTAACATGACTTCGTAATATCGACCCGAAGTTTAGGTGCTTCACCAGTTGCGAAACCACGCGCAGTCGCGAAGCAGATCGATAGTAGGAAAGCGGTGAGAATTTTCATGGGAATAAGACCATGGGATCCGATTAATGGTTCAGATCGATGGGGTCATTCGGCTTCTGAAAACGAGTGCGGTAAGTCTTCTCCGAAGCGGCTAGCTTCATAAACACATCTACCGGCACGATCTCAACATCCTCACTCAAAAGCACAAAGATCTGTCGCACCTTCTCGACCGTGTTTCTTTCCCGCACATGCATGAGGAGAAAATATGGGCGTTGCGGATTGAGTTGAGTGAGCTCCTCCAAATCAGCGGCCGCTTCGTCGATCGGGCGATCCACGGAGAGGTAGTAGTCGTAGCTGATAAAGGGCACGCCATCGCGCAGATCAAAAGTGCGCGCTGTGCCGTAGCCGTTAATGAAACCAATCGCCTCAGGGAATGATTCGTAATAACGATCCACCAGCTCCTTCGGCAGATCGGTATTGCCGACATGTCGGTTACCCTCGGAATAATCCATGATCTCCATGATTTCCAGATCGAGCGCCTGCATGAGCTGACGCGCGTCTTTCATCAACACGGTGAAATGATCGACCGGGATCGACTTCGGATACATGTAGCCGGGACCACTCAGGCCACCAACGAAGTAATCGTTGGCCGTCTTGTCTTCATAGAAGAATTGCAATGCCACCGGATTAAGTCTCACCCAGCCCATGAGCACCTGCCAACCATAAGGGATCTCGCCCCGCCCTTCCTGGGTCCAAGTGCCAATGCCCATCGAATCGGTCGCGAGTGCTGCGACGTAGATTTTCTTCTTCGCGACCTTATCGTAACCACGATCAAGATTGCCGGGATTCTTAAATGAGAAGTCCTTCGTGAGCGGAATTTGGGAGGTATAAGAAACGTTGGGCAGATTATGCAGCCCTTCCATCTTTAGTCCGAGGCTACCTGTGAGTGTCGTATGCTGCCCTTCGGTATCCTTCCCGTAGGAATGCCAGCCAATCACCGTGCTGTTCGCATTCTGCCGACCGAGTAGATCCTTAAGGAGCGCGAGCTCTTCAGGATGTTTAGGGCTGGCCGAGAGATCAGCGCAAAACGCGCGCTGCATCACGCCGAAATCAGCGACCCCAGGCTGCATCGTCATGCCGGCATGACCGCCCAACACCACGTAGTAATCACGCGAGGTGCGATCCCAGTATTTGTCTACCGCCCATTGGTAAATCTCGTGATCGCCCTTCCCGCGAAAGATACCCCGTAAGTCTTCAACTTTCTTGAGGCCATGCTTCTCGGCCAACGGAATCAGTTCTTCGCTAACAACCACCGCATCGAGCACGCCGGAAGCTGTAAACGCGACATTCGCCGAAGCGCGCACTTCGCGATCCCAGACCACGTAGCCCTTGGCATGCTTCGCAAAAAGCGCGAGCGCGGCATCCGCGTCATTCAGACCGATCCGCGTAAACTCAGTGCCGTGCCGACGCTCCATGAACTTGATCAACGGGCGAACGGTCTCCCACTGCCAATGCGTGGGGTATTCCAGATAGACACGCGGTGCTTCGCGATTCGCGAGACCTTGCAACGAGATCAACAACACATTGGTCGGGATATCCCCGTCCATCCGCCAGTTTTCCGAAAGCGGAATAATCGTGGCTTCCTTCGGCGCGTATTCGGCGCGATGAGGAATGGGTTGCGCGACGAGTGAACTAACCAGTGCGCCGAGAATTAAGAGAGAAGTGAAAATTTTCATGATGAGAAAGGTCTGGGGTTACTTGCTTTCGGCGCGCTTGAAGAAATACACGACGGGTCGGTCGCGCGTGCTGCGGATCGTGATCACGCTGAGCTGCTTCCCGTTGGCCGACACCTTGTAGTTACGAAGGATGTTCACCGGCACATCGCCCTGTTGAGTCGTGAGCACCATATCGGATTCCAAACGAAGCACGCGACCGTTCGACATCCATTTACCGTGCACGATCTTCTCGTGAGCATCGCTGATGAACGCGCCGATGTAGCGGTTATCGGGCCACCAACGCACCGGCACAACATTCTTATCTTTAGTCAGATCAATCGTCATCGTATCGTTGTCCTTACGACGCCCCGCGGCAAAGCGGCGGTTGATGGTCACGAGATCACCATTGGTCTCGATATCGATCTCTAGCGTGCGCCAACTCCCGAGGTCTGTCCCTCGTTTTGCTTCAATCGTCCAAGTGCCATCCATCTCAGATACGCCACACACATTTGTCGCTCCCACGACACCGATTATTCCTAACAAAATATAACGAATCATGGGCAATATGAGACCCTCACTGGTCGCGCCATGGCAAACCCAATCGCCCGATCATTCTCTCCAAACTAACTAGGACAGTATTTCGACGGTGAATCGCGTCTCTAATCGAAACTCCCTCTCCCCAGCCTTTCGGCGGCACTGCAAATGCCACACCGGTTCCATCCGATTATCGATCAGGTTTTCCGACTGCGAGATGTCGTCCGTCCATGGCGCATCCACGTTCAGCTTCCATCTCGGTATGGTTAACACCGCACGCTTGTCCGATTCGGAAATCTCCCACTTCTCTCGCGTTTGCAGATTAAAACTCAGGACCAGCGATTCCAGTAACTCGCCGGAATCGATCACCGTGAATTGGCTCGCGTCTGACGAAATGACCTCGCGCGAGCAGCGCGACATCACACCGCGCCACACCGGAGAGAGATCGATTTTGGTGTTAAATATTTTCCCATCTCCGTGCCCTTCAGGAATCACGGGAGCATCGGCCCAACCTTGATTCACAAACGAGCCGTCTTCGCGCAACGGTGTGATCACGTTATGCAACTCGCTTCGTTTCAGCAGATTGATCCGCGCATCGTCGTAACGAATCACTCCGCGATCGATCAGCACCGGGGTTTCATCCAGTTCCAGTGTGAGATTCCCCTTATCAAAATGCGAGTGACTGGGCTCTGCTTTACACCCCGCCATGTGCAAGCGCACCTGATGATCACCGGTCAATTTTCGCCGACTCGTAATGTGCCCTGTGTGAGGTAGAAGCCCGAACTCAGGCACGATACAGCGCGATTCCGGCAACTCATCCGGCCCCACTCAGCACCACCCCAAGCCCATGCGTAAGCGCATTGGTTAATTCCTCACGCGGCGTATAGCTGGAGGCAGATGCCATGAACTCAAGAGGGACTTAAAGCCAGGGTTGCGCAAACGTATATCACCCTGATCAGCCCGAGGATTACTTGCTTATTCTGCCGTGGCCAAAGCCGGCCAGCGATTCGTTCCCACAGGTCCGCCGGTGATCTGTTCGTAAGTCTGACGGCGTTGCACATATTCGTCATAAGTCGTCACTGAAGATGGGTCGGTTACGCTGCGGACCACGAAATCGGCATCAGGTGGGTAGCACGCGATCTGCACCTTTTTCGAAAATGCCGCGTCAGGTCGCCCTCGTTTAGTTATTTTCGTCGGCATCAGCCCGATATTGTTCGGCGCATCAATCGCTTGATAGCGTAGATCGAGACTCCAGCGAACGTGATCAGAAGTATTGGGCGTCGAACAATGCGGCGTGCGATTGGTCATAAACACCACGCCCCCACGAGGGCACTCCGCCGCGACCGACTTGCGAGGATCATCTGGTAAATCTTCATCGCGGATCACGAAAAACCCTTGATTACCACCCGTGTGATGAAGAGCGACCTCACCCTGATGAGTCTTCGGCAAAATCTGCATGCAACCATTTTCCACCGTCGCATCGACGAGCGGAATCCAGCAGGTGATGATCATCGACTTGTCGCAATGCTTTTGAAAGTAACCGCTATCCTGATGCCAAGGCACATTACCACGTCCAATATTAGGCAGCTTGGGTCGCACTCGGTAAACCGATGAAGCGACCACCTCTTGCGTGCCGAGAATATCAGCACAGGCATCGATCAACTTATCATGCACGATCACATCAAAAATCTCAGGAGCATTTACTCCACCGCCGCTCCGGCCCTCAATCGCTCTGAGAATCGCTTCCCCATTCTCTTTGGAGTCACGATGAATCGCCGCCACGCGACGATCAAAATCAAGCTCCTCGTGAAGGTTCTCGAGCTTACCATCTGCGTGAAGCTCTTGCACTTTTTCATCAATCATCCGCTCCATCGCTTGGCGAATCGGCTCTAAATCAGCCGGATCAAAAACATCAGGCACGATCACGAAACCCTCGTCATTAAATTGGCGCACTTGTTCAGGGGAAAGTTTTTCAGGAAGATTCATAACCGAGAAATATGCCCGAAACAGCTCCCAAGCGCAAGAGGTTGAAACGCACTTTTAGTGGTATTTAATCATTATTCGATTGAGACACAAAAATAGCCGACGCAAACACGTCGGCCATTGAAAAACAAAACTAGGATCAGCTTAAGCGAAACTACCGCCGCGGGTGACCCCCATCTCCTTACGGCGACGGTTACGATCCTTCGCAGCTGCCTTCTCGTAGCCTTGGCGACGATGTTCAGCCATCGGATCTACCGGTAGCTTGTTCCGCTTGCGATACGCGGCGATGGCAGGAGTCACATCGGTAAAGAACGCCTTCTTCAGCACGAGTTCCGCATCAATCGCGTTGTTCTTCGCCTGGGCTTTACGCAAGGCGTCGTGATCAACGATCGCGGCCTTAGCGAAGAGCTCTTGCGCGATGGCCACCGTTTGAAGCATGGCTTCAATCTTCGGCTTCTCGTTATGACATTGATCCACCATGTAAGGAATCTTGGGCATTTTCCCGCGGTCGGAGGCGAAGAAGTGAATCTCGTGAAAGACGCGGAAGATTTGATAAGGATCGATCGAACCGAGGGTCAGATCGTCATCAGCGTAACGACGATCATTGAGGTGCAAGCCACCGAACATGTCCTCATCGAGCAACCAAGCGACGATCTGCTCGATGTTGGTCGCGTTGTAGTGATGGCCGATATCGACGAGCACTTTGGAGCGTGGTCCGGCTTTCTTCGAATAGACATAGGCCATTCCCCAGTCGGCGACATCCGTTTGGTAAAACGCAGGTTCAAACGGTTTGTATTCGACGAGCATCTGTTGCTTCGGTCCGAGCTTTTTGTGCAAGGATTTGAGGCTCTGCTCAAAGTTGAACTTACGTTCACGGATGCTTCCTTGGCCGGGATAGTTGGTGCCATCCGCAAACCAGAGTGAGAGATACTCGCTCTTCACGGCCTTCATGATGTCCACCGAATCATAGCAATGCTCCAAAGCTTGTTCGCGAACCTCGGCCTGATTGTTGCCGAAAGAGCCCCACTTGTATTCCTGATCTTGGAAGACGTTGGGATTGATCGCACCGATCTTCACCCCGTGCTTACGCGCCATCTTGGCAGTATTCTTGGGATCTTCTCCTTTAACGAAATCCCACAACACGTGAACCGCGACCGTGGGACAGCAACCGGTGAGAGCATGAACCTGACCAGCATCAGCGAGTTTGTCGTTAGTATCGATCGCCGCGGCATCTTGGAAAAACTTTCCGAATCGGGTGCCCGTATCAGCGTAACCCCAACTGGGAGTTTCGATTTTGAATTTATCAAGCGCATCAGCGGCGCGACGTAGGGTTTTAGGGGTCATAGCCATTAGTTATGGCGCAAGATCGTGGGCAAAGTCAGTTCAGAAATGCAGCGCGACGCATTTTCACGCCGTCGGCTTGCAACCAGCTATTTCCTAATCCCATGGTTCGCGCATGTGTGATGAATGTCTTCGCTTAGGCTCCCCATGGTTACCTGGTCTCCATGGAGACAAACCACGCCCAAAACCACGCGCTCGTCGCAAACCCGCAGCCCTAAGGCCCTCCACTGCGCCAAAGCGCAAATCCCGTAAATCGTAATCAACGGTAGACCTGTCAGTTTGATCGCAGATTCATCTTCTCAACGGATTCAATAAATCGACGGATCGCTTTTCGAGAATCCAGCACGCACACCTTCTAGCTACCTAGCAGACCATCCAGCTTATCCAGAATCTTTGGGCGGCGAACTTTAAGATACTCCCACATCCAGCGAATGAACTCTGCTGTAATTCTCTCCGGGTAACCTGCTGCCAGATCAGGACGTGTTGTGTTTCTGTAGCAGAAAGCTTGTTTAATCGTCCTGAAAATACACAGCACTCGGGGTAGATCTAAAAAGACAACAGTGTCGCAGGAGCTAAGCCTGACATCCATCGTTCCACCATAGTTACCATGCATCACCCACTTTGATTTCGAACAGATTTCCCTCTGGATCTCTTCCCATTTCCCTTGCTCAGTTTCGACCCAACCAGAATCCCAGAAGTGCTTGTCGAGGTGGTAAACTGGTAGGTCCAGTGCTTTTCCTATTTCAACTGCGAGTGTGGATTTCTCAGATCCGCCCGATCCAATGATGGCGATTCTATTCATTCCAATAAACAATGATCAGACCGGCTCTTCCGGTGGGCGGATAAAGACGATCAACCAGCGTGCGAGCACGACTAATACCGCGCACAAGAGCACGAACCAATCGCCGTGCTTCACATAAAAGCTGGTGTAGCCGATCCACTGCTTATCACGGCTCACTTTCACGAGTTCAGTGCCGCGAAAATAGATATTGTCGTTCTCGTCGGTGACGGTTTCACGCACATTGCCGAACTCATCGATCCAACCACTCCAGCCTCCATTGCCCACGCGCACGACTGGACGGCGAGTCTCCACCGCACGCAGCACGGAATGGGCTAGATGTTGAATCGTGGCTCCGCTTTGACCGAACCAAACTGTATTGCTGTGCACGGTGAGTAATTCGGCTCCGGTGATCACACTGCTGCGGGCCAACTGCGGATAAATATCCTCGTAGCAAATCAGTGGTCCCAAAACTGCCGACCCACCTGACCAGGGAATCACCAAGGGGTGAGAATCCTCGCCGACATGAAAATCGTCTCCAACTCCCGCAAATTTTGTCAGCAGCCCACCCAAAATCGGACGTAACGGGACGTATTCTCCATAGGGCACGAGATGCCGCTTGGCGTAGTAACCGGTGAACACTCCCTCGAACGGCGTGACGGCGAAGACCGCATTATACCACTCCTCGTTCTCTTCGCCAAAATTCTTGATCCCGATCGAGCCAAGCACGATCGGTCGTTTGCTGCGGGCGGAGAGCGATTCCACAAAAGCTCGCATATCCTTGCTGCCTTTGACTGCCCAAGGCGTGACCGCTTCTGGCCACAAAATTATATCCGGCTGTTGCCGC
Source organism: Opitutaceae bacterium (assembly GCA_002713695.1). Taxonomy (GTDB): domain Bacteria; phylum Verrucomicrobiota; class Verrucomicrobiia; order Opitutales; family Opitutaceae; genus Cephaloticoccus. The sequence goes on from PAUB01000033.1 coordinate 201,716, forward strand.
GCTGCTTTGAGCGTGAGGTCTTCTAGCATGTTGATAATCCCCGGGCCCATCGCTGGATCCCACTTCACTGTTTGCGGCACGTAAGGCTGCACGAGAGAAAGCCGAAGCCAAGGTTGGCGATCCTGATTAAACACCTCGGGCAACAACGGAAACGTCGTAAACATGAGGACCATCAGAGCGGCCATAAACTCGACACTGCGTCGTTTGAGGCCTCGGTGCTTTTCTCGAATCAAACGGAAACCGTAGGCCGCAAAACCTAGGTTAAAAAAGATTAATACAAAAGAAATACCATACGCGCCAGTAAACGACGCGATCTGCAGCATAATGGAGCGTTCCCACTGGCTCGAGGCCAAGGGTAGCCACGGAAATCCGCTCAACAGCCAGGTGCGACTCCACTCGAGCACCACCCAGAGTCCGGCCAGTCCCAGCATCCCCAACACGCGCATCATCGGAGCATGCGAATGAATCCGCGGAATCGTCCACCACACCGCCAAATACCACACTCCTACCCACGCGCCGACCAGCGGTCCGAGCAGCACGATCCCGCCCCAAGTAACGTTGTGCAGCCAACCAAGCATGATCCACCAAGCCACTGCTTGCGCGACAAATATCGTGCTAGCGTAGAGCTTAAACGACGGACGCAGATACGCCCAAAAAATCGCGGGCGCGGCAAACGCGTATGCAAACTCCGGCGTCTTATACGGCGGAAATGAAAGCACCGTGAGCACCACGGTAACGATACAGACAAATACTGCCCAAACCGCTGATTCGTGCTTCCGCCAAAACGACGGTCGCTGAGCGTAAGGATCGTCCTCGGGTAAAATGTAGGGTCCGTCCACGAGACTTATTTACCGTGGCAGTGTTTATATTTCTTACCGCTACCACACGGGCACGGTTCATTACGACCCACCTTCGGCGTATCGCGGCGCACGATTACTTTAGGCAATTCGACCTCATCCTCAACCGACGCCTGAGCGGCTGCCACGGGCAAGCCTTGTGGTTGGCCCGCTGGCGCATCAGCAGGTCCTTCGGCTTTCACCGTGCGTCCGAGAATCGAGAGCATATTTTCGAACACATCGATATTTGACGCGCTACGGAACAAGCCGGTGCAGATCTGCAACCGCACATTGTTCATCAATTCTTCAAAGTAGGTGTAAGCCTCCCCCTTGTATTCCACGAGTGGATCTTTCTGCCCGTAACTGCGCAGACCAACCGAGCGACGCAGCTCTTCCATTTCAGTGAGATGCTCCTGCCAATGATGATCAATCGCGTGGATGATCACGTAGCGTTCCAACGAGGCGAGGGCCTCGGGTTGCTCGACCGACTCCTTCACTTGGTAAGCGCTCTTGATGCGCTCCACGATGTGCTTGGCCTTGGCTTCGAGATCGCCGTCCTTGAGCTCATCCAATTTCAAGCTAATCGGGAAATGCGTATTTATCCAACCGACCAGATGCTCTGCTTCGGTTTCGCTTGGTGCGTTCTTATCGTAGTATCCAGCTGTTTCCAGACGAGTGATGATTTCTTCTTCAACTTGATCGAAAATAATATCCTTCGGACGCTCGGCGTGGATCGCAGCATTACGCACACCGTAAACCACTTCGCGCTGCTGATTAAGCACATCGTCGTATTGGAGGAGGCGTTTGCGAATCGAGTAGTTCTGTTGCTCAACCTTTTTCTGGGCCGATTGAATCGAACGATTAAGCCACTTATGTTCGAGCTCTTCGCCCGCCTTCATCGTGCCTTCCATCATACGGGAGGCCAGATTACCCTGCAGGAAGAGACGCATCAGCGTGTCTTCGAGCGAGAGGAAAAACTTTGTCGTGCCGGGATCACCCTGACGCGAGCAACGACCGCGCAACTGACGGTCAACGCGACGTGATTCGTGTCGCTCCGTGCCGAGCACGTAGAGACCACCGACCTCGCGAACGCCTTCGCCGAGTTTAATATCCGTACCGCGACCCGCCATATTAGTGGCAATCGTCACCGCTCCACGCAGACCTGCGCGGGTGATAATCTCAGCTTCCTGTTGGTGAAATTTCGCGTTGAGCACTGTGTGAATGATTCCAGCGCGTTTGAGCAGGCGGGATAAAACCTCGGAAGATTCCACTGTCACCGTGCCGACGAGAACGGGTTGCCCGCGCTTGTTGGCCTCTTCGATATCTTGCACGACCGCATTGAATTTATCGCGGCGTGTTTTAAAAATGGAGTCGTTGTTATCAATCCGGATGCAGGGCTGATTCGTCGGAATCACCTGCACGGCGAGTTTGTAGATATCCTGAAATTCGGCCGCTTCTGTTTCCGCCGTGCCGGTCATACCCGCCAACTTCTCATACATACGGAAGTAGTTCTGAATCGTGATCGTCGCGTAGGTGCGAGTCTCGCGCTCAATCGTCACGCCTTCCTTGGCTTCGATTGCTTGGTGAAGCCCATCGGACCAACGACGACCCGGCATCACGCGACCCGTGTTTTCATCGACGATGTTTACCTTCCCTTCCTGCACCACGTATTCGACGTCGCGATCGTAGATCGAGTAAGCGCGAAGCAGCTGTGAAATAGCGTGAATCTCTTCGGAAATTTCGGCGAAACGCTTCTGCGCTTCCATTTTCTGTTCTTCGCGTTGCTCGGGAGTATCCTCGGCGTTTTCACGATCCAAATCGGAATATTCCATCGCCAGATCCGGTAGCACGAAGGCATCGGGATTATCGGGGCGAAGCGTCATGCGGCCCTTCTCGGTGAGATCCGCCTGTTGCTGGCGTTCGTCGATCCCGTAGAAGAGTTCTTCTTTGATCCGAAAAAGTTCAGGCTTGTTGAAATCGGAGTTCATCTCCGTGTCCGTCTTATCAAGCATCTTCCGCCATTCCTGGGTCTCTTGAATACGGAGCAACAGCTTGTTCTTGGGATTACCCATCTTCACCTGCAGTAGCTTGAGAGAGGCTTCGCGCTTCTCTTCATCCGAACAATCGGGCTTGTCCAGCAGGCTCTTCGCCTCGGCCACGATCTTATTACAAAGTCTCAGCTGTTCACTGACCAACGAGCTCACCGCAGGGCGGAGTCGCGTGAAGGGTTGCTCACGCTCGATCGGAGCAGGACCAGAGATGATCAACGGCGTGCGAGCCTCATCCACGAGGATCGAGTCAATTTCGTCGACGATACAAAACCAGTGGTCGCGCTGCACTTGATCTTCCTTGCGCGTGGCCATTCCATTATCGCGCAGGTAATCGAAGCCATACTCACTCGCGGTGCCGTAAGTGATGTCGCGGGCATACATCTCGCGCCGATCTTCCGAAGACATCGATTGCTGCACACATCCAACCGAGACATCGAGAAAGTTGTAGAGGTGAGCCATCCATTCGGAGTCACGTCGCGCGAGGTAATCGTTCACCGTGACCAACTGCGTATTCTCACCAGTCAGCGAGTTAAGATAGAGCGGCAAAGTCGCCACGAGAGTCTTACCCTCACCTGTCGCCATTTCCGAAATTTTTCCTTCATGCAGAGCTATACCACCGATCAACTGCACATCAAAATGCACCATCTCCCACAGGAACTCCTGATCGCAAACGTCGACTGTGGTGCCGCACAAGCGTCGGGCCGCGTTTTTCACCGTGGCGAAAGCCTCTGGCAAAATCTCGGTTAGGGCCACATTCTGGTCATCCGAAGCCGAGATACGTTCGCGAAACTCCACCGTCTTGGCGCGAAGTTCGTCGTCGGACAGCGATTGATAAGACTGTTCGAGCTCGTTGATGCGCTCGACCAAGGGGCGGCATTTTTCGAGGAACTTCTTATTGTGCCGACCGGCAAATCGTTTGAACAGAAAGTTGAGCATGAAGGGCGAAGAACATACCCCTGCTTTCCCCCTTGGCAAATCGCAAATCGCAGGGGCGCCTTACCAGCTCAATCGGAGGGTGTTTTCCGCCACTCCCGGTTCGCGGCAAAGGGTCAGCCGAGTCGTCGAACATTTCACGCCGTAGGAGGGCGAAATGAAGGCTTCCGAGAGTTCCCATTCGCCCGGAGATGAGTCGATCTTGAGCTCCACCCCACTCTGACGAACGACGATCGTTCCCGATTTGTGGGCCACAATCTCGCAGTCCGGGTGTAGCATCAGGTTGAAGCTCATCTTCGGGAGGGCTTCACCTTCCTGCTTGGAAACAAAGAAATCGTGAACTTCGTAGATACGACGCGACTCACTTAACTCAATCCGACGACGATGGATGATTTGCGCGGGCAATCGCAGATAGCCCTGATGCTGCCCTTCGAAAACCACCTGTTCGTCGGTTGCCGCCCACTCAAGCACCTCGCACTTCGTATCTTCATGGCAGCCCCACCAGGGCGAATCCTCCAGGTGGCGATTCTGCGGTTCGTCATCAATATAAACTGTGTTGTGGACATCGCATGAGCGATAGAGGTCACGGTAATATTTGCTCGGAGTGTAAGTGTAGATGCCGGGATCGACGATGAAGTCGTGTTTCCCGAGTGAGAACGTGAAGGACAGCTTGTCATCATGCGCATGCCCGCCGCCACCGTTCGTGCCAATCGGTCCGGCGAAAATCGCACTGTAGACCGAAGCTGTTTTTATCAGATAGAAACCGGCCTCAGGAAACGCACAGCTGATCGGTTTCGTCGGCCGTGATTGTGCTTGAATTTGCGGTTCGAGAAAAAGCGTCTGAGCAAGGGAGCATTCAGTTTCCGTATAATCATCCGGCCACAGCAATTCATCTTCAAATAGCGTCGCACCCATGCAGCACAGAAACCGCCGATCACATTCATGGTGGCCCGGTGTTTCCAGATAGAGAAAACGACCATTATCGATATCGCCGATCAGAGGGATACGATGATTGGGCTGAATCAAATCGCGCAACGCCTTGAACATCCGCCGCAGCTTCGCAGTTCGATCCACGCCGATATTTTCGTCGAGCCAAGCCACGATTTCTGCTCGGCGATCACGACCCGCGAGTTTCGCCGCGATGATCAGCGGCAGCACCAACATCTCCAAAGCAAAGGCATGATAATTCGTCGCCGATTCGTAATCGAAACCGTCCGCCCCCACCTGCCGGTCCAGTTCGAGTTGAATTTCACGTAGTCCCATCCGCGCCCAATTGCGATGCTCCGCGGAGTGCTTCGCCAGAAAACTACTCCCCACCAGCAACCCGCCCAAATCCGCGAGGTAGTGATTTGGGTGAATACTCGTTTCCGCAAATTCGAGATTACCAGAGATAAACTCACGGTGCACCCCTATGCTCGCGACAAACTCCCGTTCGAATGCCGCCTCCACAGGATCACTCGGATCAATGCCGTCACGTATAATCGAATATGCCACGATCCAATTGGTCAGCCGAATCGCCACGTTCATATTGGCATGCCAACCAATGCCGTGCTCCACGGGATTGGCCGACAACCAATCCATCATCTGCGCCATTACTTCGCGGCGAAAACGCTCCTCCCCCGTTTCCTGCCACGCTCGCGCGAGCATGGTGAGATGACAGCACCGCGAGAGATCATAAGGCACCTTCGCATCCACGCCCTCGACTAAACCGTAGCGAATTTCTGAAAAGTGCTTCAGCGGATAACGGTAGCCCGACTTAAAATCGATAAACCAATCGATGGGTTCGTATCCCTCGACCAATTCAACCGCGAGACCGAGCAGACTCGAACGCTCTGTTTGCTGTTCTGTGGTCATGTCCTCCGCCACCGTCGCCAGTGTCACTGAGGTATCGCTATAGTTCACTTCCTCGAAACCACGCGCCTGCATTCCGAAATAAACTCGAACCCAACCGCTTCCGAGTAAGTTAAATTCGTGCGCAGAATAATGCTCCGCCCTCTCCCGCCAAACATCGACAGCATGACCGGTCGTCACGAACTGCAATTTCGGTAGGTTCATCCGTCGCAAGGCAGCGCTCACACCTGCGTCTTAAAATACTCAATCGTGTGACCGAGGCCTTCCTCCAATTCCACGGTGGGCTCCCAGTTCAGCACACTCTTGGCTAAAGTAATATCCGGACGACGCTGCTTCGGATCATCCGCTGGTAAATCTTGATGCACTATTTTCGAGCTCCCGCCGACTAGCTTGAGAGTAAGCTCGGCGAGCTGCATCATCGTGAACTCCCCCGGATTGCCGATGTTCATCGGGCCCACGGTTTCAGTCTGGGCCATCAAACGCACGAAGCCTTCGATGAGATCGTCTACGTAACAGAAAGAACGCGTTTGCATACCGTCACCATAGATCGTGATGTCCTCACCTTTGAGGGCTTGCACGATGAAGTTAGAAACCACGCGACCATCATTCGGATGCATGCGCGGACCGTAGGTATTAAAAATACGCACCACACGAATATCGACTTTGTTCTCACGGTGGTAATCAAAGAAGAGCGTCTCTGCGCAACGCTTTCCCTCATCGTAGCACGAACGTGGGCCGATCGGATTAACCAGCCCCCAATAGCTTTCCGGCTGCGGATGCACTTCGGGATCACCATAGACTTCCGAAGTCGAAGCTTGGAAAACACGCGCTCGCACTCGCTTCGCCAAGCCGAGGCAATTGATCGCGCCCATGACCGAAGTCTTCGTCGTTTTGATCGGATTGAATTGGTAATGTGGAGGTGAGGCCGGGCACGCCAGATTGTAGATCTGATCAACCTCATACTTAAACGGATCAATCACATCATGACGGACGAATTCGAAATTGGGATTATCCTTCAGATGCAGGACGTTGCTTTTGCGGCCCGTGAATAGGTTATCGAGGCAAATCACCTCATGACCGTCCTTGAGTAGACGATCACATAAATGGGAGCCGAGAAATCCGGCACCGCCGGTAATGAGTATCCGCATGCTAGGAGTGAGCGGAAATATCGCGTCACATTCAAGCCACGAAAATGGCCACTCTATCCCAAAAGCCGCTCGCCAGTTACTGTATCGAATACCACAGAACTACGCTCCGGCAGAACGGCCTCGATCACGATGCCTTCGGGTGTTTTCAAAGTTCGCGATCCGGCCTCCAAAGTATGCACCACGAGCAAACCCGCTCCAACCAAGGTCGTCTCGTCGCATTCATTCTTGATGTGGCAACCCGCTCTGCGACCAATCTCGCGCAACATACTCGACTGCAAAGGAGCCACCGCAAAAGACCACCAAGTCGCCTCCTCTTCGACCCGCGACACTGCCGACGCACGACCGTCTTTCCAAAGCCCCACCAACGAGACGTTTTCCTGATTAAACCCTGGCACATCAAACGCACCGCCTAGTTCACAAACATCTTCCGCTCCATCCAAGGTGACCGACTGCACGGCCGGTTCAGCGTTCAAAAGCTGCGTCTCAAATCCTGTTAACTGTGTCGCCAGTTCAGGCCCAACTTTCGAGCCATCACCCCACCCCGCGTGACCGGTAAACACCACATGGCGCCCGTCTTTCGGCACACGATCGCGGATCATCTCGCGTTGAGTCTCATCGAGCACTGGCGTGGTCGCGAAGATCACCAAACGAAACGCGCTCAGATCGATCGTGCTCAACTCACTCAGCAGAGCATCTTCGTGCACCAGTCCTGATTGATACAAGCCCGTGGCCAACGCATCGATTGCAATCGGCGACACGGAATCAATCGGCAGCGCCTCCGAGCGATCACCAAGCTGATCTATGTCCGGCGCCCGACGACTGCCGGTATGCGTAAACGACCACGGATCGTGCACCACTAAAACATCCGCCACGCGCACATGCGGTCGCGCCAGACGTTCCCGGACAATCGCAGCTAAGCGCTGCACATCCTGCTGAAGACGCGGGTGATCCCACCACCCCATCGCACCATAGCGCACCGCTTCGGTCGTGCCACAGGTCATCCCAAAATCATACCACCACGCACCCACTCCGCGTGTATCTGGTTGCAAGATGTTGCGAATCTGCACTGCCACATCGTCGTCCAATGTCGTCACAGCCGAAGGATCCCAAGCGCAACCACTGACCGTCGTCGGCTAATCCATCTCATCGAGCCAGAGCTTACCCGCCCGTCGCATCGGATCGATCAATCCACGCGCATGTCCCGTTCCGCCCATCCGCCGAGCCGCCGGATCGTAAGATTGCGGCCCGCATAAACAATCGATGTGCGGCGACGCGAGGATTCGATCCATCGCCATATGTCCACCCGAGGCGTGGCGACCAAACAAATTGTGAAAGTAACCAAAGAATGTCGCCGTAATCACTGGGCGCGACCAAGACTCCCTCACGGTTGCAGACAGGTGGATAATAACTTCAGCCAATTTCTCATGCTAGAATCGAAAATAATCGATCACGTCTCCGCGTTTCTCCGAATCACGTAAGATGCCACAATCCACGACTTCTCGCGATCCCGAATTGGGGATCGAAACAGACTCCCACTTCAGACCGTTTTCGCCCCGTGCCGTATTCATTGAAGCCTCGTCTATATAGCGATTCTTTAGCCACTCGCGGACAATTCTCGGCAAAATAATTGTAAATGAGATGTCGCCCAATCCAGCCACCGCTTCGAACTGAAACTCGCCCGACGAGCTGCGACCGTATCTTGCGCTAAGGGACATTACAGGCTCCACGGCTGCTCCTGTTCCAGTTCAACATCAGCATAGCCGACCATCTCACTTGGATTACGATCCAACCACCACTGCAGCGCATTCACATGCACCCGTAACATCACCGCCGCATCCGGACATTGCTCCAACACACCCGCCACCTGTTTTCGCGCGAGCGTGATATCCAATTGATCATCCTCACCGATCATCTGCTCAAACCAGATATCTGCTAAGAACAACTTCACCCCGTTACTCGCAAAGACGGCGATGTTGCGTGCTGGCATCTCTTCCCAGGTCCAACGCGATCCGGGCGAATCCGTCAGCCCGTAGATCAGAGGGGCCTCTTCTACTCCATTGATCATCAGCCGTGGCCGACCATCGCGATTTTCAATCGTCGAGGCCATCGGCAGTTTCTCTGGCGTTGAGCTTATACTTTTTTCAGACGTGCGGCTGCCCCCGATTCGTAACGCGCCACCCAAGCCAAATGCCATGTCGCAAAATCACCTGCTTCAATATGCGCCCGCGCTTGGGCCATCAAATCGAGATAGAAATGTAGATTGTGCAAAGTCAGTAATGTGCAGCTGAGGATTTCTCCCGAAACCGTCAGGTGTCGCAAATACGCCCGCGAAAACTTCGAAGTGTAATTTTCGATCTCATCGCTGATCGGACGATCATCCGCGCGATACTTTTCGTTGCGCAGATTCATCGGACCATCCGGCGTGAAGACCAATCCGTTACGCGCGACCCGCGAAGGCAGCACGCAATCAAACATATCCACTCCGAGCGCGACCATCTTGAGTAATTGAGGGGGCGTCCCGAGCCCCATCGTGTAACGTGGTTTTTCGACCGGCATATATGGCGTAGTCGCGCCGACCTGTTTGAGCATTTCCGGCTCCGGTTCGCCTACACTCACTCCGCCCACCGCGTAACCCGGAAAATCGAGCGCCGCCAACGATTCCGCCGCCTCGCGACGCATATCATCAAAAGTCGAACCCTGGACGATCGCAAAAACATGATGCCCCTTTTCGAGAAATCCGCTTTCCGTCGCGATCTCCTTGCATTGTTTGGCCCAACGATCACTCCGCTCAACTGCTGCGGCGCACTCCTCGCGTTCACAGGGCCACGGAGGGCATTCGTCGATCACCATCGCGATATCGCTCCCGAGATTCTGTTGGATCGCCATCACTTCCTTCGGGCCGAGGAACAGCTTCTTACCATCAAGGTGAGACTGAAATTCCACGCCGTCGTCACGCATCTTGCGAAGCTTTGAAAGTGAGAAGACTTGAAACCCACCGCTATCGGTCAGGATCGGGCCGTCCCAACCCATGAATTTGTGCAAGCCACCCAAGTCGCGAATCAGCTCTGAAGTCGGACGTAAATTGAGGTGATAAGTATTGCCGAGGATGATCTGCGATCCAATTTCCTTCAGGTGATCAGGGGTCAGCGATTTCACCGTTCCCTGCGTGCCCACGGGCATAAAAATGGGCGTTTCGACGAAACCATGCAGCGTTTGCAACCGCCCACGACGAGCTGCAGTTCCGGTATCTGTTTTGAGTAATTGAAAATGGTTGGCCATCAGGACTTTCGCACATCCTATCCCCGCGCTTGACGCTGCTGTCAACCCGTCGGTAGATGGCTTTGTGCTGCTTGTTATCGATAACTTCGATTCGTTTACTTTCAACCTTGTCCAACACTTTGGTCAACTGGGCGTGGAGCAGTGCATTTTTCGCAACAACGAGATCACGCCGGAGGAAGCCCTCGCGCTGAATCCTGATCGCGTGCTGATCTCCCCCGGTCCCTGTTCGCCGACCGAAGCGGGCGTTTCCATCAAGATGATCGAAGCCTTCGCGGGAAAGAAACCACTCTTCGGGGTTTGTCTCGGCTGCCAATCAATCGGGCAACATTTCGGAGGAAACATCATCCGAGCCGATCGACTGATGCATGGGAAAACCTCACCGATCCAGCACGCTGGCACCGATGTCTTCAAGGGCATGCCGCAAGAGTTCGCCGCGACTCGTTATCACTCCCTCATCGTGGAGCGGGAGACTATGCCCGATTGCCTCGAGATCACGGCCGAAACCGCCGAAGGAGAAATCATGGGGCTGCGTCACAAGACCCTGCCAATCTGGGGCGTCCAATTTCATCCTGAGTCCATCGCCACTGAACAAGGCATGCTCATCCTTCAGAATTTCCTCTCACTCGAATAAACAACTATGCGCTGCCCTAAGTGCACCTCCATTGAAGACAAAGTAATCGATTCCCGGATCAGCCGGGAAGGTAGCACGATTCGTCGCCGACGCGAATGTCTCGAATGCGGCATCCGTTTCAGCACCACTGAATCGATGGTGCGCGATGGCCTCTTCGTGATCAAACGCGATGGACGCCGCGAAGATTTCGACCGCGAGAAAGTAGTTCATGCGATCCGCGCTGCCTGTCACAAACGCCCAGTTGATCTCGAACAAATCGGCATGGTGGTCGAAGACGTCGTCGACATCGTCGAAGCCCAATACGAAAGCGAGATCCCCTCGAAGGTGATCGGCGAAAGCGTGATGCAACGCCTTCGCACCATTGATCAAGTTGCCTACGTGCGGTTCGCAAGCGTCTATAAGGAGTTTCGCGATGTGAAGGAATTCATGCAGGAAATCAGCAGCCTGCCTAAGTCCCGCACATGACCCGCTCCCGGGAAGACCTGCGGCGGCTTCACTTCATCAACGCGCTCTTTGCGCATGTAACCGGTCACGATCTCTATCTGGCCGAGCAGATCAAAGAGGCCATCACGTTTAGCATCACGGAATTGGAAGAGCAGATCGCCACGCATCCCGAAGCCGCATCAAAATACGATGCCTATTTCAATAACGCCGCAGCTAATCTCCTCACCAATGCGTTCGATCATCTGCCCTCGCACGGCTTCTATCATTGGGATGCCTCCCGGAATCTGGAAACAGCCACCCCACTCTTCGCACGCGACGAAATTATGACCGGCCTCAAGCAACTCTCGACCTTCCGAGAATCCACCCTCCTCGTAACCAACCTACGCCCCGCACTCATCCCCCCACCCAAGCGCGCCGTAGGGCGTCGCCTCCGCGAATACGACGAAGCCCTCACCTTCATCCGCGACCTAGCCGCCGCCCGCACCGCCCCCTCTGCCAACTTCCAGTTGTTGTTTTTGTAGCTTTGAATGTGGAAAGCTGGGCAAGAGGAAACTATCCAACCGTGCAACTTTCCTATTTCCAGAGTTCATGAGTTCCAGATAGAGGTATTTTCCGTTTCTGTCTTTCTTCCTGATTTCCACATTCAACATTCTGAATATCCCTATGCCGAAAACTATCTTTCAGAAAATTATTGATCGTGAAATTCCCGCGAAGATCGTCCACGAAGACGAACACTGCATCGCCTTTCATGATGTTCAGCCCGAAGCTCCAGTGCACGTGCTAGTCGTTCCCAAGAAACTGATCGCGCGTGTCGGTGAAGCCACCACCCAAGACGAAGCTACCCTCGGCCACCTCCTCCTCACTGCTGGGAATATTGCGCGCGAACTCAACCTCGACGCCGGTTTCCGATTGGTAATCAACAACGGCCCCCATGGTGGCGAATCCGTGCCTCATCTTCACGTTCACCTTCTCGGCGGACGCCAACTCACTTGGCCTTCAGGCTAAGCTCCACAATCATGAAGCTTTCGCCCCATCAGATCGAATCATTCCAAAAGAGCGGCTATCTCGCCGTGCCTGAGTTTTTTGACTCTCAAGAAACCGCCGCGCTGCAGGCCGACATCGCACGACTACAACGAAACAGCTTTCTCCGCAACGTTGCGACTGAGGGAGATGGAGAGACTTCATCCGACACCAAACAGAACCTCCAACTCTGCCCGGCAAATTTCTACAGCACGCTCATTCGCGCGCTCCCGTTCGCGCCCAATGTAATCGATGCCGTCACCAGTCTAATCGGCCCTGAAATCACGCTACATCTGGACCAGATTTTCCTGAAGCCCGGAAAGACGGGAATGGGCACCGCGTGGCACCAGGACAATGCCTACTTCAAAATCCCTCAGCCTCTGCGCGGCACCGCGATGTGGATCGCTATTCATGACGCGACTATTCCCAACGGCACGATGAGCGTGGTGCCCAACGCATACGACTCCCTTCTTCCCCACGAGCGCGACGGAAACAGCGATCATCACATCCGTTGCTTCCTGGACGAATCCAAAGCCGAGACAATCGAGATCAAAGCTGGTGGCGTGCTCTTCTTTTGCTACGGCACACCACATTGCACGGGCGATAACACTACGGATACCGAGCGAGCCGGACTCGCCTACCATTTCCTCTGCCACGATCAGACTAGTGAAGCGTTCTACACCACTGAACGCATTGGGAACCCCCGCCCAAGATTAACCGGACCTCACGCGACCGGCGGTTTCGAAGAATACGGTTCGCGCATCAGCGACACTTGGGCAGCCGAAGTAGAAAACGCCATCTCCGAACCGTAGCTCGGTTGCACGCGTTATCCCCGACACGTGTTCTTCGCATTCCGAGCCAGCGTCTTGAGGACAAGTCTCTCCACCAAGATCCTAGATTTTGTCGTAAACGAAACGGTCGATTTCCCGCCCGTCATCATAGAGCCGAGTCTTCGGAAAGTAATCTTCGTCAAAAGGCCTTGGTCGCGTCGGGCCGCCCCAGCTTGATTTCTCGATCGTGCGCCAAGCGCGACGCCCCCAATGCGGACCGCGCAACGGATCGCGCGTCTCCCCCATCCAGGCGATTACCTCATCATGTAATCGGTCGCGGACTTCAGCATAATCCGGATCGTCGATCGCATTGTGCAGCTCAAGTGGGTCTTTCTCCAAATCGTAGAACTCATCTGTATCGATCAGATTGATTGCCAGTTTATATCGACCATCGCACGCCGCACGGATCGGTGCAAAACCGCCAAACCCATCGTGATCGATTTCAAAGCGATTAAACTCCACAAACACGTGTTCGTGAGTCGCGTGTTGAGGGTCGTGGCACTGCTCGAGCAAAGACTTGCCGTGAAGCAACGGCGGTGGCGCTATTCCGAAGAAATCCAGAACCGTGGGCGCAAGATCGATGTGCGATATCGGATGAGGAGAAACTGAACCCGCTTTGATCTTTGAAGGGCAACGCAGGATGAAGGGTATATTGGCGATCTCCTCGTATAGTGCAGGACCTTTGCTGTCCAAGCCGTGATGACCAAACGTATCGCCGTGGTCAGCCGTGTAAGCCACGAGCGCATCTGGCGCATACTCATCAATAGCCGCGACGACCCGACCGACTTCATGATCGCTGTAGCTGTTGCAGGCAAAATACCGCGGATGTTTCAGCCACTGCTTTCCCCCACGTTTCTCTAGAGAGCGACGTCCGCCAACATGCCTCGCCCACTCCTGTTGCACTCGCGGTTTCGTGCTCAAATCATCTTCAGCATTAGGGACCTCCAATTCGAAATCCTCAAAGGCGCTCACAAAAGGCTCCGGACAGATAAACGGGTGATGCGGTTCATCAATAGAGACGACGAGGAAGAAATCCTCATCGCGATGCGCCTCGATAAAAGCGCGCGCCTTTTCTGCCGTGCGGTGCGCATGCGTAAATTCTGCAGTGATACCATGCTTCTCCACCGACTCCGAATCGTGAACTTCGCGGGAGAGCAAGCGCGCCTGCTCATCGGGTAACGATTCGAGGTAGTTGCGCCCATCAAACCAGTAGTCGGGATCCCAACCCGGAGGACAGCGGCCATCACCAAAATAATCCGAACCATCGAGATGCCATTTACCGATGTAGCCGGTTTTGAAACCGGCGCCTTGGAGACGTTGCCCTAGCGTCGGCAGATCTGAGTGCGGAGCCATATCATTGCCCAACACTCCATTCGTATGAGGATACAGTCCAGTGAAGATCGCGGAGCGAGCCGGACCGCAAACGGGCGCACAGGTATAAGCACGATCAAAGCGCATCCCCTCCCCGGCCAATCGATCAATATTGGGCGTGCCGAGCGAGGGATTCCCCGCATAGCAACCCACTGTGAAAGTGCCTTGGGTATCGATCAGAAATAGGACGGATTGCTTGGGCATGGCAGAGAGAAACTAAACAATGGAAAAGGCGGCTGGCTCTTCTCACTCAGGTGGGTTCGATAATATAGCGATAAAGGGATGCCTTCCAATCGGGATCGAACGTGGTCGTTCCCCGAGTCATATAGAGCTCAAAATTCAGAGATTCACGGTCTTCAATAATCTGGAAATTGGTGAACCAAATATCGGGATGATCGCCTGTTTCGACTTCATCGATCACGACCACACTTTCACGAATCAAGCCCAACTTCTCTTCATCGAATCGAGCCATAATCAGCGGGTGCCGCGGCAGATTACCTTCCGGTGGATTCGGAATAATATTACCGAACCAATAAAGCTCGCCGGTGCGACTGGAGCGCATGAATCGATGAATACTGGAAGGTGAGTAGAAACGCGTGCCGTCGCTATAACGAAGCTCCCTGATGGGTTCGAGCGTCCGGCCGCTATCGTTGCACATCGTCATCCATTTTCTCCCGGCCGTCGTCGCGGTATTGCTCCCACGACACACCATGAGAATCCACCCATCCTTGAGCACCGCCACATCCGGCTCAAGAAGCCCGCGTGAAGAAATCTCTGGGGAAATGAAAATCTGATTGGATGCGATCCACTCCCCGGACAACTCGCGCCGCATCAAAACCGCCCCGCCTTGAGAGGACCCTCGGAGGGCGTTATCCGGCTGACAGACCATCGGGAACAACACCCGGCCCTGTTGATCAAATTTCAGGCCACAACCAAAGTAGGCTCGGTTCCGTTTCGCAAAGACCGGATCAAACAGCTGCTCAGGATTATACTCAGGACCGTCTTCATACCGTAAGCACTGCAACTCGGCGTCGCCCTCGCGGATGAACACATGATCGTGAAACAGATGCTCATTGGTCTCCCAGTTAAAGGTGAAGAGCTTCCCGTCGGCCCAGATACGCTTCAGCACGATTTGGAAGGACTGACCTGTTACCGGGTTGATCCTGGCCGCATGCCTACATTCAAAAACACCACCGCCCGGGAGCTGACGCGTCACATCGTCTATCGGTAGATATTCGCCCCAAGTGCGGCCATTATCCTGAGAGATCCGCCGACGCCAACCTTGGTAGTTATCACTGCTGGCACAGGTTTTGAGGACTTCCTGGCGAGTGACACCATCATCGAGATAACCAATCGTGCTCAACAGTTGGCTGTTACCGGGTTCCTCCGCTTCGAGATAGAGTGTTCGTGTAATCATGATCGGGCTTCAAAATTTCCGTCGAGGCGACGGGATATGGCGCGTTTAAGTTCAAGCATCATCAGGAGCGGGGCCAAAGTCGCGGCGTTAAGTTGTGTGTGATGAGTAATCTCATCGGGGGACAGAATCGAGCCGCCTGCAAAACACGCCATCACTTGCGCTTCTTCTGGGGAAAGATCTATAGCGGACGATTCGTTCGTATCGGAGCCTTCCTTTTGAGGAATCGGCGCGGGTCTCAGGCCATTGAGATAATTTAGCTCGGAGAGAATATCATCCACACTCGTCAGCAACGTCGCGCCATCGCGAATGAGTTGATGGCAGCCCTGACTCGTCGCCTGATCGATTCTACCTGGCACGGCGTAAAGCAAGCGACCCTGCTCGCCCGCAAACCGCGCGGTAATCATCGAGCCACCACTCACATCGCTTTCGACCACAATCACCGCTTCGCAGATTCCTGCCACCACGCGATTGCGCATCGGAAAACTTTGCCGGTCAGCCCGTCGCGTAAAAGGAAACTCTGATAGAATCGCGCCCCCCGCTTCGATCTGACGATAGAGATCCAAGTTCTCAGGTGGATAGATAATATCAATCCCGCATCCTAATACCGCAGCGGTCTTTCCACTGACGGATAGCGCCCCTTCATGCGCAGCAGTGTCGATCCCTCGAGCCAAACCGCTCACGATGCAAAATCCCAATCGAGCCAACTCTGCGCCGAATTTTTTAGCGATACTTTGGCCATAGAGTGTCGTGCGTCGGCTTCCTACTATCGCAATGCAAGGCTGCTCAAATTCATACCCGCCATTGCGATACAAACCAATCGGCGGGTCACTGATTTCCTTCAACAAGGCCGGATAACCCACATCGTCGCGTGTCACAAATACCGTGTCGGCTTGTGCCATCCGAACTTCCTCGCGCGCTAAATCGAAATGCTTAGTCCAATTTTTCAACGTGCCACTGATCGCTGGCCCTACCCTTTCAACACTCTCCAACTGTCGAGTTGAAGCGGCCAAGACCTCACGAGGGTCTCCACCCAATTCATCCAACAATCGATTCAATGAGATCGGTCCGATATTCGGCAATGCATTGAGCACCAGATAGGCCTGCCGCACCGTCAAATCACCATTCATGATCTTATTCTCAAAATACCGGCCAGAAAGTCGAGCAACTGCGTAGTCCTCACGGCGGTCGCGCCATGTTTTCTTGCCAGCGCATCCGCCGCCATTCCATACCATGCGACGCCTCGACAGGTCGCGCCCAAAGTATCCTGCGGTGTAAGCGCAAGCTGTGCTCCGATCATTCCCGCCAACAGATCGCCGCTCCCGCCTCGCGCGAGCATCGGACCACCAAATAAGCTGTGATAGATTTCCTGACCCGATGAAATCTGTGTGACGGGCCCTTTGAGCACCACCGTCGCATTCATCTCAGCAGCGTATTCACGAAGACCTCGATCTCCGGCGATTCGGGCAAACTCACCCGCATGCGGAGTGAGCACCAATCCATTATGCGAACCTGCGATCACATCCTTTTGCAAGGCATCCGCATCCACCAAAACCGGCACCTTAACCGTCTTCACTATATCCGCCGCCAGCACTAATGTCTCTGGCTCGCGACCCATGCCCGGGCCAATCACCAACGCCGAGGCGCGCACCAATCGTTCAGCCAACAAATGTTGGCCTTCGAGTGCGAGACCACCTTCAGGTGTTTCCGGCCAGCCCACCCAAATCGCCTCGGGCACTTGAGCTGCAAATGCTGGAACCAGCGACTCGGGCACAAACGCCGTCACCAATCCCGCCCCGCTGCGCAAAGCAGCCGTGACTGCCATCAACGCCGCCCCCGGATAGGCTATCGATCCCGCAATCACGAATAGATGACCTTGCCTTCGCTTGTCCGTCTGCGGATCACGCCAGCCGCGCAATGGATTGAGGATCGAATCGGTTAGGACGAAATCATCGCCCGCGTGTTCAGACGAATTATCGAAAAATCCTAAATCCAGATAGCGCAGACGCCCCGCATTCGAAATCGAAAGCAGCGGCGGCTTCACCACGCCAGTCGCGTAAGTGAAATCAGCGCAAAACGCTCCCGCTTCAGCCAAGCCACTTGGGAGATCCACCGCAGCGCGCAGAGTCACCGAGCACTGATTAGCAGCTTGGATCACTGCTAACGCGTCCTCCTTCAGCGGCGCTCGAAACTGAAAGCCAAAAATCCCGTCGATACTCACCGCATAGTTTCCGGCAATTGCACCGACAGAGATCGGTTTCACCCGTGGTCCTGCTTCGTTCTGTAAATTCTGCCACGCCCGTAGCGCGAGTGGCTTCAATTCATTGGTGCCAGTAACAAAGACGACTTCGGCGGTTGATTGGCTGAATCGAGACAAGATCGCCGAGGTGGCGATGAGGGCATCGCCTCCATTATGCCCCTTCCCCACCAGCACGAGGATACGAGCATCGCGGGGAAATCGACCCAACTCACGAAAATCTCGTGCCACACCCTCTGCTACCGCAAGGCCCGCGCGTTGCATCGCATCCCAGGCCTTCTCCCCGTCGCCATCAAATAGATCATCTTCCACGGCCGGAGTGTCCGCGCAGGATAAAATCGGATGGGCTTCGTTCGGCTTCATGTCACTTCTCGATCGATTGTTTTTCTGGAGCACTGGAAGACATCTCACGAATCGATTTCGTGATCGAATCCCACGTATTCGAATCGCTCTGTTCGAGCCATTCTTCGCGCTGCTTTTCCGTCTCGGTAAATAGAAGGGGTGCATCGGCCGGGACTCCGTGAGTGAGCACGGGATGCTTAAGCCGATCGATTGAACGAAAATAATACTCATCCGCGCTGCGCAGCACTTCGTAGAAACGTGAATACTGGCTCGTCTCGATATCCCACAACGCGAGCTCAGTCGTATCGTCTGACCAAACTGCGTAGTCATCCCACTCCGAAAATACCGCTTCGAGTTCAGAAAAATCGGGTTTCGCTCTTTGCGCGACTAAAGGAAGCGGAGATTCATCACGCACCGGCACTTCGATTATTTCTGGAGCTGGCTTTGGAAGCAGCCAGACAAAGAGCGCGCCCAAAACGAACCCGATCGAAATCCACGAAGGCGTTTTCGACATACTGCTGAGTGAAGTTGGTTTTGTTTCGTTATCTTCCATGTTGATTCAACTCCTGACGATAGTCGCGAAGGCCATCGCGTGGGTTTCGGTGTGTGACAGAGAAATCAAAACTCCGGTTCCGCCCACTTCGCTCAAGAGCTTCTGAGCTTTTTCATCAAGGCGGATTAGCGGCTCCTGTCGTTCCCCATGATAAACCGAAATTGATGTCCAATCGAGGTGCTCACCAATCCCAGTGGTGAACGCTTTCGCGACAGCTTCCTTGGCAGCCCAGCGCGCTGCGTAATGCTTGTGCGGAAATGTAAGTGTCGAGCAGTAGGCGCGTTCCTCGTCGGTGAATGTCTTCGCGAGGAAACGATCTCCGTGACGCTTGATAATTTGCTCGATACGATCCACATCGATAAGGTCGCACCCGATCCCGATGACCGCGCCGCCCGGTGGCAAAGCGATGGAAGCAGCGTCACTCATGAGTTCATGCGTGTTTTCATTTCGATCACGGCTTCTTCGATCCCGGAGAATAGTGCCCGACTAATGATACTGTGGCCAATATTGAGCTCATTGAGATGCGGCAAAGTGCGCACCTCCGCGATATTCACATAGTTGATCCCGTGCCCCGCATTAACGACGAGTCCACACTCGTGACCACGCACACAACCTGAGCGCAGCCGCTGCAATTCCGCTTCTCGACCTTCGCCAAAATACGCATTCGCATACGCACCGGTGTGCAACTCGATCCACGGTGCACCAAGCTCTGCGGCTAATTCGATCTGCGGCTCATCTGGATCAATAAAGAGGCTCGTCTTGATGCCTGCAGCGTTCATCGCATCGATGCATTCTTTCACGCGATCGCGATTACCCACGACGTCCAACCCGCCTTCCGTGGTGACCTCCTCACGACTTTCCGGCACGAGACAAACCGATTCAGGCTTCACTTCGAGGGCCAACGCGACCATCCCCGGCGTGCAGGCCATTTCTAGATTCAGTCGCGTGGCGATGCTTTCCCGTAAACGCCAAATATCACGATCTTGGACATGACGCCGATCTTCGCGGAGGTGCGCGGTAATCCCGTCTGCACCGGCGCGTTCCGCGAGCACAGCCAAGGCGACCGCATCCGGTTCGACTGCACCGCCGACCGTGGAATCAGCTTGTTGATAGCGTGCTTGGCGCACGGTGGCGCAGTGATCGATATTTAGTCCCAAAAGAATCATGTGGCAGAGGTTTGACCTGATTAAGCGCGCGGTGATTCTCCATAGCAAAACGAAATGAACGAATCTCCCAAACCCAAGCCGCCCCTGAAACGAGAGAACCTCTTTCTCAACATCATCTTTAATGTGGTCCTCCCGACCATGATTCTTTCTTGGGCCAGTGGTGATGAATGGTTCGGTCCGACGTGGGGTCTAGTGGTCGCACTCCTTTTCCCGACGAGCTACGGGATCATGGATTTCGTGAAACGACGTAAGTATAACTTCATATCAATTATCGGTTTTTCGAGCGTGCTCATCACGGGTGGATTCGCCCTGTTAGAGCTAAATGCGTTTTGGTTTGCCGTAAAAGAGGCCGCCATTCCTGCCATTATCGGATTCTCCGTGCTTCTTTCGATGCGAACCAAGATGCCGTTGGTGAAGGAATTTCTCTATAACCCTCAGATCATGAACGTAGAGCGGATCGCCGCAGCGCTCGATGAACGTCAAACGCACGAGAGCTTCACAACCCTACTTTGGGACTCCAGTCGACTGCTCGCCGCGTCGTTTTTCATCAGCTCGGCGCTCAACTATTTCCTGGCACGCTACCTCCTCGTGAGCCCCCCTGGGAGCGAGGCTTTCAATGGCGATCTCGCTAAGATGCAATTGTGGAGCTGGCCAGTCATCGTGGTGCCGAGCATGGCGATGATGATGTTTGCACTCTGGCGCTTCATAAAAGGGCTAAAAACCGCGACAGGGCTAGAGCTTGAGGAGCTTCTCAACGAAGAAGCCGCCGGTAAAAAACCAGCGGCTTCGAAATAAAACAGGATTTAAACGCGCGTTAGCTCGAAACAGGATAGTCGCGCTGAGTGGCACCAGTGTAGATCTGGCGAGGACGGTAGATACGTCCTTTAGGTTGCGAAGCGACTTCACGCCAATTGGCAATCCATCCTGGGACACGCCCCATCGCAAAAGCAGCGGTAAACATTTCCACGGGAATCCCGAGTGCGCGCATGATGATTCCAGAATAGAAATCCACGTTGGGATATAGCTTACGGGAAACAAAGTAGTCGTCCTTCAGAGCAGCCTGCTCGAGGTGTTGAGCAATCGAGAGCAAAGGATCGTCGATACCGAGCGTGGCGAGCACCTTCTCACAGCTCACTCCAATGATCTTAGCGCGGGGATCGAAATTACGATAAACCGCATGACCGAAGCCCATGAGACGTTTGCTCTTATCGCCTGATTTGGCCGCTTCGATGAAGTGTGAACCGTCATCTCCTTCGTCGTGAATGGCCTGTAACATTTTCATCACAGCAGCATTGGCTCCGCCATGGAGAGGACCGGAAAGCGCCGCGATACCAGCGGAGATCGAGGCGAGCATATTAGCAGCACTGGATCCCACCATGCGCACCGTGGCGGTGCTGCAATTTTGCTCATGATCAACATGCAAGAGCAGGAGCAGATCGAGCGCCTTCACCACTTCAGAGTCAGTCGCATATTCCGTCCCTTCTTCCGAAAACATCATCTGGAGAAGATTCTCACAGTAAGGAATGTCTTTCGAAGGCACCGTTGGTAGTCCACATTGATAACGGTAGATCATCGCCACAAACGTGCGAATTTTGGAAATCGCCAAGGCTGCAGTCTGATCAAAGGTCTGGAGATCCTTTTCGAAATTATTGGTCGCCAAATCGGGATAGTAAGCAGGCAAAGCGGCCATCAAGGCGGAAAGCATGGCCATGGGTGGAGCATCCTTGGGAAATCCCTCCAAAATAGGATGCATTCGAGGATCAACGTCGGCGTGCTCAGCCAGAAGATCGTTAAAAGCCTTCGCTTGCTCTGCGGTAGGCAACTCACCGTAGATGACCAAATAGGCTGTTTCAATATAGCCGCTGTTCTGAGTTAATTGCTCAATTGGATAGCCGCGATGACGCAGAATACCTTTATCTCCATCAAGATACGTAATCTCGCTCATGCAAGAACCTGTATTCCCATAGCCCTGATCGTAACAAATATAGCCGGAGTCTTTGCGTAGCTTCCGGGTATCAATCGCCTTCTCCCCCTCTGAACCAGTGATTACGGGTAGTTGATAATCTTTATCGTCGAGGCTAACGGATGCTGATTCTGCCATGATGCCTATATCCCAAGCTGTTTCGCAGCTTCATGCAAAGAAAAGAAGCTCTTATTCGAGGACTTTGAGGCACAATTAGCTACACAACCACTCGTGGTTAGCTCTGCTCAAGTCTCTATGTATCAACTGTCAGCCGCCACTGACACGAAATTTCGGTAGATCTGAATCCCTTTGGTCTGACTCTTCTCCGGGTGAAATTGAGTGGCGAAACAGCGCCCTTTCGCAATCGCCGCCGTGAATTTCACGCCGTAATCGCATTCAGCCAGCACGAGACTGGGATCAGTCGGCACACAATAATAGCTGTGCACAAAATAGAACGCCTCCCCTTCATTTTCTAAATTCGCGATCAAAGCAGACTCTGATTGAGCGAACCTCACGGTATTCCAACCCATATGAGGCACCTTGAGTTCAGGCGGTAAGCGGAAACGCAGCACCTTGCCGGGGAAAATACCTAACCCTTCAGTTTCGGCCTCGTCCGAATAATCAAACAGCGCCTGCAAACCGAGGCAGACTCCGAGAAACGGTCGATCTGCTGTGATCCAATCACGCAACGCTTCGCTCATGCCCGTCTCACGCAAAGCCGACACACAATCAGCCAGGGCGCCGACTCCGGGTAACACGACTCCATCCGAAGCATCGAGCTCCGTCGGTTTGGTCACGATCTGCACATCGCCGCCCGCGGCTTCCACCGCCTTAGCAACACTGCGCAGGTTTCCCATGCCGTAATCGATTACGGCGATCCGTGGTAGCGTTTTCATCGCTTACAACGCGCCTTTGGTGCTGGGCAACGAATCCGCTGCACGCGCATCGACTTGGGTCGCCACATCCATCGCGCGAGCCAAGCCCTTGAAAATCGCCTCGGCCACGTGATGCGGCTCCTCACCATACTCCAGTTTCACGTGGAGGTTGCAGGCCAATGCATTGCTGAATGCCCGAGCAAACTCCTTGATGAGAATAAGATTAAAATCGCGCACAAACATGGTCGGTGGCACAGCATCGTAGACGAGGCATGCGCGACCACTTAAGTCCACGACCACGCGGGCCAAAGACTCATCCATCGGCAAAAAGAAAAAACCATAACGGCGGATCCCCACCTTGTCCCCGAGTGCCTGTTTAAAGGCGTCGCCGAGCACAAGACCGACATCCTCGACCGTGTGATGGTAATCCACATCCACATCACCCGTCGCTTTGATCTCGAGATTAAAGAGACCGTGCTTCGCGAACAATGTGAGCATGTGATCGAAAAACGGCACTCCCGTGTCGATTTTAGAAACACCCGTTCCGTCGATCTCTAAAGTGAGAGCGATATAGGTTTCTGCCGTCTTGCGGCTGAGTTTTGCTATGCGTGCTTGAGCCATGCTTCGAGGGTTTCTTGGAGGAGGAGCATTTCCTCTTCCGTACCAACGCTGATACGCAGAAACGAAGCGGTCAAGGCATGGCTGGGGAAGTAGCGCACCAATATTTTGTGATTCAACAGGTATTCGTAGAGTGCTTTGGCCATCTCTGCGCTCGCTTCACCAGCGGCGTTGCGCGGTTCGGTGAAAATGAAATTGGCCTGGGAGCGGTAGGTGAACCAACCCCAATTTTCCCATTCGGAAACGTAGTGATCCCGCGTGTGCCGCACCTTATTGATGATGCCCATGTAATAATGCGGATCATCAAAAGCCGCCTGAGCCGCGACTTGGGAAAGCCGACTCACATTGTAGCTATCGCGCACCCGATCGAGCAGCCCGATCATCTCCGGATGGGCCAAAGCATACCCCACGCGAATACCCGCCAGGGCGTAAGCTTTCGACAAAGTGCGCACCACCACTAAGCGCAGATAGCGTGCGAGCAGCTTCACCGCATTCTCTTTGGCAAAAGCCGCGTAAGCCTCATCGACAACCAACACGCCGGCATAGCTTTGCAAAACCTCCTCGATCTCGTCGTTGGAAAAGCCCACACCCGTCGGCGCGTTGGGCGAAGTCAGAAAAAAGATGCGCGCATTAGATTCGGCGATTTTCTTTACGGGTAGGCGCATCGAACGATCCAATTCCAGAACCGTGCTCGCACCATTTTGGATTCCGACCAGCACCGGATAAAGCGAATAGCTCGGCAGCGTGAAACCAGTGGCTTCTGCCTGAGTACAAAAACTCCGGATCAACAAATTGAGAATATCATCGGAGCCATTCCCCACGCAGACTTGCTCGGCTCTCAATCCATGGTGAGCGGCAATCGTTTCACGCAGTGGCGTGCTTTGTGGATTGGGATAACGCCGAAGCGACTCCCCTTTGGACCCAATTTCATCAAGCAACGCTGCCGCGACCTTCGGGCTAGGCGGATACGGACACTCATTCGTGTTCAGCTTCGTCCAGCCCTGATCCGTCGGCTGTAGACCCGGAGTATAGGCATGCAACTTCGCCACATGCGCCAAAGCCAGCGATTGAAGAGAATCGTCTTTCACGAAATTCAGGATTTGGTGCGGATATCAACCGAGCGACCGTGGGCATCGAGCTTCTCCATCGCGGCAAACGAAGCCACGACCTTATTGCCAGCCTTCACGCTCTTTTCGTCGTAGCGCACGATACTCGTGCGGCGCATAAAGTCCGCCACGCGTAATCCGCTAAAGAAACGGCCCGTGCGACCCGTTGGCAGGACGTGACTGGGGCCAGCCGTGAAATCTCCCAAAGCCGTCGGCGTGTGATTCCCTATCATGATCGCCCCTGCCGTCGTGATTCTCTTGATCAGCTTCTTCAACGAAGGCTCTTTCACGATCAGCTCCAGATGCTCCGGCGCGACATAATTAGCAATCTCGGCGGCTTGATTCAGATTTTCTACCACGATGGTCAGAAAACCCTGATCGAGCACATTCTGAGTCTTTTCCTCGCGTGTCAGTTCAGAGACCTGCAGATCAACTTCCGTCGCGATGGCTTGCGCGATCTTTTCCGATGTCGCCACGAGGTAAACCTTTTCGCGCCCCGAGCCGTGCTCAGCCTGCGCCAAGATATCAGCAGCCACAAAGTCCACGCGTGCCGTTTGATCAGCGATCACCATGACTTCACTCGGGCCCGGTAGCGAATCCACGCCCACCGTGCCGAAAACTTGTCGCTTCGCTTCGCAGACATACGCGTTGCCCGGACCAAATACTTTATCCACCGCCGGAATCGTTTCCGTGCCAAAGGCCATCGAAGCGATCGCCTGGACTCCTCCGATTCGGTAGACCTCTTTGATCCCCAAGAAATGCAAAGCCGCCAATAAACCGGGCGCGACCTTCCCCGGATTATCCGAAGGCGTAAATACGGCGATTTCCGGACACCCAGCGATCTTCGCCAACGATGCTGTCATCAATACCGTCGAGACCAATGGCACTTGGCCACCCGGCACATAAAGACCCACGCGACGGATCGGATCGTGTTTCTCACCAACCATCGCACCGTGCTTGTTTCGATCCTCCCAATCTTCAGGCAAACTCCGCCGATTATAAGCTACGATATTCGCATGTGCGGCTCGGATCGCTTTCAAATCATCCGATGAAACGGATTCAGCGGCGTTAGCCAGTTCGTTTTCTGAAACGCGAAACTCACGAGAGCGTAACTTCGCACCATCGAATTTCGCGGCATAATTTGCGACTGCCATATCCCCTCTGGCGCGCACATCGGCCAGAATCGCGGAGACAGAGTCGACAATATCCTTCGGCACTTCCGCATCTCGGCAGAAGTCGGCCAGTTCTTCGTTAAAGTTTTTCGAGGTGGTGTGGAGCAGACGCACATCTATATCTTAACGTAATATATCCAGAGAAGCAACCTTCCGGAGTTACTTCGATGACAACATTGGCACCCCAAAGACTTCCGTGTCGATTGTTTCGTTCACCACAATCCGATCAAAAGTAATCGTGACCGTTTGGGTCTCTCCGTCTCCACGCGACGTCACCGTCTTGAGCACTTTGGGAAATTTCACTCCATTGACCTCAGTCGTGCCTTCCTCGGTGATTTTCTCACCACGAAGCGTTTCTGTCAGCACAAGGCGCCCAGTCTTCAGATCAAAATAGCGGGTAAAGGAGGCTTGAGCGCCATGAGAGAAAACCAATTTCTGGCAGGCGACTCCGTCGATCTCGACCTGCCCCATGTCCTTCATTTCACCACCAATACTTTCAAGGCCACGGAAGAACGAGAGGTTTTCCCAGACATTAGCCCGGAGGCTTTTTATTTGAGGAATGGACATCAACGAAAGACGCCAGCTGGATGCATCATCTTTGGCGATCACACGCTGCCAGCCATCGTATCCATCCAGCCCAGTCTCTTCGTTACCACGTTCCGATTTAATCATGCTCAACTGACGGTAGGGTTTTTGAAAAATAATCTCCACTGAGATTGGTGTCTCTGACTCCGTGCCTTCGATTGAAAGTTCACCGTAGTAATGCAACGTCTTCACGCTATTCAGAGCGGCCTCAGAGCCTATATACGCACGAGCCTCGGCAATGATCGCAGGTTCAGCTGCGATCGCTCCTGAGTGACCAAGCACGAGTGCGAGCAAAGGCAGCAGCACGAGACGTAAGGAGAGATATTTCATAGCGGATAGATAGTGAATTGAGTCGATATTCGGAAGATTACTCCCATTCGATAGTCGCAGGTGGCTTAGAACTGACGTCGTAAACCACACGGCTCACGCCTTCGACTTCATTGGTAATACGGTTAGAAATGAGTTGGAGCAAGTCATACGGAAGGCGAGTCCAGTCCGCGGTCATCGCATCCTTGGATCCCACAATTCGCAACGCGATCACATCAGCATAGTTGCGCTCGTCGCCGATCACACCGACGGATTTCACCGGCAAGAAGACAGCAAATGACTGCCAGACTTTCCAATACCATCCGCTTTTCTTCATCTCTTCCGTGAGAATCGTATCGGCACCACGCAACACTTTGAGACGTGCTTTGGTAATATCACCCGCCACGCGAACTCCTAATCCCGGGCCAGGGAAAGGCTGACGCCAGACCACTTCCTTCGGCAGCCCCAAAGCCGCGCCCACCTCGCGCACCTCGTCTTTGAAAAGTTCACGCAAGGGTTCAACGAGCTTGAGCTTCATCCGCTCAGGCAAACCACCAACGTTGTGGTGACTCTTAATCAGCGAAGCGGGATTATCCCCAATCGCCACGCTCTCGATCACATCAGGATAGAGTGTGCCTTGGGCAAGGTAGTCCGCCTTGCCGATGGTCTTGAGTGATTTTTCGAAAACTTCCACGAATGTATTGCCGATAATTTTGCGCTTTAGCTCAGGGTCTTCTACTCCCTTCAACCGCCGCAGAAAGAGCGACGATGCATCCACGACACGCAGGTCTATCTTGAAGTTCCGTTTGTAAAGCGACTCCACTGCTTCGCGCTCACCAGCACGCAGCAAACCATTGTCCACAAACACACAAACCAGCTGCTTACGAATCGCTTTGTGCAAAAGCGCCGCCGCGACCGAGGAATCGACACCACCGGATAGTCCAAGAATCACGCGTGATTTCCCGACCTGCTTCTTTATCTCCTTCACGGAGTGAGCGATGAAATCTTTCGTCGTCCAATCCTGTTCGGCTTTGCACACCCGAACGAGGAAGTTGCGGATGATCTCCACCCCACGTTCGGTGTGAAATACTTCGGGGTGAAACTGAATACCAAAGAAATTGCGCTTCCGGTCTTCAATCGCAGCAAAGGGTGAATTCTCGGTGGTGCCAATCGCGGTGAAACCTTCCGGTAACTTGATCACCTTGTCTCCATGCGAGTTCCAAACCTGCAACTTACGAGGTAGTTTCCCAAAGAGTCGTCCCGGTTTTGTGACCGTAAGCGTTCCATTTCCGAACTCACGTTGCTTACTGCGCGACGCGCGACCTCCGAGCAGGAATGACAGCAGTTGAATTCCGTAGCAGATTCCGAGCACCGGCACGCCGAGATTAAAAATCTCCCGATCAGGAATCGGTGCAGTCTTGGCAAAAACCGAACTCGGTCCTCCCGAGAGTATGATCCCGATAACGTCATCTTCACGGAGCTTGGAGGCCGGAGTTTTGTAGTGATAGATTTTCGAGTAAACTTGGGATTCGCGAATCCGGCGCGCGATGACCTGAGTGTATTGAGAACCGAAATCGAGGACGGCGATAGTCTGTGGCATACGATAAAAATTGAGTAAAGGAGGAACCTAATGAACTGACTATGGCGCGAAAGCCTAAAACTTCAAACGCACGTTTTCATGACTACATTCTGGGCATACTTTCTGCTCCGCATCCGCGGGACCTTCGTAGACGTGATCGCATCGAATGCAATGAAAGGTGCGGCGGCGGCGTTCACGTTCGAAACGAGAATGATCCCGCCGGTCATAGTAAAGCCACAGCCCGAGAAACATCACCCCCACGAGGATGCAATAAATCACGGCGACTGTCGGCAGGTCGGACATAGTTAATAAAGCAAAACGCGCCGAAGGTTACTTCGACGCGCTTGTTCAAATCTTCTGTCGGTTGATACTCAATCCTTAGCTTCAGCTTGAGGCTTGGTTTCTTCGACGGGGGCTTCTGGAGCAGGAGTTTCTTCTGCAACGGGAGCTAGCGCTTCTTCGGCAACAGGTGCTGCTTCAGCGGGCTTTTCAGCTTTGACGGCTTTCATCTTCGGAGCGTTCTTGCGGCTCTTTGGCTTTTTGTAGCCTTCGTCGTCGGCTTTCACCAGCTCGATCAGGGCCATTGGGCTGGAGTCGCTTTGACGTGGGCCGAGCTTGTAGATGCGGGTGTAACCACCAGAACGGTTAGCAAACTGCTCGTGCTTTTCGTTGAAGAGCAACGTAAGCGCATCTTCATCACGGAGATCGGAGTGTGCGAGGCGACGAAGATGCAGAGCATCTTTAACCTCGGTTTTAGCCGCCGCGTTTTTCGCTTTGGTGATGATCTTCTCTACGAAGGGACGCAGGGCTTTGGCCTTGGTCAATGTGGTCTTGAT
The DNA here is from genome assembly GCA_002713695.1 of Opitutaceae bacterium. Taxonomy (GTDB): domain Bacteria; phylum Verrucomicrobiota; class Verrucomicrobiia; order Opitutales; family Opitutaceae; genus Cephaloticoccus. Next base: position 230,882 of record PAUB01000033.1, read on the forward strand.
ACGATCATGTGTAATCAGGGAGGCTGCCATATTGGACAGCATCGCTGCACGATGTTCGCGAGTCACTCCCAAGGAGTGGCGGTGCATTTTGTGACGCATAGTATTATTTATTTAGACAGTTCCCGTTCGGCAATCCGGTCGCAGCGTGGGGCGGCAGCGGACGGCGCGAAAACTGTGAAAGGGAGAATTAGATTGCGGTAGGATTATCAAGGAGACGTTCGTCAAACTTCATTCCAAGCGAGAGACCAAGAGCCTCGAGCTTGTCTTTGATTTCGTTGAGCGACTTCTTACCGAAATTACGGTATTTGAGCATTTCCTGCTCACTCTTCATCGCGAGTTCACCAACGGTGGTGATGTTCGCATTGTTGAGGCAGTTAGCTGCACGGACGGAGAGTTCGATCTCGTTGACCGACATGTTGAGGAGCTTGCGGAGCTTGTTCTGCTCTTCGCTCACTTCGCTCTGTTGGTTTTCGAATTCGTAGTTCTCTTCCGAGACCTTATCGAAGACATCGAGGTGATGCTTGAGGATCGAAGCGGATTGCTTGAGAGCATCGTCGGGCGTGATACGACCGTCGGTCCAAATCTCAAGGTTGAGCTTGTCGTAATCAGTGATCTGCCCGACACGGGTGTTTTCAACCGAATATTTAACGAGAGATACAGGCGAGAACAGTGAGTCGATTGGAATGACACCAATCGATTGCTCTTCCTTCTTGTTCGCTTCACCGGGGCAGTAGCCACGGCCAGTCTTGATCTCGATCTCAGCATTGAACTCGCGCTTAGCGTCGAGCGTGCAAATGACCTGATCTGGATTCACGACCGTAATACTAGCATCGGCTTCAATGTCGGCAGCGGTAACGGCACCGGACTTGTTGACGCTGATCTGCAGGGTCAGAGACTCGCGGCTGTGAGAGATCACGAGGACCTTCTTCAGATTCAGAACGACGTCGGTGACATCTTCGACGACACCGTCGATGCTCTGAAATTCGTGGCTGACACCTTCGATTTTAATCGAGGATACGGCAGCACCTTCAATCGAGCTAAGGAGGACACGACGGAAGGAATTACCGATCGTATGACCATAACCGGCCTCGAAAGGTTCGGCGATGAACTTAGCGTAGGTATCTGTGGCACCTTCCTCGATTTTTGTGAGCTTATTGGGGAGTTCGAACTTTCCGAGACGTTTTGGCATGGCGATGAAACTCTAGTAGAGCTTTAGGGTTAAAATATGTGGTTACCTGATCGGCTTAGTAGCGAGAATAGAACTCAACGATTATTTGCTCGTTGATGCCCTGCTCCATTTCGTCGCGGGTAGGCAGACGGTTGACTTTGGCTTTGATCGCTTCGTTGTCCATCGTAAGCCAGCCAGGGACTGTGCGGATACGATTTTCTTCGAGGTTGCGAGTGGCCATTTGACGAGAGGAAGGAGCGGTCTTCACTTCGATTTCATCACCGGAAACCACACTGTAGCTTGGGATGTCGACCTTGTGGCCGTTTACCCGGATGTGGCCGTGATTAACAAACTGACGGGCAGCCGCACGCGACTTCGCCAGTCCGAGAGAATAAACTACGCTGTCGAGACGCGACTCGAGGAGCTGTAGGAAACGCTCACCAGTCACACCGCGCTCGTTCTTGGCCTTTTCGAAAAGACGACGGAACTGACGTTCAAGCAAACCGTATGTGTAGCGAAGCTTTTGCTTCTCATTCAAGCCAACGGAGTATTCCGATTGCTTGTTGCGACGCATGCGAGGGCCATGTTGGCCAGGTGGAAATGGGCGACGCTCAAAGGCCTTACCTGAACCAATGATGAGTTGGTTGAAGCGACGGCTGATGCGAGTAGTGGGTCCTGTATAACGAGCCATGGGAGGAAAATATATTAACTGGTGAAAAAGTGTGCGTGGAATTAGACGCGACGACGCTTAGGCGGACGGCAGCCATTATGCGGCACCGGGGTGCAATCGATGATCGAAGTGATTTCAAGACCGATAGCTTGGAGGCCACGGATCGCGCTATCGCGTCCCATACCTGGACCGGATACTCGAATCACGATTTCCTTCAATCCATGCGACATCGCGTTGCGAGCAGCATCCTGTGCCACGATCTGAGCGGCATAGGCGGTGGATTTACGGGAACCGCGGAAGTTACATTTACCAGCGCTAGACCAGGAGATCACGGCACCCTTCGGGTCGGTAATTGAAACAATCGTGTTATTGAAAGTGGCGAGCACAGTAGCGATGCCAGAAGAAACATTCTTCGAGCCCTTCGCCTTGCGAATCTTGATCGTGCCGAGCTCTTCCTTGAGGAGATCTTCGGCCGTGGGTTGCTTGGCAACTCCACCGACAGTCTCGACGGGCTTCTCAGCAGCAGGAGCAGCTTCGCCACCTTCAGTAGCGGGAGCAGTTGGAGCCTCTTTAGCAGAAGTCGCTTGAGGCGCAGCTTCAGGAGCAGCGGCCTCGACGGGCTTTTCGGTGGTAGGTTCAGTCTTATCTTCAGCCATAACGGGAAATTCTAATGATTATTTGTGGCCGCCTACAGGTTTGCGGGATCCCTTGCGGGTGCGGGCATTGGTGCTTGTGCGCTGTCCACGGACGGGCAGACCACGACGATGGCGGAGGCCACGGTAGCAGTTGATCGCCTGGAGGCGTTTCAAATTGGCCGCCAAATCGCGACGAAGGTCACCCTCGAGTAACCATTTGTGCTCATTCATGATCTGGAGGATCTGATTGAGCTGTGCTTCGTTCAGTTCCGAAGCCCGTGAATCAGGATCAATCTTCGCTTCTTTGACAATAATGTCAGCGCGAGCTGGACCGATACCGTTAATATAACGGAGGGAGTAAGCGACTTTCTTGTTCGCAGGGATATCTGCACCGAGGAGACGTGGCATTGTGGATTAAGTTAGAGTTGGATGTTAAAGTTAAAAATTGATTATCAGGAAGAAAGTGGTAGTGGCACCGTGAGTATTTCAGGGCCATTTTCAGTCGTGAGCACGGTGTGTTCGAAGTGGGCGGAAGGTGAATTATCCGCTGTGACTACGGTCCAGCCATCGGAAAGCGTCTTGGTGCGATAGGTGCCGAGGTTAACCATGGGTTCGATCGCGAGGGTCATCCCAGGTTTGATTTTAGGACCATCCTTGCGGCGGCCATAATTCGGGATTTCTGGTGGCTCATGCATTGAAGCCCCTACCCCATGACCAACCAGATCGCGCACCACACTGTAACCGTGAGATTCAACATGCTTTTGCACGGCATGTGAAATATCGCCGATTCGATTACCTACCAGCGCCTGCCGAATTCCGATTTCTAGGGATTCCTTCGTCACACGGACGAGTTTTTCCAGTTCCGGGTCGATTGCCCCGACGGGAATCGTCACGGCATTGTCGCCAATGAAACCTTTGTATTCGACGGTGACATCAAGCGATACGATATCGCCATCTCGGAGGATGCGGCGGAAAGAGGGAACGCCATGGACGATTTCCTCATTTACGGAGATGCAGGTGTGGGCCGGGTAGCGGCGTGATCCGATTTGATAACCGAAATCTGCGCTATGGGCTCCATGTTTGGCCATCATATCACGGCCAGCTTCGTCCAAGTCTTGGGTAGTTATTCCGGGCCTTACCAGCTGCTTAAGATCAGCAAGCACGGTAGCGGCCACGGCGCACGACTCGCGCATCCGAGCAATTTGATCTTTGTTTTTGATCATACTAATATGGATGCGAGTTCCGGTCCTTCGATGTGAAGACCGAGAGTGCGATAGTGTTTAACGAGCTCGACAGGAGTTGTCTCGCTACTGGCGACACCGGCAAGCATTTCGCCGCGGGTATCGAGCCATTCATCAAACACCTTAGCTTGGAGCAGCGTAGCCGGGAAGTCGGTTAGGACAAAACCCGCATCAGGTTTGCGCGCAAAAAACCAACGCCGCAATGCTGCGAGCGTAGCTTCAGTCACAGCGGTGAGACTGCGACGACGCGAAATCTCCGACCGCATCAATTCGGCGGGAGAGACGTGCTCAATATTCAAAGAACGAACCCAAGACAACAGATCGGAATCTGGAGATCCTAAGTAGACTAACTTCGCTTTGGCGGAGGCGCCATAACGAGTGAAAAGGTTGATAGTGGACAGCATTATGCCCCCAGTAAAGAACTAAAGTGCAAAGTTGCGGATGCCCCAAGCAGCGAGACCAATGAGGAAGATAATCAACATCGGTAGCGCGATTTTCATGACGGCTTCGCTACTGAGAGCATCACCAGACATACCTTGAGGTTTGGCGCTACGTGCCCGCACTCTCCCCTTCTTGAGGAAGCCGTCATAGTGACGCTGCAACAGGAACGTTTCCACTTGGCGCATCGTATCCAGAACAACACCCACCGTAATGAGCATGCCTGTGCCACCGAAGAAGATGGCGATACGTTGCGGGACGTTGAGCTCGAAGAGCAAGAAGTCCGGCATGACAGCAATAATGGTCAAGAAGACCGCACCTGCGAGGGTGAGACGCGTCATGATAAAATCGAGGAACTGCGCGGTAGGCTGACCAGGGCGCACGCCAGGGATGTAACCGCCGTATTTCTTCAGATCATCCGCAATTTGGATCGGTTTAAACATCACCGAGACCCAGAAGTAACTGAAGAACAGGATCAGCGTCGTGTAGATCGCGTAGTATGTCCAATGGCCGCGCAGGAGATTCTCGGAAAAATCGATCAGGAACTTAATGTTCAACCAAGCGCCAAGCTGGGAAAAAATCTGCTGAGGGAAGAGAAGAATCGCACTCGCGAAAATCACCGGCATGACACCTGAGTAATTCACTTTCAAAGGCAGGAATGAGCTTTGACCGCCCATCACCTTATTACCCACCACTCGCTTAGCGTATTGCACGGGGATCTTCCGTTGTCCCTGCACCACCATGATAATGCCCATCGTGACCAAGAGGAACAAGAGCCCCATGACGATTCCTTCAGGGAGGCCCAAACGAGCAACACCGACAGGAGCGAAGAACAATTCGTAGGTGGTCGTGACAGCACCCGGGACGTCTGCGAGAATACCCACCGTAATCAGGAGCGAGACACCATTACCGATACCGCGCTGGGTGATTTGTTCACCGAGCCACATCAGCAACATCGTTCCCGCAGTCATGATAATAACCGAGGTAAACAGGAAGCCGAGCTTCCCGACCATGACAATTGAGCCGTAGGTATTGATATCGTATCCCGGGAACAGTCGTCCGGGATTTTCTAGGGCCAAAATCAACATGGTCCCCTGCACCAGACAGATGATCACCGTCGCGTAACGCGTGTATTGAGTGAGCTTTTGGCGACCTGTATCACCCTCTTGCTGTAAGCGGCTCAACGCCGGCACCACTGCGGTCATCAACTGAAAGATAATCGAAGCACTGATATAAGGCATAATGCCCAACGCCGCGATCGCTCCCTTCAAGAGAGCACCACCGGTGAACATATTGGCCATACTGATAGCACCACCAACACCATCAGCCGTTTGAGCAGCAAAGAAAGCCTGCAAGGGCTGGGTATCGATCCCGGGAAGCGGAATATGCGCCGCGACCCGAGCCACAAAGAGCAAGGATAGCGTGTAAAAGATGCGCGACCGCAGCTCTGGGATCTTCAGAGAGTTCGTAAAAGCGGATAACATTTAGTGAGAGGGACTGGAATCGAAAGAAGACGGTGAACGAGAAGCAATATCCCGTAGCTTACATTAAGCAACGATGGCTTCGCCACCGGCTTTCTCGATCTTTTCCTTGGCCGAGGCAGAGAATTTCGAAGCGGTAATTTTGAGCGCGCGGGTGATTTCCCCGTTGCCCAATACCTTGACGTAGGTCTCGTCCTTACGGAGGAGGCCATTATCGGCGAACACCTGAGCATTAATCTCAGTGATATCGTCGGCAATTGCCTTCAGATCATCGAGATTAACCACGGCAGCTTCCGTGCGGAACTGAGCTTGGTTAAAACCGCGACGGGGCAGTTTACGATAAAGGGGCATTTGACCACCTTCAAAACCGGGGCGGATACTACCACCGGAACGTGCGGTCTGACCTTTGCCACCACGACCGGAAGTTTTACCATGGCCGCCACCTTCGCCACAGCCGACGCGCTTTTTCCGGTGGATCGCACCTTTAACATTCTTGAGTTCGTGTAATTTCATTGGGTTCCTCGATTGGGAGCGCCCTCCCCGCGTGTTTCGCGGCTTGGACTCGGATAATAATTAGTTGTCAGTAAATCTTAGCTCTTACGTGCAGCCTTAACTTCTTCGTAAGTGCGCAGCTGGAGGAGACCAGCCAAAGTCGCGTTAACGACCGCCAAGTGATTGTTCGAGCCGAGCGACTTCGTCAGCACGTTCTTTACCCCGGCAGCTTCAAGCACCGCGCGCACACCACCACCGGCGATGAGGCCCGTTCCTGTTACAGCAGGACGAAGCAGAACTTTGCCACCATCAGATTCACCAAGCACTTCATGGGGGATCGTGTCGCCCTTGAGCTTCACCGTGACCATGTGCTTGTTGGCGTGAGCCGTGCTTTTGCGAATAGCTTCAGGCACCTCGTTGGCCTTGCCGTAGCCGACGCCTAGCTTGCCCTTGCCATCACCAACGACGGAGAGAGCGGAAAAGCTAAAACGACGACCACCTTTAACGACCTTTGCACAGCGGTTAATGAAAACCACTTTTTCGATCATTGTTGGGCCATCGGAAGGTTCGTCACGACGACGATTGTCGCGACGAGGACCACCGCGATTATCGCGATGCTGGCCAGGGCGGTTACCACCACCACCGAGACCGCCGGAGCGATTGCCACCAGGGCGTTGGCCAGGAGCCCCACCGTTGTTCGCCGGAGCGGCAGTCGGTGCTCCGCTTGACGCAGGAGCCGGGGAAGGAGTTTCAGAAGAGGCGGGTTTGGAATCAGTGCTCATGGGCGTGCCTTAGAATTGAAGTCCACCCTCACGGGCAGCATCGGCGAATTGTTTAACTTTACCGTGAAAACGGGCTCCGTTGCGATCGAAGACCACACTGGCGATCCCGGCTGCCTTGGCTTTTTCGGCGAACGCGGAGCCGAGCTCCTTGGCACCGGCCACATTAGCAGCAACCTTCTTTTTACGCAGCTCGGCATCGAGACTGGAAAGAAAAGCGAGGGTCACAGCATTATCGTCATCCACGGCTTGGGCATAGATATGCTTACCAGTGAATTTGACAGAAACGCGCGGACGTTCCGCGGTGCCGTTGATTTTCTTGCGGATTCTCCAACGACGGCGTTGGAGGAGTTTGGATTTATGAATAGTGTCCATGGGATTTACCCTGAAATAAATTAATTACAGATAGGATTAAGCGACAGTCTTACCTTCCTTACGACGGACATAATCGCCGACGATGTGGACACCCTTGCCCTTGTAAGGCTCTGGCTTGTAGTAGCTGCGCATCTCGGCGGTGACGGCACCAACGAGTTGTTTGTCGGCACCCTCGACCCTAACCTTGGTCTGTTCGGTGACGGTAATCGTGATGCCCTCGGGGACATCCATGATGATTTCGTGGGAGTAGCCCAGCGCGAGATCGAGCTTATTGCCCTTCAACACTGCGCGAAAACCAACGCCCTTAATTTCAAGTTCCTTAAAGAAACCTTCGTTAGCGCCTTGCACCATTCCAGCAATGATGGAACGAGCGGTGCCATACATGGCACGAGCGAAACGAGTCTCTTCAGACTTTTCGACGATGATTTCCTGCTCTTTTTGGGTGATCGTGACCACCGGAGCGAAACTCTTTGTTACTTTTCCCTTAGGGCCTTCCACGGACACGGTGTGTCCTTGGATATCGACCTTTACCTTTTCAGGAATGGGAACGGGTTGTTTGCCAATACGACTCATGGTGCGTGATCTCCTTACCAAATCTTGCAGATGACCTCGCCACCCACCTTGTTACGGCGAGCGTCCTGATCTTTCATGAGACCTTGGGACGTAGAGAGGATGGATATACCAAGACCGTTTAGAACACGGGGAATCTCGGTGTATTTAAAGTAAAGGCGACGGCCGGACTTCGACACGCGCTGAAGATCGGTGAGCACAGGAGCGCCATCGACATACTTCATTTTCACGATGAGCGTCTTGTGGCCGCGGTCATCCGCGCCAACGCTGAAGTCTGTGATGAAGCCATCACCTTTAAGGATAACAGCAATGCTCTCCTTGAGTTTGGAATGCGGTGCGACGCATTCATCAAGACGCGCTCTCGACGCATTGCGGAGGCGGGTCAGAAAATCACTAATAGGATCGTTCATGATGGATGTTTGGTTGGTTGAGGCGACGAGTCATATCCAACTCTCGTCGTCCCGAAAAATGGATTACCAGGAGGATTTCGTTACACCGGGGATTTTCCCAGCTAACGCGAATTCACGGAATGTGATACGAGACATTCCAAACTTACGGATGTAAGCACGTGGACGACCACTCAAAGCGCAGCGATTCTTGATGCGCACCTTGGAGGAATTGCGGGGCAACTTAGCGAGCTTGCGCTGGGTTGCGAAGAAATCTTCGTCGTTAGTGTCTGGATTCGCGAGGATAGCTTTGAGCTCGGCTCGCTTATCCTGATACTTCTCTGCGAGACGGATACGCTTCTTATTGCGTTCGATGGCGGATGTTTTCGGCATGGCTCAGTAAAATTAGGCGGCGGATTTCTCGGGACGACGGAAAGGCATTCCGAGCAGCTGAAGCAACTCACGGCCTTCATCATCAGTTTTGGCGGTTGTCACAAAAGTGATGTCGAGGCCCATGTTGGTCTTAACGTTTTCCACGGTGATTTCTGGGAAAATAGTAAAATCGGAGATACCGAGGTTGTAGTTACCATTGCCATCCAACCGGGTAGAGACACCGCGAAAGTCACGGATCGTAGGTAATGCAACTGCTAGCATGCGATAGAGGAATTCCCACATCGCTTTACCACGTAGTGTCACGCAGCAACCAACGGTCTGGCCTTGGCGCAACTTAAAGTTCGAAATCGCCTTCTTGGCCTTGGTAAGCACAGGCTTTTGTCCGGCAATCAACCCAAGATCTCGCTGAATATCGCTGATCTGATTCTTGTCGGCATTGGTATCAATACCGCTGTTAAGAACAATCTTCTCAATTTGCGGGACGTTATGGATGTTCTTGTAGCCACGACTCTTCGTCAGGGCGGGAACGACCTGTTCGATGTAGTGGGTTTTAAGTGATGGAATAGTGCTCATAATGTGAGCCACCGGATTTCCGACCCGGAGGCAATGGGATGAGTTCGCTGAAGAAAAGGAATCAGTAACGCAGTTTTAAGTTAGGTTTGGCAAGCATGCAGTTGGCGATTATGTCGCCGAGACTTCTGCTTTCGCGCGCTTGCTCGCATCGTAGACGGATTTGAGCATGAGATTGGAGATATGAATAGAGCCTTCGCGTTCGGAAATCGACCCTTGAGGACTTTCCTGAGTCTTCTTCAAGTGACGCTTAACCATCGCGACTCCTTCGACGCGAGCGCGGTATTTAGCCGGCAAAATCTCGAGGATTTTTCCTTCCTTCCCCTTATGGGATCCGGAAATTACGACGACATCGTCGCCACGTTTAATGTGAGCTTTTAACATGTTAGAGAACCTCCGGTGCGAGCGAGATGATCTTCATGAACTTCTTCGCGCGTAGTTCGCGGGCGACAGGTCCGAAGATACGGGTGCCCTTGGGATTGGAATTGCTGGCGTCGAGAATGACGACGGCATTGCTATCGAAACGCAGGTAACTGCCATCAGAACGACGAACGGGAGCTTTAGTGCGCACCACGACGGCCTTGGTGACTTCACCCTTTTTCACGCTCGCATCAGTCGAACTTTCTTTCACGTGAACAGTAATGATGTCGCCAATACCAGCGGTCTTGGTGTTTTGACCCGTTTTACGGATCATAGCGACTTTCCGAGCGCCGGTATTATCGGCGACGGTGAGAACGGAACGCATTTGAATCATGACAAACCTTTGGGTTGATAATTGTAAATAATAGGAACGCCGGTTTTAAGACTCGGTATTCTTGGTCGGAACGACATCGGCAACATCTTGCTCGGTGACAGCCACATCTGTGGCGCTCACGGCTTGTTCCAAAATCGCAGTGATACGCCAACGTTTGAGGCGGCTAATCGGGCGGGTCTCCGTGATCTCGACCTTGTCTCCAATATTGGCTTCATTCTTCTCGTCGTGAGCGTGCACAACGGATTTGCGATTAACGATCTTGTGATAAAGAGGATGTGGGACCTTGTAAGGAATCGTGACCTTAATCGACTTGTCGCCGGAGCGGCTAGTGACGAATCCGATCAGGGTCTTGCGACTGGTTTGGCGGGCTGGTTGTGACATGGCTATTAGGCGCGCCTCAGGCGGCTTGACGGTTTTTTTCGTTCAGGACGGTTTCGAGACGAGCGATATCCTTACGGAGGAAACGCAGCTCGTGGGTTTTCTCGACCTGACCGGTCTGCTTGCGCAGACGCAATTGGAGGAGTTGCTCACGCATTTCGCGGAGCTTGGTGGTGATCTCGACGGGCGAGAGTTCGCGGATTTCTTTCGAAGTCATGGCTGTATAGTCCAGGTGTTACTCAGGCCTTTAGTTGCCTTCGCGGGTGATGAAACGGCAGTGAAAAGGCAACTTCGCGTCAGCTAGACGGAAAGCCTCCTTGGCGATAGAAGCGGGCACACCCGAAAGTTCGAGTAGCATGGCGCCCGGTTTGATGACGGCCACGTAATGGTCAACTGAGCCCTTACCTTTACCCATGCGAGTTTCCGCTGGTTTTTTGGTAATTGGCTTGTGAGGGAAAACGCGAATCCAGACCTTACCCTTGCGCTTCAAGTGGCGGGTAACGGTCACACGGGCAGCTTCAATTTGACGACCGGTCATATAACCACGGGTCAGGGATTGGAGTCCGAAATCGCCGAAAGCGATGGTGTTACCACGCTTGGCATTCCCGGCGCGGGAGCCTTTGTGAGATTTACGATATTTGGTGCGAGCTGGTGCGAGAGCCATGTGTATTGTCTCCTAAATTAAGTAATCCTAGGGGATCAGTTGTTGTCGGCTTCGGGTTTGCAGATCCAGCACTTGATGCCGATCTTTCCGTAGACGGTGTTAGCTTCGGTGAAACCGTAGTCGATGTTTTCACGCAAGGTGTGCAAAGGCACCCGACCCTTACGCTGCCACTCACGACGGGCGATATCTGCGCCACCGAGACGACCAGAGCATTGGATACGAATACCTTCAGCACCAAGTGTCATCGCGATTTCAACGGCCTTCTTCATCGCACGACGGAAAGCGATCCGACGTTCGAGCTGAAGAGCTACGTTCTCAGCCACGAGCTGAGCTTCGATTTCAGGTTTCTTAACCTCTTGGATGTCGAGAAGGATGTCCTTACCGGTCAACTTAGAGAGATCGTCTTTGATCTTCTCTATTTCCTGTCCCTTACGACCGATAACGATACCGGGACGGGCAGTGTAAATCTTAACACGGACGCGGTTTGAAGCGCGCTCGATGAAGATGCGAGGCACAGAAGCCTGCTTAAGCTTTTCCATGAGTTTTTCACGGATCAGGTTATCTTCGAGGAGGAGTTTGCCGAAGTCCTTCTTGGTAGCATACCAGCGAGACTGCCAGTTGCGACGGACGGCAAGACGGAAACCGATTGGATTGGTTTTTTGGCCCATGGTATAAATCAGTTAGTGTTGCCGTCAGTGAGGACGATACGGATGTGAGACATTTTCTTTTTGCGCGGCTTTGCGGTGCCACGGGCACCAGCCTTGAAGCGCTTTAGCACGGGACCATTTTCGATGATCGCAGACTTGATCGTGAGATCGTCGGCCGAGAGATTATTATTATTTTCGGCGTTCGCGATGGCGCTCTTGAGCGTCTTCACGATGAGGCGCGCAGACTTACGCGGGATCAGCGTCAAGTAATCGACGGCAGCAGCGGCTTTGCGCCCCTGAATAATGCGGGCAACATCGCGCATTTTCTTGGGCGACATGCGAGCGTTGCGGGTGAGTGAGAGAACTTCCATTGAGATGATTCCTTTGAAGGCGACAGTAGGATCGGAGTGATGCCCTGCCCTTTTGAATTAAATTACGTCGGATTACTTCTTGGCGGTATTGCCGTGAGCCTTGAATGTGCGAGTCAGTGAGAATTCACCGAGTTTGTGACCAACCATGTTCTCCGTAACATACACGGTGATGAAGGTCTTGCCGTTATGAACGTTGAAGGTGTGGCCGACGAAATCTGGAGTGATTGTCGAGCGGCGTGACCAGGTCTTGATAGGCTTATGGCCCCCAGATTTTTCCGCCTTCTCGATTTTCGAGAGAAGGTGGTAGTCAACGAAGAAGCCTTTTTTGATGGAACGTGCCATGGTGCGATAGTGCTAAGAGTTATTTACGTCCACGTGGCTTGCGGCCGTTGTGGTGGACAATGATCAGGGCGTTGGAGGACTTGGAGCGACGACGAGTTGGGAAGCCCTTGGCGAGCTGACCCCAAGGGGAAACCGGATGCTGGCGACCACCACCACCTTTGGACTTACCATTACCACCACCGTTAGGGTGATCGACCGGATTCATGACGATACCACGAACGCGGGGACGCTTACCGAGCCAGCGGTTGCGGCCGGCTTTACCAAGCTTCTGGCTGCCGTGATCGCTGTTGCCCACTTCACCAACCGTCGCACGGCACTTGGCATTTACCAAACGCAATTCGCCGGAAGGCATCTTAAGCTGGGCCATCCCATTCTCGACGGCTACGAGTTGCACTGATGTGCCAGCCGAGCGCGCCAATTGGGCTCCTTGACCGGGAACGAGTTCAACGGCGTGGATACGAGTGGAAAGAGGGATAATCGAAAGCGGGTAGTTATATCCCACGATGAAATCGTTTCGAGTCGCTGTGTTGGAAGCATTAATGCTCGCGCCAACTTCAAGACCTTCAGGCGCGATGATGTAGCGCTTCTGACCGTTGGTGTAAGCCACCAAAGCAATGTTGGCCGAACGATTAGGATCATACTCGATAGACTGCACTTTGGCAGGCATATCGAGAATATCACGACGGAAGTCGATGATACGGTAGAGCTGTTTGTGCCCTCCTCCACGTCGGCGGGAGGTGATGCGGCCATAGGCGTTACGACCACCGCTCTTGTGTTCCGTCTCCGTCAAAGAGCGCTCAGGACGCTTTTTTGAAAGAGATTTATTACTGTTGAGGGTGGTGTAGCGCTGAGTCGGTGTCAGCGGGCGAAATGATTTAAGTGGCATGGTGCTATTCTCCGGGTTGGGCTCAGACGAGCTCGATCTGATCGCCTGCCTTTAAGGTGACGATGGCCTTCTTGTAATCAGAACCAGTGGTGGTTCGGCCAGTGCGGCCGCGCTTGGTCTTTCCAGCGTAGTTTTGAACATTCACGCGGCGGACCGTGACCTTGAAGGTCTGCTCCACCGCTTCAGCGATGGCATGCTTGTTCGCATTGGCGAATACCACGAAGGTATACTGTCCTAGTTCGGCGGATTGCTTGCTGGATTTTTCCGTCAAGCGAAGGTGTTTGAGCACTTTATCGGCATTCATTATTTCTTACCTCCGTTGACGCGAGCGATGATGGTTTCGAGGGCCGTAGCGCTGACGAGGATCGTGCCGTATTGAGCAAGATCATGCGTGTTGAGCTCAGCAGCTTCCTGAAGATAAACACGGTCGATATTGCGAGCAGCTAGAGCGGTTTCGGTGGCGAAAGGAGCATCGACGAGCAGGACCTTACCGGCAGGAACGATGCGGTTAACCACTTCGCTCATGAGCTTGGTCTTAGGCTTCTCGATTGCTAATTGTTCGATGACCGAAACTTCGCCAGCAGAGACGCGGTCAAACAGAGCGCGGCTGAAGGCTAGGCTCTTAACCTTGTGATTGGTCTTCTTGGAATAATCCCGTGGCTTAGGGCCAAAGACGACACCACCTCCTACCCAGATCGGGGAGCGATTGGAACCAGCGCGAGCGCGACCTGTTCCCTTTTGACGCCAAGGCTTCTTACCACCACCAGAAACCTCGCCTCGAGTCTTCGTCGAGTGAGTGCCTTGGCGGCGATTGGCATTAATGGCGACGATCACTTCCTTAACGGCTTGGAGACCTTTATCGCCTTCGAATGTAGGCAAATCAGCGAATTCTTTTTCGCTGCTTGTTTTGCCATCGGAGCTAAATACTTTGAGTTTCATGTCTTGGTGTCCTCCGGATTAAGCACTCTTGCATTGGCCTTTGATAGCCGTGCGGACGAGGACGTCGTCACCGTTGGCACCAGGGATGGCACCTTTGACGAGAATAAGATTCTTGTCACTGATCACTTGCACAACACGCAGGTTCTGCACCGTGCGATTTTTGCTACCCATTTGACCGGGCATGATTTGATTCTTGAAAACGCGACCAGGAGTCTGGCGCATACCAACCGAACCTACGCGGCGATGAAACATGGAACCGTGAGTAGCAGGACCGCCCTTTACGCGGTAGCGCTTAACGACACCGGCAAAGCCCTTACCCTTGCTCACACCAAGAACATCGACGACTTGACCTTCAGAGAAGGCTTCAACCGTGACGACATCGCCGAGTTTTGCTTCCGAGGGCTCGGTGAGACGAATCTCGGTGAGCACACGTGGAGCGACTTCAAGACCAGCCTTCTTGGCGTGATTCAATTCACCTTTGGAAGTGTTTTTGATCTTCTTTTGCGAGTATCCCAGTTGGATGGCTTCATAGCCATCGTTCTCAGTCGTCTTTAGTTGGACGACCGAGCAGGGACCTGCTTCGACGACAGTAACAGGAATGATGACGTTATTAGCGTCGTAAACCTGCGTCATGCCGATTTTTTTACCTAAAAGCGATGTAATCATAATGCTAAGCGGTAGGTGGAAAATTTCCGTTTAAAACCTACATTAGAGAGGCTCAGAGGTGCGCGAGGCGCACGTGGGCAGCTGCTAACAGTTAAGTTTGGGTTTATACGTTGATAGTAATATCGACGCCTGAAGGGAGGTTGAGTTTTTTAAGCTCATCGACGGTCTGAGCGGTAGGCTCGATAATATCGATGAGACGTTTGTGAGTGCGGGTTTCGAACTGCTCCATCGCTTTTTTATTAACGTGTGGAGAGCGGTTTACTGTCAGTTTCTCGATGCGCGTAGGCAGCGGGATAGGACCGGAAACACGAGCGCCGGAGCGCTTGGCGGTTTCGACGATCTCGACAGCGGACAGATCGATTACTCGATAGTCGAAGCCTTGGAGTTTGATGCGAATGCGTTGACCTTTCATGATCGGAAAGACGGGTGTTAAGTGCGAGCGGGCGCCTTGGTAGACGACTCGACAATCGTAGCGAGAATTGAACTAGGAACCTGCTCAAAGTGAGAAGGCGTGATAGAGGCGCTGGCGCGACCCTTGGAAAGAGAGCGGATATCGGTCACATAACCGAAGAGTGATTCAAGAGGCACATGAGCAGTGACGATTGCCGCCGCGTTCTTGTTTTCGATACCTTGGATCTGGCCGCGACGACGGTTGATATCACCCATCAAGTCACCTTGATAATCCTCAGGAGTCGTGATCTCGACGGTCATGATTGGCTCAAGCAAGATAGGTTGAGCGTTCTTCATCGCTTCCTTGAAGGCGAAGATACCAGCCATCTTAAAGGCCATTTCAGAAGAGTCCACATCATGGAAAGAGCCGTCAACAATGCGCATCTTCAAGTCGACTACTGGATAGCCGGCGACCACACCATTGTTACAACCTTCCATCAAACCATCTGTAGCCGGTTTGATGAATTCTTTAGGAATAGCGCCACCAACGATTTCGTTGACGACTTCGATGCCCTTACCTTTTTCGTTGGGCTCCATCTTGATGACCACATGACCATACTGTCCCTTACCACCAGACTGGCGGACGAACTTACCTTCACCATCGGAAGGTGCAAGAATGGTTTCGCGATAGGCGATCTGTGGCTTACCACAAGTAGCCTCGACCTTGAACTCACGCTTCATGCGGTCGCGGATGATGTCCAAATGGAGCTCACCCATACCGGCCAGAATCGTCTGTCCGGTATCTTCATCGGTGGAAACGCGTAAAGTAGGATCTTCGGCCACCAGGCGTTGAAGCGCCGTGCCCATTTTTTCTTGGTCGGCCTTGGTATTAGGCTCGATCGACATCGCGATCACCGGTTCCGGGAAGGATGGCGGCTCCAAGCAAATATCGAAGTCAGAGTCACAGAGCGTATCACCAGTGATGACTTCCTTCACTCCAACGAGTGCGACGATATCACCCGAGTAGGCGACATCAATTTCATCACGATCCATCGAACGCATCAAAACCAAACGCGAGACGCGTTCTGAGCGACGAGTGCGCGGGTTGTAGAGTGGCATGCCCTTGGGAAGTTTACCGGTGTAAACGCGGTAGAATACCAATTTACCAACAAAAGGATCGCTCCAAAGTTTGAATGCGAGACCAGCGAGCTTACCGTGATCTGTCACCGTAGCGGTGACTTTTTCGCCATCGGAATCTTGACCCACCATAGGAGGAACATCGAGAGGACCAGGAAGGTAGTTTACGACGCAGTCTAGAAGACGCTGCACGCCCTTGTTCTTGAAAGCCGAACCGGGGATCGCACCCACGAAATCCATCGAAACGGTTGCTTTGCGGATACCAATCTGAAGTTCCTGAATACTGATCTCTTCTCCGCCGAGGTATTTCTCAGCAATAACATCATCAAAGTCGGAAACAGCTTCGAGGAGCTTATCACGATACTCTTGCGCCTGCTCAGCATATTCAGCTGGGATTTCGCTCGTGACGGGTTTGAGACCGAGCTCGTCCTCTTCCGAACCAAAGATGTAGGCAACATTTTGCACCAAATCGATGAGGCCGATGAAATCTTCTTCAGCACCAATCGGGATGAAGAGCGGATGCGCATTGGCACCGAGCTTTTCACGCATCTCGTCAACCGCACGGAAGAACTCTGCTCCGGTGCGATCCATCTTATTCACGAAAGCGATCCGAGGAACGTTATACTTATTGGCCTGACGCCAGACAGTCTCAGATTGGGGTTGGACACCAGCAACGGCACAAAATACCGCGATCGCTCCATCAAGCACACGCATCGAACGCTCAACCTCAGCCGTGAAATCCACGTGCCCGGGGGTGTCGATGATGTTAATGCGTTGGTCAATACCCTTCCACGGACCCGTGGAAGCATTCCAAGCGCAGGAAATAGCAGCAGCAGTGATCGTGATACCACGCTCACGCTCTTGCTCCATCCAGTCAGTCACCGCAGTGCCTTCATGGACTTCGCCGATCTTATGCACGGCGCCAGAGTAGAAAAGAATACGTTCCGAAGTAGTAGTCTTACCGGCATCAATATGTGCGGCGATACCGATATTACGCGTCCATTCCATCGGGAATGGGCGCTCCTTGGAGTTAACCTCTGAGACCTTACTCTTCTCAGTTACAATAGAAATTTCAGCAGACATGTCGTTATATTACCAACGGAGGTGAGCGAAAGCACGGTTGGCCTGAGCCATTTTATGCGTGTCTTCCTTCTTCTTCACAACGCCGCCCGTGTTGTTGTAGGCATCGACAATTTCATTCGCGAGAGCGTCGCACATCGTGATTCCCTTACGGCCACTGGCTGCGGCAACGATCCATCGCAAAGCGACGGATTCTTGACGTTCGAAGGAGATCTCAACCGGCACCTGATAAGTAGCACCACCAACACGGCGGCTCTTCACTTCAAGACGAGGGCGGGCGTTTTCCATCGCACCAAGGAGTAAATCCACAGGATTCCCTTTATCGAGCTTTGCGGATACCTTCTCAAAGGCACCGTAAACAATGCGTTGAGCAATGTTCTTCTTACCGCTCTTCATAACGACATTCACCAAGTGAGCCACGAGTGGGCTGTTGTAGCGAATATCAGGTTCGACCTTGCGTTTGGTTGCTCTGTGGCGTCGTGACATAACTTAAATGAGTTTTAAAATTGGATTACTTGGCGGCCTTAGGGCGCTTAACTCCGTATTTCGAACGGCTGCGACGACGCTTTTCTACTCCAGTAGCATCCAGTGCACCGCGAACGATGTGATAGCGAACACCAGGGAGATCCTTAACACGACCACCACGCACGAGCACGATACTATGCTCTTGCAGGGAATGACCTTCATCAGGGATGTAGGAAATCACTTCGTTACCATTCGTGAGGCGCACCTTCGCTACCTTACGGATCGCGGAATTCGGCTTCTTAGGTGTGCGCGTCATTACTTGCGTGCAGACGCCACGACGAAACGGATTGCTGTCCAAGGCTGGTGACTTGGACTTCGCGACTACCTTGCGGCGGCCTTTGCGAACGAGCTGATTGATGGTTGGCATACGAAGTATATAGGTGTGTAAAGGGAGAAAAGAGGACGAAGCTACCAAGCGTCAAAAGCTCGGCAAGAACATTTTGGCGAAAAGTAGCAAGGTTCGTGAAAACAGGTCTTTATAACTCGTTTCTCGATAAGGAAAAGCGGCTAGCAGCAAGGCTGAAAACACGCCAACTGAGTTGAGAGTCGACCACCCTCAACGGTTTGCGGATTGTCAGCAAGCAAGATTTTGAATAAGGGAAAGAAAATCCCCTCCTCCCCTGCTTTTGAGTGTTTTGATCAAAAAAAAACGCCCGGCCTAAAAAGACCGGGCGCTAAACCACATGGAGCTAGGCTCAACATGCAGTTTTTGGCGGGAGGACTTACAACGTCAGAAAAGCTCCGGCACTTGACAAGCAGAATTTTGCTCAGGCCCGTAAAAACAAAAGACCGCAGATGAAATCCATCTGCGGTCTCAAAGTTTAATCCTGAGGATATATCAATTAACTCGCTTCGGTAACTTTAGGTTCAACCACTGCTGGTTCTTCATCGGGAATCTCATCACCGAAAGGAAGCGTGATCTTTACATTCTTATATTTCGGCAAGCCTGTGCCCGCTGGAATCAAGTGACCCATGATAACGTTTTCCTTGAAGCCCTTCAGCATATCAACCTTGCCCAAAGTAGACGCATCCGTGAGCACGCGGGTGGTTTCCTGGAAGGAAGCCGCTGAGATGAAGCTCTCGGTTTCAAGCGAGGCCTTGGTAATACCAAGCAAGATCGGTTCAGCTTCGGCAGGTTTGCCACCAGCATCTTCGATTCGCTTGTTATCAGTCAAGAAGGAGGAGCGATCCACCTGCTCACCCCAGAAGAATTCACTATCACCGGGATCAGTGATCCGAACCTTGCGGAGCATTTGGCGGATGATGATTTCGATATGCTTATCGTTAATCGTCACCCCCTGCAGGCGGTAGACCTCTTGCACTTGGGAGATGAGGAAATCGTAGAGCGCACTTGGCCCGAGAATCTCGAGGATCTCATGCGGATCAGCGGAACCTTCAGTCAGATGTTGGCCCTTAGTAACGACGTCGCCAGGTTGGACAATGATGTGCTTACCAGTCGCGATGAGGTGTTCCTCTTCTTGAGCGGTTTCTTCATTGGTGACAACCAGCTTGCGCTTGGCCCGCACTGTTCCTTCAAAGGAAACCACACCATCGATCCGAGACATCGCAGTCGCATCCTTCGGACGGCGAGCTTCAAAGAGCTCAGCCACACGAGGGAGACCACCGGTGATATCCTTGGTTTTCGACGCTTGACGAGGAGTCTTAGCCAGCAACGCACCCGGAGCGATAGTATCGCCTTCGTTCACGGAAATCTGCGCGCCAACCGGAATTGCGTAAGCAGCCAGTGCTTTGTTCTTTGAATCGCGAACTTCGATTTGAGGATTCAGATCTTCCTTGTGGTCGATGATCACGGCAGCGATACGACCAGAGGCCTCATCGAGCTCACGCTTCAACGTCACACCCGGGATCATATCCTTGAAGACCAGCTTACCACCCTTTTCGGATAGCACCGGCACATTGTAAGGATCCCATTGAGCCAACGGCGCGCCCTTGGCGATCTTTCCGCCATCGGCTACGTGGAGGAAGGAGCCGACCACAATGTTGTAAGTTTCGATTTCGCGATCCTCTTTATCAACGAGTGTGATGCTACCCGTCTTATTGAGCACGATCGAAGCACCTTCAGCCGTTTCCACGAGGCGAAGACCACGGTATTTTACAATACCAGCAGCACGCACGCGGATTTCAGGAGTCTTAAACCCACCGGAAGCCACACCACCGATGTGGAACGTCCGCATCGTGAGCTGAGTGCCAGGTTCACCAATCGACTGAGCGGCAATGATACCGACGGAATCGCCGGCCTTAGCCACCTTGCTCGTTGCAGGATTGATGCCGTAGCTCTTCGCGGTGATACCATAAGGGCTGTTCGAAGTAAGAGGCGAAAGCACCTTCACCCGCTCAATACCGAGGTCATCAATCTTGGCCGCGGCTTCCTCAGTGACGAGTTCTCCAGCTGCGACGATGACTTCGCTTGGGTTGATTGGATTGATGACATCATCGCAAGCACAACGTCCGACGATGCGTTCGCTAAGAGGAACGATTTCGTCGTCACCTTCGTAAATTGCCTTCTTCCAAACACCGTCACGATTACCTTCGTCGTCTTCGGTGATAACCACATCCATGGCCACGTCACAAAGCTTACGAGTGAGGTAACCGGCATCAGCGGTCTTCAGAGCGGTATCTGCGAGACCCTTACGGGCACCGTGAGTCGAGATGAAGTATTCGAGAACCGTGAGACCTTCACGGAAGGATGACAGAATCGGACGCTCGATAATTTCACCGGAAGGCTTGGCCATCAAACCACGGGTTCCGCACAACTGGCGAACCTGCTGTTTATTACCACGAGCACCGGAGTCCATCATGATGTAAACAGGATTCACTTCCGTGCGGCCCTCATTGGTCTGCAACTTAGTAAATACTTCCTTGGCGATGGCGTCAGTGGTGCCGGTCCAAAGATCGATCACCTTATTTTTCCGTTCGCCTTCGGTAATGATACCCTTGTTGAATTGACCCTCGACCTCGGAGATCTTTTTACGGGCAGCCGAAACGATATCTTTCTTTGCCTCGGGGATGATCATGTCATCGATACCGATTGAAATACCGGCTCGGAAAGCGGATTGGAAACCAAGCTCCTTCAAGCGATCAAGCGATTCAACAGTCTCGCCCTGCCCTGTAGCCTTGTAGGTATTGAGAATCAAATCACCAAGTTTTGCCTTCGGCACTGGGATGTTCGCGTAACCGACTTCAGAAGGCCAGATCTCGTTAAAGATCGCGCGGCCAACTGTCGTGCGGAGAATTTTCTTCTCCTTGTTACCGTAGAACGTATCCCGACCGAGATCCGGATTTGGAAGATCGATCCATTGATGAACCGACACAGCACCATCATCCTTGGCGAACATCACCTCTTGGGTGCTGCCGAACAAAGGCACGCGCTCATTTTTGGCGGCAGGTTTGCGCGGCTCAATCGTGAGATAGTAAGCACCCAATACGATATCCTGCGAAGGCGTGAGAATTGGTTTACCGGAGGAAGGTGAGAAGATGTTATTCGTCGCCATCATGAGGAGTTTGCACTCCATGATCGCTTCGAGAGAAAGCGGCACGTGAACAGCCATTTGGTCTCCGTCGAAATCGGCGTTGTAAGCTGTGCAAACCAGAGGGTGGAGACGAATCGATTCACCTTCGATCAAGATAGGCTCAAAAGCTTGGATCGAAAGACGATGCAAAGTAGGCGCACGATTCAGCAGGACCGGATGGCCCTTGGTGACTTCTTCCAGAATATCCCACACTTCAGGGGACTTCTTCTCGATCATCTTACGAGCACCGCGAACGGTGTGCACGAAACCAAGTTCCTTAAGGCGGCGAATGATGAACGGCTCAAACAGAACGAGCGCCATCTTCTTGGGAAGTCCGCATTGGTTGAGCTTGAGCTCAGGGCCAACCACGATGACAGAACGACCGGAGTAATCGACGCGCTTACCGAGCAAGTTTTGACGGAAACGCCCTTGCTTACCCTTGAGCATATCGGAGAGCGATTTAAGCGCTCGGTTACCAGCGCCAGTCACCGGACGACCGTGACGACCATTATCAAAGAGAGCGTCGACTGCTTCTTGCAGCATGCGTTTCTCATTGTGAATGATGACATCAGGAGTCTTAAGCTGCATCAAGTTCTTCAACCGATTATTACGGTTGATGACGCGCCGATAGAGATCGTTGAGATCAGAAGTCGCGAAACGACCACCTTCGAGAGGCACGAGTGGACGAAGATCTGGCGGCACCACTGGAAGGACTTCGAGCACCATCCATTCAGGACGGGAGTGTGAGTGGATGAAACCTTGGATCACCTTCAGACGCTTCGAGAGCTTCTTCTTGATCTGCTTCGACTTCGTGGCACGCATCTGCTCCTGCAGCTCGGCCACTGTTGCTTCGAGATCAGTGCGGGCGAGACCATCGCGAACCGCTTCAGCACCCATCTTAGCAACGAAGGAATCATCGCCATACTCATCAAGAGCCTGGCTATATTCAGTCGCGGTCAACAGCTGGTGAGGTTCGAGCGGGGTCTTACCCGGATCGATCACCATGTAGTTTTCGTAATAGATGACGCGCTCAAGAGCACGGGCAGTCATGTCGAGCAAGAGACCTAGACGACTCGGCATGCTCTTCAGGAACCAAATGTGCGTGACTGGCACGGCGAGTTCGATGTGGCCCATGCGCTCGCGACGGACGCGGGCAATAGTCACTTCGACGCCGCAACGATCACAGACTACGTCCTTATATTTGATGCGCTTGTATTTACCGCAGGCACATTCGTAATCGCGCACGGGACCGAAGATCTTTTGGCAGAAAAGACCGCCCGGCTCGGGCTTGAATGTGCGATAGTTGATTGTCTCGGGGTTCTTAACCTCGCCCTTCGACCAATTGCGAATGGTCTCAGGGGCTGCGACGGTGATGGAGACGCAATCGAATGGACTTGCGACGTCGCCCATTGCATCGCGCAAGTCATCGCGTGCGGCGGATCCGGCTGTTTCAGAAGGTTGGATGCTCATATGTGCTTTCCTATTTTGTTTTTAAAGGATGCTAAATGACTCAGGAGCCGTAGCCCAGTGAGTCGCGTTTGTTGAGCTTGATATCCAATCCGAGGGACTGGATTTCCTTGATCAACACGTTGAAGGACTCGGGTGTGCCGGCCTGCAGTGTATTTTCGCCCTTTACGAGCGATTCGTAGATCTTGGTGCGGCCCTGAACATCGTCAGATTTGACGGTGAGCAATTCCTGGAGGGTATGCGCCGCGCCATAAGCTTCGAGCGCCCACACTTCCATTTCACCAAAACGCTGACCACCGTATTGGGCTTTACCACCCAGAGGTTGTTGCGTGACGAGAGAGTAAGGACCAACGGCACGAGCGTGAATCTTATGGGAGACCAAGTGATTCAACTTCATCATGTAGATGTAGCCCACCACGACCTCCTGATCGATTTTCTCGCCAGTGCGGCCATCAAAGAGCGCGCTCTTACCGGAAGCCGGCAGGTTAGCGTCTTCGAGATATTCACGAACCTTTTTCTCCGGGATACCATCGAATACCGGTGTAGCGACCTTGATGCCGAGCTTCTTACAAGCCCAACCCAAGTGAGTCTCCAACACCTGCCCCACGTTCATGCGAGATGGCACACCGAGAGGGTTCAAACAGATTTCTACGGGAGTGCCATCCGGGAGGAACGGCATGTCTTCTTCGGGAACGATCTTGGCGACCACACCCTTATTGCCGTGACGACCGGCCATCTTATCACCGACCTCGAGCTTATGCTTCGTGGCGATGTAAACTTTGACCTGCTTGATTGCACCGCTGCCATCGCCATCGCCGGATTCGACTGAGTCGACCTTACGTTCACGATCACCTTCGAGTTCGTCGAATTTGACCTGATATGAACCGATGATCTCCATGATCTTGATACGAACCGGTGAAGGATCGATCTGAACATGCTTG
Source organism: Opitutaceae bacterium (assembly GCA_002713695.1). Classification (GTDB taxonomy): domain Bacteria; phylum Verrucomicrobiota; class Verrucomicrobiia; order Opitutales; family Opitutaceae; genus Cephaloticoccus. The sequence continues at coordinate 254,797 of PAUB01000033.1, forward strand.
GAAACCGCCGCGAGCTTGCGTAGCAAAGTCTTCGTGATCTTGCGATTAGCAGGGATGATAATTTCACCCGACTCACCGTTGATCACGTCGAGAGGGATTTTTTCACCAAGGAGAATATTCGAGAGCGCTTCCGTGAGGCCTTCACGCAGCTTATCCATCTGCGTTTTGTATTCCTCTTGGATTTGCTTGATTTGACGACGACGGTCGGAAGGCGACATGCGCTCGAGCTCATCATCGATGCGAGATGAAACCTTCACGTCCATGACAATACCAGCCGCACCTGATGGCACGATTAGCGAGCTGTCCTTCACGTCGGCAGCCTTTTCACCAAAGATCGCGCGAAGCAGTTTTTCTTCAGGAGCGAGTTCGGTTTCAGACTTCGGCGTGATTTTACCTACGAGGATATCGCCCGGCTTTACCTCGGCACCTATGCGGATGACACCGTTGTGGTCAAGGTTCTTGAGGGCTTCTTCACCGACATTTGGAATATCACGAGTAATTTCTTCCGCGCCGAGTTTAGTATCACGAGCAGTGACTTCGTATTCCTGAATGTGAATCGAAGTGAAGATGTCTTCCTTGAGAACCTTCTCTGAGATGAGAATAGCATCCTCGAAGTTGTAACCGTTCCACGGCATGAAGCCGACGAGCACGTTACGACCGAGGGCCATTTCGCCCTTCTCTGTCGAAGGACCATCGGCGATGATCTGACCAGGCTTGATCTTCTGACCACGGTCAACAATTGGTTTCTGGTTGAAGCAGGTGCCAGCATTCGAGCGCATGAATTTACGCAGCTCGTGAACCTCGACTCCATTTTTAGGGTCGGATTTTACCGTGCCAGGCATCTCACCGTCTTTCGTGACGACAATTTGCTTTCCATCGACGGAGGCAACCACGCCACCGGCGTCGGAAACGACTACGATCTTCGAGTCACGCGCGACGCGTTCTTCGATACCGGTGCCGACGAAAGGTGATTCAGCCTGCAAGAGAGGCACACCTTGACGTTGCATGTTCGCACCCATGAGAGCGCGATTAGCATCATCGTGCTCTAGGAACGGAATCATTCCAGCCGCGATCGAGATGACCTGCTTCGGCGAAACATCCATGTAGTTCACTTCATCAGCATCGACTTCCAAGAACTCGCCGTCCTGACGAACGGTGACCTTACCGACGAAGTTACTCTTGTCGTCGAGTTCGGAGTTGGCCTGAGCGATAATCTTACCCTCTTCCTGATCGGCCGTAAGATATTCGATCTTGTCGGATACCTTACCCGCTTTCACGAGACGGTATGGAGTTTCGATGAAGCCAAATTCATTAACCCGAGCATAAGTCGCCAATGAGTTGATCAGTCCGATATTGGGACCTTCTGGGGTCTCAATCGGGCAAATACGACCGTAATGCGAAGGATGAACGTCACGCACTTCGAAACCAGCACGCTCACGGTTAAGACCACCAGGTCCAAGAGCGGAAAGACGACGCTTATGCGTCACTTCAGCCAACGGATTGATTTGGTCCATGAACTGCGACAGCTGCGAACGTGCAAAGAAGTCGCGGATAACTGTGGTCAGAGCCTTCGGGTTGATCAGCTTCTGAGGCGTGATCGAATCGACACTCTGATCATACATCGTCATGCGCTCGCGAACGAGACGCTCCGTGCGGCTGAGACCGAGACGGCATTGGTTGGCGAGCAACTCACCCACCGTGCGAACGCGACGTGAACCAAGGTGATCGATATCATCGACGACACCTTCACCGCGCTTGAGACGAACGAGATACTTGGTCGCGGCAACGATATCACCGGATTCCAGCACACGTTGCTCGAGCTCCACCTTCAGGCCGAGCTTCTGATTAATCTTGTAGCGACCCACGCGACCGAGGTCGTAACGCTTTGGATCGAAGAATAGACGTTTGAGCAATGCCTTCGCATTAGCGGTTGTTGGCGGCTCACCTGGACGGAGGCGCTTGTAAATTTCCTTGAGGGCTTCCTCTTCGTTGCGAGTAGGATCCTTCTTCAGAGCGCGGATGATCGCACCCTCGTCATTCGCGGTATCGATCACACGAATCACTGAGATGTCATGCTTTTCGAACGTGCGAACAATTGCTTTTGTGAGTGGCTCGAAAGCACGGGCCAAAACCACACCCTTTTGGGCGTCGATGGCATCCTCAACCAGAACCAAGGACGAAACATTGTCCATGCCCAGTGCCTTGGAGACCTTCAGATCATTGATGTCGTAGAAAAGATTCAGGATATCGATATCACTGGAGTAACCAACTGCACGAAGCAGGGTCGTGATGAGAAACTTACGACGACGACGTCGACGGTCCAGGTAGACGTAGAGTAGATCATTATTGTCGAACTGCACCTCCAACCAGGTGCCGCGATCAGGAATGATCCGAAAAGAGTGAAGCAACTTGCCGTTGGCATGCGGGCTAACCTCGAAGGCAATGCCCGGTGAACGGTGAAGCTGGGAAACAACGACGCGTTCGGCGCCGTTGATAATGAACGAGCCACGCTCGGTCACCATAGGGATTTCACCCATGTAAATTTCTTCGTCCTTGATGTAATCCTCTTCGCGAAGACGGAGCTTCACGTAAAGTGGCACTGAATAAGTCACCCCATCGCGCAGGCATTCGATCTCGCTATACTTAGGATCAGCCAAGGTATAGGAAACATACTCCAACGTCAGGCGAGCATCGTAGGACTCGATGGGAAACACCTCACTAAACACGGCCTCGAGGCCCTGCAACTTGCGCTCTTTCTCAGGCAGCCCTTTTTGGAGGAAATCCAGATAGGACGTGATCTGAATCTCGATCAGGTTTGGCGGCGGAATGACTTCGCGAAGATTGCCGAAGTTTTTGCGATCAGATTGTGTGCGGTCGGCCATGTATATACCCGGTTGGATGAAGTGGAGGGCGCTAGAGCGAGCTTAACGGAATGCGCGGCTCAGCGACGAATGAACGGAATGAGAAAAGGCAAAGGACAGGCCGCGTTGAAACACGGCCTGTCCTGATAAATTTGGACGTTTTGAAGTAGAATCAGCCAAGTGATTACTTGAGCTCCACCTTGGCACCAGTGGCCTCGAGCTTCTTCTTAAGCTCTTCAGCTTCGTCCTTCGAAGCACCTTCCTTGACAGCCTTAGGAGCGCCTTCGACCAAGTCTTTGGCTTCCTTGAGGCCCAAGCCAGTGATAGAACGGACTTCCTTAATAACGGCGATCTTGGTCGGACCAGCTTCGAGGAGAACGACGTCAAATTCAGTCTTCTCTTCAGCAGCGACAGCGGCACCACCAGCAGGAGCGGCGGCAGCGACAGCTACAGGAGCAGCGGCGGAAACCCCCCACTTTTCTTCAAGGGCCGAAACGAGTTCAGCGATTTCGAGGACTGATTGGCCGGAGAGCCAGTCGATTACTTCGTCTTTTGTGATGTTGCTCATAATGAATATCTCCTGATCGTGACTAGCGGCTTAATGATTAAGCGCGTTTAAGAGACGTATCTCCTAGTTTTGAACGGTTGATTGGGTTTTCTTTAGCGTCGCGCAATACGCGGCACTTTTGAAATGGGTTGATAGAATAGTTTAAAATTAAGCTTCTCCGTCGGCGCGGATCTTGGCCTGGAGAACATTGACGACACTTTGCGGAACGGCGTTGAGAACGCGCACCAACATTGTGCCAGGTTGACTGAGGAGACCGAGTAGTTGTCCGCGCAACGCATCGAGCGATGGCAGTGCGGCAAGGGTATTCACATCGTCGGCATTAAGTAGCTTATTGCTCAGCACAGCAGACTTAACTTCGACCTTCTTCTTCGACTTAAAGAATTCCGTGACTACTTTAGCGGCTCCAGGTGAATTGTCACCCCCCACAATGATAGCGGTCGGGCCCGTCAGACTCTCTTCGAATTCGGGAAGTCCGAGTGCCTTGGCGGCCACCCGAAGTGAACTGTTTTTTACGACGTGGAATTCGGCGTTTTCCTTGCGGAGTTCAGCACGAAGTTCGGCGACATCAGCAACGGTAACACCGGCGAAATTGGTTAGGATGACGTAATCGGACTTCTTAAGGTGAGTCTCGACTTCGGTAACTAGATATTGTTTTTCAGCTCTCATGGTCGTGCGGCTTAGTAGTTGCTGAACTCGGAGGAAGCCAGACGAACCCCGGGGCTCATGCTGGAAGAAATATAAATGCTCTTGATGTAACCGTGGCCCTTAAAGGTCGCGGGACGGGCTTTGCCGATCGCCTCGATCACAGCCTTGGTGTTTTCAAGAATCTGCTCCGAGCCGAAAGATCGCTTGCCGACGCCAAGGCCGATGTTTGCGCTCTTGTCCATTTTGAATTCCACGCGACCGGCCTTCACGGCCTTGATCGCTGTGGCGACATCATCAGTGACGGTGCCGCTCTTAGGATTAGGCATCAGACCTTTAGGACCGAGGATACGGGCCAAGGTGCGAACCTTTTTCATTGCTTCAGTCGTGGCAATCGCGACGTCGAAGTCGAGCCAACCATCGCTGACTTTCGCCATGACATCTTCCAGACCGGCGGTTTCCGCGCCAGCAGCGATTGCAGCTTCGGCATCTTCGGTAAAGACGACGACATTCACCTTCTTACCGGAACCATGCGGCAAGGGTGTAGTGCCACGCACCATCTGCTCACCGGCCTTGGGATCAACTCCCAAACGGATGGAAAGCTCGACGGTCTCGTCGAACTTTGTTGCGGGGAATTTCGCGATGAGGTCCAAAGCCTCAGCCAGCGTATATTCCGCGGTCAAATCAGCAACCTTGGCGGCGCTGACGTATCTTTTACTGTGTTTTTCCATCAATGACTCCTTGCGGTGCATGCGTCCGATGCGGACTCCCGCGGCGAGTGGGTTGTTGTAGTTAGATTATATTAGTCGATGACTTCGATGCCCATGCTGCGGGCGGTGCCGGCGATCACCTTGATTGCGGCTTCATCATCGTTAGCGTTGAGATCCTTCTCCTTGAGCTTAACGATCTCTAGAATCTGCTTCCGAGTCACCTTGCCGACCTTATCCTTGTTCGGAGTAGCCGAACCAGACGCTATCTTGGCTGCCTTCTTGAGGAGAACAGCCGCAGGAGGCGATTTAAGGATGAACGTAAAGCTCTTATCAACATAGACCGTGATAACCACCGGCAGGATCATGCCGTTCTGGTCTTTGGTCTTGGCGTTGAATTCTTTACAGAATGCCATGATGTTTACGCCCTGCGCACCGAGTGCAGGACCGACTGGAGGAGCCGGATTGGCAGCGCCAGCAGGCAGTTGGAGGCGAATGTAGCCTTGGATCTTCTTAGCCATGAGAGTGAGTGATATTCAGTTTAATAAAGGATCGATAGTGACGATGCAGGCGAGTAACCGAGTTATTCGGTGATGCGCTCCACCTGCCAGTATTCGAGTTCAACCGGAGTAAACCGGCCAAAAATAGAGACGGAAATTTTGAGCTTACCACGGTCAGGATCTATTTCATCAATCCTTCCAGTAAGGTTAGTAAAGGCACCATCAGTAACCTTAACTTCTTCACCTTCAGTGTATTGAACCTTAGGCACTTCTTTGCCATTGGCCGCTTCGATGCGGGCACGGATCTCGTCAACTTCAGCCTGGCGCAAGGGAGACGGGGCTGCGCCACCGACAAAGCCGATGACTCCGGACGTTTCCTTAACGAAATACCACGGCTTGTTGATCAGCACGTTGTTGTCGTCGAAAAGGCGCATCTGGATAAAGACATATCCAGGATAGAGCTTTCGGGTTTTCGTGGACTTCTTGCCATTTTTGACCTCAGAAACGACTTCCGTTGGCATGAGCACTTCGAAGATGTAATCGTCGAGCTCCTCGATGGTCGTAAACTTCTCGATGTAGGCCTTCACCTTGTTCTCCTGACCGGAGAGTGTGTGGAGGGCAAACCACCGAGCAGTGGCAGGAGCTGTAATTTCAGTCGACATAGACAATTAGCTGACCAATTGCGTGAAGAGATCCACGAACTGATAGAGTGAGAAATCGCTGATACTGGTGAAGACACCCAACAATACAGCGGCGATGACGACGACAATCGTGGAATCACGCAACTCCGTCTTGGTAGGCCAAGCGGCTTTCTGGAGTTCACCGACCATTTCTCCGAGAAAGATTCTTATGCTGCGAAACGGGTTCTTCATGAATGTCTATTTTTGAGTGGCAGGGGCGGAGGGAGTCGAACCCGCAACCAACGGTTTTGGAGACCGCTACTCTACCAATTGAGCTACACCCCTATACTATAATTTTTTAGACGACATCGCCGAGGTCCCATAAACAGGGGCCTCGGCGAGGTGTTTTAAGTGTTTTGTAACAAGATCTTACTTAATGATCTCGGTAATACGGCCAGCACCAATCGTGCGACCACCTTCACGGATGGCGAACTTCTGGGTAGTTTCCATCGCGATCGGCAAGATGAGGTCGATCTCAACAGCGATATTATCGCCTGGCATCACCATCTCCACGCCTTCGGGAAGATTAACCACACCAGTCACATCCGTTGTGCGGAAGTAGAACTGAGGACGGTAACCCTTGAAGAAAGGAGTGTGGCGACCACCTTCGTCCTTTGAGAGGACGTAGATTTCTGCCTTAGCCGTCTGGTGAGGAGTGATTGACTTAGGAGCCGCGAGAACTTGACCACGCTCGATAGCATCTTTATCAATACCACGGAGGAGGATACCAACATTATCCCCTGCTTGGCCACTATCGAGCAGCTTGCGGAACATTTCGATACCAGTGACAACCGTCGTAACGGTGTCCTTCAATCCCACGATTTCGACATTGTCGGTTACCTTGATCGAACCACGCTCGATACGACCAGTAGCTACCGTGCCACGACCGGTGATCGAGAATACATCCTCTACGGACATGAGGAAAGGTTGGTCGAGTTCACGAGCAGGCTCAGGGATTTCAGCGTCAATCGCTTCCATCAGAGCTGCTATTGCAGCATCACCTTCAGGCTTACCCTCGAGGGCAGCCGTAGCGGACCCGCGAACGATGACAGCGTTGTCGCCATCAAATTGATACTTGCTGAGAAGCTCACGGATTTCCATCTCGACGAGTTCGAGAAGCTCTTCGTCGTCGATGAGATCAACCTTGTTGAGGAAAACCACAATCTTAGGCACGCCGACCTGACGAGCGAGCAGGATGTGCTCACGAGTTTGAGGCATAGGACCATCCGAAGCAGAAACGACCAAAATGGCGCCGTCCATTTGGGCAGCACCAGTGATCATGTTCTTCACGAAGTCAGCGTGACCCGGGCAGTCGACGTGAGCATAGTGACGATTTTCAGTCTCATACTCCACGTGAGCCACGGAGATCGTAACGATCTTAGAAGCGTCACGAACTGTGCCGCCCTTAGCGATGTCCGCGTAGGTTTTGACCTCGGCGAGGCCTTTACGCGCTTGAACAGCGAGAATTGCGGTCGTCGTGGTAGTTTTACCATGATCAACGTGGCCAATTGTGCCGACGTTGACGTGTGGTTTAGTGCGTTCGAATGTGCCTTTAGCCATGTGGATGTTTTGTTTAGACTGATTAGTTACCTCAAATTTTTACGTCGCAGAAGATGGCGACGTTGACCTGGAGCCCAGAACCGGAGTTGAACCGGCGACCTCATCCTTACCAAGGATGTGCTCTGCCAACTGAGCTATCTGGGCAGACCTAGGAAGGGTCAAGAAACGAAAAGAACGGGGAAGATGCAGCGCCAAAATTGCTCCGTCAACTGCAAATTGTTTATTCGGTAAAAAAACCTACGGTCCCACCGAGATTCGGTAGAACCCAGGAGCCAAATATTCTCCCAAACGAAAGGTCTGCACGAGGTAATTCTGAAAATACAGATCCACCGATTCGAAACCTGAGCGCTCGATCAGAGAAAGTGACCCGACCAAACCAGCACGATTAACCACCGCCAAGAATTCCATCGGCTTCCAATTATCCATTGGTGGACGCGCATCAGCCAGTATCTGAGACACAATGGCTCGTTTACTTCCATCCGCACTCTTCACCACTAGGTATCCACCTCGCGCCGCCAAATTCCCAACCTCAACATCGCCACGCCCCATTCCTCGAAACGCGAGCTCGTTTTCGATCACATTGATCGTATCTGACGGTTTATCAGGGGTTTGGATCGGATCTTTGAATTTCAAGGCCACCCCCTCTTCCGCAAATTGCAGCTTAGAGGGAAAGCGAGCAAACATCTCCCCAGGATCATTTAAAACACTGGGAGGCAATGGTTTCTGATCACTGTTCCATTCTGTCGGCAAGAAAAGCGGCGTGGGATCGAAGAACTGCGACTCCTCCGCGACCACTCTGCCCTCCTCCTGTTGGGCCAGTCGCGTCAGGACTATCTTCGTCGCCTCCAACGAACGCTTCATTTCAATACCATTGGCGTCTCCTGATCCTCGATAGCTCAATAAGAGCAAAATACCGACAAACACCACCACCGACGCGATACCGATGCTCCACCAGGTCCTGTTCTGAGCGCCGTCACCGGATTTCATAACGAGGAACCATCGGATTTCGCGGGATCCAGTGCCGCAACCTGCACCTGAAAGCCAGCCTGTTGGGCCGCGCTAATAATATCTGTGAGCTCGTTGACCGGAATCGCTGCATTGGCGCGCACCAGTAAGGACGGTTTCTCAACTGTATGGCCCTGTTCTATCAACCAACCTTGCAACTGTGTCCAATTGAGAGCGCCATCATCAGTAAAAATTAGCCCAGGTCGCGCCACGCTGATCACATGCGTGGTCCTGGCGGCTCCATTCACTGCGCCCGGCATTTCCGGCACGGTGAAATCAACGCCCAGCCCCGGCGAAAGCACGAAACGCGAGCCAAACAATGTGAAGAACAAAACCAATGCGCCAACATTCACCCAAAACAGCGAATCATACCCACGTGGGGTTGGGCGTAATTTCGAAGAAATGTCCAAGGGTTTTGTGAGCATAATCAGGCCTCAACCTCTGCCGTGGACTTACCCTCGCGGTATTCCTTCAAAAGATACTTCATGATTTCATTACCGGACCATTCGACATCACGCACGATCGCCCGCACACGACCGGAAAGAAAGTGATGAGCGAGATGAGCTGGGATCGCCAACATCAGTCCACCGGCCGCGCAAAGCAGCGCTTGCCACATCCCTGTAGATAACGCGCTCGCCGTGGCATAGTCTTTTTCAAAGGCCAGAAAAGTCGTCGCCATGCCCAACACTGTGCCGAGCAAGCCAAGCAGAGGCGCGACTTGCGCAATCGCCGCGATAGATCCCAATCGCCTTTCAAGCGCCGGAACCTCGATGACCGCTGCCTCTTGCACATAAAAGAGCATCTTATCCGCCTCGTCATTGGCATGGAGAAGAGCCGCTCTGACTACCGCCGCCACTGGACCGGGAGTTTCCTCACAGACCGTCAACGCCTCAACGATGCGCCGTTTTGCGAGGATGTTTTTAATCCCGCTGATAAACTCAGTGGATTTGATCTGCCCGCGGTGCAAAAACAGTGTGCGCTCGATCACCAAAACGAGGCAGATAAATCCGATTACGAGGAGCACCCACATAATCGGGCCTCCCTTAGAAAATAGACTGAAATCAAATAGAGACATGGGCAGGAGTAAAAAGTGTGACGCTAAGTAGGTCGGGAGGTAAATCATCAAGTTTGAAGTGGGCCAGCATCATGGTGTGGCAGGTTCAAAACGCGCCAGACGATCCTTCGCCAAACTCGCGCCCGGCAGTCCTGTTTTCAAAATCAACAACCACGCATCGCGCGCCTCGTCCAATTTTGCCTGCTGCTCATAGAGCGCTCCCAATTCTAGAAGCGTGCGCGTCATCCAATAACGCCCTTTCGGTCCGAGCGCGCTGGCCATCTTATCATCGAGCAAAAACATCGTCACCACGTCGCGCCACCAGACGGCTTCCGCCCGATTCCAACGCTCCTGCCTCGCCATCAGGTAGCCGAGATTAAAGCCCGCCTCCACCCGGACATCGATCGGCGCATCCACTCGATCACGCAAATGCTCAAATAACGTAATCGCGCGCTCCGCGTGGTTGGTATCATCAAGCGATTGGGCATTGTGGCATTCGGCCAACGCGAGCTGCGCCAAAACCACATCCACATGGTTCGGGTAATTGTTCACCAGATTCTCATAGACCAACTGTGCCTGAGGAAACTGATTCAACTTCCGCAGTAAATCGCCCTGCTTGAGACGCGCATAAAATACCAAGGGGCTCGCTCCGTAGCGCGTCACCAAGTCCTCGATCAGCCGATTAGCCTCCACTAGATTTGAATCCTGCCCACGCCGCTCTGCCTGTAAGGCCGCCTGAAATAGTGCGAAAGGCGCGTAGTCAGCATTGTCCGGAAAATCATCAGCCAGCTTCGTATAAAGCCGTTGCGCCTCCACCGTCTGATCCTGATCCACATAGTAGGTCGCCTCGACGATGATCGAATAGATCGCTGCATCTGAATTCGGAAATTCCGAACGCAGTTCCTGCAACAGCTCGAGCGCAGACTCCATCCGATCCAATTTAAAATACGCCTCGGCCTTCAGCAACGAGCCCAAGCTCGAAATCTGCCCGCTCAACGCTTCGGAGATTTCCGGTAACTCGTCGGACAAGGCATCCACCAACTGCAAGGTGCGCTTCGCTTCGCCCGCCTGTAATGATAGCCGCGCTTGCAGCCAAATCATTCGCGCGCGCAATTCCAAGGGCAGATCACCAGAGCCTTCATTATTCTGCGCCAGCAAGTCGCTCACGCGAGCATAGGCATCTACCATCCGCCCATTTGTCTGCAACGCCCGTGCAAGATTCCACTCTGCCTGCCACCGATTAACGACATCGAAACGTTCGTCTCTCGACAACTGATCGAGTTCGACCAGCGCCAAATCAACCCGCCCCGCCATTATATCGGACAAGACTCGTTGAAACATCAGATCTCCCGGAGCCACTCCATCAGGAACTTCGTTCAATACCGAAGCATAGGCCTCCGCTGCATTCGGATAATCCCGAGCCCGAAACCATGCCTCGGCGATCAAGACCCCCAGTTCAGCTCGCGTCTGACGATCTTCGCTCGCTCCCAACCCTGCCCGAGCCTTCGTCGCAAAGTCAGCGGCTGCCCGAAAGCGACGTTGATCCCAAGCCGAGCCGGCCAACACGCCATAGGTGCTCGCCTTCAAAACCGACCCCGGAAATTGCTCCAACAAACGATACGATTCCTGTTCTGCTCGGCGATAGTCGTGCTCTGCCAACGCGACCTGTGCCCGCACCAATAAAACATCCTCCAATATCCCCGTGAGAGAGCTTTGCCGAAGAACCGCATCCAATGTTCGCGCGAAACTCACGCGAGCGGTCGCATCACCCGCTACCCCCGCCAGCAGTTGCAAAGCCACCCGCTGTTTGCCACGCTCCCGACCCGTGCGTAGCAAACTCGTCAAAGCGCTACGGCCTGACTCGCTCTCCGCTCCTGCAATCAATCCCAGCAATAAGTAAAAACTATCGCGCTCGCTCAATTCCTCCGCGGGTAAATTAAGTAGCTGGCGCTGCAAAACATCCACGGCAGCATCCTTATTCCCCGTGGTATCCAGCATCGTCGCGTAGATGCGGACAAATCCGTAGCTCGTCTTGCGCCCCTTCAGACGCTCCATGTTCTTCCGCGCTTCCTCGATTGCCTTATCGTCAATTGCCCCTAGCCGCAGACGGGCCTGTTCACGTGCCAAATCGAAACGCGCCACGGCCATTGGTGATGTCGCTATCCCCTGAGCCTCAGCAAAAAACTCACGCGCCTCCTCCAAATCACCCGATTCGTCCGCCAGCACTCCCCTAAAAAATAGTAACCACCCGCGATCATCCTTCGTCAATTCGTCCTCGACGATTGCCGCCAACTCATACTGTGCTCGCGTAAAATCTCGCTTTTGAGCCGCAACTAAACCGCTCCGTAAATGCCAAGCTGCTCCTTTTAATCCGATGAACTCCGCTAAGATTTCATCCGCCTCATCAATCTCCCCGCTATCCAAAAGCGCCGTCACCAGCGCGAGCTGTATCTCTCCTCGATTCGCACCCGACTGATCCAACAATTCCCGGTAAAGCGCCACCGCCGACGACGAAAATCCCATTTCCTGCGCACGTCGCGCGGCCTGCAGCGTCAAAAGCTGCTGTCCCGCTGTTTGCGTCGACACTTCCGACGTATCGACTAACGGCACAGATGAAGCCACAGTTTCTTGCCCCACGACAAATATCGCAGACAGACTAAAAAGAATTATCGGGATCAGGTGCAGGCGCACGGCAGAAACTTGCTCAGGTGTGTGGAAACAATCAATCGCGTTATAAACACTTCCGTCTCGCCCAGACCCCAATCGATTCCGTATCGTTCCGTCAAATTCAACCCCCTTCATTATGAGTCCACTCCTTATCACCCTCATCGTTCTGCTCGTAGTTGCCATCATCATCGCCCTCTGGGTCGTCGGCATCTACAATTCTCTCGTCACCCTGCGCAACCGTTTCAAAAACGCATTCGCGCAAATCGACGTGCAGCTCAAACGTCGCTACGACCTCATTCCTAATCTCGTCGAAACGGCCAAGGCTTATCTCAAGCACGAGAGCGAAACGCTCGAAGCCGTCATCAAAGCGCGTAACATCGCCGCCGCCGCTGCTGAAGCGGCCGCCGCCAATCCCGCCAACGGCCAAGCCGTCCAAAACCTCATGGGAGCTGAAGCCGGACTTACCGGGGCGCTCTCCAAGCTCATGATGGTTTCCGAAGCTTATCCCGACCTGAAGGCCAACCAAAACATGTCCGAGCTCAGCGAAGAACTTACTTCCACGGAGAACAAAGTCGCGTTCGCCCGCCAGTCCTTCAACGACAGTGTGATGGTTTATAACACCAAACGTGAGACCTTTCCGACCGTCATCTTTGCCGGAATGTTTGGCTTCCAAAATGCCGAGCTCTTCCAAATCGAAGACCCCACCGAGCGCAACGCCCCTCAGGTCAAGTTCAGCTGAGTCGCCTGGTTCGAAGATAGGGGCGTAATCGTTTAAGGCCCTCTTGCTCTCCACACGCCCCATGGATTTCTTTGAAGCTCAAGCCCGCGCCAAGAAACGCACGAGTTGGTTGATCGTCCTTTTCAGCTTGGCTGTCGTGATGACGGTATTGGCCGGCTACATCGCCGCGATATTTTTCATGCGGCAGATTCCCCGCGATGGCGAATATGCCGGATCCGAACTCGCCACATACTATCCTGAATCCCTCTGGCAGCCGCAGACCTTGGTCGTTGTGGCCCTGGGCACCTTCGTCATCGTTGGATTGTCCTCATTATTTAAGTGGCTTTCTTTTCGTCATGGCGGATCGACGGTAGCCGAAAGTGTCGGCGGACGTTTGATCGATCCGATCAAAGGCACACGATTGGAAAAACGCCTGGTCAATATCGTCGAGGAAATGTCCATCGCTTCCGGCACCCCTATGCCCGCGATTTACGTTATGGATGAGGAGTCATCGATTAATGCCTTCGCGGCCGGACTCACGACCAGCGATGCGGTGATCGCAGTCACCAAAGGAACCCTCGAGAAGCTCTCTCGCGACGAACTTCAGGCCGTGATCGGTCACGAGTTCAGCCACATTCTCAATGGCGACATGCGGCTCAATGTCCGACTGACCGCCCTTGTATTCGGCATCCTTTTTATCAGCCTGATTGGGCGCGGTTTTTTGTGGTCACTTTACGGCACCCGCGTTCGTTCCAGTCGAGATCGCAACTCCGGTGGCATCGTCATCGTCATCGCCGCCATCGGGATCGCGCTGATGATCATTGGCTATATCGGCTATTTTTTCGGACGCCTGATTCAAGCCGCCGTCTCCCGCCAACGCGAATTCCTCGCCGATGCCTCGGCGGTGCAATTCACCCGCAATCCCGAGGGCATCACCGGGGCGCTCAGCAAAATCGGTGGTTACGCACTCGGCTCGCGTATCAACACCAACAAGGCCGCCTCCCTCGGCCACTTCTTTTTTTCTCAGGCATTCAAATCCAATTTTGGTGGGGCTTGGGCCACACACCCCCCCCTCGAACAACGCATCCGGGCCATCAACCCCCGCTGGCAAGGCGAATTCTTTGCCCCGGATGAAGTCGTCGATATCGAAAAAGAAAATTTCCAAACCAAAGGGTTTTCCTCACCTCAGGCCTCTGCCAGCGCCCGAGCCGAAGCCGGCTTACCGCCACCGCTCATCGATCCTAGTCGACGCATCCCTTTCGAACCCGCGACCATCATCGGTGATGTGGGTTTACTGACCGACGGTTATTACAAGCAAGCCCAGCAGCTGCTCGGAGAAATTCCTCAAACACTGCGCGAAGCCGCCCGCGATCCCGCCCAGGTGTCTGCACTCGTCTACAGTTTGCTGACCAGCGTAGAAGATGAAGACACGCCCGCTCAGAGCGACATCGTGAAACGCACCGCGCCCACTGCCTTCAATGCATTCGAACAACTGCTTCCCCACACGCAGTCACTCGATCCTACGACACGGCTCCCCCTCCTCCTGCTCACCACACCCGCGCTTCGTCAGCTCGAACACAGCGCGCTGGATGAATTTCTCGGCACGCTCGACGAGTTGGTTCACGCCGATGCCAAGATCAGCACCTTTGAGTTCGTGCTTCAAAAATTGCTGACCCGACACCTCAATCTCGCGCAAACACCGACCCAACGTGTAGACTACCATTCGTTTACTGCCGTCAGCGAAGAGATTTCCGTGGTGCTATCTGTCTTGGCACACGCTGGCAGTGAAGACGCCCAAACAATCGGCACCGCCTTCGCCACCGGAGCGGATCAACTGAGACTTCTCGATAATCAACTCAGCTATCTCGATCCCGAGCAGAGCAATCTCGAAGCACTCGATAACGCCTTAGGAAAACTCGCCGTCTCTTCATTACCGATTCGCAAACGCCTGCTCATCGCCGCCGCCCACACTATCGGCAGCGACCAGACAATCACCGTGACCGAAGGCGAACTCTATCGCGCCATCGCCCTTACGCTCGATTGCCCCCTGCCACCCCTCGGCGCGATTCCAACAGCCGCCGCCTAAGTCAAAGGTAGGGCGAACCGTCTCGGTGAGCCGGGATCACACACGTAATTTCTATTCTATTCTCTCCTAACCATCGCCCCTCCTCACTTCTCATGGATCCTTCCACTCCTCTCAAACCCACCCGCATAACCCCAGCCGCCCGCGCTGGTCTCGACCGTTGGCGCAAGGCCCGTTTCGGTCTCTTTATTCATTGGGGGCTCTATTCGATTCCCGCGGGAGTATGGAAAGGCAAGAAAGTGCCCTACATCGGCGAGTGGATGATGTTTCAGGAAAAAATTCCCATCGCCACTTACGAGAAATTTGCCGCGCAATTTAATCCGAAAAAATTCGATGCCGCCGCCATCGTCCGGCTCGCCCGTGAAGCCGGACAACGCTACCTGGTCATCACCGCCAAACACCACGACGGCTTCGCGATGTATGATTCGCCGTCCAATCCATACAACATCGTCAAAGCGACTCCCTTTGCGCGCGACCCCATGAAGGACCTCGCCCGCGAATGCAAAAAACAAGGCGTTACTCTTTGCTTCTATTATTCCCAAGACCTCGATTGGCACCACCCCGACGGAGCTTGGAATACCTGGGACTTCGACGAGAAAAAGAAAAACACCGACCGCTACCTGAAAGAAAAAGTTCTGCCGCAGCTCAAAGAACTCCTCACTCAATACGGTCCCGTTGGTCTGATCTGGTTCGACACCCCCATGTGCATCTCGCGGAAGCAATCCGCCGCCATTCGCGCCTTCGTAAAAAAACAGCAACCCGGTTGTCTGGTCTCGGGACGCATCGGTCACGGACTCGGCGATTACGGTATCCCCCGTGACAATCAAATGCCTCCCGGCCGCCTCGAAGGAGGTTGGGAAGTCTGCGCCACGCTCAACCACACCTGGGGGTTCAAGTCTCACGATCACGAATGGAAATCTTCCACCGATCTCGTCCGCACCCTCGTCGAGTCCGCCAGCAAAAACGCCAATTATCTGCTCAACATCGGCCCCAAAGCGGATGGCAGTGTGCCCGCCGCCAGCGTTGCCCGACTTCGTTCCGTCGGTCGTTGGGTTCAGGCTCACGGCGAAAGCATATACGGCACGGCACCATCGCCCTTCACACATGATTTCCCCTGGGGGCGTATCACGACCAAGGGCCGCATCCTGTATTTGCATTTTTTCAGCCGCCCTTCACGTCACTTCGAGCTGCGCGGGCTAAAAACCAAAGTAACTTCCGCCGTTCCTCTCCTCAAGTCTGATCATAAAATCGGCATCAGCCAAACAATAGACTCCACCGGCACGCCCTTGCTCAAGCTCGACCTGCAAGGCGTTCGCTTCCGTAATCCTGTTACCGTTTTGAAACTGCGTTTGTCGCAATCGCCGACGGTCATTCCCGGCCCCATTCAGGAACCCGATGGCAGTATTTCACTACTCAGTGCCGAATCGCAGCCTGGTGCCGCCAAAGGTAAACCAGCACTCCATATCACCCCGCTTGGATTCACTAGCGGATGGAAAAACTCCACCGATTACCTCGACTGGAATGCCACCGTGCTCACGCCCGGCGAATTCACCGTCGAGATTATCACGACCCACCAGCATCTCGAACCCTGGAGCGGCGGACACACCGCCCGAATCGAAGCCGGCGGAAAAACATTAAGCAAAAAAATCACTCGCGACTACGAAATCGACTACACTCAGGCCGCCTATTTCCTCCGCATCGCCACGCGCATGGGCCGCGTGAAAATCACTGAATCCGGACCATTCACACTGCGCCTCCATCTCGATAAAATCCTGCCACCACCAAATGACACCCCGCTCTGGGATGACCTCAGCCCCCTCATCGTAGCCGTGCGCCTGCTACCGTTCAGTAAGGCATAATGGTAGGGCGGTAACCGCGTCCGCCGAAGCTTCACGCAAAGGCCTGATCCGAACCGCCTTCTTCTTCCCTTTCCGCGGCAAGGACCGACCCTCAAAGCGAGCCAGTCCTTGGTTTGAGAGCCTTGGAAATCATTCGTGGAATTTCGTGTTCATTCGTGGTTAACTTCCTCCCATGACTGACCAACAACAAGAGCTGATCGACGACCTCAATATCATCGAAGATCCTCAGGAGCGACTCACCATCGTCGTCGATCGCGCTAAGCGGCATCCCGCGCTTGATGAGTCGGAACGCACCGATACCAATCGCGTGCCCGGCTGCGTTTCTCAAGTCTGGCTCATCAGCGAATTCCGCGATGGCCGCTGTCACTTTCGCTGCGATGCCGACGGCCCTCTCGTCAAAGGACTTGTGGCCCTCCTCTGCGATTTCTTTGACGACACGCTACCAGCCGAAACCGCGAGTAGTGAAGCCGATCCCCTCGCCGAGCTAGGCCTCCTCAATAATATTTCCCCGACCCGCCGAAACGGCCTGGACGCCGTCCGCGCTGCGATTCGTAAGTTTGCGCAGGCGCAATAGGCTTCGTGAAACTCTACGACGCGCATAATCACCTGCAGAGCGAAGCGCTGTTACCGCAGATAGGGCAAGTCGCAGCAGACCTCGCCTCTGAAGAGATTGCCGGAGCAGTCGTCAATGGCACGACACCTGATGACTGGTCGGCCGTGTCTGCGTTGGATTCTCGTTTCTCATGGGTCGTGCCCAGCTATGGCGTCCACCCCTGGGATTGTGGCAATCGTCCTACCAATTGGCAGGAGCTGCTTTCATCACAGATTGCTTCTGAACCTCATGCCCAAATTGGAGAGATTGGGATCGATCGCTGGATCCTCGATCGCGCTAAGTCTGATGATTCGAGACTAGCTGGACTACGCAGTGCACCTCTCGACGAGCAGTTAAAGGTATTCATTTGGCAACTTGAGTTCGCCGCCGCTCGAGGTCGCGCCGCATCGATTCATTGCATCGATGCGTGGGGCGCTTTGTTCGATGCGCTCAAAACCACCAAACTCCCCGACCAAGGTTTCTTGCTTCACGCCTATGCCGGTCCACCAGAAATGGTAAAATCATTCGCTGACCTTGGCGCCTATTTCTCTTTCAACGGATCCTATCTCGATCCGAAGCGCGCCAACCAACGCGAAGCGTTTAAGTCCGTCCCGAGGGATCGATTACTCATCGAAACCGACGCCCCTGCGATGCCGATGCGCAACGATTGGAAACGTCACGATCTGCCCGCGCGACCTGACAGCGCGAGCGTTAATCATCCGGCCAACATCAGAGGTGTTTACGAAGGACTCGCGGAGTTTCTCAATCTCCCGATCGCTCAACTCGCCAAACAGGTTGAAGCCAATTTCCAACGGCTTTTCTTTCTCAAACAGGATGTCATCCAATAGTTGACGTCCTGTATGGCGAGCGACTGCTCCAATCTAGGTCGCAGTGTGTCGAGTTAGCATCTTACTTGGTCTCGGTGATCTGCCGCACGACATCCCCGGCGATCGTGAAACCAAAGGCGGCGGTCACGAAGACCGCAGTGCCGAAACCACTCTCGCAATTGAGGGTGAGATTGCTGCCCGGTTCAGCATCTGCTTGGCAGGTGCCATCGGCCCAGGGAAAGACGGGTTTCTCGCTCGACCACACACAGCGAATATCAAAATGCATCTTCCCTCGAGGCGTGCCGATTTCGTAGCCGTGATCGGTGCGTAGTTTTCGACGCACCAATTTCAGCAAACCATCGCCGCATGATTCACCGAGATCCCCCGATCGAATCGCCGTCGAGTCGCGCTTGCCTCCCGCCCCACCTACCGTGATCACGCGGCGGCGTAATCGCTTACATTCCGCGAGTAGCAACGCTTTGTTCGACACGCTATCAATCGCATCCACCACGTAATCGAATTCCGGAGCAAGCATTTTTTCCGCTGAGGCCTTCGTGAAAAACTCTAATACCTTCGTCACGCGACAGGCGGGGTTGATGAGCTTCACCCGGTCAGCCAGCACATCCACTTTGGACCGGCCAATCTCTCCATCGAGCGCTGGTAATTGCCGGTTAACATTGGTCACACACACATCGTCTAGATCAATCAATGTAAGTGCTCCGACTCCGCTCCGCGCGAGCCCCTCAACCGTCCAGGAGCCGACTCCACCCACACCAATCACACATACATGCGCACTCTCCAACTGCGACAAAGCATCGCGGCCAAAAAGCCGCCCCACTCCACCAAAGCGCTGTGAATAATCCTCCGTCATACCCTCACTGATCATCCACTTATTCCGTATTTCCCGTCGGGCGATTCAACCCAATTTGAAAGTCACGACCGGAAGGCTCTTGGAAAATACGGAGATCAAACTCCCCGATCACTGACATCATGTGATCAAAGATATCGGCCTGAATCGCTTCATAGTTCGCCCACACTTTGTCATTGGAAAATACATAGATTTCTAAAGGCAACCCTTGGGCTGTCGGTGCCAATTGTCGCACAAGGAAAGTCATATCCTTATTGATCTTCGGGTGCGCTTTCAAATAGGCCACACAGTAAGCGCGGAAGGTTCCCGCGTTGGTGATTCGCCGCCCGTTACCAAGGATGGTGAGATCGGTGCCGCGCTCTGTGTTTGCGGTTTCAATCTCTTTGCGCTTCGTGCCCAGATATTCCTTGAGCAGATCAATCTGCCCCCATCGCTCGATCAGTTTCTCATCAGCAAAGCGAATCGATTGCACGTCAATGAACAGCGAACGTTTGATCCGCCGCCCGCCGGATTCTTTCATCCCTCGCCAATTTTTAAACGAATCCGAGATCAGGTTATAGGTCGGGATCGTGGTGATGGTTTTATCCCAATTCTGCACCTTCACAGTCGTCAGTGAGACGTCGATCACATCGCCGTCAGCTTCGGCTTTGGGCATTTCAATCCAGTCTCCCACTCTGACCATGTTGTTTACCGAGATCATAATCCCGGCCACAAATCCCAGAATAGCATCACGGAACACCAACAAAAGCACGGCGGTCAACGCTCCCAAACCAGACAGCAGATAGATCGGAGATTTATTGAGAATCGTCGCCAGCACCAAGATCAGCCCGACGATAGTGGCGACCAATTTGAGCGCTTGGAAAAACCCCTTAATCGGCATTCCCGCAGAGTTCTTACCCTTTTCCGAAATGAGCTGAACCGCATCCAAAATGGCAAAAAACACACTGACCAAAATGAAAACGAGATAGATGTTTACCGCCGAATTTACTCCGGCCAGCACTTCGGGAGTGGTGCCGAGGACATCATCACCGAATGCATTAATCACCATGGCCGGGACCAAATGGGATAGACGCGTGAACACACGTGATTCCACAAACGCATCGTCCCAATCCGATTTTGTGAACTTCACGACTTGGTAAACCGCCCCCAGGATGATCCGTTTCGCGATAAAGTTACCCAGCCAAGCCAGAAACAGCACCAGCAGAATGCCACTCAAGGTGCTCATTAATGCAGCATCTGCTAAGGGTATACCGTAGCTGTTGAGCAATTCACGAATCCATGTAATCAGGCTTTCCATAGTTCTCATATTTGGCGGCTACCCCGCCACGATGCAACCCCGCGCAGCGAATTACTCGGTCAGCGCCAGCACCCGCTTCACGGCATCGATCGCTCGCTGTTCACGTGCGCCCAAATCCCCCTTCAATTCGACAAACGGCAAATCCCGCGCGATCAGCGTTTGCCGCCAGAGTTGACGACACATTTCACGACCCTCTGGATCGGGGAAACTCCGCTGGGGATCGGGAGCAAAGGGTATATCTGTATCACACAACAAATAGAGACCATAGCCCTGACATCGCGTGTCCGCCTCGGTGCGCACCCAATCCGGGCATTTACCGCCATAAAGCAGATCCGCCCAGAGCACATTCGTGAGTAGATCCGTATCGCAGAACAAAACCCGCTTTGCACGCTTGGCCGCGGCATCCTCGGTTTCCATCTGCATCCGCGCAATCGTGCCCAGGTCGTCTGCTGTGATCTTACCCTCATGCGCATCCCAAAATTCGCGCACATATTCCGCCACACAGGGCTCTCCGAAATGGGCAGCTAATGCTTCGGCCAGCGTGCTCTTGCCGGTCGATTCCGCACCCGTGACTACGATCCGACTAACCATGCTGAGTTTCGCGGAAAGATTTCCGCCATTCGAAATAGCCGCCGAGGGCCAGCACGAGGAAGAGCGCATAGAGCACGGAAAACCAATATAATCCCGCCATCCAATAGACCGCAATCGCGGCCAGATTCACCACGATCCAACCGATCCAATTTTCCAGTTTTTTGCGCACTTGGAGCACTTGGGCCAAAATGCTGAATGTCGCGATAAACGAATCACGATATGGCATCGCGTTGTCGGTGTAAGTCTGTTGATACCAACCCCACAGTAATGTGCCCGCGACTCCCGCCACAATGTAACCGATCCGCGCCTCCCAGCTCATTTGCGTGACCGGCAACACCGTGCGATTCTCTCCGGGTCGCGTCCAGTGCCACCAACCGTAAACCAACACGACAAAGAAGAAACCCTGCAGCTTCATGTCCGCATAGAGAGTCGCGCGATAAAACACCACCCCAGAGAGCACCACTTGAACGAGGCCCGCGGGAAAAGTCCAAATACTCTGCCGGATCATCAGCCCCACTCCGAGCAATCCGAAAATAGTCGCAAGTTGCTCATACCAGGAAGCCCCGATGATCGCGCCCCAGATTAGGAGCAATACATCGAATACAGGCTGCAGCAGCTCGAGCCCCTTCTGCAGCAAATCCATCATGCATTTGCCTCCGCATAGGCTTCCATCGCCTCACGCGTCACCACATGGCGACCTGCGCATCGCGGGCACCGAATCTCAATCTTTTGGTCTTCCGCAAACAGCGCCTCGGCATCCTGCTGCATGCTGGGCAAAAGCACTTGCATCATTCGCTCCTGATTACAGCCACAGTGCCAACGCTCCGCCCTCGTTTCCATCAACGTGAGTGTTTCCGTGTCGTCGAGCTGGGCGACATCCTCCGTGGTCAAACCACGCAACCATTCCAAATCGCAATCCGGATGCTCCGTAATCATCACGTAACTCTCCTCGCCCGTCTCGAAATATCGCGCCGCGCGCTGCTCGCTTTGCGCGTAAAACATTTCGACCGCCGCGAACGGATCACCGCCCGTGATATTCACCGCACTGCGATGCATCTCACCTCGCCCGCGAATCACATCCGCTGACAACAAACCTTCGGGCATCTGCCGCACGTTTTCCGTAAATATCCTGCCGGTGATCGAGCCAAAGTTGTTATCCCCGTTGAGGAAGAAATTCACCAAAGGCTGCTGATAATTCATCGTCCAAGCCGTCAGCACATTTCGCGGTTGCGACGCGCAATGCAGCGTAAACGCCGCCAGCGCCCGCTTAAACATTTCACCGTGTTCCGGCTCCGGTTTGAGCTTCTGATCCGACAAGTGCAGGTAGTAATCCACGAACAAATCGCTAAAATTCGCCCGCGCCAGCAACGCATTACGTTCGCGCACGAAGTAGGTTTTTACTTCGAGTCCGGCCTCGGCGGGATTCACTGGTGTCGATTCTGGCATGCGAACAAAGAGACACACCTCCACGGAATCTCAAGCGCACATCGTAGAGAGGTGAGCTTCGCATATACCGAACCACAGTTGAATGTGGAGATCAGGAAAATGGGCAGAAACGGAAAAGATCTCCTACATGAATTAGGAATCCGGAGCACTGGTCTGATAGATCGTTTCCAGGCTTCCAGCTTTGCACATTTAATTGCCACACCTGATAATCCGCATCGCGCGGATTATTTTTCCAACTGCTGTTTCAGCTTCTTGATCTTCGGCGCGATCACATACTGGCAATAGCCCGCGTTGGGATTGTTCGCGAAGTAGTCCTGATGATAGCCCTCAGCTTCCCAGAATTTTTCTAATGCTACGATGTCCGTCACAATGGGATCGCGGAAGGTTTCTTGAGCCGCGTCGCGCGATTTAATCGCGGCGGCTTTCTGCGCGTCGTCAGCGTAGAGAATGATTGAGCGATACTGGGTGCCGATATCCGCTCCTTGCTGATTAAGGGTGGTCGGGTTGTGGGCGTCCCAGAAGAAATCGAGCAACGTGTCCAAGGAAACCTCCGCGGGATCGTAATCTATTTTGATCACCTCAGCATGACCGGTGCGACCGGTGCCGATCTCTTTGTAAGTCGGTTTCGAAGTTTTACCCCCGGAGTAACCACTCACCACCGACTTCACGCCGGGAAGCATTTCGTAAGCTGCTTCGGTGCACCAAAAGCAACCGCCACCGAGGACGAGGGATTCTGTTTTAGCTTGAGTAGTCATAGGTAGGGCAAAGGCGCTAAGGAGCGCGAATAAGGTGAATACTTTCATCTCAGTAAGAGTCCACGATGTGCGAATCTATTCTCGGCGCAAGTGACAGCGCGAATCGCGCGCTCGGTCAGTTCTTTCTCTTTTCTCATAATCTTTATCGTTCTCCTCAATATGGTAAATTTCTCCCGAGCTAGGATCCATGCAGGCGGTCCGCTTGCGGACGCACATCCCTGCGCGAGCAAGCTCGCAGCCTACCAATCCCCATACCCCGCCCTACATTAGCGCAGATTTGCGGTTAACTAAATCCGACCTCAACGCGTCAGCTTACGGTATTTGATCCGGTGCGGCTGATCGGCATCCTTGCCTTTGCGCTTTTTGAAGTCTTCCAGATAGGCGGAGTAGTTACCTGCAAACACTTTCACGGTGCTGTCTCCTTCGAAGGCCATGATATGCGTGGCGACGCGATCAAGGAACCAGCGATCATGCGAGATGATCACCGCGCATCCGGCGAAGTTTTCGAGGCCTTCTTCCAAGGCGCGGATTGAGTTCACATCGAGATCATTGGTCGGTTCATCCAGCAGAATCAGGTTGGCGCCACTCTTGAGCACGCGAGCGAGGAGCACGCGGTTGCGTTCACCACCGGAAAGGATGCCGACTTTCTTCTGCTGATCAGGACCGGCGAAACCGAACTTCGCACAATACGCGCGGCTGTTCACCTTGCGCTCACCGAGCTGCATCATCTCTTCCCCGTCACTGATGACTTTCCAAATCGTCTTTTCATCCTCGAGCGAATCGCGCGACTGTTCGACATAAGCGAGCTGCACCGTATCGCCGACCTTGAATGACCCCGCATCGGGCTTCTCCAAATCCGTGATCAACTTAAACAACGTCGTCTTACCCGCACCATTCGGACCAATCACGCCCACGATGCCGCCGGGTGGCAAAGCGAAGTTCAGGTTTTCGAACAGCAGTTTATCATCGTAGCCCTTACTCACTCCTGTCGCTTCGACTACAAGATTCCCCAGACGCGGGCCGGGCGGGATGATGATCTCAAATTTCTTTTCCTGCTCCTCGACGTTTTGGTTGAGCATCTGCTCATAGGCATTGATCCGCGCCTGCCCCTTCGATTGACGCGCCTTGGCCGAGGAACGAATCCACTCCAGCTCGCGGGCCATTGATTTTTGACGGCGATCTTCCGTGCGCTGCTCCACTGCGAGCCGCTTCTGTTTCTGCTCCAACCATTGCGAATAGTTTCCCTCCCACGGAATCCCATGCCCGCGATCCAGTTCGAGAATCCAACCCGCCACATTATCGAGAAAGTAGCGATCATGCGTCACCGCGATCACGGTGCCTTCGTAGCGAGCGAGATGCTGCTCGAGCCAATTAACGCTCTCGGCATCCAAGTGATTTGTCGGCTCATCAAGTAGGAGAATCGAAGGCTTTTGTAACAAGAGTCGCGCGAGCGCTACTCGACGCCGTTCGCCGCCGGAAAGGTGATCCACAATCTCATCCGAAGGCGGACAACGCAGCGCATCCATCGCCTGCTCTACGAGCGGCGCGACGTCCCACGCACCGAGAGCATCGATCTTTTCCTGCAACGCGCCCTGCTTCTCACTAATCGCATTTTGCGCGGCTTCACCCTCAGCCTCAGCCAGGTCATCCCAACTCTCGTCGTATGACTTGGTCAAATCCGTGAGATGCTTGACGCCCTCCTCGACACAATCCTGCACGGTCGCACCTGCGGTGAGTTCCGGTTCCTGTTCGAGCAGACCTACGCTGTAGCCCGGTTCAAACACGACTTGCCCTTCGATTTCCTTATCGCGCCTCGCCAGGATGCGCATGAGTGAAGATTTACCCGAACCATTGAGACCGAGCACACCGATCTTCGCACCGTAGAAAAACGACAACGACACGTTGCGCAGGATTTCCTTGCGCTCGATTTTCTTCGAGACGCCGATCATCGAGAAAATTACTTTGGGGGTATCTCCTGATTGAGCCATGGCACCGTGATAATCGTGAGGCGCGACCACGCAAGCCTCTCGGCTCCGTTCCTGAGTTCCTGATTTCCATATTAAATCCGCATTCCGGCTCCTCACCAAACTCTCCCTTCTAAATTTCGCAGCTCGACTTGGCCGCGAGCATTTCTGAAATTAGTGTTACCTCATGAACAACGAGATACTCTGGCTCTTCCGACTTTGCCTCGATCAAAACCTGTTCTGCCGTGAGCAAGCCGTCGCTTTGAAAAACTAAATCTCCCCGAACCACTCAAGAAGCTCTGTCACCTCAACGAAGGGCTCGCCAGATGTCTCTCCGGCGACGTCGAGCAACTCCTCTGCAAACGTCAACCCAAGGGCCGTTGCGCCGTGAACAAAATTCTACCTCAAGCATGAAGCCCTGGTCAAAAGGATCCAATGCGGCCTCATCTCAAACATCCGCTCCATCATCGAAAGCAGCGCCGCCGAAGGCATGACCACGATGGACAAAAGCCTCATGCCCGACGTCAGAGACGATATCATTTCAGCCAAGGAGGTCGTATTAAATCCTACTACAAAGCCCTTTCCCTTCCCTGTTCTTAAACCAGATAATTTGGATGGAGAGCATTAGAGGCCGAGTTCATCCATAAAAAAGAGCGCACCTCTCGTTTTTATCCATGCAATTTGTGGTAAAAACTGCTCGCACAAAAAAGACGCCACACCGCGTTTGACCGCGAGGTGGCGCCGTTGCTGAGACTTGAATGGATGATTAGTCTAGATCGAAACGATCTGCATTCATCACTTTGTTCCAGGCCGCCACGAAGTCGTGGACAAACTTTTCCTGCGCGTCGTTTTGACCGTAGACTTCGGCGATGGCTCGGAGTTGGGAATTTGATCCGAACACCATGTCGACGCGTGTGCCGGTCCACTTCACATCAGCCGTCT
This sequence comes from Opitutaceae bacterium, assembly GCA_002713695.1. GTDB lineage: Bacteria > Verrucomicrobiota > Verrucomicrobiia > Opitutales > Opitutaceae > Cephaloticoccus. The sequence goes on from PAUB01000033.1 coordinate 280,983, forward strand.
CACGGTCGCGAAGCTCAAACGAGGTCTCAGCTTCCGAGGTCGCTTTCACTTCGTTGCCCATATCAAGCAGGTTCACGAAGAAGTCGTTGGTCAGAGTTTCCGCGTTATCCGTAAACACGCCCTCCTGCGATTTGGCGTGGTTAGCATTCAATGCGCGCATACCACCGACGAGCACCGTCATTTCCGGTGCGGTTAACGTGAGCAATTGCGCCTGATCAATCAGGAGCTGCTCTGCAATGCGACCAAAACCGCCCTTACTGTAATTGCGGAAGCCATCGGCGTTTGGTTCGAGCTCATTGAACGAATCGACTTCGGTTTGTTCCTGCGAGGCATCGGTGCGGCCCGGGGTGAAGGAAACCTCCACTTCCTGACCACCGCTCTTCGCTGCTTGTTCGATTGCGGCGCAACCACCGAGGACGATCAGATCGGCCATGGAGACTTTCTTGCTGTCGGACTGAGCGGAGTTGAACGCGCTTTGCACACCTTCGAGCGCTTTGAGCACTTTGGCCAAGCGAGCAGGTTGATTGACTTCCCAATCCTTCTGCGGCGCGAGACGGATGCGGCCACCGTTGGCGCCACCGCGTTTGTCGGAACCGCGGAAGGTCGAGGCCGAAGCCCAAGCGGTCGAAACGAGCTCGGGAATCGAAAGACCAATCGCGAGGATCTTCCCCTTGAGGTCGGCGATATCGCTGGCGTCGACGAGCGGATGGTCGACGGCGGGAATCGGATCCTGCCAGATCAGGTCTTCAGCCGGAACTTCCGATCCGAGATAAAGTGACTTCGGTCCCATGTCACGGTGAGTAAGCTTGAACCAGGCGCGAGCAAACGCGTCGGCAAACTGATCCGGATTTTCAAAGAAGCGGCGGGAGATTTTCTCGTAGGCCGGATCCATCCGCAGCGAAAGATCGGTGGTGAGCATCGTCGGGCGATGCTTCTTCGCGGGATTGAAGGCATCTGGCACGGTTTCGTCGTCGGTCTTGGCGACCCACTGGTGCGCACCAGCTGGGCTCTTGGAGAGCTCCCATTCGTAGTTGAACAGGTTTTCAAAGTAGCCGTTGCCCCACTTGGTCGGCGTGGTGGTCCAAGTGACTTCCAAGCCACTGGTGATCGAATCGGGACCTTTGCCACTGCCGTGGTCGCTGATCCAACCGAGTCCTTGCTCGGCCATACTCGCACCTTCCGGCTCGCGGCCGACGTGAGATTCGGGGCCAGCACCGTGAGTCTTACCAAAGGTGTGACCACCTGCGATGAGGGCGACAGTTTCCTCGTCGTTCATCGCCATGCGGGCAAACGTTTCGCGGATGTCGTGCGCCGCTAGAATCGGATCGGGATTACCGTTCGGACCCTGAGGGTTAACGTAGATCAACCCCATCTGCACCGCGCCCAGTGGCTTCTCGAGCTCGCGTTCGCCGGAATAGCGTTTGTCCCCGAGCCATTCAGCCTCAGAACCCCAATAAACGTCTTCTTCGGGTTCCCAGATATCGGCGCGACCTCCGCCAAAACCGAAGGTCTTAAAGTCCATCGATTCCAGTGCACAGTTACCCGCGAGAATCATCAGATCGGCCCAAGAGATTCTGTTGCCGTATTTTTGTTTAACCGGCCAAAGCAGGCGGCGGGCTTTGTCTAAATTGGTGTTGTCTGGCCAGCTGTTGAGCGGAGCAAAACGTTGCTGACCAGTTGCGCCTCCACCGCGGCCATCAGAAGTGCGGTAGGTCCCGGCGCTGTGCCAAGTCATCCGAACGAAGAACGGACCATAGTGACCAAAGTCTGCGGGCCACCAATCCTTTGAATCGGTCATCAACGCGTAGAGGTCCTTCTTGATCGCATTCAAATCAAGCTTCGCGAACTCCTGCGCATAATCGAAGCCACTGCCCATCGGATCGGACAAGTTCGAGTTTTGGTGCAGCATCTTGAGATTCAACTGGTTCGGCCACCAGTCTCGATTGGACTGGCCTCCGTTGGTCGTGTGAGTGGGCTTTGGCGTGGAGCCTTGCATGTGCGGGAACGGGCATTTGCCGCCGCTTTCGTCATTATGTGGTGCGTCCATGGTATTCTTAATTAGGGATTATTTATTTAGAGTTATTCCGGTTAAAACGGTCATGACATCAAAAGAAAGGTTAACAAAAAGGGCGTTCGTGTTTCAGGAAATTCTGTCCTTAGGATATCGTAATATTTGGTCGGTCAAATTGAACATGAAAAATAATTTAATCCTTTGTTTTTCTGATAGGTATGGTTCTGCCTATGGAAAAACGTCTGATATAACTCATGTAGTGGACTTACCTGGGATCAAACTTCACCCAGATAATACCAGCCTAAAGTAATTCAGGTCAACTCGGCCAAGAGCTGCTTCAACTGCCCCGCGTGATCCTTGGTGTCTACCTTCTCCGCGATCGCCAACACCTTACCTTCGGTATCGATCACATAGGCTGCCCGCACCGGGCCAGTAAACTTCCGCCCATACATGGATTTCTCGATTACTGAATCCGTGGCCTGCGCGAAAAGATCATCGGGATCGGAAGCCAGCGTGTAGCTCACTCCCTTTTTCACCGCATACTTCCGATGCGATCCACAAGTATCACGACTGAGTGCAACGAGATTATAACCGAGTTCATCGAACTCATCCGCATGCGCGACTAAGCTATCATTCTGCCGATCACAGCCCGGCGTGTTGTTCCGCAAATAGACGGAGACGATGGTCGGCCGCTTCAGCAGCTCCTTAAACTTGATCTCCTTCTCCTCGTCACCTTGCACGATTTTGAGTCGAAATCCTGTTTTCAGCTTCTTGCCAGTTGTGATCATAATCCCAGAGTCAACCCTACGATCTGCTCGCGTCAAACGAAGAGGCTTGCACCACTCCAGACTCACGGCTTCTTTGTGCTCCAATCAACCTCGCATGAAGTCCGTCAAGATACCCGCATTCGAACTATTCCTCCACGAGATGATTCCTCTCGCGAAGGCGATGGAAGTGGGCGTCGAGCTCAGCGATGATCAATCTCTAGTGCTGAAAGCACCCAAGGAGCAGAACAAGAACTCCCTTAATACCGCATTTGGAGGCAGCCTCGTCTCCCTCGCAACCCTCGCAGGATACGGAGTCGTTTGGGAGCTCATGAAGAACGAGAAAGAATCCGGCAAAGCTGAATGGAGTATTGTGGTGAAAGAAAGCCGCGCTGCTTATCGTCGTCCCGTGATCGGTGACCTACGTGCGATCTGCGAACGCCCAGCTCAAGCCGTGATCGCAGAATTCAAGGATGCCCTTTCCCGCTACGGCAAAGCCAAGCTCAAGCTTCATGCCAAGGTAGTCGAGGAAGGTGAAACGGCAGTCGACGTCACCGCCGCCTTCGTGGTCTCGCGCCGATCTTTGGTGCAATCTTTTCTTGGGCGAGACTTTTGATCCCGCCTTTTTTGTGCCAACCCGTAGTTTAGTCCCTCGCTGCATCCAGGTATTTTCCTGCTTTCCAAATTAAAAAATTCCGGTTCTTCGGTTTTTCTCATTCAGAGGTCCCGCACAAACCGATCCGGATTCGCGAGAAAGCTGCGTATCAAACTGACGTGCTCCAAATCATCGAACGCGGTCTCTTTCACGCCGTCTTCATTGAACTGCAGAATCCGCGCGCTGGGATAAGCCAACAGCAGCGGAGAATGCGTCGCCACGATCAACTGGGCGTCCTCCTCTTCGACGATTCGTTTCATCAAACTGATAAACGCGAGCTGTCTTTGTGGTGAGAGCGCCGCTTCGGGTTCGTCGATCAGGTAAAGCCCCTTTGGCACGAAGCGCGCTTGAAAGAATTGGAGGAAACTTTCCCCATGCGACATCGCGTGCAGATCCTCCCCATAGCGATCATCCATCGCTGCCTTCTGCGCCAACATGTAACCGCGCACGCGAGCATCATCCGCGAATCGATCCGCGAGCCCCTGCATCTCCTCGCCACGCGTTTTTAGGCTTCGGGCAAAGTTAAAGAAATCCTCCGCCCGCAAAAAGAAACCCTTCTTCGTGCGCGGCAACCAAGACAAGCGCATCGCCTTCGACAGAGGTTCGACCGGCTGCAGAGTCGGATCCTTATCCAACGGCACTCCAGTCGCGGGGGGCAGTCTGGCCTTCAACGCCATCGCTTCCAGCAACGTCGATTTGCCTGAACCGTTCTCGCCGACTAAAAAAGTCACCGGCGTATTAAACTCGATCTGCTCAAGCTCGCGCAGCGCCGGCACCGCAAATGGATACCCCGATGAGCGCACCTCATCGTTCCTCAAGCTGGCCCCACGCAAATATATCATGACGATGTGAGAGCCGCGTGATTAAGTCGCGCCTCAGATATGCCTCGAATCGTCTTCGTCCTTCTTGACGTAACCGCTCTCCTGACGTTCGTGGTTCACCGCATTCTTTTTGAGGTAGGCTTGGTAAACATCTTCCGATGTCATCCCAAGCGTTTGCGCAAGTGACACTAGAAAGTGAAACATATCCACGACTTCAACTTTGGCGTTTTGCTCGTCGAATTTCTGATACTTCGCCCACCACTTCCAAGGCACACTGTCGATCAGTTCGGCGGTCTCTTGTTGCATCGCCCGCGTGTAGTTGAGCACCCACTTGGCCTTTTCCTCATCGGTCGCCGGCGGGAGACTCACGCCTATGCGCTGGTTGAGCGCGTCTTGCATTTGAAAGATTTCTTCGAGCTTATCCATTTGCCCACCCTGTGGAATGCCTAGAGCGCTGGCAAGCTCGTCGAGTCGACATATGAGACATTGGTTAAACGTTGAATATCTTACATTTAAAATCTAATGAGCGCTTAATCAAGGTGAATTGAGTTGCTCCGAAGCCTTAGGCTGATCATGAAAACCCTTATGGCTGGTGTTGAGCGCGATTCTCGTTGCTCCGTCGGCTCTCTCACAACTCGGCGGCTCTCCATCAATGTATGGATGAGCGCCTTAGCAAAAAACATACATAAACCATGTCAGATACAGACACGTCCGGCGCCAAGGCCACTGAGCCCGCCGCGACCGCCGAATCAAACGGCGACACAAAGCCAAACTTCGAGTTTGGCACTTCCAGCGGATCCGGTCTTGCCCGCGGAAAGCGTAACAGTAAAGCAGCCCCTCCTGTGGCCGCTTCAACTGCTCCTACGACCGACTACAAGCCCACCGCGATCGAAGTGGTAACGCCGAAAAGCGAATACCAAAATCCGTTCGCTCCTGAAGAGCCTGCCGCTGAGGCAACTCCCGTGGCCCCAGTCGAAGCACCCAAGCCAGAACCAGTAGCCCCCGTGGCCCCTGTTGTTAAAGAAACCGTCGCACCAGCTCCCGAGCCCGTCGTCGAAAAACCCGTCGAAGTCGCAGCTCCCGAAGCTGATGAACCTAAAGCGGAACTCAATATCCTCCCCCCAGCGGAGACTAAACAAACAGCCCAAAGCTGGGAAGCTCCTTCAAAAGGTTATTCCGAATCGTCCGCTAGCGACGACGATCGGCCGACGTTTCGGACGGAACGCCACAAGCAGCGCGATGAAGACGGCGAAGGGCGGAGCCCACGCACACGTGAATCTCGTGGCCTGCGTGAAACCCGTGAGCCACGCGCTCCGCGTGCTCCTCGCGAAGGTGGAGAGCGTCGTCCGCGCAATCGCGCAGCGGCTGCTAAGCCCGTCAAAAAGTCCGGCGGATTTTTCGGCTGGTTGAAGAGCCTCTTCAGCGGTCCTGCGCGGGAAACCAAGGAATCCCGTCCTAATCGAGATAGACAGCCCCGCCGCCGCAATCGCGGTGGTCGCGGTCGCAATCGCTCCGGCGGTGGCCAAGGTGCTGGCCCACGTGATTCTCAGAATCGCGGTGGTGGTTCCCGCGAAGGCGGTGATCGCCCTCGTCGCAGCCGCGGAGGTCGCAACCGCAATGGTGGCGGCGGTGGGAGCAGAGACGGTGGCGGTGGTCGCAACCCTCGTCCTGAAGGACAGCAGGGCGGCGGCGCGATCTAATCGCATCCATTCCCAATTATTTCAAAGGCGCCCGGTCTCCGGGCGCCTTTTTTGTGCTTCACCATCTGATCGCGATACGAAAATGCACCCAACGTGAACTATTCCCTTCACTCCGGCGTTCCCTCACCCTTTTCTCAAGCTCATGACAGACCTCATCGTTAATGGCGGCAAACCCCTCTCCGGCACCATTACCCCCTCGGGCAATAAAAACTCTATCCTGCCGATTCTCTGCGTGACGTTGCTGACTGACGAAACAGTCACCCTCCGCAATGTCCCCAACATTACCGACGTCGAAAAACTCGTCGCCTTCTTTCTCGAACAGGGCTCGAAGGTCACTTGGAAACGCGCGACCGGTGTGCTGAAGGTTTGCCACAAAACTTTCGCCGCGAGCCATCTCAATGGCGAGCTACCCGATGGTATGCGATCCGCCGTCCTCCTTTTCGCTCCGCTCCTTCAGCGGATGAAAAAAATTCGCATCCCACTCAACGCCAAAGGTTGCTCCCTCGGCATCCGCGAACTCGATCCGCATCTCGACATTTTCGCCAAACTCGGCGCACGCATAAGTAAGCGCAAAGACGTCACCCTCACCCTCAAAGATCGCTTTCGTGGCGCACGGCATTGGCCTGACTACATGTCGGTCACGACGACGGAAAACTTCGCGATGGCCGCCGCCCTCGCTGAAGGAAAATCCGTCCTCCTCAACGCCGCCAGCGAACCACACGTGCAGGATCTTTGTGCCGTGCTCGTCGGCATGGGTGCGAAGATCGAAGGACTTGGCACCAGCCAAATCAGCGTGACTGGCGTGAAGAAACTACGCGGTGGCACGTTCACCATCAGTTCCGATCATCACGAAGTCGTCACCTTCCTCGCGCTGGGAGCGATTACCGGAGGCGAAGTGCGAGTGAAAAACTGCCAGACCCATCACTACGATCTGATCGATCGCGCCTTCGCTAAACTCGGCGTCAAAATCGAGCATCAAGGCACTACCGCCATCGTGCGCAAGAATCAGAAGCTCACGGTAGCGACACCTTTCACGACCAACCTTCTCCCTCGGATCGAAGCCGCGCCCTGGCCTTATTTCCCCGTTGATCTGCTTCCCTGCATGATCGCGCTGTCCGTGAAGGCCGAGGGTTCCATGATGTTTTGGAACAAGGTCTACGAAGGCGGTTTCAACTGGGCACCTGAACTGGTGAAATTTGGCGCGCATGTCGTAGTCAACGATCCACACCGTATCATCGTATTTGGAGACAGCCCCTTACACCCGACCACCGTTGAAGCCCCGTATATTATTCGCGCGGCCGTCGCGCTCTACATGATCGCCGCGAGCATTTCCGGCCGTAGTGTTGTAAAAAACGCGGACACCATCAAACGCGCTCATCCTTACTTTGTCGAAAACCTCCAAAGCCTCGGCGCCGAAGTCGAATGGCGCTAAACACACCCATGCCTGAACAAGAACCAGAGAAAGGCGTAAACTTTCTTAACAGCTCCCTCGGTCAAGCAGACTCTCCTTCCGATGCCGCGCTTCGACCACTCTCGTTTGGTGATTTCACCGGGCAAGCTAAGACCGTCGAGCGACTGCAAGTCATGGTCGGCGCGGCCAAGAAGCGCGAAGAACCGCTGAACCACATTCTCCTTTCCGGCCCTCCCGGACTCGGTAAAACCACCCTCGCGTTCATCCTCGGCAACGAACTCGGGCGCAATGTCCGCGTGACCTCAGGCCCCGTGATCGAAAAGGCCGGTGACCTCGCCGGCCTGCTCACCAATCTAGAAGAAGGCGACATCCTCTTCATCGACGAAATTCACCGCATACAAAAAACCGTCGAAGAATATCTCTATTCAGCGATGGAGGACTTCGCGCTCGATATCATGATCGATCAGGGCCCCAACGCCCGCAGCGTGCGCCTCAACATTCCCCGCTTCACTCTCATCGGCGCGACCACCCGCAGCGGTCTGCTCACTGCGCCCCTGCGTTCACGTTTCACACTGCAAACCCGCCTCGACTACTACCACGCCGATACTCTGGCTGGAATCGTCCACCGCAGTTGCGGCCTCCTCAAAGTCGAAATCGACGAAGCCGGTGCGCGCGAAATCGCCACCCGCTCACGAGGCACCCCGCGTATCGCTAATAATCTCATCAACTTCGTGCGCGACTTCGCACAGGAACGCGCCGATGGCCGCATCACCAAACCCGTGGCCTCCGCCGCTCTAGAACTCCTCGAAATCGACGCCGCCGGGCTCGACGAAATGGACAAACGCATGCTGCGCGTGATCGCAGATAATTATCAAGGTGGTCCCGTCGGCATGAGCACCATCGCCGTCGCCGTCGGCGAAGAACGCGAAACGCTAGAAGAAGTTCACGAACCTTTCCTCATTCAAGAAGGCTACCTTCAACGCACCTCCCAAGGCCGCGTGATCACCCCAAAAGGCTACATCGCGATTGGCCTCAAATCACTAAGTTCCGATCAAGGAAGCCTTTTGTAATTCTACTGCATTTGGAATCCACTCAGCTTTCTGCTGTGGTGACTCTATGTCATTGTCACTAGCCCAGCGCGTTTACGATGCCGCCCACCTTACCGGCACCTTTCTCTTGAGGTCAGGCGCGACGAGTTCGGAGTATTTTGACAAGTATGGGTTCGAAGCGGATACCGTGCTCTTGAAGGATATTGCGGAGAAACTCGCTACGAAAATTACTGGCGACTACCATGCGCTCGCCGGATTGGAAATAGACGGCATTCCCATCGCCACCATGCTTTCCCAAATCACGGGCACGCCGACTCTGTTTATCCGTAAAACCGAGAAGGAATACGGCACCTGTCGTTACGCTGAACGCGGCGAAGTCAAAGATCGGCGGCTGCTAATCGTCGAAGACGTGGTCACATCTGGCGGAGCAATTCTCGATGGGGTTCACACCCTGCGAGCCGACGACGCGATCATCAACGATGTGGTCTGTGTCATTGATCGCCAATCTGGGGGTCGCGAAAATCTTGAGAAAGAAGATCTGTCGCTGACCAGTCTCTTAACTATCGATCAGCTCAAGCAGGCGTAGATACTGAAACTGCAGCGCACAGGAGCTAAACTCCTCGCTGTAGTTGTCTCAGGATGCGGAGGCACGCCAATCCGGCCAAAGCGACCAGTGTATAAATGCTAGGTGCACCACCGCCTCCTCCCACGCCTCCACTACTGGTGCTCGCAACACTAGTCGTCGTCACCGGATTTGAGGGAGCAGATACAGAAACAGTGGCAGACGCGCTTGTAATACTGCCTACCCCGTTATTCACCACCACAGTATAGGCCCCACTATCAGCGGTCGTAGCACTGGATTTCGTATAACTACTGCTCACCGCTCCCGCCAACGCTCCCCCACCCTTAAACCATGCGTAAGTGAGAGTGCCCCCCGATGCCTCGACTGTAAGAGTGAAACTCTCTCCAACATTCACCGTGGTGCCTGAGGGTTGAGTGATAATCACAGGAGCCACCGACGAAGCACGCGTGGCGGACATCGCGGCCGCACGTAGTCTCAGTTGCTTGGCATTGTTGGCCGCTTTGGGTTGCGTCTCGGCCACTCCGGTCGCCGCTCCTTCATAGGATATATCTGGATTACTAAAGCGGCCCACTCGGAATCCTTTGTAAGAAAGAATCGTGCCGAAACCGACGTTGAAACCCCCCGTGAATGCGTGTCCATAACTATACCTACCATCACCATCAGTCGCCTTCGCAGTCACACGATCATGAGAACAACCAAAGTTATGGGCCAGTTCGTGTGCGACCACGTAGGGTAAGACCCCATCATTATACCAATAGACCACGGCTTCATTTCCCGGCGTGTAAGCCACTCCCGAATAATCGCGAGTTCCGCCCACGATCAGGAGTAATTGATCCGCCCCATTTCGTTTCGCTGAAGCCAGCATGAATGCCCCAGCTTCTTCCGTGCCTCGGTCCATCATCGTCAATTCACGCTCCATCGAGGTAAATCCACCCACCTCGTAATAAGGAATCTTTTCCACGACCAAGATATTCCACTGTAAATTCTGAACGTCGCTCTCGATCAGATAGATATTCGCCATTTCAAAGGTGGCCTGAAAAAGATTCGTTAAATAATCATGCGCTGTCTGCGTCGACGACGTCGTCGCAATCTGTGCCTTCGCCTTTGTTTCTGCGTCCCGATCATAAAACACTGCCACATCAGAGGGGGAAATAGGCAGCTCATCTGCGGAGATCGTGGATTCATTGACTTCCGCCGTCTCCCTATTTTCCAAACTACTCGCTTTCGTCACCGGCTCTGGTGGCCGAACCATCGGACCAAACTCAATCTCATCAGGGTTGGCTTCTCGGATCACTCCCTGCTTACCCAGATCGATCGAATAGGCATTGCCCTGCTCAAAACTCACTGCGGCATGCCAACCCAACTCCGAAGCCACCGCGACCAACCAGCCACCATCGATCGACGAAGAACCAATCCAAGTCGTGCGGCCATTTTTCTCCGTGAATGAGACGCGCGTAAAAGCCACGACCGTGTCACCAAACAGTCTCACTTGCAGCGTCGCAGGGTTGAAGTTGCGCCAATCTTTAAGTGCATCCGTGAGTTCGGGTAGAATCTCTGATACCGGAATCGCTTGATCGGCCCCCTCCTTCACCACCACTTCTGTGTTCGGTTTTGGCAAATAGGATACAGATTCTTCGGGAGCGAATTCATCTGGATGGTCGGTCGCGACGACCGGTTCTTTATCCGAGGCCGCAACCGCTGAATTTCGCACATTCAGATCAGGAAGGGAAACCAAGACCAGCCCGAGTAAGGACAGCCCGACAATGCCGCCTATGATGAGCCAACCGCGAGCAACCGTGCCTCTGGGACTATGATTTATCTGTTTCAAATAGGGAAAGATTCAGTCGTTAAACTCTAGTCTAAGACGCCCGCTAGACTATTCTGTTCCAGCAGAGCAGCATGAACGTGATATCAGATCAGAATTGAATGTGACTAAGAGCTAATACAGCTCGGGCAAGTTCTGAGTATGGGAAGGTATCCTGAACAAATTGACTGTTTACCAAAGCCCACTTTTGGCGACAATAACACCTCAATGCATCGGCACATAGTTACGCTCGGCGGAGGGGGATTTCACAATGGTGAAGACGCTCCGGCGTTGAACCGTTATATTCTCAACCTCAGTCGGCGCCCCAATCCGAAAATTTGTCTCATCCCGACCGCTTACGGAGATAGTGAGCTGTTCACGGACCGCTTCGATCACACTTTCGCGCAATACGAATGCCGTCCGTTTCATCTTTCCTTCTTTCGTGATCCGCAGCCCGATTGGCGAGCCCATCTCGCGGATGCGGACATCATCTACGTGACCGGCGGAAACACTCGTGCGATGCTCGCCATCTGGCGCGAATGGGGGCTGCACGATATCATTCGCGACCTTTACGATCAGGGCACCGTTCTGGCCGGAGGCAGCGCAGGAGCGATCTGCTGGTTCGAGCAAGGCCACACCGATTCAAACGGTTTGCCTCTCACACCACTCGATTGTTTGGGATGGCTCAAAGGGAGCTGCTCACCCCACTACAATGGCGAACCCGCGCGACGCCCCTCCTACTTAGATTTTGTCGGTGATGGCACCTTGAGCGATGGCTATGCAATTGAAGATGGCGTGGCGTTGCACTTCATTGACGAGCAATTCGATCAGGCCATAAATTGGCGTGAAGGGAAACAAGCCTATCGTGTTTCCCGGGGCGATAACAGCGCCACCGAGGAAGCGATCACCCCCACTCTGCTTAGCTAACGTCATTTTCAATCCCCATGCTACCCTACCTCAACACCTCTCCTGACGCTTCGGTAAAGATCACCAAAATCGAAACGGTTAATCCCAACGATCTGATGGGCAGCCTGATGCTTCTGCGGATTCACACTGATGCAGGGATCATCGGTCACGGTGAAACGTATTACGGACCAGGCGCGACCGCTGCTCTCGTGCATGACTGGATGTCGGAACGTTTACTCGGCGCCGATGCGATGTCGGTCGAAAGCCACTGGCGTTTCTTCTACGAACGGTTCGGCAACTTCGGGATCGGTGGCGCCGAGATGCGTGCCATCTCTGCGGTCGATCTCGCGCTGTGGGATATTCTCGGACAGGTCTGCAATCAGCCCATCTACCGCCTCCTCGGCGGCCCCGTGCGCGATCAAGTGCCAGTTTATAATAGCTGCGGCAATCCCAACTACGGACGTCGCCCCGGCGGCAAACCCGGATGGCCCGGCTACGGCAATCTCGGCGAACCCGGGCCACTCAACGACAGCTATCAACTCTTTCACGATCCCGTTGGGCTCGCCCAGGAGCTAATCGAAGAAGGCCACTCCGGCATGAAGGTCTGGTGCTTCGATCAGGCGGCCCATCGTTCCGGTGGCATGCGCATCAGCCTCGAAGATCTCAATCACGCGATCAAACCGCTGCAGAAGATCCGCGAGGCCGTCGGCGATAAACTAGAGATCATGATCGATGGCCACGGGTTCTTCATGCTCCCTGCCGCGCTGCGGATTGCCGAAGCCTTACGTGAGATCCAACCACTCTGGCTCGAAGATATTCTCAAGATGGACAATCTCGAGACCCTCGCTGATTTCCGGAAGCAAAGTCGCATGCCCATCTCGGCCAGCGAAATGCTCCTGCATCGTCCGCACTATCAGCGCGTGCTCGAAACCAACGCCGCCGATTTCGTGATGGTCGATCCTACTTGGGCTGGCGGTATCTCTGAAACCGTGCGCATCGCTCATCTCGCGCAGGGTTACAACATTCCGACCACCATGCACGACTGCACCGGTCCCCTCACGCTTTACGCCGGCATTCACGTGAATGCGGCAGTGCCGGGCTGTTGCTATCAAGAATCCGTGCGCGCCCATATTCGCAGTTTCTATAAAGAGCTGATCGACGAACTCCCCGTCATCGAAAACGGGCACGTGAATTTACCCACCCGACCGGGACTGGGAGTTAAACTTCACGACGAGGTATTTAATTCCGACCGCCATGGCTACCGCGTCTCGCAACTGTGATCCACACCTAACCCACCAATCGTCATCCCCCATGAAAACCGATCAGCTCAAATTACTCTGTTTCGGTGAGATCTTGTGGGATTTTTTGCCGGTCGGATTGTTTCCTGGAGGCGCACCATTCAACGTCGCTTACCACCTTCATAACCACCGCGCAGAGGTAAACCTCATCACGGCGGTGGGAAACGATAAGCTCGGCGACGAATTGATCCGTCGAATCAAAGGTTGGGGATTGAACACGGATACCATCGGGAGGCATCCGGGCCTACCGACTGGTTATGTGCTGGCTGACATCGCGCCCAATGGCGACGCGACTTACGAGTTCATGCCGAGTGTCGCTTGGGATCAAATCACCACCGATCAGGATTCGTTGCAGGCCGCCATGGACGGAACAGGCATTATCTTTGGCTCGCTTGCCCAGCGTGCCTCTTTCAACCAATTCGCCCTCGATCGGCTACTGGCCACTATGCCCGAAAACGCGTGGCGCATCTTCGACGTCAATCTCCGCGCACCACATGACGACCTTGATCGCGTCCGCATTTTGGCCAGTCAATCTACGCTCCTAAAACTCAATGCCGCCGAAGCGGCTCACATCGCCTGCGATCAAACTGAAGAAGCTGGTCGTGAGGAATCCGATTCGCGAGCTCTCGCCAAACAGACGGGTTGCACCACGATTTGCATCACGTCGGGAGAACGCGGTGCGGGTCTTCTGCGTAACGACATTTGGCATTGGGAAGACGCCCAGAAAGTCCAAGTCATTGATACGATTGGCGCCGGCGATGCCTTCCTCGCCTCCTTAATCGCGAATCTCATTCCCGGCCATCACACCGATGCCGAATGTCTCGCGGTGGCCTGTCGCTTAGGTGAATGGGTATCCTCTCAATACGGAGCCACGCCCACTTATCCTCCTCCTGCATCGAGCTAAGCTCGAACGCCACTATGAACACGACTCTTCTCATTGAGACTTTCCAAACCTACCTTCCGCGAATCGCAATTGCCGCCTTGCTGGTAGGAATTTTGATCAACCTGATCACCGAACGCAGCCTCCTCCTCTTTGCCTTCGCACTGCCTTAAGCGAGGCTGACGTCATGCCGATCCGCAAACTTGCACGCTTGGTTATCGGCCTCATCACGGTGATCGTAATTCTCAGCATCTTCGGATTCAATCTGGGCGGGATTTGGGCCATGCTCTCCACTGTGCTTGCCATGATCGCGATTGGTTTCGTCGCGGTCTGGAGCATGCTGAGCAATGTCTCCGCGACCGTGCTAATCCTGTTGATGCGCCCCTTCAATATCGGTGACGAGATCGAGTCTCCACGGAGAAAATCAAAGGCCGAGTCATCGATCTGAACTTTTTTTCACCACGCTGCAGACCGAGGAAAACACAACTCATCAGGTTCCGAATAATCTCTTCTTTCAAAAGGTTGGCACCCGCGCCGCAAATCGAACGTCGGTCTCTCTTTCTGAACAGCTCCACAACCAAGAGCCGGCTTCATTGTCGAAGTCGTAGTTCGCCGACGCCATCGCGCCACAAGAACCGTCGAATCGCTTCCGATTCTTTCAATCAATTGGGTTGGAACCATTGGCTCCCAAATATCTCCTGCCATCAAACCATGAGCATCCGGCAAGCCCTTATCTACGCAGCTAACCCCCATCAACGTAACCTGCCCTTGCAGATGCTGATCGATGGTGAAGGCACGAAACGATCCGCCCTCGAAATCATTCTCCGCGAGGCCGCTGGAGCTGGCATCGAAGAATTCTGCATCGTGGTCTGCCCCGGCGATGAAGAGTCCTACACCAAAGCCTGGGGCGACATGACAACGCTGACCGATGTCGCCAGCACCTTCGCCTTGGTTGAACGCCAACGGGGACAACAGCTCAAGGACCAAGCCCAACTCGATGGTTGGCAACGCGACGGATCAGCAGATCACGTCGCGAGTCTCTGCGATTGGGAATAGCTCCTGATCTACAAGTCACCCAGCTGTGGCCGGAGCACAATCTCCTCCACCACCGTCCGGCGACTCATCCGATAAACATCGTAGAATGCCTGCGCGACATCTTCGGCCGGCATCATACGTTCGGCAGGGATATCCACTCCGTCCCATGAAGGAGACATCGTTGCGCCCGGATAGACCGTGCACACCCGCACACCCTTTTCCTTCATTTCCTCGCGCATCACTTTACTCAAGCCGGTCACGCCAAACTTCGCCGCTGAGTAGCCCGACCCACCGGGATAGGCCACGAGTCCAGCGATTGAGCTCATATTAAAAACATCCCCTCGCTTCGCCTTCACCATGCCCGGCACAAACGCTCGCGACATCAGGAAAACACTGCGAAGGTTCGTTGCGATCATGCGATCAAACTCCTCCACGCTGAACTTCAGTAAAGGCCCACCGGAGAACGATCCCGCGTTGTTCACCAAGACATCTATCGCACCGAACTCCTTCTTTACCGCACGCTTCAATTTCGCCACGGCCTTGTCATCGCTTACATCACAGGAGAAGCTCACTGCTTTTGCTCCCAGTCGCTCACAACCGCGCTGCACCGTCGGGAGCTTCTTGGCCGTCCTTGCCACCAGTGCGATCCGACAACCTTTGATCTCACGAGCAAACGTCTTCGCAATCGCCGCCCCGATCCCCTGTGACGCACCCGTGATTAGGACTACAGGCGATTTCTTTGTTCTCTTCTTACTCATAACTTCGAATTGAGAATGAGAACGATTAAGAGAACGAGAAAGATTTCACCGTATCAACAGACCAACGACCCGAAGTCCATGAAGTCGGCTTTGAAGCCATCCTTCACGCCCTTGCAGATCACGCTCACGGCATCGTGCGAATGCAGGGATTCGAGATGCGAACAGGCGATTCGAAAATCTTTGATGCGCTTATCGCTTACAAACTCACGGTAGAGCAGACGCGCGGCATCTTCGACGAACTTCAGGTAAGCACCGTTGAGCTCCGCAAAAGCCTGCTCATCCTCGCGCTTCACCATTACTTGGGTCTCGGTTTTAAGCGCGTTGAGGCAGTGCTTGTGCATATCCTCGATCCAAAGTTTTTTACCCTTCTCTTCTTCGACCGTGATCCTCGCTTTGCTTCGTTGCGAATGCGGCACGCCATAAGCACCGCGATGCTCACGCGCATGTTCGTTCAGCTCAGCTGAGCACGGGCAGGCCGATGAATAGACAAAGTCGAAGTGAATGAAGCGCCGATAGGTGCCATCACCCGTCATCACACCTTCAAACGCAACGTCGTAATACTGAAACCCTTCGAGGCCACTGCGTAGGCTGGTATGCACCATGGGGTAAGAGAAGGCGATCTTCAGGCGCGCATCCTTCGTCTCCACTTTCTTCAAGTAGGACTTAAGGATCTTGCCCATCCATTCACTCGTGAATATCTCATCTTTATGATCATAAAATGAGCGCACGATACGGCTCATGTTGATCCCCTTGAGCTCGGCTTCCAACGATACCGTGCCCGTGATACTCGCTTCCAGCGTATGAATTTCCTTCTGCTTCGTGCGGAACTTCAGCGGGAGTTTAAAATTGTGCACCCCCACTTGCTGGATCGGCACATTGGCCCCTTGGATCGCGTCGTGCGCGGCTTCCATCATGTCGGGTAGCGATTCGCGGTAAGCCTCGGTGGAGCGAAATTTCGCATCATATTCGTTCTTAATCTTCGCGTCGGATCCATCCGCTGAGCGGTGGAGATACATGGGTTTCTTTTTCATATCGTTTTTTGATTACTGGCCAGGCGGTTGTGACGATAACCGTAGCCCCACAGATGCGGAGTTAGCTGACCTCAGGTCCGAAAAATTCTGCGTAGTTGCGGGGAGTTTCGTAAAGTCGCACGCAGTGTAACTGCCCGTGCTTGATGCGCGGTGCGATCTGATTCCAAAAAGCAATCACAAGATTCTCGGTCGAGGGAATGATCCCCTTCAGAAAGGCGACCTCCTCGTTCAGATTACGATGATCCACCTTTTCCACCACGGCGGTGTTCAAAATGCGCTTCAGCTCGCCCAAATCGATCAAGTAACCCGTCACCGGATCGGGTTCACCCTTCACCGAAACTTCGAGCACATAATTATGTCCGTGCCAGTGTGGGTTGGTACAGAGTCCATATTGCTTCTTATTCCAAGCCTGACTCTTGGTCGGATTGTATAATCGGTGCGCCGAATTGAAATGCACCTGCCGCGTAACAATCACCTTACCCTTCTGAGGACGCACTTTTGCCACCTTATCGGTGGAACCAGGAGTGCGGGTTGATGAACTTCGAGTAGCTTTTACGGTCATGAATGAACAGAGGTAGCACAAAAAACCTCTCGGTCAACTCGGTCTTGGTAACAGACTTTTACGTATTTCTCTGCTGAGCCTTGCCTTCGTATCTGAGTCGCATTGCCTCGGTGCGTGCCTCTTCGTTTTCGCATCCTTGGTAGTGGGAGTTCCGGCAATGCCGCTCTCCTCCTGACTGATGACACCAAAATATTGGTGGATGCGGGGTTTTCGGTGCGGCGGCTTGAAGCGATGCTCGCGGATTCCGGCGAATCACTCGCCAACATCAACGCCATCTTCCTGACTCACGAACACGGTGATCACAGCGCTGCACTCAAAGGACTAGCCAAACACCCACACATCCAAGTCTTCGCCAACGATCCGACCCGACGCAGCCTCCAGCGCTCCCTCAAGCACCAGATCACGTGGCAAATTTTCGAAACCGGCACGACATTCAATTTTCGCGATCTTGAAATCCGCAGCTTTGCTGTCCCTCACGATGCACAGGAACCCGTGGGATTTCACATCAGCCATGGACATGGCGATCTCTTTTCTCCTCGCCAAAGTCTCGCGTGGGTCACCGATCTGGGGCATGTGCCTGCACACATTCGTGAACACATTCGCGATGCAGACATTCTCGTTATCGAAGCCAACTACTGCCTCGACCTGATCGATTCCGATTCAAAGCGCCCCTGGTCAGTCAAGCAGCGCATTAAAGGTCGCCACGGCCACCTATCCAATACCGCCGCGCATGATCTCATCGCCGAGATTGCGAGCCCCCGCTGGCAACATATCTACCTCGCGCATCTCAGCCGCGACTGCAATAGTCTCGATGCAGTGCAAGCCGCCTTCGCTCCATCGGTCGAAGCACTCGACTGCCATATTTCAATCGTTTCACCCGGCGGCGATACGCCATTCATTAAGCTCTCATAATCGATCATGTCATCCGATATTCGCCGCACTAAGATCATCGCCACCATCGGTCCCGCAACCGAAAGCGAAGAGAATCTCGAAAAGCTCATCCTAAGTGGAGTCGACATTGCGCGACTCAATATGGCCCACGCCTCCCATGAATGGACGCGGATGATCATTCGCCGAATCCGCAAAGTTTCGCAGAAGATAGATCGCGACATCGCGATCATGATGGACATCAAAGGACCGGAAATTCGCACCGGCGATGTCGATATCCCACTCGAATTGAAAGTCGGTGAAATTTTCGATTTCAACGTCAAACCCGAGATTGATCGCGATAATTCTGAGAAGGTGCGCTCTGTGGACGTCAACTACCGCGACCTCGTCGACGACATTAAAGTCGGTGACACCGTCCTCGTGGACAACGGCCTCATCAGCCTCGAAGTTTTCGAAAAGCACGACGCTCATATCCGCTGCCGAGTCTTGATCCCGGGGGAGATCAAATCGCGCCGCCACATCAATCTTCCCGGCGTGAAAGTAAACCTCCCCTCGTTTACCCAAAAGGATCGCGCTGATACGACGGTCGGCCTCGAAGAAGAGATCGATTTCGTCGCACTTTCGTTCGTTCGTTCGGCGGACGATATAACCCTACTGCGCGATTTTCTGACCGAAAAAGAATCGAATGTGCGCATCATCGCAAAAATCGAAGATCAATCCGGTATCACCAATCTCGATGCGATCGTGCGTTCGGCTGATGCCCTCATGGTCGCGCGAGGTGATCTCGGCATCGAATGCCCCTTTGAGGAACTCCCCGTGATTCAACGTCGCGCCGTGCGTAGCTGTCTCGCGCAAGGGCGCCCCGTGATTGTCGCGACCCACATGTTAGAGTCGATGATTACCCAACCGCTACCTACGCGTGCCGAGATCACCGACGTCGCCAACGCCGTTTACGAGCTCGCCGATTGCGTGATGCTTTCCGGCGAAACTACCATCGGGAAATACCCCACCGAATGCGTTGGGATTCTGTCAAAAATCGCCCGCCGAATAGAACTTGAGGAAGACACCGTGGAGGGTCAGATCGCTGTCTTTACGGGCGATCGCATGAAAGTTCTTCATTCCGCCGTCGTCTTGGCCAACGAGATCGCGCATTCGAAAATACTCACATTTACTCGTCGCGGATTCATGGCCCACGGGCTCGCCGCACAGCGCCCCACTCGTGCGCCCATTCTCACCTTCACGCCGAACGAGAAACTCTTTCGTCAGCTCCGTTTACTCAGAGCCGTCGAACCCTTCCTCATGCCTTTCGCCAGCGAACCCGATGCTACGATTGAAAACGCCATTGCGCATCTGAAGAGACTGAGACGGATCAAGACCGGCGACAAACTCATCATCGCCACTGATATCCTTTCGCAAGACCGCCTCGTAGACAGCGTGCAACTCCGCACGATCAGCTGAGAATTAAATTTGCCCGCCGCTGCGGAATAGCTACGTTTTCCACCGAATGAAACGTCTAGTCTGGCTCATGCTCGTGATCTGTCCCCTCGCCTTTGCGAAGGTGCAGCCGGTTGTGGTCGCCACTGAGCAAGCCGAGTCTTGCTGTTGTGAGCAGAGCGGCTCGTGCGAGATGCCGGATTGCGCGCCTCCACCGCCACCTCCTTCCGTCGCGTTGGATCGTCCCGCCAAAGAAACGCGTTCGGAAACACGTCGCATCGCCAAAGCCAATACTCCAGCGCACATTCCATTTTATACCGCTTATGCGAAATCGGCTGACAATTCAGTTCAGCCCCAAGCTCCTGTTTCGACAGAGCTCACTGTAGATACGCCTCTATTTCAGGCGCACTGCAGTTTCCTGATTTGATCCCACAGGAGTAATGTGTCCGCGCATCAGCGTGGGCTGCCAGTCAACACGTAGCCTCTCTGCGTTCACGCACCGGCACGTTCCGTTCGTCAGTTCCTTTTTGGAGATCAAATCATGAAGTCATTTCTCACATCCCTACTCTTCTTATCAGTCGTCACGCTGCTCTCTGCGGCCGACCAACCGGTTTATCAATGCCCCATGCACCCGTGGATCAAATCCGCCGGGGCCGGCGATAAGTGCACCATCTGTGGCATGGCTCTGGTGGCGCAGGTCAAGCCGTCAACTTCGTCTGACGATCCCAATCTCGTTAAACTCAGTCCGGCCAGCGCCAGTGTGGTCGGCGTCGAAACCGCGGAGGTCCATCACGGTTCACTAGTTCGCACACTTCGCGTCACTGGTATAGTGGAAGCTGATCACACGAGTCATCGCATCCTCGCCGCCCGAGTGCCGGGCCGGATCGAATCTCTCGGCGTGAAATACGTCGGGGCCGAGGTGAAAGCGGGCTCTCCACTCGCCACCCTATTCAGTCCCGAAATGCTCACCGCTCAGCGTGAGTATGTCGAAAGGCTCAAAGGCGGTGATGCCTTCCCTCCATCGGCACTCGCGGCTGCGCACGAACGGCTCCTCGATCTCGGTCTCACAAAAATGGAAATCGAGATTCTCGAACACACCCTTGATCCGGTCTCGATGGTCAATGTGCGCGCGCCGGTTTCCGGCACGATTGTTTCCCGATTCGTCTACGAAGGCCAATACGTCGAGACCACAGATAAGCTCTTCGAAATCGCAGACTTCACCTCGATGTGGTTTGTGTTCGACGTTTACGAACCCGACTTGGCGTGGTTGCAGACTGGTCAGGAAGTCGCCGTCACTGTGACCTCTCAACCGGGCCGCGTCTACCGCGAGCCCGTGGCGTTTATTGATCCCAATCTAAACGAAACCACCCGCACCGCACGCATCCGGGCCGTGCTGCCCAATCGAGATCGGAAGCTCCTGCACAGGCAAACCGGCGAAGCTCAGGTGAAGCTAACGATCTCCGATCTGTTGCTCGTCCCACGCAGCGCAGTTCTGCAACACGGATCCGAGCCCATCGTGTATGTCGCTCAGGATGAAGGCGGATACCTCGCGCGTCGGGTTCAACTGGGTCGGATCGGAGACACTCATGCGGAAGTCATCAGCGACCTTCGAATGGGAGAAAAAGTAGTTTCATCGGGCGGTCTGATTCTCGATGGACAAGCTCAGCTCGCCCAAGCCGCCATCACCGGCGAAGTCAACAAATACGACCATCACTCCTCAACCGTGTCGATGGAAACGCCCGTAGCAGACGACGAGGGATATGCCCTTCTAAAGCCACTCACGTTCGCCGCCGCTGATGCCGCGAGTGATCTCGCTGCTGACGATCTGGCTGCGTATCGGAGCAGGCTTCCGAATCTGCGAGCAGCTCTGAAAAACTATTTTTCTGGCTACGCCCATGCGAGCGATGGTCCTTTGGCAAAATACGAAAACACGCTGGAAGATCCCGTAGACCTTCTCAGCGCGCGACGTGTGTTTGAGCCGTTAAGCAGCGTGCTCGCGACTGAAGTGATGCGCTTACATCTGCATCACCGCGAAGGGCTTCACGTTTACGAATGCCCGATGACTCCGGTCCTCGGCCAAGGCCGCTGGCTCTCGCGAGCCGCAGAACTGCGCAATCCATTCTTCGGATCGGCCATGCTCACGTGTGGCGATGAAATCGAATAACCCGCACCTACCATGATCAACCGTATCATCACCTGGTCGCTGCACCACCGCTTCATCGTCGTCTGCGCTTTTCTCGGGCTCTGCGGATGGGGCCTCGTCGCGCTTAAACGCGTGCCGATCGATGCCATCCCCGATCTCTCCGAAAACCAAGTGATTGTCTATGCCGATTGGCCCGGTCGTAGCCCACAGGAAGTCGAAGATCAAATCACCTACCCACTCAGCGTTTCACTCCAAGGGCTGGCCGGAGTCAAAAACGTCCGCGCGACCTCGATGTCCGGGTTCTCGTTTCTTACGGTCATTTTCGGCGATGAGATCGATCCCTACTTCGCGCGCACTCGCGTGCTGGAGAGACTGAATTCACTGGGCGAAACCTTGCCGGAAAGCGTCACGGCTCGACTCGGGCCCGACGCCACGGGGCTGGGTTGGGTTTATCAATACTACCTCCATGACGAATCAGGGAAGCAGGACTTGGGCTCATTGCGCGCAGTGCAGGATACTTATATCCGTTACCAACTGGCCTCGGTTCCCGGCGTCGCCGAAGTCGCCAGCATCGGCGGCTATGTGCGCCAGTGGCAGATCGAGGTATCCGCACTGAAGCTCAACCAATACGGTGTCATGTTGGGCCAGGTGTTCGATGCTGTCAGCCAGAGCAATCGCAATGTCGGCGGAAAAACGATTGAGGAAAATGGCGCGGAGTTTGTCGTGCGCGGAATCGGACTCGTGGAAAACGCAACCGACCTCGAATCGATTGTCATTCAATCACGCAATGGCACGCCACTCTATCTGCGTGACATCGCGACCGTCCGAATCGGAGGTGAGTTTCGCCGCGGTGCACTCGATATCAATGGTCGCGCCGCCGTTGGCGGGATCGTCGTGATGCGTTATGGCGAAAATGCGTGGAGGGTCATCCAAGCTGTGAAAGAGCGCATCGACACCCTCACCCCCGGTTTGCCCGAGGGCGTCACTGTCGAGCCCTTCTATGATCGCAGCGATCTGATCGGACGCGCGATCAATACGCTCAAGCACGCGCTCACCGAAGAGATCATCCTAGTGACGCTCGCACATATTCTGTTCCTCTTTCATTTCCGCAGCATCCTTATCGTCACCCTGCCGCTGCCTGCTTCGATCCTGATTTCATTTATTCTGATGGATCAGTTCGGTATCCCATCGCACATCATGTCGCTGACAGGTATCGCGATCTCGATCGGCGTCCTCGTCGATGCCGGGATCGTGATGACAGAAAATGTGATCCGACATTGCGAACGCGCCCTCGAAGAAAAGCGTTGTAGGGCGGGATCGCCTGATCTCGCCTTTCGTAAATCAAAAATCTCTCAAACTGGCGGGATCAGCGATCCCGCCCTACAACTCACTCCCAAAGAGATTTTCAACCTCACGCTCATCGCGGCGAAGCAAGTCGGTCGTCAGATGTTCTTTTCGATGGCGATCATTATTCTGGCCTTCGTGCCCGTATTTCTGCTCACCGGGCAAGTAGGAAAACTGTTCCACCCGCTCGCCTTCACCAAGAGCTTCGCCCTGCTTGGTGCCGTCTTGATGGCTATCACTGCGGTGCCGGTTTTCTGCACGTTATTGGTGCGCGGTCCCTTTCGACCAGAGAACAAGAATCGCCTGATGCAGGGACTCCTCCGCATTTACGATCCTCTGCTCAATTGGGCCCTGATTCATCGCAAAACCGTGCTCTCACTCGCCGCGGTTCTTCTGGTTTTCAGCAGTCTATTCGCATTCGGCCTGCCGCGGTCAATCAATCAGAAACTACCCGATTCAATCGCACAGCATACTTCTGGATTTGGCCGCGAATTCATGCCGACGCTCGACGAGGGTTCGCTGCTCTTCATGCCGGTATTATTACCCGCCACATCGTTGACTGAAGTCCAACGAATCATGAGCTGGCAGGACAAGGTGATCAGCAGTTTCCCGGAAGTCGTCACCGCCGCCGGCAAACTCGGTCGCGCCGATACCGCCACTGATCCCGCCCCCGTGGAGATGATTGAAACCACCATCATGCTAAAGCCTGAGTCCGAATGGCGTGAAGGCATGACGAAGGAAAAGCTCATCGCCGAGCTATCCACCAAACTCTCGCAAGTGCCGGGCTACGCTCCGGGATTTCTCCAACCCATCGAAAATCGCATCCTCATGACGAGCACGGGGATTAGAGCCCAGGTGGGAGTCAAAATCTTTGGTGACGATCTCGCTGCGCTCCAAAACAAAGCCTACGAGATGCAACGTATCATCGAGCAAGTTCAGGGCGCCAGCGGAGTCGCTCCATCGCGTGTGGTTGGTAAGCCCTATCTGGAAATCGCGGTGCGACGAGGCGACTTGGGCCGCTACGGATTGCGTGTCGATGACGTATTGAACTATGTCGAAACCGGGCTTGGCGGCAGCACGACTGGCGTCACGTTGAAAGGTCGCGAACATTGGCCAATTCAGGTGCGTTTAGAACAAGCGGATCGCGACGATATCGAGAAACTCGGCGAGCTCCCCATCCCCACTCCTTCCGGCGCGCGCGTGCAGCTGCGGCAAGTCGCGGATATCAAACGCGTGATCGGGCCTAGTGAGATTTCGAGTGAGAACGGACGGCTGCGCGTCTTCGTGCAGGCCAATGTGCGCGACCGCGATCTCGGTGGTTTCGTGGATGAGATCAAAACCCGGATTGAGCAGGACTTGAAACTCGCCCCCGGTATGAGCGTGGAATACTCCGGCCAATACGAGCAGCAGCTCAAAGCTAACACCACGCTACTCTACGTCTTCCCCATCGTGATCGTGATCATCTTCATTTTGCTCACAGTGACCTTCGGCTCAATCGCCGAAGCGGCCCACGTCTTACTCGCCGTGCCGTTCGCACTCACTGGTGGCGTGATCCTGCAAGGCATTCTCGGATACAACTTCAGCGTCGCCGTCTGGGTGGGCTACATCGCTCTGTTTGGCACCGCGATTCAGACGGGTGTCGTCATGGTCGTCTATCTGAACGAAGCGGTGACGAAAGCTCGCGCCGAACTCGGCGAGAAGTTTGACCGCGAAGCGCTGGTCACAGCGATCAAGTCAGGCGCACGCCTGCGATTGCGCCCCAAGGTGATGACCGTCGTCACGACCGTCGCCTCACTCACGCCAATCTTCTGGCTCGACCGCACCGGGGTCGAAATCATGCGCCCCCTCGCGGCTCCCGTGATTGGTGGCATGGTTTCTTCGCTGCTGCACATCCTCATCGTGACTCCGGTGATCTTCTGTTTGCTACATGAGCGGAAATTCAAAAGGTAACTTCTGATAGATCCCCCTGATGTGAATCCCCCTGATCTACAAAAATTTATCACTATAGTTGCTTCGGCTTACGACTTGGGTGCTGTGCAATCCATCCAAGCACTGGGTGGCACCGCCACTCCGAAGTGGACCATCAATACGAGTGACGGGCGCTATGTCGTGCGCATCAGGCCGGATGAATTTTCGGATGCGAGCCAGTCGACCTTAACTCATCAAGCTCTGATCAAATTGGCCGATGCCGGCCTACCCGTCCCTCGCCCCTTGCTGCAGTCTTCGGGCGAAACCCTCTACAATCACGGGAATTCTGTGATCGAAGTTTTGGAGTGGATCGATGGCGATATGTGGATCGGCAGTTCGCCTGAAGCCTTTCGCAACCTAGGCGTTTTTCTCGCAAAGTTCCACACAACCTTGGGTAGCGATTTCGTGAATACGTCCGAAATCAAATTGCGCGAAGATCATCCCGATGCGCTCCAATCACTGATGGATACACTGCTCGCGCGGGCCAGCGATGAAGCCACGCATGAACAGCTAAGCCTCATCAATAATCTACTCCAGCAAGGGCGCGACGAACTGGAAAATACCCTCTACCTTTCGCTCCCGCGCGCTGCGATCCATGGCGATTTCCATCCCGGTAATGTGCGTTTTCGCGCCGCCGATATCGCCACACTCTACGATTTTGACTACCTCGCCGTGCAGGCCCGAAGTCGCGATATCATCGATGCGCTGATGTTTTTTGCTTCCGATCGGTTGACCCTATTTGAGCCGGATAACATCCGCAGTCTCACTCAGCCCTTCACACCCAATTTCACCGCCTCTCAAGTCGTCCTCGCGGGCTATCAATCCATCAGTCCTCTAACATCCGATGAATGGATCGCCCTGCCCCTGCTCCTCAGATCCCGATGGATTCAAATGCGCTTACGAGGCAGCCGTAAAGTTCCCGCCGCCGAAAAACTCGGCTTCGTGCTGACTGATTTCTTTGCAATCCCAAATTGGATCCAAAAAGAAGGTCTTAACTTCTTCGATCAGCTACGCAACGAATCCCCTGCATGAATCCCTCCTCTCTTCGCATCGGCGCCATTGGCTGCGGCCAATTCATGAGCCAGCAGCACATCCAGACGATCATCCGTAGCGATAACCTCGTGCTGCAACACCTGGCCGATATCGACCAAGCCCGACTCACTGAGGTCGCTAACCACTATCAACCCGTCAGCCAAAGCACCAGCTGGGAGGATGTCGTAAACGATCCCGAGGTTGATATCATTGTCGCAGCCGTGTTGCCGAAATTGCATCCGCAAATCGCGCGAGCCGCGATCGAACAGGGCAAACCCGTTTACATCGAGAAACCACTCGCGCCGACCGTTGAGGAATGTCTCGAAGTGGATCGCCTTTCCCGTAAACGCGGCGTGCCACTCGCCGTGGGCTTCAACCGACGTTTTGCTCCCGCCTCGCAAATCATGGCGCGCGCCTTCGCGACCACCGATCGGCCGGTTTCGGTTTACTATCGCATTGCCGACGATGATCGCATTCGCCCGCCCGAACAGAACTGGAAAACCAACGACCGCCTGCTCACCGAAACCGTTCACATCTTTGATCTGTTGAGTTTTCTACTCAAGGCCGAGCCCATCGAAATCTACGCCCGAGAGACTCGCCCCAACGATGCGATTCTGACCATCGAATTCAGCAACGGCAGTCGCGCCACAGTTTTTTCCTCATCACACTCTTCGCTCGCACAACCCAAAGAATACGCCGAGGCCGCCTTAGGTGAAGGACGCTTCTTCGAAATGGATGACTACGTCGAGCTGCGCGCATACGGCCTACTCGATTTCGAACCCGTGAGCACCTTCGCCGGTCGTCCTTACGATCGTTGTGACAATCGACACGTCGAAGCCTTTGCAGAGCGTGGGCTTGCGGCTCTCACCGAACAGCGCCGCTTCTATGAAACCGCTATGCGCGAGTCCGGTGTTCTGACCGATAGCTCCAATGCCTCCGCTTGGACTGACGCACGACAACGCCTTGGCAATCCGCCACCACCCCAAATCAATTACGCTCCCGACAAAGGTTGGGGTCTGGCTCTTGAACATTTCTGCAACGCCGCCGCCACGGGCCAAACACCTCAAAACGCAACCGGCTGCGATGGCAACCGCGCCACCGCCTGCGCAGTCGCTGCCCGCCAATCAATCGACTCAGGCCAGCCCGTTCGATTAGATCCCCAGCTCTGGCAGAGCTAGGACTGATTTCGAACTGCAATCGGTGCAGTGAAATGCAGCAAGAACTTCTCTGCGAAAAACTCGCGAGCCACCCATTCGTCAAGTGGCCAAACCGATGCCGGCTGCACTTTGTGCTCCGCCAACTCCTCGCGCCAGAGCGTGCCTTTAAAATACAGCACGCCATTGGCTGGTGATCCGTGCGCCCCTCGTCGCAAGAGCGGTGCCGTCCAATCCAGAAAGCGTGGCAGTGCCGCCACCGCGCGTCCCGTCACAAAATCAAACTTCTCCTTGATCGACTCCACCCGCACCGGCAACCCGCGCACGTTAGTCAGCCCCAGCTCCTTCGCCATCGCCTCGACTGCAGTGATCTTCTTCACGACCGAATCAACCAACTTGAATTCGCACTCCGGATAAACAATCGCCAACACCAATCCGGGGAATCCTCCGCCCGTGCCGATGTCGGCAAATTTCGCCCCCTTCGCAGGAAGTAGCACCTTCGTCATCAACAGCGAGTGCAGTAGATGCCGCTCTTCGAGATTTTCGGCGTCTTTGCGTGAGATCAGATTGAGCCGCTCATTCCACGAGCGAACCAGCGCACCTAATCGCCCCAGTTGCCCAAGCGTGTCTTCTGACAATTCCGGAAAATACTCCCGCACCATTGGCAGCTCGATCGACTCATTCGTATCAGACATATGAGCAACTCACCGCCATCCCCTTCTCACGGCAAATGCATTCCGTAACACAGGATAAGACGGCAAAATTCCCGACTTTCAAAATCAAGTCAGATCCGTTTGGTTCTTGAACACCACACAACCTGCCCCCGTCTTATTTCGCATGCCATCTTCTCCTTCTCCCAACAACCGCTTCAGAAGTGAGATACTGCGCAAACCTGTGTCGTTCTTAATCGCCATCGCATGGCTCGCCGCAGCCTTTATTTTGATCCCCAAAGGATTTGGTGACGGTTGGCATGTAGCGATGAAGCTTACCGGATTCCTGTTCCTCTTCATCGCAGCACTCGGCCGAATCTGGTCCTACGGATTTATCGGCGGACGTAAAAATACTGAACTCTGTCAGGACGGCCCGTTTTCACTTTGTCGCAATCCACTCTACTTTTTTTCGTTTTTGGGAGTCTGCGGGGTCGGACTAGCATTGCAAAACTTCATGCTGTTCGCGTTCGGTGTGATCGTATTTTTGACCTACTACCATTTTGTCATTCGTGCAGAGGAACGACGGCTTCATGAACTCTTTGGTGAATCATACGCCACCTATTGCAACGAGGTCCCGCGTTTCTGGCCACGTCTGAACAAATTCGTCATGCCTGATAGTGTCACTCTGCCATCGAAACTATTCACCCGAAATTTGACTGAGGTGTTTTGGTTTCTCGCTGTGATCGTCATCATCGAGATCATTGAGATGGGAAAATTCGACCAATGGTGGCCGACCATTTCCACTGGGATTTGGTAAACTGTCCCCCGTTGTCCTCACGCCATGCATGTCCACGCACGCATCTCTTCCGAATGGCGCCGCCGCATGATTTTTATGGGGGCGATGATCTGGGGCTCTGCCCTCTGGTTTGCCTCTGACGGCTACATTTATTGGCCGGCCGAAGAGAAACGCTACCAACAACTCGTGCGCCTCACTTTCGATATCGTAGCTGAAAACGAAAAACCGAAAGAGAAGAACCCCGAGGTCAAAGCGGCGTGGGAGGCATACGCCGCCGTGCATGGCCTGAAGAAAAAAGTCCCAAAAAATCGCACCGATGGAGATCTAGCCGGCCAACGTGGCATCTTTGCCGTGGCCGGCTCCATCGGCCTGATCTTCACCGTTTGGGTGCTCCTCCAACATCGCCGCAGCGTGCGAGCCGACGGTGAAATCATCACCGGTCCCAGTGGTGAAAAAGTCACCTTCGATAGCATCATTGAAATCGATTGCCATAAATGGGAAGCCAAGGGTATCGCCTACGCCATCTATGAGCTCAACGGCAAACGCCGTCGCCTTTGTCTGGACGACCATAAATTCATCGGCGCCGAAAAAATCCTCCACGAAGCCGAACGCCGCCTCGCCGCCAAATAGCCGCTGTCGCTTGACAAATCCACGCGCACGCCCTGTTTCTACCCACTCATGGTTTCCCGCCTTCAGACTATTGCTGTTCTTCTGTTGCTGACCCTCTGGCTGCCGGCGACGCAGCATTGCGGGTTGGAAGCGGCGGGCCTGATGCCCTCTTCGATGGAGTGCCACGATTCGGATCAAGACTGCGATGCTCCAAAACCGCAGACCGCATGCGAATCGGATAACTGCGAGTTAATCGAAGACGCCGTTTACAAGGCCAAACAGAACCGAGTTGAGCTGGCCGCTCCCATGATTCAGTCCTGCCTCTGCTGTCTGACGAAAATCTCACCCGAGACGATTATCGTCCGGATGATTTCGCCCGCACGTTCCGACGTGCCCCTTGAAATGGCCCCTTCGTGGCAGTTCATCTCGCGCGCCGCACCCATTGCGCGCGCTCCCGGATACCTCGCCTGATCCGTTCCTGCGCGAACGGAATTTCCTTGGCTCGTCATGCCCTGACATCGCCGTTGGGCGTGTTCGCAGGGCTGATTCACAATCTTCTGTCTCCTTCTCAATCTGATTATGTCCACCTTCCATTTACTTCACTGGCCGCGCCCGCTTTGGGCGGTGGCGGTGCTCGCCGCCATTCCGGTTGGCCACACTCAGGAATCACCTTCCACACTCTCTCTTTCCGATGCATTGTATCGTGCATCCGAGCACAATCCTTCCTTAAACGCCGCCCGCTTTGCTGAACGCGCCGCCGAGGCGTTAACCGAACAGGCCACGATGCGTCCCAATCCGACTCTCGATGTTTCGCTCGAAAATTTCGGGGGCTCCGGCGTCCTGCGCGGTGTCGAAGAATTCGAAACCACCGTGAAAGCGAGTCAGCGATTCGAACGCGGCGACAAGCGGAACAAGAGACTGGCGGTGGCCCGTCGCGATCGTGATTTCGTGACCGCTAATCTCGAAGTGCAACGCCACGAAGTGCTCAGCGCGACCACCCTCGCCTACATCGAAACACTGGCTAGTCAGCAAAGGCTTTTGCTCGCGGCGGGACCTCGTGTGCTCGCCCTGGAAACACTCGCGGCCGCGGAAGCACGCGTAGAGGCAGGAGTCGCCTCACTTGCCGAACCGGCCCGGGCTCGGGCTGCCCTTGCCTCCTCGCAACTCGAATACGCCCAGGCCGAATCAGCACTAGCCCGCGCTCGCACCAAACTCGCGTCT
This sequence comes from Opitutaceae bacterium, assembly GCA_002713695.1. Lineage (GTDB taxonomy): Bacteria > Verrucomicrobiota > Verrucomicrobiia > Opitutales > Opitutaceae > Cephaloticoccus. The sequence continues at coordinate 311,490 of PAUB01000033.1, forward strand.
CAGTGGGGTGAGCGGTCCGCAGACGTGCCGACTTTGAGTGGCACGGTTCAGGTGCCGGATGCATTGCCCGTTGAAAGTAGATTCCTAATCGGACTTCGAGAACATCCGGAACTGAGCCTCCAACAAGCGATCATTGCCAGCCGACGTTCCGACCTTGAGCTCGAACGGGCTCAGGCTTCTTCCGATATCACCATCGGTGCCGGAGTTCATTTTCTGCGCAATGGCTCCGATGCCGGATTCGTCGCCGGGCTTTCCGTGCCGCTTTCCTTTCGCAATCGAAACCAAGGAAACATCCGGGCCGCCCGCGAGCATCTGAATGGAGCCGAACAGTCGGTGGCCGCGGTGGAGAATCGCCTGCATGCTCAGTTCACCGCCACGTGGCAGGATCTCATCGCCGCGCATACCGCCGTGCTAAGTCTCCGCCGCGATGCGTTACCTGCAACTCAGGAGGCTTATGAATTCGTGCGACGCGCCTATGCGGAAGGGCAGCTCCCGCTGATCGATGTTCTCGATGCCCAGCGCGCACTTATCAGCCTGCAACGCGAACTGCTCGAAGTGGAAATCGCCTATGTGATTTCCCTCGCACACCTCGAGAGTCTGACCGCTCCCGACTTCCCCCTTACCACCGCCACATTGACCTCACGATGAAAAATCCAATTTCAATTCTCGGACTTTCCGTCCTGCTCTGCGCTCACCTGTGGGCTATCGATCAATCCATTCCATCCGACACCGTTATCTTGGATGATACGGGCGTGCAGAATTTAAAGCTCCAAACCGTGGTCGCCGAAACGGGTGATTTCGAAGAAACCATCTTCGCACTCGGCCGCATCGAGGTGTATCCCGGCCGACGCGCCGCGATCAGCAGCCGCATCGCCGGCCGCGCTCTCAAAGTGAATGTGAAGCACGATCACTTCATCAAAAAGGGCGACGTCGCCATCGTCGTCGAGAGCCGACAGGTCGGAAGCCCACCCCCACGGATTGATGTGGTCGCACCCATCTCCGGCCTGATCAGTGCGACCTACATTGTTCCGGGCGAACCGGTCAGCCCTGACAAGAAATTGGCCGACATTCTCGATCTCTCCGAAGTCTATGCACTTGCGAGTGTGCCCGAGCATCTGGCGGGTCAGTTGAAATCAGGTCAGCAAGCCCGCATCACCGTGGCCGCCGCATCCGGAGAAGTGTTCACCGCTGATCTCGAACATCTCGGAGCTATCGCCGATCCTAAACAAGGAGTCGTTGAGGCCGCATTCCATGTCGACAATCCTGAGTTCCGGCTCCGCCCCGGGATGCGCGCCGAATTTTCGATCATCACCTCTAAACGCACCGGAGTCGTGCGCGTCCCGCGCAGCGCTTTGCAAGGTGATCCGGCTGACCGTTTCGTTTACGTGAAGGACTTCGAACTGCCCAATGCTTTCATTAAAACTCCGGTCGTCATCGGCATGATGAACGACCTCTATGTCGAGATTATCAGCGGCTTGCTCCCTGCCGATGAAGTCGTCACCCGCGGGGCCTATTCGTTGGCCTTCGCCGGCAAAGGCAGCCTCTCCCTGAAGGAAGCGCTCGATGCTGCCCACGGCCACGAGCACAATGCGGACGGTTCCGAAATCACCGCCGATCAAAAACGCGCGAGCGCTCACGACCATGCTCACGCTCACGGACATGAAAACTGGTTCTGGAAAATCACCAGCGGTGTGCTTTTCGTTGCCTTAATCATCGTCGCATTCCGGCGGAAGTCGGTCGCGCCTCGCGCAGACAACTAAGGAACGACCATGTTAAACCGACTCATCAAATGGTCGCTCGCCAACCGTGCGATCGTTCTTGGCATCTCGCTGATCATCCTCGTTCTCGGGTTACGCTCTGGTCTGACGCTCCCGGTCGAGGTGCTGCCGGATCTCACTAAACCCACCGTCATAATCCTCACCGAGGCTCCCGGCCTCGCGCCTGAAGAAGTAGAAACCCGGGTCACTCAGCCACTGGAAAGCGCGCTCATGGGCGTCGCCGGCCTCACCCGTTTTCGCTCCAACTCCGACGTTTCGCTCTCGCTCGTCTATGCGGAGTTCGATTGGGATACCGATATCTATCGGGCCCGCGTGCTCGTGCAGGAACGTCTGCAATCCGCGCGCGAGCAACTCCCCGAAGGCGTGGAACCTTTTATGACGCCGGTCGCTTCGCTCATGGGCGAAATCCTACTCGTCGGCGTGCGCTCGACCATTCCCGAAGGCGAGCGGGGCTATCTGGCCCCTCGCGATGTGCGCACGCTCGCGGATTGGACGATTAAGCGGCGTCTGCAGGGTGTGCCTGGTATCGCCGAGATTCTCAACATGGGCGGAGGGGTGAAACAGATCGAGGTGCAACCCGATCCCTATCTGCTCCAAGCCCACGATGTGACTTTGGCGGAATTGGAAACCGCCGTCGCACAAGCCTCCACTACGACGACCGGCGGCTTTCTGGATGTTGGTCCCACGGAAATCATGGTGCGCAATCTGGCGATGACGACCGATCTCGCCGACATCTACGGCACGGTGATCAAGCAGGTCGGTGAACGTTCCATTATCATCGCCGATGTCGCCGAAGTGAAATGGAGCATCGAACCCATGCGCGGCGACGCGACCGTTAGCCGCGCGCCGGAAAAAACGCCGACCTATGGGGTAATCATGTCCATCACCAAGTCGCCCGGGTTCGACACGCGTAAACTGACTGAACAAATCAAAACCGCCCTCACTGAATTGCAGCCCGCATTTCCCGCCGGAGTCGAAACCGTCCTGCTATTTCAACAAAAGGATTTCATCGACCACGCGATCGGTAATCTGAGCGAAGCGATCCGCGACGGTGCCATCATGGTCACCGTCGTGCTGTTTCTCTTTCTGCTCAATTTCCGCACCACATTCATCACGTTGACGGCGATGCCCATGAGTTTCGCGATTACTCTCCTCACCTTTCAGTGGCTCGATATCACTGTAAACTCGATGACGCTCGGCGGTCTCGCTGTCGCCATCGGCATGGTCGTGGATGACGCCATCGTGGATGTGGAAAACGTGTTTAGGCGACTACGCGAAAACGCCAGTTCCCAAAAACCGCAACCTATGCTCACCGTCATCGCGCGAGCCTCGGCTGAGGTGAGAAACTCAATTCTCTATGCCACGGTGCTCATCGTCCTCGTCTTTCTGCCGCTCCTCGGATTGAGCGGAGTTGAAGGCCGGCTTTTCTCGCCCATCGCAATCGCCACGATCATCAGCATGGTGGCTTCGTTTGCAGTTTCACTGACGCTCATCCCTGTGCTCTGCTCATTTCTCCTGAAACCCAAAGCAGGACAAGACCATGCCGAGGGTCGCTTCGTGCAACTGCTCAAGAACGTCCTCCGCCGGACGATCCTGCGGCTCAGCCTCGACCACCCCGGGCCGGTGCTGGCTCTCGTGCTCGTCGGTATCATCGCCGCGTTTTCGCTCTATCCGAAAATGGGTAAAGACTTCCTTCCAGCGTTTCGTGAAGAGACCGTCCTGGTCGCCGCGACCTCGGCACCCGGCACATCACTGGATGAAATGAACTGTATCTCCGATGTCATCGAATCGCAGATTCTCGCCGTGCCCGAAGTCTATCAGGTAGGACGCCGTCTCGGGCGCGCCGAACGCGGTGACCACGTGGTTCCCGTCTCCACAGCAGAGTTTGATGTCGATTTCCGTGCAGTCGAGGACGGATCCGGACGCAGTCGGCAAGAAATCCTCGCCGAACTCAATCTGCGGATGAAGTCCATTCCCGGGATCTTTGCGGTGATTGGCGGACCATTGGCTGATCGCATCGGACACATGTTGAGCGGAGTGGCAGCACCGGTCGCGATCAAGATCTTCGGTCCTGACCTCGACACTTTGCGTCGCCTTGGAACCGAGATCCAATCCGTCGCAAAAACCATCCCCGGCTTCGAGAATGCAAAGCTCGATCAACAGGCCACGATCCCACAACTCCGCATCGAGGCCGACCGTGATCGCGCCGCCGCATATGGGATCACACCCGGTGCGCTCAACGATCAAGTCGGCGCTCTCATCGGCGGCAAACAAGTCGCCGAACTGCGGGAAGGACAGCGATCAGTAAACCTTGTCGTGCGTTTACCCATCGACTGGCGCGACACGCCTGACAAGATCGCTCTCCTTCCGGTCGAAACGGAAGACGGTCGGCGAATCCCGCTCTCCCTCGTCGCCGATGTGCGGGAAGCGAAAGGACCCAATGTGATCTTTCGGGAGAACAGTCAGCGACGTTTCACTATCGCGATCAAACCGACTGCGCGCGACGTGGGCACCCTCGTCTCGCGTTTACAGGCAGAGGTGAGTTCGAAGGTCTCATTACCCGAAGGCTACTTCATCACCTACGAAGGTGAATTCCAGGCCCAGCAGGACGCGACCCGACGCATCATCCTTTTCAGTGCGATGATCCTCGTGGTCATGATCGTCCTCTTGTATGGCTACTTCCAAAGTCTGACATTGGCTCTGCAGGTAATGTTGAGCATTCCACTCTCACTCGTCGGTGGGCTCGTCTTCACTTGGCTAAAAATTGACAATATCAGCATCGCCACCCTCGTCGGTTTTATCGCCGTCATGGGGGTCGCCGCCCGCAATGGCATCATGATGATCTCCCATTACCTGCACCTCATGAATCACGAAGGCGAAAGTTTCACGCGATCCATGATCGAACGCGGCACCTTGGAGCGAATGGTCCCCGTTCTCATGACCGCTCTCGGCACTGGCATCGCGCTGATCCCATTCGTGCTCGCCGCGGATCAACCCGGCAAAGAAATCCTCCACCCCGTGGCGGTCGTGATTGTCGGAGGCCTCGTCTCTTCGACCCTTCTCGAATTCCTTTTACGACCACTCGTGTTCTTCCACTTCGGCCGCAAGGCCGCCGCCCAGGCCATCGCCCGAAAAGCTGCAGCGGCTCAATAAGCAGCTCCGCAATCCAATCTCAATTCACCAAACAAAACTGATATTATGAAAATCAAAATCATCGCGTTAGCCCTCATCACCAGCCTGTGTCTCGGTTTCACGACCGCGTCCGTCTCTGCCTATGGATCAGAAGAACACGCACCCAAGAAAAGCGTCGGCCCCAATGGCGGACGCGTGCTCCACGGCACCGATCCGCGTGCCGAGTTCTTCATCACCAGTGAGCGCAAGGTGAAGATCACCTTCCTCGACGATCAAGGTCAGCCGATCACCCCCGCTGGTCAGAAAGTCGTCGTGACCTCCGGCCAACGATCCGCCCCCACCCAGCTCAACTTCTCGCAAGTTGGTGATGTGCTTGTCTCCGATGTCGCAGTGCCGGAGGGCAGACGCGTCCCCACTGTCGTGCAAATCACCTCACCCGACGGTCTAACCGCAATCGAACGACTCAATGTGAACCTTGCGGTCTGCTCCGGCTGCGATAACCCCGAATACGCCTGCATCTGCGTAGGGCATTGAGCGCAGAGCGCACCCAGAGGCCGCCTTTGCCATAGAGCGCATCGTAAACTGCCGTCGATTCCAGTATTTCGGAATGCCGCGAGAGGCCGATCACGCGGTAATTGTTTCCCTTATTATAACGATAGAGACCGGGCTTCGGTTCGGCAGGTAACCGCGGGAGTTCGCCTCACACATCGAAAATCGTTTGTGTTCTTTCGGGCCCTTATCACGGACGCACGGGAGGTCTGGCAGTCGGGGCAACGGGGCCGTGCAATCGTGGCGAATGGACCGGCCAGCGACGGGGAGTAGAGTCTGATTGGCGTGTGCGCTCCGGTGCGTTGAAATAGTTACTCGTGCCCAGCCATTCCAGGATGGCCAGCTGCAACTCCACCCGTGTCTCCCTATTCGCAGGTTCATCCCAGAGATTGGTCAACTCATCGGGATCGTTATTCAAATCGTAGAGTTCGCCAGATTCCTGCCCGAAATAGTGAACCAGTTTCCAATCCTGACTGCGGATCATCACTTGATAATTGTCTTCCGAAAAGACGTAGTCGCGTGGCGTCTTCGGCTCACCTTTGACCCAAGGAAGCAACGAGATGCCCTCGAGTCGATTTGGCGCGGGGAGTCCCGCCATCTCGAGCACGGTTCGTCCCAGATCGATCAGCGAAACCAGATCGGTCGTTTCGCGATCCACCGCAATGTTCGCACCGGGAGGCGGAGCGATGATCAGAGGGATATGCACCACCGGCTCATACATCAGCCATTTGTAAGCGAGATCGTGATCGCCCAAGAGTTCGCCATGATCGGAGGTGAAGATAATCCAAGTATTCTCGCGTTGTCCGGTTTCATCCAAAGCCTGGAGTATCTTCCCCACTTGCTCATCCACCAGTGAGACATTCGCGTAGTAATGTCGCCTCATGTGCTCAATGTCCTCCCGGGTCGCATTAGGCATATCGATCACCGCATCATGATGCAGCTCACCTGTTTTCTGGGGCGCCATGAGATCCTGTTGGGCACGGTGTTGCGGAGGGCGACGATCAAAATCGTTCCCGCGATCCACCGCCTCCGGCCAATCTGTCTTTGCGTATAAATCAATGAAACGTTGCGGCGGATCCCACGGTTCATGCGGACCGGGAAATCCCACTTCGAGGAAGAAGGGCGTATCACCACGACGCTCTCGTAAAAATCCCACTGCGGCATCCCCGGTGAAGACATCACTGTGAAAACGCTCTTCATATTCCCACGGCAGTCCCTGGTATTTTTTCAGCCACTCGGAATCAGTTTTTCGGCGGATGGCGGGCCGGGTGATCCCATGATGATTCAGAAATTTACCCCAGTCATCTTCGCCGCCCTTCGACCATGAAGCTTCCGCTCCAGGATTTTCCACGATGATGCAATCATGAAAACCTCCCCGGGCATTTTTGGGCATAAAATGCATCTTCCCTACGTTGGCGCAAAAATAGCCCCCATCACTCAAATCATCCACCCAAGTGCGCTGATGAGCCCAGGCATCGAATGAATAAACTCCGGTGTTGTGCGGATACTGACCGGTGAAGATCGCGGCACGAGAGGCGACACAAGTCACCCCGGGGCAAAAGGCCCGGCGAAAACTCATCCCCTCTTTAGCCAGTCGATCCAGATGGGGTGTCTTCATCCACGGGCAATCGTGGCGACCGATCGAATCGAATCGCTGCTGATCAGTGATGATAAAAATGATGTTTGGGGTAGCCATCACGCCAAGCTGCCCCATCACTCCCGTCGAATCAAAATCAAAGCGTTGCTTAGTCTTCGATCCGAGCAAAACGAGGAACCGTTTTACCATTGATCTCAACCGTCTCCCTAAACATCGCCGCTGGTCTCACCCACAAGCCGCCTTCGCCATAGAGTGCTTCGTAAACCACCATCGGTTCGAGTGTCTCCGAATGTCGCGCGAGACCGATCAGGCGATAATCGTTTCCTTTGTAATGGCGATAGAGGCCAGGCTTCGGCTCTCTGGGTGAAGCAGGGAGATCACTCATGATTCGACGACACACTTTGAGGCGCGGGTTGCAAAGCACAGTTTCAAGGGTTTTTATTTATTTTCGATCCCAGATGTCCAACGATTCCATCCCAGTCACAGTCCTCACCGGGTTTCTCGGTGCCGGCAAAACCACCCTCCTCAACCGCATCCTCACGGAGCAGCACGGCAAGAAGATCGCCGTGATTGAAAACGAATTTGGCGAAGTCGGCGTGGACAACCAACTCGTCATCCAAAGCGACGAAGAGATCTTCGAGATGAACAACGGCTGCATCTGCTGCACCGTGCGAGGCGACCTCATCCGCATCCTAGGCCGCTTGCTCAAGCGCAAGGACAAGCTCGACGCCATCCTGATAGAAACCACCGGTATGGCCAATCCCGCCCCCGTCGCGCAGACCTTTTTCACCGATGACGAAATGAAGACCAAATTCCGTCTCGATGCGATTGTGACCGTCGTCGATACCAAGCACATCCTCCAGCATCTCGACCGCGAAGATGAAGCGCAAAAGCAGGTCGCTTTTGCCGATGTGATTCTACTCAACAAAACCGATCTCGTGGGACCCGACGAGGTCGATTTGCTCGAGCAACGCCTCCACGGGATGAACACGCTCGCGAAGATCCATCGCACCCAGAATTGCGATATCGCGCTCAATCAAGTGCTCGATGTCGGCGGCTTCAATCTCGACCGCGCAACGGAGATGGATCCGCAGTTTCTCGATCAGGAATATCCCTTTGAATGGGCGGGAGCCTATCCTCTGCCCGCCGGCACTCACGAGCTGGTAATCGGCCACACCGATAATGATCACGAACACGATCATTCGGATTGCGACCATTCTGCTGGCCAGCAGAACGGCCACTGCGATCACGATCATCACCACGCGCACAACGACAACGAACTCGATGTTGTTATCATGCCGACCAAGTTGCTTGAAGAGACTCATATCTCTGCCGCGACCGAAGCAGCCGTCACCGTATTTGGTGATTGGGAAACGCGACTCAAGGAAGGCGATCCGGTCGTGCCCGGAGCGACGCTTAATCGACTCCTGCTCAATGAAGGCAACGGCAAGTATCCGCTCACAATCACTGAACCCGGCCACTACCTCGTTTATGAAGCCTGTGGTGAACATCCGCTGCACATCCATGTAAACGGCGACACTGTGAAACCCGATTGGCAACAGGACTACCATGTCGCGCACACTCACAACGATGAGGTCGCGTCGGTCGGCATCAGCGTGCCGGGTGATCTCGATGGTAAGCGACTCAACGAATGGATCAGCGAACTCTTGCGCGTAAAGGGCGGTGACATCTACCGGATGAAAGGCGTGCTCGCCGTGCAAGGCACCGACAAGCGACTCGTCTTCCAAGGCGTGCACATGCTCTTCGATGCGAAGTTCGAAGGCGTTTGGACGGCCGAAAAGCCGCGCCAAAACACCCTCATTTTCATCGGCCGAAATCTCGACCGCAACGCCCTCACCGAAGCGTTCAAGGCTTGTTTGGCCTGAGCTAGTCGAGCGGGCTTGGCCTAGCCGGCGCAATAGTCTTGGAGGAAGCAGAGCGCGGCGCTTTGCTTTCTCACCATGAAGAAGCGTTTACCTCACCGCTCGTGGACTCTCATTGCTACGATCTTTCTGTTCTTCGCAGTGGTCGGTAAAGCAGAGTTGGTTGCACCAGGAATGGCACGCATCCATGTGCTTCAGGAACTAGGTGAGCCTGCCTCCACGATGTCGCGTGGTGGCATCAAAGTATTGGCGTATAGGAACGGAGCCAAGATCACACTCGTTGATGGTTTAGTAACCGAAGCGGTCGGACTCCCACCTTCGAGTGACAGGGAACTGGGGTGTGGCGTGCTCTCCACGACCAAGAAGGATTGGCATTGGAAACTAGAAGGAGGGATGAGCCTCAACACGGCGGCACTCGGAAAACTTAAAGATCAACCGGTCGCTTTAATCGGCGGTATGGATGGTTTCGTCGCGGCTGTTGATCTCAGCGATGGACAGGTCACTCGCCGACAGCACGTCGGTTCGCCTGTGATCGGCATCACGCCACTCGAGAGTGGTGCTCTGGTCGTAGCTACCCAGACAGAGATTCAATTTCTCAATCAAAACTGGGAGCATCTCCACACGTTATCACGTCAAGTAAAACGCGTGCTAACAGTCAGCGCGAATCGCCTTCTCGTTTGCCACGAGGACATGACTTTAGAACTACTTGAACTCAGAACCGATTAACCACGAAATACACGAAATACACCAAAGAAAGAACATACCTTCCGTGTAGTCGGCTTTCGTGTGTTTAGTGTATTTCGTGGTGACCTACTTATCCTTCCTATGAAACGACCTCTCACCATCGCCGCAGTCCAATTGCCCTCCGTCAATTCTGGACGGAGCAACGCCGCACGTCAGCGAGTCAATTTTCAGACCGCCGAAACGGCACTCAAAGAAGCTGGCACACGCGGGGCCAACATCTCCTGCCTCGGCGAGACGTTCAACATGGTCGGCATCGAAAAGACTGCGAAGAATGTGCCGCCGCTCGTCCGCGATACACACGCAGAGACTTTGAAGCGCTTCGCCCCCATCGCGCGTCGGCACAAGATGGCAATCATCGCACCGATCACCGCGTTGATCGACGACCTCGTGCGCAACGTGGCCGTGGTCATCGATAAAAAAGGAAAATACGCCGGCCAGTATTTCAAGGTGCACTGCATCGAAAATGAAAAAGCCTATGGCGTGGTGCCCGGTGATGAATGGCCTGTCTTCGATGTCGCGGGGGCAAAAATCGGCATCCAAATTTGCCACGACAATTCGTTCCCCGAAAGTGCGCGATGTCTCACCCTCAATGGCGCCGAGGTCATTTTCTGGCCACATCTGATGAGTGGTTGGGGCGGAGAGTTCATGGACATTCTGCTGCGCGCACCCGCAATCCACAACGGCATCCACCATGTGCCCGTATGCTATGGATGCGCTCCCGATGTTTCCTGGATGCCTGGTATGCTCTTGGGCCGAAGCAGCATCATCGGCCCCGACGCGACCATCCTCGCCGATGCTGGGCATCATCCCGGCATCGCGCTTACCACCATCGATCTCGGAGCCCCGCGTATCGCGGAAATGTTTACCCGGCCCGGAAGCTGGGTCTGGAAGCCGGATATGCTTAATGACCGCCGTCCCGACACCTACGCGCCATTCACCCGCGAGACCAAGAGGCTAAAACCGATTCCTGCCGCGAAAAAGAAGAAGCGTTAATGATCATTGGGCTTTTTCTTTTTCGAAACCCAGTAGTTCAGCCCGTCTTCAAAGCAGGTGGCGGGGAGTTCTTCGACTCTACTACGAAAATAATTCTCTGCGTCTTTCACGCCCTGATTATAGGCAAAGGGTGAGATTTCGGTCTGGACGAAATCGAGTAGAAACTTCGCCCGCATTTCACTGAGCTCCAGGTCCCGTTCTTCGCGAGCGCTGCATCGAAGCCGGAATGAACGATTACCTTTCCAAGCCAATTAAAAGCAGCCCTCTAGCCACAGCCCTCTTGAAGGCGCGAGAGAAACGCGAAGAAAATCAAAGCTGATATTGCCCCCCTCGTGCTGAAGGGCAAATGCTCGATTATCCTTTTACGCCACCGAGCTGAATACCTGAGATCAGTTGTCTCTGCAGGAGCACGAAGACGATGATCAGAGGCACGACCGACATCGTCACACCAGCCATCAGCAAATGGGTGGCTTGAGCACGCTCACCATCGAAAAAGAGTAAGCCGACCGGCAGGGTATATTTATCCACACTCTTCGTCATGACCAAGGGCCAGAAGAAGCTTTGGAAATTCCCCATGAAGGTGAAGATGGCCAAAGTAATCACACCCGGGCGGCTCAATGGCATAATCACATTCCAAAACAGCTGCCATTTAGTAGCACCGTCGATCTCGGCGGCCTCGTCGAGTGCCTTCGGAATACCCATCATGAATTGACGGAGTAAAAATGTGCCAAAAGCACTGAAAGCCATCGGTAAAATTAACCCGAGGTAGGAATCTACTAAACCGAACTTCACCATGTTTTCGAAGTTCGGAATTAGCATTACGAGCCCTGGCAACATCATCGTGCCGAGATAAAGGAAAAAGATCCGATCACGGCCCGGCCAATCTAAGCGAGAAAAGCTAAACGCCGCCATTGAGCTTGTAATCACCTGCAGCAAAGTCACCCACCCCGCGACGACCAAACTGTTAGCCATGAAGCGGTGAAATGGAATTACTTGGAAAACTTCCAAGTAATTCTGCCATTGGAACGTGGCGGGCAACCAATCCGGATTACCTACTTCGTTCAAGGTTTTGAGGCTCGTGAGCATCATCCACATGAAGGGCATGATCATCATGAGACTCATCACGACCATTACGCCGTGTAACCCTAGCCCCCGATCCTTCTTTTCTTTTTTCTTAGTCGGCGACATGGCGATTTCCGTAGCGGAAGTTGAAGATTGAGATTCCAAAGACCAGAGCGAACAACACCCAGGCGACCGCCGATGCGTAGCCGAGGCGTCCAGTTTCGAAGCCTTCAATAAAGATAAAGTAACTGAGTGTCGTCGTGGATCCTGCCGGTCCACCCTGCGTCATTACGCGCGCCATTTCGAAACCACCCTGCAAGCCGTGAATCACGCTCATGATCGCAATGAAGAACGTCACTGGAGCGAGTTGTGGCCACGTGATATACCAGAACCGCTGGCCGGAAGTCGCCCCGTCCATATCGGCTGCCTCATAAAGCTCGGGGGAAATGTTACTCAAGCCCGCCAGATAGAGCACCATATGGTTTGATCCGATCGCCATCCAAAGCCCCATAAACATGATCGCAGGCTTGGCCCAATGATAGTTGCCTAACCAATCTGGAGCCTCAATCCCGGCCGTGGCAGCCGCCGGCAAGATAGGTCCTACGACCAGAGCAGCTCCTAAAGTAAGGAGCACCGGAATCAGCACTAGGGCTAAAGCCGCCTCAGCGCCCAAACCTTTGTCCATATTCTGGGGCTTACCCCAAGGTTGTGGTCGATTCAGTAACCATAGAAGCAACGCAGTGAAACATACAGCGGACACGATCAAAGCCATGATCGCCGTCATCCCGAACCAGGTGAGACACAGCCACAATGGAACGATCAAAGAGAGAAGCCCAGCGATGAGTGAGACAAGGCCTGCCTCACTCAGGTCTCTCGCGATCCGTAAGCGCCGCAGCTGCCAACCCACGATCACGATAGCAAGGATAGACGTCAGAACGGGGATGGCATAGGAAAAGAGTTGGGGCATCGAATTCACCCAGCCCGAAAAGCCCTCGAGCACAGGATTCAACGCTTGGTTCACCGGTCCGGTGGTGGGATTATAGAGTTTCTTCCACAATACGTAGGTCGCCACCCCAGCCGTGAAATTCGGGAGATAAAAAAGAGTGCGATAAACCGTTCCTCCCGTCATCACACCCGACGCCAAGGTCATCGCCGCCAACATTCCGAAGAACAACCATACTTGGCGTTCAGGCATGCCACCACTCAACAAAGTCAATCCGCAGATCACCATAATGACCGTGGCGATAATTAAGGCCGGTTTGACGTTGTAGCGGAATTTGCTGGCCCGGGTCAGTAAAAGTGCCGCTCCGAGGCTACCCGCGATCGAGAAGGGTAATCCCAACATCATGAAAAAGGTATTGCCGAGATATTGCCAAAACTGGGGATGCGTAAACAGCCGCACATAGTTTTCAAATCCGGTAATACGCAAAGGGGCGTCACGAAAGATATTATGTCGCAAGATATCCCAATCCGTAAACGACATGCCCAAGCTCATGACGAGTGGCACCAGGATAAATGCAAGAAAACCCAGAATATTGGGCAGCAGAAACAGCAACCCCACCATCACACTCCAACCCTTAGATCGATGGCTCATCCGGAACCCTCCTCTGTCAGCAAGCCCTTGGCTTCATAATAGTGCAGATAGAATGGGTTCGTGATCCACTCGCGCGGAATCGGACGGTTCATGGCTTTCAATTGATCAATTTCCCCCTGCACCACTTTTAGTTCATCATACAGCTTTCGCTTTTGAGCATCTTCCTTAATCGAAATTTGAATTTCTCTATTGATGCGCTCTTCCAAGGTTTTGGCGGCAGCCTCAGGGCTCAGCCGACCCGCGAGCAACGATTGTTGAACATTGGTTTCAATCCGAGTGTAGACATTGGCCAAGACAAACGGAGGTCGACAGACAGGAATACCCAATTCGGCTGCGGCGCGCGAGAAGACCTCTCCGGCTTGCCATTCCTCAGGATGGTCAGGAGGGCGTAAGAACTCTTCGGTCTGAGTATATTTCGGCACAGGTGGCAAGGAGTCACCACTCCGAGCGATCAAAAGGTTAAATTTCTCACTCGTGAGGAACTGCAGAAATTGGGCAGTTTCTTCGGGATACTTCGTGTTTGTGTAGGCTCCAACAATGCCACAACCGAATTGGATATTCGGGAACCCGGTATGAGGTGGCTCGACCACTCTCAAGGAAAGCTTGCCTAAGGGACGTAGTCGGATCAGAGCCCAGCGCGGCAAATTGAGCATCGCGTAACGCCCCACTGAGAATAGATAGAACGTCGCCCCACCAGCAATCGGAGTGTCCGCCGTCATCGCGTTTTGATCGGCAATCGTCGGGATCAATTGCAATTCTACAACCCAGCGATACATCCGACGCATGACCTCCACCGTTCTTTCATCGTCCAAGATACATTCGGTCATCGTTTCGTTGAACGTGGATAAGCCCATTCCACGACGCAGCTCAGTCATGGACATCATGTTTGAGCTGGGCTTCATAAAGTAGACTCGGTCGCGGGTGCCGGGAGGGTTGGCGGCCTCAACAAACTCTGTGCCGATACGTTCAAAGTCATCCCAAGTCCAGCGATCAGGTGGTTCTTCGATCCCATAGCGGGCAAAGGTATCTTTGTTGATCCAAACCATCCCCGCGCCAGCATTACGGGGAAATCCGTATTGCTTTCCGTCAAAGATCAAATCGCTTTGCAAAGCCGGATAGGTCTTATCCGGGCCAAATCCAAGCTCCTGAGCCTTCTCGGTCACATCCATCAACATCCCGGAAGCCGCAAAAATCCCGATATTGTTTCCGTAAACATCGAGAATGTCCGCCCCCACACCAGCCAAACCTTGAGTCAGCTTCTTACTCAACCCCTGATTGGTGTTATCTATTTTGACTTCAACCGGTGGCAGATTGTTTTCATCGAGCCACTCCTTAAACAGAGTGATGGTCTCTTGTTTTACCTCATCGTCCTGAGTAATCCAGTAAAGCACCGGAATCGGCGAAGCGCGATCGGGAGCTGTCCAATAAAGGAGAAAGCTCATAGCCGATAACGCGATGGTTATTCCCAAAAAAACGGTCTTCATAATGTGGAGGCAACATTGCCTTCACGAAGGCAGCTCGGTCTGGGGATAACTATTGGGTAAGTCATGGGTGGGATAAGAAATCTGCTACCAAACTGGCAACAGACGCATAGACGCATAACGATTGAAGAGAAGGCTACAAATTTTTTCGTAAATTTCATTTTCCCTCCCCAAATGTGGCCCATCGACGAGGTTCAGACCGCCTCCGCTTCACCCACAACAAGTCGTGCCGAGTAGATTCCCTTCCCTTTTCCGCCGGAATATTTCTAGCATGCTCCCCGACCATGCAATTGATCAAACACTGGGCCGTTACACTCGAAGACTACGCCATCGACCTCGCTTGGTCGCCCGATGGCACGCAATTGGCCGCCGCCTCCGCGGATGGCCCCGTCACAATCTTCGATACGAATGATGGCGCGGTGCAACACCCTCTCCCCGGCCACGACGACGGCACCAACTGCCTCGCATGGCGTCCTGATAGCCTAGCTCTCGCTACCGGAGGTCAGGATGGACTCGTCAAACTCTGGGATCCGAAAGCTGGCCAACATACCAGCTCAATCAAAATGGACAGCGCGTGGATCGAGCACCTCGCGTGGCGCCCCCATTGCGATACTTGGCTCGCCGCTTCAGCAGGTCGGCAACTGCTCGCAATCAATCCCGATGGCACCGAACGACACAAGTTCGACAACTCTCCCAAATCCATCTCCGCCCTCGCTTGGCACCCTCAGGGTAGCTGCGTCGCCGTTTCCTATTTCGGTGGAGTCTGCTTGTGGGACGCCGATGATTTCGTCGCCCAAAAAGAATACCCGTATAACAACGGTATTCAGTCACTCGTTTGGTCTCCCGATGGGCGCTGGCTCGTCTCCGGCAATCAGGATCCCAGCGTTCACCTCTGGATCCCCGAGGAAGAGATCGAACTGCAAATGAGCGGTTACGAAGGCAAGGTGAAGGAACTCTCCTTCGATCATCACTCCCATCGACTCGCCACTGGCGGAAGTAACGAGTGCTGCCTCTGGGATTGCTCCGGCGCCGGACCCGAAGGACGCGAGCCCACCATGCTCCCGCACGAATCAAAGATCTGCGCCGTAGCGTTTCAAAACTCACACGGACTCCTCGCCTCAGCATCTCAAGATGGCGTCGTGATGGTCTGGAGCCCTGAACGCCCGAAGCCATTGCGGGCCACCGTTAAGATGCCTGCCACCGCCACGAAAATATGCTGGTCGCCCGATGATCAGATGCTCGCGATCGGATCAGAACAAGGCATCGTTTACGTGCTCAAGTGCGAGTCCTGAGCACCGATTAAAAATCGAGGCCAATCAGGAGTTTGAGCAGAGTGTAATCTGCCACACGACTATCCGGACTGTTTTCACGAAGCTCGTGTAAGAGCCCCATACTGAGTGTCTCCGTGAGCTGCTTATTCACTTGAAATTTATTTTCCCACCCCTCGTTGCGTGCTCCTAGATCGTAATAATAGACTCCACGTTCAGTCAGCGTGATTCTCCAAGGCAGAACCCACTCCGCTTCAACGAATATCGATTCAACATTAGTGCCTTCATGGCTACGAGCTGGTTCCGTGATCCAGACATCAAAGCGATTCTCCGCGACGCCTAACCGCAATTGGCGGTCCTCACGATCCAGCAGGGAAACACCCGCACCGAGTTCCTGCTGCAGAAGCAAGTAATCAGCCGAGACTCCCGCCGATTGATAGTTTCGATTCCATTCGAGTGCGGGGATATAAAGAGCAAATAACCGCGTTCCAAAATCGTGACGCCATGAAGCCGATACTTTCGCCAAGTCCCGGATCGTCACCTTCTCTGTTTCGGTATAATCATACCGAAGTTTCATCTCCACATCATCGTTCTCCCACTTGCGACGCAACCTTGCCGCTAGAGTGACAGTAGAACGATCCGAAGTATCCGAGACCAATTCCGTCGAGAATGAAAAACGGCCATTCCAAGGGCCAAAAACATGGCGCAAATAATTGGTCAGGAAAGTCGGATTCAAGTAATCCCAGGGGCGCCGATCCTCTTTATAATCTTCTTCGCCTATCACCAGATCCGACTCAGCTTCAGGATCTAACTCAATCGGCGGCCCTAGCTCTTCCGGGATCGAGGATCGAATCACACTAGCATCCTGCTTGGAAACTCGCAGCTCACCGAACCGCTTAGAGTGAAAAACCCACTCGGTCTCTTCATCGCTGAGCAAGTGTCCTCGTAACCGATCACCATCGCGATAAACCAGTTCATCCTCGGTCAAGGCTTCCATCGGTGTAGCCAGTTCAGCGGGTAAAGCAGCCGCGATCAGCACGAACATACCAAGTAGGAAAAGATGCCTCACAGACAAATAGGAAGATGGAAAATGGATAGAACTCACGCGATTTTTGGTGATTCAACCCTTCCCATCGTTCCGGCAAAAACAACTCTTGTTTTCCAATATATTGCACGAACACACTTTTACCGTGTCTTCACAGGGTCTCTTGCTACCTTGTCACTCAGCTTAACTTCATGTTCGCCACTCGCCGCCACTTTCTGCGCACCGGATTAATCGCCTCCACGAGCCTCCTGTTAGGTCCGGGCGATCTTCTTGGCGCGACACCCGAGTCCGGCGAGACCAGCTACAAGGTTAAGAAAGGCGATACCCTCTCCGCCATCGCCCAGCGCACCGGCACCTCCGTAAAAGCGTTGCAAAGCCGCAACAAACTCAAGGGTGACCGCATTCTCATCGGTCAAAATCTGGTCATTCCCGGCAATTTCGCTCCCCTCCCTGCTCTTGCCCCTGTCATTGCTGCCACTCGCAAGGTGAAAGTAGATAGTAATCGCTGGCGCTACATTGTGATTCACCACAGCGGGATCGAAGCGGGTAATGCTCGCGCCTACGATTCCAACCACCGGCGTCGCGGCATGGAGCACGGTCTCGCTTACCACTTCGTCATCGGAAACGGCCGCGACTCCGGCAATGGCGAGATCGAGATTGGCCCCCGCTGGACCAAGCAATTGCGCGGCGGCCATGTCCGTAAATCCAGCGTCAATAATTCCGGCATCGGCATCTGCCTCGTGGGCAATTTCCAAAAACGGCGCCCCGGCAAGAAACAACTCGAGTCGGCCTACAACCTTGTGGATTACCTTCGCGACGGGCTCGTGCACCGCAAGTGCAAGGTCACCGTGCACCGCTGGGTAGACATCAATCACACCGTGTGTCCCGGGAAACACTTCCCTTTCAGCACCCTCAAACGACGCTACAATATCGCTTAGTTAAGCCTCATTCGAGGCACGATTCCAAATCGTTGCACAGAACCTTCGTCTCTACACCGAGTCCGATAAACGCCAGCTCTTGACGGCGATCGCCATGAGGCTCTTCCCAATACGCCTTCGCGCTGGCAGGAATTTCCTCTTCCGAAATCACCCCACGCTCGCGCATCGCCGCCGCCCAAGTGCCGACGAAATCCCAGCGAGCGATTCCTCCGGCTACCGATAAGTAGCCCATGTCGTCATTTCGCGACGCCAACCAGAAAAACCCTTTCACCCGTAACAGACCAGGATACGCGCTTGCGATCAAGGCCCGGATCTTTGCTTCGTTAAAGGGACGTCGCGCCTGAAATACCATCGTCGTCCATTCCACTGATTGAGTCTGCTGAGCCGTCGCCTTCATCACCCCACTTTGCCCCGACAGCACGCGCAACCAACGAGCAGCTTGAATCGTCTCTTGCCCATCGAAGCGCGCTGGGCCCGGCAATAAATTGGTAGCGACTCGTCCCTCTGACACTGTCGCGATCTCAGCCCGTGGATTCAGTTCATGCAAAATCCTCGTCAATTCCGGCAAAACTTCGGGCCGCACCAAATCCGACTTATTCAGCACCAACACATCCGCGCACTCCACTTGCTCCAACATCAGCTCGACGATTTCCTTCGGTTCGCGCTCGCGATTGATCCGCTCTCCTGCATTCTCAGTTTGATCGCGCCAGACCCTCGCCACCTGTGCCGCATCAACCACCGTCACCAAAGCATGCAGAGTCGCGAAATCACTGAGTGTGCGACCAAACGCATTCGGCTTGGTAAAGAGCGAAGCGATTCCCCTCGGCTCGGCGACGCCCGTCGACTCGATAAAAATATGCTCGAATCTGCCACTGCCTGCTAACTCGGCCACCGTCTCAGCCAGCTCGTCGCGCATCGAACAGCATACGCACCCATTTGCCATCTCGATCACGCGCGACGCTCCCGCTTTTTCCACCAAGCGACCATCCACATTCATCGACGCCACGTCGTTGACGACCGCAGCCCATTTTCTTCCGTCGGCCAACTTCAGCACATGCTGCAACAGCGTCGTCTTCCCCGCTCCGAGAAAACCACAGAGCACCGTGACGGGCGGTTTTGTAAGAGAAGAAGAGGTCACGTTTACACCAAACGAAATTCGATTTGCGGTGGCCAGCTCCAAGCCAACGATCCAAGTTTTCCACATGTTGCGATTCTGCCTAGCCCTCATTCTTAGTGCCGCCACGGCGCAGGCTGAGACCAAGGTGCGGATCGCCGCCGCCGCCAATCTCGCCCACGTGATCGAGGCGTTGACCACTGAGTTTCAAAACGTAAATCCCCACACGGTCACCGAAGTCACCCTCGGCGCTTCCGGCAGTCTCGTCGCTCAAATCACCCACGGCGCGCCCTTCGATATTTTCCTGTCTGCCGATATGGATTATCCACGAGCCCTCATCGCTACTAATCAGGCCGAAGCCACCAGCCTCACGCCTTTCGCAATCGGACGCCTTGTGCTGTGGACCACGAATCCACAAATCAAGTTAGCCGACCCCGAATCAGCGCTAACTGATTCTCGCGTGCGCCGTATCGCCATCGCTCACCCCGACACAGCTCCCTACGGTCGCGCTGCCCTGGAAACATTTGCCAAGCTCAACCTGACAACTGAGCTGCGACCCAAAATCGTCATTGGTGAAAACGTCAGTCAGGCCGCGCAATTCGTGGCTTCCGGCAACGCCGACCTGGGTTTCGTCGCGCTGTCTCTGGTGCTCGCACCCCAGTTGAAAGATAGCGGCCAGTGGACCGAAGTCCCTGCTGCTTGGCACACACCGATCATCCAAGGAGCCGTGATCACGAAGCAGGGGGCAACCAATCCCGCGGCCCGAAATTTTCTGATCTTCCTCCAAGAACCTGCGGCAAGGAAGATATTTGCACGCTTCGGTTATCACGTGCCTGCTCATCCCTGATGCCTGATTCCACCTCAACTTTCCTCGGTATATCCGCGCCGCTTTGGCAGGCGTTGGGACTCACCGTAAAGTTGGCCGCAATCACGACCTTGATACTCGGCATCCTCGGTCTTCCCCTCGCGCATTGGCTCAACACCTCGCGTCGCCGTATCACGCCATATGTCGAAACTCTCGTGGCTCTGCCGATCGTGTTACCGCCTACCGTGATCGGGTTCTACCTCCTTACCGCCTATTCTCCGCAGCATCCGCCCGGCAGTTGGTGGCAGAGTGCTACCGGCACCCCGCTCGCCTTCACTTTTACCGGCCTTGTCATCGCTTCGGTTTTTTATTCGCTCCCCTTTGCCGTGCAACCGTTTCAGGCCGCGTTGCGCAGCGTCCCGGTAGATCTACTTGAAGCTGCCACTTCACTCGGCACACCGCCGCGACGCGTTTTCTGGAAAGTGCATGTGCCCCTGGCATGGCGCGGAATCGTCGCCGGTCTCACGCTCGCGTTTGCGCACACGCTGGGCGAATTCGGCGTGGTGCTGATGATCGGCGGTTCCATTCCCGGCGTGACAAAGGTCGCCAGTATCGCCCTCTACGATGAAGTGCAAAAAATGTCCTACCCCACAGCTCATGCGTTTGCGGCGGTGTTGCTCGTGATGGCGTTTTGTTTGTTGTTCATCGTCACCCTGCTGCAGCGGCGTCGCTAAGGTAGCTAACCATCGCGCATCTTGATCTCACCTCGCGCTAGCAAACTGCCCCGGAACGTTTGGATCCTTGCGACTTGCATGTCGCTGGTCATGTCCGCCGGATCGATGATGGCACTCGTGGGAGGATTGCTTGCCGCCAAGATTGCGCCGAATCCTAAGCTGGCTACGCTACCTCTCGCGATGATCATCGTCGGCACGGCGACCTCCACGATTTGGGTGGCGATTTTGCTGCGCAAGTTTGGACGCATACGCGGCAGCTATGTGGGCTTCGCTTTTTCATTGCTCGCTACGGTGCTCGGTTATCTCGCCGCTTCGCAGGGTTCGTTTCCGCTCCTGCTCGCCACGGGACTTTCGATGGGTGTCGCCGTCGCCTTCTTTCAGCAGTTTCGGTTTGCCGCTTTGGAAAGTGTGCGTGATCCCGCGCTCTACGGTCCCGCTCTATCAGTCATCATGGGAGGAGGTTTATTCTCAGCGTTTCTCGGGCCCGAAATCGGCGAACGCGGCGCCACCCTGTTTACCAGTCTGCCTCCCTTCGCGGGATCTTTCCTTTTGCTGGCCGGACTCATCTTCCTCGCGATCTTCATCTTCCAATTTATCGGGAAACTCCCATCGAAGCAGATACCTCCGAAATTCCTGGGCGTCCTCTGTTCTCCATCATCCGTGCTCCGCAGTTCTTCATCCCCTCGCTCTGCGCCGCCATCGGATTCGGCGTGATGAGCTTCATCATGACGGCCACTCCCCTCACCATGCACGAGGTCTGCGGCTTCAGTCTGACTGATACCAAGCACGTTATTCAGAGCCACATCATCGCGATGTTTCTACCCAGTGTGTTCAGCGGGTTTCTGATGAAACGTTTCGGTTTCGGTCGAGTCATGGCAGTCGGCGCCGCACTCTACGCCTTGGTGGTGATCATTGGCTTGGGAGGACAACAACTTATCCACTTTTGGGGCAGCCTCATCCTCCTTGGCGTCGGCTGGAACTTTCTCTTCATGGGAGGCACGGCGATTCTGCCTCAGAGCTATCGCGCCAACGAGCGATTCAAGGCCCAAGCCGCCAACGACTTTTTTGTCTTCGGCTCTCAAGCGGTCGCTTCGCTTTCTTCCGGTTGGTTCGTCTTCTCCTTTGGTTGGAACGGACTGATGTATACCGCCCTCCCCTTTCTTTTCGTCGCACTCGGGTTGGCGATCTGGCAAGCAAGGCGGGAAATCATCTCGTTGTAACGCTGCTTCACGACAGCCACCGTGGCGCTAATACTAACCGCCATCGGTTATCTATTCTTGGCGCGAAGATATAAATAGCTTTGCTCCTGCTCAATGCGCCGCGCGTTTACCATCACCACACTCTGCTTTGCTTGGCTCTGCGCCAACGGGGCTCTGTGGGATAGCGCGCAAGTTTTTGCCTGGGGCAAAATGATCCACGATTACTCGCAGACCATGCCTCTTTCGACCGCGATCGAGAAGACTTTTGATGGCTCCGCGCCCTGTGAAATCTGTGTGGTCGTCGAAGATGCCCAACAGCAAGAACCCGCTCAGAAGATGGAGCGTAGCAGCAGTGATAAAGTTCTGCTCGCCTATCATCCGACTGAAGCAGTCGTGATCGAAGCCCCCACGTATTCGTGGCCCGGTGCAATCGATCTCACTGGCCAACTGCGCACCGAATCGGTGCCGTTGCGTCCGCCGCGCGTTTAACGCGCCACCCCCGTTCACGTCGCCGCCTGCGCGCGGCGTCGTTTCTGCACGCACCTAGGCTAGGTCGTTTTACGACCAGTCGTCTCATGATGCGCCCTGAGCGCATTCTTCGAGACCCCACCGATACATTATCATGAAACACTTTCCTCTTATTCTCTCTATATCACTCGCGATCCCTTTCTCAGGTGTCGCCCAAAACGATGTCACCAAACTCGATCCCGTGGTGGTGACTTCCGTCCGATCCCAAGATCCACTCATTGTGAGCACCGATGCCAAAGCTCCCGTGCAACCCGTTCCCGCTCACGATGGAGCCGACGTCCTTAAAAACATTCCCGGGTTCTCGGTTATTCGCAAAGGCGGCACCGATGGCGATCCGGTGCTCCGCGGCATGGCTGGATCGCGCCTCAGCATCCTCGTCGAAGGTGAAACCGTATTGGGAGGCTGTTTCATGCGCATGGATCCGCCGACCGCTTATATTTTCCCCGAGGCCTACGATCGTATCACGATAATCAAAGGCCCCCAGTCTGTTCGCTACGGTCCGATCAGTTCGGCCGGTCTCGTGCGGTTCGAACGCGACTTCGTGCGGCGCGACGACACCGGCGCGACAATGTTCTCCACTGTGACTGCCGGCTCATTCGGCCGTCTTGATGGGGCGCTTGATCTGCGGGGTGGTAACAGCTCCTTCCAAGGACGAATCGCGGCCACCTATTCGGAAATGGGAGACTACAGCGATGGCGATGACCAAACCGTGCATTCCTCTTATCAACGTTGGAGCACCAACGCCTCGCTCGCATGGACTCCGAATGACGATATATTCATCGAAATAACCGGAGCGGTCAGCGATGGGGAGGCCGCGTATGCCGATCGCATGATGGACGGAGCCCTCTTTGACCGAAATAACATCGGACTGCGAATGCGCCGCAGCAACATCTCGGATCTGGTGCAGGAAATCGAATTCCAAGCCTACGCGAATGCGGTTGATCATGTAATGGACAACTACTCGCTGCGCACTTTCAGGCCAACCATGATGATGCCCGGTAAAACCGTCTCCAACCCGGACCGTCTGACGACCGGAGCACGATTGGCGCTCTCGCTGATGCCTGTGGAAAAACTGCGTCTCGACACGGGGATTGATTATCAAGGAAACCGCCATCGCGTGCGCGCCACGATGAATCAGGATACCATGCCCTATGAAAACAAAGCTCGGGTCGAAGACGTCTCCTTCGATCAGATCGGAGCATTCGCAGAAGCCGCCTACACCATCAACGATCACACTCGTTTCTATGCTGGGGCGCGCATCGATCAATGGACGGCCCAAGACAAACGTGCCGCGATTTCACTAGGCATGATGGGTGGCTCGTCTGCGAATCCCACCGCCAATCTGAAACGCGAATCCACTCTCCCCGGTGCCTTTGCCCGGGTGGAACACGACATCTCCAAAGGCTCGACCGTCTATCTCGGAGTCGGCCACACCCAGCGCTTCCCCGACTATTGGGAACTCGTTTCATCCGAAAGCACCACCTCCCCCAGTGCCTTCCACACCGCTCCGGAAAAAACCACGCAGGTCGACCTCGGTTGGTTGTATCGGAATGACGCTCTGGAACTGACCGCTTCAGTCTTTGCCTCAGGGATCAACGACTTCATTCTCATCCAGAATAGCTTCCCCAAGTCCTCAATCATGATGGGCGGTATGATGTCTACTCGCATGGCCACCGTCGCGCGCAACATCGACGCTAAGACGATTGGCGGCGAATTTGGGCTGGGTTACCGTTTCACCGAAGCATTCCGAATCGATGCCAGTCTTTCCACCGTGCGGGGTGACAACACCAGAGACGACCGCCCTCTCGCGCAAATGCCTCCACTCGAAGGCCGAATCGGTTTCACCTATACTCGATCATCATGGTCGGTGGGAGCCCTCTGGCATGGCGTGGTTGCACAAGACCGGGTGGCCATCAATCAGGGGAATATTGTCGGACAAGACATTGGTCCCTCGCCTGCCTATGACACCGTCTCACTCAACGCGAGTTGGGCTCCCACGTCCTATCTGCGATTTTCTATCGGCATCGATAATCTCTTTGATCGCACCTACGCGGCTCACATCAGCCGAGCCGGAGCAGCCGTCGCCGGTTTCACTCAAACGACCCGTGTCAACGAGCCCGGTCGCTTTAGCTGGATCAAATTCGACTACCGCTTTTAAACGCGGATCGACGAATCTACCCTCCACGTGAACTTTGCCCATCCGCATTGCGCTAACGGATATTTAACCTATTTTACTATTATGCGCACCGCTCTTTCTCTGCTGTTGCTGACTATCGCATCGGTCTCACTCCATGCCGAAACGGGATCTGCCGAATATCCCGTCAAAGGCGTGGTCACACGAGTGATTGCCGATCGCGGTATCGTGGTTGTTAAACACGAGGAAATCCCCGGAGTCATGCGCGCCATGACCATGGCCTTCCAAGTCGAAGCCGAAACTATCGCCCAACTCTCCGCAGGCCAAGCCCTCCTCGGTCGAATCGAACGGCAAGGCCGCAATTGGCACTTGTTCAGCGTAAAGCTTCTGGGTTCGCCAAAAACCAAGACTCCTTGACAGCTCTGCCATACTAGGCCGATCCACTCCTCGTGAATACTCGCCGATCAACCTCTTCATCCACCTTTCTGCATCGCTTCATCGCGATGGGATTGGCGTTGCTGGTGCTTGGGCTGGGAGTGATGTCCGTCACCCCGGATCTTCACGACTGGGTTCACCAATCATCCTGTCAGGAAAGTGACACACATTCTGATGAGCGGAGTGATCCACCGACTTCCGATGCCAATCATAGCTGTGCGATTGTCGCCTATGCCAGTGGCTTCACCCTCTTAATCGATGCAGTCGCACCTGGCGCGCTCCCGATCATCGACACACCGGAGGTCACGCTTGCTCAAAGCGAGCTTCTGCCGGCCAGTCCGGCTCACCTTCTTCCACCTGGAAGAGGGCCACCCTTAGTCTGAGTTGAATTCGTGCCTTCCGGTCGCCCTAAGGGCGACGGATTTCATTCGCCTAGCCGCCATCGCCGCGGCTGATCGCGCCCAGCTTGGTCGCGCTCTTCTCATTCGATCAGACTTTCCATGCATTTTTCCCGTTATCTTTCTCTCATCATTTTTTCCGCCGTGCTCGTCACGGCCCAAACAGACCACACTCCCTCCGACGCTAAAGTCGTCCATCTCGACGATCTCATCGTCAGCGCTTCGCCCTACGCGAAAAGCCAAACCGAACTCGCCCAACCAACTCGTGTGTTAACCGGAGCTAAACTCTCGCTCCAGCAATCCACCACTCTCGGCGAACTCCTCTCCAGCGAACCCGGCGTGAGCTCCACCTACTTTGGCCCCGGAGCAAGCCGGCCGATCATTCGCGGCATGAGCGGAGATCGCCTCAAGATTCTCGAAAACAGCTCCGGCACGATCGACGCCTCTGTGACCAGTCCTGATCACGCCGTCTCCCTCGATCCCCTTCTGATCGAACGGGTAGAAATCGTGCGTGGTCCCGCCGCCCTTCTCTACGGCAGCAACGCGGTCGCCGGTGCGATCAACATCATCACGCACCGTATTCACACCGCGCCGGCCGAACACCTCTTAGAGGGTCGCGTCGAATTACGCACCCAATCCGTCAACAACGAGGAAAGCGCCGGTATCGTGCTTGAAGGTGGAGCCGGATCCTTCGCCTGGCACCTCGATGGGTTTAGCCGTAAAAGCAAAGATCTCACCATCCCCGGCTACGCCGAAAGTGAATCACGTCGCGCCGCTGAGGAAGCAGAACATCACGACGAGGAGGAAGCCGAAGCCTACGGAACTCTGCCCAATACCAGCATTCAATCCGACGGCGGTGCCATCGGATTCACTTACCTCGGAGATTGGGGCACGGCCGGAATCTCATTCAATGGCTACAATACCCTCTACGGAGTTCCAGCCGGAGCTCACGGACACGAGGATCACGAAGGAGAAGAAGCTCATGGGGAGGAGGATCACGAAGGAGAAGAAGCTCATGGGGAGGAATCTGTCCGCATCGATCTCGTGCAACGCCGCTTCGACTTCCAAAGTGAGATCACCCACGACTTCGGAATTTTTGACGGAGCTAAAATCAAACTCAGCTCCTCCCAATACCGTCATCAGGAACTCGAAGGCACCGCAATTGGCACCGTGTTCCGCAATCAAGGCTTCGATGCCCGCGTCGAACTCCTGCATCGACCTATCGCGAATTTCACCGGCGCGATTGGCTGGCAAAGTGGCCGCAGCGATTTCGAAGCGATCGGGGCAGAAGCTTTGGTGCCGCCATCCCGCACCCAAACTCATGCGCTCTTCATCTTCGAGGAACGCGAATTCGGCGCTTTGACCTGGTCGCTCGGTGGACGCGGAGAAATGCAAACCGTCGATCTTCAGGATGGTTCTCAAAGCTCTCTCAGTGACGAGATGTTGAGTATCTCAAGCGGACTCGTCTGGAAGTTCTCCGATCCCTGGAGCATTGGCGTCTCGGCGGCCCGCACCGAACGAGCGCCCAACGCTCAGGAACGATTCGTGGACGGAGCCCACATCGGCACCCAAGCCTACGAAATCGGTGACCCCAGCCTCGGATTGGAAACCTCTCATGCGATCGACCTCACTCTGCGCAAACGCGCCGGGTTCGTCACAGGTTCGCTCACCGTGTTTCATCATCAATTCGATGGCTTCATCTACGAGCAACCCACGGGTCTCTTCGCGGTCGAACACGAAGGTGCGCTGGAGTTCGTCGGCGCTGATGATCCGGAGTCAGGGCAAGGCCTCGCCATCTATCGCTACGTGCAACACGACGCCCAATTCCGTGGCGCCGAATTGGAAGTCACGTTCCACCTCCACGACAACGATCACAGCCAGCTCGACCTCACGCTCGGCGGAGACCTCGTTCGCGCCGAAGATCGAAAGAGTAACACGAACCTCCCGCGCATCACTCCCCCCCGCACCAAGGTTGGCCTGCAGTGGGCCCGCGATTCATTGGTGATCGGCAGTGAAGTGCAATTCGTCGGCGCACAAAACCGCACAGCACCCGGCGAGACAAAGACCGACGGCTACCAACTCATCAGCGCCTCGCTTACCTACCGAATACCGTTCGGAAACCAAAGCCTCACCCTCTTCGCCCGAGGCACTAATCTCGCCAACCAAGAAGCCCGCGCCCATCCCTCTTTCCTCAAGGATGTCGCGCCATTGCCCGGCCGAAACCTGAACCTCGGCTTAAGATTAAGCTTCTAAGTAAGGCACACTCACTGCAGCGGTTTTACCACAGATCACACAGATAAATATTGGATTCCAATCCCCACTACGTGGCTTTCCATCTGTGTTGATCCGTGGTTAAAATAATTCGAGCTGTTTCAGCTCTCCAATCCAAACACTGCCTTCGCGTAGTTCTCGATTGAGAAGGGCTGAATGTCTTCGGGTTGTTCGCCGAGGCCGATGAAGTAGATCGGGATTTTCAATTCTCTCCAGATGCCGACGAGGGCGCCGCCACGGCTGGTGCCGTCGAGTTTGGTGACAACGAGACCGGTGAGTCCGAATTGTTTATGAAAGACGCGGGCCTGTTCGATCGAGTTGCTGCCGAGCGATCCATCCATCACGAGCCAACTGTGATGAGGTGCGGATTCGTCGTTCTTCTGGAGCACACGACGAATCTTCGCCAGCTCATCCATGAGATTGCTCTTCGTATGTAAACGCCCCGCCGTATCGACGATCAGATAGTCCTTACCGCGAGCATTGGCCGCTTGCCATGCATCGAAAGCGACCGCCGCGGCATCCGCACCCGTATGGGCCGCCACGATATCCAGATCGAGTCGCTCGGCCCATGATTTGAGCTGCTCCACGGCTGCGGCGCGAAACGTATCACAAGCGGCGACAGTGACTGACTTGCCATCCTCTTTGAGCATCCAAGCGAGCTTAGCGGTCGTCGTCGTTTTCCCAGAGCCATTCACGCCAATCATCGCCACAACCGTCGGTCCACTAGCTGTGGGCACCAACTCGGCTTCAGCGCCCGCCAGGGCACGCGTGAGAACCGCTGCACCAATCTCAGCCGCCGCCTTCCCCTTCAACTCCGGATCCTTGCGGTAAGCCTTCTTAATCTCGGCAAGAATCTCCGTCGTCGTCTCTACGCCGAAGTCCGCCGTGTAGAGTGCTTCTTCTAATTCATCGAGCGAAGCCGCATCGATCTTACGCCCCCCAAAGATCCCCCGAGTCGTCTCCGAGATCGCGGAGACCGTCTTCGAAAAGCCGTCTTTGAATTTTTTGAATAGACCAAACATGCGATACGGAAACTGATAATAAATGTGGAAAGCTTGAAATCAGGAACGGACTAAATGGATCACAGAATGCGGATAAAATGGAGGGCAGAGATCTGTGGTATATTCTAAATATCCAAGGTTACTGGTCATTTTCCTGATTTCCACATCAATTCAGTTGTGACTCAAGCCGGGTCCCACCCGCTTGATAGTCAAGGGCATGCTGGCAAAGTTCAGGATGATTCCATCGCTAATCTCAGCCGCTCTCATTTGCGCCCGCGCAACTGCAAAAAAGATATCCTCCAAAGCAGTAACCGCCTTGAGCTCTACTAGAAAGGTTCCTTCCACCAGCAAATCTAGCCGATGCTGACCAACCACTTCGCCCTGATAAAATACCTCAACCACTTTCTGTTGCTCGAATACGATTCCGGCATTTCTCAGCTCAATACAAAGCGCATTCTCGTATACCGATTCAAGAAAGCCCGGACCCAGCGACTTGTGAACTGCGATGGCCGCTTCTATTACCCGGCTACTCAGTTCTCTTTGACCCAATTCATTCATTTTCCATTTTTCCTGATTTTCACATTAATCAGTATTCCATCCACATTCCCTCATTCGACTTTGCGCGCGTCGCGCCCTAAAGAGCCCTTCAAGCGGTCGAGCACGCCGTTGATGAAGCGTTTGGAATCGGCGTTGGAAAACTCTTTGGACAAGTCAATCGCTTCGTTGATCGAGACGATCGGCGGGATGTCTTTGCGGTAAATCATCTCATACATCGAGATGCGAAGGATCGCGAGATCGACCTTGGCAATCCGGCTGAAATCCCAGTTGTGCACGAGTACTTTGATCTTCGCATCAAGCTCTTCCTGATGTTCGATCACTCCGTGAATCAGCTCTTCGCCAAATGCATAATGCTCGCGTGGATTTTCGAGCGTTTCGATAAACTCACGGATATCCTCATTGAGGTTCTGCGGGTGATTAATACTCCACGCGAAAAGGAACTGCAGGGCGACGACGCGACCGTCACGACGTTGAGCGAACAGGGCTTTGCGAGGGTTGCTCATGATTTTAACTTCCGCTTCAACGCCGCCATCTCGAGTGCGCCTTGTGCGAACTCCGCTCCTCGGTTGATCTTGTCCGTGCAGCGTGCGCGAGCTTGAGCCAAGGTATTGGCGACGATCACACCGTTAATCACGGGGACCTTACGTTTCAGGGAAATGTTTTGCAGGGCCGTGGACACACTTTGGCCCACCATCTCGTGGTGATTCGTATCGCCACCGATCAACACGCCGAGCGCGATGACGACATCGCAATCTTTAGCTCGCGCGAGCTCTTGCGCCGCCCACGGAATCTCATGCGAGCCGGGCACGCGTTCCGCTTGGATATTTTTCGATTTAACTCCCGCCGCTTCCAGCACGCTGATCGCGCGCTTCAACAGGGCATCGACGAGCTTCTCATTAAAACGTGACGCCACAATGCCCACCTTGTAAGTGGCGCCGTCTACGGACTGTGACTGAGGGACAGAGAGACTCATCTGAGAAAGAAGTCGGCTAGCGGAGCGAGCTTAACTCCCCTCCGCAACCAATAAATTACAACGCAACCTGTTCGACGATTTCCAAACCATAACCATCGAGACCGACGACCTTACGGTTGTTATTCGAAAGCAGGCGAATCTTGCGCAAACCGAGAGCGACGAGGATCTGCGCGCCAATTCCGTAATCGCGAAAACTCATCGGCGGCTCGTTGGTCGCACCTTGTAAACGTTTGATCATATCGGCACCACCATTGGGCTGCTCCATATATAGCACCACACCGCGCCCCTCTTTGGCCACCGTTTCCAACGAGGCCGTGAGCGAATGAAAACTATCGAGATCGCGCTGGCGAAAAACATCGCCCAATAGATTTTCGCTATGCACCCGAACTAAGGGCGCCTCACCCGTGAGATCACCCTGCGTAAATGCGAGGTGATGCCGGTCGTCCATCTTGTTGCGAAACACGTGGAGCGTGAAATCGCCAAACTCCGATTCGAAGGGCTCGGTGCTTACTACTTCAACGAGTTGCTCGCGGTGGTGACGATATTCGATGAGCGAAGCGATCGAGATCATTTTGAGCCCGAACTTTTTCTTAAACTCCAATAATTGCGGCACGCGTTGCACCGAGCCGTCATCGTTAACCAATTCGCAAAGCACCCCGCTCGGATGCAGCCCCGCGAGAATCGCCAAATCTACGGCGGCTTCGGTGTGACCCGCGCGCTCCAGCACACCACCCGGTCGTGCGCGCAACGGAAATACATGGCCCGGTTGCACAAGTTGATCAGGGGTCGCCTCAGTATCAGCCAAAACCTTAATTGTTTGCGTGCGATCAAACGCGCTGATCCCCGTGGTGATGCCATTGGCGGCGTCTACCGTCACCGTAAAATCAGTGCGTTGCACTTCGCGATTATTCTGCACCATCGGCCCCAGCCCCATGCGGCGCAGCTGTGCTTCGAGCATCGGCACACACACAATCCCACTGCAGTAGCGAATCATCATATTGACGGTTTCCGGCGTCGCCTTCGAGGCGGCCATGATGAGATCGCCCTCGTTTTCACGATTCTCGTCGTCAGTTACGATTACGAGTTTACCGGCCGCAATCTCTTGGATGGCGGACTCTACGGAGTCGAAGACGGAGTCGGGCGTGGCGGACATTAAGTCGGAGATTCGCCCTCCTCAGACCGGTTGTCAAATGGCACCTGAGGGACAGACACCTCTATAGAATGAGGAGTTTCCTCGGTTGCGCCATTTCGTGCCGTGAGGTTAACTCTTCGACACACAACACGAACATGAAAGGATATCTGCGTCATCGAGAAGTCCACCTCATGCTACTGGGTCTCGCGGTAGTATTTGTCTCCGTCGTCTGGTCGGGTCCCGCGGGAATCAGCCCTTAGGCTGTCGGTCTCTTTTGTGTCATTCTCATGGGTGGAATCACGGGGTGGATCTATCACCGGCTTCAGACTCGAGGCAAACGCGTGCGCGATGAGGCGATCAGCGAAATCCAGCAAGAAGAAGCTCACCAAGCCCGCGACTACATCACCAAATCGGTCAACACCATCAGTGCGTCCCTGCACGAACTCTCCGAAGATTCACTGCTCCGCTGGCAACGTCGCTACCGGGTAGATTCCCGCAGCCCTGTCCTGCCTCTTAAATAATCGTGGGCCAACGGCTCGTGATAAATAATCTGTCATTGCGCAGTCGTTCCGCTCTGCGGAAAGACTGCGCAATCCACGACCACCCATTCCGATCACGTTATCTCAATCGTGGATGGCCACGTCGCATCACTCCTCGCCATGACATCGTCTAAATTTTTACAGACTTAGTATAACGCCGAATTTAAGGTCGAAACATGACCACATAAGTTTCCGCTTCCGTCTCCGGATCGTCGTCGAGTAGCACGATAAACAATCGGAAGTTGTGGGGAGGTTTCACGTTTCGGGGCGAAGTCAGCACACTGCTTTCGCTCCCAGTCGAAAGCATATAGCGCTCGGATCCAGAACCGTTGATCTTCGACCAGCGAAACAGGGCGCGCGAGTAATCTGCTGGTGTGGCCTTCTTTTCAGAATCGTAAAAGGTGAGTTTGTATTTGAAGTCCACCAATTCGAGCCCGAGGAAACCCTGATCGGCTTTTCGCGCTATCACGATACCGGGGATCGTGAGGGTCTTCTCACCGGGTTTCTTCGCCACGTCCTTTTTCCCACCCGATGGAGAGCTGCGGTAACTG
Source organism: Opitutaceae bacterium (assembly GCA_002713695.1). Lineage (GTDB taxonomy): Bacteria > Verrucomicrobiota > Verrucomicrobiia > Opitutales > Opitutaceae > Cephaloticoccus. The sequence goes on from PAUB01000033.1 coordinate 343,926, forward strand.
CCATAGTTATCAGCAGACAATCCCCACGAGGTCATCACCAAGAAACAGAGCAGTAGGCGAATTTCATGGGCCAATCCTACTCCAACCCCACTACTCCGCAAGGCGCTTAAACTCTCACGCACGGTTTTACCGCGCTTTCATACTTCAACTTCTCGACTCTTTAATCTCCGCCTTGAGGTGCTGCCAACGCGCGAGGCGTTCGGCGATCTTCGCCTCCCAAGCGATTGATTTAGGCGTGTAAAGCGACAGTGGCTTTCCCAAGTAATCCTGACCGGAAATATTCTCGGGATAATCATGCGAGTAGCGGTAACCCTTGCCATGATTGTTATCCTTACTCGCCTTACCGCTTTTATCCCGCATGGGCAACGGCACCGCTTGCACCGTAGATTTCTGCAGTACCTGTTTTGAGGCACTTAGCGCGATCGCCGCTGAATTGGATTTTGGGGTGGTGGCGATGTAGAGTGTCGCGTGAGCGAGCGTGTATTCCGCCTCTGGCATGCCGATAAAATCAACCGCGTGGTGAGCCGCCACCGTGAGCGGTAGCGCCATCGGATCGGCCAGTCCCACATCTTCGCTAGCAAGAATGACCAATCGACGCGCGATAAAGCGCGGGTCTTCTCCTCCTACCAACATCTTCGCGAGCCAATACATCGCGGCATCGGGATCACTGCCGCGGCAACTTTTAATGAAGGCCGAGATCGTATCGTAGTGCTCATCCTCATCGGCGTCGTAACGTATCCGACGCTCGCGCGCAAAGACCTCGATTTCAGCCGTCGTAATGGAAGAACTCTCTTCCAAACTGAAGACGATCACTTCCAGGGCATTGAGCGCGCGCCGTAAATCACCGTCACAAAGCATCGCCAAATCAACGAGCACCTTTTCATCCGCCGAGCATTTACGTGAGCCAAGCCCGCGTTCTTTATCGGTCAACGCCGCGGCCATCACACCGGCAATCGCAGGTGGCGCGAGCGGCTCTAATCGGAAAAGGTGGCTACGTGAAAGTAGCGGTGGATTCACGTAAAACCCGGGATTGTGAGTCGTCGCTCCGATCATGCGCACCGTCCCCTCCTCCACATCAGGCAACAACAGATCCTGCTGCGATTTATTGAAGCGATGCAGTTCGTCGATAAAAAGAATCGTGCCCGCTTCCGGACGACGTCGCGCGATGGAGAGAATTTCCCGCAACTCCGCCACGTTACTCATCACGGCATTGATCCGCACAAATCGGCTCTTAGTTTCCGCCGCGATTGCCTCGGCCATGCTAGTCTTTCCGCATCCAGGAGGACCGTAGAAGATCAGACTACCGAAACGATTTTGTTCCGCCAATCGTGGCAACAGATTGCCCTCGCCGGTGATGTGCTCCTGCCCGACGACTTCATTCAAGCGACGCGGACGCATGCGAGCCGCGAGTGGTTGATTCGCCGTGGGCTTCCGTTGCGAATCGGAAGGAGGCAGAATCTCGTCACGAAAGAACTCGGGTTGGTCGTCAGCAGGCATGTAACTTCATTAATGGACACAATTCCTCTCAAATCAACGCCTGCATAATTGCGGTGTTCATTTTCCGATTCGTTGACAGGATTTAATCATGGCTTCCAGCAGCCTCGGACACCGCGCACCACTGCTTTGGTTGGTATTACCCATGGCAGCAGGATTGGCATTGGCCAAGGCCGGGCATGTCGACCTTGCTCTGACCGCTACCCTCGGGATCACCCTACTAGCCAGCGCAGGTGCATGCTACTTTTCCAGTAAGCCATCACGGCTCTGGAGCATTCTGCTCTGCCTCGGTATGCTCTTCGCGGGAATCAGCAGCTACACGTTGCACCGAAGTGTTCCTCCCGATTGGTCGGCCCTCCCTCCTCGAGAGGCACAGCTGCAGCTTGAAGTAACCGCGCCTACGGCAGCCCCTACCCCAATCGCGCCGCGGGCCTTGCCACCATCATAGGCACAGATCCACATCTTGCTGATCTGATCGGACAAAAGGTTTTCTATTCTCTACGCCTGGAGGACGATGTCTCCTCACCTCTCCTCACCGCCGAAATTGATACACTCGGCGTGCTCGAACCGCTTCCACTGCAATCAGAGCCTAACTCCTTTGAAAACTATCTCTCGGATTCCGGGATCACGTTTCAATTCAGACGAGGACAAGTGATCGGCAAAACTCAGCTCGCGTCAGCCTACCGTCGATTTTGCGCCCGCACGGCGGATCGCTTTGATCACATCCTCAAACTCGGGGTTGCCGAAAAACGACCGGAGCTCGCCAATATCACCTCCGCCATTCTGCTCGGCCGAAAAGCTGAATTGAGCGACAAACAAGACGAGCTGTTCATGCAAAGCGGGACGATGCATTTGTTTGCGATCAGTGGTCTGCATATCGGGGTGATCGCGCTCGCCATCCACGCTCTGCTCCTGATCACCCGACTGCCACGCTTCTGGCGATTCGGAATCAGCTTCATCGCTCTGGGGCTCTACGTGGCGATCACGGGCAACACTCCTTCGGCCGTGAGAGCTTTCGCGATGGTCACATTACTCCAGACTTCCTACCTGTTTCGACTCTCGGGCAACCCACTCTCAGCCCTCACCGCTTCGGCCTTGATCGTCCTGTGTATTGCGCCGGAACAGCTCTTCACTGCCAGTTTTCAAATGAGCTATGGGATAGTGACCGCCATCCTCTTACTCGGTTTGCCATTGGGCGAAAGAATGAACCTGCGTTGGTCCCTGTTCGAACTGATTCCCGAATCAACGTGGAACATCTCGCAGAAAATCTTCGCGACGGTCTGGCGGGGATTTCTCGCGACTCTCGCGATCGGCCTGTCGTCGATTCTCTTCAGTATGCTAGCCGGCGTGCAGTATTTCGGCCTGCTCACTCCCGGCGCGCTCTTGGCCAATCTCATCCTGATTCCCATCGCGAGCTTGGTTATTCTGTCGGGAATGGCGTCACTCCTCTGCGGCTTGATCGGATTCACGACGGGCACGCTTCTTTTCAACCACGCCGCGGTGCTGATCCTAGCCGGGATCGATGGCGCCATTCGACAATTCGTCACCTGGCCGGGTGTTTATCACGCCGCCACATTTAAAGCCGAATGGATCGGCCCATGGGCTTTCGTTGTTCTACTGGGCACGATCTTCTACGGCTATGCCACACGCTGGGATCTCAACCGCGGTGGTTGGTGGCCTCCATTCATCGTCGTCGCGATCACTTTGATTTTCGGCGTGAACTTCGGCTGAGATGTCCAACACTCTTCCATCATGAAAAGCGCATACGAACTGGCGATGGAACGTCTCGACAAGAGCGACCCATCCTCCAAACACACTCTCAACGACGAACAGAAAGCACGCCTCGCGGAGATCGACCTCGTCTTTAAGGGTAAGTTAGCAGAGCGGGAAATCTTCCTCCAACAAAAGCTCGGATCCGCCCTCGCCTCCGGCAACGCCGAAGAAGCCGATCAGATGCGCGGACAGATTTCCTCTGAGAAAGCTCGATTGGAAGAAGAGCGCGAAGCGGAAAAAGACCGCGTGCGCGACGAGAGCTAAGCCCCCTTAGTCGCTCAGTTCGAGATCCACCACCAAAGGAAAGTGATCGGAGGCCGGGCTCTGAACGACTTCGTGCCCAACGCAGCGGAATGCGTCGTTGAAAAACACGTGATCCAGAACGAAGGGCATTCTCTGCCAGGTAATTTCCTCGGATTGAGCAGTGCTAAACCCAGCGGCCGCAAATTGATCCACCAGCGATTGATGCTTACTCACGTTGAAGTCTCCCGTGAGGATTGTCGGCAAGTCACTCTTCCGCAGCTCCTCCTCGACTAGCTTACGCTGTCCAGGATTCTCTTCACTGCTTGATTTGAGCATGAAGAACGCGAGCAAGTGAGTATTGATCAGGCGGACCTTTTGCCCTTCGACCGTCACATCCGCACTGATCATCAAACGATCGGTAGGAGTTTTTATTTTCCCCATGAAATCGAATTCGATCGGCGGCGAAGAGATGTTTACACAAGCGAGAGGCTCAAGCGGCCAGCGGGAGAAAATCGCTAAACCCACCCCAAAAGGCAGCTCGCGCGGGTCAGGTCGTGGAAACGAGAACGTGCTATCGTAGCCTTTCAATTCCTGTTTAATCTGTGAGTAATTGGGCGGCATCGGCGTATGCGTGCCATCGGGCCGCACATGCTCTAATTCCTGTAGCATGATGATATCTGCATAATGCCGCTTAATCTCCGCAATCGTGGCTTCGATATTGATGGGCGCGTTATCCGGATCCGCGGCATCCCACACCTGACCAAACTGCATGTTAAACTGAAGGATTCGCAGGCGTTTCATACTAAAAATCAGCATGCGCTGGAGGAATCGACCTTCACGACAGGGAATTTACGAAGCTGCGTTTTCGATTTTTTTCCGGAAGACCGCATGATCTTGACCGATGCCTCCGAGCTCTTTCGAGAAACCGAATATTTGGGCAGGACGTTTCGCTTTTAAAAACGCGTCCGACTGGATTTGCCCATGCTGACCGGATGTTGCACGGCCACCTTCGAGAGTTCTGCTTTACCCATTCTTTTACTCTCTGAGCTGTTCCCGCGAATCACCTCTGCGGCTGCCAACGAACTGCTCAAGGCCAAGCCTCCTACTAAAATCAGGACTACGCGAAATCGCTTCATGCTTCTAACTTACATCACAGCACTCACCAACAGACGCGGCAATATTTTATTCGGGCTCCGCCGTGCCCTCAACTACCCACTCACGCGCTTCCGGCACCTGCTCGAAAAACTCGTGCAGCACCGCGCTCAGATGTTCGGCATAACGAAAATGCGCGCCCATCCCCGTGCGCAATTCCGCCTCGTAGATAAACTTATCCGCATGCGTGCTGTGCTCGAATGGCGTCTGCGCCCCCAGCAACAGTGAGTAAACATAGGCCTCCGAACCTCGTTCCATCAGCTCGCGCGTCAAAGCAGCCTGCTCGTCGAGCAAGGCCTGATGATCCGCGTGTTTGATTTCCTCGGGCAAATAGAAGCCCGCTTGGATCATCGGCGTATACCGATGCCCCGTGCGGTGACGGTTCAGATCACGCAATTCAGCCACCGCCATGTTATTCCATGCAAACCCAACCCGCATCCGACGCGTCGCGGTGCCCTGATAGCCATAACGATTACCACGGGGCTTGAGTGCTTCGCCCATCGATTGCTCCTCAGCCAACCAAGGCGGAGCCGAGCGATCTACATTGACCCAAACCTCATCGGCCAATGGTGCGGTCGAAAGACGATCGAGCCCGAGCTTGAAACTGGTCGCGAGCTCCTGAGTGACCTGCGCTTTGTATGACTCCTCAGCGAAACTGTGGCGCATCAATCGTGGCGATTGTTTGATCAGTTCATCGCGGATCAATTTCGCCGCGGAGTGTGCCTCGGGATGTGGCAGCGAATCGAGATGCTTTACCGTATTCGCCCACATGCGCGAAGTCTGCACGAGGCCGACATTGGTGCGCGTGGCGAGCGGGATAAAATAGCGGGCGCGATCCAGCGCGTAGTTTTTCCGAATGCGATTCACGACCGCTGGTTTCGCATTTTCCGGCACCCTCACCCGATCCGGTTCTGCGGAGCCGAGATCATCAAGTCGGGCGTATTCGCTTTGGTAGGCCGCAAACGATTTTGCCATCAGAGCGGCCCAGCGAGGCGCCAAGTCCTCGGGAATACCAATCTCTTCCGGCGTGGGCAGATTGGTCGGATCCATCGTGATGTAGCGTGTGCTCGATTCCTGTCCGTCCGCCATTTGCGCAAGATCGAACAGCTTATACGCGAGCCACATCGAAATATCGTCGAGGGCAATCGCGAGCCCACCGGTCAATCCGCCGATTGAAGCATGGCCGTAATCGACAAACTTCAGGATACGGTCGATCGACGCATCCGGATTGGCGATATCCACCTTATCGAGAATCGCCCCAATGCCATCGTTGCTCCGTGAATAGCGGGCGAGAACCGAAGCCAGTAATTCAGGCGTGACCTTGGGCAGATCGGCAGCAGATGGGGGCGGAACAATAGCGAGGCCGGTAATTCTCATAGTGCTCCTTATTTCTCAGGCAAAGCCGTCCAATCGCCAAGCTTGAAGGTTCTAGCCCGAAGAATAAATGCAGACCACTATTTCTTGGCTTCGCTCTGGCGCTTCAGGGCTCGCTTCCATGCTTTCGCATATTCTATCCGTGCAGCCTGTGCATCGGGCCACGGATGCGGTTGGCCACTCAAGTGGTAACCGGCGCTACCGCCCATCTCAGGGCAAACCCAGAGGTCGGGGCGAGGTTTAGGGCCCTGCAGCCAGCAAACAAAGAGTTCCTCCACGAAGGCGAGGTAATCGATAAATTCCTGCGTCAGTTTGCCCTTCCCGTTCGTGACCGGCACTTGGCAATGGTGACCATTGAAGGGGCGAAGATGTAACAGCTCCGAAAGTTGGATCATAGCCGGATCAACGATCAGGCGTTCAACATAATTTGTCGGCGTGAGATGCTTCACGATGGCGAAATGCGAATGATCCCATGTCGTCGGCATCAATTTTCCGGCCTCCTTTTCGTAAAGGCGCGCAATTTCCCAGTATTTCTCCGGCGTCTCTGTCGCTGTATCGCGGTGCGTTTCGATGTGCACCTTCACGCCCAGAGAATCACCAGCATTGACCAGCTTAACCGCAGTCTTCGCCGCTTTAGGCAGAGCCGTGTCATGATCCCAGAGCTGGATATTCATATGGGTCACACCCAACTCACGCTGACGCACCATCTCTTTTTTGGCCTTGGTCACATTCGAGCCGTCCATTCCGCCCATCAATTTCAGACCGAGTTTAACACAAAGATCTGAAGCCTTCTGATCCGGGATCGCCGCCAACCCATCAAATCCAGCCTTCTTGATCGCTTTGATCTTACGTTTCATCGACCACTCCTTCTTGGCGGTGGGATATTCAATTAAGCTCCAAGGAGTGGCGCATTGAATGAGACGGGGTGTTTTTGATGAGGCTTTCATAAATTGGAGGGGATATTTAATTTAATGGGTTGATTCCATTTCACGCAATCGTCGTAGCGGACATTCGTGCCGCCAAAAATATCGAGCGCGCTGCCGATTGTGAGATCGACTTTGCCGCCACTGAGTTGATCCACGGTGGCGAGATCTTCGAAGGCGTGAACCCCACCCGCATAGGTCGCGGGGATGGGTGAATGTTGGCCGATTAGCTTTACAAGCTTCTCATCGATGCCTTCGCATTTGCCTTCGACATCGGCAGCATGAATCAGAAATTCTGCACAGTAATCCGCCATAGCCTTGAGTGTTTTTTCTGTAACAGGCAGATCGGTGGGCGTTTGCCAACGATTCATCGCGACGACCCAACCGTCCTCTTTCGCCCGGCAGCTCAGATCGATGACGATGTGTTCCTTCCCCACTTCGGCGACGAGAGCGTCAAGCCGTTCGGGAAGTAAGCGCCCCGTCTCATCGAAGAGCCATGAAGTCACGATCACGTGGCTCGCGCCTGCCTCCAGCCATTGCGACGCGTTTACGAGATTGATTCCACCGCCCACATGCATGCCGCCGGGATAAGCCGCCAATGCTTCACGAGCCGCTTCGTCATTGTTCGGACCGAGCTTGATGATATGCCCACCGCTCAGTGAGTCATGACGATAGCGATCCGCGAAAGAGCCGGCTGATTGATCGCTTTCAAAATTGGTCTGCAAACCGGTTTGATCGTCGCGCAGAGAGCCGCCGACGATTTGCTTCACCTTTCCTTCGTGAAGATCGATGCAGGGGCGAAAGCGGGTCATGATGTAAGAAAGATGGCTGATCTGCCGCCATCGTCCATCCCGGACTGACTTAGCGGTTCAAAAACCACTCACCGAGGCAGAATTGGTAGAAACCAAGAACGATGGTGCTAATCGCGAGGATACTCAAAGCGAACCCGAGTGGCCAACGCACTGCAGTAACGGCAGGTCGATCATCGGCTTCACCTTCAAGTAACGGCGCACGCCAAGTGTCGAAGAAGGCGGATTTGATCCAACCGAAATAGTAATAGATTGAAGTTACCACGCCAATGACGGCGATCGCGAGCAGAGGATAGAGCTCAGCTTTGAATGCGTCGATGAAGACGAAGAGCTTACCCATGAATCCAGCCAGAGGCGGGATCCCGGCGAGCGAGCCCAAGCCAATCGCGAGCACCAATCCGAGGAACGGATGTTGCTTAGCGAGACCAGAGTAATGATCGAGCTCTTGCTCGGCATCGTTGTCACCCGCGACATGCGCCATCACACCGAAGACGGCGAAGGAAGCGATGAGGTAAACAAACAGATAAAAGTAAACGGCCCCGGTTGTTGCGGGCACGGTCATCGCAGCGACGACACCCATCAGAAGGAAACCAGCATGCGATACGCCAGAGAGACCAATGAGGCGTTTCACGTTGTGTTGAGTGAGTGCAGCGATGTTACCGAAGATCAACGTCGCACCCGCCATCACGGTGAGCACGGGAATCGTCAGCGATGCGTAAGGCGCAAAGGCGGTCGTTACCAACGTGAGTAGAATCGCGAAACCAGCAGCTTTCGAAGCCACGGCTAAAAATGCAGTCACGGGTGTAGGGGCACCTTGATAAACATCAGGCACCCAAATCTGGAAAGGAAAGCCACCGATTTTAAAAGCGACGCCGGAAAGCACGAGGAGGATACCGAGACTCGCAAGGAAGTTATCGGGATTGGCCGCGAGGAAGTTCTGCAACGCCGGGAAGCTCATGCCGTTCGCGACGTGACCCGGCAGCAACGGATTACCTGCTACACCGTAGAGGAGCACGATACCGAAGAGCAGCAAACCCGAGCTGAGCGCGCCCATGATCAGGTATTTGAGACCTGCTTCCAGCGAAAGTGGATTCGCGCGGAAGTAGCTGACCAAAATGTAGAAACCAACCGTCACTGTTTCGAGAGCCACGAAGAGCATCACGAAATGATTACTCTGCGCGAGGAGCATCATCGCTCCGCTGATCACCAGCGTGATCGCGTAAAACTCGATGCGGGGCATCTTCTGTTTCGCGAGACTGACCGTCGCGAGAAGGCTGACTAGCAGCGAGCTGGCGAGAAAGAAGACGCGCATGAATTGCCCGTCACGCGTGTGACTGATCAATCCGTTGAACGTATCCGTGCCGAAGTAAGGCGAGTTGAAGTTGACCAGGAGTCCGATCAACAAGGCCAACTGCCCCACGATGGCGACACCAGGGATTACTTTGTGCTGCGACTTGGGCAGCATGATTTCGAGCGCGAGCAACGCGAGGGCGAGACAGCCCAATGCGACCTCGGGGAAAATGGCTCTCCATTGATTGGAGTCGGCGGCGGCCTGAAGAAGTTCGATATTCATGGCGGCGAAAGCTTACTTAGCAGCAGTTGAAACGGCGGCAGGCCAATCGTGGCTCAATGCCCCATCAACAGGTTCGAAAATGGACTTCGGCCAGAAGCCGATGAAGATAAGCGCCGCGAGGAGAATGAGCGCAGGAAGTTTTTCACCCCAACGAAGATCAGCTGGTGGATGTTTCTCGGAGACTCTGGTGAACGCTTCGGTCGGTGAACCGAAGAACACACGAGCTGCGGCGCGGAGACCGTAGATTGCCGAGATAATGATACCGGAGACAGCGATGGCGGTGTAGAGAGTCGAGAATTGCCAGAGGGCGACGAAGATCGTCAGCTCGCCCCAGAAGTTGGCGAATCCGGGGAGGCCGATTCCCGCCATCGTGGCGGTCACGAACAGAGCGGCGAGCACTGGGGCCTTTTGGGCGAGGCCACCCATTTCTTCCATATCGAAAGTCTGGGTGCGATGATACACGCAAGTGGAAAGAAGGAAGAGGAGGGCCACGGAAAGACCATGCGCGACCATCAGAATAACGACGCCGCCCACGCCCATGCTGGTAAGACAAGCGATACCGAGAAATGCATAACCCATGTGCATCACAGAACTATAACCGACCATCTGCTTGAGGTCGCGTTGCGCCATCGTGATGAGGCCAACGATCAGCACATTACCAAAAGCCGCGAGGATCGCGAGGATCGTCACCCAATGGCTTGCGCCGGTCGGCAGCAGAGGAACTGCGATCTGAATCAAACCGTAGAGACCAAATTTCTTGAGCACACCCGCGTGGAGCATCGCAGCCGAACTTGGCGCCGCACCGTAACCGAGCGGTGCCCACGTGTGCAGCGGCCAGATCGAAACCAAAATACCGAAGCCAAACATGAGCAGCCCAAACAGGTATTGCTGCACGCTATCCGCGAGCGGTTGAGCGGCGAGGGCTTCACGAAGGGCGATCAGATCAAAGCTATTCGCCCCACTCTTCACGTAGATCGCGATCAGGCCGATCAGCGAAATCATCGCACCAAGCGTGAGATAAATCGTCATCTTCATCGCCGCGTAGTTTCGGTCACGCCCACCCCAGATGCCCACCATGATAAAGGTCGGGATCAGCGCGAGTTCGTGGAAGAAGTAGAAATAGAAAATATCGATACTCGCGAAGACGCCCATCAGGCCGCCTTGCATCGTGAGCAGCAGCATCAAGTAGATTTTTAGACGTTCCGCACCGGATTGGATCGCGTAGAGACCAGCGGCGAGACCAACGATTCCGGCGAGGGCGAAGAGCGGCATCGAGATACCGTTCAGCCCAAGCTTCAGACTGATGCCCATGCTTTCGAGACCGGTATTGTAATTGGTCATGAACGCGTAATCGCTCCCCACTCCCTCGGGGAAGTGATACCAAGCATGCAGAGCCAACGCGGCAGGCAAACCGAAGCCGACGTAGGCGAGCTTGACCGAGAGACGTTTAGGTAGACCAAGCGCGATCGCCAGCGCCACCACGAGGGGCGACACGATGGCCAACAGAAGAGGATCAAAAGGCAGTGCGGTCATTTCAGATTAAAATAATCCCGAGGTCAGGACCCAAAGGAGAGCAATCCCCAAGAGGAACCAGTGAACATAGGCGTGGAGGCTGCCGACATGAAGCGCGCGTGCGCCCAGCCCTAACAAACCGACCAGACCGGAGAAGCCGCGGATGATGAGACCCGCGAGAAAGATTTGCTCCAAGAAATTCAGCAACATCGCGAAACGCTGCTGCACTTTCGCGACATAGTAGCCGTAAAGCGCATCGAAAGATTCCTTCAAAGTAGTGAGGCCGTTGAACAGGCCATTGGAATTCTGCTCCAAGGTATCCTTGGCTCCCGGTTTGTAGTAAACCCAGGCGCCGAGTGAACCGATGAGGAGAACCACAATACTCGTGACGAAAATCATGGTGTGCTCGGATCCATGAGCGTGGGGCACGAGATCGGCGACTGAACCAGCGAGCTTACCGTAAATGCCGGCGTAGCCACCGATGATCGCGAGGCCAGCGAGGACCAGAAGCGGCAAGGTCATCGACATTCCACTCTCATGCGATTTGGCAGCATTGTCCGAACGAGTCTCACCGAAGAAAACGAGCTTCCACATGCGAATCATGTAGAACGCGGTCAGGATCGCGGTGAAAACCAGAACACCAAAGACCACGGTGTTGTTCTTCATCGCGAGGAGTAGAATCGCATCCTTGGAGAAGAAACCGGCGAGACCGGGCATACCGATAATCGCGAGCACACCGATCGTGAAAGTGAGGAAGGTGATCGGCATCTTCTTTCGTAGACCGCCCATCTGGAAAATATCCTGTTCGTGATGGCAGCCGTGAATAACGGAACCGGAACCGAGAAAGAGCAGCGCCTTAAAGAAAGCGTGAGTCGTCAGATGGAACATCGCGGCACCGACGCCAGCGAAGACCAACACGTCGCGACCGTCTTGTTCGAATACGAGCGAACCTAAACCAAACGCGGCGACCATGTAGCCAAGTTGAGAGAGGGTTGAGTAAGCGAGCACCTTCTTGATGTCGCTTTGCACGATCGCGCAGAGTGCGGCGTAGAGTGCCGTGATGGTGCCGACCCACATGATGATGTTGAGCGCTTCAGGAACCATCAGCATTTCGATGCGGCAAAGCATGAAGATCCCCGCCGCGACCATCGTGGCCGCGTGGATGAGGGCCGAAACTGGAGTCGGGCCTTCCATCGCATCGGGCAGCCAAACTTGCAGTGGCATTTGCGCGGACTTGCCGACCGCACCACAGAACAAGAGGAGCGGAATGGGTTTACTATGAACCAATTCACCCGAATCACTGATCAGACCGAGCTCAGTCAAATTGACGGTGCCGTAAGTCCAGTAGCAGAGGATAATGCCGAGCAAGAACCCGAAGTCCCCCACCCGATTCACGATAAACGCTTTATTCGAAGCATCCGCCGCCGTCTGCTTTTCGTGGTAGTGGTTGATCAGCAGGTAGGAGCTGAATCCGACGAGCTCCCAGAAAATAAACATCATGAACATATTGTCCGCGAAGACGATTCCGATCATGGAGAACATGAAGATCGACAATCCCGCAAAATAGCGCCCGCGAGCCTTGTCATCAAGCATGTAGCCTGTGCTGAACAGGTGAATGAAGAAACCAACGAAGCTCACCACGAAGAGCATGAGCGCGGCGAGGTCATCGAATTTGATGCCGAGCGAAATCGTCAGACCACCGATCTGCATCCATTCCCAAGAATGATTAATTTCTTCGCCGCTTGCGATCAGGCTGAGCGATAGGCCCGCGAGTGCAGCCGCGGCCGTCACGGAAACGATCGTGGCCAATCCACCCTTACGTCGCAAGAACAGCGCGATGATCGCCGCCGAAGCGAGCGGGATGAGAAGAATGAGGAGAGCTTGTTGAACGGGCGTCATGGCGTCAGTTCTTGAGGGCGTTGAGTTTGTCTACCTGCACCGTCATGCGCTTGCGGAAAAGGGCGACGATGATGGCGAGGCCAACCGCAACTTCCGCGGCGGCGACAGTGAGAATGAAGAACACGAAGACGTTGCCATCCATCGTGCCGTTGTAGCGGGAGAAGGCCACCAGCGCCAGAGTCGCGGCGACGAGCATCAGCTCCAAGCAGATGTAGATCACGAGGGTATTTTTGCGCACGAGCACTCCGAAGAAGCCAATGGCGAACAGCACCACGCTGAGCAGAATGTAAGCGTTGAGTCCGATTGCGATCATGCTGAGTCCTCCACGGCGTCGAATTTTTTACTGAGCACAATCACGCCAAGCATGGCGATCAGGAGCAGAAAACCCACCACTTGCACGGGCAGGAGATAGGTGGTGAATAATTGATACCCGTAATTTTTCAGTGAAGCACCGACTGCGGGCACCTCAGATAACGGCAGCGTGTCCAGTTGGCCTTGAAGAGCGAAAGAGCAAACTCCCGCGACGAGTAGCGCGAAGGCGATCACGGCTGAAACCGTAGACAGTCCTTTCATCGACCAAGCCGACTTCTCATTGAGATCGAGCAACATCACGATGAAGAGGAACAGGGCGACGACGGCGCCCGCGTAAACCAGCACCATGAGAACAGCGAGCAGGTATGCCTCGAGCATCGCAAACAGACCCGCCACCCCGACCAGCGCGAGCAGGAAGCAGAGGGATGAATTGATCGCGTTGCGATTCAGGACCACCCCCAGTGAACAAAGCACTGTAAAGGCAGAGAGGAAATAGAATAGGTATTCAGCCATGGTCGTTCAGGGCCTAGTGCGCGTTACCGTGATCAGCGGCCGCTTTCTTTTTATCCCACTTGTGGTGTTCATCCGGTAGCGTGCCTCCGAGTTCGTAGAGTTTTTCCTTATCGTTAACCATTTCTTCACGGGTGAAGCCCGACAGAGAAAATTGGTTCTGCAAGAAGATCGCTTCTTCCGGGCAAACTTCCTGACACAGGCCGCAGTAGATGCAGCGCAGCATATCAATATCGAAGGCTTCGGGAGCTTTTTCGACATGGTCGCGTCCGCTATTCTCCGGCACCTCACCCGGTTTGATCCGGATCGCTTTAGGTGGGCAGACAAATTCGCACAGCTGACAAGAAACGCACTTTTCGCGACCATTGGGATCTTTCACCAAGGTCGGCACGCCGCGGTAGCCTTTCGGAATTTCCGGGCGAGCTTCAGGATACTCCAACGTCTCAGCCGGCTTGAGCAGCCGCTTGAGTGTCGTCTTCATCGCACCCGTGATACGAGGCAGGTAAGCGCGCTCAGCGAGAGTAAGTGGTTTACGATCTACGGGGATGACAGCCATGAAATTATAGGATTCGGAATTTAACCACAGATAGACACAGATGGACACAGATGGAAGGACCTACCTCGGTGGCCTCAGTCAGATTCAATCCGTGTGTATTAGTGTTCATCCGTGGTTCAAAAGTTTGGGTTTAAGCTCTCTCGATGATAGCGATCGCGATGAGATAGAACAGCAGATTGGCTATCGCGAGAGGCAGGAGTTTCTTCCAACCAAGATTCATCACTTGGTCATAGCGGAAGCGAGGCACGGTCCAACGCACCCACATAAAGAGAAAAATCAGGGCAAGAATCTTGCCGAGGAAGATGCTAATCGAAAGCACGCCGACAAAGATCGGATTGGTGGCCCAAGAGCACATCGGTGTGATCCAGCCGACCACATCACCCAATGTAACCCATGGCAGAGGATTCCAACCGCCGAGGAAGAGCAGCACGAAAATACCGGAGCCCACAATCATGTGCGCATACTCGGCCACGAAAAACAGCGACCATTTAAACGCACCGTATTCCGTGTGGAAACCACCGACGAGATCCGATTCGGATTCAGGCATGTCAAAAGGATGACGATTCGTTTCCGCAAAAAGTGAGATCAAGAAGATGATCGCGCAGACCGGCATCGTGAAAATGAACCACGCCCCACCCCAGAAGCCGCTTTGGCTCTGAAATTCGACGACGCGAGCTAAGCTCAACGAACCTTCCATGCCCGGAGCGTTGATCCAAAGAAAGACCGGCAACACCGAGAGAGTCATCGAAAGTTCGTAAGAAACGAGCTGCGCCGAAGCGCGCACGCCACCGAGAAACGGATACTTCGAATTCGAAGCCCAACCGGCGAGGATCAGCGAATACACACCGAGTGACGACACCGCGAAGACCGCGAGCAAGCCAACATCGACGTTGGCCAGAATGAGAGGCACGACCGCTTCACCATCAAAATAAGCGCCAAACGGCACCGCAACCACCGTGGTAAATGCAGGCACCAAGGCCACCACCGGCGCGAGGATGAAGTAAAATTTATTAACATGGCCGGGAAGCGGATCTTCTTTGAAGAGAAACTTCGCGCCATCCGCCATCAGGTGAAACACACCGAGGCGTTGCAGGAACTTTCCAAGAAAAGGAATCCAGGCGATCCACGGCACAATCGCGCGATTGGGACCAGGGCGACCTTGAATCCAGGCGGAGACTTTGCGCTCAGCCAGCGAACAAGCACCGGCGAGCGGAAACACCACGCCGATAACCGCCAAGGCTTTGATGATGCCTTGGACGAGAGGATGAAGTGTGGACCAATATTCGATCATGGCTCGGATCAGGCGGTGGTCTCGGCGGCGGCGGCCGGTTGATAGTGTAAGGTCTCACCCTCGACAAAAGGAAGGTCAGCAAATGGGGTGCCATCCAACAACAGTCCTTCGTCGGGAATCGAAACGTATTTCATCGTGGCGAGCGCAGGCACTTCAGCGGCAATTGTCGTCCAGAGAGTTTTCAACTCACCGGAAACCTCGGCGCCACTTGCAGCGGTAACCAGTTTCGCGAGCACGGACAGATCATCGATCGCGCCAGTCTTTGCCGGAACGGCTTTGGCAAATTTCTGAATGCGGAATTGTTGATTAACCAGCGTGCCGGCTTTCTCAAAAGTCGTCAGCGTGGGGATCACAATCTTGGAAGCTTCACTCGTCGCGTTAGTATGCGTGCCGAGATAGACGATCGAGACCTTAGCAAGTTGTTCAGCGCTGAGTCCGGCAACGGTGAGATCTTCACCGACGGAAATGATCGTCTTCACTTTACCCGCATCAACGTCAGCCGCGAGTGCGGTGAGTTGCTGTTCGGGCAGAGCGGAGATAAATCCGGTGACGAGCGCGCCGCGCACATTCGGATTACGATCCGCGGAAATAAGTATACCATCACCCTCGCCTACTCGGCTGACTAGTGAAGCGGAAGCGCTGGCCGCATCAGCGAGCTTCTTCGTGAGAAATTGTTCTTCGACTGTGCTCCGACCGGAACCGACAACTGCTACGTCGCCTTCTTTGATCAATATGACCGCGGTGTTAATCGCACTCTCTAAAGTGCTGTGAGAACCTTCGACGGTGATTTTGCCGAGGCGATCTTCAGCGCCAACTAGCTTGTAGAGCATGCGACCGCTGTCTGACATCCACGTGTCGTTCACATCGTCGTTGCGACGAGGCGTCACCCGATAGAGCACACCTTCACGCGACCAAGCCACAGTGTTGGCGCCCACACTCGATTCGGTATCGAGGCTGTTGCTCTGTTTGAGGAACCACACGCGCATCTTGAAACGGAAGTCCGTGCTCGTGAGTGCGCCCACCGGACAGATGTCCACGGTGTTGAGTGAGTAATTGTTCTTCAGCTCCTTGCCGGGGAAACAGGTCAACGTGCTGTAGCTACCGCGATCGATAAACCCGAGCACATCGTCCTTCGCAATTTCCTTGCTGAAACGGATGCAACGCGAACAAAGCACGCAGCGCTCATCATCGAGAATCACGCGAGGACCGAGCACCGTGCGCTTCGGTTTCACATTCTTCTGTTCAATGAATCGTGAGTAACCACGACCGTATCCCGTCGCTTGCTCTTGCAACTTACATTCACCGGCTTGATCGCAAATCGGGCAATCCAACGGGTGATTGATGAGGAGAAATTCCATCACGCCTTCGCGGCAATCCTTCACGACCTGCGAGTTGGTTTTGATCTGCATGCCCGGCGCGACAGTCGTGCCGCAACCGATCACCGGACGTGGAATCCAACCGATCTTTTGCTTACCGGTCTTCTCGTCCATGATTGGCTCGCGCGTGGCGCGATCCGTCATTGGCATGCCCATTTCGATCAGGCACATGCGGCAATTACCCGCGACACTCAGCTTCGGGTGATAGCAGTAATGCGGGATATCGGCTTTAAGTTGGCTCGCGGCCTCGATCACATTCGTGCCCTTGGGCACAGAGATCTCCTTGCCGTCGATGAGGACGGTGACGAGGTCAGGTTTAGCAGGCTGGATCATTGAGAGAGAAATTAATTAGTAACCACGAAACACACTAAAGGCACGAAAGGTCGGATTCATGATAATCGCGTTGGCTCGGTTGGATTGGTTTTGGTGTGTTTCGTGTTTTTCGTGGTAATCAGAGAGTTCAGATCAAAGGAATCGCGTCTTCGGTTTTCGATTTCTTGGTCTCGGGATAGGCTTCGAATTCGTCGCCAAACTTCGAGAGGAAGCTTTGCGTGGGCCATGAGCAGGCTTCGCCGAATGCGCAGATCGTGCGGCCGGGGATTTGATCAGCGACACTCTTGAGGAGCGCGCCATCTTCCTTGCGGGCTTCGCCCTTCACCATGCGGGTGCTGATCTTCTTCATCCACAGCGAACCTTCGCGACAAGGTGTGCATTGGCCGCAGCTCTCGTGCGAGTAAAACGCGTTAATATTCGCGAGGGCTTCGACCATGTTGACGGAATCATCCATCACGATCACGCCGCCGGAACCGCCCATCGTGCCGATCATCTGCAGCGAATCGAAATCCATCGGCACATCTTCAACGCCCATGTCGTAATCGACTCCTGCGCGCGACGTGCCCTTGAAGCGTTCGCCAAATTTCAAAATCTTTGCCGACGAACCACCGGGAATCACGGCCTTGAAGGTGCGACCTGGAAGAGGTCCACCACAGACATCGTTGAGCAATTCGCCCAAAGTGATCTTACCCGCTTCAAATTCGTAGTAGCCTGGTTTCTGCACGTGGCCGGAAACACAGAAGATACGGGTGCCGAAATTACCCGGAGTGCCGATCTTCGTGAATTCTTCACCACCCATATCGATGATGTGCTTCACATGACAAAGCGTCTCCACGTTGTTCACGATCGTGGGGCATTGGTAGAGACCGAGGACAGCCGGAAAGTAAGGAGGCTTGATGCGCGGATTCGCACGTTTGCCTTCGAGTGATTCGATCAGGCCCGTCTCTTCGCCGCAGATGTAAGCACCGGCGCCGCGATGAACGAAAATGTCGCACGAGTATTCGGTGCCGCAGATGTTCTTGCCCACGAAGCCCGCATCGCGTGCTTCCTGAATCGCCTTCTCGAGAATCTTCGCGCCGTGAGGAAACTCGCCGCGGATATAGATGTAGGCCTGCTTCACATCATTCGCGAAACACGAGATCATCGTGCCTTCGATCAGCTGATGCGGATCCTGATGAATGATGTAGCGATCCTTAAACGTGCCGGGCTCAGATTCGTCGGCATTAACGACGAGGTAGATCGGTTTGCCGCTCTTGCGATCAACCAGACCCCACTTTACGCCGCAGGGGAAACCCGCGCCACCGCGACCGCGGACACCTGATTTCTTAACCTCTTCGCGGAGATCTTCCGGTGTTTGGGTGACCGCTTTTTTGAGGACCTCGTAGCCACCGTTGCGCTGATAGCAATCGATGTCATTGGAGTAACCCTCTTCGTCGATGTGCTTAAAAATGATGCGTCGTTGTTCAGGCATGTCGTTTAGCTTTCCTTCGGTTCCGCTTTGATTTGATCGGCGATCTGCTTGGCCTTGGCGCAATCGACTTTCTCATGGAGTTCATCGTCGACCATGAGCACCGGTCCGGTGCCGCAGCTGGCGAGGCATTCGACATACTCGATCGTCACATCGCCATCCGGAGACACTTCATTGAGGTCGGTGTTAAACTCCTGCCTGAGCGTTTCGCAGGTTTTGTGGCCACCGACGAGCGCACAGGAAAGTGTGCGGCAAACGCGGATAAGGCGACGTCCGGTCGGCTTCCGACGAAACATCGGATAGAACGTGGTCACCTCAAAGACATTGATCGGCTCCAGCTCGAGTTTATCCGCGACCCATTCTTCGGTTTCCTTCGGAAGATAACCAATATCCTCCTGAATGAGATGCAGGAGCGGTAACGTGGCACTGCGCTTCTCTGGGTAATGCGTGATTACCTCGTCGATTTGCTTCAATGTTTCGGGTTTGAGATTCATCAGGCAGAAATTTAGCGGTCGCACTCGCCCATCACGAAATCGAGGGAGCCGAGAATGGAGACGACGTCGGACACCATCATTCCGACGCAGACCTTAGGAAGTATAGAAAGATTACAGAATGACGGAGCGCGGATCTTCATGCGGTAAGGCACTCCTCCGCCCTTGCTGACGATGTAGAAACCGAGGGCACCCTTAGGATTTTCAGCTTCGAAATACACTTCACCAGCCGGCATCTGCGGACCTTCGGTCACGATCATGAAGTTATTAATCAACTCCTCCATCGAAGACATTACCTTGTCCTTGGGCGGTGTGAAAATCTTTTTCGCGTCCTTCGCATACCAATCGCCTTCAGGGAAATTCTTGATCGCCTGCTTCACGATTCGCACCGATTGGCGCATCTCTTCACCTCGAACCAAATAGCGGTCGTAGGAGTCGCCATTCTTGCCGACAGGAATATCGAAATCGTATTTCTCGTAACCGCTATATGGCTTATCCTTGCGCAGATCCATGGGCACGCCGGAAGCGCGGAGATTCGGACCAGTTAATCCGTAAGCAATCGCATCTTCTTTCGAGATCGCGCCGACATCCACCGTGCGATCCATGAAGATCTTGTTCCGAGTCAACATCGCGAGGATCTCCTCGAGGATGGGCAGGAATTGATCGCAGAACTCGACCACGCGGTCGTTCCAACCTTCAGGCACATCGCGAGCGACGCCGCCGATACGGGTGTAGCTGGTCGTGAAGCGCGCGCCGGTCAGCTCTTCGAAAAGTTTGTAGAGTTTTTCACACTCGGTGAACGAATACATGAACACCGTCCACGCACCGGTATCGATCCCGAAGGCGCCGAGACCGAGTAAATGCGCCGAGATGCGAGCCAACTCAGCCGTGATCACGCGAATGGCCTGACAACGTTCCGGCACCTCAAGATTGGCGAGGCGCTCCACCGCGATGGCGTAGGCCATGTTGTTCGCGAGAGGCGCGAGGTAGTCCAACCGGTCCGTGTAAGGCACGAACTGATTGTAAGTCATGTTTTCGGCGATCTTCTCGTCGCCGCGATGCAAGTAACCGATTACCGGTTCCGCTTTGGTGACGACTTCACCATCGAGCTCCATCTGAATCCGCAACACTCCGTGAGTGGACGGATGCGAAGGTCCCATCGAGAGGGACGTTTTCTCGGTTTCAAACTCGCCGGTAGCGTTCTTCGCAGCGGCATCGGGATAAGCAAATTCTGTGGCCATGGTGGTCTTTAAATTAGGCTTCCGGTTTTTCGCTGCTTTCGTTCCAGCTCTCGTCCTTGGCGCGTGGTTCGGCCTCGGTCATGTTCATTTCACCTGTCGATGCGACGAATGGTCCACCCATCATCGGCGCGGCGATGACCGGAGTGCCGGTTTCGGCGGCGATCTCTGGATCGGGCAACTCCGTTTCGATCCCCGCCAGTGGGAAATCTTTGCGCAACGGATGATAGGGATAGCCTGGCCACATCAAAATGCGGCGCAGATCAGGATGCCCTTCAAAAGTAATGCCAAACATATCGTAAGTCTCACGCTCGTGCCAATCGGCTCCGGCCCAGAGACTCGTCACACTCGGTGCTTTCGGCGATTCTTCATCTCCCGTGCAATCCGTCGCCACGCGAATGTAGCCGTGCTGCGTTGTCGAATAGAGATGGTAAACCACGACAAAACGCGGATCGCTTCCTTCGGACCAATCGATCGCAGTCAAATCCGTCAGCAGATCGAAAGCGTGTTCGTCGCGCAGCGCTTGTAGCACCGCCAGCACCTCATCGGCAGGCACATTAATCGCTTGGTGATCGAGGCTATCACGCGCGGTGATATTGGGAAATTTTTCCTGAAGAGCGGACGTCACGTCGGCAGTGGATGAAGACATTTGCGGATAAAAAACGGTTAAGCGTTCAGCAGTTCTTTGGCCGAAGAGGATTTCTTCACCTTCGATTGAAGTTTCATCAAAGCATCAAGCAGAGCTTCCGGACGCGGAGGGCAACCACTGATATAAACATCTACCGGCACGATCCGATCGACACCCTGCAACGTCGCATAACTACGATACATGCCTCCCGAAGAAGCGCAGGCTCCCATCGCGATCACCCATTTAGGGCCTGCCATCTGGTCGTAAATTCGACGCACCGAAGAAGCCATTTTGTAAGTCACCGTGCCCGCTACGATCATGCAATCTGCCTGACGGGGGGAAAATCGCATCACCTCTGCTCCGAAACGAGCGATATCGAAACGTGCTCCACCCGTAGCCATAAGCTCAATCGCGCAACAGGCGAGGCCCATCGGCATCGGCCACATCGAGTTAGTGCGGATCCAGTTGATGACAGCATCGGCTTTCGTGACGACGACTTCGCCCTCTACCTTGCTGTTGTAGGCCAGTTCTGTGTTGGAAGATACCATAAGTAGAACCCGCTCAAATCGAACGGAATCCCCGCCACAGTTACGATCTGCTCCAGAGCCTGCAAGTGACATTTTAGGAAAATGTGAGGAACCGCGTAAAAGCCGGATTTGCCATTGACCAACAACGCTCAGCCCGACTTTGTTTTCCCTTCATTCAACTGCACCGAGGCTATAAACCTTGAGGCACAGCAACCGGAGAGGTGGCAGAGTGGTCGAATGCGCACGCTTGGAAAGCGTGTGTAGGGTTAAACCTACCGAGGGTTCGAATCCCTCCCTCTCCGCCATTTTCGGCACAGCCAAAATGGAGCATGACATAAAGTGACACGGCAGACGCGCAGCGGATGCGAGAGAAGAGATAGGGACAAAGCCGTCAGGCTTTGGGGCACCGCCCCGAACGAGGTGAGTCAATCCCGACCAAAGGTAGCCACCCTACTCCGCTTCCGCCACAACAGCATCAGCAGAAATCCAATCGCAGCACCGCCGAGGTGGGCGTAGTGAGCAATATTGCCACCAATGAGAGAAAAACCGGTGACTCCGGAGAACAGATCGAGCAGGAGGATAACCGGGATGAAATATTTAGCCGCGACCGGAACGGGCACAAACATCAGAGAGAGTTTGGCGTTGGGATAGAGCAGACCAAACGCGACGAGCACACCGTAGATCGCGCCGGACGCGCCGAGCATCGGACTCGCGTAGATTTTGAGCATCTCGAGTGAGGCGGGCTTGGTAGGAAGGTAACGTTCAGACGACAAGAGTTCGCTGATCACGGAGGGCGTCATTCCCTCGGCGACCAGACGATCATGAAGCCCCTGAAACTCATACCAGTTGATGCCCGTCTGGATCAGCGCGGCCCCTACTCCGCAAAGAAAATAGAAGACCAAAAACCGAGCCGCACCCCATTGGCTCTCCAGAATTTTACCGAAAGAAACCAGCGCGAGCATGTTAAAGAAGATGTGCCCCATCCCGCCATGCAGAAACATGTAGGATACCATCTGCCACACCCCGAAATACTCGTTGGACGGAAACCAGAGCGCACCGGCCATGATAATCCGATCACCGACATCGGGCAACAGAAGCCCCACGACAAACACAACTGCATTAGCGGTTAACAGTCCGAGAACTGCCGGGGGCATCTTATTCATCCGGCTAAGGTTACGATCCCGATGTCATTCGCAACCCCCGAGCTCAGCGAAATGTGAAGCCAGACGAGTCAATTTTTAACCACGGATGGACACAGATAAACACGAATCTCTGAGGTTCCGAATTACACTAAGCTGCATTTCCATCTGTGTTAATCCGTGTCTATCCGTGGTTAGAGAAATTCAGGCTGACTGCTTACTCCCCTCTCAATTCGGATCACCACCCACGTTGAGAGCGTCGCCCGTGGTGATTCCGAGCAGGCGTTTTAGATTACCACCGAGCATCGCGTCGATATCGGCCTTGGGCCAATCCAGTGCTTGGATTTGAGCGAGATCGTTGCGGAGACGAGCGGCATGATTGTAGGGAAAATCGAGCCCGTAGATCAGAAAGTCGGCGCCAATCTGCCAACGGCATTCCGACACCCCTTCTGGCCCTAACCACCAAAAGCGTTGTTGATCCTTAGCGAGCACGCTCGCGATACCCGCATAGAGATGTTTACCGCGCTGACCATTGTTGGTGATCACGGCCAACACCTGCCGATAATAATGCCAGCCGCCCACGTGTTCAAAAACCATCCGCAACTTGGGATAATGCCACGCGATCTCATCGCAAAGGAGCGGATCGTATTCCTTCAAGCGGTGCCAATGCACCCCGATATGGAAATCCGCAATCAGATCGTGCTCCTCCATCGCAGCATAGGCCTCGCGCGACCACTCATCAAACATGTGAAATTTCTGCGCCGGCGGATGCAGTTTAATCCCGCGAAAACCCAGCTCGACGATCTGCTCAACCTGTGGCCTCGCCGGACGTTTAGGATCAAGCGTCCCGTAACCAATCAAGTTGTCATGCCCCGCAATCGTATCGTGCAGCCAGACATTGTGATCATCGGTTCTTCCCGCCCAACCAAATTGCTGACTGAAGGGCGCGAAACAAACCGCACCTTCGAAATCCAATCCTTCGACGGCCCCGAGGAAAGATTCGAGCGTGGCATCCTCCCGCAGGTCACTCGGCATGAGATGAACATGATTAATAAACATAATACGAAAGACCTAAGCGACTGCGCGTGGACGCGTCAAAGCGCACTTTGGTGCAAGTGCGTCCACAAGCCTTAGATCTCGACCACGGAGTGCACGGAGTGTTAGCCACGGATTGACACTAATTAGGGGAAATACAGTCGGTCCAGCTGAATTAGGAAGGAGAAGCCGAGGTCAACGACCTCGGCTTCCATATCCGTGTTAATGCGTGTCTATCCGTGGTTAAATGAATTGAGGAATCACCCCCAAGTTCTGCACTATTTCTTAGCTTTATCGTCTTCCGCGTCTTCGTCTTCCGCATCGGCTCCGAGCGCAGCCACGTCCATGAGCGAGACGTGTCCCTGCACGCGACCATCGTCCAACGGATTGTCCACTCGGGCGGCCAGATCCTTGAATAACTGGCGAAGATCGATGACGCCGCCGACCATGAACCAGACGGTCGAGATCGCTCCAATCACACCTCCAATAATCACACTGTTGATCAGGAAGTAATTACTCCACCAATGCGCAGGCCAGGGGTCAAAAATGTTCCAGACGAGCACCGCGAGGAAGCAGAACAAAATCTGATAAACAAAGGTGTAGGCAAACATCGACCACGCGATGATACGATCTCCCTTGGTGTATTCGGGAGTGATCCCGATGAGTTTGCCCATGGTCGATCTCCAGGTCCATGGCGCCTTGATGTGTTTCACCCCATCGATGCTGTATTTGCCGCGATGCAGCATGCGATCGAGGTTGTAGGGCTTGCGATAGGTCAGGAGCGAACCTCCCACATAAGCCGTAAACCCACCAATCAATGCCATGCCAAAAATCTCCGTCGAATTGATGGGAAATTTGACCGCATTCATCTGCCATTCCACGTAGGGTGAAAGCGGTGAAGAAACAGCGCGCAGAAATGTGTCACAAGCCTGCGTCCACCCCATCCGATCAATATACGGGTAAATACTATCAGCCCAGTTGCGCTGGAAAATGATGCCGAAGACAGGAATACCCGAGCCCACGATCATCGAACCAAAGGCGCCCACCGTATTTCCAAATCGGCTATACAAGCCAAAGACCAAAACCGGTCCCGCCCCACCCAACCACACACCCGCCATGATAGTGGTGAACATCAGGATATAATCGATTTGGATAAAGAACTGCGAGAAGATGAAGAAGAAGACCGCTACCGCTAGGGACGACATTCGCAGCCAGTGCACGTGTTGCTCCGGTGTCATCGGAGTTTTGCGCATCGGCATGATAATGTCCTGCAAAATAGTCGACGAGCAGTTGAAGATACGCGAGGTGTCCGTCGAAATCATAAACATGACCATCAACAGGCAGAAGATACCCAACATGCCTATGGGAAGGATCTGCCGGAAACTCACTGCCAGCATCATTTGATGATACATGACGCGGAATTGCTGCGTAACAAAATTACCCTCTCCATCCTCACCCACCGCGGTGCTCACCGCTTCGATATAAGGCGTATCGAGATTAAGCTTCTGTGAAAGCGGAGCATCCACACCGATACGATGGTATTGCTCCGGTATCTTCACGACTTCAGATTTGATCTTCTCGCGGGTGGCGGCGTCGGGCACCAGCACATCGATCACTTCAGCGGAGAGTTGCTGGCGAATCTCGTGGGCTTTCGCAGCATGATTCTGATGCGACATAACCGTGATGACGGTGATCGCGACCAGCAGGGTCATCATGGTGGCAAAACCATTGCGCCACGCTCCCAACACGCCGGCCATTTTCTGTTCATGAGGATTGCGGCCAGCACCGGAGGTGTCGTTGCCAAACCAGCTCGCGCGATTGAGAATCCGCGACAAGACAGCCACCGCCAAAGCAAAAAGATTAAAGTCGCGGAGGTGCTCTATATCGAAGGGGTTTAGGAAGCTCTCACCCGGAGCGCGGTCCAACATCACCGGTGCCATTTCTCCACCCCATGAGTAGGTGCTTAGGACATAGACCGTGATGATCACAAAAATCGGATAACTCATCAGCCCCTGAATAGAATCCGTGATGAGCAGAGAAATGCGACCTCCCATCCACATCACCAGAACCGCCATCGAAAGCCCGATGATCATCACGATCGCAAACATCGGAATCGATGTTCCCATCACGTTCAGGCTGTGCGGCATCCCCAGATAATAGATGAAAAAATTGGCGGCCACCGCCGGACCGATGGCATTGGTCAAGGTATCCCCAGCCGCACGAAAGAGGGACGCAAAGATACGAAACGGTCGACTGTAGCGCATCTCCATGAACTGCCCGATAGAGAGCGCTTTCGTTTCCCGATAGCGGTAAACGCAATAGCCGGTCAGAGCCATGACGATCGACAACGGAGCGACCATGGATTCCCAAAATATGAGCGCGTAACCGGTCTTATACCGCACCTCTGTCCACATCACCAAAGTGTAGAGCCCCAAGCCTGCTTCCAGATCACCGACAGAAATCACATATCTCCCCGCCACTCGACCAGCGGCTAGAAAATCAGCCACTCCACGCACATATTTGCGCGAATAAACGGCCAGAGCCAACACGCAGGTGACTGGGATGATGGTGATGCACCAATCAATCCAAGTCATGATCGGGCATCCTTAATTTTAGCCCTCAATCGTCGCCCTTTCTGGTCTGAGCTATCTCTGCTGAGAGATAACAGTGGCGTTGGATTTGAGGTAAAATATGAGAACACAAGGAGTGGAGAAGGACCTGTCCCAGGCGGGATATAGAGCAAAACAACCCATACCGCCATCGAAAAAGGGACTTAGAAGAGAACCTCTGCTCGGTTCTTTGCGAGCCGAAAAAATGCGCCCCACAAATCTGGGTTAGTTTCGAGCGAAGACTCTTCGTGAAGATGAAGCGGTCTATTTCATCAGACAAATTTTTCATCTAAACTCATCCGTGGTTTACCCCATCTTCCATTTGCGCTCTCAATCAGAGGATCAATTTCTGAAGAACAACTCAGGTTATCCACATGCCTTCCACTCACCGCATTTCCACTCCCCTCGTTTACGACACCTCGGCCTTCGAGCTATCTCCCGATTATCCCGCTGACTCAGCTCCGTGGTCGCCATCCGATCTGCAGCAAACGATCCGCGAGCGGACTCGCCTTGAGAAAGAGAAGCGCGAGATGATCGTAAACTACTACCGGATCGGGCAGACGCTCGCGTTTCCCCTACCCGTGGATCGTCGCTTCACCAAAGAAGATCTGCCCGAAGGCATCAAAGGCATGGACGCCTATCCGTGGTTGATCTGGATGTGTTGGGATTTGGAGGAGCGCTGGCGGATTTTTCACGCCGCGTGGAGACAACTGGGCGATGATGAAGCAGGTGCGATTCTTCAGAGCGAAGTCGCCGCGCTCGCGCAATGGGATCACTTCTACGAAACGTTTAACGAAGTCAGTCTAGTGACCGCGCATCTCGCAAGTATGCTCGCGCTGGTGTTGGCCGATGAAAGCGGTTGGGATCGCGATCATCTCACCGCAGCCCAAGCCGCTGCCGATGCGTTGAGCGGAGGCGGCTTTGATCTCTGGAGGCAGAATCACAAATGCGCGATGGCCTCGCAGGGTAAACTCCTGGGCTTTCTGATTACAGACGGTTACTGGCCTGCTCTCACCTGAGGATCGGTTCATCGGCCAACTCTGATTGAGAATCGGCACATAAATAGCAATGCCGCACTGGCACTTAAAGCGACATTTTGACCACACGAAATCCGGACCAATTAAATCACATTCTCGGATGACAATAAGTAGACATTCCTAATGGATGAGCCATCAACTTCTCACGCTTCGAACCTCTCGCAACAAAGTTTAAATATTACCCCCATGAGCTCAGACTTTCAGCCCACTATTCTAGAACGCTACATCGCCATCGATAGTGCCTGCGCATGGCCCAACCTGACGTTGATGCCCAATGGCGACATCACCGCTCTAATCTGGCCAGAGCCTACTCACGGAAAATCCGAGGGAGCCGTCGAATGCTGGGGTAGTAAAGATGAAGGTCGCTCGTGGACACTTAGAGGAGTCCCCGTTCCCAACGAACCCGGCACCAATCGCATGAACCATTCCGCTGGACTGGCTCGCGATGGAGCACTGGTGGCGATTGTCTCCGGTTGGGATAAACGTTCCCCTCGCGGGTCAGACGGTGAATGGGTTAAGATCGCGAATACTCCCCCACCGGTTCCCGCCAGATCTTTGGACGGCGGCCAAACATGGACCGCAGGCTTATCGCCGCTCCCTTCCCTAAGTGAATTAGCTCATTACGCCAACGGTCAACTCGACAAAAGCGGTCGAGCCCATCCAGTGATGATTCCCTTTGGGGATATATGGCCTCTCTCTGACGGCACTCTCGGTTCCATTATTTACGGTCATCGGGCTGAATTTTATGTGAGTGACGACGAAGGCATCACATGGACATTTCGAGGCACTTTGGGAACAGTAGGAGAAACCAACGAAACGACGTGGCTACCGCTGCCTGACGGTCGACTCCTCGCAGCAGCCCGCACCTACGACGACGCTCACCTCCAGCAATACATCTCTGACGATCTGGGTAAAACATGGACCTACGATCAGGACCTGACAGGGCAACAGTGCCACCCCGCCGGACTGACCACTCTGGCCGATGGGGCTATCCTCCTCACTTACGGGATTCGTGCAGACCCCTTACGTGCCATCGGGGCGAAAATCTCTCGCGATCAAGGAAAGACCTGGAGCGACCAACAAGTGCTCGTGGATTTGGAGGAATCGACGAACCATTACGAACCCGAATGGCGCGACTGCGGCTACCCCTCCAATGTCCAGCTCGCTGATGGCACCATCGTGACCGCTTACTATTGTAAGGGTGTCGCCGCGCATCGGCGCTATCATGTAGGGGTTATTCGCTGGCGGCTGGCCTGATATATGATCATATCGTGTTCTGAAGATGTGAAAATGAGATTTAGGCTCGTTTTTCGTCCAGTCCTTTGCTCTCCTACCTCCTTTCATGTCTTACACGATCCCTTCCAAACCACGCATCCTCACCACCACAGTCGGGTCCTATCCGGTTCCTGAGTGGCTCTCCGCCCTTCCAAGCGAGCAAGCGGTCATTGATGCGACTCGCGTAATTTTCGATATCCAGCGCCAAGCCGGAATCGATCTACTCACCGATGGTGAGCTCTCCCGTTTCGACGTGAATCATCCCGACACCAATGGGATGATCGAATACTTCATTCGTCCGATGGCAGGTGTCTCGTCTGTTGTCGGCCGTTCGATCACCGAGGAGTTTGCCAAGCACTCGCCGATGAGCTTCCGCAGCAAGCCAGCTGGTGTCGTCGAAAGTGAGCTGGGCGAAGGTTCGCTGAATCTCCTCTACGATTGCCAAATCGCCGAATCGCTTGCGCAGGGCCCATTCAAATTTACCGCGACCAGCCCATACATGCTGGCACGCACGCTACTTGATCACCACTACGGCAATTTCGCCGATCTCACGATGGCCCTCGCCGGCGTGATTGCTGATCAGATGCCTAAGCTCCCCGCTGCTTGCGTGCAAATTGATGAGGCCAACATCCCCGGCAATGCCGATGATGCTCCCCTCGCCGCTGCCGCAATGAATGTCGTGCTCGATAAGATCGACAAGAAGACCGAGCGCGCCGTCCACTTCTGCTTCGGCAACTACGGTGGCCAAACGATTCAATCCGGCAGCTGGAAGAAGCTGCTCAAGTTTCTCAATTCGCTCCATTGCGATCACCTCGTGCTCGAAATGGCGCATCGCCCAAAAAGCGACCTAAACGCCCTCAAGCAGATCGACAAGAAGATCTCCCTCGGCATCGGTGTCGTCGACATCAAGGTCAACCACATCGAGACCCCCGACGAAATCGCCGCAAGCATCGAGGCGGTCGAAAAGAAAGTCGGCGAAGGTCGCGTCCGCTACGTCCATCCCGACTGCGGTTTCTGGATGCTCAAGCGCTCCATCGCTGATCGCAAAATGGAAGCCCTTGTCCTCGGTCGGGATAAGTATCTCGGCCTCTAATCGAATCAACTTTCGATCAAGTCGCGCACCTTCCCGTGCGCGGATTTTTTGTGCAAAACCAACGCCGCGATAGTCCCTCTCCATTTTAACGTGGAAAAACCAAAGGCGTGAATCTATCACCAGCGCAGCACCAAACCAATTTCCTATGAGCTACTTCGATTCCTACCGCACCACTCTGAATGACATCCTCGGTCGCACGAGCGCAACCACGCGCGACGGCACGGAGATCGGCGCCCCCGAAGGGTTCAAACAATGGTTGAGTCTCACCCGCGCCTCCAACGATGCCGGCCACGTGCACTACTTTGTGGGCAACGGTGCCAGCGCTACGATGGCGAGTCACATGTCACTGGACTGCTGCAAAAACGCCGGCATTCGTGCGATGGCTTTCAACGATATCGCCAGCCTGACCGCACTCGGCAACGATCTCGGCTACGACCAAACCTTCGCGGCACCCATCGGCTGGCACGGACAAAGCGGCGATCTGCTGATCGCGATTAGCAGCTCTGGCGGATCGCCCAATATCATCGCCGCCATCGAAGCCGCGCGGAAGAAAGATATGAAGGTCGTCACGCTGACCGGCATCAAGGAAAGCAACCCTGCGCGCAAATTGGGTGACGTGAATTTCTACATCCCCGGCCACACCTACGGCGCGGTTGAATGCCTCCATCAAATCCTCCTGCACTGCTGGTTGGATGACTACATGGATCTGGCCGAGTGGAACGAACAGTGAGCTCCACCGCTCCCTACTTTCTCGGGCTCGAAACCGGCGGCACAAAAGCCACCGCCGCGGTGTTGGACCATGAACACAATCAACTGGCGACCCGAGAAGCAGCCCGTCCGGCCGGAGCCACGGCTCAGGATACGATTT
The DNA here is from genome assembly GCA_002713695.1 of Opitutaceae bacterium. Taxonomy (GTDB): domain Bacteria; phylum Verrucomicrobiota; class Verrucomicrobiia; order Opitutales; family Opitutaceae; genus Cephaloticoccus. Next base: position 374,464 of record PAUB01000033.1, read on the forward strand.
CACAACTCATCGAATTAGGTCGCGCCGTGCAAACGGATGCTGGCCTTGAAAATCCACCGGATGCGATTGGCTGGGGATTCGGAGGACCCGTCGATCGCCAACAGAACAAACCGGCTTACAACTTTCACGAGTCAGGCTGGGATCAACTTGAGACCAATCCGGCAACTCAACTGGAAGCCGCCCTCCACGCTCCAGTTTATGTGGAGAACGACTGCGAAGTGGCCGGCCTGGCGGAAGCTCATCTGGGTGCAGGGTCGACCGAAGGGCTCACCTTCTACATGACTCTGGGAAGCGGAGTCGGCGGCGGATTGATTTGGAACGGACGCATTCTCGCCAGCGGACCTCTCGGCGAGGGTGAAATCGGTCACATGAAAGTCGTGGCTCAGGGCGCTCAATGTGCCTGCGGCCAACTCGGTTGCTTAGAGGCTTACTGTTCTGGTTGGGGAGTCGGCGAACGTGCGATCGAAGCGATCAACTCCACCGAGCAACCCACTCCTCTGATGAAAGTAATCTCGGAAGCCGAGCCACGTGAGCGCGCCAAGTTACTCTTCGCCGAATGTCAGGACGATTTATTCGCCCAAGATCAAGCCGAGGTATTTCTGGATCACTTAGCAGATGCCTGCGCCAACGTCGGTCTCCTCCTCGCGCCCAAGAATTTCGTGATTGGCGGAGGCCTGTCGCAACTCCCCTGGTTAGTCGATAAACTCGCTCCGAGAATCGAATCACGACTCCCGGAATTGATGCGCGGTCACATGGATGTGAAAGTTGCCCAGCTCGGTTCCGTAAGTGTCCCCTGCGGTGCGGCTCTCTACGCCAGCCAACGCGTGGCCAAGCGTTAATCAGCTCAGCGACTTCGCCAGTTTGATCAGAGCTTTGGGGAGCTCGGCGTATACTTTTGCGTAAGGTAATTCGCCACATATCAGCGGCACGAAATCACCCGAGTAGCCTTGGCGTAAATGCGCCGCCTTATCGGGTGCGTAACCATTGCCACCTACTAAGCTTACCAGCCAAGTATGATCATGCGGCGATCCCTTGATGACCGGAGCCTGCAAACCGTGATACGCTTCCAGCCCTCCGCCCAGCATCACGACCGGTCCGAGTCGCAATCCATGAAGACAGACCTCGGGATTTGGCGCCTTCTCACCGCGAAAACCAGCGAGCACTTTCCGCAACCCTTGCAGACGCGCCATCTCCATCCCATTGTGCAACAAGGGAGGTGAACCACCGATAAAAGGATCATCTGAGACCTGCGGATCGGCAAAGATCATCTCCAAGTCCGCAATCTTTCGCTCGATACTGCGACGCGACCATTTCTTCCGGGCAAAGGCGGTGTCTTGCCGGATCATCTTAAAAGAATGCACTTCGATCGGAGTGGCCGCCTTAACGCCACCGACCACTGCGCTACTATAATGACGCGCGATCGCCTTCAATGCTTTGAGCGATTCCGAGGGCACTCGATGGTTGAGCTTGGGGTTAATATCGCCCAATGCCCCGGGGAAGAACATCGCGACGGCACCGGAGTATTTCTTCTCCAACTCCAAACAAGCCATTCCGGAATAGTCTCCATGAATCGACGCCGTCTTCTCACCGTAAACTACCGGGTGACAGCCAAAATGATGCAGGAGACCCACGAGCTTTCCGTCGGCATACGCCGTCAGAACACGCACCGTGGGATCGGTGTGATCAGGATGAGCCGGACGCCACTCGGGGCTCATGCGTTCCTTGAAATTCTCGTTCAGAGCAAACCCCGTATCAGTCTCACGATTCACGGCAATCCCTTTGCAAGGCGCTTCTGCATGACGCCACTCAACCACGGTGAGTTTCTCAGCAGCGCGAGCCGCCGCTTCCGCCGCGCGAGCCGGCAATGTCTCCAGATACATCATATCCGCCTCACCCCATCCCACCATGCCGCCAACCGATGGGCTGCTGTGAGTATGCGTCGCCGAAACCAATACATCGTCGGATCGACATCCCACGCGAGATGCGACTGCCGTGCGGATTCTTTCAGCCAAGGCGCGCGGCGTGCCACCAATCTCCAAACTCATCACAACGGAACGTCGTTTGCCTTTTTCGAGCACCATCGCGCGCGAGTAAAGTGGCGCGAGGATCTCCTGTGCCGCGCGATTACGATACGGACCGTAGCCCGCTAACTGAACCCCAAGTCGGGGCGTGATATTGGAATGGGCGAATCCTGCTTTCATCCGCGGACGGCTGGAGCCGATGGACCTTCGCGGCGTTCAAGATCACGCAACTCATCGATGTTGCTTTCAACTTTCAGAATAATTTCCGCCATGCGTTCGACCATCGGCTCGCTTGGTTCCACCATATCGAAACCTGTCTCGAGTGCGTTATCCACCCGCCAACGTGTGTTGGGCAGCGCCATGTTGCGGTAATCGATTCCAGCTGCTTCCAAACTCGATAACCACGAAACACGCGGGCCCTTGTAGTCCTGCCATTGCAGGCGCGCCCAATCGGAAATCGGTGAAGGCACATAACCCACTGCCGTGAGTCCCTCTGCTTTCAGAGCTGCAGCAAAAGTATCACGAGTGACCCCAGCCGCTTCCGAATCGAGCGTGAAAGACAAGAGGTGATAGGATGGTTTATCCCCTTCGCCATAAACGGGCAGTTTGAGATATTTCCCGCCAGCAAGATGCGAGCGCAACAGATCCGCGTGATAGCGACGGGAATCGAGCTCAGCGTCGATCTTCTTAAATTGTTCGGTGAGGAGCACGGCGTTGAATGGCGCCACGCGAAAAGTGTAAACCAGCGAATCGGTATAAGGCTGGAGCTCTTCCGGCATGCCCCCATCTGTCGCGCGACCCATGTGCTGGCCAATCATAGCACCCTTCCAATAAACGTTCTCATCCGGGGTCACCATGTAGCCCGATTCCGTCGTCGCGAGTAACTTGCCACCCATGCAGGAGAACCCGGCCGCGTCACCCACAGTGCCTACCTTTTGCCCACCACTCACTGCTCCATGAGCCTGGCTCCCGTCTTCAATCAGCATGAGACTATTTTTATCTGCGATCTCGCGCAGGCGTTTCAGCTTGGCGGGTTGACCAAATAAATGCACCGCGAGAATTGCTTTCGTGCGCGGCGTGATTGCGGTCTCAATCAATTCAGGGTCGATCAGACCTGTAGCGCGCTCTACATCGACGAAAACCGGAATCGCATTCTGATGCAAAATGGGAGAAATCGAGGCACCCCAAGTATACGGTGTGGTGATGACTTCATCGCCGCAGCAAATCTCCAATCCAGCCAATGCTGATTGCAGCGCGGCATGGCCTGAACTCGTGGCCAGCACATGTCGACCAGCATGATATTGAGAGATCACTTCCTCTGCTTCACCGATCTCCTGCACATGCTTGCGGCCCACTCCAAAAGTCTTCCCTGTGCGCAACATTTCCGCCGTCCGTTCGATCGCCCAATCAGTAAAAGTGGGGAACTTAGGATAGGTGATCTTACCGACGGCAGTGCCGCCCAAGAGAGCGAGCTTCGATGTAGCGGGGGCGATAGTGGAACTCATGGGGAAAATATAACAGAGGCCGTAGGCGCTGGGAATAGTTCGGCTTACGAAGCCATGTCGAAATTTACACTCACGGAAATAATGATGCTATTTTCCCGGATGCCAGCCATCCGCCAAAGTAAACTGACGCGGGTCGACCGGATCGGTTAACGTGCGGTATTTCGGGCCGCGCGTCCAATGCGACTTGACATTGAAAAGTATTTCTAAATGCGGAGGAATTTTCGCCGTAAACACAGGAGTTAACTCATCTTTACCCCAATGTGGATACATCGAAGCTCCGTAACCACAGATGATAATCGCCCGTTCATTTTCACTGCGTAATTGGCCGGTCGCGTGAATGAGCGTTTCCGCGAAAAGCAGGGTCGATCCCGCGGGTGCGATCACTTGATGAATGAGCTTCGGATCGGCGTAGCCCGCATCAATCATCCCATTGAGCGGCACATCGATTTTGTGGCTACCGGCCACGACCACAGTGCCACCATCATCGGGCCCGAGGTCGGTTAGATTCGTCAGCGTCTTCACAAAGCTGCAGTGAAACAATCCGTTCTTGGTGTGGCTACCGTAAGGCACATCGATGCCGTTGTGAAAACCATACTTGGTTTCTGCATTCGGATCATACTTCGGGTCGCGCGAGTTGATATGTGCATTCATCTCCACGATGCGTGCATCTCCACCGATCACTTCCTCGACCATGCCCACCAATCGCGGATGACTCGCATAAGACGTATACAAAGGATCATCCTGCAAGATCTGGCCCATGAAAACATGATGTGGAATATCCATCACGAATTGGGGATCTGCCGGCTGCTTTTGGTAGTCAGCCGGGCGCGATCGAAGTTTTTTTTCGTGCTCTGCAGCGCGTCGCGAATCGAACCGCATTCATCGCGAGACAACACATCAGGAACGACCACGTAGCCGTTGATTTCGAAATAATAACGCTGCTCAGGAGTCAGCGCAGGAAAAGGACGATCAGTTGATGATTCCATGGGAATTCGGGATAGAAAAAAGCTGGCCGAAAACTAGGCTCCGCTCTCCCTAAACAACAATCCAAATCTACTCGCCGCTCGTGGCCAACCAGACGCGAGGGGCTTTGCCCGTCACCCGCTTAAACGCACGGCTAAACGTAAACGGATCAGCAAACCCCAGTGACAGCGCCACCGCCTTCACGCTCGCCTCGGGTTCTTTCAACATGACCTGAGCGCGCGCGATGCGTTCGCCCAAAATATATCGCCCGAGCGGCATCCCCGTTTCTGCCCGAAAGAGTGCCGTCAGATAATTGGGCGAAACATGCACCGCGCGAGCTACATCCGCCAAAGCCAGCGGTTGAACAGCATGCACGCGCACAAACTCCACCGCACGCTTCACCAGGTGCGCCCTCGTATCGACTTGAGCTTCACCGCCATCAAGCACCTTACGGTAGAGCGACAAAGCCAATGTGAGCATCGCCTCCCGCACGAGATCCAGCTCTGGCACTTCTTTTTGAACGGCCATGACACGCAAAGCGTTTAATCGCTTTTCCGCCTCGGCGGGCAACGAACCGAGGCTCATTTGGTAATCCAGATTAAAGCCATCCTTTTTTCTATAGCGCGTGATATGCAGCGTGGGCTCCTCGGGGTGCAGACTCCACCAAGCCAATCGATAACTCTCACTCGGGCGTGCCGATGCCTCAGCATGTGAATGTCCAGCAGGACAAACCACCAGATCTCCGGCCGACAACATCGCCGCGGCATGATCTAAACTAAAGAGACAGCGGCCCTCGATCAGAAGGCAAAGCTCAGCATGCTCATGCGCGTGATCGTCATCATACAACGTCGGCACAAACTTCGCCTCACTGTAAATTTCATTCGGGCGCACCCCATCCCACGGTCCCAAAAGATGAGACTTATCCAGACGACCCACCGCCGTCACCAGTTCGCTGCCGATGAAATTTGTTAGAGACACAGAAGACGCGCTAGACAATGTTACCGGATGCTGCAAAGCAATCCTGCCCCAATAACAATACACCCATGCTAAACATTGCCATCATCGGATGCGGAGTCATCGCGCAACATCACATGCGCGGCATCGCTAAACTCACCAACGCTTGCGCCGCAGCAGTCTGCGATCTGCGCTCTGAATTCGCGAAAAAGACCGCCGAAGAGTTCGGCATCGAACGTTGGTCCACCAACGCCACGGAGCTTTTCGAAGATCCTGCGATCGACGCCGTGATCCTCGCCCTTCCGGCCATCGCCCGCACTGCCCTCGCCCTCGAAGCGTTTAAAAACGGCAAGCACGTCCTGACCGAGAAACCCGTCGCGATGAATGCCGCCGAAGTGCGCACCATGATCGCCGCTCAAGGCGATCTGATCGGCGCCTGCTGCTCCTCGCGTTATCATTCTTTCGCCTCATCCCAAGCTGCACACGCATTCATTAAGAAGGGTGGCCTGGGCAAAATTCGCACGATCACCTGTCGCGCCGCCACTCAACCGGGCGGCACTCCCGCCGAACACCCACCGGTCTGGCGCCTGCGCCGCGATCTCAATGGTGGCGGTATCTTCGTCAACTGGGGCTGCTACGATTTCGATTACCTCTTCGGCATGTTAGATTTTAAACTCACGCCGAAATACGCCCTCGCCCAAACTTGGCAGGTGCCCGAAGCGTTTACCAAGTATACCGCCGAAGGCTCTGATGCTGAAACACATATCGCTGGCCTCGTCACCTTCGAAGAAGGCTGCGTGTTCAACTACGAACGCGCCGAATTCTCCTCGATGCCCGCCAAGAGCATTTGGCAGATCTGCGGCGATAAAGGCTCTCTCGATATGCAGATGCTCAAGGCCACCGAAGCCAACATCGTGCTGACCCAGCCCAATCCGGGCACCGGCACCAAAACCAGCGTGCTGTGGGAAGGTGACGAATCCGGATCGAGCCTTGAACACGATGGCGTGGTCGCTGATTTCGCCAATGCCGTGATCAACAAAAGCAAGCCGATGACGACCCTCGAAGATTCTTTACTCTTTGCCCGCGTGACAGATGCGTTTTACGCCTCCGCCGATACCGGCAAGCCAGTCATCTTCGAATAAGCGGTTCAATCGACACTTTCCCCGCGCGAAACCGTGAAAAGTAAAACCCAGCTTTGCGCTGAGGTGAGTTTCCGGTATAGTTTTTTCTATGTCCGATCTCTCCGACCTTTATCAGCAGGTCATCCTCGACCATAATCGCCGTCCGCGTAATCGCGGGAAACTCCCGAAAGCCACCCGCGTGGCCCACGGAGACAACCCTTCCTGCGGCGATCAATGCAGTGTCTATCTCAACCTCGACGGCGATAAAATCAGTGAGATCACGTTTGATGGCACCGGTTGCGCGATCTCACAGGCGAGCGCTTCGCTGATGACGACGCAACTAAAAGGAAAGACGGCCACGGAAGCCGAAACGCTGTTTAACGAATTCCACGAAATCGTGACTTCAGGCAAAGAGCCCGAAGATATCAGCGACGTCGCGGCCTTTGCCGGAGTCCACGCCTTTCCCGCCCGCATCAAATGTGCCACCTTGGGCTGGCACGCCGCACTCAACGCCCTCAAAGGCGAAGACGTGCCCGCCACTACCGAAACTCACAACGACTGAACATGCTCAACTGGGATTCCGTTCGCGCCGATTTTCCGGTGCTCAATCAGCAGGTTAACGGCGAGCCGCTTGTCTATCTCGACAACGCCGCCACCGTGCAAAAACCACGCATCGTGATTCAATCGCTCGTCGATTATTACGAGCGCGATAATAGCAATGTGCACCGTGGTCTCCACGCGCTCTCGATGCGTGCGACCAACGGCTACGAAGGCGCTCGCACACGCGTAGCGAAGTTCATCAACGCCGCCGATCCCGCCGAGATTATTTTCACCCGAGGCACGACTGAAAGTATCAACCTCGTGGCACACAGTTGGAGCAAGGCTCACCTCAAGCCCGGCGATGTCATCCTGACGACAGAGATTGAACATCACTCCAATCTCGTGCCGTGGCAACAAGCCGCCAAAGCCAGCGGCGCGACCCTCAAGTATGTGCCCGTGCTCGGCGAGAACGCCGAAGGCGGCCTCGATCTCGATGCCCTCGACGAACTCCTCACGCCGGAAGTGAAGCTCTTCGCGTTTACCCATATTTCCAACACGCTTGGCTCGATCAATCCGATCAACGAGTTCTGTCGACGCGCAAGAGCCGTTGGTGCGATCACGGTGATCGATGCCGCTCAATCCATCGGCCACGTGCCCCTCGATGTGCGCGAGCTCGATTGCGATTTCCTTGCTTTCTCCGGTCATAAAATGTGCGGCCCGACCGGCATCGGCGTGCTCTACGGTAAGCAAGAGCTACTCGATAAGCTCGCGCCCGACGAAACTGGCGGCGGCATGGTCGTCACGGTGGATTACGAAGGCGCGACCTGGAAACCCTCACCCGAACGTTTCGAAGCCGGCACGCCCAACATCGCCGATGCGATCGGTCTCGCGGCAGCTTGTGATTATCTCGATTCGCTCGATCGCGCTGCGATCGCGAAACACGACCATGAGCTCGGCCAACTCGCTTACGAAAAGCTGAGCACCATTCCCGGAATACGCATTCTCGGTCCCGCTAAAGATCGCTGCGGCGTCGTAAGTTTCGCTTTCGCCGATGTGCACGCCCACGACGTAGTTACCTTTGCCGATGAAGACGGCCTCGCTCTACGTGGTGGTCATCACTGCAACCAACCCCTGATGCGTAAGCTCGGCCTCACCAGCACCACGCGAGCCAGCTTCTACATTTACAACACCGCCGAAGAGATCGACGTGCTCGTGGCTTCACTTAGCCGAATCCAGAAATTCTTCGGCGGATGAAATAGCACATCGATTCTCGAATTATTACCAATGAGCACCTCTACCCCGCTTAACCTCATTGATCAGTTATTTCCAAGACCTCGTCATATCGTCCAAGACACAGGCACGCACTGTTTCAATGAAGGACCCATTGTCTGTGCGGAAATCGAGCAGCCGATAATCCGGCGCAGTGCCCACGAAGTGCAATCCGCACTCAAGACGATTAAGGTTGAACGGGAAATCTCCGAGTATCCGGACAAGGGCGAATCCGCTACGGTTGAACTCGTCATTGATCCCCAAGTAGCTCAGCATCAGGGCTACGCGATATCGATCACTCCGGATTCGATTACACTAGCAGGGCATGACGAAGCGGGACTCGCTTACGCGGCCACGACTTTTGCCCAACTCATCTCTGCGGTCGGATCGATTGATGCACTTCCCTGCCTGACGATCACGGATTGGCCTGATTTCGAGAAGCGCGGTATCATGCTCGATATCAGCCGCGATAAGGTGCCCACCATGGAGACGCTTTTCCTCCTGGTTGATCGGATGGCGAGTTGGAAGATGAATGAGCTCCAGCTCTATACCGAGCACACATTCGCCTACGCCAACCACCACTCCGTGTGGGCTGGGGCCAGCCCGATGACTCCGGCGGAGATTCTCGAGCTCGATGCCTACTGTCAGGATCGCGGGATCGAGCTGGTGCCCAATCAGAACACTTTCGGTCATTTTGAGAAATGGCTCAAACACGATACTTACGCCCACTTGGCGGAGTGCCCCGAACCGACTGATATCATCGCGTGGAACAAACCGATGACCGTTTCCAAGGGGAGCCTTTCCCCAGTAGACCAAGGTTCACTGGAGTTAATCGACGAATTGCTCACAGAATTGCTCCCTCACTTTTCCAGCAAGATGATTAATGTGGGAGGCGACGAAACAATCGAGCTAGGTTACGGACGATCGAAGGAAAAGTGTGAGGAAATCGGCAAAGGTCGGGTCTATCTCAACTACCTTATTAGATTGAGGGAGATTGCGGCCCGCCAAGGACGTAAAATTCAGTTCTGGGGCGATATCATCATGCATCACCCGGAGTTGATTCCCGAAATACCGAAAGACGTGATCGCCCTCGTGTGGGGTTATGAGATTACTCATCCCTTTGACGAAGAATGTGCTGCGTTCAAAGCATCGGGATTGGAGTTTTACGTCTGCCCAGGCACCTCTTCATGGAATTCCCAAACAGGGCGTCACGACACGGCCCTCAAGAACATTAGAAGCGCCGCTGAAAACGGCATCAAACACGGTGCCATCGGATACCTAGTCACGGATTGGGGCGACGGCGGTCATTGGCAACCACTCGGCACGGCCTATCCTCTCTACGCCTACAGCGCAGCAGTGAGTTGGGCCCATGAGGCCAATATCGGCATCGATCTCGCCCAAGTAATCAACACGCATATCTATCACGATTCGGCGGAGAAGATCGGTCCGGTCCTGATGCAGTTGGGGGACGCGGCCACTCTCACAAAACTCAGTCCGCATAACAGCACGGTTTTCCATCAGCTCTATCATTCCGCTCAGACTCCTTTGGCCGAACACGAATTTCTCAAAGAGCTTAAAGTTGAAAACCTCCAGCGAGCTCAACAGGCCATCACGCAGGCTCAGTCCGACTTAGAACTCGCGAACCCATCATCCACCGATGGCCCACAAGCCATTCAGGAAATAGCCCTCATCGCTGACCTCGCTCTCCACGGCTGCAAACAGGGGCTTTATCGATTCGAAACGCCCAAGGGCTCAATCGACGAAGTCGCCACCGAAAAGAGACAAGAATTGCGTGAAGAACTCGCGACGCTGGTTCAACGTCACCGCGACCTATGGGTGGGATCGAACCGCATCGGCGGAATGAAAGAAAGCGCTGAGAAGATGGAGAAAAATCTAGCAGTTTACTGATGCGAGACCGATCTGCCTCCATTCATTACCAGTCATCACAGAACTAAGTGGGCTGAAGTCGCTTAAGACCGAGATCTAACGTAAATCCCCCGTTATCATGCGGGTAAAATGACACGCTTTTCACTTTGAATTGGGTGTAAGATCAGACAATCTTGCCACCTTATGCGGACTGTTACCGCCTCACTCACTTTCGCCCCCCTTTCCCTTTTATGAGTAATAACACCTCGAACTCTTCCAGTTCCAAACCCGGAAAACCTCGCTACCCCGGCATCCGCGTTACCTGCAACGGTAACTATCTGGTCACACAGCATGTCGAAACCCGCATCACGGAAGGTGGTGTCTTCTACCCGATCACCCCATCGACCGAGGGCGGTGAGATCTATCAGCAGTCTTTCGCGTTTGGAGAACTCAACGTTTGGGGGCAGCAAAAAGTAGCCATCGAAACCGAAGGTGAACACGCTGCACAAGGCGGCGCCACGGCCTACGCCGTTCAGGGTCGCCGCACGGTCAACTTCACCTCCGGACAAGGTATCGTTTATGCCATGGAACAATACTTTCATGCCCCTGGTAAGCTCTCGACCATGGTGATCGAAGTCGGCGCCCGTGCGCTGACTAAACACGCGCTCAACGTCCATTGTGGTCACGACGATATCTACTCCGCCTTGGATACAGGATGGACGATGATGATGGCCAAAGATGCCCAACAGGCAGCCGATCAGGCCATGATCATGCGCAAGGTCAACGAGCTCGCCCTCAACCCTGGTATGAACGTTCAGGATGGCATGCTCACAACTCATTCGGAACGCCTCTACCTCTCACCCGAAGCAGAATTTCTCCGTGAATACCTCGGCGCGCCCGACGATATTATCGCTTGCCCAACTGAGGCCCAGCGCGAGCTGTTTGGACCCACACGGCGTCGCGTGCCCCGGATGATGGATCTTAAGAATCCTGTCCTCCTCGGCCCGGTGCAAAATCAAGAGCATCACATGAATGGCATCGTGGCTCGTCGTAATAATTTCAACGAGCCGATCCTCGGCATGATCGAGGAAGTTTATCAGGAATTCGGTGAACTCACTGGGCGTCACTACGGTTTCGTTTCGGAATACAAAACCAACGATGCCGATACCGTCTTTGTCTCACTCGGCTGCGCCGCCGACAACGTGGAGGCCGCCTGCGATTACCTACGTGAGCAGCGCAATGCGAAGGTCGGTTCGATCCATATCAACGTGATCCGCCCCTTTCCTGAAGCCGCTGTCATCGAAGCACTTCGCGGTAAGAAAAACGTGATCATCATCGAACGCACCGATGAAGGCATGGCCGGCGACAATCCCCTCGCTCGAGATATCCGTGGTGCCCTCGGCAAGGCCAATGAGGCCAATGGCCACGGCGGTCTTGTGCCTAAACTCACCGCCGATGAAACACCTCGCCTCTTCCGTGGATCTTACGGAGTCGGCTCGCGTGACTTCCGCCCCGAGCATTCCCTCGGCGCTTACGAATTCGCTACCGGCCAAACTGCACGCCAAGATGGCCGCACCATCGCTGATGGCGAAACGTTCTTCGTGCTCGGCGTGAATCACCCTTATGCGGTGATCAGCAAAGACACCCCTTCCCTATTGCCGGAAGGTGCGATTGCCGTGCGTTTCCACTCCATCGGTGGCTGGGGCATGATCACCACGGGCAAGAACCTTGGTTCGATCATTGGTGATTTCGGTCAGTTCATTTCCGAAAAGAATCCGGATTACGACGAAGACGGCACGCTGCTCGATAAGCTCTTCGTAATGGCGAATCCGAAATACGGGTCGGAGAAAAAGGGCGCTCCCACAAATTACTATCTCACCGTCGCACCTTCGGAGATTAAGGTAAACTGCGAGCTTAATCACGTGGATGTCGTGCTCTGTTGCGATCCCAAAGCCTTCACGCACACCAACCCGCTAGAAGGATTAAAGAGAGGCGGCTCCCTCGTCTGGGAATCCGGCGAATCTCCTGACGTCGCATGGCAACGTGTGCCGGAAAAATACCGCCAGTGGATCAAGGAAAACGAGATCCGTATTTTCATCCTTCCCGGTTTTGACATCGCTCGTAAGGCGACTAGTCAGACCGAGCTGCAACTCCGCATGCAGGGGAATTCCTTCCTCGGCGCGTTCTTCAAAGTCTCGCCGTTTCTCAAAACATTCGAGATTTCGGAAGAACAGTTCCAAGACGTCGTGCACAAGCAATACGTCAAAAAGTTCGGACGTTTCGGCGATGCCGTCGTCAACTCGAATATGACGGTGATGAACGAAGGCTTCTCCCTCGTGACCGAAATCAAATACGGTGATGTTGATGAAGATGATCGCTCTTCGATGCGCAATCCGTTGCTCGCACCATTCGGCGATCACAACTTCCCTCCCACTGCTGGTTGCGATACTGCAGGTTGTGGCAGCATCCCGACGCCGGATCTCCAACCAGCTCGCACCCCGCTACAGACAATCGCTAAATTTGATTCAGAATTTCGCGCAGGTCTCGGCTACCATCAACCTGCCGGTGCTTTTGCTTCGGTCGGCGTCATGGGAGCGGGCACCGGCGCGACCCAATCAAAGTATGTCGCGCGTCGAGAGACACCTGTCTACATCGCGGAAAATTGCACGCAGTGCATGGAATGTATCACGGCCTGCCCTGACACCGCCCTGCCAAACACATCGCAGGACGTCTCCACCGTGCTTAAAACCGCGGTTAACAATTACGTCTCTGACCGCGAGGAACGCCTCAAGTTCGGCACCGAGTTGACCGGGATCGAAGAACGCGCTCGCGAGACCATGAAGGAATCCGTCAAAGCCAAGAGCAAGACACCCTTCAAAGATATCATTCGCGATGAAGTCACCGCTCTGACCACGATTTCCGATCAGGCCAAGGGCGAGTTTCTCAACATCATTGATAAACTCCCTCTCGCCTATAGCAGTGTGCCGGCGATCTTCCGTTCGATTGAAAACAAGAAACCCGGCGAAGGTGGACTGTTCTCCATATTCGTGTCCGATCTTTGCAAAGGCTGCGGCGAGTGCGTGCAAGTCTGCGGCGATCACGACGCCTTGCGCATGACGCGTGAGACCGAGGATCTCAACGCCGAGCTCACCACCGCTCAGGTCTTTTCACGACTCCTGCCTGATACTCCTCAAAAGTATCTCGGCCTCTACAACGACGACGATGCGGCCAACTCCCGCGAAGCCGCTCTTCGCAATCACCTGATGGTGCGCCGCAACTACGAAGCCCTCGTTTCGGGCGACGGCGCCTGTGCGGGTTGTGGTGAAAAGAGCATCCTGCGCAGTGCCGCTTCGGTCACCGAAGCTTACATGCGTCCGCTCTATCATAAGAAGGCAGATCGTTTGCGGGATAAAGCCGCGCGACTCAAGAGTGAAGGCGCCGAAAAGCTCGCCGCGCTCAAAGCTCGCGACGAAAACGAATACGCGCTCTACCGTAAAACCTTCGCCCACATTGTTGTGGGTCTGGGTGGCGAAAACGATCAGGACACGGATTCACGCATCACTGCTTACGAAGCTGAACACGGCGCCATCACCGATGAACAACTCATCGGGGGCCTCACCGCAGTGCTCGAGCAAGACGCGTTTAATCACAAAGATCTGCAATCCGTCGATGGACGTCGGGCCAATGGCATGTCGGTCATGATGATGGGCGCGAGCACGGGTTGTAACACCGTTTACGGCTCTACCCCACCTTCGAATCCGCATCCTTATCCTTGGATGAATTCCCTCTTCCAGGACGGCGCGACGATCTCGTGGCTCATGGCGGAATCGGTGATCGTCGATCATGCTCGTCGCTCGGTTTCACCTGAACGTTTAACCGACGCTTTGCTCGATCGCACCGAAAACGTTTCCAGCGAAGAAGAATACTTCGAGCTCACTCGTCTCGACGATGCGCTGATGACCGAACAGGAAATCCGGGAATTGCCGAAAGTCTGGGTCGTCGGTGGCGATGGTGCACTCGGTGATATCGGTTTCCAAAACGTTTCCAAAGTGATCCTGCAGAATCGCCCCAACGTGAAAATCCTCATGCTCGATACGCAGGTTTACTCCAACACCGGTGGTCAAAACTCCGACTCATCCACGATGCTCGGCGGTTACGACATGAACCAGTTTGGTGCCGCCTCACAGGGCAAGTTGACTGAAAAGAAAATCGTCTCGGAAGCCTTCACCAGCGGCCACGGTTCACCTTACGTCGCGCAGGTCTCCATGGCCAATTCCGCCAAGCTCTACAAATCGATGCTCGATGGTCTTGAGTATCGCGGCACGGCGTTCTTCCAAGCCTACACGACCTGTCAGCCTGAGCACGGTGTGGCCGACAACATGAGTGCCGATCAAGCCAAGATGATTCGTGACTCACGCGGCATGCCCGAGTTTGTGTTTAATCCACGCATGGGTGAAACCGCCCAGGAAGCCTTCAACCTGAAGGGCAATCCGAGCATCAACCGCGACTGGTGGCGCACGAAATATTCGACCACCGGCGAGGAATACAACTTCGGCGTCGCTCACTGGGCGATCACCGAAGCGCGCTTCCGCAAGCACGTGAAAAAGATCAGCGAAAAGGATGCCGCCAAGCTCACTCTGCTGGACGATCAATTGATCTTCATCACGCAGGATGATGTCATTCACCGTCGCGTCTTCGATCCGACTCACCGTAGCTTTGCGGGTAATATGACCTGCTACATCCAAGCGGAAGAACACGGCAAAATGCGCTACTACGCGGTCTCCCGACAAATGGTGCTCTTCGCGATCGAACGCCGCAAGGCATGGCGTATGCTGCAGAGCAAGGCCGGGATCGTAAACAAGGACTATCTCGCGCAAAAGAGCTTCCTCGCGAAGATCGATAAAGGTGAGCTTGAGCTAGCCGACGCCAAAGCTCGCGTGAACGAATTTTTCGAAGCAGAACTGGCCGCGATCGGTTAGACTCTTCGTTTAGAGTCCTTATTTTAAAGGCCAACCTGATCGCTCGCGACGGGTTGGCCTTTTTGCAGTTTGGATCAAACGAGGCTCCAGAGCAGACCCGCCAATCCGCAGAGGGCGATGACGAGCATCATATCCAGTTTGGTCCAAAGCATAATCAGGAAAGCCCCGAGACCGGCGATCAGAGCAAAACTGTCCACGCCACCAGAATCAGGAAAAATGACATGCATCCCGAACCAAACGGTTAGGTTAAGAATTACACCTACCACTGCTGCCGTGACGGCTGAGAGCGCCGCCTTCAATCGTGCATCGTCATGCGCCTTCTCCACATAGGGAGCCCCCAGCAAGATAAACAGGTAGGTCGGCACAAATGTGACCCACGTAGTAATCGCGGCGCCTAGGGTCGCCGCAACCAGTGGTGAAAATCCAGAGCTATGCTGCCAAGCCGCGACAAACCCGACAAACTGCACTATCATGATGAGCGGTCCGGGGGTCGTCTCCGCGAAGGCCAGACCATCGACCATCTGCGTCGCGCTCAACCAACCATAGTTTTCCACCGCCTGTTGTCCCACATAAGGCAAGACCGCATAGGCTCCGCCAAACGTGACCAGTGCTGCTTTACTGAAAAACCATCCCAGTTGGGCAAGCGTGCTATCCCAGCCCAACCTCATGCCCACCACCAAGATCGGTGCACCCCAAACCGCGATCCCCACAGAGGCAGTGCGCACAGTCGATCTCCAGCTGGCCTTGACTCCTTTGATTGGAGATGAATTCGACTCAACCTGCTTACCTCCAAATTGCGAAGGTGCCCAACGGCCACCGAGAAATCCAATCACCAGCGCGCCGAATACTATGAGGGGAAAAGGCAGATGCAGAAAATAGAGCCCCACGAAAGCAACCACCGCTAAAGCCCAGGCCGTTGGCGTCTTCAAGGCTCGTCGCCCTACCCGCATCAATGCGATCGCGACGATGGCCAACACCCCGGCCTTTAATCCATGGAATACTGCCGCGACCGCTGGCACCTCGCCATAGGACACGTAAATCCAACTCAAGCCCCACAGGATGCCAATCGCCGGCACGATGAATAGAATCCCCGCTACCAAGGCGCCGCGCACCCCATGCAGTAACCAGCCGCAATACGCCGCAAGCTGCGTCGCCTCCGGTCCGGGTAAAAGCATGCAAAAATTCAGCGCGTGAAGGAAACGAGACTCTTTGATCCACTTTTTGCGGTCCACCAATTCACGATGCATGATCGCGATTTGGCCGGCAGGTCCACCAAAACTGATGAATCCCAATTTGACCCAAAACTTCAGAGCTTCACGAAATGTTGGCGCAGACATAGCACCAAACAAATCATCCTCGCTCGCATCGCGAGCAGAGAATCAACCGATCAACTGAGTAGCCGCACTCAACATCAATATGGCGCCCAACAGGGTGAAAATAATCGGTGCCAATTTTGCCCAATACATGCCGCGACTTATTTGCGTGCTATCGATGCGACCATCTTTATATCGGTCCTCAATGTGCGACAATTTATACTGCAGATTCCACTGCAGCCAAATTGCCAGAATGCAGCAAACGATGCCGCATAATCCGATAAGTTCTATCATGGGGGTTTTAAAGAGTGTATCCGAGGTAGTATTACCTCTCTAAAAACAAATCGCGCAGATTCAAAACGTGAGGCCAATATCATAAGGAGATAAACGTAGAAAACCTACTTTGAGGCCTATTTTTTGGGTCACTATTACAAACGTATTGCCATAGCGAAGGACAGGGAGTGGCTAATAAAGTTAATTCGCAGAAAATTCACAGTCATGGTATTTTCAATACCATCCCAATCTGAAGTGAGTTCTCATTCGGCATCACATCGCGATTCGCTGCGTAAATATCCCGCCATTTAGATCGATTTCCATAGTAGCGTTGGGAAAGCACAAACAAGGTATCGCCCTTCTCTACTGTGTGTAGACGCATTTTCGTTGCAGGCGGAGTAGGCTTACTCCGCACCGGTTCGCGGAGAACTTGCATCGGTTCTGGGTCCTCCTCCTGCAACGGTGCCACAGACAGAGGAGAAGTCAGGACACTACGTTGGTTATTGACCCGAGGTGGCACGACATTCCCCCGGGCACGAGCCAAGGCTTCTTTCAACTGATCGTTCTCACGCTGCAAACGTCCCATTTGATCCAGCATGTTTAGTCGCTCGGATTGGTTTTCCAGCGGATTGGCTGGAAGCGTGCGCGCGAATTCGCGTTTAGCACTGTCCACCAAGCCTCGCACCTGAGGCGATTGGGGCGAATTGGGCTGCCGCTCCAAATATTTCCGCAAATGGTAAATCGAAGCGAGAGGGTCTTTAATCTGCTGCAAATACAGTATCCCCACTTCCAGGTGAGATTCCGGTGCACTGTCACCACGTTTCTCGATCACTCTCAAATATGAGGCCAGAGCTTCCTGGTGACGACCTTGCTTCACCAGCTTTTGCCCCCGACGAAATTCGGATTCATCGATTTCAGCACCCAAGGACTGACCGGAATCGCGATCGCAACCCGCCATCAACAAGACAAGAATGAGACTAATGAGTCTAAATTGTGGCATTCGAATTGGGATCACGGAGGGAATGGTGTTGAATGGTGAAAAGCTTAACCATAAATTCCGAAACCTGAACAGACGACACAAACTCTAAATGCCTCTCACCCCAACTACCATCCTTAGCCGCGCCCGAGCTTGTATTCGCACCGAAGGCGAAGCGCTTGCTGCCACCGCCAAAGATTTGGGTAAAGAGTTCGTCCAAACCACTCAGGCCATCGAGGTTCTGATGGCGGCTGAGGGAAAGATCATTTTCAGCGGAGTCGGCAAATCGGCTCACATCGCGCAAAAGCTCGCGGGCACTTTCAATAGCATCGGGATCACATCCATTTTTCTCGACGCGACCCAAGCGCTCCATGGGGATCTAGGACTCTGCAATGAAGGCGACCTCGCTATTCTTCTCAGCAATAGTGGCCAAACCGAGGAAGTCCTCAAACTCCTGCCCTTGCTTAAGCGCGCCAATGTGAAGCTAGTCGCCTTCACCAGTCATCCCGATTCAGATCTCGCCGCCACGGCTGATTACCAACTTCTCTACCGCGTGCCACGTGAAGCCTGCCCTCTTGCGCTCGCGCCGACCGCGAGCACGACCGCCGCAATGGCTCTCGGGGATGCGCTGGCAATGGTATTGCTCAAGTCCAGTGGATTAACCCGCGATGACTTCGCTCGCAATCACCCCGGTGGTAATATCGGAGCTCTGCTTGTCACCGTAAGCGACTTCATGCGCAGTGGTAACGCCGCGCCGATCCTTCGCGATACCACCAGCACGCAGGATACCATCCTCGCGATGACCAAAGCGAAATGCGGCTGTATCGCACTCGTGGATGCACGCGGAAAACTCACAGGGATTTTCACCGACGGGGATTTTCGACGCAGTGCCTTATCGGGACAAGATTTCCTCCAACAGTCCGTCGCTACTTTCATGACGCGCAAGCCCAAGACCATTCGTGAGGATGCGCTTGGGGTCGATGCACTGCGTCTATTCGAAACTCACAAAATCGACGACCTGATCGTCGTAAACACCAAGGGGAAACCAGTCGGCATCGTCGACGGGCAAGACCTCCCGAAACTCAAGATCGTGTGAAGAATCGTAGTCGTATTGCTATCATTGGAATGGGAGGCTTCGCCGGCTGGCATCACGCCACCATCCAGCGCCTCGAAGAACGCGGACTCGCCAAACTCATCTGCACCTGTGATCCACAGGCAGACACCTTTGCCGATGAGCAACAGAACTGGAAGATTGCTGAGCGAAACGTAAGCATCTTCAGCGACTACATCGAGATGCTCGATGCGTGTCAGCAGGACCTCGATCTGGTCGTGATCCCTACGCCCATAAACCTCCACGCCGAGATGCATCGCGAGGTCGTCAAACGCGGCATCCCCGTCTATCTCGAAAAGCCTCCCACCCTCGATTACCGCGAGCTGGAGGAAATGATCACCTGCGATCAGCAGGCCAAAAAATCCACTCTCGTCGCCTTTAACTTCATTGTCGAAAAACCACGGCTCGCGATCAAACAGCGTCTTCTCGATGGAGAGTTTGGTGCCGTGAAAGGGGCGACCTTGATGGCTCATTGGCCAAGACCCTCAGACTACTTTAAGCGCGCAGCTTGGGCGGGACGCCTGATGATGGGCGATCGAGTCGTGCTCGATTCCTGCTTTGGCAATGCCAACGCGCACTTCGTGCACAACATGCTCTTTTGGCTCGGCGACACCCAGCTCTCGAGTTGGGCGCAGATTGATACCGTGCGCTCCGAGCTTTATCGCGCTCATGCCATCGAAGGTGCCGATACTTTCTTCGTCGAGGCCACCACCACAAGGGGAGCGACGATGCGATTTGCGATCACTCATGCCTGCGCTGGCGAAACCAGCCATCAGGAAACGGTCAATTGCGAGAAAGCCGACATTCTCTACAGCGTCGGAGGCGAAGCCGAAATTCGCTGGCACGATGGTCGCGTCGAACATATCGAAGTCGGGCAATTCGATGGAGTCACCGAAAACCACCTCGCCTTCCATCGTTACATTCGCGGCGAAACTGAACGCCCTGCCACCAGCCTCATCGACGCGCGTCCTTTCGTCATCCTTAACGATCTCGCCCACGTCTCCAGTGGCCACATCGCAAATTTCCCGGCCGAACTACTGACAAAGGTTCGCGAAGAGAAAGAACAAAAAGATTACGTGAACATTGCCGGAATGACCGGAGCCATCGATCGCTTTCTCGAACAGGGAGAATGGCCAGGCCCAAATGGCTGGAGACGCCAAACAGGAGAGCTCGTAACGCCTCGCGCACTTGCACGTTTTCATGAGACGGTCCAGACTATGGCTGAAGATTCGTTACACTGATCTTCAACGCAAACACTCCCGTCATGCCAACTCCCGCATTCCACTATCAGGATACTTTTCCGCTCAGTGCGGATGATACTGAATACCGCTTCCTTTCTCAGGAAGGTATCAGCACCGCCGAATTCGAAGGGCGCTCCATGCTCAAAGTCGATCCCGGCGCCTTGAGCTACCTCGCGCAAAACGCCTTCCACGATTGCTCGTTTATGCTGCGCACCAAGCACCTTGAACAGGTTGCCGCGATTCTCGATGACCCGGAAGCGAGCACCAATGATCACTACGTCGCGCTCACGCTGTTGAAGAATGCTGAAATTGCCGCTCAAGGCATCCTGCCATTCTGCCAAGATACCGGCACTGCGATCATCATGGGGAAAAAAGGCCAGCAGGTCTGGACTGGCAGCAATGACGCGGAAGCACTCAGTCAAGGCGTTTACGAGTGTTACACCAAGGAGAACCTACGCTACTCGCAGACGGCTCCCCTCGACATGTTCAAGGAGACCAACACGGGAACCAATCTGCCGGCTCAAATCGATCTCTACGCGACCGAAGGCGATGAATACAAATTCCTCTTCGTCGCTAAAGGCGGCGGCTCGGCCAACAAGACCTTTCTCTTTCAGGAAACTAAAGCAGTTCTCAATCCGGCAAGTCTGGAGATGTTCATCATCGATAAGATGGGGCACCTCGGCACCGCTGCCTGCCCACCCTACCACCTCACATTCGTGATCGGCGGCACCAGCGCAGAAACCTGCCTGAAAACCGTTAAACTTGCCTCGACCAAATACCTCGATTCTCTCCCCGCCAGCGGAAATGAACACGGACGCGCTTTCCGCGATACCGAGCTCGAAAAGAAAGTGCTCACTCTGGCGCAGCAGACTGGTATTGGCGCGCAGTTCGGTGGCAAATATTTCGCTCTCGATGTTCGGATCGTGCGCCTGCCCCGTCATGGAGCCTCCTGCCCCATCGGTCTCGGCGTATCCTGCAGTGCCGACCGCAATATCAAAGCGAAGATCAACAAAGACGGCATCTTCCTCGAAAAACTCGAAACCAACCCAGGTCGATTTGTTCCCGACAGCGAACGACGCCTCAACACCGATCACGCGGTTAAAATAGACCTCAATCAGCCCATGGCTGAGATACTCGCTGAACTCAGCAAACACCCCGTGACGACTCAGGTGCTCCTCAGTGGCCCCATGATTGTCGCACGCGATATCGCCCACGCTAAGCTTAAGGAGCGGATCGATTTGGGCAAAGGGTTACCGCAATACATCAAAGACCATCCGGTTTATTACGCTGGTCCCGCCAAGACTCCGAAGGGATACGCTTCCGGAAGCTTTGGCCCCACCACGGCCGGTCGCATGGATAGCTACGTCGATCAGTTTCAGGAAAATGACGGCTCTATGGTCATGCTCGCGAAAGGTAATCGCAGCCGACAAGTCAGAGATGCCTGCCAAAAGCATGGTGGATTCTATCTCGGCAGTATTGGTGGCCCTGCGGCTATTCTCGCGAAAGAGAATATCAAGAAGGTCGAACAACTCGAATACCCTGAACTCGGGATGGAAGCCATCTGGAAGATCCAAGTGGAAGACTTCCCCGCATTCATTCTCGTCGATGATAAGGGTAATGACTTTTTCGCAGACGGCTGCGGTGCCTGCATTCCGAAAGGAAAGTAAACCCGACCTGTTCGGGCTACTCTCCCTGCACGGAAACAATTAGCCGACGCGTGTGGGGAGCTCTTCGATGCTCCCATAAAAATACGCCCTGCCATGTGCCGAGGAGTAGACGCCCCTCCGAGAAGGGAATCGTCTCATTGGTGCGAGTCAGCGCCATCTTGATGTGACTAGGCATATCATCCGCACCTTCAAATGTGTGGGTGAACTCTGGATCGTTTTCCGGCACCAAACGACTCAACCACTGCTCTAAATCATGTCGTGCCGAAGGATCGGCATTTTCCATGATCACGAGACTGCAACTCGTGTGCTGACAAAATACCGTGACGACTCCGCGTTGCTGCCTACTGGCTGCGACGACCAGAAATTTTATCGGTGATCTCTTTCATCACCTGCCCTCGTGTGACAATGTTGAGGGTGTGTTGATGAACAGACATTATCTCAGAGAACCTCAATCACTCTAGTGCGACAAGCTACGATGCAGCCCCCAAGTGTCGTGCTGATCTGCGGCCACAAAAAAGCCCCGCTCAAACGGCGGGGCTTTAAAATTGGAATAGAGCTGAGCTAGAAGCTGATTGCCAGACGGTCAGCTTTCACACCGAAACGGCTAATGCTATCGTAAACACGGTCTTCAGTGAGACCACGCTCAACACGCGTCACTGATCCTCGAGTGTCACGCCCTCCCGTATATTTCACCAGCAGTGCACTCGCTAACAAACGTGAGGTGCGGCTCGTGCTTGGTGCTTTGACCCGAACGAGCGGATCCACAACCTTGCTCGGCGAGCGGGGATTAATAATCTCCTCCACCCCAGATACGCGAGCGATCAGACGAGCCAGTTCTGGAGTTTTAGCGCGAACAGCAGCTAGATTGGCGGCGATCGCCTCATCAGCTGGAGAATAGACACTTTCAGGCTGAACCTCTACCGCGACAGAGGCTGGCTCTGCGGCAGGTTCATTAGAAGCCACCATTACATTCGCTTCGGAAACGATATTCTCAGTGATAGTGTCCTGAGCAGTCGTTTCGACAGTATTCGCAAAAGCAACCTCAGTCGTATTTACCGGAGCGATCGACGCGACACTCTGGGAAATAAACTGAGTATCGGTCGCCTCAGGCAGGCGATATTCGCGAACGGTGAGAAAAGTAAGGGCCAGAATTGCAGTGGCACCAACTGGGAGTTGGAAGCGAGCCATCCGTGAACCTACTCGGATAAACGGTGCCCAAAAAGGGCGTGGCTCGACGATTGCAGCTAACTGCTTTACGCGCATCTCGCGTTCAAATTGATGCCAAAATTCAGCGTCAGGCCGCTCAGCTCTTTTTAGGCTAAGTAGGTCTTCAACAGTCACTTGGGATTTAGTGCGGTCGTTTCTCATTTCGAATGTAAGGTTGCAGCTCTGCTTGTAAAATTTGTTTGGCGTAATGAAGGCGGGAACGAACCGTTCCTACTGAACAGTTCGTGATTTCGGCAATCTCTTGATGCCCAAGCCCATCTATTTCGAATAAAGTTACCACGGTCCTATGCCTGATAGACAACTTTTGCATCGCCTCGTTCAATTTTTCCTGAAGTTCTTTTACAAATGTATTACGTTCGGCACCCGTGTTATCCGTCAACGCCTCAATAACTTCTGCGGATTGGCGGTCATCTTCGTTTACTTTCTCCAGACTGAAGAAGGTTCTCCGGCGATTTTTTCTCAGATGCGTGAGGGTTGAATTGACTGCAATCCGATAAAGCCACGTGAAAAACGACGATTGGCCCTGAAAACGATTGATCGACTGAAATGCCTTAATCAGAGCATCTTGCGTCAAATCAGCCGCATCCTCTCGATTCGAAGTCATATTATAAATCATACCGTAAACTCTTCCACGGTATCGGATTGAGAGTTCATCGAACGCAGCAACATCACCTGCTTGGACACGTTGGACTATATCCCAGTCGGAGTCGGCCTCCTGCTGGCGCTCAGGTGACGATACCATCGTCTTTCCGAGTGAATTCAGTGCATCCATTGCATAGTTAACAAAGTATCATTTCTCATATAGTGCAAACGGTTTTTCGAGCGACTACACCGCATCCAGACCGTCTACCTGAGCTCGCAATACATCACAAAGTTGCAGCAAGAGCGCGGTTGGCGGCTCATTCGGCCACGATGCCAAAGCTTGCTGAGCAGCCGCGATTTCATCCTGAATAGCATCTGATACCGCCGGAAAAACCTCATGATCAATCATTTGCTTCAGCCGATGATCCATATTGCCCGGTTGACGTCCACAGATCTCTTCGATGAGGGCTGCGCGTTCAGAAACCGGCAATTTCTCCAACAATACCAATAAAGGCAGCGTAATCTTACCGCTCTCGAAATCTGTGCCCAAAGTCTTCCCTATTCGACCTTCATCTCCAAAGAAATCTGCGAGATCATCATATACTTGGTAGGCGATTCCCAAGTGACGGCCAAATTTAGCCACCGCGTCCTCATAGGCCGGCTCGGCGCCAGAAAGAAACGCTCCCAGATAACAAGAAACACGGAAAAGCTCGGCGGTCTTGAGATCAATAATCCGCCAGTAATCCTCGCGAGTGATACGAGTCGATCCACGACGCAGCGTCTGAACGATCTCACCAGCGCAGACCTTACGCGTCGATTCAGAGACCATGTGGCAGACTTCGGTCGTCGGAAACTGCGCCGCCAAATGCAGAGCATGGGAAAAAAGAGCATCGCCCAGCAAAACCGCCGCTGTAGCCCCATACTCCCTCGCCGCAGTGCGACGACTCCGACGCAACTCAGCCTCATCCATAATATCATCGTGCACCAATGTCGCCAGATGCACCAGTTCGACCACTGCGGCTGCTTTCACCAAGTCATCTGATGGCTTTTCCGATTTCTGCCAGCCGCTCAAAAAGACGAGTGTGGGGCGGATCCTTTTGCCCGACGTATCGATACAATAGTCAGCCATCTTCCTGATCTCAGGCTCAAACGCTTGCACCTGTTGTCCCAGAAATTCATCCAAAGCCGCCATGTGAGGACGCAAACGCGTGCATACAGCCCCATAGGCATTATGGGGAAAGGCAGGTGATTCAGCTCGACGGACAGAACTCATCGGACAATGGAACATAGGTGCCGTCTCCTAAATTGCTAATCATTATTCAATTCTTCGCATGTCAGAAAGCCCGCTGTTACTCCTCATAATGACTGCCGCGGCGATCTAAGTCGCCAAACTCTGGCACGACGATTATCGCATGAGTCAGGCTGGGAAGGCCCACCCTCAAGCTTTACCCGGCGCGACCTCGGCACCCCGATCAGCCTATGTCATCGCTATTCTAGGTAGCCTGATCCTGCTCAGCCTTGAAACTTGGGGAGAGTATCAGCTCGGGATCGTGAGCGAACAATCCGAGCTCACTATCTTACTAGCACTCTATACTTTGGACGCGCCCATCATTGAAGAGATCATTTTCAGAGGCTATCTAGTCATCAACAAGCACGGGACCTTTACACGCTGGATCGGGATCGTGGCCGCCTCCGCAATCTTCGCCCTGCTGCATCCTTTTCTTTGGGAGTGGAACGAAGGATTCAATCTCATCCTAACCGCCAAAGGTATCTTTAGCACCTCCGCTGCATTTGCCTCCTCGCTTTGGTTTTATGCCGTGAGATTTGCGCGCTGGAACCCGCGCCATTCGCTACTTCCCTGTTTCGTGGCCCATGGTTTCAAGAACCTCGGCGTGATCGCAATCAAAGCAGTGCAAGGCTACGTCGTCGGTTGGTGGTGACACACAAAAGCCGCACTCTGAAGTAATCCAACGCACCAACCGCTTCGACGGATAGATTCCACAAGTCGCATGAAGAAAACCGCTCGGTGATTTCTTGGGCTGAAGTTGAGCAATCGCCTCCTCTAGAGCTTTCGCGTCGCCCGCGGGACACTCTCTAACATCTTCCACCACCATAGGAGACTCCATAGATGAAGCCATGGCAATGAACACAGTATCTGGGCTGTATTCGACGAAGAATCCTTTCTGCTCTGCAGAGAACAGCATAGGTTGGAGTGATATTTGGTGAGTTAAACAATGCGAAAGAACAGATTAGGCATGACCTTCGGGGAGCTGTTTTTCGCGATCAAATTGGTAGATAGGAAGATCAATATCTCAATTATCAGGCGCAAATAAAAGGCAATAGGCGACCCGCGGTCTGAACGCACAACATTTACCATTTCTTTAACGTCTTCTCTTCTAACGAGAAAAGCCCACCAATAAAGGCGGGCTTTCCTAAAACTGAGGGTAGGATTCGAAAGCGTGATTCGAAACCTGGGGCACAAATCACCAAGTGCGCTTCTTATGTCTGTTCGACTTAAGCCGCTTGCGGCGCTTGTGTTGTGACATCTTGAGACGACGTTTCTTTTTGAGATTGCCCATGGTTAAATAAAGTGAACCTAAAAACGTGCGCGGGTGGAGCAAAGCTGTAAAGCCCGAAAATTAAACTCCCTTAATCTCCACGCAAGTGCCTGTCTCGCTGGAATATAGCCACTTTTTGATATCCACATTCGGTAGAATTTTTTCCAAGCAACGGCCATAGGCGACCAATTGAGGCGTATATTCCTCACTGAGCCGCGCGAGCAATTCCGCATCGCTTTCACCTCGACGGCGACGGTTCGTTTTCCAATCAACCACCCACACCTCCTTCGCCTCTTCATCGTGAAGCACGAGGTCGATCACCCCATCAATCCACTGCGCTTCCTCATAAGGCGCAAAAATATTCAGCTCAGCGGCGCACTTCCATCGAGGAGAGTGCAGATCGCCCCATACCGGTCCTTCTCTGAGGCGTTGCCAATCAGAATAGGCGCGACCCGCAAACCCTTGAAAGGAAGCCCTTTCCATGGATTCATCGAAGTGTGAATCGATTTGAGTCTCTGAGCCCGCCATCGGCATAAATTCCATGGTTTCGTGCCACCAAAGACCATAATCAATCGGGTCAGGTCCAGGTTTCGCCGGAAACTCGTCCATCCCGTCCGATTCGCTTAAGACCTGCCGCACGAGATCCGGTTCATGTGCCAGCTGATGCGGTAGCACTCTTTGGGGTAAGATCGGCCAATCCTTTTGCCTCCCAAAACCTATTTCAATTACGCCAGCCGATACCTCAGGAGTCGTCACCGTCTCTTCGTGATCGTCCTGTATTTCTATATCACGAGCCAACATCGGCACCGCCTCGTCCAAATCAGCCCACCACATTCTGGCCATCGATTCAGAGGACAGTTTGCCGCCGAAACCCTTACCCCATGGTAACACTAAGCTACTGCGTGCACGGGTGAGCGTCACATAGAGAAGTCTCACCTGCTCGCGTAACCACTCCCGATCACGAGATTCCTTCATTTCCGCTGATAAGCTGCTGCTCGACAGATACACTCGTGGGTCTCGATTCTGGTCCGTGACCAGCAAGAGTTTATCCTCTCTGTTTTTGCCCAGTTTTCGCCACAAGCCTACCGGGATCACCACCGGCCATTCGAGGCCTTTGGAAGAATGCGAGGTCAACACATTGATCGCATCCGCGGAGGGTTGCCCGCTCGGTCTCCCTGCCTCGAGTTGATCAAGCAACTCCCCACACCACTCACGCGGCGACATCCCCTCAAGACCACGCTTAGCCGCCAACGCGAGCAAGCGATCCAGCTCAGCCGTGCCTAATCCATTCGAGTCAGTCGCCGCCAACTTTCCGCGCAATCCGCATGTGTTCACCATCTCCGCGATAAACTGATCGAGAGCGACACCCTCATCATTGGCCTCCATAATGAAGGGACGAACCACCTCCAAAGCCTCGCGCAACGGCAAAGCATGAGCTTCGGGCGATTCCCATTCGAAACGCCCCTTCGTCCGCAGCTCTGCCGCGATCAATCCATCGCTAATCGCAAAGACCTCCCGAAGCACGCCCGTCCATTCAAACGTATTTTCCGGATCACTAATTACCGCGAGTAACCCCGCCAACCACGCGTAGGCCGGATTATCGCCATTGCGGTTTTTCCTCATCTGCAACGCCACCTTGAGCCCAGCCGACTCCAACGATTTCCGCGCAGTCAGCAGCCATTTATTTCTCGGCGCCAAAATGCATATATCTCCCCAACACTTCGCACCAACACCGCTCGGTCCGTGCTCTAAAAGATAATCCGCCAACTGCCGGATCTCCTCCTCCATCCAGGCATCCACTGATTTCGGCGCAGGCTCGGGC
Organism: Opitutaceae bacterium; assembly: GCA_002713695.1. Lineage (GTDB taxonomy): Bacteria > Verrucomicrobiota > Verrucomicrobiia > Opitutales > Opitutaceae > Cephaloticoccus. The sequence continues at coordinate 402,452 of PAUB01000033.1, forward strand.
ACTTCTAATACGACGCGCGACACAGACCCCTCATCGTTGCTCGGTCCTGGTCGCAGCGGCACGTAAGGCACCTGTAAAAACGGAGCCGGCGCCCCCTCTTCCGGCGGCAGTCCGCAATTAAATTCCCGACCCTCACCAAAAGCATCCGGCAATGTGCTATTCAAGACCGACGCCACGGCTTGGGGCGCACGAAACGTCACCTGAAACTTCAACAACTCTCCCCCATCACCCCGTTCGAAAGCCGCCAAGTGGCGCACAAAATTTCGGATATCCGCCCTGCTCCCGTAGATCGATTGCTGCCCGTCACCGACCATGCAAAAATGTCCCTTGCGAGGTCCACTTCCCTGTCCCGGCCACTCCCCGATCTCCGATTTCAGCTCACGAGTGATTTCTATCAAAATCGAAAACTGTGCCGGATCGGTATCCTGCGCCTCATCCAGAATCACACGCCAACCTTCTCTCCGAATCCGATCCAAGGTCGGAGGATGGCGGAGCACCGCGAGGGTCGCGTCGATCTGATCATCATAAGTCTGCACGCCCTGTTCGAAACGCCACAGCCGATAGCGATCCGATAATTCAGCTGCCATCACACCAGCGACTCCTGATAGCCAAAGACACAGCGGCTGAAAATATCGGTCAAACAATTCACCCATTCCCCCGGCGACGCCATCGGGTTTCACCATCCCCAGAAACCCAGACTCGTTCTCGTAACGACGCTGCCAATCCCGTGCGAGTTGCTTGTTTGCCTCCATCTTTTCGATCGAGCGCTTCTGCTTAGGTTCAGCTCCTTCGATTTCATTCAGCACGGCCCTATCCGGCCCCACGCATTCTCCGGCCTTCCTCAATCTGAGATTTCGCGCCGCCTCGGCATTCAACTTACGCGCCAATCCAAAGATATCCGGCAAGGGCACATGCCGCAAAAATGCTTTCAAGGTCTCTTCGGAGACCCCTTCATAACGCATCGAATCCTGCGACAAGAAATCTTCCCAAGATGCGTCCTCTTCTTCTTCGGTAAGCACCTCAGGATTCAGGCTTACACCTAAATCCTGACCGTAAGTCTGCGCGAGTTTCAGACAAAAACTATGAATCGTGCCAAAATACGCACGCTCCAGATTGTCCAGAGGAGTCAGATCAGACTCCCCCGCTTTTTGCAGCGCCTTCAGCAAAACCGCACGGGCTTTTTGCCCGATCTGCCCTGCCGCCTTATTCGTATAAGTCACGACCGCCGTTTTCCCAAGTCGCGTCGCCCCGTCCTCGCGCATCGCCAACGCCGCCAATCGATCCGAGATCGCCGTCGTCTTGCCAGAACCCGCATTGGCACTCACCGCAAAATTCGCTTCACCCTCGTGAGTGAAGCGGTCACGTCCCTGCTGATCAACAATCTTCGAATTACTCATCGCCAACCTCCTTTGTCGTGAATTCCGCGAGGGTCGCCTCGTGCTTTTGTTTTAAAATCGCCGACGGAATCGGCGTACAGGCGAGAGGCCAAACGAATCGGCCATGTGCGTAGTCAGACTGCTCTTTCGTCAAAGCCCCATAGCGTCCAGTTTCCAACATCCCGCGAATCCGATCCAGAGATTCCAATGCGAGTGGTAATTCTTCCATCTCCAAAGACGCACTGTTATGCGCGGGTTGCTTATGCATCCATACCCGCCCTGCCGAGACGCCCAACGATCTCAGGCATTCCAAATACACGCCCAACTGCAGCGAACTACCGTCTGCTCCCATCTTCTTCGCCGACAACCGATCATCTCCTCCCGTTTTAAAATCGATCACGTCAACCGTGGCTCCCTTCCACATCGGTTGATCGGTGATCACTAAATCCATCCGTCCCGTGATCACCAACCCGGGTTCGCCTAAATTCAACTTTCCTGCCGTCGGCAAATTCAGCTCCGTCGCCACATACTTTCCCGTCTCCATTGCATAGACTTGCTCGAGCATACCCTGACTCATCGCCGCGACTTCCTCGCAAAACGATTTCCAGTAGTAGTTATCCGGCCACTGCTTTTGCCAGTGTCGCAGATCGTCCGCCATTTTCTGCGTGGCGTCCTCTTGTGAGGGCATTTCGCCGAGCCCTTCAGAAACAATCACCGCGGGTTTCAACGCACGCGCCAGAAAACGATGCACCCATCGACCACGCGCCAGGGGCAAAGCGCGCACCGAGGGCTCATAGTCGACGCGTTCCACGCCCAGCACCTGAGTAAACCAAAGTTCCGCCGGGTCTTTCACTCCGGCTTCGATCGCGCGCGCCGCCAGTTTCTCCGGTCGCGTCTGATCTGGATCTCCCGATAAGAACCAGTCATCAAACGGCTTGCTCGGATCACGTCGCGTCGCCCATATCTCACGCCAATCGAGCGGAGCCTCCTGCTCTTTTCCGATCGTCGTAGTCCGCGCCATTTCGACAAAAGCCTGCTCCATTCCTCCGGCGTTCTCGCCGTGCCCTTGAGCCCACAAGACGCGCTCGAGCCAACTGTTCGGCCCCAACGCGACTTCCGTATCTTCATCGCCGAATCGTGCCGACGAAAACACGACTTCCTCGCGCGTATCGCGCACCAGCATCGCGTAACTTTGCTTCTCCATCAAAGCGCGATCTTCCGCCGTGAATACACCGAGCGAATACGGGCTGGTTTCATTGAGTAGCGCCCTCGCACTATCATCCAACCAGCAGCTCGATTCACGTCTTCGCGGCCACACCCCGCTATTGCTTTCCACAAAAAATAAATGCGACCAAGCCGTCCCCTCCGCGCGATGTCTCGTGGTGATGACGACTCTCGCGAAACCGCTCTTACCCGGTGCATTAATCGGCGGACTCTTTCCCGGCAAAAACGAACTCATCACTTCGATCAACACCGCACGATCAAACAGCTCATCACTTTTCTTCGCAAAAGCCGTCAGTGCCGTCCACCCTGTTACCGGTTCCAAATCGAGTGCTTGAAGGACTCCCTCGAATCGCGTCAGTCCATCTGCCAAGCTGAGTCGCTCCGGCCAGACCGGGAGCAATATCTCCGCGACGCGTAAGACTTCCTTCCACTCCGGACGGTGCTCAGCTCGCGCCTTCAAATTTTCAATCACTCCGGCCAAATCGTGAGTCTGACGATCTTCGAAGAGGCCTTGGCAAACATCACGCGCGACCTGTTGCGTCTGTTCAACCAAACCCAATGTCCGCATCAGCGGCCAGACTTGCAGCAACTCATCCAATCGCCCCCCACGTCCATAGAAATTCAGGATCTCGCGTTGGAGCAGCACTTCTATCGGCGGGCTACCAGCCATCCCCACTTGATCGATAAACGGCAGCCCCATGCATTCGAGCAAACGGCATAAATGAACATGCGCGGCGTCCGCTCCCGGAAAGATGATTCCAATCAATTCCGCCCCACCCTTTAACAACTTGCCCACCTCGTTCGCGACCAAAGCCATTTCATCTTGGCGCGTCAGCCCAACCAAAACTCGCGCGCGATCCGCATGGCCCCCTTCCCGCGTCCAAAGCTCGCCGACTGATCCACAAGTGAATTCCGGCTCTTTTTCATCCACCATTAAAGGTTCAACCCCCAGCACAGACTGCCATACCTCGATCCACTTTTCGTCGAGAGCCGCCCGCCCCCGAAACTCCGGCGCAGGCAGCACCACACAAATATCCGTCATGCGGCGCACCAGCGCGGCCACATTAAAAAACTCGCCCCAGGATTCCGCGGTTAAGCCGAGCACTAAGACTCGCCCCGCAATGCGTTCATCTTCGGATTCGATCTTCTGGCGCGCCGCTGCTCGGCTCTGCACCTGCGCCATGGTCGCGCCTAAGTCTGCCGCCCACTTCATTAAATCCGCAAACAACTCCGAGAGCGCGCGACGCGGAAAATCCGCCACCGTTAATCCCGCCTGTAGCATCTCATCAAAATCATCCAACGCGCGTTTCGGATCGCTCTGCAGGCTTTTCCAAAAACCCCACAATCCCTGATTCGGTTCTTCGCGTTCCAACCGATGTGCAATCAATTGCCGCAATCCCATCAACAGCAGCTCGCGTCCCAGCGCCGGAGTCGTCTCGCCGCTCGCCATAAGCCACTTCTTCCGAGCCAATCCTGGCGAGATAAACTCCACCCCAAGCAATGGCACCCCTTCTTCTAAACAGCGTTGTTTCCAAAGATGCGCCTGACCGCGAGTGGGAACAACCACCAGACTTCGAGTTAGCTTGCCCCGATCTTCCACCAACCAAGGACGGACCACTTCCGACCAGGCCTTGTCCGCAAAACGGGATAGATGAAATTCAATGGAAGGAAGCACTCCCCGCCACACTACAAAAGTTTCTCGCCACCCTAAAACAAAAAACCCGCACGATTATCGTGCGGGTCTCGATTCTATCCGGTTGAGCGAAAAATTACTTGGCAGCTACTTTTTTTGCACCAGATGCTTTGGCGCGACTAGCAGCGTTTTTGTGCACAATACCGGACTTCACGGCGCGATCCATTGCGGAGGCGTAGGCCGAGGCAGCGGATTGGATGGCTGCAGCATCGTCACCCTCAGCTGTGGTCATGAGCTTCTTACGAAGCGTCTTGAGACGAGTCTTGGTGATTTTGTTGCGGGCGGTCAAACGGACGGTCTTGCGAGCGTTTTTGATAGCGGATTTCGTATTTGCCATGGTCAGATAAAATTTAAGTCGGTCAAACACTCAAACCACAGGCCCATAGTCAACGGTTATTTCGGAGATAACCGGGAGAGTTTCGCTTTGCCAGCGCCTCTGACAGAGAGTTCGCTGATCGATTCACCACTCATGTCACGGAAAAGCCGCCTCATTCTCATCGTCATGTTCGCCACCCTCTGTGGGGGGGGTTGGGGCTGGGAATAGTGACCCTCAACTCCTACGAGCGTAAGGAAACCGCTGAGGTCCTCGAGCAGATCCAGATCCAACGTGCCTATATGTTGGATCAGATCACTGAGCTCCAGGGCGAATCCCTCAATCAATTCATCTATGAATACGGTCAGTGGACGGAAGTCGTAGATTTCCTCGCAGCAGATACTCCCGATCTCGAGTGGGCCGAAGATAATATCCACTCCTCCCTAGCAGTCTTTAATACTCAATCCGCCTGGTTCTTCCGCACCGACGGGTCGCTCTATTATAGCCTGGCAGATACCTTCCATGAAGACCGCGCTCCACCGCCGATTCCGTTTGAGCTTGTAGAGCCCCATTTTCGAGAAAAACAACACCTCCATTTCTACTACGAGCTTGAAGGTGAGCTGTATGAGATTCGCGGGAGTTGGGTCGAGCATTCCAGCGGGCTCGTGCCGGAATCTACCGCCAAGGGTTATTTGCTAATCGGACGCAAGTGGGATGCCTCCTACCTGAAAAGGCTCTCTATCCTCACTGATAGCCATGTGACATTCGATCGCCAGCGACACTCCCAAGAGCACCAGAAGCCTGATGCGTTTAATTTTCACATTCATCGTGAGTTACCGAGTATCGATGGGGAGCCCCTCGGAATCCTCGATATCTATTACAATTCGGCTGAACTGGAATTGCTGATTGAAAGTGATCAATGGGAGACGGTCATTTTCATGGTCTATGGGTTTTTGGTTATTCTCGTGGTGATGATCTTCGCTCAACGCTGGGTTTTACGCCCCCTATCTAAAATCAAGGCCAGTCTGGCCCTCGGCAAGATTGAGCCCGTCAACTACCTGCTCAAAGACGATGCTGAGTTTGGGCAAATCGCCCGGCTCGTTCGTCAATCCTTCAGCGATCAAAACAAACTCACCACATCGCTCGATGAGCGCGCTCGGCTTGGGCGTGATCTTCATAACGGCGTGATTCAGACGCTATACGCCACCGGCATGACGATAACGAGTATCCGTCGTCACATCCGCCAAAAGCCCGAGATCGCCGAGGAGCTCATCGATCAAACCAGAAGCGAGCTCAACGCCACAATCCGCGACGTGCGTCACTTCATTTCCCACCTCGAACCTGAAGAAGCCGTATCCCTCAGTTTCGAAGACGCCGTCACTTCCCTCTTAGAGTTCATGCAGGGCGGGCGCGACATCAATTTCACTACCAACGTGGATACCCGTTTGGCCGATGAAATCCCGGTCGAAATCAGAGCCAACCTGCTCCAGATCATTCGCGAAGCGACGAGTAATGCCATCCGCCACGGCGAATGCCGCAACATCACGGTCACTCTTATCAGTGAGCAGGAAAAAATCAGGCTCGAAATCGCCAATGACGGCAAAGGCTTCTCGCCCGATGAGGCTTCAAGTTCCGGCCTGGGCATTCGAAACTTCTACGAGAGAGCTCAGGAGCTTCACGCAACACTCGACATCGACAGCCGGCCGAATCACGGTGCAAGGATCATCTTTCTGCTTCCTCAACTCTCAAAATTATGATCACCGCGGCCGCCACTATTCGAGTTCTCCTGATTGATGATAACACCTTAGTGCGGAAGGGAGTGCGCTCTGTGATTACGTCTGAGAGTGAGGGTTCAATCGAAGTCGTCGGAGAAGCCGATAGCATCCGCAGCGGGATGAGGGCGATCCGTGAGCATAAACCCGATGTGGTTCTGCTCGATATCCGCCTGCCCGATGGATCCGGCCTAGACGCCTGTCTCACCATACTTAAAGAATTCCCCGCCAGCCGAGTGCTCATTCTTACATCCATTACTAACGACAATCTCGTTTACGATGCCATCATCGCCGGAGCTCAGGGCTACCTGATGAAAGAGATCGATCCCACCGGTCTCGTGAAAGCCATCACCGATGCAGCCGCGGGCAAATCCGTCCTCACGAGTGATGTCACCTCACGCGTGCTGCGGATGATCCGCAACAATGATGGTAAAACCACACCCAACGAACTCGCTTTGCTTTCCAAGCAGGAAAGTCGCGTGCTCGCGCTGGTGGCTGAAGGGCTCACCAATAAGGAAGTGGGCAAACGTCTCAAACTCAGCGAAAACACCCTGAAGAACTATTTAGTGAGCGTGTTTGAAAAACTCAATGTGAAGCGGCGCGCCCAAGCTGCCGCACTCTACGTGTCGGCGACCCAATCGCACAACAATAGTAGATCCGAATAGGATCTCCCTGATTAAAAATAAGCTAGTTTTGGGGCCGATAAGCCGGATTCTGTTCCTCCTGCTTACGCAGGAATAGGCTACCATTTGTCTCAAATCCAGCTTGCGCCAAATCTGCCCTCCTTAACTCCGAAGAGCGCCAGAGGGTGCGGCATACCCGAGATCATAGACGGGCCGCCCGATCTCCTATTTTGCCTTGCACCGAATGGGGTTTATCCTGCCGCCGCATTCACATACGACGCGGTGGGCTCTTACCCCACCATTTCAACCTTACCTCGCCGAAGCTAGGCGGTATATTTTCTGTGACACTTTCCGTCGCTACACATTGAATTGTAGCGCCCGCGCTTGAGTGATCTTGCGCGGCATCCTGCCCTATGGTGTCCGGACTTTCCTCTCCGAACTTTGGCCAGCGCGGTTTTACCCACACATGGAATCAAAGAACTCGGAGCGATAGCCTGGCCCCAAAACTAGGATTCCCAATAAACCAACCGTGAGCACTGGTCGCAAGTCGCGAGTTCATTATCCAGCGACTTGCTTCGCGAGGTCGATTCGACCTCCGAAGAAACCTTGAGGTGACATCCACCGCATTTCCCGCCCTTCAGCGGCACGCAGACAGGCATGTAAAGTTTCGCGATCCGATCGTAGAGGGCCAGGGGTCGATCTTCAACGGGCTCACGCGCAGCAGCTACTTCCGCCTGCACCGTGGCTAGCTCGCTCTCTAAATTCGTTTTTCGCTCTCCCAGGGCCACGATCTTACCTTCGTGACCAGCGATATTCTCCTGCAAAACCTTTTCGGCGGCCTGGAAGCGCTTTTTCGACTCGTCGATCGCATACATAATCTCGAGCTCTTTCTCCTCCATCTTACTCACTTCCGCCTCCGTCGTCTCGATCTGATGTCCCAAGGCCTGATACTCATCGTTTTTCTTCACCGCACTCTGCTGCGTGCGGTATTTGCCGAGCTTGTCCTCCGTGGAGCCGATCTCGGTTTCCAACAATTTCTTATCGGTCTCCAGTTGGCGAAGCTCCATTTTGGCTTCCTCAATCGCGGTTTTTTCGGCCGCGATCTTGTTTTCTACGAGTACCACATCTTTCGGCACGGCTTGTAATTGGGTCTCTAGGCCGATGCGGCGACCATCGCGATCTTGGAGAATGAGGATCTTTTCAAGCACAGGGCTAAGCATAGGTGAGGCGAGCTTGTTGGTGTCCCCCCACCGGTCAAACGAAACTCTCGCTTCACGGGCAATTAAAACGCCGTTAAATGATGCTTTTCTTCAAAAAAAACCCTCGCTTGCGCTTCGCAATCGGACAACAATTTTCCTTTCGTAACTCACTTTCACCGACTCATACATGCCTGACACCTCCGACTCCCAAAATTTAGCAAATAACAAGGCCGGCGCCGAAGCATACGACGCCTCCCAAATTCAGAAACTCGAGGGCCTCGAGGGCGTGCGCAAGCGGCCCGACATGTATATCGGCGACACCAACGAACGCGGCCTGCATCACTGCGTGTTCGAGATCGTAGATAACTGTATCGACGAAGCCCTCGCTGGATTTGCTCACGGCGTGAAAGTCGTGATCCATCTCGATGGATCCTGTTCAGTATCCGACGACGGTCGCGGTATCCCCGTGGATACTCACCCGAAATACAACATGCCCGCTCTCGAGCTCGTGCTCACCAATCTGCACGCCGGAGGTAAGTTCGGTAAAGGCGCGTATCAAGTTTCCGGCGGCCTCCATGGCGTCGGCGCCAAGTGCGTGAATGCGGTTTCCGAATGGTTCGAAGCCGAAGTGCGCCGCGATGGTAAAGTGCACCAAATGCGTTTCTCCCGAGGCAAGACGACAGAGAAAATGTCCGTCATCGGTGATACGAAAAAGACCGGCACGAAGATTTCCTTCAGACCCGACCCGGAGATTTTCCAGACCACCCGCGAGTTTCAATACGACATCCTCGCCAAACGCCTCCGCGAACTCGCCTTTCTCAACCCCGGCGTGAACATCGATCTCATCGACGAGCGTTCTGAGAAAAAGGATAACTTCTTTTTTAAGGACGGCATCACGGAATTCGTGCGCTACCTCAACCAGAACAAAACTGTTCTGCACGAAAACCCGATCACGTTTAGCGACTCCGCTCCCAACGAAACCAATTCCGAACTGCCCGACATCGTCGTCGATGTATCGATGCAATACAGCGATGCCTACAACGATCAGGTCTACGCTTACGCCAATTCGATCTACAACATCGAAGGCGGCACACACCTTTCTGGTTTCCGCACTGCCCTGACTCGCGTGATCAACAGTTTCGCCAAGGCCAATGGTTTGTTGAAAGACAAAGACCCCGCGATCACCGGTGACGATGTGCGCGAAGGTCTCGTCGCCGTCATTTCGGTCAAGGTCCCTGAACCTCGTTTCGAAGGGCAGACCAAGACTAAGCTCTCCAACGGCGAAGTCGATGGCATCGTCCAAAAGATCGTCGGCGAGAAACTCCGTATCGCGCTCGAAACCACGCAAGGCCTCGCCAAGCGCATCATCGACAAAACACTCATGGCAGCCCGCGCCCGCGAAGCCGCCCGCAAAGCCCGCGAAACGATCCGCAAAGGCGCACTTTCCGGCCGTGGTCTCCCCGGTAAGCTGGCCGACTGTTCCGAGCGCGATCCCTCTCTCACCGAAATCTACATCGTTGAGGGTGATTCCGCAGGCGGTTCTGCCAAACAAGGGCGCGATCGCCGCACTCAAGCGATTCTCCCCCTCCGAGGTAAGTTGATTAACTCGGAGAAAGCCCAGCTCGACAAGGTGCTCAACAATGAGGAAATCCGCACCCTCATCACCGCGATTGGCACCGGCATCGGCACCGGCGATGACGACTCCGCTTTCAACGTCGAAAAGACCCGCTACCACAAGATCATCATCATGACTGATGCCGATGTGGATGGTTCTCATATTCGCACGCTCCTGCTCACCTTCCTTTATCGTCAGATGCGCGGCCTCTTCGACATGGGCTACATCTACATCGCCCAACCACCGCTTTACAAAATCAAGCGCAAGCGGCGCGAGCAATACATCGACAACGATGAAGAGCTCAACCGCATCCTCCTTGAGCTCGGCACCGAAGACGTCGTCCTCACGCGTTTGCAAGACGGCCATCAATTCGCTCCGGCTCAGATCGATACCATCGTCGAAAACCTCACCGTTCTCGAAAAACTCGGTGCCGGCGTCACACGCTACGGAGCCTCACTCGCCGATTACCTCGATCAACATGACAAGGACACACATGCCCTGCCGCGCTACATCGCTCGTATCCGCATCGGTAGCGAAGAAACCTACGAATTCCTTCTCGACGAAGAAGCTCGCGCCGATTTTGGCCGCGAGAATGGACTCGATGCCGATCTCGACGATCAGGCTGACAGTGCTCCGGCGGCCGCGAGTAAAAACGCTCCTAACCCCAAGCGGATCACCATCCATGAAATCTTTGAGAGCACTGAAATGTCGAAGCTCCTCCAAGGAATCGCCGACATTGGTCTCGACATCAATCGTTTCAACGCGACCGAAGAAGCCCGCTATCTCTTCACCGAAAACGTGGGCCTAAAATCTGAAAATAAAACCGAACTCTTCAGCCCGCTTGATATCGTTTCCCACACCCGCACCCTCGGTCGCAAAGGGCTCACGATTCAACGCTACAAGGGTCTCGGTGAAATGAATCCCAAGCAACTCTTCGAAACCACGATGGACCCCGAGAAACGCCGCCTCCTCAAAGTGTCCGTCGCCGATGCGGCCAAAGCCGATGCGCTCTTCACTCTCCTCATGGGAGATGAAGTCCCGCCTCGCCGTCGCTTCATCGAAGACAACGCCCTCAACGTCCAATACCTCGACGTCTAAGTCTCGGGCACCTTTCGCGCTAAGCTTAATCTACTTTTCTGAATGTCTACTGGATCTGAAAATCTCTCCTCGGCCAATCTGACCGATATCATGCAGACCGCCTACATTGAGTATTCGATGTCGGTGATCGTCTCTCGCGCGCTGCCCGATGCACGCGACGGCCTCAAGCCCGTGCAGCGCCGTATTCTCTACGCGATGTTGCGTGAAGGCCTGCTGCACAATCGACCATTCGATAAGTGCGCCGGTGTGGTCGGTGAAGTGCTGAAGAATTATCACCCGCATGGTGACTCCTCCGTTTACGACACGCTCGTGCGTCTCGCGCAGACTTGGGTTATGCGTTACCCGCTGATCGACCCGCAAGGTAACTTCGGTTCTGTCGATGGCGATCCTCCGGCGGCCTATCGTTACACCGAGTGTCGTTTAAATGAAGTCGCGGAAGACCTCATCAAAAACATTGAGGAAGACACCGTTGATTTCGCCCCCAACTACAAGGAATCGACCACCGAACCAACCGTCCTCCCCTCCGCGCTTCCGAATTTGTTGATGAATGGTTCGACCGGTATCGCGGTCGGCATGGCGACCAACATCCCGCCGCACAATCTCGACGAATTGATCGAAGCCACCTGTGCGATCATCGACCAGCCTTCCATCGCCCTTGATGAGCTCACCGAAATCATCCAAGGCCCCGACTTCCCTAGCGGTGGTTCGATCGCCGGACGCGAGGGCATCCTCAGCTATTTGAAGACTGGTCGCGGCATCGTCCGCATCCGCGGCAAATCCCACACCGAAGAAACGAAGAGTGGCATGGAGCAAATCGTTATCACGGAAATCCCGTATAACGTAAACCGCGCCAATCTCGTGATCCGTATCGCCGATCTCGTCGGCGACAAAGTCATCGATGGCATCCGCGATCTTCGCGATGAGTCCGATGAAAACACGCGTATCGTCATCGAACTAAAGCGGGGCGAACAGGCCCGTCCGATCCTCAATCAGCTTTTCCAAAAGACGGCGCTCGAATCTTCATTTGGTGTCACCTTGCTCGCGCTCGATCAGAAGCGTCCAAAGCAGATGAACATCAAGGAGATGATCAACTGCTACATCGAGCATCGTCGCGAGGTCGTCACGCGCCGCACACGTTACCGCCTCAAGCAAGCCGAAGATCGCGCCCACATTCTCGAGGGTTACATCATCGCCCTCGATAATCTCGACGACTTCGTGAAAATCATCCGCGCCTCGGCCAATCGCGCCGAAGCCAAGGAGAAATTGATGGCCAAGTATCCGCTCTCCGAGCGTCAGACCGATGCCATTCTCGAACTTCGCCTTTACCAGCTCACTGGGATGGAGCGCGGTAAGATCGAGGCCGAATACGCCGAGCTCATGGCGATCATCGAAGAACTCCGCAGCATCCTCGCATCCGAAGAAAAACTCTTCGCGTTGATCAAGACTGAGCTGCTCGAAATGAAGGCGAAATACTCTTCACCTCGACGCACCGAAATCACCGCCGCTCTCGGCGAATTCCGCATGGAAGATGTCATCCCCAACGAGGGCTGCATCATCACGGTTTCGCATCTCGGTTTCATCAAGCGCACTCCCGTCGTTGACTACCGTTCTCAGAAACGCGGCGGCAAAGGCATCATCGGCACCGACACTTACGACGAGGATTTTGTCGAGCACTTGTTCACTGCGAGCACGCACGATTTCATTCTCTATCTCACGACCAAGGGTCAGTGTCTGGCCAAGAAGGTTTACGAAGTCCCCGAAGGCTCGCGCACCTCAAAGGGCAAGTCAGTGACCTCCTTCCTTCGTCTGACTGAAGGTGAGAAGATTGCCGCGATGATCTGCGTGCAGGATATCAACACCGAGATGAATCTCGTGATGGCCACTTCCAAGGGGATCACGAAAAAGACCAAGTTGTCCGATTACGGCAACGCGACCCGCGAAGGCGGATTGCGCGGCATCAAGCTCGACGACGACGATACTCTCATCGGTTGCGTGCTCACGAAGGGGGACAGTGAAGTCATCCTCGTTAGCAATAAGGGCCAAGCCGTTCGCTTCAATGAAGACGGTCTACGCACCCAAGGTCGCGATACGCGTGGTGTTACTGGCATGCGTTTCAAAATCAAGGATGACTTCGTTCAATCGATTCAAGTCTGCGATCCCGAAGCGCGTCTGCTCGTTGCCCGTCAGGATGGCATCGGCAAACGCACCCAATTCGAAGCTTACCGCCTGACCAAGCGCGGTGGATCCGGCGTGATCGCGATCGATCTGCCTGATGATGGAACCATCACGGTCGCTGGCGCGATCAGCGTGAATGAGGAAGATGAGGTCATGCTTCTCACCACGAAGGGTCAGAGCATCCGCACCCGAGTTCGCGAGATTCGTGAAACCGGTCGCGGCGCCAAGGGGGTTAAGCTACTCAACCTTGCCAAGGGAGACAGTATTCTGACCATCGCTCGAATCGTCGAAACCGAGGAAGAGCAGCAAGCTGCTGCCCTCGGTGAAGCCGCGGACATCGCTGCAGCCGAATCCGAGTCAAACACGCCAACGGACAGCACCGAAGCGCCTGAGACTAACGAAACTACGGAGTAATTTTCATCCCGACATTGGCCCAAACACCAATGTCGGGTAAGTTACCTTCCATTCAATCGTCATGGCAGGTCGCATTTCCAATCTTCTCGATCTCTCTCGCATCAATTTACAGGTCCAGAGTCCTGATCGCACAGCTGCCTTGGAAGAAGTGGCCCGACAACTCGAAGATCATCCCGACGTAACCAACTTCGCAGAGTTTTACGCGAGGCTTTTGGCCCGGGAAGAACTCGATACCACTTATCTCGGCAACGGCATCGCCCTGCCCCACGCGCGCACCCAGCACGTGAACAAGATCGTGATGGCGGTCGGTCGCAGCGAGAATGGCATCAGCTTCAAAGACTCAAATGAAGACGTGAAACTCATGTTCGTCTTGGGCACGACCAAGTCGAATCCCACCGATTATCTGATGTGCGTGAGCTCGCTCGTGAAGATTCTCAACAAACCCGAGAATCTTGAAGCGTTGATGACCGCGGCTACTCCCGAAGAGTTCATCCAAGCCATCAACACAGCCGAAGAGAAATTACTCTGTCCGGCTTGAGTGAGTGATGAGACCTCAGGTCGCTCGACTCATTGCTTGATCTTAGCCGCTTCGATTTCGATGTGGGTCACCAATTCATCCATCTGATCAATCACAGTCTGAATCGTTTCAGCCTTGTTCAGATCGACTCCGACTTTGAACACTTCATATATCGGCTGATCATTTCCGCCAACGAAATAGCTACTCTTGCCACAACCCTATCGGAAGCAAATAGTTTACACGTCATCTATTAGTTGACGTGGGGTAAATGCTAACTGTCAGACGACCTCAACTTCGAGATTCGCCGCTTGTGTCGTTAACTCCGCAACCAAAAACTAATCGGATGCTCCTCGACCTTCCTTCACCTGATTCACCCAGATGAAGGAATTGTTAAGCGATTTAAGAGTCCGCCGATTACTGCTGGCAAATATCACCGGATCAGTGGGTTCCGGGGTGACGATTATCGCCGTTCCTTGGCTTCTCGTGCAACGCCCCGTGGAGATCGACTCTACGGTTACGTCACAATCGCCATCACGATCGCAGTGTTTGCTTTGATTCCGCATTATGGCGCTTGGCTGGATCGGCACTCACGCAAACTCGCACTGCTGATTGGAGAAGGGTTCGGAGCAATCACCACTCTGACCATGGCGACTTGGATCGTCTTGACTGGCCAAGCGGAGACGTGACAGTTCCTCGTGCTCTATGCCGGAGGGATGCTTTACTACACGCTCCATTTTCCGGCGAAGGCTGCCTTCGTGCAGCAGATTTTCGAGAAGAGGCATTACAAACAATTGATTGGACTCATGGAAATTCAGGGGCAAACCGCTTCGATGATTTCCGGTGGCGCCGCGAGTATGATGCTCGATCGGGTGCCCATTCACCTGATTCTCTTTGCTGATGCCGCGACCTATATCATCAGTTTTATCGTGCAGAGCACCATCCCGTATCGAGCGACTCATCTGGAAAAAGACATCCCAAAAGAAAGCATGATTGCTTCGATCAAAACAGGACTTCGCTGGCTGCGAGCTCGGCCGAGATTCACGCTGTTCATTATCTGCACCATGGCCCCCTTCGTCGCCGTGATGACCGGGAATTACCTGTTTCCTATTTACGTGCAGAACATCCTCCAAGCCCCCGCCGTAGTATTCGGACGCGGGGAAATCGCCTTCGCATTCGGCGCGATTCTCGCCGGCGTGCTCGGCCCTCGATTGATCAATCGCTACTCCGCCCCCAACGTCGCGATGGTGATGATGGGCATATTCATCTGCGGGCTCATCCTCCTCGGATCACTAAAAAGCGTAACCGCGTTCTATATCGCACTCGTGCTCGTCGGTCTGGGTGGCGCGGGGTCGCGTGTTTCTCGCAGCACGGTCTTCTACACCGAGGTGCCCAACGAAATCATGGGACGCGTAAACCTGACCCTCTCCTCCGTTGATCGCCTGCTCCGCACGCTGCTTCAATTCGGCGCCATCTACGTCGTCGTCAAAGCGGATGCCGCCTGGGCGTTCATCGGCCTCGTGCTATTCGTCGGAATAGCACTCATCGGCGCGTTCCAAGCGAGACATGCGGTCAGCGCTCTTGATCCGTCATTGCACTCAGAGGCTCCAAAGGCGTAATGAAAACAATCAGCGAGCCGGCGCGTTTCAATGTTCTTGGGGTTGGGGTATCGGCGTTGTCTTTGGATGACGCGACCCAATCGGTGCTCGCTCCACGAGACCAGAAACAACTCGGCTACATCTGTGTATGCACGGTTCACGGCGTGAGTGAAGCGCGACGTGATCCCGCCCTGCTCGATGTGTTTAATCACTCTTATCTGACTGCCCCAGACGGGATGCCACTCGTTTGGCTCGGGATACATCACGCTCATAAAGACATCACGCGGATTTGCGATGAAGGTCGCGTCACGAAGTTGCGCCACTACTTTTATGGAGGCGATCCGGGTGCCGCCGAGCTGTTGTCAGATAAATTGTGTAATCGTTTTACGGGATTGGAGATCGTCGGCACTTACACCCCACCCTACCGACCGTTGGACAATACAGAATTCGCCGAAATAAAACGCGATATGGACGAGAAATCTCCCGACGTCATTTGGGCCGGACTCAGCACGCCCAAACAGGAACTTTTCATGGCGGATGTTTGGGACAAACTCGATACTGGCTTCTGATCGGTGTGGGTGCGGCGTTCGATTTCCACAGCGGTCGCATCAAACAAGCGCCACGCTGGATGCAACGCAGCGGACTCGAATGTCTCTTTCGCCTCGCGATGGAACCCCGCCGCCTCGCCTACCGCTATCTCGTTTGCAACCCATTGTTCATATTACGAACAATCGCGCAGTTGTGCGGTTTAAAACGCTATCCGTTGGATTCGTCCGATTCCTAAAACAAATCATCCTGCTGCATTGCGTCGCGTTTTCCGCCGTCGAGTGTGCTCAGTGCTAGCAACTGCATCGTTGTCATCGCAGCCACAGTCGGTTCCTTGGCTAACGATAAGAGAAGCACGGCTCCAGCCAGCGCATCGTAAAGCGCAGCGTGATACTGCCGACGCTCCGTAGGACAATACTGCCCGGCCAATCCATCCAATTCCTCCTGCAATCCGCAGATCACGACCAAGTCGGCGAGCTTGTAAGATTCCAGTTGCGGATAGAATTGTCGGTAGAGAGCTCCCGTATCGATCCACGGTCCCCATTCCGTTGCATGTCGATCAGGTCGCGCAAAGTCAGGAGACGATCTCGGATACGGCCAGACCGACTTCAGTAGCGAATTTTCTGCTCCGGAGAAATGCGCCGCCAAAGGTCCGGTTTTGCGCCATTCAGAATAGGCTGCAAAGTCATTCGCCATCGGAGTCGTGCCGGCCAAAGCCGTTTCATCGAGCCCGTGGACTTCGATGTCTTCTTTTCGCATCCGCCCGGTCGGCTGACACAATCTCGTCTGCGCCGCGACCACTCCACCGTCATGCAAAGTAGCCACCCCGTATTCCACGATCCCCGAAGACACGCTGCCTTCGAAATCGATAAAGTGGATGGGTTGCTCGGTCCAAGTAGTAGGCACAGTCATGACCGAATAGACCGCATCATAAAATCCGAGGATAATCCTTCAACGGTATGATCAGCCCATCAATAGGGATTGTGCTCCATCAATGTAGACTTCTGTGCCGGTGATGTAGTCCGATAAATCGGAAGCGAGAAACCAAACCAGCCGAGCCACTTGCTCCGGTTTCCCTCTCTCCTCTCCCCCAAGAGGCCATTTCCCTTCAGGGAATTTCACGGGTAAACGAAGCCCCTCCCGATTCCGACTTTCCGTATTCTGCATGATGTTGGTTTTGAAGGCACCGGGACAAATCGTATTCACCCGAATAGAATTCTTCGCCAGTTCCAAAGCGATCATACGCCCAAAGCTCACTATGGCTGCCTTGCTGGTCGAATACGCGGTGGCTCCGGAAGTGCTAAACATACGATTACCCATGAGAGAGGACATGAGAATCACCGAACCGCCCCCACCCTCCTTCAACAACGGAACACAAGCCCGAACGGTGAGAAACACCCCCTTAAGATTGATGTCCATCGTGCGATCCCATTCCTCGGGTGTTATTTCATCGATCGGCGCCCACACTCCGTTGATCCCCGCATTGGCCACCACGATATCAAGACGATTCCATGTCTGATTAATTTTTGCCACCGTCGCAGCAAGCCCATCAGCAGAGGTGACATCGCAGGGTAACGCCAACGCGGTGCCCCCGGCATCATTGATTTCCTGGGCAACTTTTTGTAAGGCCGATTCATCGAGATCGATCAGGGCAACTTTCGCTCCGCACCCCGCCAGCAATCGGCCGCTCGCCGCGCCCAATCCCGAACCAGCGCCGGTGATAACTGCCACTTTACCCGTCAAGGAATCAGAAGGAGGATTCATGCGGGCGAAGTTCTTCGACTATCCCCACAGATCGCAAGCCGATAGCGACGGTTTCGTTTGGACAATATGGCCTTTTAACCGCCACGTTAAGTCCAGCATGGATCTGACTCCTTACCGCACCTTCCTTATCGAACTAGCCGAGGCCAGTGGTGATTTAATTCGCCCCTATTTCGCGAACCCCCATCTCAAGGTAGAAACCAAGGCGGACAACACCCCTGTCACGCTGGCGGACAAAGGTGCCGAAGAACTGCTCCGCTCACTCATCAACAAAAAGTTTCCTGATCACGGCATCATCGGTGAAGAGCACGGCAATGAAAACGAAACCGCCGAATTCGTCTGGGTGCTCGATCCCATCGACGGCACCAAAAGCTTCATCACTGGAGTCCCTCTCTGGGGCACGCTGATTGCCCTGCTCCACAATGGGCAACCCGTGCTCGGCTGCATCAATCAACCTATTCTCGATCAGCTCATGATCGGCGATGGCGAGACCACCACTTTGAATGGCAACCGCGTGCAAACGCGTGCGTGCAAACGAATCGAAGACGCTACTCTGCTCACGAGCGACCCGCTCAATATTCGCAAAGTGCTCGGCGTCCAAGCCGACGCCTATGTTTCGCAAGCCCGACTCGTTCGCACTTGGGGTGACTGCTACGGCTACCTACTAGTGGCCTCCGGCCAAGCAGATGTGATGATCGATCCACTCATGTGCCCGTGGGACATCGCCGCCCTCGTGCCCATCATCCGCGGATCAGGCGGCATCATAACCGATTGCGCTGGCGGCAGCCCTTACCCTGCCGAATCTATTCTCGCCGCTTCCAAAGAACTACACCCGCAAGTAATCGCTGCCCTCAATCCCTGAAAGGGATTCTGAAAGTCATTTCTTCTTCGCCTTCTTCGGTGACCAATCGGCGGTGATGCGTGAGGAGAAACCGCCGCGAGCCTTCCAGTTGGCGATGACCGAAAGTCTGCGCGGCTTCAGGGCGTTGCCCAGATCATCGCAGATCTGATTGGTCGCAGCTTCAAAGAAGATGCCTTCATTGCGATACGCATGAAAATAAAGCTTGAGAGATTTGAGCTCCACACAGGTCTTGTTCGCCACGTAGCTGACCGTGATATTCGCAAAGTCCGGGTGACCCGTCATCGGGCAGACCGAGGTGAATTCGTGATGAGTGTGTTCTATCAGGAAATCACGATGCGACGCGGGATTCGGAAATGTTTCAAGGATCTTTGGATCGGCCATGGTGAAAATAGTAATGGGTATTGAGTAGCCAGTAGCGAGTAGATTTTAGCGATCAACGTACGGGCAGCTCTGCGTTACTCGCTACGCACTACTAACTACTCGCTAGTGCTCGTCACTTCGCGGTCTCAGTGAAACGCTGTTCGCGGATCACGGTGATCTTAATCGAGCTGGGGTATTCCAATTCGGTTTCGATCTTTTCGCGCAGAATCTTTGCAATCTCGCGAGCTCGTTCGTCCGTAACCATCTGTGGGGCGACGACGACCCGTATCTCGCGGCCAGCTTGAATCGCAAAGGCCTGTTGGACACCTTCGATCCCGGTGGCGAGATTTTCGAGACGGTCCAAGCGTTGCACGTAGCCATCAATCGACTCGGCGCGAGCACCGGGGCGCACCGCCGAAATCGTATCCGCTAAAATCACCAATCCCGCATAAACGGTTTCTGGTTTCACCTCTTCATGGTGAGCCTCAACCGCATTCACCACGATCGGGGTCTCGCCGTAGCGTTTAATATATTCCGCGCCGATGTGCGCATGGCTACCTTCGAGTTCACCCGAAAGCGATTTACCGATATCGTGCAACAGCCCCGCACGTTTCGCGATATTCGGATCGAGCCCTACTTCGCTTGCGATCATCGACGCGAGAAACGCCGTCTCCACGGAATGATCGAGCACGTTTTGATTGTATGAAAAACGATACTTCAAACGACCAAGTAAACCGATGATCTCGGGATGCACTCCGTTGAGCTTGAGTTTCGCGACAGCATCTTCACCGGCCTGAGTAGCGGTCGCGCCAACTTCATCCTGCGCCTGCTTTACGAAATCCTCGATCGTGGCGGGTTGAATTCTGCCATCAGCGACCAATGCTTCCATCGAACTGCGAGCGATCTCGCGTCGCACTGGATCAAATGAAGAGATCAACACGGTCTGCGGAGATTCGTCGATCAACACCGTGACACCGGTCGCCTGCTCAAAGGCCTTAATGTTACGCCCCTCGCGGCCGATGATGCGGCCCTTCATTTCCTCGCTAGGTAATTGCACGATGGTCGCGGAAAGATCGTTGTTTGATTTGGTTGAGAGCCGCTGCATCGTCGCGATCAAAGTGCGTTGGGCTTCAGTCTCTAATTCGCGTTCGGACTTTTCCAAAATCTCACGACGCAACACGCGCAATTCGTCCTGGCATTCCAATTCGATCTCTTCGCGCAAGGCCTGCTGAATTTGCTCCGCGTCCATTTCGGAAACGCCTTCCAATCGCTTGCGCACATTCTTCGACATATCGCAGATCGCATCGCGTGCTTGGCGCACGGCGGAATTTTCCCGATTAACGCGTTCTTGCCGCTGCTCGACTTGGTAGTCCAACAACGCGAGTGATTCTTCATGAGCGCGGATTTCCCGGAGTCGCACTTCGCTATCGATCTCAGCTCGCGCAAATTTCTTGATCATCTCAGCCCTCTTGTGGCTGATCTCTTGCGCTGCTTTTTGCTTCACCTCTTCTGCCGCGACCGCTGCCTCGCGTCTCGCTACTGTGATCAGTTCTTCTGCTTGCTCATGCGCGACACGACGAGTCTGCCGAGTCGTGGCCCAGACCACGAAGAAACCGATGCCCATCCCGAGCACAAGCGCGATGGTTAGCGGCCAATCGAATTGGTCGCTCGAGGCCAACCACGAGGCGAAATAGACTGGATCTGCAGTCGTCAAAGGTCGCAGAACCTACCCCGCCTTAGGCAAACCTCAAGCTTTCTCCCTAGTCGTTATTTCCCCACCGATTTTTGGAAAATTGGCACCATGCCATCGAGGACTTCCTGCAATCGCAGCCATCGCAGCCTCTTCGCCATCAGTCGTATTGATCTGCACCAAAACATAAGCCCAGCGATCCGCACGCCCATAGCGCAAACGATCCCAAGCCCACATCAACATAAGCTCCCTGTGAGACGCGACTAGGCGATCCGAGCTCACAAACCAATAGGCCAGCAACGCAGGTAACCGCTTCTTTCCGCCCGACACCTATTTGCGATGCCGATTGATTCGTTGCTCGTGCGCGGGGTTTTGTTCGGTTATCTGGAGGGCAATCGTGGCTTTGCCCAAATCTCACTGATAGGTAGTTTTTCGATCCTGCCTGCCGAATTTGTTTTGCTGGTGGCGAGCCTGATTCTGATTGTGCCGGGGGCGCTATACCGAGTGACGGTCGTGAGGCAAGAGCTACTTAATCTGGCGATTCTCGCGTGGATCATGATCGGTGTCGTGAGGCTGATGTTCGATATCCTCAGCTTTGGTTACTTGGCCATTCTCGATTTCGCGATGGTTTATTAAACGACGTTTTTCTTTATCGCGCAGCATATCTCGAAAACTACGTCAACGCAATTGGCTGAACCATGCCTTGATCGCCGGGTTTCTGGGTATGGCCGTCTGCTACCCACTCATTCTTATGATTCCTGATTTTTCTACGGAATGCTATCTCTACGCGAGAATCCGATCATTTTCTGTAAATGCGATCTCGTCGGCACGATGTTGAGCGCGGGTGCCATCCTGATCTGCGTGCGCCACATTAAAAAAATCCGGTGATCGCCACTGCTGCTACGCTGGTGCTGCTCGGGATCGCGCTGTCGACTAACAATCGTGCCTTGAAGGTCGGTCTGGCCACAGTCACCGTATTGTTGATCATTGACCGCCAGTGGAAATTCGCCGTCACCCAGTCCGTCGCCAGAATCGTCGCGGTGATCTCGATCCTGTTTTTCGCTCTCTTGACCAATACCTACTGGAATCAAACTCCCCTCCACGGGGTTTATGAGCGCTTAGTCTCCATCACCGATCCATTAGGACAAAGAGCCTATTTGGGTGGAAACACGTTTTTGAGGGAGATGACAATCGTTTCCGCGCTGGCGGGTGGGAGGCCGTCTGTAATGAAAGGTGGATGGCAATCTATGGACAGTCCTTGGTTTTGGCCACGATCTCACGCGGCAATTCGCGCATGAATACTATCCCGAACAGGGCAAGGAGTGGGATGCGGCAGTCCGCACAATCTCGTGCTGACCGTTTTTGCCCGCATCAGGCTGCTTGGGCTGATGGCGTGGCGGATCATTCAGGCCGCTCGCGACGAATTACCCAGTCTCGGGATATGGTGCGCGGCTTGGGTAATCTTGATGAGCGCGTGTTTCAGGGTCGTGCTGGAGAGGCCGATGGGGGCGCTCATCTTCTGGATTGCGCTGAGAACAACCAATTCAGGAGACGAGATAAAGATCCATGTCGAGGAAACGGTCTCAATCGAAGCCGAGCCATTGCCAAACCCTTCTTCATCTGTTTAATGCGGGTCTTCCGTGAACCTTTCCTCGCCTTTCCAAACCCTCAGTTTTTTCAAAACGACGACACGCGGACGTTGGGATTTATTTAACCCACTAGCTATCATATGCTTGTGTATTTTTGGGGTGTTTTTCATCTATAGTGCGCAACTTTCTGCGCAAGGAAACAACTGGATGGCCCAACTGGTGTGGCTGACGGGAGGTGCCGCCGTGTATCTGGCAGTCTCGATGATCGATTACCGATTCTGGCTCAGTGTGGCCCACTGGTTCTACTTGCTCGCTTTGATTCCCCTCTTTCTGGTCCTGATACCCGGAGTCGGCACTGAGGTGTATGGCGCACAGCGTTGGCTCGATTTTGGCTTCTTTGCTTTCCAACCCTCTGAAACTGTTAAGGTTGCGGTATTATTGATCACCGCGAGTCTCCTTGTGCGCTTCAAAGTGGGCATCGTAAGCCAATCCATCGGGGTATTAGGTAAATTGGCACTTGCGGTAGGTTTACCATTGGTTCTTATCCTGCTACAGCCCGACCTTAAGTCGGCTATTGTGCTGCCACCGATGGTCTTTTCCATGCTCTTCGTATCCAAGCTTTCCGCCCGATTTTTCGCAGGAGCACTCGCGACCTTCCTCCTCGTGGTAGGTTTAGTATCGTGGGACACATGGCGCTACGCAAACTTCATGGAGTCGAACGAGCTCTCCTACGTCCACGATAAGGGAGCCTTCGAAAAACATTCTTTTATTCCGCTGCACGATTATCAGCGCAATCGTATCATTTCTTTCGTCGCGCCCGACAAAATCGATCCCATGGGGATCGGCTGGAACCAACGGCAATCCCTCATCTCCGTCGCCAGTGGCGGGGTCTTTGGCAAGGGTTGGACCGACGGCACGCAGGCCCAACTCGGCTACCTGCCTCGCTCCGTCGCGCACAACGATTTCATTTTCTCGGTTATCGCCGAGGAGAAAGGTTTACTGGGAAGTATTACGGTTCTGAGCCTGTTTGGTTTAATCATGTTTAATGGAATACGCATCGCCGGAATGGCCCGCGATCGCCTCGGCACAGTTATTGCCGTGGGGGTTACGGTGTTATTCATGGTTCATGTCTTCGTTAACATCGCGATGACCATCGGACTCGTGCCCATTACGGGCATACCGCTTCCCTTCATTAGCTACGGTGGCTCCTTTGTGCTCAGTTGCTGCTTGCTGCAAGGACTGGTTCAGAGCGTCTATCGATTCCGCAAGGACTTCACATAAAAATGAAGCCTCGCCTCGATATTGACCTCTCAACCGGGATTTCCTGCGCCGCAACTTCAGCCCACGGGTGCCCCCTCACACCCCCACACATCACGCACCATGAGCGATCAATCACCACGCAAAGCCGGAGGCTGCAAGGACTCCGCCCAGAAGTATGACGAAGAATTGGCCCAACCACCCTCGGCGGCAGCAGCCCCCGCGATTGACCAGAAAATACTAAAAAACGGAGCTCAAGAACGCTCTAAACAACGACCTATGCTCGAAAAGGTCCTCGCCGTCTTCCAAAAGGAGAAGGAATCCTACCGCGAGCTCATCATCAATTCCGAGCCACTCGAAACACGAGTCGCGCTACTCGTTGATGGTCGTTTAGACAAATTTGAAATCGAGCGCGATACCGATAATCGCATGGTCGGCGGCATCTACAAAGGCCGCATCAAAAATCTCGATCCTGGCCTCAAAGCCGCGTTCGTCGATATCGGCTACCAGAAAAACGCGTTCCTGCACTATTGGGATATGTTGCCTGCGGCGGCTGATTCCTCGTTCGAAGTCGTGCGCGTTAACCGCAAGAATAACTCCAAGCGCGGTAAGGTCAACGAACCCACCGTCAAGGACATCCCTAAGATGTATCCAGCCGGCTCGGAAATCGTCATTCAGGTGACCAAAGGCCCGATCGGTACCAAGGGCCCGCGCACCGCGACCAATCTCTCCTTCCCTGGCCGCTACCTGATCCTCATGCCCTTCAGCGAAGGCTGTGGCATCTCGCGGAAGATCGAAGATCCCGCTGAGCGCAAGCGCCTCAAACAAATGCTCAACGAGCTCACGATCCCCGAAGGCATGGGCGTGATCGTGCGCACCGCCGGTGAAGGTAAAAAGACCCGCTACTTCGTGCGCGATCTCCACATCCTCATTAAGAAGTGGGAATCTATCACCGCTCGCATGGAGGCAGAGCGCGCCCCCGCCTGCCTCTATCAGGAACCCGATCTTGTGGAACGCACCGTGCGCGACTTCCTCACCGAGGATGTCGATCGTGTGCTCATCGACGATAAGGAAGGCCATCGCCAAACGCAGGAACTAGTGGGCCAGATCTCGAAACGCTCACGGTCGAAAATCGCTCTCTATGATGACACCATTCCGATCTTCGAACGCTTCAACATCGAGCGCCAAATCGAACAGACCTACCAACGAAAAGTAGCCCTTCCCTCCGGCGGTGAAATCGTCATCGAAGAAACCGAGGCTCTGATCTCGATCGATGTGAACACCGGATCGCATAAAAACCGCGGCGGGGACGAGAAGAACACCATCTACGCAGTGAACCTCGAATCGGCGGTCGAAGTCGCCCGTCAGATCCGTCTGCGTAATCTCGGTGGTCTCATCATCATCGATTTCATCGACATGAAAGATCGCCGTCATCGCAACGCGATCTACGACACGATGGTCGATGCCATGGCACTCGATAAGGCGAAGAATCACATCCTCCCCATCTCGACGCTCGGAATCATGCAGATGACCCGCCAGCGCCAACACGAATCGCTCTCGAGCAATCTCTACACCGATTGTCCGTATTGTCGCGGCCGTGGCATTGTAAAAAGTGCCACGACCATGTCGGTCGAGCTCCAACGCAAACTCGCCTCCGTCATTCGTCGTCTCACCGTGGATTTAGACAGTCCTGAATATTCGCTCCGAGTCCTCGTGCACCCGGGCATTCTCGAACGCCTTCGCAAGGAAGATGCCGATCTCCTCGTGCGCATGGAGAGGCTCCACAACGTCAAACTAGCCTTCCGTGCCGACCTCAACTACCACGTCGAAAACTACAAGATCGTGAACGCCGAGACCGGCGAAGAGTATCGCTAACTGGTCAACCTTACAAAGTAAAAGCGATGGGCAATATACATACCCAGACATCTTTGCGCTAATGTAGCGCTTCTAATAATATGCTCAACCGGTGGCCTTGACCTATCGTCGTCCACTGAATCGAACTCAGATATCACATCGTGAATCCAGAGAAGTGATCGGCGCGAACCTTCGATTACCCGTGTAAAGTGGCTTAAAAACCAGCCAACGCGCACGGCAAAATATCGCCGATGCCGCTTGCCTTTCTGCGGTCTGCTGTGACCTTCAGCCCCGTAAACACGTTAGATGCTAGTGGTTGGTGGGTCTGCAGATGAGCTTCTGGTTCAGGTGTCGGTCCGAAATCCGAATTTCGGAAACGCACTTAGAATCGACGAAGTTTGCACCCTAAATAATATGAACTCCAAGCTCTACATTGGTAATCTTTCCTTCAACACGACCGAAGATGGTCTCCGTGACGCTTTCGGGCAATTCGGTGATATCACTGACGTCTACGTCGCGATGGATCGTGAGACCGGCCGCCCTCGTGGTTTCGCCTTCATCACCTACAGCAACGCTGACGAAGCGTCCGCCGCCATCTCTGCGATGGACGGACAAGACCTCGACGGACGTAACCTGAAGGTTAACGAAGCCAAGCCTAAGGTCTAATCGACCCTCAGACTTTCCCCAGGGGCGACCTAAGCGGTCGCCCCTTTTTTGTGTCCAGAAACCAACACTCATTGCTTATCGATTCTTTCTCACTCACTGCGCAACGCACCTTCTCGGGATGCACACGGTGCCGAAAGGGCTGAGCTGGCACCATGGAACCCCTCAGCCTCCCCGATATACCTGTCTACAATTTATATATCTTTCTTCGAGAAGGACAGGTCATGGACAATCAAATAGAGAGTCTAGACAGAGCCAGTTTTTTTAAAAATTACTGTAATCCACCCACGCGATTACTCGTCTCAACTACCTTACATATTCTCAATCCAGCATTACACACCAGTCTGCATTGAGAAATCTCAGTCTCTACAATAACCCGCCGTATCCTAGCTTATGAAAACCTCCACTGCTTGTCTCTCGCTCATCGTCACTTCGATTGCTTTTCTATCCACCGGCTGCGAATCAAATGGCATCGCTAATCGCATAAAAGAAAAAGCTGCTGTCTTTGCTTCTCTCTTAGCTGAAGAGAAGGAATACATTGAAGACGGTATGCTCTTTCCTGGCTTCACCGAAGACATGACCTACATGGTCATAGGAAAGCCCAACTCGAAAGAATCCATGGATGAAGATGGTAAGTCCTTCGAAATGTGGTCTTACAAACGCTTTTATCCCTCGAATCAACTTGGGGCTATCCTGACGGATTATTCACGGATCAGAAATCCAAATTTACAGCGTTCAGTCGATGTTGAAACGGGTAAGGCCAATGTGAGTGATCATGTATCCGATAGCGGTGGAGCAAATCCAGAAAGAAGCAGCGGCAGCGGCTCTGGCACTGACACCGACGGTCAAATGGGTAGCCTCAGCCTCCCAGATGTCCCCGTTTACAATCTCTATGTCTTCTTCTCTGAAGGAAAAATTGTAGACCTGAGATTGGAAAGCCTCGACGGCACTGCTCTCTGATCATACTGCGATTCCCTTCAGTGATTTCGCGAAAAGCGGATCTTAGTATTATCGGCTCGAGGCTGCCTCGCTTAAGAAAGCAGGCAGCCTTTTGCTACACCTCGTTAACCTGGGCAAATCACCATAACAAGAGCAGCTGCGCGAAGCCTCAGCTACATGCCTCTTCTGTGGTTTGAGTTAAAATCTCCTAGGATCGGCTCCTCAGAAGTAATGCCTACAACCATTTGCCGGTGCTTACGTTTGCAGTATGGATGACGTGGTCGACGCGAGACATTATTGAAACGATCTACCTATAGTCTTCCCTGCCTATAAAATCGATATGAACCATTTAGATCTTACGCTCGCTTTATACCGCCCGCTCCCGTGCGCGTGATGCCATCCGACCTTTTTAAATAATTCCATGATGAAACCTGCCAAATTGTTCAAACTAATCCTCGCCGGAGTATTCCTTACATCGGTTATCTCCTTTGCCGACCCCGAAGATATGCCACTGAGCATCGCGGTTCGTTCAGAAATCGATCGCCCTTTTGAAGGTTGGGGCAAAGCCGACATCAAAGAGCACGGTAAAGCCTATACCCTCGCTTCAATTGATGAGGGAAAAACAGCGCTAAAACTCGTCATGCCCGTGGATGAGGACGCTCTCCTCAATCTGCTTCGCATGGAATTAACTAAACGTGGGTTCAAAGAAGTCACGACCGAGAAACCGGAGATCATCCTCACGGTAATCTATGGTCGCGGCTACCTACGGAATCCGTATCTCGATGGAGCCATTCTCGACGAGAGTGGAAGCTCAGGGATGGGTACGCCCACTGTGAGCATCACGATGGCGAACATCGATTATCTCGTTAAGCGCAAAGAAAACGGCTTCGAAGAAAAGATGCAAAATGCCAATCAAGAGAAGCTCTTTATTCGTATCACCGCGTGGGCCAACCCAGCAGATCTCTCTCCTAAAAAACCAGGCGGGAAAGTG
Source organism: Opitutaceae bacterium (assembly GCA_002713695.1). Taxonomy (GTDB): domain Bacteria; phylum Verrucomicrobiota; class Verrucomicrobiia; order Opitutales; family Opitutaceae; genus Cephaloticoccus. Next base: position 430,578 of record PAUB01000033.1, read on the forward strand.
AAGCCGAAGGTGCTCTGGCACACGACCATGATCACGGACGATCCCGGTCATCGTGATCTCAACCAATTCATGAAAAAACTCCTCGCCGCCGGTTCCAATTTCTTCGACCGCGAAATGGATGACGATGAGAAATTCATTAAAACCGATCTGCCCGAAGGATTCATCTACTACGGAGATACCATCATCCTCGAACAAGAATAACTGCTTTCGATCGACCCAAAGTAGCCACGCCAAGCTTTTGATGTAGTCGACTCTGGATCGATACCGTGAAACATGCCCTTGCCAACTATCATCGCAAAACCACCACCGCATTGGAACGTCTCCAGATAACTCTGGCTGAAGATTGAGCTGATTCTGCGGTATTGAGTTGTTCTATTCGAATAGCAGTCTCCCGCCTATGAAACACGCAATTACTTACGGATTCTATATGGCTTTGGCGGGAGCCTTTCTGGTTCTCGCTCTATACTTCGGAGGACTCCACGACTCTGCCGAAAAGATGAATCTCGGCCAGACCATTGGCATGATCGGCGGTATCGCCATCTCGGTTTGAAGCGCTCTCCGGAAGGCACGGCCGCCTAGACACAAAAAAGGCCCGGATAATCCGGGCCTTACTGTTTCGCATCGGTTCTCTTCGTGCGATTATTTGACCTGCAGACGCTTAAAACTTCTCGAGTAATCGAAAATCGTCAGCGCTATCAAAAACCCCGCCGACCAGAAGCCGATGATTGATTCGAAACTGATAGGGAAACTCAGGCCAAGGGAAAATAGGACGGTCGCGATGATGGCGCCGATGAAGACTGAAGGACTGTGGATAGATTTGATCATGTTTTGCTTTTTGCGGTCACCCCCCATGGATGCCACGGCACCACTATAACTCGACTTTACAATAATAAAAATCGTTAGTATTTATGTATTCGATAGATTTTTTCTATGGAATTATACCAGCTCCGCTCCTTTGTCACAGTATCTGAAACCGAGAATTTCACTCGGGCCTCGGAGCGGTTGAATATCACTCAACCCACTTTAAGTCAGCAGATTATAAATCTCGAGAAAGACATAGGGCAGAAGCTCTTTCATCGTCTTGGCCGACGCTCGGTGCTCACTGAGCCTGGGCAGGTATTTCTAGTCCGCGCCCGCCGCATCCTTCTCGAGGCAGACAGTGCCACCAAAGAGCTTCGCGACCATCCCGGATTGGACCGGCTCATCACGGTTGGCGCGATCCCATCGATTGCGCCCTACATCCTGCCGCCCCTGATCGCCCAAGCTCGAATCGACTACCCTCACCTCCAAATCCACGCCCGCGAGGACTTTCGCGCCGAGCTCGTGCAAGGTGTGATGGATGGAGGACTCGATTTGGCAATTGTCTCCATGCCCGTAAAGGCGACGTCAATTGCGATCGAAACCTTGACCCGAGAACCCTTGCTTCTGGTCGTCGGCAAACAGCACCCATTGGCCAAAGCGAAAACCGTGCAAGCCAGGGATCTTGCGAAGGAAACTTTTGTCATGCTGGGCACCTCCAGCTCGCTTTCTGAAAAGGTGCGCGATTTTTGCGGCGATCATCAGTTCACACCCAGGATCCCATTCCACTGCTCACAGATCGCCACGGTTAAATCGCTGGTCGCACTCGGTGCAGGGATCTCAATCCTGCCGCGAAGTGCCCAATCTTCCAAAGACATCGATAATCTCGTCTATCTGCCTTTGGCTGGATCTCAGCCGGAAAGAGAGCTGGTCATCATTCGCCATCTGCAGCGGTTCCAAAGCCGCGGCGCGACCCAATTCATCAAGATGCTCAAAGAAGGTGTTCTGTTTCCGACAACAAACTAACCGATAACGCTCACTCATCCGTCAGTCCTTATAGCCACTCTTCGGATTCAATAATTTTGCCTGCCCTTCATAAGCCATCTTCTCAAGAGCGCCTCCTGCTCTACACCCTAGCCGCCCTCCAGTTCACCTTGATCATGGATTTTATGATCATAATGCCACTGGGATCGCATCTCATCCGCGCCTTCGCGATCACCCCGGCTGGATTCGGTTTTCTGATCGCCGCCTATGGGATCGCCGCAGGCGTCATCGGTTTTCTGGGTGGCTTTTTCATTGATCGCTTCAATCGCCGCAATGCCCTGCTCGTGCTTTATGCAGGGTTCACCCTCTCGTCCCTCGCGTGCGCATTCGCCCCTACCTATCAATTCCTGCTGATCGCACGGATCGCGGCTGGAGCATTTGGCGGTATCTGTGGATCCGTGCTAACCGCGATGATTGGCGACGCGGTGCCACCCGAAAGAAGAGGCAGCGCCACCGGCACGGTCATGGTGGCTGTCCCGCTCTGCTCGGTCATCGGATTACCCGCCGGTTTAGTGATGGCCAGTTGGTGGGGTTGGCACTCCACCTTCTTTTTCCTGAGTGCATTGTGCCTGGTCATGCTAGTGGGTGCGCTTAAAATTTTACCCCTCGTTCCGAGCCATCAGACCGGCGCCCACCCCATGCGACAAATGTGGAATATTGTCGCCCATCGTATTCATCTGAGAGCCTTTCTCCTGCGCGCCAGCCTCGTGTTTTCCGGCAGCTGCGTCATGCCATTCATGGCCCCTTCCATGGTCTACAATGTGGGTTTAAACGAACATACGCAGATTCCTATGCTCTATATGCTTGGTGGCGTCTTAACATTTTTTACCATCCCATGGTTTGGGCGTCTTTCGGATCGCTTCGATAAGGTTAATGTCCTCATCTGTGTCGCTGCCGTCGGCATCCCCGTTCTGCTAATCATGACGCGACTGGGTCCGGGGCCGCTCACTATCACCTATACCGTCACCACTCTGATATTCATCTGCATGTCGGGACGTTTCACTCCGATCATGGCCTTAATCACCAACGCCGTTGAACCCAAGTATCGAGGCGGTTTCATGAGCGTGAACTCCTCCGTGCAGTTCACCGTCGGCAGCCTGGGCAACATCGTGGCGGGCATGTTGATCGTCATGGGAGATGATGGCCGATTACACGGTTATCCCACCGCGGGGTGGATCTCTTGTGGTGCCTTCGCCGCCACCATTCTATTTGCCGCCTGGCTTCGAAAAGCAGCTCCATACGCCGCCCGGAATCATACCACGCAGTCTGCCGCCGCCTCTGCCTTATAATAAGTATCCGATAGCCCTCGCTTAATGCTGTTGCGGCATCAAGCAGAGCAGATTCTCCTGCGCTATGTCCGCCGAAAGCACCGCTACTGCTAAACCTCTTTCCGATGCTGTGAAGGCCAAGGCGTGGTCGCGCCCCGAAATTCTCGCACCTGCTGGCGATTGGGACTGTGTGTGTGCAGCGGTCGAGAATGGAGCCGATGCGGTTTACTTCGGCCTGGAACGTTTTAATGCCCGCATGCGCGCCAAGAATTTCACGCAAGCCGATCTACCCGCGCTCATGGAGTATCTCCACCGACGCGGAGTGCGCGGCTATGTGACGTTTAACGTCCTCGTCTTTTCCGACGAAATCGAATCCGCCGAAGATTACCTCAAAGGCATCATCGCCTCAGGCGTCGATGCCGCGATCGTGCAAGACATCGGCATCTGCCGTCTCATTCGAAAGCTCTCGCCGGACTTCCCGATTCACACTTCCACCCAGATGACGATCTCGAGTCCGGCCGGTGTCGAATTCGCCCGCGAAATCGGAGCGCAACTCGTCGTTCTCGCCCGCGAGAATTCGATCAAGGAAATCGTCGCTATTCAGGACGCACAAAAAGACGCGCCTGTATCGCTACCACTCGAGGTATTTGTGCACGGCGCCCTCTGCGTCGCCTATTCCGGGCAATGCCTCACCAGTGAAGCTCTGGGCGGACGCTCCGCGAATCGCGGCGAATGCGCTCAAGCCTGCCGCCTGCCCTATGATCTCATTTCCGATGGACAAAAAGTAGATCTCGGCGACCGGCAGTATCTGCTCAGTCCACAGGATCTTTCCGGTTTGGAAGTGCTGCCCGATCTCGTGCGCGCTGGAGTCGCATCGCTGAAGATTGAAGGGCGCCTGAAAGCCCCTGAATACGTCGCCAGCATCACGCGCACCTATCGACGTGCGCTTGATAAAGTGATGGCGGAGTTGACCGGCGAACCCGTTCCTGAATTCGAAGCGAAAGAAGCACGCTACGAACTCGAGATGAGTTTCTCGCGCGGACTCTACACCGGTTGGTTCAACGGCATCGATAATCAAAAACTCGCCCACGGTCGCTTTGGCACCAAACGCGGCGTCTATCTCGGTAAGATCACCCGCGTGCAAAGCGAAGCTGTCCATGCCAAACTGCTCGCACCGGCCAAACCCGGCGATGGACTCGTCTTCGACGACGGGAAACCCGCCGCGGGCGAAGAAGGTGGCCGCATCTATCAAATCGATACCAAAGCCGGCGAATCCGTGATGCGCTTCGGTCGCGGCGACATTAACTTCAATCGAGTGCGCGCAGGCCAACGCATCTGGAAAACCAACGATCCCGCACTCGACCGCGAAGTGCGCAAAACTTTCGCCGGTGACCAGATCCGTTTTCAACGCGGCATCAGCCTCGAAGTTCATGGTCGCGTCGACACCCCACTCACCCTCATCGCCAACGATCGCGAAGGCCACGTCGCGCGAATCGATTCCAAGCTGCCTTTAGAAGCCGCGCAGAACCGCCCGCTCACCACCGAGCGCTTGCACGATCAACTCGGTCGCCTCGGCGGCACGCCCTTCAAACTCGATCAATTCGACAACCAACTCGAAGGCGAAGTCATCATTCCCGTCAGTGAACTCAATCGCCTGCGCAGGGAATTTGTCACCCAGCTCGACGCCCTCCGCGCCGCCCCCAAACGCTGGACATTAAACGCCGACACGGAGGCACCACTGAGCCGTTCGCGGATCTCTTCTGATTCAGAAATCGAAGTCGCTCCCGAAATCATCGCCGTCATTCGTGACCTCGAACAGCTCGCGCCTGCCTGGCACGCCGGAGCCCGCACCCTCTATTGCGAATTCGAGAACCCCAAACACTACCGTGAAGCCGTCACCACCTTCCGGGAACTCCAGTCCTCCGAAACATCATCTCCGGAAATCCAAAATCCGAAATCGAAAATCGAAAATTCCACTATCTGGGTCGCGCCTCCGCGTATCTTCAAACCCGGCGAAGAATGGATTCTCACGCAAGTGCGTTCCAGCGATGCGGATGGCTATCTCGTGCGTCACCACGAACACCTCAAGTTCTTTGCCGATGATCGCACCCGGGGTGACTTCTCGCTTAACGTCGCGAATCCCTTTACGGCCGATTACTTCCTGGATCACTATGGGCTCGAACGCGTCACCGCTAGTTACGATCTCAACATTGGCCAGCTCGAAGCCCTCCTGCGCGATGCGCCCGGCTCATGGTTCGACATCACGATTCACCAGCACATGCCGATGTTTCACATGGAGCACTGCGTGTTCTGCGCCTTTCTTTCCGACGGCAAAGACTATCACGATTGTGGTCGGCCCTGCGACAAACACGAAGTGGCCCTCCAAGATCGCGTGGGAGCCAAACTCCCGCTGCGAGCTGATGCGGGTTGCCGCAATACAGTCTTCAACAACCGCGCCCAAACCGGCGCCGAATACGTGCAACGCCTGCTCGATCTCGGTGCGCGCACCTTCAGGGTTGAGTTCATCAACGAATCCCCAGCCGAGGTCACCCGCACTCTAAAAAGCTACCAACGCCTCCTCGCAGGCGAGATCACCGGCACCGATCTATGGCGCGAGCTCAAGCTTCTCAATCAACTCGGCGTGACTCGCGGCCAAATGGACGCGACCCCGCAGGTCATTCACCGCAAGCAGTAAAGCGCCCATCGCGAACCCGTGGCGGTAATAGGGACATTCCTTAGTTTTCTGGTGTGGACTCATTTTCTCAGTCCTTCTTAGTGAGTTCTCGTAACCATGCCTGCTGCCGATAATCTCCCATCTCGCTCCACCCCCGGTGTCCCCAAGAACAAGCTCACCGATTTGGAAATCAAAGATACCCATCTGATCTTTGAATCTGCGTGGGGCCAACTCGAACCCGATGTGGGACGGGAAAACCTACGGTTCCCTAAGGAGATCATTCTACTCGGCGGTGCTCCCGGTTCTGGTAAAGGCACCAACACAGAATTCATCACCAAAGAGCGTGGGCTTACCTGCCCGCCTATCGTGATTAGTTCGCTCCTCGATTCACCCGAAGCGAAACGTCTCAAAGATGCCGGTGCCATGGTCGGCGATCGCGAAGTGGTCGGCCTGCTCCTGCGTGAACTCATGAAGCCCGCGTATCGCGATGGCGTCATCCTCGATGGATTTCCGCGCACCCGTGTTCAAGTGGAATGCTTGAAGATGCTCGTGGATAAGATGCAGCAGCTCCGCCAAGAATTTTACGCCACTCCGCTCAGCATCCATTTCCGCCAGACCACGGTTCACATCATGGTGCTCTTCGTCGATGAGAAGGAATCCATTGCGCGACAACTCAAGCGCGGGCGCGAAACTCGGGTGCATAACGAAGAAGTGCTCCGCACCGGCGTAGGCTCACTCTGGGAGGACCGTGCCACTGATCACGATGAAGCGCTCGCGCAACGCCGCTACCGAGTTTTCAAGGAGCAGACTTGGGAAGCTCTCCAATCGCTGAAGGAGATCTTCCACTATCACTTCATCAACGCCCAAGGCAGCATCGAGGAAGTTGAACAGAACATCACCAAGGAGCTCGATTATCAGAGCACCCTCGAGTTGGACCCGATCACCGTCGACCGTCTGCGCCACGTGCCAGTCGCCAGCGAAATCATCGTTCATGCGCGTCAGGAACTGGTGAAGCGGCTCGACAGCTACGCACTCGAACACACCGAGCTGTTCGCCAAAGTGGTCCAGTTCATCGAGAACAAGATCGTCCCAATCGTTCTACACCACGCCATCTCAGGTAGCGCCTACATCAATACCGAAGAATCTACGCTTCAAGATCCCCTCGCACTGGCGATGCTCATCGACGTCTTTTCGGAACGCGGGTATCACGCGCTCGTCGATCTGCACAAAATCGAAGTGCCGCAAAAAGTAGACCTCACTTCCGGCGAAATTTCGTGCCGCATCAAAAAAGTGTTCCGGATTCACATCCGCTTCCAAGGCTCGGAAATCCGCCGCGGTTAATCCAGCCCGGGCAAGCCGTCGATGCTCTGACGGTTATTCTGCTCGCGGTATTCAACCAAGCCATCCGGCCCCTTCTTTTCGCACCAGCGATTAAGTGTGTCGCGCGGCCCCACATAGTAGAAGAACGGCACGCTGTAGCCGCAGGAATCTCCGATTCGCGATACCTTGATTCGTATAATAACCCGTAGTCCCAGTATTGTGGGAAACTCTTTCCTTAGAGTTTCGAAGTCCGCGTGGTCCGGTGTGATCACCTCGCCCTGGCCATGCAGGCGAACGATTTGCGGGCCGCCTTCAAACGCGCAGAACATCACCACGATTCGACCGTTCTCACGCAGGTGCGACACCGTCTCGAAGCCGCTGCCGGTCTGATCCGCACAAGCCACCTCGCGCGGTCCGAGCACTCGCACGAGAGACCACCACAGCCAGATCAAAGTCGTTACCATTCTTGAGGTGCTCCACCCACTGCCAAGCCAGCCACGGAGCGTAGAGCACGCCTTTGCTGCCGAGGGCGCTGAGGATACCTCGATTAGGATATGTCGGATGACGGCCAACCACAGGATGCATGTCACATGAAGCCAAGCGCTGACCGACCAGATGGGCGGTGGGTGTGAAGTGTTCTCTGGTGAGTTTTTCAGCAGTTGCGAGCAACTCCTCGCGCGCGGCACTCGTGGGTTCGACGTCGTCGATCCCTGGTTCGTGGGTCGCGCCGAGCCAAGCGTCTTCGTTGGCTACCGGAAGCACCCAGTGTCCACGATGGAGGATCTGATCGGGATTGAGATCCGGCGCTGAGACCCGTAGCACCTCACCTTTGGAAACCGCGAATTCCCAATCGTGAAATGGACCGACTCTGGCAGCGGCTCCGGTGCAATCGATCACGAGCTGATTATCGCAATCATCGAGTGCATTCCAATCGACGCGTCCCTCCTTTAATCGGCCCTCGGCCAACCAGCGTTGTCGGGCCGTCGTGAGCATCGCGTCCACATCCACGCGACCTACTGGAGCGATCACACAGCTTTCTTCGTCGATTGATTCGATGTAGGGCACGAGCACGCCACGCTCCATTTTGGAACGAAGCACGCGCTCTTGTTTATCGGTACGCCAATAACGTCGCACCTTCATCTCACGCCACAACGGCACGTCGAGATTGGCACCGATGTCTTGATAAAACTGTTTCGCTTCCGGCCAGAGTTCATCGACCCGCCACGTCTTCACCCAGCGCTGGCCCGTCACGGGATTTATCACGCCCGCCGCGACACATGATGCCGCGTGTTCATGGCCCGCGTCGATCATTCGCCAATCGATCCCCGCACGATCCAAGCTCCAACCCAAAACTGTTCCCGCCAAACCCTGACCAACAATGAGGATCGAGGGAGCACTCATTTCTCGATTAAGAAGATTTCTGCTCTGCAGCCCAAAGCGCAGCACCGACGATACCGGCGGTATTCAACGATGCTGCCGGCACGAGCTTTGCGCGGGTATCGAGGCGCTTGAAATACTTCTCATACTTGGCACTCACACCGCCACCGATGATGATGAGCTCCGGCCAGAGAATTTCCTCCAGAATCTGGAGATAGCCATTCAGTTCCTTCCCCCATTTTTTCCACGAGAGATCGCGACGTTTACGAGCAGTGGAAGACACAAAATACTCGGCTGATTTTCCGTCAATCGGCAGGTGGCCTAATTCCATATTGGGACAGAGGCGGCCATTGTGAAAAAGGGCCGAACCCACTCCTGTGCCGAGCGTGAGTAGCAGCACCTTGCCGGGCACATCACGGCCCGCACCGAAACGTATTTCGGCCAGTCCCGCCGCGTCAGCATCGTTAACCAACGACACCGGACATCCCGTCGCTTCGCTAAACAGCTTCACTGCGTCGCAATCGCAAAAATCCTCATGCAAATTGGCCGAGGTCTTGATCACCGAGCCGTAAATCACTCCAGGAAATCCCACGCCAATCGGTCCTAACCAGTCAAAATGCTTGGCGATGGTTTTGACTATTTTTGCCATCTCTTTCGGCGATGGTTTATGCTCCGAATCGATGCGATGCCGTTCGGTGAGCAACTCACCAGATTCCGTATCCACCAGCGCTCCCTTGACGCCAGATCCTCCGATATCAATCCCGAGAACTTTCATATCGTATTAATTGCAGGATTCGTCGCCACCCGCGCCGTGCGAATGGCCGTGTTTGATTTCGTCGGCCGTGGCTTCGCGAGATGAGACGACTTCAACATCGAAGGTCAGATCCATCCCCGCGAGCGGATGATTCGCATCGAGCGTGACGCTATCGCCATCGGCATCGATCACCGTAACAATTGGCGCGTAGCGATCAGTATCGGTCTTAAATTGATCGCCCGGATTGAGGTCGCCTTCCACGGGCACTTCGCTGCGCTTGAGAGTGCGAATCTGCGATTCATCGCGTTCGCCATAGGCTTGAGACGCCGCCACCTGCACACGTTGTTTCGTGCCCGCGGCAACCCCGCGTAGTTGTTGATCCAGCCCATCGATTACCTGACCGGCCCCTTCGAGATAGGTGATCGGTTCGCCACCGGCCGATGTGTCGATCAGCTCGCCGGCGGAATCGCGTAAAGTATAGTGGAAGGTAACGACGGATGGTTTCATGTTTCTTGGCGTAAAATTTCGAGAGGGGGATGGTCGGTCACCCCACGGTTGGAAAGCAAGCCCGCGAGCAAGGTAACCGCAACTACCGAGAGCGTGGCGATCGCCATCCCGCCCCAAGGCGCCACCGGATCGATCTCAAAGACGAAGTGCGCCAACAGCGCGTTGCCGCCGATTGCCAGCCCGCCGCCGACCCAAGCTCCCAGCAAGCCCAGGATCGCATATTCGGTCAGTTGCATTTGCCAGAGTTGCCGTCGGGTCGCGCCCAGGGTTCGCAACAAAACCACTTCGCGAATCCGTTGATAACGACCCGTCGCGACCGCACCAATCAACACGATCAATCCCGTGGCTACCGTGAAAAATGCCATGAAGCGAACGACGTAAGACACCTTGGAGAAAATACCGTTGATAGTCTCGAGGAGCATCGTCAGATCAATTGCGGAAACATTGGGAAACGCCTGCACGATCGCTTGCTGCAAACGCGCAGAATCAGCCGGCGTATCCGCGCGCGTGGCGACCACGTAAAACTTTGGCGCGGGTTCGAGCGCACCCGTCGGAAACACGACAAAGAAATTGGGCTGCATGCGTTTCCAATCGACTGTGCGCGTGCTTGCGATTCGCGTGAGCATCCGCACTCCCTGCACATCGAATTCGATCTCGTCACCCAAAGCTACGCGCAGATCGTTCGCCAAATCCTGTTCGATTGATATAGGCACGATTTTAGTATCCGCCGGCATCGCGCCAATGAACTCACCCTCACTCAACGTTTCCGTATCAGCAAGCTCGCCCCGAAACGTCGAACGATACTCACGCAGCAATGTCCAACCCGGCACTGTGCCCTCCTTGTCCGCGAGAATTTCATCAACACCGCGTCCCTTCACCGTGGCAATTTTCATCGTGACGATGGGAGCGCTGCTCTGAACCTCGAATCCTTCGTTTTCAGCCAGCGTAACTAACGGTGTGAATTGATCATCCTGTATATCGAAGAACATCAGATTGGGTCTGCCCTCCTCGGCCGTTCCTTCAATCTGCGAGAGTAACGTCACGCGGGTCAGATAAAGCGTGAGCAACAAAAACGTGCCCAATCCCAACGCCAGCAACAACGTAACCGTGCGATTGTTCGGACGGTGCAGATTCGCGATTCCCTGCCGCGCCACATAAGGCAAACTTCGCGGCGCAAATCGACGCGCGGCCCACGCCACGACCTTCGCGAGAAGCGCCAATATCGCAAACCCCACGAATAGGGCGACCGCAAAGCCCAACCCGAGACGTTCGCTTCCCGTTTGCCAAACCGCAAACCCTGCGACGGCCACTCCGATCAGCAGATACAATACCCAGCGCCACGGATCACGTAGATTGCTTCTTTCCGCAACGGCCGAGCGCAGCGCCACCAATGGCGAGACCCGCCGAATCGCCATCAAGGGCAGCAACGTAAATAGCAGACATATCACCCAACCTGCACTGACTCCTTGCGCCACCGCCATCCATGAAATCGAAAAATCCACCGGAAATGGCAGCATGCCGCTCAACGCCTGCGGCAGAGCGACCTGCACAAGGATACCTAACAGCGCCCCTACCCCCGCGCCAAACAAACCGATGCCGGCGCCTTGCACTAAATACACCCCAAATCCCTGTCGCGCTGATGCGCCTAAACACCGCAGCACCGCCACGGTTTCAATCTTCTGACGCACATAAACATGGATCGCACTCGCCACCCCAATCGCGCCGAGAAACAGCGCCACGAATCCAACCAGACTCAAAAACGCATAAACATTATCAAGCGCCCGACCAAGGTTACGCTTCCGTTTTTCAATCGTATCGAAACCCAGACGCTCTTGCGGAAAAGTCTCCGTCAACTTCGCGCCAATCGCATCCGAATTACTTTCAGTCGGCAATTTCAGAGACGTGCGGTAACGCAGCAAACTTCCCTTTCCCGCCAATCCGGTTTCGGGCAACAAGCTCAGTGGAATGTACGCACGAGGCGCGAGCTGCGTAAGAGACATCGACTCACCCGCCACCTTGCGAACCGCACCCAGGACCGTGACATCGGATTTCCCCAGACGAACCGTGTCGCCTGTTCTCACGTTAAACTGGCTGAGTAAAGTTTCCTCGAGCACCACTACCGCACCTCCCCGCGCGAGCTGTTCACGAGCATTGGTCGGCGCTGTCTCAAACTCGCCGTAAAACGGAAAGCTCCCCTCCACCGCTCGCACTTGCACCAAGCGAGTGGAATTATTCGCAGTCGGGAAAACCATCATGGATGAGAAGCTAATCTCTTCCGCTTGTTCGCCACCGAGACCGTCTAGATAAGCGACGACTTCGGGTGTAAAGGTCTGACGTGAAGTCACAATCAAATCAGCCCCGAGTAAGCTCTTCGTCTGCTCCTGAATCGCGCGACGCAGATTCTCGCTAAACGATCCCACCGCCACCAACGCAGCAATACCGAGCACGATCGAAAGCGAATACAACCCCAGCCGGCGCCGTGAAGCGCGGGAATCCCGCCAGGCCATTTTAAAAATAAAATTCATGAGGAGTTGCCCACGGAACACACGGAATACACAGAAGAATCAGACAGCGAAGCGTTCATGTTCTACTTTAGGGTAGTGGCCTAAGTTGATTAATAGGCCTACTCTAAATCCAGTTGCGTGGAGATAGTTTTGGATTTGCGCACGGTATTCGTCAGTCAGCTTTAAAACAGCCTTCAACCCCACTAAAACTGAATCGAAACAGATAAAATCAGCTTCATAACCCTTCTTTAGCTCACGTCCCTTGTAGGTAAGCGGCAACTTAACCAGAGATCTGGCGGGAATGTTCTGAAGTTCGAATTCAACCTCCAAGCATTCCTGATAGATCGCCTCCAAAAACCCCCAGCCCTTTTCCTTATAAACTTCAAAACAAGCTCCAAGAATCGCGTAGGTTTCCTTTTCCAGCATCGGTTTAGTCATGGTTTCTCCCTTCCGTGTTTTCTGTGTATTCCGTGGGCAAAACTCAGTCGGTCACCACGGAGCCGTTTTTTAGGCGGATGATTCGCTGACAGCGTTTCGCCAAATCCAAGTCATGCGTCACGAGCACGAGGGTGGTGCCGTGCTCGCGGTTGAGTTCGAAGACGAGATCGATCATCGCAGCGGCGTTCTCACCATCGAGATTCCCAGTCGGCTCATCACAAAAGAGGATCTTGGGTTCGTTAATAAACGCGCGTGCCAAGGCCACCCTCTGCTGTTCACCACCGGAGAGCTGCGCCGGATAATGATCCTTGCGATCGCCCAACCCCACGCGAGCCAGCAAGGCGCGAGCTTCCGGCTCACGTCCGCTTTCGCCGCGTAATTCGTGCGGCACGAGCACATTTTCCAGAGCGGTCAAGGTGGGGATAAGTTGAAAGCACTGAAACACGAAGCCCACGTGTTCGTTGCGAATCTTCGCACGAGCATCTTCGCCACGGTCGCTGAGAGCCTCTCCAGCCAGTTCCACATTGCCGGAACTGGGCAGATCCAGCCCGGCACAGAGGCCGAGCAAGGTGGTCTTGCCGCTGCCACTAGGACCGACAATCGCCAGGCTATCTCCAGCGGATAGAGAAAAGCTCACTGCGCGGAGAACCGTGAGTTCACCCGACGTAGCGGGATAAGATTTCGTGAGTCGCTCGACTTTCAGCATGTTATTAACACTCATGTAGTAATTGAGTTATCCAATCGTGAATTCTATCTATGGCTAGTCCAAGCAGAGCATTTCTGCAAATGAGCAGGGGCATCTTTTGCCTCATCGCTATGCTGTTCGTGTCATCAGCATCTGCCACGGAACCGCGCAATATTGTCTTCATCGGCGACAGTCTGACAGCAGGATACGGTTTGGATAATCCGAAGGCGCAAGCCTACCCTGCTTTGATTCAAGAGAAAATCGATGCCGCGAATCTCAACTACCGTGCAGTCAATGCCGGCCTCAGCGGGGATACGACGGCAGGAGGGTTGCAGCGCATCAATTGGCTACTGAGCCAAAAAATAGACATCTTAGTTGTCGCACTGGGCGGCAACGACGGACTGCGGGGAGTTTCCCCGAAAGCGACCAAGTCTAATCTCAGGGGGATCATCGAAAAAACACGAGTCAAGTATCCCGACGTGGTCATCATCCTAGCGGGCATGCAAATGCCGACCAATATGGGAGAATCTTATCGGGAATCATTTCGACGTATCTTTCCAGAAGTCGCCCAAGAGAAACGCTGCGATCTAATTCCATTTTTGCTGGATGGAGTCGGTGGTTATCCGAAATTCAATCAGCCCGACCTGATCCACCCGACCGCGGAAGGTCAGCAAATAATGGCTCAGATTGTTTGGTTGTCACTCATGCCAATACTGGTTGAACAAAGATGATCCCATGCTTTCACGGCCGTTTTCAGAGCGCCCTTGAAACAGGAAGGTGATGCTGATCGCGCCCTACTACCCGCCTTCGCGATGGAATGCGCGGGGCCAAGCTCAATCTTGAGCTCGAGACAGCGGGGCGCCCCAAGTTGGGCCTCGGCATCGGTATCAATACCGCCTGAGTAATCGTCGGTAACATTATTTCACATCGTCGCCTCAATTATTCCGTGCTTGGCGATGGCGTGGACGTAGCAGCGCGACTCGAGGCCCTTACTCGCACCACAGAATACAACACCCACATTTTCGACAGTGCTGCGACCATCACTGCCACCTGAGATAAATACGCCGCATGCGATCTGGGCCGCGTTACCGTCAAGAGTCGTCAGGAAGCTGTTACGTTTTTTTACTCGAGAATCAATCTTCGCGGAGTTGATCATTCACCGGGAATTTGAGAGACGACTCGCGACCCTCGTGCTCGATGGGCTCATCAGTTTTGCGATCGCCAACTGCTTGAGCACTATCCGTCGCGCCAACCGCATCCTTGTTATCACCAAAGGCCAGATCGAGGAATGCGGCACCCACGAGGAACTCCTGCAAAACCGCGGGCACTACTACGGACTCTATACCAGCCAATTCCGACGCGCATGCGAAGAAGAGGGGATTTCCGAGGACGAAAACCTAATCCACGCCCTCGCTTGGCAAGTGCACCGCTGCATGTTCTCTTATTCGCATGCGTCGACGTCTTGCTCTTCTTCCCCTGCTGATCTCCGGACTTTTGGTCTTCGGATGCACCCCGCGTGAGACGCCGGTCGAGGAGGGTAATCGCACGAAGACCCTGTTGATCGGTAACTCCGCGGAGCCCGGCACACTCGATCCGCACCTCGCGTCGATCCTCACCGATCAGATCATCATCAACACGCTTTTCGAAGGACTGACCGTTCTCGACGAAGAGACCACACAACCACTCCCCGCCGCAGCTGAATCGTGGGAAACATCCGACGACGGACTCACGTGGACATTCCATCTGCGCGAGGGACTCGCCTGGTCCAACGGCGATCCGCTCGTAGCGGATGATTTCATTCAGGCCTGGCGGCGTGCCCTCAACCCGACCTTCGCCGCAGACAACGCGTGGTATCTCTTCGCGATCAAAAACGCTGAAGCTTACAACGCCGGCAAACGCACCGACGCGACCCAGTTGGGAATCTCCGCCCCCAATGATCGCACAATCATTCTCACCCTCGAGCAGCCCACACCCTATCTCCCCGCGCTCGTTTCGCTTCCCGCTTGGTTTCCACTCAACCCACGCGCGATGGAAGAATTTGGCGCCATGACCCAACGCGCCACTCCGTGGACACGCGCTGGCAACCTCGTGAGCAACGGCGCTTACCAACTCAGCGAATGGAAAACCGACGACCGTATCGCCCTCCGCAAAAATCCGCATCACTGCGACGCGACCTTAGCTCAACTTGAACAGCTCGTCTTCCGCCCCATCTCCAAACCCGACGATGAGGAGCGCAACTACCGCGCAGGCCAGCTCCACGTGACTTTCAATCTCCCTGTCACAAAGCTCGCGCCCTGGCGTGAACGCGATGCGACTCAACTCCGGGTCGATCCGCTCCTTCAATCCAACTTCCTCCGCTTCAATGTCACGCGTGCACCGTTCGATGATATCCGTGTGCGCCGCGCCCTTGCGCTCGCCATTGATCGTGAACTGCTCGCTCGAACCGTGCTGCAAGGTAGCCGCCTCGCCGCCCACAGCATCACGCCGCCCAATACCGGCGGTTATCAATCCACGGCCCACATCGCCGCAGACTTCGAACAGTCCCGGCAACTCCTCACCGAAGCAGGATACGCGAAAGGACAAGGACTACCTACCATCGAACTCATGGTGCGTAACGACGAGATCATGCCACGTCTCGCCGAAGCGATTCAGGCCATGTGGAAGACCGAGCTCGGAATCATCGTAACGATTTCTCAGGTGGAACAGAAGACGTGGATCCAGAATCAGCAGAATCTCGATTACGATCTCTGCATGTCCGCCTGGACCGCCGATTATCCCGACCCAGTCACCTTCCTCGAAATCTTTCAGGGCGAAAGTGCCTACAATTGGACCGGCTGGAACCAACCTGCCTACGATGCGCTCTTAGCTCGCGCCGCCCACATCACCAATCGCGACCAACGTTTCGCCATCCTCGCCGAAGCGGAAGCTTTGCTCCTTAGTGAATCACCTGTCGCCCCGCTCTTCTTCGGAGCGCAAACTTATCTCATCCATCCCGCTGTCAAAGGATGGGCGCCCTCGCCGCTTGGTTTCCGCCGTTTCCAATTGGTTTCGCTTGAGCCCTGATCCCGCTTGTCCCTAAACGTGCAGCACTGCATCTTCTACCCATGCGTTTGATCGCCACATTCTTACTCCTAATCGGTTTATTACCCAGCACCGCCTTGGCCAATGAGGGAAGCGAAGTAGAATTTGTGCGCATTTGGCCCCAGTGGCGATCTGACGATTCATTTCTGCGCATCTCTGAATACCTGAGCGGCGAAGAAAATACCGGCCGCCAAACTGTCCTGCGCAGCCAACCTGAAAAACGCACCGGATTCTATTTTCTCGTTCGTGTGAAGGGTGCTCACGAAGCTTCCGGCGCGACGAAATTCGTGCTCGAAGTCATCACTCCAGATTCAGCACAAGCCAAGGTTTACAATTTTCCCACCGCGATCACCAAACGCAGCCAAGTATTCAATCTCGGCCTCACCGGATCAGATTGGAAAGGCAAAAAGGTCCACCCCGTCGCGTGGCGGCTTCGTCTGATCGCGGATGAAGACCGTGAGCTCGCGAGCCAACAGAGCTTTCTCTGGGCCCTCCCCGAATCCAACTAATCAGGTGGCCGCATCGCCCTCACCTCTGTGTTGGAGTCCGTGGAAATCCACTGCGCTTCAGGTTAGCGCGACTACCCTGTCCGAAACGCTAGATGGCGGACAAACCTTTCGCTGGCGTCAGCAACCTGACCTCAGCTGGAGTGGCCAGTGGTCATCGCACCAAGTCAGGCTACGACTTTCCGCTGCCGGTCTCGTGCAATACGCCATTCCCACTGGGAGTAACCGATCTATCCGCATAGCGATTCGCACCTTCCTACGTCTCGATGATGATTTCGCGGCCCTCGCCGACACGCTCCCTTGGCGCAGCGATCCGCATATCGCCAACTGTATCGCGACGTTTCCCGGATTGCGGATTCCTCGTCAGCCATTTGGCGAAACTCTGCTCTGCTTTCTCTGCAGCGCGACCAAACAGATCGTGCAGATCAAAGAAATGGTCGCTCTCCTCGCGAAGAACTACGGCGCCGAAATCGCACCAAATCTTCACGCGTTACCTACTTGGGAAACCCTCGCGGCCATTCCCGAAGACACCCTGCGCAAATGCCTGCTCGGTTTTCGAGCCCGCTATATCGCGGCCACCGCACAATACCTCGCCGCGCGACCCGGTTGGCTCGATGAGACCGAACAACTCCCCTATCCCGTAGCCAAGCAGCGATTAATAGAGCTACCCGGCGTCGGAGCGAAGGTCGCCGACTGCGTGCTTCTCTTCGGCGCGGGAAAGCTCGAAGCATTTCCTGTCGATACCTGGATTCTTAAAGCCATGGCCAAGCGTTACGATCTAACCGGCTGGAAGCCGGATCAAATCACCCACTTCGGCCGCCAGCATTTCGGACCACTCGCTGGCCTCGCCCAGCAATACCTCTTCGCCTACGAACGCGCTCAAGCGCGATAGCACAGGTATTTTCCTGATTTCCAGCTTTCCATATTTAAAAACTCACTTCGCGCGTTGGATCAGTTCCACTTCGTAGCCTTCCGGCGCATCGATAAATGCGATCACAGAACCGCTACTCGAATTCGTAGGGCCATCACTCAATTCGTAACCCTTGGCTTTAATTGCTGCGGTATAGGCCGCGAGATCTTCCACCTCAAACGCGAGATGCATCAGATCCTCCTGCACAACAACCGGGGTCGCGCCATCAGGCATCTGGCAGATCTCAATCTCCTCATCGCTGTTCGGCGTTTGGAGGAACGCGAGCTGTGCACCACGCGGCGAGGTATGCTGACGAGTCAGTTTCAAACCGAGCGCCTCTTCATAGAATTTCACGGTCGCCGCGAGATCGTTCACGCGCATGCGAGTGTGGAGCAGTTTAGTAACCATCTCAAAAGTGTGCATTCCATCACCCACGCGGCAAGCCGACTTCGTCGGGCTCGCGATGACAACAAAGCTATTCTAATATCCCGGTTCACTACGAAATCTTGATCAGGGCAAAAATTACCACGCCTCAAACTGATGTTGAAAACTTGATATCAGCAGGCAAGAGTTCTGCAAGTGCCACGAAAGTTCATTGATCGAACAACGGGCAACGGAATCATTTTTATGTGTGGTCGGGGTTACGAAAACTGAGCCATTGAGAGAGTTAGTCTGGGAACCTAGAAAGGACCCAGACCATGAAAGGCAAGAGATATACGACTGAGCAGAAG
>PAUB01000034.1 GCA_002713695.1 Opitutaceae bacterium
GCAGATGTAGTGCGAGCTGAGATCGAGGCTGATGCGGTGCCAGCAGTGGAAGATTTGGGTTTGCCGCTGACGATTAGTGAAGGGGTGGCTGATTTTCCACGCAATGCGAGTGGCGCCGCTGAATTGATCGCGGCGGCTGATAAAGCGCTCTACGCGGCGAAAGAAGGAGGCCTCAATCGCGTGGCTACCTTCCGTGATATCCCTACTTAGGAATCGACGGGCACTAGCACTCGCAAACTTTTAGGGAGCACGGTCACCGTGACATCGGCACTGGTGCTGAATGGTTCACCATCGGCATGAACAAGACCGGCAGTAGGGCGTTGAATTATAAATTTAGAGCCACTCATGCGGATAGCATGAGGTGATGCATCGAGACTGCCCCGAAAGAGCCGCATCGCCAAGGGAATGGATTTAAAGAAGCCAACCGGCTTGAGTATCGTCAGATCGATCACGCCATCGTCGACTTGTGCGCCGGGGGCAATGTAGCAGTTATTTCCAAATTGGTCCGAATTTGCGACCGAGAGGATGAGGGCAGGGCTTTCGATCGTCTGGTCACCGTTGTGCACAATGACGTTTTGCGGCTGATAGGAACTCCACGCCGAAAGCGTCGTGCGAACGTAAGCTTGGAATCCACGTTTAGTCAGATTGGCGAATCGATCCGCGATAGCGGCATCGAATCCTAAGCCCATGACATTGAAAAATGGTCGCCCATTCGCTTCGCCAGTATCAATTACGCGGAGGCGACCTTTGAGCAGGGTATCGAAAGCGAGTTGGTTGGGCTTGGGGATGCCAAGATGCCGTCCGAGGCCGTTGCCGGACCCGCACGGGATCAGCCCGAGGGTGGTCTTGGTGTCGATCAGGCCCGTAGCCACTTCGTTGATCGTGCCATCACCGCCCATGGCTACCACGGTATCACAACCTTCAGCAATCGCCTGACGAGCCAGCTCAGTGGCGTGCAGTGGCCCTTCCGTGGGGACGACAGTGGCATCGAGTTGCTGCTCTAGAATAAAGGCGCGTGCGCGGTGCAAGAGATGCGGATTCCGGAGATTGTGACCGGAGTGGGGATTAAAAATAAATCGCAGTTTCAAAGCCGAGGTTATGCTAGTAGGGCTCGAAGCGTGGCGGCGAGCATGAATAGGAGAACGCGCGGGAGAAATCACACGCTTGCACGATGGGGACGCTTGGCCCAACTCTTGCCCGTCATGTCTACGCGTCAAACGATTCATCTCCTAACTGGTAGCACTGCTGTCGGGAAAACGGAGTTGGCCTTGAGCTCGGCGGAAGAAAATGACGCGGAAATCGTATCGTGTGATTCGCTGTTATTCTATCGAGGAATGGATATCGGAACAGCGAAGCCGACGAAGGATGACCTGGCGCGGGTGCCGCATCATCTGATCGATATCTGTGAACCATCGGAGCGAATGGATATTGCACGATACGTGACGATGGCTCGGGAGACGGTGAGTGAGATTCTTACCCGAGGCCGTCGAGTCTTGGTGACGGGGGGCAGTGGTTTTTATCTCAAGGCTTTTTTGGCCCCGGTGGTTGATGGTATTAATGTCACGGACGAAACCCGCGCTAAGGTCGAGGCGATGTCGCTTCCGGAGGCGGTTGCCATGCTCAAGGAATTGAACCCCGATGGGCTGGGCACTTTGGATCGAGATAACCCACGACGCGTAACGCGAGCTCTAGAGCGGTGTCTGGCTTCGGGCAAAACTTTGCTGCAGTTGCGCGCCGATTTTGCAGCGCAACCTTCTGCGTTTGCAGACTACGAAATCAAGTTAGTCGAGCTCGTGCGCGATCCGGAGGTCTTGGTGCAGCGCATCAGTCAACGAGTCGATGCAATGTTGGCAGCGGGATTGGTGACTGAGGTCGAGCAACTGTTGCCGAGGAATCTGCAGGTCAACCCGAGTGCGGCTCTCTCCATCGGTTATCGTGAGGTGATTGCGATGTTGGCGGGTGAATTGCCGGCCGAATCGTTGGCCGAGAAAATTGCTCAAAACACGCGCGCTTTGGTGAAGAAGCAGCGCACTTGGTTTCGCACGCAGATCCCGGGGCATCGCACGGTCGATGCGGCGATTGCAAATCCGGCGGATTTGTTTCCGGAAGACTGAGGCGCGCGTGGCGCTTTAGTTGACGGCGGCAGTGTTTGCGTCGATCGCGATATTGTAGAGCGCGAGGGAAGTGCCTTCGAGCCGGTGAAGCTCGGCAATCGCACTACGAAGATTTACACGGGATTGTAATTCGGCGACGCGAGCTGTCTCCAAATCATCTTGAGCTTCGAGCACGCGCCGGCTGGTCGAGAGACCAGCATCGAAACGGGCTTTTTCGAGCTCGTATTGGTTTTCGCTGAGTGAAGTGGCTTGAGCGGAAATAGTAACGCTTTCGAGATTGGTTTCGACAGAGAGCACGGCGGAGCGAACTTGAACAGTTAGATTTTGATCGATCTGGCGGAGGCGCATTTTTTGGCGCTGCAGATTGTTGAGAGCCGTTTGATACTGTGCTTTCTCGGAGCGCATGCCCCAGGGGATATTGAGGGAGAGATCCACCTGCCAAGCATAGCCGTCACCATCGGGTAGGCGATCGAAGGCATCGCTCGCGTGGCTGTCTCTGGTGTTGTAGCCGACGGCACCGCCGAGATCGAGAGAAGGTAAGCGATTGCGTCTGGCAGCGGCCGCGGAGATTTCCAATTGCTCGAGGGTGCTTTCAGCAGAATTGTAATCAGGATAATTAGCGCGAGCGAGGGCGTAAGAACGTTGGAAATCAGGCTGTAGTTTGACGGTAGCGGGGAGACTGACCTCGCCCAGCGTGGCATCGAACTCAAATTGACCGATGATATTGAGTAAGTTGTCCTGAGAATTACGAACCTGCTGCTGGGCCAGAAGAACGGCGCGACGGGCGGTGGCTACACCGACCTCGGATTGGAGCACATCGAGATCGGTCGCAACGCCGGTGTCCTTTTTAGTGCGGTTCTCTTCGTAGAGTTTCTCGGCGAGTTCGAGGCTGAGAGAGCGCACCTTCAATTGTTCGCGAGCGAAGACGAGACTGAAGTAGGCTACTTCGGTGTCGCGCACGAGTTGGAGCACGTTGCTCTTGTAGTTTTGCTCGGCTATCGTGACGCCAATCTCGGCGCGCCGGATGGCGGCTTTATTTACGGCGGAGCCCGCGTTTTTGAGGAGAGGCTGCTTGATTGAGAGAGTGACGTCGGCGTTATAGGCGGGATTCAGCGTGGCAAAAGAATTGTTGGTCTCGTTGCGGATCAACGTGCTGCTGACGTTAACGGTGGCACCGGTCGTAATCTTTTGGGAGACGCTGACGCGCGTATTGAAGTTGTCGTTTTTGGTGCCCACCAAAGAGGTGGAGGGTTGATCGGCCTGACTGGCGCTCTTGCTGGCAGAGAGCGTGAAACTGGGATCGTAAGATGACTGTGACGCCGAGAGGCTTTCGTTCGCGTTGGCGGTTTCGAAACTCTGGATTTGGAGTTGGAAATTCTTATCCAGCGCACGGGTGATGCACTCTTGCAGGGTAAGTTCTGCGGCTGCCACCGGTTGGGTGGAAAGCAGAGCAAGCAGAAGGGCAAGGATGAAGGGGGAAGAGCGAAAGACCTGTGGCGACATGGAGTTCGTGATGTTATCAGTGCTGTGGTTCTAAATTGAGAACACGGGAGTCGGCGAAAAGTTACCGAAAATTTAGGGAAGTGTGAATTAGCTGGTTAAAAGACGTCTGATGTAACGGCAAGTTACGATTTCAGACTGACTTATCCGGGGAAGTTCAGATCGAGTGAAGGAGCAATTAGCCTGAGTTTCGAGAGCCAACTCATCGAGACGAGCGATTTGGGGCGAACGGTTCGGGGTGCGGATGAACGCTTGGCCGGAGTTAGCGGACACAAAAAAGCCCGCCGCGTAGAAGCGGCGGGCTGTAAATTAGTTAACCGGGGGCATCGATTTCTCCAGTTCCTGGCGAACGAGCTGCTCGAGATATTTGCTGACGCCTAATCGAGAGGTCGTGATTGCGATCTGCTTACGGGTTTGCTGATAGAGTGGATTGGCAGCAGTGAGGTCAGGCAGTTGCTTGTCAGCAGCGTAAACCAGAACGCCCTTTTGATCCTTGATGATCATGGCCGAGACTTGGCCTTTCTTCAAAGTTTCCAATGGACCGTAAGTGGAGAACTCGCTCGCTTCCGGAGGGTTCGAAGCAGTAAAGGGGGATAGACTCTTCACATCTACGGTGACGCCAGTGGTGTTGGACGCGGTTTGCGCAGCCGTCGCGAAATCATCTCCCGCTTCCAATCGCGAGGCGAGCGTGGTTTGGATAATTTTTCCTGAGGCGACGAAGCGCTTGCGTTTTTCGGTCTCGGTATAGTCTGCGGTTACCTTCTTGAGCACTTCGCTCATGAGGGGCATACGATTGGGCAGAACTTCCTGCCAGAGGAGAATGACAGCACCGTTCTGGACGGGAATCGCATCCGAATAGAATCTGCGCTCACCGAGTTTGAACGCTGCGTTGGTCACATCAGCCGAATTGCCGAGCTCACTTGGACCTTCCTCAATGGTGAAAGACGTCAATGGCTTGGTGGAGAAGTTGTTGGCCGCGAGGAATGAATCAATAACAGCTTCATCGTTGAAGAGCGTTCCTTTTTGCGCGTTTTGGTAGAAAGCGAGGGTGAGATCAGAGGCTTCGTGGGTGGCAAGCTCGCGGGCCTTAGCTAGTTTGAGCTGGGCTTCAACCTCGGCGCGCACGATTTCGAAATCTGCACTGGTGGCTGGACCGGCAGGTGTGTCTCCTTCGGCTGGCTTTTCAAAGCGTAAAGGATTGGCTTCAAAGAAGGCCTTTAATTCGTCTTCATTGGTCGTGACCTGATCCAGATATTTAGCGGCAGGGAAATCGATGTAGCGGAGTCTGACCCGCGGTCCGATTTCATAGCGGAATGTATTGTCGCCAAAGAATTTGGCGAGGACATCACTGCCGGCCTCGATGCTCGGATTAAATTTTTTGTAATCAGCTTCAGCAATCGAGAGAGTCCACGTGGTTTCAATGCGAGCGAGCTGTGCGGCGACATCAGCGTCAAGCACATAGCCCGGGCCCGCAAGAATCGTGCGGAGTTTTTCGGCGCGCACATCATCAGCGATGACGCGAGTGACGTCGGCTTCGGTCATCCGTGTTCCGGTTTTGAGGCTCTCGCGAAACGTCGCATAGCGTTGGGCATCGAACTTTCCGTCCTCATTCCGGAATACCTGCATCTCTTTGATGGCCTCTGTGATTTCAGCAGGTGTGGTCGCGGGTATGTTGCGCTCATCTGCGAGATGGAGAGCTGCGGCACGCTGAAAAGCGTATTGCTGCAATTGCTCACCGCTGGCGCCGGCATAACCGAGTTGCAGGGTCGCACTTAAGTTGGCATCACCGAAGAGGCGGGCTTGATCTTGTTGGGAGCCAAGATTGTAGCCGAACACCTCGCGCACGAATGCCTTCTGGTCGCCTTGACCAATGCCATCCGAAGGGGCGAAGACGACGATGAGCGGTATGCCCATGGCGCCGAGAATTAAAAAGCAGATGATGCCGAAGTGGCGTTGGAAGTATTTCTGAATCCAGGTAAACATGGGTGTAAACGGGCGAAGCTAGGAGGGCCAGCTACCGAGGCAAGGGCTAATTGGGAGACCTAGGCCGCAGTGATGCTTAGAGTCGATGAGCAGAGTGTTATTCGTTAAAGGCGTAGGGAGGCCGACTCTGGGTGATCGGATACTCTGTGATTAAGAGATCAAGCGGTTTGCGCAGAAAGTCAGTCTGGGCCTGTTCCGTCATATTAGAGCGGTATTCACGGAGGAGCGGTTCGAGGTGATCGAAATTATCGCCTTCGAGGTTTTCGCCCTGTTGTTCAAAGCTGTCCCAGAATTCGCTCAGGGTAATGCGCTGAAGAGGACGCGAGGGCTGATATTGAAAATCGGAGGATGGTTCGGCTTCGCCTGAGGGGATCGGAGTCACGAGTTTCATATCAATGAGAAGATTAATGCTCTCATTGAGAATCTGCGTGGGCACTTTCATCATGCCGCTAAGCTCAGAGGCAGTCGCGGGGGCCAGGCAGTCCTGAAAACGGCGCCCGATCGTGATCAGCACCAGCAGGGACAGTCGCTCACGCGTGCGAACAGAAAGCGTGCTCCACGCATTTTGACTGCTGCGGAAATGCACATTCTGCACCGCGTAACTGATCTGTCCACCGATCAACACGTAAAGCCAGAAAATATAGAGCCCGAACATCAGAATCGGGAGGATGCCGAGAGAACCGTAGAGACTCTTGGCGAGAACCACGCGTCGCACGTAAATGAATGCGAGGTAGTTATTCAGGAATAACAGCAAGGCCACGATCAACGCGCCGACGAATGCGGCCCGCCAAAAGACATGCGTGTTCGGGATGTAGCGATAAAACAGCGTGAGCATGCTGATCACGAATGCGACGGAAACGAGCGGCAGCATCCAACGCGTGGCATCTACTAATTCGTGACCGAAGGGGAGTTTTTCGATAAATACGTTGATGAAGGCTCCCGCGCCCAAAAGCGTGATCGAGGCGAAGAACAATACGGCCCCCAGCGTGAGGATCGTCCAATAGTAGATGATTCGCATCAGCCACGCGCGTCCTTCGCGGACACCCCAAATTTCGTTAAAGGCATCCTCAATCGATTTAAACAACAGGATGACGATCAGCACGAGGGTGAGCGCACCGAGTGCTCCGGCCGTGCTTGAGCGTGAACCAGCGACGACGCCGTTGATAAGTTGCACGAGCTCGGGATTCACTTCGCCGCGCTTTTCTTCAGCTCTGGTTGTGGATAGACTGGATGACTCTGAATCGGTATCTTCCTTCGCGCTCAACTTTGGCGAAGGGGCGATCGCGCGCGACCGGTCTTCTACAGTGAAGGAATTTTCGGGATCCTGCGCAACGGATTGGGTTTCATATTCTCCGACTTGAGGCGCGATGAATTTGATTATCCGATTCAAGGTGTTCACCGCGAGATCCGGATCGTCCTGCTTCACTACCATTCCGGCGACAACCATGGTGATGGCGATCAGGGGACCAAAGCCTAACAGGGAACTGAAGCTAAGTGCGGCGGCGCGACTTGCGGCCCGAGTCTCGGTGAAAACCGTGATGCTAATCGAAAATATGCGCAGTAGCGTATAAAGGTATCCTCTCCACGAGCGATCCTCTAGGTATTCGGGCTGCCAGATTTCCTTTTGGTAAAGTTCGCGAAATCGACGCCAATAATCGGCGAGTCTTGCCATGGTGTGATCAGCTACCGCCGAGGATCATATGGTAGACGACACCCAACATGCCGGCGATACCTACGAGTGATGAAATGAGGACGATTGGAATGCTTACCGTGACGGTGCACACATAGAGACCAGCTGATCCTGCGACAACTGCGAGAAACGGCATGGAAAGCCCTTGAGTAAAGAAGATGAAGCCGAGAAAACCCAGACCGAGCGCAGCACGAAAGCGAATCACCGGGTAGGCCGAGAGCATACCCAGTCCGACAATCACCGCTAAGAAAAGATCGAGTGCACCTAAAATAACGAGGGGATGTTCCAGCAGTTTCTCTACTTGGAATTTAGTTACGAAATCAATCGAGGGTGCTATCTCTGCCGCGCTTGAAAGTATGAGCATGATGAAAACACTCCATGCCCCGATAGCCGCAGCACGTCCCATGGCGATTTGAGGATCAAGTCTGTCCTTGGTGTCTGCAGTGCGCCCTTCGGCAGCAGCCAACATTTCGTCAACTGTGACAGGAGGGCGGCTATCAGTTTTAGCTCGATCCGCCGTTTCTTCCTCAACTTGTGCCCTGATTTGCAGCTTCTTCTTTTCGGGGAAAAGGGGGGCTTTCAATTCGAGGTTGGTGCCGATGACTACCCAGTCTTCAGAGGCTTCGTTGTAGACGAAAGTCTCATCGGTCAATTGGCCGGTGTCAGCCAACGAGGAGAGTTGTTCCTGATTGAAAGGCCCACGGGCTTCGGTTTCGGACTCGTTGCGGATGTAGAATTCCTGCGTGGCCATAAAGAGGGGAATCTGATCTCGCGCGACGTCAGCCGCAAGCGATTTGTGGGGAAGCTCGGATCGTCGGATGGAGAGCGGCTACATGCGTTGCAACGTGCGCAGTCCCAGCATGTGCAGTCCCGTTTCCAAAACCAAGAGAGTGCGCGCACAAAGGAGCAAGCGACGAGCACGGACTGCTTCGTCTTCGACCAAGACCTTGTCTGCTGAGTAAAAGCTGCTGAATGCACCGGCGAGTTCGTAGAGGTAGGTGCAGAGGAAATGAGGGCGCAGTTGCTCAGTCGTCATGTTGAGCACGGCGGCTAGGCCGACTAATTTTCGCGCGAGAGCCTGCTCGTTCGGAGTTTCCGGCGCAGCGGCGGTTGCCGTTTCGATGGTTGCAGGATCGAAATCGAGTTTACGGAAAATTGAATGAATTCGCGTGACCGCGTAGAGTAAATAGGGAGCCGTATTGCCCTCGAAGGAGAGGATTTTCTCCCAATTGAAAACGTAATCGCTGCTGCGGTTCTGTGAAAGATCAGCGTAGCGCACCGCACCCATCCCGACGGTGCGACCGATTTCCTGGCGTTCCTCCTCGGGGATATCGGGAGATTTCTCCGAGACTAACGTGTAGGCGCGGTCGCAGGCTTCTTCTAAAAGCGCATGCAAACGGATCGGATCGCCGGAACGCGTTTTGATAGCTTTGCCATCATCGCCGAGAATGGAGCCGAAGGAGACATGCTCAAAACGGGGGAGCGGATAATTTTTGGCGGCATACCATTTCACGGTGGTGAGCCAGAGTTGCTGGAAGTGATCGGATTGGCGCGTATCGGTGAGGACGATGATCGCGTCGGCTTTGAAGTGCTCCGTTCGGTAGAGCATCGTGGCCAGATCAGTGGTGGCATAGTTAGACGCACCGTCGGACTTGCGGACGATAAAGGGTTGGGTCTTGAAGCGTGGATGCTCCGGATGGAATACGACTAGTGCGCCCTGCGATTCGCTGGATAGGCCGGTTTCCTCTAGTTCCTGGTAAACGCGTGCCAATTGGTCCCGGTAGAAACTCTCGCCGTGTTCGTGGTCGAATTTGATATCGAGGCGGTCGTAAACCTTCTGGAAAGCGCTGGAGCTGATCGCGATGATTTGCTTCCAGAGGGCGAGATTCTCCGCGTCGCCTTGTTGGAGTTTCACTAGTTCGGCACGCGCGGCATCAAGTGTAGCGGCGTCTTCTTTGGTCGCAGCGTCGGCGGCTTTGTAGAGCCGTTCAAGTTCCTCAAGCGCATCGGTCTGAAGGGCGTTTTCGTCGAGGAGATTTTTGTAACCCCAAATGAGCTTTCCGAATTGAGTGCCCCAGTCGCCGATATGGTTGTCGCGCGTCACCTCGGCTCCGCAAAAGGAGAGCATGCGGCAAATCGCTTCGCCGATGACCATGCTTCTAATATGGCCGACGTGGAGTTGTTTGGCGGTGTTGGGTGAGCTGTAATCGACCACGAACCGCTGGCCTTGATAAAAGGCTGAGGCGCCTGATTTCAAATGATCGACGGTATCGTGCTTCTGGAGCCAATCGAGCAGAGTGTCTGCTCCGAATGTGAAATTGATAAATCCGGGACCGGCGATGGAGACTTCGCATCGCGCCAGTAGGTCCTCAGGTAGGGCGGCCACGATTTGCTCAGCCGTGGCGCGAGGGTTGAGTTTTCGCGCTTTAGCATAGCCCAAAACGCCGTTGGCTTGGAAATCACCGTGACGTGGATCAGCCGTGCGCACCTCAGTATTCAACGCATCTGCTTCCAAACCAGCGGTTTGAGCAGCGTCTTGGAGAGCGGTTTCTAGCTCGGAGGCGAGGTTAAACGTCACGTTCATCGCACAATTACAGAAAGCCGATCGCCCAACGCGCAAGCGTGGATTTTATTGGTGGGTCGAGGCGTTACAAATGTTACGAATTGTAATCTGCTGATTGGTAGTAGTTAATAACGACATTGCCCAGTGCGTGGGGGCGTTTTGTCTCGACATTTTTGTTTCGGTCTGCTGCGCTCGAATACTTTTCCGCCTGCAGGCACTCGCAGTTTATATCACCACGCACCACATGAGCAGCAAACGCACTATTCCGTCACGTCGATTCGTTAAGCCTACGTTTACACAGCTAATCGAGAAGAAACGAGACGGCCAAGAATTTAGCCAAGAAGAAATCCGTTATATCGTTGATAGCACGCTAGATGGCGATATGCCCAAGCATCAGCTTTCGGCTCTTTTAATGGCGATTTTCTTCGCCAATATGTCCGCCCAAGAAACGGCGATTCTGACCGAAGAGATGATGCTCTCCGGCGAGGTGATCGACCTTTCCCGGATCGCAAAACCGAAGATCGATAAGTATTCGACCGGTGGTGTAGGTGACAAGACGGCGCTCGTGCTCACTCCTCTCGCAATGGCCGCTGGTGTAGTTGTGCCAAGCATGTGTGGTGTGGAGCATGATTATATTATCAGCCCGTTGCACAAACTTAGAAGTTTCCCCGGCTTTAATGACGAACTGTCCATCGAGGACTTCGTGAAGCAGCTCGCCAAAATCGGCGGTGCGGTTGTGAAGCAGGATGAAAAGCTCGCGCCAGCCGATGCCATTTTCTACGAACTCCGCAAGGAAACCGGCACGATCCCAAGTCTTCCTTTGATTACCGGTAGCGTGCTTTCCCGTAAACTCGCTGAAGGTTCCGAAGGACTCGTGATTGATGTGAAGTGGGGCAACGGCTCCTTCATCAAGGATCTTGAGCAAGCCAAGCAACTCGCTCGCTCGATGACTCGCGTTGGCCGTTCGATGAAACGTCGTTGCGTCGCTTTGGTGACCGACATGAATCAACCTCTCGGTGATACGGTCGGCACCTCACTTGAAGTGAAGGAAGCGATTCAACTTCTAAAGGGAGAAGGTCCTGATGATTTTAAGGAACTCGTGTTGAAGCTCGGCATGGAGATCGTGCGTCTCGCCGGTGTCGCAGGTTCGACTCTCTCCGCGAAGCAAACCGTGCATCGTCATTTGACCGACGGTTCTGCGCTCCAGAAATTCAGGGACATTATTGAAGCTCAGGGCGGCGACACCTCTTACGTCGATGATCCTGAGAAGTTCCCTGCCGCCAAGCACGTGCGTAAGTTACCCGCTCCGAAGCGTGGTTATGTGCACACGATCAATGCCGCTCTCATTGCTCAAGGTGTTTCCATCCTCGGTGCGGGTCCTGATAAGAAGGGCAAAATCGATCACGCCGTCGGAGTTTCCGAGATCAGAAAAGTGGGCACCCAAGTCAAACAGGGCGAGCCGCTCATGATGATTCACTATAACGACGAGGCGAAACTTGAGCAGGCGCTCGAATCCTTCAAGACGGCTTACCGTCTCGCACCGAAGCGTCCGACTCCTCCACCTTTGGTCGTCGAACGCGTCGCATAAGCGACCCGAGTTTTTCCCGACTCTTTATAAAACCTCGGTATTTATACCGAGGTTTTTTGTAGGGGTGAACAGAGACGACGCGAGTAGAATCTAGAGCAATATGAGCTGCACTTTGATCTGCAGGATCCCGGACGTGCCGCGTTGGCGCATCGTGAGGCGCGGTTGAGTTTCGGCGTGGGCCCAGCCGAATTGGATCTGTTCGTTGCGTTGGTCATCGGTGGCTTGGCGCCGTGGATCGAGAAGGGGGAGTTGTTCGATTACTGCTTCGACTCCCTTGGGCACATCGAATTCAGCGCGTGCTCGGCGACCTTGGATGATGACGCGATTGTCTTTGATCTCGATGGGTAGTCGCGTGGTCCAATGGAAGGTGGCGCCTTCGCCTTTCTCCACCGCCCATTCGTCGGTGATGATGATCGTATCCGGCGTCGGTGAATCCCATGTGCGTTGCCATTTTGTGAACCAGCCTTCCCAGCCAGCGGTGGCGTCGATCGTGGCGTGAAAGCTAGTGTCATTCCCCGAGCCTTTTGGTTTTACATCCGTGCGGATCGGATTGGCGGGGCAGGGACGCTCAGTTTCGCTCCAAGGCGTGAGCATGTTATGCCGCTGACATTGTTTGAGCAGCGTGGTGACGGGATTCGAGTAATCCACTGATCCGAAATCGAAGGAAAAACTGTCGCCCGCGCATTCAAGAATGAAGCTCCCTTTGTCTTCGTGCTGGTGATCGCCGCCGGCCTTGTTGCCCATCAGGAACAGCTTCACCTGCTCGTCGCCCAGTTTTCTCACCGAGGCCATGTAGCCCAGATCGGGCATCTCGATAAATGGCGTGAATTCGGGGCCCTGCTGAGGGATTTCTTTATCCAATTTCATCGGCAGCAGCATTGAACCTGCTCCCGCGCGTTTAAGAGATTTTCGATAAATGGTGACCCAATGCGATTCGGGCATGAGCCACGCGAGGAAGGCCATGCCTTCGCCGACTGCATAGGCGGCATCACCGGTGAGCAGCATGTCCTGACCTTCGTCAGTTGAGCAGAGCATCTCGGCGAAACGATCCGTTTTGTAGATGGATGGGGGAACGAGCTTTCGTGGATCCTGATCGCGTCCGCGAGCGTAGAGCAGAGTGGCGAATCCTACTTGCTTCGCGACCCAAGTAAAATACGCAGCACCTTCAACATAACCACCATCCGGCAGCAGGGCTAACTCGAGATTGTCCTGCACATTTTTCCAGATAATTTCCGTGTGAGGTGCGACGCGCGATTCCGCTGGTCGCGGGTAATTTTCGCAACGGGCTGGCATTGTTTTTTCGAGCACCAGAGATCCGTAAAGTCGCGCTGGCGAGATCCAGATCATTTGGTTGGTGTGAAACATATATTCCCACCACCAGGACGCCTGACACATCGCGCCATGGCCTTCGATCGAGATGCGCTTCAAGATTAGCTCGCGTCCGAGCGGCGTGAACCATTCGCCGCAGAGATCGAGAATCATGGAGCATTCGAGCACGCCCATCGATTGCACGAAGCCGCGTTGGTCCCAGCTGCTCCCCGGCATCCACGCGAAAAAAATATCCTCCCAATGATCACAATGCACGAGGCTCATCGCGAAACGGGCCGCATGCCGGCAAAGGTCTTTGTCTTTCCAAAGCACACCGGCCTGCGCCGCAAACGGACCGTGCATCGTAATCATCTTGCCCATGTCTCGCTCGCGACGGAATCCATTGAAATTCCAGAAATTAATATTTTCCGCGATCAGACTTTCGGGACGAATCGCGCGCGCGATCTCGCCAACTTTGCGCAGTTCACGAGGAAGTTCGGTATCGGCAAACTCCTTCCGCACCTCATTTAGCTCCTCTGCGTTGAGCATCAATCCGTAGGTGGGATTGAAAGTCGGTTCGAATTCTGGAGGTTGCAGATATTTGTCCCATTTCTCGTCGTAACCATCCCACTGCGCGAGATGTTGAGGCACGCGCTCGGTGTGTTGTAAACCGAACCAAAGGAGCCAAGCCGAGCCCGATACGGGACGAGGTGTGTGCACTTCGACGGTGAGCGAGTAAATGTGTTTCGCGCCTTCAAGTGGAAGCCATTCCTCATGTCGCGTAGCGCCGCAGGGGGTTCCTTGGCGACTGCGTGAACCGGCATCGGTTTCGGCCGAAAGACTGATCGTGCTGTCCTCCGGCAAGTTGATCGCGACAATCAGGCGATCGTAGTTGGAGCAGTCGAGCGATTCGTAGCTGCGCCGCATCCGTAGGACGAGACCGTCGGCTGCCGGTTTCTCCCAATCAACGATGACAAATGCCCAGCTCGGGATGAGCTTGAGGCCGACGGCCCCGGGAGCATCACAGGTCCATTGATCCAGTTCGCTGAGTTGCTCATCGAAGAACGATTCAAAGACCGCCTCCGCGCTGTTGATAGGGGTAACGCGCATCGTGCGCTAGACCAAAGGGCTGGGATTACGGATGCAACTTCGGATCACACAAAATACCGCTTTAGACCGACCAAGCGACGGAGCCGTCACGGCGTAACGGAATCTTGTGCAGTGGATCTTTTAGCGGACTCAAGCTGATGTCAGGCATATCAGGATTGAGGCTCACACCGAGACCTGGAGTGTCGGGGATCAGTAGGTCGCCGCCCTCACGTTTGAGATGACTGATGTATCCTTGAGCGGCAGGTCCTTCATCGATGTCAGAATATTCCAGCACAACGAAATTTGGAATCGAAGTCACTAGATGAGCGGACGCCGCGGTCAGCACGGGACCGAGGAAATTATGAGTAACAACTGCGGAGTGGTAACTCTCGCCGATGGCCGCGATCTTTTTGCAATGGGTGATGCCACCAGCCAATCCTGGGTCGGGTCGCAGGTATTGCGAACCGCCTTGTGCGAGGAGTTCGCGGTATTCCCAGATCGTGTTCAGTCGCTCGCCGTTGGCGATGGGGGCCGTGCTTCTGGCAGCCATATCGGCTTGTGAGCTGATGCTATCAATCTGAACGGGATCTTCGATGAAGAGGCAGTTGAATTTCAGTAGTTGATCGATCAGGGGCAGAGCCGTCAACGGGGTGAGACGGCGATGAAGTTCCAACACGATATCGACATCTTTACCGGCGGCATCGCGGGCGGACTCGACTCGACCATTCACCTCAGAAACGAGGCGATCAAAAGACATATCGCCAGAATTGGTGGGGATGGGGTCAAACTTAACCGCGG
This sequence comes from Opitutaceae bacterium, assembly GCA_002713695.1. Classification (GTDB taxonomy): domain Bacteria; phylum Verrucomicrobiota; class Verrucomicrobiia; order Opitutales; family Opitutaceae; genus Cephaloticoccus. The sequence goes on from PAUB01000034.1 coordinate 14,634, forward strand.
TGTAGCCTTGGCTCACGCCGTCACGAATTTTCGTCGCGACTTCATCAGGCGTGAAATCGCCGAGCATTAACAAAAGTAGGCGTAAACGGTCACGACATTTTCCGCCAAGTAATTCCCAGATGGGGACTCCGAATCGTTGACCTTTAATATCCCAGAGGGCGATATCAACCGCGCTCAGTGCGCCTCCTACGACCGAGCCTCGGAAGGGGCCCATGCGGTAGAGGTGTTGCCAATGTTGTTCGATATTTCCGGCATCCTTGCCGATCAGGTATTCAGAAAAGACAGCGACCACTTCGCTGACCGCAGCGGGGTAGCCCCAACAGGCGGATTGGCCTAAGCCTATCAGACCACATTCGGTCGTGATTTCGACAAAGTGGGCGCCTCCGATTAAACGGGATTCAACATGTTGGATGCGCATAAGGGGAATTCTGGTCGGTGGGGATGTTCAGTAACTAGGAAAAGAGTTCTGTTACTAGCTCACGACGTGCAATCCGCCATTAATATGAATGGTTTCAGCCGTGATGAAGCTGGATAAATCAGAGCAGAGATAGGCCACCGCTCCGGCTACTTCTTCGGGACGTCCCAATCTTTTCATGGGAGTGGCTTCAATGAGTATGGGGCCTTTTTTTACCATCAACGGAATAACCATTGGAGTATCAATCAGGCCGGGTGAAACGGCATTCACTCGGATTCGCGGCGCGAGCTCCAAGGCGAGGGTGCGGGTGAACGCGAGCACGCCACCTTTGCCCGCGGCATAATCCGAATGCATGAAAGAACCACGGTGCCCCGACATGGAGGAGATGTTCACGATCGCACCTCCATCGGCCAATAAAGGGATGACGGCTCGGCAGGTGTAAAACACGCTGTCTAAATTGATGCTCAGTGAATCATTCCACTGTTCGTCAGTCATGTTGTGGATCATCTGATCGCGATAAAATCCCACGGCAGTGACGAGAAAATCTACCTTACCAAATTTCTCCTTCACGGCTTTCATTACCGCTTCGGCCTCCTTTGATTGTGATGCATCCTGCTTCATGCCTACGCAACGTTCGCCACTTGGATCGAGTGAATGGGCGAAATCGATGACACCCTGCTCATTGATATCCGTGAGGAAACAATTAGCGCCCATGTCGAAAAACATCTTGGCGATTGTTCGGGATATTCCGCCATTCGCGCCGGTGAGAACAAGAACTCGTCCGCTGAAATCAAACATGGGCCTCACCAAAGACCGCCGCGCTTTAAGAGCAAGTGCATTTAAAACGGGCTCTTGATCATGATCCGCGAACGCATGGTGGGTGTCCCGCTTAAGAGGACTATTCATTTGACGATTTGAGGGTGCTCGTCACTTCTCGGAGCAGTTACCCCATGCAACAAACAGCAGTTATTACAGGAGCAGCATCAGGCATTGGTGCGGCGACCGCCGAACGATTTTTAGTAAAAGGGATCAACGTCATTGGCGTCGATTTGACTCCGGCTTTTCGCGAGGATGATAAGCTGGGTTGGGTGCAGGGCGATGTCTCCAAAACAGAGACCTGGACACAAGTGAGTGAGGAGCTCACGAAGCGTGAATGGGATGCCGATATCTTAGTGACCTCCGCGGCCTATCTGGCCGTGGGCAATGTTCTTGATCTCACCGACGAACAGTGGGCCAACACGATCAATGTGAACCAACTGGGATTGGTTAAAGCGGTGCGTTGCGTTTTGCCGCAGATGATTGAGCGCAAGCATGGCGCTATCGTGACCGTGGGCAGCATCGATTCGTATATGGCTGAGCAGGGACTGATTGCGTATTGCACCTCCAAGGGTGGTATCTTGCAGTTCACCAGATCGCTCGCACTGGATCACGCCCGCGATGGTATTCGCGTTAATTGCGTGTGCCCCGGAGTGACGGACACACCCCTTTTCCGGCATCATCTGAGCACGGCTTCCGATCCCGAATCCTTTCTTAAAACGCGTGAGCAACGTAATCCCATTGGACGTCTGCTTAAGCCGGAAGAAATCGCGAATACGATCGCATTTCTCGCGAGTGATGAAGCTTCGGGGATTACGGGCGCACAGATCGTGGCCGATGGAGGCCTGACGACGGGCTTTGATTTTCGGACGGGTGAAGAGGGCGCATAAGGAATCGAAATTCCTGCAGTCTTAACCAGCGAACATCGCTCTCGGTAGACCGCGCACACCGGGTGTGAGTGCGAAGAGTCCACCGGTTTGGGGATGCTTTTCGATCTCGCTCGGATCAACGTTCATGCGCGACGTGGTTACGTAGAGCTCGTCCAAATTCGCCCCACCAAACGCACAGCAGGTGACGCGACTAGCGGGGATATTCACGATGCGATCAATCTCACCGTCGGGTGAAAAACGGATCACGCAGGCTGCTTCCCATCGTGCATTCCAAACATAGCCTTCCGCATCCACCGTGGAACCGTCGGGATAACCGTGTCCTTTAAGATTTGAGAAGACTCGTTTGTTGCTGATGTCGCCTGAATCGAGATCGAGATCATAGGCGTAAATCGTCTCGGCCATCGTATCGGCGAAGTAAAGAATGCTACCCTCGGGGCTAAAGCAGGTGCCGTTGGAAATGCCAACAGGACCATCCATCGCGACGATTTTCAAATCGGGTTCCACTCGATAGAGCGTGCCGGTGGAAGAGGGGATGGGGAGGTCGCTGCCATCATCAGCGATGTTGTTGGTCATCGAACCATACCAGAATCTACCACGCGGATCGGATGAGCCGTCGTTGGCTCGATTAAGTGGGAGGTGTGCTTCGGGCGTGGCGACTTGGGTTAGCGTTCCGCTTTGGGGATCAAAGAAATTTAGACCGTGATGAGAGGTGACGAACAGCGTGCCATCCTTGCGCTTGGCCAACGCGGTAATCATCTCCGGCATCGCCCAGGTTTTGTGTTCTGCGGTGACGGGATTGTATCGCTGCAAAAACGAGGGCATCGCGATATCGACCCAGTAGATGACTTGTTCTTTGGGGCACCAGAAGATGCCTTCGCCGAGCTTGTCCTGACAGTCGAGAACGCAGGTGGCTTGGTCTGAGAGCTTAGTCATGATGAATGATTGATCTGCCGTTCTGGGCCAAAGCGTCGGCCTTGGCGTCACTTTTTAATGAAGAGGCAGGGGTTTTATCTGCAAGCTGCAATCGCGTTTCACTGACGTGTGAAGGTAGGGGTCTTCGTGGCGCGTGATCTGCAAATCTATGACAGCTTATCCCGTTCCATGGTCGCCTGAGCGCTTGCGTTTCACTTTTCAGGGACATTGTGTTTCACCACATGAGCGACGAAAATACCCCTATCGCAAACGCGATTTCTGACTCGGCTAAGATTCATCCCGCCAGGCTAGCCCTCGCAAAAGACTGGGCCGAAGCGCAAGGAGGCAATCGTGCTGCTCTGCTGCTGCGCTACTACAAGAGAATCCGGTCCATCCGTAGATTCGAAATACGATGCTCTGAATTGAGCGGAGGCAGCGACGCCATGGTGGCGGGATCCGTGCACACTTGTTTGGGGCAGGAAGCGATTCCGGTGGGGACGCTGTCTGCGTTGCGAGCTGATGACTATGTGGTCAGCACTTACCGTGGACATGGATGGGTTCTTGAATCCGGGGTTCCCATGGAATCCGCGATGGCGGAAGTAGCTCATCGTGCTACAGGCATTAATGGTGGTCGTGCAGGATCGGCTATGATGATGGCACCCGAGTATGGATTTATTGGAGAAAACTCGATCGTTGGCGCGGGTGTCCCGATTGCGGGTGGCGTGGCGATGGCTCTCAAAAAACAAGGGAAAGACAGCGTGGTAGTTGTATCCGTCGGCGACGGTGCGATGAGCCAAGGTGGTTTGCATGAAGGCATGGTCTTCGCGGCCGCTGAGCAATTACCGCTGATCATCATCTGCGAAAATAACGAATGGTCGGAATTAACGCGCAGCTCGAAATTACTCCAAATCAAGAGCATGACCGAACGCGCCATGGGGTGTGGTATCACCAATGTGATCGCTGATGGTTGCGATCCCGTGGCCGTAGCCAAAGCGGTGTCCGATGCCGCCAAGTCCGCCCGCGAAGGTGGCGGTCCTACCTTTATTGAATTCGAAGTGAGCCGCCTCGGCGGACACTACAATGGCGATATCCAACACTACCGTCCAAAGGACGATATGAAGGCTGCAGCCGCGCGCGATCCACTCGTGCTTTTGCAAGACGTGCTGACGAAAGAAGGGCACGCCACCGCGGAACAATTAGCCGCGATTGACGAAGAGATTACGGCCGAGATCGAAGCCATGATCGAACGCGTGCGACAGGCCCCTTTGCCGGATCCGGCGACGGCGCGTGATCACATCACCGCACCCATCCCTAAGTTTGTAACGAACCCGGTTGATGCCGATGGCGAACAGATGATGTATGGCCGGGCGGTGAACGAAGCGTTGCGCACTGAGCTGACCACAAGGCCTGAACTCCTCGCTTACGGCGAAGACGTCGGGCATAGCGGAGGTATCTTTGGTATCCACCGTAATCTGCAAGTGGAGTTCGGCGCGGAGCGGGTGTTCGACACGCCAATCGCCGAAGCCGCGATTCTCGGATCTGCATTGGGATCGTCGCTGTTGGGAATGAAACCTGTGGTTGAGATCATGTGGGCTGATTTCATGTTGGTCGCTCTTGATCAATTCGTGAACCAAATGGCCAACATCCGCTACGTCTCTCAAGGTAAGAGCACGGCATCGATTGTGGTGCGGACTCAGCAAGGCGCGACTCCCGGATCATGCCCGCAACATTCTCAAAGTCTTGAAGCGTTGTTGACGCATATTCCGGGCCTCAAGGTCGGGATGCCAGCCACGCCGGCTGATGCGCACTCGATGCTCCGTGCGGCGGTGGCTGATCCTGATCCCGTTATCATTTTCGAATGCCGTGGTCTCTACCGCCAAGAAGGTCCGGTCACGATGGATCAGCCGATCGAATCGGTTGGTGGATCCCGTTTAACCAAGGAGGGAAGTGACCTCGCGATTATTTCCTGGGGCCGCATGTCGCTCCACGCGAAGGAGGCTGCCGATCAACTTGCTGGTCAGGGAATATCTGCCGCCGTGTTGGATCTACGTTGGTTATCGCCGCTGGATACTTCCGCGATTGATGCGCTCGTTAAGAGCTGTGGCGGTCGCGTGATGATCGTGCACGAAGCCAATGTAACTGGTGGATTTGGAGCGGAGATCGCCGCTGGTATTTGTGAACGTCTACCGGGAACGAAGGTGCGTCGGGTCGGCGCGCGTGATTCCCGGATTCCGGCCTCACCTGTTTTGCAGACGGGAGTGATTCCAGATGCGAAGGGCATTGCCGAGTCGGCGCGCGCCTTCGTGAACTCGTGAAGATCACCGGCCTTGATATTCTCGATTGCCCGATCGAATTGCCGCAGGCGATTCGCTTCAAGGAAATCGAGATGCGAGCGCGTGACTATGTTGTTCTCCGCCTCCGCACAGACACTGGAGTAGAGGGCTTTAGTGTGAGCTATGCGCGAGGTAGCCCGTTACGCGAGGCCATCGCGATTCTCGGCCCGAAGATTCTGAATCAGGATGCGCTGCTGCATCGCAAGATTGTGCAGTCTTTGCAGCAGAACTACATTCCTGCCCAGGCCGCGTTTGTTCGCGCAATCAGTGCCATCGATATCGCGCTATGGGATATTGCGGCGAAGACCGCTGAGCTTCCGCTGTATCGTCACTTGGGTGGTTCAACGAAAGAGATACCGCTCGCTGCCGTGGCCGGGTATTTCCCCGAAACGAGACCTGAGGACGATCTCGAAGCTGAGATCAAAGCTTTGGTCGATGAAGGCTATGGTCTGATCAAGATGTGCTTGCCGGGTGACGATCCCGTGGCTGATGCGCGGCTGATGAAGCGATTAATCAAAGCAGCGGAAGGTTCACGATTGGCCGTGGATGCGCATTGGATGTGGAGCGATTTTAATCCCGCGCAATATGCCTGCAGTTTGCTCGATGATCTTGGGTTGGATTTTATTGAAGACCCATTTCCGCCGAACCTCTGGCGTCCCACGAAAGATCTGCGAAGCGCTCTGCGCACGCCATTAGCGGCGGGTGAAGATGTAACCAGTTTAGCGGGCTTTCAGGATTTGCTGGAAGCCGTCGATATTCTGCGAGTCGACGCCACGGCGAGTGGAGGAGTCCCCGGCGCGCTCGCTGCGATTGATCTCGCTGAGAAGAGTGGTCGCTCGGTTCTGCCTCATGTTTTTCTTCCGCTTCACAGTCATTTAGTTGCCGCGAGTTCCGTGGCTACGTTTGCGGAATACACGACCGAACCGCTGATCGATCCCTATGCGCGTTTGCTCAAAAATCCTTTAAATATCGCCGATGGGAAAATGGTGATGAGCGAAGAGCCGGGTAATGGGTGGCAAGTTGACTGGGATGTCGCGGTGTCGTTATCGTTCAAGTCTGTTACCGTCTAAGGATTATCATTCATCATGAAATCATCGTCCATCGATCACTCCAATTCTGCCCCTGCGACTTACCCTGATCTTTCCGGACAAGTTGCCATCGTGACGGGGGCGGCTGCGGGTATCGGTTTAGCCATTACCACCGCGCTGTTGGCTCAAGGATGTCGCGTCGCGATGATTGATCTCGATGCATCCACGTTAGAAAATTCGCACGCAAAAATCGGGCAACCCGACGCGACCTGCGTGGTCAACGGATCGGTCGCCGATCCAGATGTCATCCAAGCAGCCTGTGACGCAGCGATTACGAAATGGGGTCGCCTCGATATCCTCGTGAACAACGCGGGGATCTTTGCGAACTTCGATTCGTTGGAACTCTCATTGAAGGATTGGCAGCGCACACTTGATGTGAATCTCACGGGAACGTTTGTCTGCACCCAGGCGGCCGCGAAGCATATGGCGTCTGTGGGAAAGGGGGTCATCATCAATCTTTCGTCGATCTATGGAACAGTGGCCGCGCCGAAGCGCGCAGCCTATGTGGCGACCAAGGCTGCGGTCGGCATGTTGACGAAGACATGGGCGATTGAGTGGGCCGAGAAGGGCATTCGCGTGAATGCGGTGGCTCCGGGCTACGTGAGCACCGAGGGAACGATGGAGCTGAAGAGACAGGGCAAGATTGATGTCGATGCTCTCGCCAAGCGCACGCCTCAGGGGCGATTAGGCGAGCCCGATGAGATCGCGAGCTCGGTGTTGTTTCTTGCTTCAAACGCGGCGTCGCACGTCACTGGCCAAGTGCTCGGTGTCGATGGCGGCTGGACCGCCTACGGCTATCTCTAATTGATTATACGACATCATGGAATTTCTAGTCTCCATAAAAATCACCCCTCCGAAAGGAGAAGAGGAAAGCACCGCGAAGCTTTATGTGGCGGAAGGTATTCGAGCCAAAGAGTTGGCTGATCAGGGAATCATTCGCCGTCTGTGGCGTGTGCCCGGCCAAAAGGCCAATTGGGGATTGTGGAACGCGGAGGACGCGACGGCGTTGCACCAAGCGATCAGCTCATTGCCGCTGTTCCCTTACATGGAAGTTAAAGTTCACCCTTTGGCCGAGCATCCCTCCGATCCAGCGAAATAACTCGCCGCCCTGATTGTCATTGCGAGGAATCCGCACAGCGGATGACACGGCTATCCATGAACAGCGGCAGGTTGTAACAACGGGTAATCGTGGATTGCCACGTCGGCCTATGGCCTTCTCGCAATGACAAGGTAAACTATATCTCAGCCGACTTTTTAGTCTTCCTTACAATCCCTTGTGCGAACCGTCGCAGAATGCCCCGTCTGCCGAGTGTTTGCAGCCGCACCATGCAACCGTCTGCTCTTCGGTGAGTTCGACCTTTTTGGGAGCGATTCCTGAGCCCTTATGCGACCCGTCACACAGGGGCTGATCTTTCGAGAGCCCGCAAGCGCACCACCAGTAGGTGCCGGCTGGCATTTTCTTAACGATGGGTGACTTCTGGGGGATATTCGGATTAGACATGGTGTGAGTTTGTGAGGGTGAATGTGCTGAAAGCACGTCTAGTTTCTCTACCAAGGGCTTTTTAGCAAGTGGAACGCCTCGTGTATTCTGGATGGACATTGGCAAATGACTGAGAACCATTGATGTCTATGGAAAAGTTAAATCACCTGTTCGAATCGAATGTTGAGTGGGCAGAGGATATTCAAAAACGTGATCCCGATTTTTTTCCGAAATTGGCTCGGCAACAAAATCCCGAATATCTGTGGATCGGCTGCTCGGATAGCCGCGTGCCGGCCAATGAGATTATCGGCCTGCTACCGGGCGAAGTGTTTGTGCATCGTAATATTGCCAATGTAGTCGTGCACACGGATCTGAATTGTCTCTCGGTGATTCAATTTGCCGTCGATGTGCTAAAGGTCACTCACATCATGGTAGTGGGGCATTACGGCTGCGGCGGGGTGAGGGCAGCCATGAGTTGCCAACGCGTGGGCTTGGCCGACAACTGGCTCCGCCACGTGCAGGATGTGAAATGCAAACACGCCAGTTGTCTCGACCAGTTGCCTGATGAAGTCACCCAAAACTCCAAACTTAGTGAGCTCAATGTCGTCGAACAAGTGTCTAACGTGTGCGCAACGACCGTCGTGCAGGATGCCTGGGCGCGTGGACAGGAACTGACGATTCACGGTTGGATCTATGGTCTGGTGGATGGGCGAATTCGCAACCTTAACGTATCGGTAGACTCCTCGGATAAAGCCGTGGAAACCTGTGCGGCGGGGATCAAAGCATTAACAGCATAAAAAATCCGCAGCGCAAACTGCGGATTTGAAAATGGACCGAAACTGCTCAGAGCAGCTCGAGTCTCCTGATTGTTAGGCGCGACCTTCGTAGCTGCCGCTCGCGGTGCTGACCTTGATCAGCTCGCCTTCCTTGATGAAGAGAGGCACTTGCACGACCATACCTGTTTCCAGGGTGGCGGGCTTTTGCACGTTGCTCGCCGTATCGCCTTTCAGTCCATCAGCACTCTCGGTGACTTTAAGGGTAACGGAAGTGGGAAGGTCGATGCTGAGAGGTTGTTCGTCGACGAAGAGCATCTCGACCTTACAACCCGTCGCGAGGTAGTTCTTCAAGTCGCCGATCTTATCCTCTGCCAATTCTATCTGATCGTAAGTCTCCGGATCGATGAAAGCGTAGCTGCTGCGATCTTCGTAACTGAATTCGAGATTCTTACGTTCCGTCATGAGGATATCCACGGATTCGGTTGAAGAAAATCGTTGGTCGAGCTGTTTACCGTGACGGAGGTTACGCATCTTCACCTGCACGAAAGCACGGAGGTTTCCGGGCGTGCGGTGTTGCATGTCCATCACGAGACAAGGCTCTCCGTGAAACTTAATGACCTGTCCTTTGCGAATATCGTTAGCTGATGCCATGAGTGTGTGCGTTGACGTGTTTAAATTGCGGAACGCGCAGACTAGGAAATGCGCATGATAGAGGTCAAGCGGTGACGGTTACTTGCTGACCGAGACGAATCCTAGATCGATTACGTAGGCTCCGAGGATGCTGCCGACTGCGCCCGGCTTGATGATGTCATCTGTGTGCCACGTTTTGCCGAGATCATCCGAATAGAAGGTGCCTTCTTCGAAGGTCGAAACCCAGAGGCGGTTTTTAATCGCCTGATCGAAAGTGGTCTTGCTGATGTTCTTGGAGGGGAGTCCGGCCGAGCGGTCGATCCAGCTGTCGCCCCCATCGGTGGACACCCACAGTCCTTTGCCCCATCCGCCTGCGGCCATGGCTTGGCTGTTGGCGTGGTTGGTGGTGATGCCGTAGATGTTGGTTTGAGCAAGGGCGGGGGCCGTGGACTGCCAAGTTTTGCCGTTGTCCTTGGAGAGGATCACGCCGCTCCCTTCCGTGCCGGCGATCCAGAGATCAGGGTTGGATTGATTGCGGTCTAATCCGAGGATCGCGTCGCTAGTGGGGACGTGAATCTGCTCCCACGATTGCGCTTGGTCGTTGCTTTCGAAAAGGCCAGCGGTGGTCGCTACGAGCAGTCGATGAGGATTGAGATGATCAATGACGATAGACTTCACGAGCTTCTCGATTAACCCCTGATTGGCCGCCGTCCAAGTGTCGCCGCCATCTTTTGAAATGATCACTCCCCACGCAGAGGAAGCATAGACGTTTTGCCCGTTGGTGGGATCCACGACGATCTTAGTGATATCGCTCTCACGCCAGCCAGTGACCATACGCCAGGAGGTGCCGCCATCTTGCGAGCGCACGATTCCATTGCCGCAGGCGAGAAAGAGATGCGCCGGATTGGAGGGATCAGAGGCGAGGCTGTTCACCTGCTGAATGCTGGGGCCGAATCGACGCCAGCGTTGAGCCTCATTATCGTATAAAAACACGCCCGAATCGGTGGGAAGCGGGCTGGCCTTTTGCGACTTCGTCATCGCGAGTGCGGCGAAGAGCTTGGGCTCGGATTCGCTACCACTGGCAGCCAACGGCAGAGCGGCGAAGGAGAGGATAAGGAGAGATGAAAGAAGAGTTTTCATTTGGCAGAAGAGTGGGTGGTTTCGGTGCGAGCGTTTTTGAAATCGAGCAGATAGCGCTCGTCGTCGTGGATGATTTCCAGCGATTCGCTCTCTGGCTCAGCTTGCGCGAATGGACCGTCGAAGAGTGGCCAGGCAGCGAGGTCGTCAGCTTTTCCGTCGACCGAAAATAGTTTCCCGTATTCGGCGGTCAGGACGGCACCATCAAGTGAAGTGAAGGTAACAGACGGAGTCGGCTTCATGGAGTATTCGAGTGGCAGCGCTTTCACCGCAGTTTGAAACGATTCGTAGGACTCGAAGTCCGACGCCGAGGCGACTTGAACAATGTAGCCGTTTTTCAAATCGTAGCTCACATACGATTCGGAATCTCCGACGAGAGCTTCAAATCCGCTTTTGGGATTAGCCGTGGCTGAGAAGTAGCCACCCAGTCCTTTTTTTAAGGAGTCGGTCCAATCGACCGGTTTCCATACACCGGGAGCCAGCGGACGATAGGCCATGTAGGTTGGTCCACCTTGCGAGAAGATCCAGCCGGAGGAATCTTCGACACGGTTTTTAAGATCGCGGGAGAAGTAAGTGTGAATCAGCGGGAAACGCGTGCCTTCAGGAATATCGTAGAGGGCGATGAGGGCCGCTTGGTGTTGTGCGACTTGCTCGTAAGGGGAACCGCCCTCGAGCTTGTCTTCCAAATCGTAATCGACTTTGGAGCGTGAGATCAGATCAGTGACGGTATCCCAATCGGTGCTGAAATACATGGTGCCTTCGAAGGGGGAAGAATACGATTGGACGCTAAACATGGTGTTGGAAATGCCGCTCGGTTTATCTTCGTGCCAGAGGAGACTCCAGGTTTGTTGCTGGATCGGTTGGAGCAAGCCGCCTTGCGATGAACCGAGGATGAAATCTTTGTGAACGTAGCTGTATTTGTAGACGGGGATGGTCGTCATACCGCCAATATCGAAGGCCTCGGGGCCGGCATTGCGCAAACGCCAACGCGTGCGTTTCAGTTCGCGGTGGACGTAGGGATTGTCGCGGTCATGCGCGATGCGAAGGAGGATCGAAGGAGGCGTGTAACCACTGAGGGCGATCATCATGTTGCCTCCGCTGGAGAGGTAGTCGCCTTGGCCAAAGATGAGCCAGCCGTGAGATGCGGCCGCTGAGAGGGAGGGTTGCACGAGAAAACGAGGATAGACGCGGCTATGTGCTCCTCCGTAGAGGCCGTTGATATTTTCAACCGCGTAATCAAGCAGAACGTAATCCATCATCATCTTGCCCTTCTTGCGGAGCACAGGATCTTTCGCCCAACCGGCCAACAAAGCCATGGGGCGGGTGTATTCTTCGATGTAGTTAGGAGAGTCGTATTCGCCCTGTCCGTAAGACGTGGTGATCTTGATCCAATCTTCGATGTATTCTCGCGCTTCGGCCATGTTTTCAGCGGAAGATTTCCCGTTATACCAAAGCTCTGGACCGCCGTCTGGCGTCATCTCAGCCACCAAATATTGGCTGACGTAATACATGATCCAGTGGTTTTCGGTATCGCCCCGATAAGGGAAATAGCTCTTCCAGAGGATGCGGATAAACGCCTTCTCATCATCCGTGAGCGCGGGGGTGCCTGTTTCATTTTCAATGTCCTGCGCGATTTGCATGAACAGGACCATCGGGATCATCCAAAACATCGCACCTGCTGGAGGCTGATTGGCCGTGATCAAGCGTGCTTTAACCCATTCCAGATTCGCTCCTTCGTGGAGATTCACCGCGAGGTGAAACATGCCGCCAGCGGAGAGATCCGTCGGGTCGGTGAGCGCCACGGTTTGATCGAGGAGGTATTGGGCGCGTTCGCGATATTGCTGGATCAGCTCTTCATCACTAAGCGAAGAGATCGATGTTTGTCCGGCGCTGATCGGCTGAATGAGAGCGACTGCGCCGAGCGCGATCGTGAGTTTGAGTGAGAGGGCCTTGAAAAGCGGCATAGCGTGGTGGGTTGAAAAATGGGTGGGCGAAACTGTCCGTAAACCCTGAGGGGCATTTTGCCGGAAAAGCAATGATGTCTGGAATAGTCGGTAGATTGGCGAGGGAAGAGCGATGGACTGACCGAGCTTGAGTTCGAGGGTTGGCGCACTTCGTTGCATCTCGAACTTGTCATTTGCTGCGACTTCGAGAGACTGCTGCGCATCAACGCTATGAAACAACGCACACTCGCGCGCGAAGTCTCCATTCAGGGTAAGGCCCTGCATACCGGAGAACAGGTTACCCTAACCCTGAAACCGGCCCCGGCTGACCACGGAGTTGTCTTCAAACGGATCGATCTCAACGGCGCTCCCGAACTGAAGCCCCGGGTGGATTTCGTCGCCGATCTGGTTCGCGCGACCACCATTCAAGACGGCCACGCGAAAGTTCACACCGTCGAGCATGTGCTTAGCGCGTTGCACGGTTGTGGCGTCGATAACGTGATGATCGAGATGAACGCCTCTGAGGCGCCGATCATGGACGGTTCGGCGAAGCCTTATGTGAATCTGATTCTCGAGGGTGAACCCGTGGAGCAGGATAAGGAGCGCGAGTATTTTACGTTGGAGACCCCGATCTCGGTCACCAAGGGCGACTCTTCGATCATCGCGCTGCCTTGCGATGAGTTGAAAATTTCCTGCACCTCGGCGGATGACCGTGGCATCCATACGCAGCATCTTTCGCTGTCGATTGATCCCGATGTTTACATCACGCAGATCGCCGCCGCGCGCACGTTTACGATTTATGAAGATATCGAGGAACTGCTGAAGCTCGGTAAAATCAAGGGCGGCTCGCTCGATTGTGCCGTCGTGATTAAGGGCGACAAGATTCTCTCGAAGGAGCCGCTGCGGTTTAAAGACGAATTCGTGCGTCACAAGATTCTCGATATCATCGGCGATATCATGCTGCTCGGGATGCCACTCAAAGCGCACATCGTGGCGACGCGACCTGGTCATGCAATCAACGCGCAGCTTACGAAAGCGCTGTTTGAGGAGATGGAGGCGCGGAAGAAGAATAAGAAAAAGAAGAAGCCTGCCGCATTACCAGTGCAGGCTACCGAGACTTCTCTGGATATCCGCCGCATACTCGACACGATTCCGCATCGTTATCCTTTTGTCCTGATTGATCGAGTGGTGGAATTCGTCGGGGACGACGAATTGGTCGCGATCAAAAACGTGACGATCAACGAGCCTTATTTCATGGGGCATTTCCCCACAAATCCCGTAATGCCCGGCGTCCTGCAACTTGAAGCGATGGCCCAAGCGGCGGGGATCGCCTTGCTGCGCAAGGTGTCGAAGACGAGCGGCACGCCATTCTTTATGAGTGCGGATAAAGTTAAGTTTCGCAAACCGGTGCGGCCGGGAGATCAACTCATCATCAATGCCAAGATCATCAAAATGCGCGGTGAAAAACTGGCGACAGCTCAGGCCAATTGCACGGTGGCTGGGCAAGTGGTTTCCTCGGCTGAGTTGATGTTTGCGATTGTGGATGAGAGCGAAACTTAGACGTAATTATGGCAAACCGCATTCATCCCTCCGCGATTGTTGAGCCCACGGTTGAGCTCGGTGACAATATCGAGATTGGTCCGTTTGCTTACGTCGGTGGCACTGCGCGATTGGGCGATGGCACGCGTTTGCATCACCACGCTTCGGTCGAGGGCAACACGGTGCTCGGCAGCGAATGCGAAGTGTTTTCTTTTTGTAGCATCGGAGCAAAGACGCAGGATCTAAAGTTTTTGGGTGGTATTCCTGGTGTGCGGATCGGTGACCGGAATGTGTTTCGCGAATACGTGAGTGTGCACGGTGCGACCAATGATGGCGATTACACGACCTTGGGCTCGGACAATACGATTCTTGCTTATGGACATGTCGCGCACGATTGCCAGTTGGGGAATCACATCATCGCGAGTAACTCCGTCGGTCTGGCTGGCCATGTAATCGTTGAGGATTACGTCGTGCTCGGTGCGATGAGCGGCATCCATCAATTTTGTCGTATCGGCGCCCATTCGATGATCAGTGCATTTGCGAAAGTGGTGCAGGATATTGCGCCCTTTTTCATTGCCGATGGTGGTCCCGCGATTATCCGCGCGATCAACAAGATCGGTCTGGAACGTCGCGGCTATCAACCCGAGCAGATCGATCGCGTGAAGCAGATTCACCGCACACTTTTCCGGGAAGGATTGAACCGCACCCAAGCGTTGGAAAAACTCCGGGTTCACGAGAATGCGGGCTCTGCGGAGTTTCAGCAGATGCTGGAATTCGCGGCGAAGTGTGAGCGCGGTCTCGCTCCTGGAAGTAGCTGATCGCAGCTGAAACTTTCATAGTTAAACATTAACCCCGTTAGAATTCTCAGCAATGAGCGCTCCGTTTCTTCTCTCTTCCTCCGGCAGTGGTCGCGCGACCGCCTACATCGAATCGAATAAAGTCATCTCATATCAGGGGAAGACTCACGTCGCGTGGCTTGATACTCCGGGCGAAGGATTCCGCGTGAAGATGCGTTCACTGGACCAAGCCAGTGGCGAGTGGTCCGACGAAGTCACAATCGGTGAGTCGATTGATAACCATGGCGGACCAGCGCTGACGATTGATGGCGAAGGCTACCTGCACATCGTTTATTTTTCGCATCACCATCCTTTTCGCTATCATCGTTCGGTGCGTCCGAATGATTCTTCGGAGTGGGGGCCGATGGAGCAATTCGGCACGGATCTAACTTATCCAACTTTATTGTGCGGGAATGATGGCACATTGATCTTGTCCGCCCGACGGAGTCACGACAATGAACCGTGGGATCTTGAAGTTTGGAAGAAGGCTCCCGGGGCCGAATGGACGTATCAATCCACGATATTAAAATCGGATCGACCGAACTACAGCCAATACGCCGCCTCGATGGTCTGGGGGCACGACCACAAGACACTCTATCTGGGATTTCGGATGTCCGAGATTCCCCACATCGTTACTTTAGAAAAAATGTTTTCCTACAGCGCTTTGGGCTGCCTAAAGAGTGTGGATGCAGGCGAGACGTGGACGAAACTGGATGGCACTCCAGTGGAGTTACCGGCGACTCAACACACCGCCGATATCATGATGCAAACGGACAGCTCACAAGGCCGAACGATTGAATCTGGTGCGATTGCGATCAGCCCCGATGGGGTGCCATTCTTTGCTTACAGCGTGAGGATGGATCATAGTTCTGAAGGTTACCTAGCGACACCTTTACCTGATGGCGGATGGAAGCACGTCCACTTGAATCCCTTTCTTCCCAAGGAGAATCGCAACGAAGCTCTAATCATGTCCGGCGGTATCACCTTTAACGGTCAAGGACAGCCTTTGATCGTCGCGCCGCTATTGAATCTTGAGGATGGTGCCTCCTATTGGGGGCACCCGACGACGAAACTCGTGCGCTTTGATTCAGAAGATGGCGGTCACACCTTTAATGGGAAACTCCTTGGCGGAAAAGAGGCTGGCCAACCTCAATGGATGCCGAGCATCGAACGTCCCACCGGCTTCAATGATGTGCCGAAAAATCCCGGCATGATCTTCACTGACGGTGGCCGCGGGGCAGGCTGCGATGACGTGTTGAAGAACAAGGTGCTTTGGACCGTCCTCGACTAATCTTACTTTATAAAACTACCCAATTATGAGCACTCCCTTTACCCTCTCAGAAACCGGCAGTAGTCGCGCGACGGCCTACACCGAATCGAGCAAGATTATCTCCCACCAAGGTAAGACCCATGTCGCGTGGCTCGATTCTCCAAAGGAGGGGTTCCGCGTAAAGATGCGCACGCTCGATCAAGCCAGTGGCGAATGGACCGACGAAGTGATCATCGGTGAAGCGATTGATAATCACGGTGGCCCAGCGCTGACGATCGACCACGAAGGGCATCTGCACATTGTCTACTTTTCGCATCACCACCCGTTTCGTTATCATCGCTCGGTGCGCCCGAATGATTCTTCGGAGTGGGGACCGATGGAGAAGTTCGGCACCGACCTTACTTATCCGACCCTGATCTGTGCGAAAGACGGCACCCTGATTCTCTCGGCGCGACGTAGCCATGAGGAGAAACCTTGGGAGCTGGAAGTGTGGAAGAAAGCTCCGGGCGCGGAGTGGGTTCGCCACTCGACGATCCTGCGTTCGGACATGATCCACTACAGTGCCTACGCGGCGTCGATGGTGTGGGGACAAGATCACAAAACGATTTATCTGGGCTTCCGTATTTATCAGCACCCTGACACGACGAACACGGTTTCTTACACTTCCGTGGGATTTATGATGAGTCCTGATGAGGGAGAGACGTGGACCAAATATGATGGCACTCCGATCGAGCTTCCTGCGAAAGAGCCGACAGTGGATCTGATTATGCGTAGCCAAAGTGCCGAAGGTCGCGTGCTCGAAACGGGTTCGATTGGGCTCAGTCCCGATGGCGTGCCGTTTATCGGCTACAATATCCGGATGGATCATAGTTCTGAAGCCTACTTGGCCACACCTAACCCCGAAGGAGGTTGGAAGCATCTTTATATGAATAGCTTCCTTCCGCAGGAGCAACGCGATGAGTCACTCATGATGGCGGGTGGCATTGCCTTCAAAGGAAACGGCCAACCCGTGATCGTTTCACCAGTGGTGAATCTTGAAGATGGTAAGCAATATTGGGGGCACGTTACGACCAAGCTCGTGCGCTTCGATTCCGAGGATGGAGGTGCTACATTCACCGGTAAGCTCATTGGCCACACCACACCCAGTAGCCCGCAGTGGATGCCCAATCTTGAACGCCCTAATGGATTCAATGACGTGCCTGCTAATCCGAGTCTGATCTACACCGATGGCGAGTGCGGCCTCGGTTGCGATAACATGGTGCAGAACAAAGTGCTCTGGACGGTGCTCGACTAGGGCAACTTAAACCCTGCTCAAGGCTTACGTTTTGGCCTCAAAAACTGCGGTTAAAGCTAATTACTTTACGTCAACTATTAGTTGACGTAAGGTAAGTGAGAAGCTTCACGGAGGCGTTGGGATTGGGGGCCGGTATTGAATAGCTCGCGTGGTGGCGAGGCTCACTTCTTTTTGTAGAGTGCGGCGGGGTCGACGACGCGACGCGACGCGAATTCGAGCTTCAAGCTTTCGGCATCGTCGGGGTTAGCGCCTTCGACGAGCTTGCGGTAGAAGCAGGATTTGTAGCCGTTGTGACACGCAACTCCGCCGACGTTTTCGACTTTGATTTGGATGACATCCTGATCGCAATCGGTGAGCACTTCTTTGACGAGTTGCACGTTGCCAGATTCTTCGCCCTTGGTCCAAAGCTTGTTGCGCGAGCGGCTCCAGTAAGTCGCCTTGCCGGAGCGCAACGTGAGGGCAAACGATTCGGCGTTCATGAACGCAAACATCAGCACTTCGTTGGTCACGTGATCGGTGGTGATGCAGGGGAGTAGGCCGTCAGGACCGAACTTGGGTTGCAGAGTGGTGCCGAGTTCGATGTCGGAATTTTCGGTGCGGGCAGGGAAGACGTAGTTGCTCATGAAAAATTAAATGTTTTCGGAAAGTTGTTTGAGGTAATTGTAGGAGTAGAGGCCGGTGCCGTGGCCATCACTAAATTGGAAGCGCACGGCGTAGTTGCCGACGACCTGCCAGCCCTTGACGGTGACACCTTCGAAGTTGCGATGCGGATTGCCACCGTGAACTTGGCCGAGCACGTCGCGTTCGCCTTGGGTTTCGGCACTGGGGGAGGCGGCGCGTAAGCGGTCGCAGGGATAATAGCTCTCGGAACCATCGTCCCAAACGATGGCGATTTCTTGTCCGATGAGCTGTATGTTGGTGGGTGCGATCATGGCGTGAGGAGGTATCACACTTTTATCGTGGGCGGATGAACAGCAAATTTGTCCGATGATAAATTGCTTCTCAGTTTTTAAACGGCACAAACTAGGGGCATCGCAAGTGTGTCCGTCCAGTAACACGTCTCAGGATCAATTATCATGATTGCCAATACTGTCTTGGAACATAAACGTGATCTGCGGTTGACGATCACTCCAGGTCCGGAGCGCCTCGCGATCAACGGTGGCTTACAACCGTTTACGGTGAAGACCTCGAAGGGCACGATGTTGTCGCAGGTGTAAATGCCCGAGGAATCCATGCCTTCTGAGCGGATTCGATTTCACTGGCGAATCGCGTCGTATCTCTCACGCGACTTTGGCTCGACATGGCAAGCGACCCAACAGCTCCCCAGTCGCAACGAACTCTATATGGAGGGTGGCGCGGTCGAGTTGAGCGATGGCACATTTATCCAGCTAGACACCTATATCACTCCGGGTGAACCCGGGTGGGGGAAGGGACTGATGTTGATTTCCCGTGATGATTTGCAGACTTATGAAGGGCCAATCGAGATCAACGTAGAACTAACTGATGTCGATTTTGACGGGAAGGACAATGGTGGTAATCCTCATGTGGCGATCCGCTTTCATCGGCGGATCCTCGAATTGCCGGAAGGTGATTTACTCACCGTCGCTTACGGACGTTTGCATGGCGAAAACACGCCGTCTCACTATATGCCTTCGATGAAAAAACGCGTTGCATGCTGGTGCGCTCATCGGATCAGGGGCTCCATTGGAAGTTTGTTTCGATGATCGCGGTCAATGCCGATGTCGGCACGGAGGGGTTTTGTGAGCCCGACCTAGTCAGACTATCTCAAGGAGAACACGCGGAAAAACTGCTCTGTTACATGCGCACGGGAAAAGAAATATTTTGGTGCGAATCCACGGATGAAGGTGTGACCTGGAGCTCTCCTAAATCTGAGCAATTCGGCATCGTCGATGTGAATGATTCGGCGCAGTGGGAATCGTTCTTTGCCGATACTGTTCCCTCTCGGGATTCCGGCTTTATCAGCGATCTGTTTGGGGCGTTTGTGGATCCCACTCTCATCGAGATGCAAAACGGCGTGCTGGCCTGTGCCTTTGGGCTCAGGATCCCGCACAAGTTGTGTTGGGATAACCCGACGCATGAGCGGAATGGTAATTATGTCGCATTCAGTTTGGACCAAGGCGCGAACTAGAGTCATATCGTGCAACTCACGTCCGGAGTGCTTACCACGCATTATATGGATATTCAGGAGGTTCGGGAGAATGAATTGCAGGTCATGTATGATCTAGAGCATTGGCATGTTGACTACTGGGACGGTGATAAAGGGCGCTATACCTGTGCGAGAAATGTTGATCTGAGCTTTGATACTGATTCGTAAGCGTGAGCTGACTGTTCATTCTTCGATAGGGTGCTCTTAATCTTTGGAATCCGTCAGATACCGATTTATATATCGTTGGTGGACCAGAATCGTTTGTCCTTCGTTGACAGGTCAGTCGTCCCGGAGATTCTTTGGGACTTTTACACGCGATGAATACCAAGACTTTACCATTCTCGAAGAATCAACTTGAGGTGATTACGGCTAATGTGCCGACGCCTTTTCATATCTATGACGAGGCGTCGATGCGGAAAAATGCCCGTGCGATGTATGAGGCTTTCGCTTGGGTGCCGGGCGGCTTCATGAATTACTACGCGGTTAAGGCTTTGCCTAATCCGCATGTGATGGTGGCTCTCAAAGAAGAAGGTTTAGGAGGAGACTGTTCTTCACTCGCCGAGCTGAAGCTCTGCGAAGCGGTCGGCATCACGGGCGAGCAGATCGTGTTTACCTCCAACGATACTCCGGCGAATGAATATCAGAAGGCTTTCGAATTGGGCGCGATCATCAATCTGGATGACATTAGCCACATCGATTTTCTGGAGAAGAGTCTCGGGGGGCAATTGCCAGAATTACTCTGTTTTCGCTACAACCCGGGACCATTGAAGGAAGGCAACGTGATCATCGGCAAGCCCGAGGAGGCCAAGTATGGTTTCACGCGCGAGCAGCTGTTTGAAGGATACCGTATTTTGCGCGATAAGGGTGTCAAGCGGTTCGGGCTGCACACGATGGTCGCGTCGAACGAATTGAATCCCGATTACTTTGTGGAGACGGCGCAGATGCTGTTCGACCTCGTGATAGATTTGAAGAACGAGTTGGGGATTCAAATCGAGTTTCTCAATCTCGGCGGAGGTATTGGTATTCCGTATCGTCCAGAAGAGAAGGCGGTCGATCTCGCCTATGTGGGCGCGCATATTAAAGAAGCCTACGAGAAGACTATCGTCGCGAATGATCTTGGCCCGATCCGGATCACAATGGAATGCGGTCGCATGATCACGGGGCCTTATGGCTATCTGATCTCTCGCGTTCTCCACAAGAAGGCGATCTACAAGAACTATGTGGGGGTTGATGCTTCCATGGCCAATCTGATGCGTCCGGGAATGTATGATTCTTACCATCACATCACGGTGCCGGGTAAGGAAGAGGGCCCACGCAAGGTTTACGACGTCACGGGTTCTCTCTGCGAAAACAATGACAAGTTTGCCATCGATCGTGAGATTGCTGATCCCGAGGTAGGTGACCTTCTGGTGATCCATGACAGCGGTGCCCACGGTCACTCAATGGGCTTCAACTACAATGGTAAGTTGCGCTCGGCCGAACTGTTATGGAAGGGCGAGGGTAAGTATGAGCTTATCCGTCGGGCCGAGACCTACGCCGACTATTTTGGAACGCTAGATTATCCTGGACTTGGCTGAGTAACCAGTCCGCGGGGCGGAAATCTTTCGGTAGATCTAAGCTCCAGACCTCACTGTTAACCGGCCGGGCGTGACCCGCTGCGAGGATGAGTTTATCCTGATGCGAGAATACGGCTTGAGCATGTCGTGCGGTCCAAATCTTGTCCGATTCCAGCTGGGTCCAGGTGACTCCATCCGGTGAGCACCACACATCTCCGAGGTTGTTGATCTCCTGGTTTAATCCAGCGATGACCCACATGTGATCTCGATATACAGCGGCCGTATGCCAGATACGAGGAACCCAAGCGGCAGATTCGGTGACGAGTGTCCAGTGCTCGCCATCTTCAGAACACCACACGTCGTTTTGGGTATGCGGGTCGGGAAATCTCCCGCCGCCGCCGATGACCCAAAGCCTATTGTTAAACACGATTGCTTGGTGATGCGCTCTGGCTGACCAGGGAGCGTGTTCGATGACGCATTCCCAATCGCTACCATTGCTGGTGGCCCAGACATCGTTGTGCAAAGTGCGCTCACTATCTTCGTAGAAATTTTCCGTCCCACCGAGGACCCACATGCGATCCTTGAAAACGACATGCGCAGCGGAAACTCGTGGACACCAGCCGGCCGAGAGGCATTCGAGAGTCCACTCTGCTCCATTGGGCGAGGACCACACTTCATTGCTGTTTAGCTTACCGGGAAGTTTTCGCCCCCCCATAATCCACAGGCGGTCTTGAAAGCCGAGAGTGACAGGTAGGTCACTAAATTCCCATGGTGCCTTTGCGGTGTGGCATTTCCAATCGATCCCATCCGGCGAAGACCAGACGTCGCGTGGATTGTTCTCCTTGGGCGTGAACCAGCCACCGAGAATCCATATCTTGTCTTGAAAGAGGGTAGAGCCCTGGGAATCACGACCCTGCCAACGAGCTTGTTGGTTAAGACATTTCCAATCGGGAGCTTTCATTCTGGTGTAACTATTTTGTGGGTATCGGTTAATGTGTCGTAGGTGCGGACGTGTGACTGTATTTCACCGAAGTAGAGTATTTGTGCAGCAAACTGGCCAGTTTTTTGCAATCCGCTCTGAAAACTGAGAGATGCGATCCGATCAGTGGCCTGATGCGGTCGGAGAACCGCGATTGATCTCAGAGATATTCACACGGTCGGTGGATAACTTGGTGAATGGCCGATTCGCGAGTTCAGGCGCCAGAGGTAAAAGGAGCGAAAATAGGACTCCGCATAACTTGTTAATAAGTTAGCGCAATTTTGGCACATATTAGCTTGCTAAATGGGGAATAATGGGGCGATATGGGTTGTATTGGAGCAAAATTGCCTCGCTTTCCCGTATGACACTCCTACCCACAGCGCAATACACAGGCCATTTTCGGCACTCGTTGGACGATAAGAATCGGATCACGATTCCATCGGCCTGGAGATCTGCGCACGGGAAGGAAGATGTATTTTTAGCGACACCGCACCCCGATGGTTTCATTGCGGTATTACCTCCGGCCGAAGTCGAAAAGCTGCGGGAGAAGATTGCGGCCATCGCTTTGAGTGATGGAGCAGGGCAGGACTTTGTGGCACGGTTTTTCGCTCAGACGCTCTCCCTCTGGTTCGATAAATCAGGGCGCATGAGCCTTACCCCCGAATTGTTGGCTCACTCCGAGATTACTAAGGATGCGGTATTGGTGGGCACATTGACGAAATTTCACATCTACAGTCCGGCGCGTTGGGACAAGACGTCAGAGCGCACCTCCGGCGAGAACTTTGGCGACTTGATGAGTCGTCTGGGGATTTAATGACGATGAACGACGTATTACCCCAAATTCTTTCGTTTTCCCCGATGCGTAAGGCAGTGTCTTCGCATCGGTCGATATCTCTAACCTCAAACTGGAGTCAGTCACATGTGCCCGGCACTTGTTGAAACTCCCTGCACGATCATGATTCCCGGTCATCAACCTGTGCTGCTCAATGAGGTGCTCGAGTTTCTCTCTCCACGGGATGGCGGTCGCTACCTCGATGGCACGTTTGGTGGGGGCGGACACACGCGAGCTATGCTGGAAGCGGCGAGCGATGTGCAAGTCGTGGCCTTGGATCGTGATCCAGCGGCGCAAGATCGTGCGGCGAAGTTAAGCGCGGATTTCCCCGGTCAATTTATCCTGATCGATACCGATTTCGGACGCCTCGCAGATATCGACCAAAGTGGTTTCGATGGAATCCTGTTCGATCTCGGCGTGTCTTCCTTCCAACTCGACGAAACTCAACGCGGTTTCTCGTTTCGCCATGATGCCCCCGCCGATATGCGCATGGACCCCCGTCATAGCGTGCCCGCGTCGCAATGGTTGGAGACGGCCACCAATGAAATGCTCATCACGGCCGTGCGTAACTTTGGTGAAGAGAAACTTTGGCGTCGCATCGTCGATGCAATCATCGGAGCGCGAGGCACCGGAGCACTTTCTCGCACGGCCTCGTTGGCCGAGCTGATTGCCAATGCGATGCCCGCGCGCGTTCGCCACACGATGAAGATTCATCCGGCTACGCGCACCTTTCAGGGTATTCGCATCGCAGTGAATGATGAGATCTGTGCGATCGAGCGCGCCTTGCCCGCCGCCTTTGAGCGACTGGCTCCAGGTGGGGTGCTCGTTATGATCAGCTTCCATTCTCTCGAGGATCGTCCCGTGAAGAAATACTTCCGCTCTCTCTGTGGTCAGCCCGTGAGTGTTAATGATTCTACGCCGCAGGATCTGCGCGTGAAGTATGCGGAACCTCTTACCCGCAAACCCGTAACTGCCGGCGAATCTGAACTCGGTGTTAATCCCCGCAGTCGCTCCGCGAAACTCCGCGCGCTGCGCAAACTTTGATCTACCCCTACCATGAAAAACAATAATCACGCTTTTGTTAAACTTATGTTCTTTGCCACCATGGCCATCTTCGGCCTCGGCGGTGCCGCTGGATTTTACACGGTCCAGCTCCGTTACCAAATATCCTCCACTGCTAATCAAACGAAGCAGTGCCAAAACGACCTGCGCGAAATCGAACGGCAGATCAACGAATCCCATGCGGCCATTGAGCGAGCGCAGGATCCCGCGATTCTGAAGCTGCTCAATCAGCAGTGGCGGCTCGGCCTAGTGCCGCCGGAACCACGCCAGACTGCCTACATCGCCGAAGATCCTGTCATGCGTCTCGCATCCAAGTTTAACGAAGGTCTCTTCACTGAAGAGCCTGCCACACCCGTATCCTTTCAAGTAGCTCTTCGGCGCTAACGATAAATGTCCAAAGGGTTTGCCTCCAACTATCGTATTTTTATGATCGCCGCAGGTCTCTTGTTCTGCTTCGGCGGGATCGGCACCCGACTCGTCTTCTTACACATCATTGATCGCGGAAAACTACTCGGCTACGTCGAGAAAGTTCGCCGCCAAGTGATCGTTGAGCACGCTCGCCGTGGCGCGATTTACGATCGGCACGGGTATCTTTTGGCCACCAACCAATCGAAATATATGGTCGGCGCGGATCCGCAGGTCTTGCGGGATGAGGATAAGAAAAACTGGGTCGAATTGGCTACTCTAATTGGCATTCCGCTTCGTGACCTTGAGCCCCTCTTAAATACGAAATATCGCGGAGCCGCTCATGCGCAAAGCGTAACGACGGCTAAGAAAAACTCCGACTCGATTCCGACCATCACTCTCGATGGTGAAGATGTCGTTGAGGCTCCTCGCGGGCGACCTATCCGTTGGGTGAAACTTCGCGGAGATGTCGATGAGGTAACTTACGAGAAGATCAATAAACTGGAGATCAAAGGCGTTTACGGAAACCGAATCTTTCGTCGCGTATATCCGCACAACGAGCTCGCATCGCATCTGGTGGGTTATGTGAACAAAGCCGGAAACGCCGCTGCGGGAGTTGAGAATTACGCGGACTTTTATCTACGCGGTCAGGACGGTTGGCGGGAAGGGGAACGCGATGGGAAGAGACGCGAGCTAGCCCAATTTCGCACGCGCCAAGTCGAGCCGGTGAATGGCTACAATGTCGTGCTTTCGACCGACATCATTATCCAACACATGGTCGAAGAGGAACTGGATCGGATCATCGCCGATTTTAAGCCCGAGAAGGCCACGATTATTGTAAGTGATGCCAAGACCGGGTTTATTCTCGCGATGGGTAATTACCCAAATTTCGACCTGAACAAGTATTATGATCCCAAATTAGCGCCGCTTTCGGCACAGCGCAATTTTGCGATCACGGATCAATTCGATCCCGGCTCTACGTTTAAGATCGTGGCGGCTTCTGGTGCTCTGAACGACAATCTGGTTAATCCAAATACTCATTTTGATTGTTCGCTGGAAAGCGTGGAATACCAGGGCCGAATGCGTAAATTCATGCCCGACGATCACAAGTATGATCATCCTCTTTCGGTCGCGGAAATCATCAGTCGTTCCAGCAACATCGGTGCAGCTCAGCTGGGGATGAAATTGGGTGAAGAACGTCTTTATGCATATGCCCGCAGCTTTGGATTTGGTGAAAAATCTGGATTTCCTTTTGGTGGAGAAATAACCGGACTGTTGAATCCAGTCCGTAAATGGAGCGGCATCGATATCACGCGGATACCGGCCGGTTACAGTATCGCGGCGACTCCTCTGCAAATTCACTACGCGATGGGCGTCATCGCTAGTGGAGGGGAACTGCTCAAGCCGCAACTGATTAAAGAAATCAAAGATGACTCCGGAGAAATTGTGTTTCTCTTTGATAAGAAATCCCGTCGTCGCGTAGTGAGTGAGCCGGTCGCGCATTCGATGGCGAAGATGTTGCAGGGAGTGACACAACCAGGTGGCACGGCAGTGAAAGCGGCGATTCCCGGCTACGAAGTCGCGGGTAAAACGGGCACAGCGCAGAAGCTGATCAATGGCCGCTATTCGAAACGCCACCACGTGGGTTCGTTCGTCGGATTCTTTCCTGCTAGCCGACCTGAAGTTGTGATCTCTGTGATTGTCGATGACGGCAAGCCCGAGCAGGGCCTCGCCTACGGTAGTGTCGTCGGCGTGCCGTCCTTTAAGCGACTGGGTGAGCAACTGATTCAGTATCTCGATATCAAACCTCCTTACGAAACCGGTCGCAACTTAGTAGCCCTGAATGGAGGTCGTCAGTGATCGGTTACCTGCCGCAAGACAAACCACTTATTCAAACGTTGAAACCGCAACTTGCCCGCGGAAAGCAACGAACTCCTTCGCCACAACGTCGCGCCTGCAAAATGGCCCCCAAACTTTCAGATTACTTTCAAGACGATGAAATCGTCTTACTACGCGGTTCCTTAAATCGGCCGATCACTGGCTTGGTCATGGATAGTCGGCGGGTGGTTCCCGAGACTCTGTTCTTTGCTCTGCCTGGATTGAGAGCGAACGGCGCGACGTTTATCGATGAAGCTATCGCGCGTGGGGCAATTGCGGTGGTGACTACTAAGATGCCAGCGATGGTGCCGACGAAGGTGACATTTATCCAAGTAGCCGACCCTCGGGCGATGATGGCCAAGGTAGCTCAGCGCTATTACAAATTCCCTGATCGTGAGATGGAAGTTGTCGGGGTGACCGGCACGAACGGCAAAACCACAGTTACGCATTTGATCAAACACTTCCTCGATGCGGATCGTCGCGTAGGGATGATTGGCACGATCAATTACGATCTGGGTTCGCGCACCGTGCCGTCGTTTCGCACGACACCGGAGTCGGTTGATATTTACGGAATGATGGCCCAGATGCGTGCCGCAAAATGCCAACATGCGGTGATGGAAGTGAGCTCCCACGGGATCGATCAACAGCGGGTGCTCGGTCTGGAATTCGGTGCAGCAGTGTTTACAAACCTGACGCGAGACCATCTCGATTATCACGAAACGCTGGAGAATTATTTCGCGGTAAAATCGCGTTTGTTTAACGGCGAGATGGGCGGCGTGCCCAAAATCGCGTTGGTAAATATTGACGATCTCCACGGCCGTAAACTTGCCGCAATGATTCCCTCCTCCGTGCGCACAGTGACTTTTGGTGAAGAAGCGGATGCCATGGTGAGAGCGGAGGATGTGGAGCTCCAATTCAAGAGCTCGACCTTCAAGTTGGTCTGGCCTGATGGAGAGATGCAGATCGAATCTCCGATGATCGGGCGCTATAACGTGAGCAATTTACTGGCTGCAATCGCGACGGTCTGGGGATTGGGTCGTGACCCGCAGAAGTTCATGTCACGCCTCGCTGACTTTACTGGAGTTCCGGGTCGCATGGAGCGGATCGAAGAAGGCCAAGTTTACAACGTGTTGGTCGATTACGCGCATACGGATGATGCGCTCAGCAATGCTTTGGAAATGCTCCGCGCGATCACTCCGGGACGGCTGATGGTCGTCTTCGGTTGCGGTGGAAAACGTGATCGGGCCAAGCGAGCACTGATGACAAGTGCAGTGCAAAAGTATGCGGACTTTGTTTTTGCAACCGCGGACAATCCTCGGGGCGAAGCGCTTGAAAAGATCTTCGAGGATATGAAGTTAGGAGCGACTTCGCCGGATCGGATTGCGTGGATCGATGACCGTCGCCGTGCGATCAGCCTAGCGCTCGATACCTGCAAGGAAGGCGATTGCCTGCTCGTGGCGGGCAAGGGGCATGAGAGTTATCAGGAATTTGCGGATACAGTGATCCCGTTTGATGACCGCCAGATCGTGCGAGAACTCATCGGAATCAAAGCACTGAAGATGTCATGATCAGTTTTAACCCAACTCAATTGGAAGCATGGACCGGAGGTCGCTGGACGACATCTCCGGTTGCTTCGTTGACGGGGTTTACCATCGATACGCGTCAATTACGTGCGGGGCAGGTATTCGTCGCGCTGAAAACGGCCCAACGTGATGGCCATGACTTTCTGGAGGTCGCGCGTGAAGCTGGCGCGAGTGCCGCGATTGTGTCGACGCAACAACCGGATATTGATTTGCCGCAATTGCTGGTGCCGTATCCTTTGAACGCGTTTCAAGCGATTGCTCGCCAGCATCGCCAGAACTTTACTGGTCCAGTGATCGGTATCTCGGGAAGTGTAGGTAAGACTTCCACGAAGGATTTACTCGCCGCTTTGTTGGGTGGAGAAGAGGCAGGGGTCTTGGCGACTCTGGGGAATCTAAATAATCACCTTGGTGTGCCGCTCACCTTAACGAAGCTCGATGCCGATCAGCATAAATTTGCTGTAATCGAAGCGGGGATCAGCGGTCCGGGCGAGATGGCTCCGTTGGCCTCAATGATCGAGCCGGATCTGGCGATCATCACTTTGGTGGCCCCAGCACATATCGAAGAACTGGGTTCGCTCGAAGGTGTAGCTCGTGAGAAAGCGATCCTCCCTCAAGCCGTGCGCAGCGAAGGTGTGGCGGTGTATCCGCAGCAATGTGAAACTTTCGAAGCATTCCGCGAAGCACAGGTTTCACGCATTGTCGTGGAGCGCGCGAATGCGATTTGTCCTGAAGAGGCACCAGCGAATCGCGTCTTCTATACGATTACTCATCGCAAAAATGAAACAGCGATAGCGATCGCTTACGGTCAGCCGCCTCCACTCGTATTTACGCTACGTAGAATCTCAGATGGCATGGCGCAAAACGCAGTTTTGGCGATCTGTGTGGCCCTGCGCCTGGGCGTGGCATTCGAATTGGTTCGTGAACGTATTCGTGTATGGGCGCCCGCTAATCTTCGCGGCGAGTTACGCGAGATCGATGACAAGCAAGTCTACGTGGATTGCTACAATGCGAACCCCGCTTCGATGATGGATGCCTTGGAGGTCTTCTGCGCGACGACTTCGAATCAACGCCCGAAATTATTCGTCTTGGGTGGGATGGAAGAGCTCGGTGCCGATGCAGAGCGTTATCATCATGAGTTGGGGCTTTCGTTGAAATTGGGACCAGCCGACAAAGTGTATATGATTGGCGTCGAGGCCGCGGCGATGCGATCCGGTGCGTTGGAAGCGGGGCTATCGGAAGAGCAAGTTGTCGTGGTCCAAGATGCCGAAGTGGTTCGATCTGTCTTCGAAAACTTCAGTGGGCCGGTATTCTTGAAAGGAAGTCGTCGCTACCGTTTGGAAACACTTTTACCTGAAACTAAACCTGAGGCTGCCCATGCTTAGTTACCTTGCAGATTATGATCAGTATTACGGTCCTTTGCGGCTTTTGCGCTACTTGTCCGTGCGGACGGTATTGGGTTCGGGAACAGCGTTGGTGATAGGGTTCATTGTCGGACCTTGGCTGATTGCTCGATTCCGTGCGTTGAAGTTCGGGCAACACTACGATGACGATCGCACGGGTGATCTGGCGCAGCGCTTCGATAAGAAAAACACGCCTACGATGGGCGGTCTGATCATCTTTATATCGGTCTTTTTAAGCAGTGTGCTTTGGGCCACACCGAATGTCTGGGTCTTTACTGCGCTCTTCGTTTACACGGTCCTCACGATTGCGGGTTGGCGGGATGATTACTTGAAAGTGGTTCATGGGAATCGTGATGGCATTTCGTCGTTGGAAAAAATCGCCTGGCAATCCCTCGCAACGCTGGTCGCTTTAAGTGTGCTATTAGTGCATCCCACCAGTGGAGATAGTATCCGCGAATTATGGGTGCCGTTTTTTAAGACTGCCGTGATCACTTACATGCCGTGGTGGCTGTTGCTGGTGTTGATTTACCTATGGATCGTGGGATTCAGTAATGCGATCAATCTCACGGACGGGCTCGATGGTTTGGCGGTCGGTTGCACGATTTCGGTGGCCTTGGTCTTTGGGATCATGGCGTATGCGGCGGGTAATACGAAAATAGCTGAATACCTGTTGATCAGTTATGTGCCGGGCTCGGGTGAACTTACGGTGGTCTGTGGCTCACTGATCGGGGCGTGTATGGCTTTTCTGTGGTATAACTCGCATCCGGCGGAAGTCTTCATGGGTGACACCGGTTCGCTAGCGCTGGGTGGATTGATCGGGGTGATGGCATTCATGATTCATCAACCCGGCACCTTGGTGATCGTGGGTGGTGTGTTTGTGATGGAAGCACTGTCCGTCATTATTCAAGTGGGTACTTTTAAGTTTACGAGACGCCGCACTGGGGTGGGAAAACGATTCTTTCTGATGGCTCCGATTCATCATCATTTCCAAAAGAAGGGCTGGCCGGAAACTAAGATCGTGCTGCGGTTTTGGGTTCTGTCGCTCGGCTTCGCTCTAATCGGATTAGCGACTTTGAAAATACGTTAACGATGCCTCTAACGATACCTGAACAACTCAAAACTCAACTGAGCAAACCTGTCGCGATATTTGGCGAAGGTTTGAGTGGAGAAGGTGTGCTCGCCGTTCTACGTGCGCTTGGGCTGACAGGGGTGTTCTATGATAAAAAGGGGCTAAGTTTTGATCAGGACGTGGCGAAGGATCATGGTTTGGTCGTATTTTCCCCGGGCTTCGAATCGAATCATCCTTGGTTGGCAGTTGCTTGTGATGCCGAAGTCGAATGCATGTGCGAGCTGGACTTTGCTTCGCTGTTTTGGCGCGGGCAGGTCGTCGCCATCACAGGAACTAACGGCAAAACGACCCTCACTGAATTTCTAACCAGCACTTTGCGCATGGCCTACGAGGTGGCACATGCAGCGGGAAATATCGGTCGCCCCTTTTCCAAGCTGGTGGCAGAGACGGGTGGAGGCACTGAAGATCAGATCGCCGTATGCGAAGTCAGTTCATTTCAAGCCGAGACTCTCCAGCATTTGAAGCTGGATTCGACGATCTGGATCAACTTCGCGGAAGATCATCTTGATCGTCATCCGAATATCGAAGACTACTTTAGTGCAAAGTGGAATTTAGTGACCCGCACGAAAAATGAAGAGGTGCTAGTGGGCACTTCGGTGCAGGCTCATGCGCGAAAGCTAAACCGCAATGTTCCCGGAATGTATTGGGTGAAGTCGGAAGGTGCGAAGCCCGATCTTAAATTGGCCGATACTCCATTTGTTGACTATCCGCAGCGGGAGAATTTTGAAATGGCTCTGGCTTGGTGGAAGAAAACTAAGCGCAATGTGGAGATGCCCTATACGGCAGCGGCATGCTTCAGAATTGGACGCCATCGATTGCAGAATATTCGCGAATACAAAGGCGCGACCTATTGGAACGATTCGAAAGCCACTAACTTCCATGCGGTAGAATGCGCAGTGGCGAATTTTGATCAGCCGGTGCGACTGATTCTTGGTGGGCAATCAAAGGGCGGATATCTGGCCGCCTTTGTCTCGCGTCTGAAAGGTAAGGTAGCAGAAGTATTTCTGATCGGTGAAGTAGCCCAGGAGCTAGCTGAGCATTGTGAAGCAGCTGGCGTTATGGCCAACCGCTGTGAAACATTGACCAAGGCCGTTGAAGCAGCGTCGAAACAGGCCGGAGCGGGGAGCCATGTTTTGCTGAGTCCGGGATTCGCGAGTTTTGATCAGTTCTCAGGCTATGAAGATCGAGGAAACAATTTTGAAAAATTGGTGCGAGAGCTAGGCAGCGCATCGTAAATAAGTTAAGTTAGAACCAAGTAACCACCACCCATGAAACTCCTAAAAATATTCGGCATCGTCGCAGGCATTCACGCCTTCGCTCTGGTGCTCATTTTTGCGAATCCCGGATGCAGCGCCTCGAGCAAAGCGACCAGTGATTCCGATACTTTGGCGAATGCTGATTCCAGTGCCGTCGTATCCGTGCCGCAGCTCGGCCCATCGTATACGAATCTGCCTCCATCAGGCGATCGCGCCTCTACCCAACTCAATGCTTTCGGCGGAGATTCGCCAGTCATGGCTTCTCCGATTGCCTTTAATCCGGATGCCGCCGCGGTGTCGGGAGATGACCGCTACCGTCCGACGCGTCCGCACACGACTGTGGCGACCGCGCTTAAAGCTGAACCTGTTACCGATGTCGTGCCGGTGAGCACTTACACGGTGGCCCGTGGCGACAGTCTTTGGTCGATCGCGAAGCGTAACAACCTGACCGTATCTGAACTGGCGGAAGCAAACAACTTGCGGGCCAGTTCGATGCTAAAAGTGGACCAGAAACTCATCATTCCCGGGCAAGCGATCACGAACAATCCTTCGTATGGTCCTGCTATACCGACAAGCACAGTTGCTCCGAAGCAGGCTCTTACACCGGCAGCGAAGAAGTTGCTTCATGTCGTGGCCTCGGGCCAGACGCTCGGCGGAATCGCACGAAAATATGATGTGAGTGTCGGATCGATCGCCACAGCGAACAACATATCCGATCCAGCGAAGATTCGTCCAGGACAGGAATTAATCATTCCGGGTTGGAAACAACCGGAGCCGAAAAAAGCGGCAGCCATTAAGCCCGTGCCAAAGCGTTCGGCGCCAGTTGCGGTGACTCAATCACAACCGGCGGTAATCCAGACGGACGATTCACCCGTGCTTTTCTCGGCGCCTCCGGCTGATAAACCGCTGGATCAAGGTTTTGAATCGGACGCTGGCGAAGCTCCGATGATTCTGATCGAAGAAGCTAATTAATTATCCGTTACGACGAAGCGTTCTCATGGCTCGTGCAAAATCCGTAGGTTCAACCCGGGGTGGTTCGGTGTTGAATCCCGCAGCCATCATTGTGGTGTGCGCGGTGGGCTTAACGATTCTTGGGCTCACGATTCTGTTCAGTGCGAGTGCGGGGTTTGAGCAGGGGCCGTATTTTTATCTCAAGAAGCAACTCATCGGGGTGGCGCTTGCATTCACGGTATGCTGGATCGTCAGTCGGGTGAACTTGGATGTCGCGCGACGTTACGTCTGGGTGGTCGCGGGCGTGACGCTGGTTTTACTGATCCTGGTCTTAATTCCTCAGATCGGGATCGATGTGAAAGGAAGTCGCCGCTGGTTGGGGATTGGACCAGTGCGGATGCAGGTCTCGGAGTTTGCGAAACTCTCGATGGTTTTCTGTTTGGCTCATTATCTGGCGGTGATCCAGAGCCGACTCGGAGATCTCAAGCGTGGCTACCTTATCCCGATTGGGATCGTGCTGGTTTTCGCGGGGTTAATCATCCTTCAGCCGGATTTCGGCACCGCAGCCTTGGTCGTAGCGGTGGGTGTGCTGATGCTGTTTTTGGCGGGCGCGAAATGGCGTTACTTACTGCCAACAATCGCAGTGGTGGTCTTGGGGTTAGTGGTCATGGTGATTCATAATCCGAATCGGCTGCGACGCATCACCGCGTTTCTCGACGTGGAGGCGAATAAACAGGGAGGCACCTATCAACTTTATCAGGCGATGGCGGCGTTTGCCGCTGGCGGGACCGATGGAGTGGGCTTGGGGCAAGGTCGCCAACAGCTGAACTACCTGCCGGAAGCGCATACTGATTTTATTTTAGCAGTGGTGGCCGAAGAGTTGGGCCTCTGGTTTACGATGGGGATCGTAGTCGTCTTCACGATTATCTTCATCGCGGGGATCGTTCATCTGCGAAGAGCTCCCAATCTCTTTCAATATCTGTTGGTGGCGGGATGTCTGCTGTTGATTTGTCTGCAGGCCATTATCAATCTTGGGGTGGTCACGGGTATTTTCCCCACCAAGGGGATGTCGCTACCTTTTCTGAGCGCAGGTCTCTCCAACTTGCTGCTAATGGCGATGCTGATCGGTATCTTTATCAACACTCAGCGATCTTGGCCTAAGGCGGGATTGACTAAGAGTAGTCGAAGGATGCAGGAGGTCATGGCATGAGTCGTTTTATCATTTCATGTGGTGGCACTGGAGGTCACCTTTCGCCGGGAATCGCATTGGCCGAGGGACTCACAGGGCGTGGTCATGAAGTCATTCTACTCATTAGTAAGAAACGCGTGGATGCGCGACTGATTGAGAAATACCCGCAGTTTACTTTTCAGGCGGTGCCGGGCTCAGGCTTTTCCTGGAATCCCGTGAAATTGATTCAATGCATGACTTCGCAGTTCAACGGTTTGCTGTTTTCCTTGCGATTAGTGCGGCAGCAAAAGCCTGATGGGATCGTCGCCTTCGGTGGTTTCACGTCAGCGGGCATTGCGATGGCAGGTTGGTTGGGGCGGATGCCAGTCGCGCTGCATGAATCCAATCGAGTGCCGGGGCTTGCGGTCCGAGTGCTCGGAGGTTTGGCGCGACGTGTTTATCTTTCACCCGGAGTCAAACTAACCAGTGTGCGCGCACGACACATCCGATTTGTGGGTATGCCGGTGCGGAAGGAGATCCAGCCGTTATCGCAAGCCGTGGCACGGGAGACTTTGGGTCTAGATCCTAATCGCGCCGTGCTGGTAGTCTTTGGCGGAAGTCAAGGTGCAGGACCGCTGAACGATTGGGTACGGGAGCAGTTGAGAGCTTTGTCCAGCGAGGGTATTCAAGTCTATTGCGTGACCGGTGTGGGCAAGGGCGAACCGGAAACGATCACCTTGCCGGTGCTAACGGGTGGGGAAATTCGAGCGATTTTCGTGCCATTTTGCGATCAAGTAGCCTCGCTCCTTTCTTGTGCTGATTTAGTGCTCTCGCGTGCAGGGGCGGGAACGATCGCTGAGTTGATTCGCTGCGCAACGCCAGCGATACTAGTGCCACTGCCCACCGCCGCGGATGATCATCAAAGCGCCAACGCGGCTTTCTTCGAGAAACAGGGCGGTGGGTTGGTCGTAGAACAATCAAGGCTCCCACAGATGCGGGCAGAGGTGTTGGATACTATCTTCAACGATTGGCTGCTCGCGCGGTTTCACAGCAATTTGCAACGGATGGATCGTGCCAATCCGCTCGATATCATGTTGGATGATTTAGAGATGTTTGTTGCGCCTCCCGATTCAGAACTAGCCGAACCGAAACAGGCAGCCGCGTCATGAAATCGAGACCACAGGCACTGTTATTCGGTGAAACGGTAAAACGAATTCACTGCCTTGGAGTGGGTGGGATGGGGATGGCACCCTTGGCTATTTACATGGCTCAGGCGGGATACGAGGTCAGTGGTCAGGATGATGCACTGAGTGACGAAGTCAGAGATGTGCTGTTGCGGAACGGCGTGAGATTGAAGCCGATTCCTGAGGATTGTGATCTCGTGGCGATCTCATCGGCGATCAAACCGGATCACCCGGCAATGACTGCGGTGACGGCATCGAAATGTCGTGTCGTTAAACGCGGCGAACTTTTAGCAGAGGTGGCTCGTGGTAAAAAACTCGTGGCGATTTGTGGCTCTCATGGGAAGACAACAACAGCGGCCATGCTGATCGATGCACTGCGACGTTTAGATTCTCCGGCTGACTATGTCTTGGGGGCGCTGTTCGCAGACGAGTCTGTTGCGCCCGCAGCTTGCACGGGGAGCGATTGGTTGGTGGCAGAGGTCGATGAAAGCGATGGCACGATTGATGGATTCAATCCGGAGATCAGCTTGATCGTTAATTTGGATTGGGATCACACCGATCATTACGCGACGGCAGAGGCGATGATTGGGACGTTCGATAGTTTGGTCGCGCGCACCACTGGTGCAGTGCTAACGAGCAAGGAATGTGAGCTAAGTGAACAGCTAAGCAGTGAAACCAACTCGTCGAAGGAGAGGCTGACATTTGGGCGAGATGGAGACTTTGCTGGTCAGGTCGACTCCATGAGCGTGGGGATCCAGAAATTGAAGCTGGGTGGGGGATTTGAACTGAAGACAGCTCGCGTGAAGGCGATCGGCGAATTCAATGCACGTAATGCGTTGGGAGCATTGGCGACCGCGCAGATCATGGGCGCAACTTTATGTGAAGAGACTCTCGCTAGTTTTATCGGAGTTCGGCGGCGGCAATCTGTATTGAGTGATGAAGGTGGGATTCGGATAATCGAAGACTACGCGCATCATCCGAATGAGGTTGGCTCTTTGTTGTTATCGTTGCGTGAAGCCCTGGCTGAGGGAGGGCGACTCATAACCGTATTTCAACCTCACCGGTTCAGTCGTACGGCGCAGTTTAAGCATGAATTTGTGACGGCCTTGAGTCCCGCTGATACGCTTTTCTTGCTCGAGGTTTATGGTGCAGGTGAATCGCCAGTCGAAGGCGGCACTTCCACGGATCTACTCGCAGCATGTCGGAGTGCAGCGCCGGAATTGGCGGTGCGATTAGTGAGTGAAAATGACGACGAGCTGTTTGCATTGCTTGATGATGCGGCGCGAGAGGGAGACACGTTAGTATTTGTGGGCGCGGGCTCCATTGATGAAGCGGCTCACGAGTCGACGCGACGCGTTAAGTCGAAGCGGTGGGATGCCTTTGTCGAATCGGTGAAACCTCAGCTCAGTGATGACACACTGATCAAGCGTGAGGAGCCTTTGGCGAATAAAACCACGATGCGAGTGGGTGGGGCGGCTCGGATCTACGCGGAACCGGCCTCACGTGACGATTTGCAGTTGTTGGTGAAGGCGGCCCAGGCGGAAGGAGTGGATGTCCGGTTTCTGGGCCGCGGATCGAATTTGATTATCGCGGATGAGGGCGTCGACGCCTTGGTGATCTCACTCACGAAACCTCAATGGGCGGAGTTCACGGTTACGGGAGAAGGCCAAGTGCGCGTGGGAGCGGGATTAAGATTGAAGAACCTGTGTGGGCTGGCGGCGAAGGCAGGCTTGGTGGGGTTAGAGTTTCTTGAAGGTATTCCAGGTAATGTGGGCGGTGCGCTGCGGATGAATGCGGGCGCGATGGGCGGCTGGATGTTTGATATCGTCGAGGAGGTTGAATTAATGACTCTCGATGGAGAAATTCGGACGGTGCCCAAAGCGGATATGCACGTGGCCTATCGGTGTTGTGAGGAACTTCTGGATGCGATTGCGATTGGAGCGGTGTTGAGCCCTTCGTCTTCAGCAGACACGGAATCGGTGGGACGGCAGATTGATGTTTATCGCAAGAAACGACAGGAATCCCAGCCTCGTGAACCGAGTGCGGGTTGCATTTTTAAGAACCCCGAGGGTGGTTCGGCCGGGCAGCTAATCGACGAAGCCGGACTGAAGGGAGAACGTGTGGGCGGGGCCGAGGTCTCGCTCGTGCATGGAAACTTCGTGGTGAATAGAGATAAGGCTTCAGGAAGCGATGTGGTGAATCTGGTGCGCAAAGTGAGATCAGAAATATTACACTCCAAGGGGATCGCACTGCAACCGGAAGCACAGTTATGGGGCCAACGTTGGAAGGATGTTTTATGAGTAAACCGACGATAGTGGTTTTAGCGGGCGGAGTTTCCGCGGAACGCGAGGTGTCTCTCAGTTCTGGGCAAGCTTGCGCGATGGCGTTGAGTCGCAACTACCCAACGCGATTGTGTGAAGTATCGGCAGATACTTTGCCGACAGATCTAGATGGGCAACGCGACGTGGTGTTTTCCACGTTGCACGGGACTTTTGGTGAGGATGGCGGGATGCCAAAGCTACTCGAAGCAGCAGGGATTAACTACGCCGGTTGCGCGGTAGAGAGCAGTGCGCTGCTCATGAATAAATCACGGACCAAGCAGGTGATGAAAGAGCATGGACTCGCGGGGCCTCGTGAATGGCTGGTCACGGCAGATGCGCTGCCGACCGCGGATGCGATTATGGAGAAGTTGGGAAATCTTCTCATCGTGAAACCCAACGCGGAGGGGAGCTCGGTGGGATTACGCTTAGTGGCTAACGCGGACGACTTACAGAATGCTCTTATTCAGATCAGCACGGGGCAATGGTTGATCGAGGAAAGAATTGTAGGGCGCGAATTTTCGGTGGGCGTGCTACATGGCAAGGCCATGGGGGTGGTCGAGATTCGCCCGAAATCCGGAGTCTACGATTACGAAAGCAAATACACGAAAGGGATGACTGAGTATTTTGCACCGGCCCCGATCGACGAAAAGCTGACCACGCGCCTGCAGGAATTGTCCGCGATGTGCTACCAGGTTTGTGGCTGTCGTGATTACGCGCGGGTGGATTATATGATGTCGGAGTCTTGTGAGGTTTATTTGCTGGAAATCAACACGCTGCCCGGCATGAAAGAAACGAGTTTGTTGCCGATGAGCGCGAGCTGCGCGGGGCTCCATTTCTCGGCTTTGGTCCGTGAGATGGTCGCGTCTGCTGTGAGTCGTTTTTCGGGACGCAACGAAAGGCAATCCGTTGAGTAAATCTAATCCCAAAAATTCACGCTACCGCACTTGGCGGGATATCCCGCAACAGGTGAATTCTCGCTCTATGTCGCGTGGTGGACGTCGGCGGATGTGGGGCACTGCATTTCGTGTTTCTGGGGCGATCCTCACCGTAGCTTTGTTGGTCGCGGGCATCGTCGTATTCACCGATGCATTTAATCAGAAACAAGGGAAAATGTCGGCCGCGGTTAATGCATCTTCTATCGATAAAATCGTTTTGCGCACTGACGGGGTGCTGACTGAGGTCTGGGTTAAGCGGACTCTCGATCTGCGTGAGGGCATTACTTTGATGGAGCTTGATATTGATGGGCTCAGAGCAGAAATCGAAACGCATCAACAGGTCTCGAGTGCGACCGTGCGACGCCGGTTCCCTTCGACATTAGAAGTAAGCCTCGCCGAACGTGCCCCAGTAGCTCGTATCTCCGCGCGCGACTCTCAGGGTGCGACGCAAATCCTATTAGTTGCGCGGGATGGAGTGGTCTTTCCCGGAGTTGGTTTTGAACGTGAATTCCGCCGAACGCTTCCTTATCTGGCTGGCATTAAGTTGGTCCGCGATGAAGGTCGCTTGCGCCCAATCAAAGGAATGGATGTCGCCAGTGTCTTGTTAGCCACGGTGAGAAATGAAGCTCCTCATCTCTACAACGATTGGAAGGTCGTTTCGTTGGCGCGACTGGAGGATGAGCGAGAGATCGAAGTGCAGTCTGCGAAAGTGAAACGGATCGTGTTTACGACGCGTTCAGAGGATGCCTTTTTGAAGCAGATCGCTCAATTGGATGTGCTGCTCGACTCAGTGCGGGCGCACACGGATCAGCCTGTGCGTGAAATTAATTTGGCAATTGGGCGAATGAGCGATGGACGTATGCAAGTGCCGGTGACATTCAGTGACACGATTCCGGTAGAGTCTGTCGTTCCTCAGGAATCCACACCCAACTCTCAATTCTTTAACACACCGCGTAAAACCAACCGTGAGCTCTAGTCCCCAAATTATTGGCGCTGTCGAAATTGGCACGTCCAAAGTTACGGCCGTAATCGGTGAGTATACTGGGCGTGAGTTAGCGATCATCGGTCATGGGGAGTGTCAGTCGCATGGTGTTACCAAGGGGATGGTCTGGGATTACAAGGCGGCCAGCGAATGCACTCATAGCGCTCTTGAAATTGCGGAACGCGACGCAGGAGAAAAGGTAGACACCGTGTTTTTAGCACAGACGGGCGCGCATTTGGAGGGCTTTTACAACGAAGCTTCTGTGAACGTGATGGGCTCGGATAATGTGATCGGCGAAGAGGATATTCGCACCGTGTGTAATCTGGCACGTTCCAAAGAATTGCGAAACGGACGTATGATTGTGCACCATATACGGCGACCATTCGTAATTGATGATCGGCAAATGGTTCCGACAGCACCGGAGAATCTTTCGGCCAAGAAACTGGCAGTAGGTTACTGGACGGTGCACGGCGAAGAGCAACGACTAGCCGATACAATTCACGTGATCAAAGGCTTCAATATAGAGGTCAGCGAACTCGTGGTCTCCAGTTTGGCCTCAGGGCATGTGGTAACGACGGCCGAAGAGCGGCAGCACGGCGTTTTAGCGATCGATATTGGCGCAGGCACGACGGATTACGTGCTCTACGGAAATGGCGTGCCCGTCATCACCGGTGTCCTTGCGGTTGGCGGTTCGCATTTAACGAATGACTTAAGCGTTGGACTGCGTTTGACGGAGGGGCAGGCCGAGAAGCTGAAGCTTCAATATGGTCGCGCCGAAGTGCGTTGCCGCGATAAGACTGACAAGGTATGGTTGGATGGGAATTTTGCGATTGGAGATCGTCAGTTTCCTCGTCACTCGATTGAGAAAATCACGTCTGCCCGTGTTCGGGAAATATTTGAAATAGTGAAGGACAAGCTCGGTTCGAATTTCTCCTCGCAAGAGTGTAGTGCTGGCGTGGTGTTGACCGGTGGCACGGCCAAAATACCGGCTATCGCAGAACCCGCGTCATCGGTTTTTCAAGTGCCGGTGCATCTTGGTGATCCTCCCGTTTCGATCGTCGGCGAACTTCGGGATCCTGGCACGACAACGGCGATCGGCACGCTTTACTACGGTATCTACTCGCGGTCGGATCGTGGTGTAATGCGACGGAAAAAGAGCAGCCTTCTCGGCGGGATCAGGAATCTATTTTCGAACTAATCCGATGAATCTTAACGAACTCCCCCTCGAGCAGGAATTGTTGGAAGACCGTAACATCGCCATCAAAGTGGTTGGGGTAGGCGGGGCTGGTGGCAATGCGGTTGATCGTCTGAAGATGGAGAATCTTGAGCGGCTGCAGCTCGCCTTGCTCAATACGGATCGTCAGGCATTGGCGAGTTCACCGGTGCAAGAGAAGGTCCTCTTGGGAGCAAGTGTCACGCGTGGACTCGGAGCGGGTGGGGATCCGGATATTGGTCGACTAGCCGCGGAAAGTGATCAGGAGGCAATTAAGGAGGTGATCAAGGATTGTGACTTGGTCTTTTTGATGGCCGGGATGGGTGGTGGAACGGGTAGTGGCGCGATGCCCACCATCGCTGAAATAGCCTCAGAATCTGGTGCGCTGGTGGTGGCCTTTGTGACGATGCCGTTTAGCTTTGAAGGAGGACGCCGCTGTAAACAAGCTGAGGAAGGCTTGCAGAATCTACGCTCAGTTTGTGATGCGGTGATACCTTTGCCCAATGATATTCTCCTGCAGGAGGGCGAAGACGATACCACAGTGCTCGATGCCTTTGCTTGCGCGAACGAATGGATGGGGCGTGGGGTGAAATCGATCTGGGCGATATTGTTCAAGAACGGATTAATCAATCTGGATTTCGCGTCTTTGCGACAGGCGTTCCAATTTCGTGGAGGAAAAACTCTGTTTGGTTTGGGGGCGGGGGCTGGAGAAAATGCGGCTGCTGCAGCCATGGAGAGTTTGTCGCTTTGCCCACTTTTGCATACCTCGGATAACGCGCGTCGCGCGGATCGCTTGTTAGTGAACATTATCGGTGGCACCGATCTCACATTGCCGCGCGTCAACGAGTTAATGAACGACATCGCGGCGAAGTTTGGCCGGAATTCGCACATCATCATGGGAGCTGTCATTGATGAGGACATGCATGAGCGCGTCGACATTTGCGTGATTGGCACTACCGAGCTGAGTGGATCGCGGCGACAAGCTGCGACCCAGCGCTCAACCCCGCCAATGTCCGCTCGTCGAAACGAAGTGGTCGCGCCAATCGAAACCCGCGGGACGGCTCCGCCAATCCCGCACAAGCCTACTTCGACGGCTGAAATCGCAGAGGCCAAAGAGTTGGCTTTGAAGGCGGATCAAGATGAATTCGGCTTTGGTGAACATGAGTCACGAGGTTCTTTCGAAAAGACCGGACGTAATATCTATCAAGGCCACGATCTGGATGTGCCGACTTACATGCGTAAGGGTATTAAAATCAGTCTTTAAACAGTCGTCCCATTTATCTGAAAATACGCCTCTTGGCAAAGCATGACGGTTCTGTATCGTGGTCTGTTATGTTCGTAGATGAGTGTGTTATCAAGGCAGCAGCCGGCGACGGCGGGCGGGGATGTATCAGCTTCCGTCGGGAAAAATTTGAACCGTGGGGAGGGCCCAACGGTGGCGATGGTGGTCGCGGTGGTGATGTGGTGTTACTCGGAGATGATAACACCAATAATCTTGTGGATTATCGCTACACTCCGCAGCGCAAAGGTGAACGAGGCGAGCACGGGCTGGGTTCGGATCAAGTAGGGCGCGACGGGAAAGACTGTGTGATGCGCATGCCGCTTGGCACACTCGTGACGGACGAGGAGACGGGTAAAGTGGTCGCCGAAGTGGTTGAAAACGGTCAGCGCATCGTTCTCCTCAAAGGTGGCAATGGCGGCTGGGGAAATACGCATTTTAAGAGCTCAGTGAGCCGCGCGCCTAAGCGGGCCAATCCAGGGCAAGAAGGTGGTTCAGGCCGGTATCGCCTCGTTCTCAAAAGTATCGCCGATGTCGGTCTGGTCGGATTTCCGAATGCGGGTAAATCAACCCTTACCAAGTCGATCACTCGGGCGCGGCCTAAGACCGCATCGTATCCTTTCACGACTCTGCAACCGCAGATTGGCGTGGTTGAGTTTCCCGATGAATTGCACGGTTCGAAACGTCTCTTGCTCGCAGATATCCCCGGGTTGATCGAGGGAGCGAATGAGAATCGTGGGCTTGGTCACCGTTTTCTGCGTCACATCGAGCGGTGTGCACTTTTGGTGACCATTGTCGATATGTCGGGTCTGGATGGCCGCGACCCGAGAAGCGACTACGAGCATCTATTGCGAGAGCTAGAACTTTACGATCCTGCCTTGTTGGAGAAACCTCGATTGGTCGCCGCCAACAAGATGGACCTGGCTGAATCAAAAGCGCACCTCACGAAGTTTAAGCGTAAACACAAAGTGGATATTGCGAGCTTTTCGTGTCTGACGGGTGATGGCGTGGAGAAGTTTAAGAAAGAATTGTTAAAACGGGTCACTGCGTTCCGGAAAAGCGAAATTGAGTCGCAGAACGTATCGGTCTGAGCTAATTTTATAATCTATGTCGAAAGAGCACCGCTCATTGATGATGCGAGCCAACCGCTTGATGGGAGCGGCTTTGGTGGAACACAATCTTGTGAAGATTGAAGATCTTGACGGTGCCAACGAGCGACTCCTGAAAATCGTTGCGCAAGGTTAAGCTCGCCAAAATACCGTGCTCGGCATTTTAACTTACGAGATGAAAGCCGTGC
This sequence comes from Opitutaceae bacterium, assembly GCA_002713695.1. Taxonomy (GTDB): domain Bacteria; phylum Verrucomicrobiota; class Verrucomicrobiia; order Opitutales; family Opitutaceae; genus Cephaloticoccus. Next base: position 57,570 of record PAUB01000034.1, read on the forward strand.
GTGATGTTTATCAAGGCTGGTATCGCGATATCGTTGAACCACCGATTCCGATTGAGGATGGCTATCTCAAGGCACCTGAAGAACCCGGGCTTGGTGCGCGGTTAAAAGAATCTGTTTGGGAGCGTGACGACCTCGTGGTCGAAACCTCCGATGCTGATCACCTCGCACCACTGCAATGGCCCGGATTCAGAAGCCAGCAAAGACCAGACTCCTAATCGTAAGACTACTCTCCCTAATCCGCCCTGGATTGCACGTCATCCAATAGTTGACAAACAAATCGAGCCACATGAGATCATGAGAATGACTATTCGTGAAGATACTATGTCGATTGGACTGTCACTTCCGGCGGATTTATTGGTTTCTCTGGGAGAGGCTGCGATTGCGAGTGACGCTGAACAAAAATTTCGTGCGCGAAGTTTGCCTGATGTCGGTCGCACCTTGCGCCCGGGGAACGGAACGCCTTTGTGGAATACGCTACGCGACCAAGCGAAGGCACATCTGAAAAAGCGTGGATCGCAGGCCGATTTGGGTAGGCATCTGAATTTGCCTCGGCAGCAGATTAACGCGTTTTTGGCTGGCTCGCGTATGCCGGATGCGGAGCGCACGCTCCAACTGATGGCGTGGCTTATGGTGAAACGATCCGAGCAGGATTCTGAATAACTAGCAGTCTCATCATCCTCACAGTTGGTTCACGATTACTCGTCAACTAATAGATGACTAGTAATCTTTGGCTATCCCAGTTTCGGGTTCTAAAAGCGCTGAGGCAAGGCACACTTTAAGGCAGGCGTGGATCGCGATTAGGCATAGACGCTGCCGCCGAGGAGTTGCTCGCCGCGATAGAGGGCCATGATTTGACCGGGTGCGATGGCGCGTTGGGGCGTAGCGAATTTAATGTCGGCTCCGGATTCGGTGGGGGTGAATTCTATCGCGACACGCGGATCGCGGTAGCGCACGCGGCATTCGATTTGCACTGATTTAGTGATCGGTTCGTTGATGAAGCTGAGGCTGTGAACGTGAGATTCACTAGTCCAAAGTCCGGGAGCTTGCGGTTCGTCGAAGGCGACGAGGAGGGCGTGATCCGATGCGCGTTTACCCACGACACAATACGCTTTGTTCTCCGTGTTGGAGGGGATGCCGATTCCTTTTCGTTGCCCGATGGTGTAGTAATGCAGTCCGCGGTGTTCGCCTAGGACTTGCTCATCGGTGGCACGGACGATTGGACCGGGCTTGTCCGGCACGTAGGCTTTCAGAAAATCCTGCATCTTCACTTCACCGATAAAACAGATGCCTTGGCTATCTTTTTTATGAGCGGTCGGTAGGCCAGCCTCGGCCGCGAGTTCGCGTAGCTTTGGCTTGGGAAGTTCGCCAACGGGGAATCGCGCTGCCCGGAGTTGATCCTGAGTGAGAAGGGCGAGGAAGTAGCTCTGATCTTTGTTCTTATCAGCTCCTTCTATAAGCAGGCAGTCCGAGTCTGTCTCGATACGACGTGCGTAGTGTCCGGTTGCGACGGCGGTAAAACCTTCGGCTTGGGCGTATTTCAGGAAGACGCCGAATTTCATCTCGCGATTGCACATCACATCCGGGTTGGGCGTGAGACCGCTTTGATAGCCATCAAGGAGGTAATCTACCACGAGGCGTCGATAGTCTTCCATGAGATTAACAACGCGGAATTCGATGCCGAGGTGATCGGCGCCGGCGCGCGCATCTTCGATATCCTGCATCCACGGACAGTGGCCGATGACTTCATCCTCGTTGATCCAGTTCTTCATGTAGGCGCCCACGATATCGTAGCCCTGTTGTTTGAGCAGCAGAGCGGCAACAGAGCTGTCCACTCCGCCGGAGAGGGCGACGAGGATTCTTTCGCGGTTGGCCATGAAGAAAACGACGCGGCGAGAGGCCAGATTGTCAAACGAACGTGACGAGAGAGTTGGCAAGCTTTCTGCAGATTGTAACACGATGTGCTCTTGCGCGTCATTCGCACTCACCGCACTTTTACTGATCAATGAAGAAAAATCCTCCCATTCGAGCGTGGATGCAGTCCCTCACCACGGGGTGTATAGAATACACGCGTGATTGGAGTGACAACGAGGTTCCGGCGGTTCGGCTGGTCGGCGAAGGAGGTAAGCGGGTGTTTCAGAGTTTTGAGCGTGCACCTCGATATGCCGCGGCTGGTCGCTATGGTTATTTTGTAAACGACGACGGGGCTTTGGTATTTGCCGTGCGTCGGGAAGCGCATTCCGAGAATGAGATCTACGTCGCGGGCGATTTTAATGGCTGGAGTGAAGCGATCGGAGATGAGAAATGGAAAATGACCGCGGGTGAGCTCGCGGGGGAACCGATGTGGTTATGGGTCGGGTTGCCTGATCAATTTTGGGCGGAGTCATCGATATGTTTTAAATTTGTGACGGGCGAAAATCAGTGGTTGGTCGTGCCAGATGACTCGCCGAATAGCGTGCGTGATGATAAAGGGCTGGTGAATCACGTGCTAGATCCGCAACGCACGGGATCACAGTTTTTCCAATACGAATTGGAGGCGCCGCTCGATCTTGCCCACGCGTGGAGAGTGGAGCGCGCTTCCGATGAAGAGAATGGGGTGGTGCTGCAACCGGGAGATTTCTTCTTTTCGATTAATACGAAACTGCCGATGGGCGCGACGATCGAAGGAGATCGCACCATCTTTCGACTGTTTGCACCACGGGCGAGCGAGGTGAGTTTACACCTGTCGCAAAAAGTGTCGGAAGGAGCTGCGAATCAAGTGATCGCGATGCAGCGCAATACCGATGAGCCCTATGTCTGGGAAACGATCTGTGACAGTAACATGCACGAATGGTATTACTGGTATCAACTCGATGGAGTGTCCGATAAATCGGGTGCGTTTGATCCGAACTTCCGCGTGCTCGACCCCTTCGCGCTCGCGACGGTTTGCCGAGATGGCCCGGGGATCGTGATTGATCGCTCGACGCTGGGGCTGGGGGATCGAAGCTTCGCGACGCCGGATTGGCAGGACTTGATCATGGCCGAGGCTCATGTGCGTGATCTGGCCGCCAAGGCACCGATCAAAGCGACGCCACGCGAGCGCCGTGGGTTTACCGGATTGAGGAAGTGGGTCGAAAGCCCGGAATTTTATCTCCATCACCTTGGCGTGAACTGCGTGGAGCTGCAACCGATCCAGGAATTCGATAACGAAAGCCGCGAGGAATATCACTGGGGCTACATGACCGTGAATTGGTTTTCACCGGCCAGCGCTTATGCGATGGAGCCGGAGAAGGCTTCCGGTATTTCCGAATTTCAAGAATTGGTCGCAGCCTTTCATCGTCGCGGCATGGCGGTGGTTCTCGATGTGGTTTACAATCATGTGGGAGTGCCGGCGCATCTTCACTTTATCGACAAGCTCTACTATTTTGAGCAGGACGCGGTCGGCGCTCTCTCTAATTGGAGCGGCTGCGGGAATGATATTCGGGCGGATGCGGCGATGGCGAAGCGACTGATTATCGAATCGTGCACTCACCTGATCGAAACTTACGGCGTAGATGGATTTCGTTTTGATTTGGCGGAGTTGCTGGGGGCGGAAGTGCTCATTGAGATCGAAGATGCGCTCAAGCAGGTGAAGAGAAATGTGATCTTAATCGCAGAGCCATGGAGCTTCCGCGGGCACATTGCGGGTGTGTTGCGCGATACCGGCTGGTCGTCATGGAACGATGGATACCGTGATTTTCTCCGCGAGTATGTGCGGGGTGGTAGCAAAGTGGAGACATTCGAATACTATCTCAAAGGTGCGCCTTGGTATTGGTCGAAATGGCCGGCGCAGACTGTCAATTTTTCCGAATCACACGATGATCGCTGTTGGCTGGATGTGATCACGGAAAACCCGGATCACAATGGCAACGCACCAACGGCTAATGATCGGCGTCGCACCCATTTGATGGCGGCGATCCTGTTTTCTTCGATTGGGATACCAATGCTCGCGGCCGGGCAGGATTTTATGCGCTCCAAGCACGGGGTGAATAACACGTATCAGCGAGGTGACCTCAACGCGCTTGATTTCCGCCGTTTGCTGAAGTTTTCCGGCACGCATGCGTATTTCGCTGATTGGATCGCGTTCCGGCGAAGCGATCAGGGGAAGCTCCTGCGTCTATGGTCCGCGCCGGAAGAATCGTATTTCCATTTCTGTAATGTGGAGCATTCCACGGCCTGTGCAGTCGTTTATAACTTCGATGCCTCGCGCGGCTTCACCCGTCTGTTGTTTGCGGTGAACCCGACCCTCGAGGATGTCGTGTTGCCATTAGGGGATGAAGTCACCTCCTTGGGTGAGTGGAGACAATTGGCTGATCATGACCGCTTTTTCCCCGGATATGCGGCCAGACAATCAATTGAAACCGAGGTTTATTTACCGGCCTTGGGGTGTGGACTCTGGATTTGCGGGGGATGACACGACTTTTCCGGCAAAACCCTTGCTTACTTTGGAGCGGATTGTTTGAACATTGGGTTCTACGTCCGCGTAGAATCTCAATAATATAAGCTAGTAAACAAACTACAGAAACGGACTCTCACATGGCAGTTAAAGTTGGCATAAATGGTTTTGGGCGCATCGGTCGCCTAGTATTTCGCGCATTGGTCGAGCAAGGTCTTCTCGGCACTACATTTGATGTAGTGGCCGTCAATGATCTCGTTCCCGCTGACAATTTGGCTTACCTGCTCAAATACGACACCACGCAAGGTCGTTTCGATGGCACGGTTACCAGTGAGAAGTCTTCTCCTGATGCGGCTGCGGACGACGTCCTCGTTGTTAATGGTCACAAAATTCAGGTGCTCGGCGAACGCTCAGGACCTGCCGCACTTCCTTGGAAAGAACTCGGTGTTGATCTCGTGATCGAATCGACCGGTCTTTTCACCGCTGCTGAGAAGGCCAAGGGCCATATCGATGCCGGCGCTAAGAAGGTTATCATTTCAGCACCAGCCAAGGGCGAAGACATCACCGTAGTGATGGGCGTAAACGACGATCAACTCGATGTCGCGAAGCACAGTATCATTTCGAATGCTTCTTGCACGACTAACTGTCTCGCGCCTGTGGTCCATGTTCTCCTCAAGGAAGGTTTTGGAATTGAAGAAGGTCTCATGACGACGGTTCATTCTTACACCGCTACGCAAAAAACGGTGGATGGAGCTTCTCAGAAAGACTGGAAGGGTGGACGTGCTGCTGCGCAGAACATCATTCCTGCTAGCACTGGCGCCGCCAAGGCTACCGCACTCGTTTGCCCTGAAGTTAAAGGCAAGCTCACCGGTATGTCGTTCCGCGTGCCGACTCCTACGGTCTCGGTCGTCGATCTTACCGTCCGCACGAATAAGGAAACTTCCTATGAAGAGATTTGTGCAGCGATGAAGAAGGCCAGCGAAACTTATCTAAAAGATATTCTCGAATACACCGACGACGAAGTCGTTTCCTCTGATTTCATCCATAGCAAATCTTCGTCGATCTTCGACGCGGGTAGCGGCATCGGGCTGAACAGCAAGTTCTTCAAGCTCGTCAGCTGGTATGACAATGAGTGGGGCTACAGCAACCGCGTGGTCGACCTCACCAAGAAGATTGCCGACAAGCTCTAAGCTACACGTTTTAATACCGGCCACGGAGGCGCGGAGACTTTGAGAATCCAACCCTTCTCTGAGACTCTCGCTTCCGTGGCCTCTTTATTTTCCCATGCCTAAACATACTTCTCTTCGCGACCTCGATCTTTCCGGCAAACGCGTGTTGATCCGCGTCGATTTCAATGTCCCTCAGGATAAATCGACCGGCGCGATCACCAATAATCAGCGCATCGTCGCTGCGCTTCCAACGATCAAGCACGTGCTCGATCAAGGCGCCTCGGTGGTGTTGATGAGTCATTTGGGTCGGCCCAATGGGCAAGCGGATCCAAAGTTTACCCTAAAACCCGTCGCGACAGAACTGAGCAGCCTGTTGGGCAAAGAGGTGAAATTCGAAGAGGATTGCGTGGGACCGGTCGCAGAAGAAGCTGCCAACGAGTTACGATCCGGTGAGGTGCTGTTGCTTGAAAACTTACGCTTCCATATCGAGGAAGAGGGTAAGTCGAAAAATGAGGATGGCTCGTCCACTCAGGCAGATCCTGAGAAGGTAGCCGCGTTTCGCGCTAGCCTATCGAAGCTTGGGGATGTGTTTGTAAACGATGCCTTTGGCACGGCGCATCGTGCTCATTCGTCTATGGTCGGCGTGAATCTGCCACAAAAGGCCGCTGGGTTTTTGATGGAAGCTGAGCTCAAAGCATTTGCGGCGGTGCTCGACGAACCGAAGCGTCCGTTGCTGGCGATTCTGGGCGGGGCGAAGATCTCGGATAAAATCCCGCTAATTAAAAACCTACTTGATAAGGCTGACCAGATCATCATCGGTGGCGGCATGACTTACACCTTCAAGAAGGTGATTGACGGCATGGAGATAGGAAAAAGTCTTTTCGATGAAGAAGGCGCCAAGATCGTGGCTGAACTCGCGAATGAAGCGAAAGCCAAGGGTGTGAAACTGGTTTTCCCAGTAGACTATGTCTGCGCCGATGATTTCAGCCCCGATGCGAATACACAGGCGGCAGACGATACCTCGGGTATCCCCGCAGGGTGGGAAGGCCTTGATGCCGGACCAAAGTCGATCGAGCTCTACCGCGAAACGATTCTCGGATCGAAAACGATCATCTGGAACGGTCCGGCTGGGGGGTTTGAATTTGAGAAATTTGCAGGCGCGACCGAGGCGATGGCAGCAGCCATAGCCGAAGCGACGGCGAATGGTGCGATCACCGTCGTGGGTGGGGGTGATACCGCGACAGCCGCGAAGCAATTCGGAGTGGCGGACAAAGTGACTCATTGCTCCACTGGTGGCGGCGCGAGCTTGGAGTTTCTCGAAGGTAAGGCGCTCCCCGGGGTGGTCTTTCTTGAGAATTAATCGCGTCTTTTTATCCGCAAAACGCTCTTCTGTGTCGCCAAGAACAGACTCTTCGACGATAAAGTCACTTAGCTAAATTTTTCATATGATCTTACGTAAAAAACTCATCGCCGGAAATTGGAAGATGAACAAGACCTCCGCTGACAGTGTAACGTTGGTGAAGGAGATTGCTCAGCAAATTGGTCGCCAGACCGAAGTCGACGTCTTGGTCTGCCCACCGGCTACCGCTCTTGAAAGTGTCGGTCGCACTCTGGAAGGTGCCAATATTAAGCTCGGAGCACAGAACATGCATTTCGAGGCTAGCGGTGCTTTTACGGGCGAAATTTCCGCACCGATGCTACGCGACCTATTCGTCACTCACGTGATTCTGGGCCATAGCGAACGTCGCGCCTTGTTTGGCGAAGACGATCAACTGATCAATCAAAAGGTGTTGTCCGCATTGAAGACGGAACTTCGTCCCGTGCTCTGCGTTGGAGAATCACTCGAAGAACGTGAGGCCGGAGATACGCTCAAAGTAGTGCAAACCCAATTGGAGGCGGGACTCGCTGGAGTCAGCAACGAGCAGGCTGCGAGTGTGATTTTGGCCTATGAGCCTGTCTGGGCAATCGGCACCGGTAAGGTGGCGACTTCGGATCAGGCACAGGAAGTGCACGCGTTTATCCGCGAGCTGCTCACGAAACTCTTTGGCGAAACCATCGCGCAAAAGGTGCGCATCCTCTACGGAGGTTCGATGAAACCTTCCAATGCCGATGAACTTCTCGCGCAAACGGATATCGACGGCGGTTTGATTGGCGGAGCCGCTCTCGAAGCCCGCAGCTTCGTAGATCTCGTTAAAGCAGCAGCGAAGTCTTAATTTGCTCGTTTGGTCATCGCATTGGTCAGCGCGACGAGGAATGTCGTGTCACCCGAGAGCGATTGTAGTGAGTCGATGGCTGATTGGGTGTTCTGGGCGGCTATTTGCTGCGCTTTGTCGATCCCGTGTAGTTTGACGTAGGTGGTCTTGTCGATCGCGGCATCTTTACCAGCGGTTTTGCCGAGAGTCTCGGTATCGGCGGTGGCATCGAGGATATCATCGATGATCTGAAAGGTGAGGCCGAGGTGTCGACCAACAGTGCGTAGTGTCGCGCAGTGGGTTTCGTCAGCTCCGCCGACCAGTCCGCCGAGCACAAGTGAGGTTTCGATCATCGCGGCGGTTTTATTGAGGTGAATGAATTCGAGGTCGTCCGTCGTGGCGTTGGAATTCTTCTCGGCGAGGAGATCTTCCATTTGCCCTCCAATCAGATGTTGGCTACCGGCGGTGGCGGCTAGCTCCTGAATAAGACTGTGAGCCAGGGCAGGCTGAGCGGCATAGGCCGTGGCGAGTAATGCGAAGGCGTGGGTGAGCAAGGCGTCGCCGGTGAGGAGAGCGGTCGCCTCATCGAATGCCTTGTGGGTGGTGGCACGACCGCGGCGCAGATCATCGTTGTCCATGCAGGGTAGATCGTCGTGGACGAGAGAATAGGTGTGCACGCACTCAATCGCGACTGCCGCAGGAAGAGCCGAATCGCCATCGGCGCCAAACAACTCAGCCGTGGCGAGAAGCAGCATGGGGCGCAAGCGTTTGCCGCCTCCTTCGATCGCGTAGCGCATGGCTTCGTGCATGCGAGCAGGGCGGGTGGTGGACGCAGGGAGATGCTTGTCGAGACCTTGCTCGATAAGGCCGTGGTAGGCGGCGAGTTGATCAGAAAAACACATTCGTCCAAGGAAGTGTCGCAAATCACGACTTGGCGCAACCCTGTGGGTAGACATTCGATGGAAAGCGATGATGAGAACGCACTCGCCATGGCTGATCGAACGCGCCATAAAACGCTCCGAAGTATATGCCTACCTACGACTATATTTGTTCTAAATGCGGCCACGAATTGGAGGTCTTTCAATCGATGAAGGATGAGCGCCTGAAAAAATGCCCTACCTGCAAGAAAATGGGACTAAAGCGTCAGATTGGAACCGGTGGCGGCCTCATTTTCAAAGGTAGCGGTTTCTATGAGACTGACTTTAAGACTAGGAAAGGCACGCCGGACAAAGAATCGAAGCCTGCTGAAAGTAAGCCTGCCAAAACAGAAACCAAAGCTGCTACTAAATAACCACCCACTATTATGAGCTCACGAAATGATCGCGCCATCAATGGTCCCAGCTGGACCGAGGTAACAATTGGAGCTCTTTTGAGCGTGGGGATTGGGATTCTGCTCGCGGGCGCTTGGTTAACACTCAAGCCGGTCGAAAAGGTCCGGTCATTACCTGATGAGCCGAAGTTGGGTCTGGTTTATTATATTGAGGGAGCGCTCAACGGCAGCATCGGGAGGGCGTGGGAACGTAAAACCCAACTATTTGAGACAGGCGTTCCAGTCGGTCTGGTTGAGCAGGAATTGAATGAAGCTGCTCGACAGCTTTCATCCGACGCCCAAAAGGCGAAGGGGAAGGATGCGAAGGATGGCACCATCACCCCGGGGCAGTTGAATTTTCGCATCAGCGATGGGGAACTTCAGGTGCCATTGCCTTGGCTCTGAATGTTTACGGTATGAAATCTAATGTTCAGTTGGTCACGCGTGGAGGGTTTGTGAAAAAGGGTAAGCGATTCGTTTACGAACCGACTTCAATTTACGTTGGGTCCTGTCCCATCGAGCGTCTGCCTCAGATCGGTGGCGTGCTGATCGGAAAAATCTGGGAAGCGATGTCGCAACAGGAAGAGATTAAAGCGGCCTGGGATGCATTGGAGAACGTGACGGTCGAAGGTCGCAGTTTGCGTTTGGTGGCGCAGTAATCGCTTTCTTCGCGCTTGCTGATGCGGAAGTGAGGGGAAAAACTGCACTGTGTCGAAAAAGCTGAAAAACATCGGACTCGTCTCGGGATTGACGGTGGTCTCCCGTGTCCTGGGTCTGGTGAGGGATCAGCTCAGCGCGGCAGTGTTTGGTATCAGCGCCCTGAATTCTGCATTCATTACTGCTTTCAGTTTGCCGAATTTGTTTCGTCGGTTGTTGGGCGAGGGTGCCTTGACGGCCGCCTTTGTGCCGACTTTGCAGGATGAATTACACGAGAATGATCGGGCGGGAGCTTTCCGATTGCTGAGTCAGGTGGCGAGTTGGCTCGCGTTGGTCACTGGTGGTCTCGTCGTGCTGGGGATGTTGTTCTTCAGTCAGGCGCATCGCATGGGTCGACATGACGATAAGTGGGTGCTCGCGGCGGATCTGACCGTGTTTCTTTTTCCCTATCTAGCCTTGGTCTGTATGGCGGCCGCGTTTAGTGCGGCGCTGAATGTCTTGGAGAGATTCCTCGAACCGGCGCTGTCGCCGATCTGGTTGAATCTCGCGATGATTCTTTGTCTAGGTGGGGCCGGGTTGAGTTTTGCGGAAACAGCCGAGGGACGAATGGCGTGGTTATGCACTGGGGTGCTCATCGGTGGCGTGCTGCAAATGGTGGTGCCGGCGGGAGTGCTGATGCGCGAAGGATGGCGCCCGCGATTGGATTTCACACTTACTCCACGCGTGAAGATGATCGCGTTGCTGATGGTTCCGGGGCTGTTCGGCACGGCGATCTATCAGATCAATATTCTAGTGTCCCGCCTGCTGGCATTTTCTCTGAATGACTCAGCTGCCTCAGTCTTGTTTTACGCTAACCGTCTGACTGAGTTGCCGATCGGAGTATTTGCCATCGCGGTGGCCACGGTCGTTTACCCGATGTTGGCGAAACACGCGGCACAGGGAAATCAAGACTTAATGGCGAAGGATTACCAGAAAGGACTACGTCTGATCATGATCATCAATGTGCCCGCGGCGGTGGGGTTGGCATTGCTCGGCGAACCGATCATTAGAGTGCTTTTCGAACGGGGAGCATTCACCGCTGCGGATACGCAAATGATGGCACCTCTGTTGATCCTGTTTGCGGTGGGAATGCCGTTTTTCTCGGTCTCGAGTTTGAGCACACGCGCTTTTTATGCACTGAAAGATACGGCGACTCCGGTGAAACTCGCGGGGGTGAGTTTCCTCTTCAACCTCGGTTTGAGTCTTGCTTTGATGTATCGAATCGGTGTCGCTGGATTGGTCATTGCGAGTGTCATGTCGATTGTGGTGCAGACCCTGCTGATGCAGCGCTTGCTCACGAAACGCTTACCGGCACTTACGTTTGGTCCTTTGTGGAAATCTCTGGCGAAGGTGTTACTCGCGGCGCTGCTGATGGGCGTGGTCGTGGGTGGAGGCTGGGAGTTTTTAAGCTCTAACTATGCCGGTGGAATGAAGGTCGATCTGGTGGCCCTAGCAGCACTGATTCCGCTGGGCGCAGGACTTTATGGTCTGTGTCTCTGGGGATTGAGAATTGAAGGCCGAGAAGACATTACCGCTTTCTTCGCGCACCGTCGTAATCGCTGATCATGAAACTGAAAATTGATTGGTTTCTGGTGGGAATGGCGGCAGCGGTATTAATTGCCTGGGGTTGGCCCAATCCGGGTGCGAGTGGGGGATGGTTGCAGCCGAAGATGCTGACGAAGGTTGGTGTCGCGCTGATCTTTTTTCTACATGGCATCCAGTTGCCTTTCGAAGTATTGCGCGCGGGCACGTTGCGGTGGCCGGTGCATAGCGTGGTGCAATCGAGCACTTTTATTTTGTTTCCATTGTTGGGCTTGGCGCTGATCGCGTTACCCGGAATCGTGGGTGACTTGCGCTTGGGATTGTTCTTTTTGTGCGTTCTCCCTTCGACCATTTCGTCGTCGGTGGCTCTGACCGCGACGGCGCGAGGTAATGTGCCGGTGGCAGTGTTCAACGCGACGTTCTCAAATTTGGCCGGCGTGCTATTCACTCCACTATTGGTTGGACTGGTGATGGAAGCGAGTGGCCTGCGGATTCCTTTCGGAGAGGTGTTTTTCGATCTGGTGCGCTGGTTAGTGCTGCCGCTCTTAGTGGGTCAACTGCTGCGCCCTTGGTTGGGAGCGATGATTCAACGTCAGAAGCGATGGGCGACTAAAGTAGATCGCACCGTGATCTTGCTACTCGTTTACACGTCGTTTTGCGAATCCGTGAAACAGGGAATATGGACGAATTACGGCTGGGGAAATGTGGCGATGCTCACGCTCGTGTCGCTGATCCTGTTTGTCGTCGTGATCGTGGTGACGCGGGCGGTGAGTCGGATCCTGAAGTTTCCACGAGAAGAGGAGATCGTCGTGATGTTCTGTGGATCCCAAAAAACCCTCGCGGCGGGAATCCCCATGGCGCAGTTGATCTTTGCCGGACATCCGGCGATGGGGCTTATCCTGCTACCGATTATGATTTACCACCCACTGCAGTTGATTCTGTGCAGTGGGTTGGCTTCACGCTGGGCGCGCCGGGCGAACTGATTATCCCTTGATCGCGCCGGCGGAGAGACCGCGAACGAAGAGGCGCATCGTGAAGAGGAAGATCACGATCAGCGGAATCGCTCCGAGGAAATAGGAGGCCATGATCTTACCCCATGGTTTCACATATTCGCCATCCAGATAGATCAGACCGACACCGAGCGTGAAGAGCTCTTTGTCGCGAAGGATGATCAAAGGAAGCAGGAAGTCATTCCAGGCGTTGAGGAAGGAAAGGATTGCGAGCGTGCCGATGATCGGCCCCGACATCGGGATCACGATGTTGATGACCTGCTGGAAATGAGAGGCGCCATCCATCTCGGCGGCTTCAAATAAATCCTTGGGTAGATCTTCAAGGAAATGCCGCAGCACGAAAATATTGAAAACTTGTCCGCCTGCCACGCCGACTAGAATCAGGGCGAGCAGGGTGTTGAGGAGGCTCATGGACTTCAGCAGCATGAACAACGGCACGATATTCGTGACGGTGGGGAGCAGCATGAGGAAGAGAAACAGGGCCCAAAGTAGTCCGCTAAATGGCAACTTATGCCGGGCGAAAAAGTAGGAACCGAGAATCGCGAGGAAGAGCGAACAGATCGTCGTGGTGACGGCTACGAATACGGTGTTGGCCAGATAAGGGCCGACGAGCTTGATGGCGAAGAGCCAATTGCCCCAATTCCATTCGGTGGGCGAGAGTGGCAACCAAGGTTGCTGAATGAAGGACGCGTTGTCCTTAAAGCTCACTTGAAACATCATGTAGAGCGGGAAGAGCTCGATCAGAATGAAACTCCAAATGATGACATGCTTGGGCCAGTCGACCTTACGGTGCAGGCGAGCGATAGTGTTGTCGGAGGCACTCATTTTTCGACGCGAACGTAGCGGTTATTGATGAGCGTGAGCCCGAGAATTACGAAGGCGAGAATCACCCCGATGGCACAGGCGTAACCGAATTCACCGGCGACGAATGCGCGGTTATACATCCACAACCCGGGCACCATACCGCGGCCTCCCGGACCGCCGTATTCGTTGAGCAGGAGGAGTTGCAGGCCGTATTGACCCAGCGTTCCCACGACGAGGAGCACGAGGCTGAGACGCACTTGGGTGAGAATCAGAGGGAGTTCGATGTAGAGGAATTTTTGGAAAGGTCCGATGCCTTCCAAATCAGCGGCTTCGTAAACTTCCTGTCCGATCGACTGGAGACCGGCCAGATAGATGAGCACGCCAACGGTGCCGATCCAGGGGAATCCCCAAATGAAGAGGGCGGGGAGGATGAGCTCGGGTTGCGAGAGCCAGCCGATGGGCACGTCTTGAAAGAAGACGCTCCAGCCAAAAAAATCGTTGATCCAGACGAGCACGCTTTTGAAACCAGTCGCCTCGATGATTCGATTAAGTGCCCCTAGATTCGGATCGAGGATGAACTTCCAGATGAAAAGGGTGACCAAATGCGGCACGATCATTGGCACAACGAGAAGGGCGCGATAGGCGTATTGCCACTTGTCGCTCGAGACACGGTGGATGAGCACGGCGATCAAGATGGAGGGAAGCATCTTGAACAGATTGAAAATCAGGAGAGCCCCCACGGTCACAAACGAACTGAGGAGGGTGCTGTCTTGAAAGGCGCGGGTATAGTTATCCCAACTGATGAACTGCTTGGCCTCACCACCGGACCAATCAAAGAAACTATGATAAATGGCACTTCCCGCCGGAAAGTAAGAAAAGATGAGCACCATCAAGAGAGCTGGAACGACAAAGAAGTAGAGCTTCCATTCTCTGAGGAGTTTTTGGCGGGATATCGTAACGGGCATATGTTGAGGTAACAGACGCAGGGTACGCGGGTCTTTCAGTCAGTCCATCAGAATTCTCATGCCAAGCAGGAATTCGGATATGTCGCGAAAAATGAGCGGCAGACTTGCGAAATGCCCTCTGTCTCTGCTTTTTCCCTCATATGTCCATGATCAACACCGATACTTTGCTCACCGCACTTAAATGGCGCTATGCCGTGAAACAATTTGATGCGACCCGCACGGTTGATGAGCTCACCTGGTCGGCTTTGGAAGATTCGTTGGTGCTCACGCCCTCGTCAATGGGGCTGCAACCATGGAAGTTTATTGTGGTGACGGATGTTGCGATGAAGGCAAAACTCCAACCGGCAGCGTGGCATCAGGCTCAAGTGAGTGATTGTTCACATTTTCTGGTGATGACCGTGCGGAAAGATCTGGATGAAGCCCATGTGGATCGTCACCTCGCGCGGATGAGTGAAGTGCAGGGTTCACCCATAGAGGCCTTGGGAAAATTCCGCGACATGGCTACGGGCAATTTAGACAAAGCTCGAACAGAAGGTCGGCTCGATACTTGGCAAATGCATCAGATTTACATCGCTTTGGGTAATTTTATGACCGCCGCGGCCTTGATCGGCGTGGACACGTGTCCGATGGAGGGCTTTCAACCCAAACAGTTTGATGAAATATTGGGGCTGACCGATACGCCCTACGCTTCGGTGGTGTGTTGCGCCGCGGGTTATCGCAATGCGAGCGACAAGTATGCGCCAAAGCCAAAGGTGAGATTCGATAAAGACGAGTTGTTCACCAGAATCTGACCATTGTGACTATTTGGTGACGCCAAAGAGGCGGCTTTGACACCCGGATAAATAGGCCGAGACTACTGTTATGCTTTCACGCCGTCATTTTATCAGAAGCACTGCGATCACCACGTTGGGATTTATGGGACTGCGTGCGCTCTCGAGCCAAACGTTTCTTGAAGGCGTCACTACGGGTCTGGCGGGCTACGGGCCATTGATCGAAGATCCGCATGGGCTGATTCGTTTACCCAAAGGGTTTAGCTACACCACATTTTCGCACATGGGCGAGGAGATGGCCGATGGTTTTCTCGTTCCTGGCATGCACGATGGGATGGCGGCTTTTGCCGGATCAAGCGGAGAGACTCTACTGGTTCGCAATCACGAATTAGAGAGTCGGTTTGTCGAGAAAGGGCCTTACGGACCAAAGCTCGAAAGATTCGGCGAAATGCCCGAAGAAAAAATTTACGACGCAGGCAAGGGAATCGCGCCCAACATCGGAGGCACGACCACGGTTGTCTTTAATACACGCACCCAGAAAATGAAACGGCATTTCCTAAGCTTGGCAGGCACGGTTCGTAATTGTGCTGGTGGGCCGACGCCCTGGGGCACCTGGGTGACTTGTGAAGAAGTGAACCACGAGCCGGAGCCTAATGCGGAAAAGGCACACGGTTATAATTTTGAAGTGCAGCCCTCGGTTGAGCCTGGATTAGTCACACCGGTCCCGCTCAAAGCTATGGGCCGATTCCGTCACGAAGCGATTGCGATCGATGACAACTCTGGGGCGGTTTACCAAACCGAGGATTCCGGTGATGGATTACTCTACCGGTTTTTACCCCACGAAAAGCAGACCCTAGCCGCTGGTGGTCGTTTGCAGGCCTTGGCTCTGGTTGATGAGCGTATTACTGATACTCGCAATTGGACTGCAGAGCAGTTTCCGGTCGGCAAACCGTTGGCAGTGCGTTGGATTGATTTGGATAATCCCGAGAGCCCACTCAATGACCTGCGAACACGTGGCGTAGCCGCGGGAGCAGTTCCATTTGCCCGAGGTGAGGGCGCATGGGCAGGCAAAGATGGGATCTATTTCGCCATGACGAGCGGCGGTAAAAAACTGAAGGGGCAAATTTTCCGCTATGTTCCAAGTCCTTTCGAAGGAACTGAACGCGAACGCGAAGAACCGGGGAGGTTGGAACTCTATCTGGAGCCTAATGATTCCAATATTCTAAACAACGGCGATAATATCGCGATTGCTCCATGGGGTGACCTCCTGATCTGTGAAGACAACGACCAGCTTTGCCGTTTATTGGGCGTGACTCCACAAGGGGAGGTTTACGCTATCGCGCAGAATGTCATTCCTAAGCGTGAGTTAGCAGGATGTTGTTTCTCACCGGACGGAACTACGCTTTTCTTTAACGTGCAGACCCCTGGATATACTGTAGCGATTACCGGGCCATGGTCACATCGAGCTCAGGCGTGACCATCTTTCAACCCGGATTACTGGCGGCACGTATGGTGATCTCGCGTAAACGTGAATGCTCGACACGATCAGCTATAGGCATTTCGCCCATTTCTGCGACCATCTGATGAATGGGTAGGGCTTCGTTGTTGGACCAAAATATGCCTGTGCCTTCCTCTAGGTAATAATAAAAGCCGACTTGATCACCATACTTCCGTTTGAAGGAAAGTCCTCCATCCAATGTGGGCGACCAATGGAGCAATTCATAGGAAAGATCGAGCTGAATTACCATGACTCCTCGGTCCGTGATTTGCTTGGTGATGCGACCAATCGGATTGAACACGGAGGCATTGTGCTGATGGGTGCTCGAAACGACGTGGTATCTTCCGCGTAGAGCGTAACTGGCTGGACGTGCGGTTTGCGGCGAGGCCGTGGAAAGGGCGACGATTTCTGCGCCTTGGTTGGCAAGTTCCAACCAGCCGTCCTCGTAAGACATATCCCAGCAGATTTGAATGCCGAGTTTTCCGAAATCGCAGTCGAAAACCGGGAATGCATTTCCCGGAGTGATCCCACCTTCGAGCAGGTCATCCTTCAGATCGGAAACGGGATGGTATTTGTGATACACGCCTGCCGTGGCCCCGTCGCGATCTAGTAGCACTGTTGAATTAAAAAAGATATCGGACCGTTTGTCGTCTACCAAGGTTAATGGGACGACAATGTAGCACTGATGTTCATGTGCTTTATTGCGCATTCTTTCCATTTCCGGTCCGTCGATAGACACTGCGCGCTCGGCCGGAGTGCCGGCACGTGAATCACCAGTTAGGATTTCCTCGGGCAAGATTATCAAATCAAGTTTTTGCCCCGGATACATTTGAGCAGCTTGGCCAGCAGCCTGATCTATGATCGCTTCGACGCCACCTATTCGCTCCTCCTGATCGCGAAACTCATCAATGGGGTGCAACGTCGTGGCGATGATGACTTTTCGTGGTCCGCAGTGGTCGACTGGGGCAGAGTGTTCGGCGGGAAGCATATGAGCGTTTACGGCTATGGGAGGGGATTCAATGACTCGACGTTTGATCTATCTGCAGACTCCACTAGGCTGTCTTCATGCGTGCTGTTCAACTTACTTCTGTAAATCATCTTTCCGTTTATGAGGTCGCTTTGCCTCAACCTGCTGCGGGTGAAGTGACGATTACGCTCAAAGCCGCGGCTCTCAATCACCGCGATGTCTGGATCAAGCTCGGGCAATACGCAGGTCTCAAGTGGCCGTGCATTCCGGGCTCTGATGGCGCTGGTGTCGTGACTGCGACAGGTGAAGGAGTGGACACTTCATGGCTTGGCCGCGAGGTGGTGATCAATCCGAGTTTTCAATGGGGCGTGAATCAGCATTCGCAATCCGATGATTTTTCAATTCTGGGACTCCCACGCGATGGCACGATGGCAGAGCAGATCGTTGTGCCGGTGGAGCAACTCGCCGCTAAACCAGCTCATATGAGTTGGGACGAAGCAGCGGCGTTGCCGCTGTCGGGATTGACTGCTTATCGCGCTTTGATGAGCCGCGCTAAATTGCAACCCGGTGAGCGTGTGCTCGTTTCGGGAGTGGGTGGAGGCGTCGCGCTTTTCGCGGTGCAATTCGCTGTCGCGCAAGGGGCCGAGGTCTGGGTGACTTCGAGTTCGGCCGATAAAATTGAGCGTGCGGTCAAAGTCGGTGCTAAGGGTGGATTTCATTACTCGCAGGAAGGTTGGGCGAAACAAGCAGCCAAAGAGGTCGGCCACTTTGATGTGATCGTGGATAGTGCGGGCGGGAAAGGATTCGACGAACTTATGAATGCGGCTGCACCCGGAGGGCGCATCGTGTTTTATGGCGCGACGCGAGGTGATCCCTCGACGCTGGCGATGCGTAAAATCTTTTGGCGTCAGCTTTCGCTTCTCGGGACGACGATGGGCAGTCCGGCTGATTGGCAGGCGATGATCGATTTCGTCGCCGAACACAAAATCGCCCCCATCGTGAGCGATGTCTTCAATCTTGATACTGCCGAACAAGCTTTCGCGCTCATGGAGCGCGGCGGACAATTCGGAAAAATCGTGCTGCGAATCGACGCTTAGCGCACGACGCGGGCCCCACCGCCGCTCATGAGTTTTTCGACTTCCTTGCGATTGGCCATTGAGGTGTCACCGGGGGTAGTCGAAGCGAGTGCGCCGTGAGCGGCGCCATATTCGACAGCTTTCTTGGCGTCGTTGTGTTCCATGAATCCGAATTGCACACCGGAGGCAAAAGAGTCTCCACCGCCTACACGGTCGAGTATTTCGAGTTCGGGATATTTACGGCTTTCGTGAAATTCGCCGTCATGCCAGAGAATCGCGGACCAGTCGTTTTTCGTCGCGGTAATCACGCGGCGAAGGGTAGTCGCCGCGACTTTGAAATTGGGGAACTCCTTCACAGCAGTTTCGATCATCGCCTTGAAGGCATCCGTTTCGATTTCCGAAATGTTGTGGTCCACGCCTTCGACTTCGAAGCCGAGTGATGCGGTGAAGTCTTCTTCATTCCCGATCATCACATCGACGTATTTCGCGATCTCCCGATTCACTTCCTGAGCCTTGTCGAGCCCTCCAATCGTCTTCCAAAGAGAAGGGCGGTAATTCAAATCGTAGCTCACGATCACGCCGTGCTTGTTCGCAGCCTTCACGGCTTCAATAGTAGTGGCGGCGGCGGATTCTGACAGTGCAGCGAAGATACCTCCGGTGTGAAACCAGCGCGCGCCAAGCGTGCCGAAGATATGATCCCAATCGATGTCGCCGGGCTTAAGCTGCGAGGCGGCAGTGTTGCCCCGATCAGGACTGCCGACGGCTCCGCGAATGCCGAAGCCACGTTCGGTGAAGTTCAGTCCGTTGCGCACATTCCGGCCAATCCCGTCGTCCTCGCACCACTGAATGAAATCGGTCGCGACGCCACCTTGCATGATAAAGTCTTCGACGAGACGGCCCACTTCGTTTTCGACGAATGCGCTGACGACCGCTGTGCGCTGACCGAAGCATTTGCGCAAGCCACGAGAGGTGTTGTATTCGCCGCCACCTTCCCAAGCCGTAAACGAACGGGCATTGCGGATTCGCCCCTCACCGGGATCGAGACGCAGCATGACTTCACCGAGGGAGATTTGGTCGAATTTACAATCCGAGGCGGGTTTGATCTGGAGACTCATTGAATTGGGTAGGGTGTGATTAAACGGAAGAGCATTGAAAAGGATCCGGATAGCGACGGTCAACCAAGAGAATTCTGTAGTGGTCACCTCGACTCATCCGCCGATTGTTTTGGTGCCCCCTGTAAAACAAAAGATGCCGCGAGGGATAAATACCGTTTCCGCTTAAAAACTTCGGGAATACGAATGTTCATATTACGAACATTGGAGCAGGGATCTCAGGGTAGGTGAAAATCGAGATTGGCTAGTGGAAGGGAGTATGCGAAGGGTAAGGTGTGATTAAACATGCCAATGCTAATCGTGCTTTGAAGCGTCGTCTGGGACGTTCCGTAGATACTTCGGAGAAAGGATGCTGGGCGGCTTCGTTTGATAGTAGCAAGCTGTTCTTTCTGCCCTGTGCGGTGATCACCCCACGTCAAGAGGAAGAGATCGGAGAGGTTTTGACTTTAGCTAACAAATACGGCGTGCCGGTCACGGTGCGAGGTCGCGGCACCACCTTGATGGGATCGGCGGCCCCGGTTGCGGGTGGATGGGTCATCGATATGTTAAAGCTCAATCGTATCCGGATCGACGATGAATCAGGGATGGCTCATGTGCAGGCCGGTGCGACGACTGGTGATGTGCAACGCGCGGCGGACGGGGCGGGTTGGTTTTATCCACCGGACCCTTCCTCGAAAGAATTTTGCACGATTGGTGGCAACATCGCCTGCAACGCAGGTGGGATGCATGGTGGGAAATATGGAGTGACGCGCGATTTCGTGATTTGTTTACGTGGGTATTTACCGACAGGCGAGGCGGTGCAATGGGGCACGGCGACGAAGAAAAATGCCTCGGGTTTCAATCTACGCGATCTTTGGATTGGCGGGGAAGGGATGCTTGGCGTTGTCACGGGTGCAGTGCTAAAGCTGGTGCCGAAACCAGTTTCGCGTTGGACTTTACTCACCGCATTCAAAACCGAAACGGCGGCAGTTAATGCAGCGCGGAAGCTATTCAAACAACGCGTGCAACCAGCGATCTGCGAATTTCTTGATCGGGAAAGTGTGCACTGTGCAGAAAGCGCGACGGGCCGTTCGGTATTTCAAGGGCAAAATGATCGCGCTGTGATTTTGCTCGAAATGGCCGGGAGCGTTAGCGAAGTAAAAGAGCAGTCGAAGACCGTTCGTGCTTGGGCGAAGGACCATGCCGTGGCTTATCGGGTTGCGCGCGATCGCGACGCGGCCGAACAACTATGGGAAGTGCGTCGCAAATGCTCCGGAGCGATGTTCGAGCTTGGTGATTCCAAGCTCAACGAAGACATCGTAATCCCGATGCGCAGCTACTCGAAGTTTATCACTTTTCTGCGCAAGCTGAAGACATCGTCGGGATTGGCCATTCCCACCTTCGGGCATCTCGCGGATGGCAACCTTCACGTGAATATCATGTATCATCGTGACGATCCGAAGGAGTCGAAAATCGCGGAAGAAACCGTCGCTCTGTTGATGAAGACGGTTGTCGAGTTAGGTGGGGCGATCTCCGGTGAACACGGTATCGGTTTGGCGAAGACACCGTTTCTGCGCATCCAATATTCAGCCGCCGAAGTAAAGGCGATGCAGGCGGTGAAAAACGCACTCGACCCAAAGGGAGTTCTTAACCCCGGCAAGATGTTCGAAGTCTTCGAAATGTGGAAACATCAGAAGATGACGATTCACCTGCCTTGGGATCATAAGTGAGAGGGTTGGAGGGAGCTTATAAAGACAGCCCGGTTGTTATTGCGAGTCGCGCCGCGGCGAAGCAATCCACGATGACCAAGTCGAAGAGTATTAATGGATTGCCCAGTCGCCCTGTTTGGCGGGGCTCCCTCGCAATGACAAAGAGGGCTGAGCGCCCGTCACTGTGTGTGTTGGATCGGAATGTAGGGCGGGGATTCCGCTCCCCGCCTTCGAATACCTAAAGACTTACAAGGCGGGATTCGGCGATCCCGCCCTACACCAGCGGATAGCCGATCACATGTGCTCTTCGTAGGTGATCTTGATCTTCGCTAAGAACGCCTTTTTCTTGGCTTCACCTTCGAAGCGGATGCTATGATTTCGAGGATCATAAACGTAGCCATTCTGTGGATCGGCTTCTACTTCCTTTCCATCGACGAGCACGCGGAGGCTCTTTTGATAAAATGATGCGCCGAGACCTACGGGATCGAGGGCGACGGCGACGGTGTTGGCGATGCGGTCGCCGAGGGCGGCGAGGGGCGCGGAGAAATCGCTTTCGATATTTAACACCGTGCCTCCAGTGAGCTCGGCGGCGCGACGATGTGAGACGTTATCCGGCGATACAACGGCGTTGATCTCAAGCTTACCGCGTTTGTTGCCTTTTACGATGATGAAAGGGCGGAGCACCCAGTAATTGAGGTAACCGGTTAGAGTTTGGCGAGATTCGGGGTGGTTCTTATTATACTGCTCGATGAGATCGGGCAGTTTTCCGTTCTCGATCCAGGTGGCTTGGCGTGCGCCATCTTTTTGCTTCTTCCAAGCGGCCATGCGGGTCTCTTCTTCATCCATGAAGAAGACGACGATGGTGGTGGCATCAGGTCGGAGAAATGCGTGTTTCTTATTCTGATAATTGGCGACGAAATTATAGACGGCGGTAAATGCAGTCCGGTTGCTATCGCCATTGGTGCCGACTTTCACGAGCTCGGAAAATACGTAATCGAATGTCTCGGGAGTGGCCCACGGCTGGGGCATATCGGGCAGGCTCACAAGGTTTCCGTTGCTCGCGACTTGCTTGGTGAACTTCTTGGGGCGACCCCAAAAATTGAGCAATGGGTTTCCGTCACTGTCCAGTTGGGTGTAGCGGACGTTCTTGTAGAAGCTCTGTTCATCACGAGCCACATTGCGATCCCGATTGATAAAATCGGTCGTGAGCACACCGATGCGGTAGTCGAGATCGCGTTGGTCGAAGAGCTTGCGGAAACGGCTCAAGTTGGTGGCAATGCGCTGCTGATGCTCGGCCATGGACGGCGAATTGTTGATCACAAATAACAGATCGACCTCGCGGCTGTTAGAGCGGTCGACCGTGATTTCCTTGGCAATTCGGATCGGCTCGATATTGACGACGATGGTGTTTTCCACGCCAAGCTGAGGGTTGTTTTCGTCGACGGTGTAGTAACCAAATTGATCGACCCCAATAAAGCCGGGATCGGGCGAATAAGTGAGCTGACCATTGACGCGATCAAGTTTCGCCGAGCCATGCTCGGCCATTGCTTGTTCGTCGAGCATGTAGGAAATCTTTGATTGGGCGAGATCGACGCGATCTTCTGCTGAAATGAAATCCTCGTGGCTGGGAACTATTTTCGAGACTGGCGTATTGGGCCGTGTCGTGAGCGAGACACCTTGGACGTTGAAAAAGCGGAGGTGACTTGCCTCAACTTCGAGTTTATCCAGCATGATTGGTGCAGGCGGCATGACGGTAATCACGACTTTATTCTCAAACGACAGTCCTGAGAGTTCGTTTCGCACGATGTAGGTAAACGAGTCCGGGCCGGTATATTCCGCTTCCGGCTGATACGAGAAATAGCCGATGCGTGATGTCTTGGTCTGAAATTCATCGGCGTCCTCGTCGATCCCTGCGAGTCCCACTTGGCCATGTTGTGGCTCTGCTGTGATCGTGTAAACCAAGTCGTTGCCGGTGTCGTCACTCAGAATACCCAAGTCCACGACCAGCTGCCCATGTGCGCCCGATGCGTTATCTACTTCGATCTCCATTGGTTCCGTGGAGACAATCATATTCTTGTCGGCTGGTGCGGTCTCGAGTGCGTAAACCGGTGCGATCGCGAGGATTAAAATCGACCACAACAGATGCGGCCATTTGCGGGCTGAGATTTTGAAATTCATGGTAAAGGAGAAGAGACGCAGTAAGTAACACCTAATACGTCATGTTGTCCACGGCTAGGTTCCGTTCCTAGTGACCGTGAGAAACAACTGAATGCCATACCCCTTTTCCCCGGCTAGTCGCGTTCGCTACGCATTTCTGGCCGACGCATGGGCATGGCATCGATCACCGCGAACAGTTCAGCTGTGCTCAATACCTCATCTCGCTTTAGTTTCACTCCGCCACCCTTGCCGATGAGAGTTATGCTGAAATCGGGATGACCGAATCGCGTCAACAAGATCAGATCGCGCTCACTTGGGCACTCGAAACTGGAGACCACTCAGATTTACACCCATGTGATGCAAAAGCCGGGCTTGGGGGTGCGCAGTCCGCTGGATGGCTGAAGGATGAAGCACTTGCTGGTTTCCTGCTTTCCTGAGTTCCATATTTAATCTGGATTGAAATCTAAGTGACCGCGTTGGTTTATCCCGGATGGCTTCTGGCTTCGCGCCATTCGCGGAACGCGTCGACGTGTTTCCAGTGGAAGTCGGGCGTGGTTTTGTAGCGCCAGTCTAGGTAGTCGATTTGTTCAGTGATGTAGGCTTCGCAATTGGTGGGATCGAGGAAGGGGTCGCGGGTCTCTTTTTGGATTTGGTGGAAGGCGTCCTTCAAGCGTTGGAGCGTTTCGGCATGCTGAGGATCGGCGGCGAGGTCGTGCCACTCCCTGGGATCGTCCTCCAAGTTGTAGAGGGAGTATTCGGGTGGATTTTCCCAGTGCTGGTAGAGGGCTTCGATCTCGGGGCTAAGCGCGGCCCGTTCTTCGTCGGTGAAGCGGGTGGGCACGGTGACGAAGTGATTGGAATCGAGGTAGCTGGACGCGATGGGATTGATGGTGCCTTGGGGTGGAGACCAGATGAGTTTCCACGGGCCGAGGCGGTAGGATTCCTGAATGAAACAGTTATTCGGAAACGAGCCGGTGGTCATGGCAAATTGGTAGCCACCCCAATCGTCCTGGGCTTCTCCACCTAGCAGTGGTTGGAGCGGACGACCGGGTAGCTCTTCTGGAATGGGGAGTCCGGCGGCTTGGAGGGCGGTGGGAAGTTGATCGACGTTGGAGACAAGTTCGTCGCACACAGAACCGGGAGCTTTCACCCCAGGACCGCGGATGATCAGGGGCACGCGGAGACCGCCTTGGTAGACGGTGCCTTTGCCTCGGGGGAATTGCGGGCCGTGATCACACATGAAAACGATCAGGGTGTTTTCGTCGTGACCGTCGGCTTTCAGCGCGGCGAGGAGATCGCCGATGCCTTCATCGAGGCGCGAGATGCAGTTGTAGTAATTGGCCGTCTCTTCGAGCAAACGGGGAGATTCATGGCCCACCCAATCGGGCAGCGCGACTTGATCGGCATTATGCGGATCAGCAGGAGATCCGTCGGCTTGGCGCACGAAGGGTAAATGGGCGTCGGGGAAGTTGACGGTGAGATACCAGGGTTGTTCGTCGGATTGGCCCCAGAATTCACGGGCGGAGCTGATGTATTCGGACATCGGGGTGCTGCGATTGAAGTTGGCATCGGGGATCGCGGCGTAATCGAACGGGAAGGCACTCTCGGGATTAACGTGGAGTTTACCCACGATGCCCGCGCGGTAGCCACCGGATTGCAGGTGAGTGACGATATTCGGTGTATCGGGTCGATAGAGCTCGAAACAATGGGTCGCGAGACCGATGTGGCCGTTTTGATGGGGATAGAGCCCGGTGAGCGCGCAGGCCCGCGAGGGAGAACAGACCGAATAGGGAACCGTGGCTTGGGTGAAGCGCACGCCTTCGCTAGCCAGCAGATCGATGTTCGGGGTGCGGGCACAGGGATCGCCGTAGCAACCGAGCTGAAGACCCATATCTTCGGGCACAAGAAAGAGGATGTTTGGTCGTGGGGCGGGAGAAGGCATGAAGATGAAAATGGGAGAGCGATGAAGATCGGCCAGAAAAATGAGCCGATCTAGGGCAGTTAGGGATAACTGCCCCTACCTGATTAGTGACTCAAAGATTGCCGGATGTTTATACGTCAACTAATGGATGACGTGGAGTGTTGGGATGAGAGGGGCTTAGAGAGGAAGTGGTTTCGGGAGCGGGGTTAAAGGGGGGATTGAGTGGGAAGAACTTTGGCTGGATTGAAATTGATTCTTTACGCTGCCAGAGCCTGCTCTGATTTTCTTCGTTTCCCGAAATCCTCGGAAGTCCCCAATTTACCACCTACATGTATCTTAAGGCGCTCAAGCTCCACGGTTTTAAGTCATTCGCAGATCCGACAACTCTCCAATTCGAACCCGGTGTGACTGCGGTGGTTGGCCCCAATGGGTGTGGCAAGTCCAACATCGCCGATGGCATCCGCTGGGTGCTCGGTGAGCAAAGCGCCAAGGCCCTGCGTGGCGGCAAAATGCAGGACGTGATCTTCGAAGGCGCGGATACGCGGAAGCCTTCGCAGATTTGCGAGGTATCGCTGCTGTTAACCGATTGTGAGGAGCAGCTTGGTAGTGAGTTTCACGAGATCGAGATCATGCGTCGCGTGCATCGCGATGGGGGCAGCGAGTATTTTTTCAACGGGCAGGCCTGTCGCTTGAAGGATATCCATAAGCTGTTCATGGATACCGGGGTTGGCCGCACGAGTTATTCGATCATGGCCCAGGGGCAGATCGATCAGATCCTTTCATCCAAGCCGGAAGAGCGTCGCGCGGTCTTTGAAGAAGCAGCGGGGATCACGAAGTATAAGAGCCAACGTCGCGAGGCCTTGGGGAAACTAAAACTCACCGAAGCGAATCTGGCGCGGGTATCGGATGTGATTAGTGAAGTCTCTCGTCAGATTGGTAGTTTGCGAAGACAGGCATCGAAGGCGTTGCGCTACAAACGGCTTAACCACCGGTTGCGTCACCTCGCTCTGGCCTGGAGCGGTTGCCAACACGCGAAAATTACTGAAACACTAGATGGGCTCGAGGTCAGCGTGGGAACACTGCGACGCGAGGCAGATGCTCGACGCGAAGATCTCGAATCGAAGCAAGGTTCGCTCGATGAGATGAAGGCCAAGCGCAGCCACCACAATCAGCGAGTGCAGGATGCGCAGCAGGGCGTGTATGATTTACGTTCCCAAAAGGAAGCGGCGGAAAACCAAGCCAATCTCGCCCAGATCAAACGCAATGGATTGGAAGAGCGCCTGCAGTCTTCCCGTAGCAGTCTTGGCGAGTTGGAAATGCAGTTGCGCGAAGTTACGGCGGAAGCCGACACCGGCGCGCAGGACAAGCAACTCCAGCTCGGCCTCTTAGGCAGCAGCGATGCGACTTACCAACAACGCAACCGTGATCTGGCGATCGTCGAAGGCGAACTGAGCACGGTGGAGCAGGAACTCCAGCAAACGAAATTTCAGATTCTGCAACTCGATAGCGCGGTCGCTAAACTGCGCACCGACAGTTTGGGCTACGAGGTCGATCAAAAGACCAGCGTGCATCGCCACGAAAATCTGGCGCAGGAATTGGAGCAGGTGCGTCAGCAACTCGTGGCTGCGCAGCGACTCGCTGCCGAACTGGCCGTGCGAGCAGACAAAGCGCAGACCGAAAAAGCGCGTGCCCACCAAGAGGCGACTGAGGCGCAACAAGCGATCAGCGATTTGACTTCGGAGTTTCGCGAAGCCCAGCGCAAGCACCAGGAGATCGATCGCGGGTTAGCTCAGCGCACGGCGCAATTGCGTCTCTTGCAGCAATTGCAAGAAAAGTGGGAAGGTTTCGGCGAAGGTGCGAAAGCGATTTTACAGGGTAAGCTGGATGAAGCGCTGGCCGGACAATCGGTCACACCGATCACACAAGGCTTGATCGTGAATCCGGACTATTCTCGGGCCGTGGAAGCTTTGCTCGGTTCGGCGGCTGAGGCGATCAGCGTGAGCGATCTGCCAACGGCTAAACGCATCCTCGCGCAACTCGAGTCCGGCGAAGTCGGTTCGGCGGTATTGCACATCGGTGGAGTCGGCGCGAGCCCCGTGGCCGCTTCGGAGCTGCCTGGTTTCTTGCGTCCCGCGACGCAGGCGCTGAACGGGTTTGATGGCGAACATCCAGCGGTGAGCATTTTGGCTTCGTGCTATTTGGCGGACGATCTGGAGAGCTTTCTCGAATACTGGAAGGCAAACCCGGAATTTAGCTTCCTCGCAGTAGCGACCCGCAAGGGTGATTTGGTTGACCGGCGATGCCTGGTTTATGGGGGGTACCATAGCAGCATGAAGTCGGCGAACAGCATCGTGCAGCGGGAGATCGATTTGCGGGAAACTGCCACGGCTCTCGCGATTTCTCAAAAGGAACACGACGAACAACGCCTCGTGATCGAAGGCGTGAATACGCGCCTGACGACCGCTGAAGAAACTCTTGAGCAGAAACGTGCCGAGGTGTTGTCGTTGACGCAGAATGTCGCGGCGGTGCAGACCGACCATCGCAATGCAGATCGTTCGGCCGAGGAAATCGGCCAGCGCTCACAGCGCATGGAGAATGAGCTCACTTCGCTGGAGCAGTTGCGCAACGAAGCGCATGAGCGTTGGGCCAAAGCGCAGGCAGGTCTGCAGGAAGCGGAAGAAGGCGCGAAGACCCATCGCGATAGCATTCACCATCTCGAAACCCGGGTGACGGAGATTCGCACTGATCGCGATGTGAAGCAGGAATCACTTTCTCAATCTCGTCTCGAATTGGCAGAGCATCGCCAGAAGGTCGAAGTGCTTGATCGCGGTCTCGATGAGATGGCCCGCCGTCGTCTACAGGTCGATCAGCTCTTGGTGCAGCGTCAGCAAGAGATTGAAGTTTGGGCTGAACAGGTTTCCCAACTTGAAGGCGAATCGACTTCTGAGCGCGAGCGTGCGGCTCAACTGGAGGAAACTCTGACCGTGGCTCAACAA
Organism: Opitutaceae bacterium; assembly: GCA_002713695.1. Taxonomy (GTDB): domain Bacteria; phylum Verrucomicrobiota; class Verrucomicrobiia; order Opitutales; family Opitutaceae; genus Cephaloticoccus. The sequence goes on from PAUB01000034.1 coordinate 85,853, forward strand.
CAGGTCGAGGAGGCCCGCAAGGAATTGGTCGAGTTGGAACGCACGATCACAGAAGTGGAGAATATTCAGAACTCTCTGCGTGGACAAAGTGAGAGCTCAAGTGGCGAGCTGCGAAAACATGAGATCAAGTTGGCGGAGAGCCGTCAGCGGGTGGAATTCCTCGTCGAAGAGGTGCAGCGTGAATTTCAAATCGAGATCGGTTCGATCGATTGGAAGATAATGTTGTGGCGATCCGGTGACGAACCGGAGGGGCTGCAACCTCTCGATTTGGATGAAGAGAAAGAGCCTATTGATGAGGCTTCTCCGAGCACAGAAGAAGCCCCCGCTGGAGGTGAGACTGAATCTGCTGAACAGGTTGTGGCGAAGGAAGCTGAACTTACTCCGACCAAGCGCCGTAAAAATAAAAATGAGCCCAGAGGTGAGCCTACCGAGGCGGATCTAGCTGCGCTTGATGATACCGATTGGACGGAACTTAAGTCGGAAGTGGATGCCCTGCGGAAGCGTCTCAACAGCATGGGGGCGGTGAACTTGGTCGCGATTGAGGAATACGCGGAGCTCAAGGAACGCCACGATTTCTTGAAGGCGCAATGTGATGATTTGACGAATGCTCGCACGGAATTGCTGACGGCGATCGATGAGATCAACGCAACCTCGCAAAAGCAGTTCGAAGTGACCTTCGAGCAGATTAAGAAAAACTTTGAATACACCTTCCAGACGCTCTTCGGCGGCGGTAAGGCATCGTTGGAATTGATCGAAGCCGAAGATATCCTCGAAAGCGGAATCGAAATCGTCGCACAACCTCCGGGCACGAAGCTGAAGAGCATCAGCTTGCTATCTGGTGGACAGAAGACACTCACGGCAGTGGGGCTGCTCTTCGCGCTCTACATGGTGAAGCCTTCGCCCTTCTGCTTGCTTGATGAGTTGGACGCACCCTTGGACGAATCGAATATTGGGCGATTTACAAATTTGCTGAAACAGTTCGTTGATGAATCGCAATTTATCATCATCACGCATAACAAGCGCACGGTGGCGGCAGCCTCAGCGATCTATGGCGTGACGATGGAAGAGCGCGGCGTGTCGAAGACAGTCTCCATGCGTTTCAGTCACAACGAAGGTGATGCTGAACTGCAGTCGCAGAATATCGCCAAGGCGGTCAACGAAACTCAAAGCTAACCGCTAATGGCACTGCGAAACACACGGCTGAAATTCATCTGGGGTGCTTCAGATAAAGTGATCGCACGTTAGCGTTTTGGAATCTGGGGATTTTATGAACGCAAGGCAGGCTACCCCGATTCCGGACTGGCGATCAGTATGCGCGGGATCCTGGTGTTGTCGTTGTTGCTGACTCTGATCGAGTATACGGTGGCAGCCTCATGAGTATATTTCTGGTTGGATCGGAAGGAGCATAACCGTGTCACTTATGTGGACGCATTTTTGCTACCCATCCGCTGGGATGAAATTCGGGAGAAACGTGGACAAGCTTATCTCGATGAAGGGATGGCAGATTTAAAGAATCAGCTTTGGGGGCAGGGGATGATGAAGTTGCGGATCGGGCTGGCATGGTATCCGCAGGCTGTGAAACCACTACTCACTTTAGCGCAGATCTATCAGTATTCGCAGCGACATGAGCTGGCGATGAGAGTCCTCGAGGAAGGGCTGGATGCGGTCACGGAATATCCCGGTCGTTCGTATCTGCAGAGTTACTTTCAATTGTCGGTTCAGGGAGAGGACTACGCGGCTATTTTAACGGTATGTGATCGCTATCTCGCGTTTGCAGGAGACTTGCCCGAAGCAGAGGGTCTCTGGCTCTTGCAGCAGAAGGTTGCAGCCCTGATGAAAGCCAAACGTAGCGATGAAGCCTTGGCGTTATTGAACGAGGCACCTGATAGTCGGATGTTTAAAGAGCAGCGAGTTCTGCTCATGCTCGATCTGGGCGAAACGGATCAGGCTTTGGGATATTTAGAGAAGTGGGCGGCTATCGCAGGCGAAACTGAACAGATCCTTCGACTGCAGGTGCGGGCTAATCGCGATGGCAAAAACATCGAAGCGATGAATGAAGGCTTGATGAAGTTTCGCACACTAAAGCCGGCTGATCCGCGATCATTGGCCTACGCGGTAGTTCAGCAACAGCTCGCGGGTGAGACGGAGACAGCGCACGCTTCGTTGGAAGATTTCTTTTTCCGTTTCAGCGGTTTCCCTGCGAATATGAAAATGATCTCTGCACCTCTCGCGGAGATCGGAGCCGTAGAATTACTACGTGAATGTCTCGTTCGCTCGGAAGAGCAGGGGTATGAAATGTATCCGCTCCTGATGTATATGGCGCAGGCGCAAATCACAGCGAGTGATTGGTCGGGAGCCTTGGCGACGACTCGGCGTCTCGATAAGATGCGCAATCCCGACCAGAAGAATACCACTGCCGAGGGTGCTATCCAGCGCCTTTCATTCTTGGCTCAAATCGCTTTAAATCCCGCCGAGGGATTGCAAGTGCAACTGTTGCAATCGATTGAGAATCGTCCCTTTGCTTTTATGACTTACCGGCGATTGGCTGATACTCTCCTGCGGGCAAAACGTTACGAGACGGTGCTAGAAGTAATTGCTCGGGCGGAGCAAAAGTATCCGCAAAACCATGGCCTTGACCCCATAAAGAAGGAAGCGACTGACGTGCTTAATGCTCTAGCCGCAGCTAAACCGAAAGGTATCCTGTTTGAAGAGCGCGTAGAGTTTATCGAAGACGAATTCTTCGCAAAACTGGATACACTCATGTCGGAGCAAGACTGGGAGGGAGCTGGGGAGTGGGCGCGTAAAATGCAGCAGGCGCGACCTAGCTGGATGAAAGCCCGCGAGACAGATATCTTGCTCAAGCAGATCGCTATTGCTCACGAGACAAGTGCTGTGCTTGAGATGACATTAGCCGCACGATTGTTACTCGATGGTAGTCTGCAACGATCGCAACTCCTTGTGGATTACGCTTTGGAACTTGCGGGTCGTGGCGAAAAAGATGACGCTTTGCGAGTGATGAATGAAGTCTCCCGAAAATCTCCGAATCACGCTTTGTCTCGTCGTTATATCAAGGAATGGACGGAGGAATAAAAAGACTACGCTCAGGAAAGGCTCCTTAAGATAAATCATGGACCGCCTCACAGCCTTGTGAATGTGCTTCATGTTTTTAGTATGAACTCTGTAAAAACCGATCGATTCGAGAAATCTGTCATTACATTGGCTTGGGTAGGTTCATTGGTGTTGGTCTTGGCCCCATGGTTCCGTAACCGCGGTTATCTGCATGATCTTTATGATTACGGCATCTTCATGTCAGCATCGAGCAGACTACAGATGGGTGAAAAGCCGTATGTCGATTTTGTCACCCCAGTGCAGTCGGTTAGCTTATGGTTAAACACGACGATGGAATCACTCTGGGGTGGCACCTATCAGGGAATGACGATGGGAAATGCGGTGTTGATACTGTTCGCTTGGAGTGTTCTGGGCATTATGCTGACGAAACGCTGGCATCCGATTGTGGCATGCCTGCTCGCATCGACCGTCATGATCGGATCAGCAGGGCAGCACACCATCATCTGGTATAATTCAGTGGGGGTAATCGCTTTGGCATTGGTCTGCTGGAGCACGGCAATTGCCCCTTTGATAGCGCGGCGAACTCTGGGATGGCATTTTCTCACGTCGTTCGGGCTCCTGATTGGCGGGATGAATAAGCTAAATTTTCATTTAGTAGGGATTGTGGTGGCTTTCGTCTGGGCAGCTCGATGTGGCTTGTTGAAACAAGCCTCATGGAAAAAGGTGGGAGCTACGCTGCTAATATGGGGCCTGATGGGACTGGTGGCCCCGCTTGCTCTAGAGTTGGCTTGGAGTGGAGCGAGCTGGGATCAATGGCGCTATAATGTCATCGATTTAGCTACTTCTAGTCGGAATGGTTTTTGGCGAGAAATATTTAATAGCCGTTTATATCTTGAATCTATTCATGATTATTATGGAGCGACATTTCGGGCTACAGGTGTAATCGCCGGTGTGTGGTTTGCGACGGTGAGTTGTTTCGGACTCAGAAAGCGTGGAGCAGGAGATCGCTTCTTAGTCTTAGCTTCCGGGGTCTTTGGCTTTTTGGTGACGGTGGCACTATTGGTGACCAATATTGAAATCGTCTACATGACTTGCTCTGCCGTAGTCGTGTTAATCACGGCCATTTGGTTGGGCTTTGATCTACCTTTTAATGGTTCAAAACTACGATGGTTATTGATTGGGCCGACACTCACGCTTGGTGCTGTTATGTGGGACTCCGCTTGGAAGGGCCAACGGTCACTTTATGGCAACGATGTGGTGAAGCGGTCTGAATATCGAGGCGTTGAGGTGAGCGATCCTTCGCTTGGCTATCTCCGTAGAACAAAATTTCCACACATGGTGGCTAAAGATATTGAAACTATGACTACAGTTATGGAGTCAAAATTTCCCGATCGAATCTATCGGTGTTTCTATGCTCGAGGCTCCGAATGGATGGAGCATATCTGGCCAAGTCAAAGAATAGCAGGGCTCCCGTTATGGATGTCACAGTTGACTTATGGGGAAGTAGAAATTGAGAATTTGGGTCAGCTGCTGCAAAGTCGAAATGCCTTTCACTTAATTGTGGCGGCAAAGGCGTGGGCGTTTTGGCCCGGAGAGTTGCTGGATTTGGCGCATCGTCACTCTTCGCGTGAAGAGTTGGATGGTTATGAATTGCTCACTCCTCTCTATGAGTTCCCGATCAAGCGATTGGGGCATGCTGAGGATGCACTGAAGTTTATATCAGTATTCGGAGGGAATCTTGATCCGGATTTCCTCAACTATGAGAAGCCGATATGGCTGTGCTATTCATCGGATAATCAACTTTTTCTAGGAGTGGTCAAAGGGGAGGGAGACTTTGCTTTTGGGAAGCATGTTTTTCGGATACATGGGGATGTGATATTGAAACGCCACGATCTGAGTTCCGATCAAGCGATCGTCGCTGAATTCTTGATCGTAGATAGTGAATGGAAGGGGGAGGGATTGAAGATACTGTGGTCAAAGCTCGTGACACTCCCTGCGGGAAAAAACGAAACTACGCACTCGTATATGGCGGACACATTTGGGGTGAAACCGAAATTTGTCGTGCGGGTGAAGCCTGAAGCAAGCGGACTTATCTGGGCCGGTTGGCACTTGCCTCATATTCAGCATGCCGGAGATTCGAGTTCACGTCCTCCAGATTTACGTAAGCCCGCTCAGGAGGAAATGCCGATTGATATATCTTGGTCCCGGGCATTGCTGCCCGAAGATTTGGCTCTCCCTTGTAAGCTGATTGTGCGGGGGGGATTTCTTGGGGAGGGAGGACTTGAGATTGGTGACGGCGGCGAAATCTGGTTGTCTCCCGAAATTCCGATAAAGGGGATGGTGCTGCGGTTTAGAGCTCTTCCCGGAGAAACTGAAGCACCCGGTTTGCCATTTATTCGCGTGGTTTGGTATAAAGGAGGACGCCTGCAAATTATGCATCAAGTTCCGGTGGCGAATGACGATGAGGGAATTTTACTGCGGGTTTGGCCAGCTGAATATAACGGATGGTTTGGAGTTTTAGCTGATAGAGGTAATGAAATATCGAGAGTCCGAGTCTCAGTGGAATCGGTGGAATACGATTGATCGCCTGATGCTTGGAGAAGGATTCAGCAGATCGAATAAAGATTTACTATCGGTGGGGCATTTATTGATATCGTTTGCACATGATGAGAAAGTTGCTCGGAGTTTCTGGAGTAGTCGCTCTGCTATTGGGGTGCGGGTTCTATTTGATTTGGATGCGATCATGGGGGCCGGTGGCGGGTGTTGTGCAAACGTCTAGCGGGACATATTCATGGGGGGCGAAATTGCTCGACGCGCGAACCGAAGCTGGAGGTGCGAGTTTGGATGGAAAGCTTTACGTAGTAGGAGGCATTGATTCTTTCGCTCAGACTTATCAGGACTTTCACTCTTATGATGCGGGGACAGATGTTTGGACCCGATTGCCCGACTTTCCATATCCGATTAATCACCCCGGGGTAACTAGTGATGGTAGGCACATCTATGTAGTCGGAGGATTTGCTCCTCTCGGTATTCGTATCCGAGGATTCATGTTTGCGCAGTGGGATGCCTACGACCGCGTTTTCCGCTATGACCTACGAAGTGAAGAGTGGACGGAACTGGCGACTATGCCCGAACCGAGAGGTGCGGGGGGAGTCGCCTACGGAGAGGGTAAAATTTGGTATGCTGGGGGTATCAATGGGACGAGAGAATTATCGGCGTCCTTATATTGCCTCGACATAGCGAAAAATCAGTGGAACGAGATGTCCCCGATGCAATATCCACGGGATCACCTGAGGATGGAGTATGCGGAGGGATCGCTGTATGCGATTTCGGGGAGACAAGATGATATGCGATTTAACCTTCCCTACTTGGAACGCTTCGAACTGGAAACGAATGAGTGGTCTCATTTGCCGGATATACCGACCCCAAGAGGAGGATTTGGGAGTGCGGTGTTTGACGGAAAAATCTACACTTTTGGGGGCGAAGCGGTTTGGACCTGCTTTGATCAAGTTGAGGCTTATAATTTGAGAACACACCGGTGGGAAACGCACGCGGGTTTGCCCGAAGCTCGCCACGGAATTATCGCAGCGGTGATCGGTCAACGAATACATTTGGTCTCCGGTGGACGGCATCCTCGCGTCTCTATTAGTGGACTGCATCGCATCTATACGCCGAAAAAGTCTATCAAATGAGAACGTCCATCTCGTTTATCGTCCTGTTCTACAATGATGCGCCCACGGTTGGTAGTGTCTTGCAGTCGCTTGATGATCAATTGACGAGTTTCGAGTGCGATTATGAGATTATCGTGATAGACGATTGTAGCACTGATGACACTTGGAGCGAAATCGATCGAATGGCTTCGGAGTTATCCCATGTGGTTCGGTTGCGAAATAAGGATAATCTTGGAGTAGGGGGGAGTTTTTATCGTGCGGTTCATGAGGCACAATATACGTTGATTGGTTACACCGATGGTGACGATCAATACGAGCCTAGTGATTTGCACCGTTACCTATCGCAGATGGAGGACTGTGATGTGGTTACTGGTTGTCGTCGACCTCGAGCCGATGGTTGGAAACGAGTGTGGGCCTCAGTGCATTTCAATTACTTGATCAATGCGTATTTCGCGACGGGATTACGCGATATTAATTCTGCCCTGAAACTCTATCGCGCAGATTTGCTTAAACAGCTTCCCCCATGGGATGCGGGTGCCTTTTATGATGCGGAGATTATGATCCGCTTAGCCCAAGATCACCAAGCGCGGATCGTTGAGCTGCCAATCAAACATAAGCTTCGTCGGTATGGGGAGGCTACCGGGCTATCTCAGAGAAACGTGTTCTCTATTCTCGAGAATTTGTTGGGTTCTCGGATGGCGTGTTATCGACGATCAGGAGCCTGGGTCGTAGCACTTTCCCTCCATGTCAGCTTGTTGCGCCGAATAGCTAAAATAGTCTTGTAGACCGCAGGGTGGCCGATTTGTGAGTGCTCCGGTGGCGAACTTAGAGGATTAGATCCGGTGGCACGTTGGCCAGGGCTTCTTCGAATGTCTCAGGCTTGGAGATTACTTAGATTAACGGGAGCGACGGAGGGCGTTGGCAATATTCGGAGAGGCCAACGGTATTTTACCTAATATGAATCAGGCAATTCAGTGATTGTCAGTCTCTCCTGCGGGTCGCAATGAGGAGGAAGGACGAATTATCTGTTGATTGCTTGGTTTCAGTCGCTGTTCAGGAAGTTCAAATCCCCCAATACCGGAGATTTAGGGGAATCGGCGGCGGCGGATTTCTTGATCAATATGGCAGGATGTCGGATCCTGGCTCGGAATTGGCGCGATCCGCGCGATCGTCGCGATGAATTGGATCTGATCGCGACTGGTGGTGAGGTGCTGGTTTTTGTGGAGGTGAAAACCCGCGCGAACGAGGCCAAGGTTCCGGGCTACTATGCGGTCGATAAACGGAAGAAGCGGGTGGTGCAACGGGCTGCACGAGCTTACATTACGAGATTACGTGAGAAGCCGCGCACGGTTCGCTTCGACATCGTGGAAGTCGAACTTCCGATGCGAGGAACCGAAGATGAACCGGTGGTGAGGCATTTCGAAAATGTGCCGCTTTTCCCGAAAGACTTCCGCCCGGACGGGGCATGAGCCAAGTGAACAATCTTGGAGGGTCTGGTAATTGCCTTGCTTGCAGGTGCGAGCATTACTGGGATTGCGCCACTTTATGGCCGATTCTCAGCGTCATCCTTTCCTGCACGGGCTCAGTAAACATCGCGGAGCTCCGCCCACTGTCGTTGTGATTTTCGGCGCGTCCGGTGATTTGACTGCACGCAAACTCATTCCCGCCGTTTACAATCTCGGCGTCGATAACTTGTTGCCGACCGATTTCCACTTGGTGGGTTATGGGCGCAAGCCGATTCCTGATGATGAATTTCGCGTTCTCGCGGCGGGTGCGATCAAGGAATTTTCCCGACGCGAGCTGGATGATGATGTCTGGGGGCACATTTCGGGTAACACCACCTACGTGGCAGGTGGTTACGATGATGAGTCTGCCTTTGCCCGATTGGCTGAACATATCACGGCGATTGAAAAACAGGTCGGTCGGGATGTGCAGGTGTTGTTTTATATTTCAACTCCACCTTCAGTTTTTGCACCCATTTTGCGTAATCTGGGGGCGGCCGGTTTAGCTGCAAAGCATCTAGGCAAAGCCTATCATGCCAAGGTGATCATCGAGAAACCATTTGGACACGATCTTGAATCGGCTCGCGATCTCAACGGAACGATCAGCTCGGTGTTTCAGGAGCATCAAGTGTATCGGATCGATCATTATCTCGGTAAAGAGACCGTGCAGGATTTGCTGGTGCAGCGATTCTCGAATGCGATTTTCGAACCACTGTGGAATCGAAACTTCATCGATAGTGTGCAGATCACCGTGGCCGAAGAAGTCGGGGTGGGCACGCGTGGAGGCTACTACGAACAGAGCGGATGTCTGCGTGACATGATTCAGAATCATACGATGCAGCTACTCGCATTGACCGCGATGGAGCCGCCGGTCTCTCTTGACGCGGAATCGATTCGTGACGAGAAAGTGAAATTACTGAAGGCGATCCAGCCGCTCAATCTCGAATATGGCGGCGATGTGGCACGCGCGCAATACAGTGCTGGCATGTTGGGTGGCGAGGCCGTGAAAGGATATTTGGAAGAAGAGGGTATCGAGCCTGAATCCGGCACGGAAACTTATGCGGCGCTGCGTCTTTCGATCAATAACTGGCGTTGGCAAGGCGTGCCGTTTTATTTGCGCTCCGGTAAACGGATGTCGCACCGCGTTTCCGAGATTGCGATCAACTTTAAGCACCCTCCGGGCACTCTTTTCGCCGAGAGTGAACGGTTCAATCTCGCGGGAAATACGTTGGCTTTTCAGATCCAACCTGACGAGGGACTTAGCCTTATTCTCAATGCAAAGGTGCCGGGTCTCGAAACTCGCACGCAGCCGGTGAAGATGAATTTCCGCTATGCGACGACCTTTGGCTCGAACACGCCCGAGGCTTACGAACGCCTCGTGCTCGATGCGATGATTGGCGATGGCACGCTTTTTATTCGCGGTGATGAAGCGGAGACTTCTTGGAAGTTGTGCACACCGTTGCTTGAATCGTGGGCGGCGGCTGGTCGTGAAGAAATGGGGAGCTATGATGCTGGTTCCTGGGGGCCGAAAAATAGCGATGCCTTGCTCGCAAAAAACAATCATCTCTGGCGGCAACCTTAAGTTATGGCCTCGATTTTCAATGCTTTGCCCGGATTGGATGTCCTGGTGGGAGATATCTCCAAGAGTCTGGCGCAGATGTGGACCGACACCGCAGCAGAGGGTGGGGCGGCGCCGGCGGCAGACGATGCTAAGGCTACGCAGGTAAACTTCGTGTTGCATCTTGGATTCGGCACCACCGCGGAGGATGCGGCTGAACAGTTTCAAACTGTGGTGCGGTTTTCTCGAATGTATCCCAGCCGGATCGTGGTTCTCTGTCCATCGACGGAAGATGAGGATGATGGCGAGGCGGCGATGAGCGCCAAAATATTTGGGGAGTGCTATTTAGGTAAATCGAAGAGCGATAAACGCTGTGTCGAGTTTGTGGTGTTGAGCTATTCGAGCAAAGCGCGCACGTATCTGGAAAACCAAGTTTCAATCTGCCTATCCACTGATCTGCCGCTTTACTATTGGGCCCATCGTTTTCGCGATTCTTCAAAATTGGCTGACTATCAGTTTCTCTTGAGTCGCGCCAAACGAGTGCTGCTCGATAGCGCGATTACACCAGCGGATGCGATGACGTATCCTTGGCCTAATCCGAATGCCTTGCGCGATCTGGTGTATTCCCGAATCTTGCCCGTGCGTCAAACGATTGGCCAATTTCTGGCGAGCTATCCAATCGACAAACTCACCACTGGTCTACGCGACGTAGTGGTGACGCATTGTCCGAAGATGAGCGCTGAGGGGAAGGTTTTGACGGGGTGGTTACAACGACGTCTGACCGCCTGCGAGGCAGGTGATTTTGCTTTTGCGGATAAGGTCGGCTCCTCAGGTGAACTTGCCGTTACCTTTGCTTACGCCGACGAGGCTCGCTATTTCCGCTGGCATGGGAACCTCGAGACGGGGCAGGCTCAATTCGAGTGTGATTTTGGGAGTGGCGCGTCTAAGCTGGCGGCTTCTGTTAGTTTATTGGAACCAGATAGGGCGCTGAGTGAAGCGATGTTTTTTTAACCGTAATTTTTTGAGATAAACTTATGACGATGTTTGCCACCTCAATGCCGAAACTGAGCAAGACATGGACCGAAATTGATGGAGTGATATGCGGAGCGCAGGCGGATGACAGCGGCGCGATCGGCGGAGGCGCGACCTACCGCAATCGGATCGAAGCGACAGAACAGCCCATCACGACGTTGGATGAACTCATTGCGGGTCTCAGCACGGCGAAGGCAGGAGATGTTCTGTTTCTAGATGGTGCCGCTGCGTTCGATTGCACCACGCTGGTGGCTATTGAGAAATTGGTGTTGAAGGTGCCCGCTGGAGTGACTTTAGCGAGTGATCGAGGCGAAGGCGGTAGTGCGGGTGCGTTGATTTGTTCTGATTGGTTTGCCACTCGACCCTTGGTTCGAGTCATGGGGCCGAATGTGCGATTCTCAGGTTTGCGAATTGCCGGACCCAATCCCAAACGCTGCTTGGAGCATCATCGCCGCTCCTTTGCGGTCGAAGGTCATGACCGTGAGAATCGTCGCGGGCATGAGTATTATTATAAGTTTCCGGTTTCAGATGGAATTGTAACCGAATTTTCGAATCTCACGGTTGATAACTGCGAAGTCGGTGGTTGGAGCCATGCCGGAATTTATCTGCTCAAGGGAGACGGGCATCACATTCATCACAATTTCATTCACCATAACCAATACAACGGTTTGGGGTATGGGATATCGCATGATCAGGCGTTTTCAAAAATTGAACGCAATTGCTTCAATTCTAACCGCCACTCGATCGCCGGCACGGGGAAGTCGGGCAGTGGTTACGAAGCCTGCCACAATGTCGAAGTCGGTGAATCGCTGAGCCATTGTTTTGATATGCACGGGGGTCGAGATCGCCGTGATGGCACCGATGTTGCGGGAACCGCGATGAAAGTAGCTCACAATTCATTTGGATCATCTGAACTCGCTTTGATGGTTCGAGGCACACCCGACGAAGGCACGACGATTAGCAACAATTGGTTTTACCACGACTCAGTTGAGGAGGCCATTCGAGCAGAAGGTGGCGTGAGCTTTGGCGTAAATGCGGTTGGCTATCGGTTGGGTATTGAAGCGTGACCGCCATAATTGTCGGTGATTTAGTCTTTCAGCATCTCAGACAACGTTTTTGCGATTAACGTGACCGCAGGGGAGCGGTCTTCAGGGTATCGTTGAATCCAGGGAAGGTCTTTATCGAGGATACCTGCTAGCGCGAACTGCTCAGCAGCACGCGCTGATTCGGATAGAGAGTTTTCCCAAACCGAGGGCAGGATGGGGAGGCAATCCGCACGAGGTTCATTCCCGAAGCTTTGCGACCAATTGATGACCCAGCCATATGACAGGTAGGTCTGGCGATCCAAGGTGACAAAGGTGGAAGAAGGCACCGCGACAATCGTGAGATCTGGCTTCGGAAGATCGGGGTTTTCATTGTAGTGGAACCAGCCGTTTTGCTTGGCTTCTTCTTCGAGCTCGCTGATCGATTTATCTGCGGGATCCCAAGTTTTGATTTCGAGGTGCGCATTAGGGTAGAGATCGAGAATGGCACTCTCGATCAAGCCCGCACCCGGTGTCATCGCCGAGATGCGAACCAGTTGATTCGACTCTAAGAGAGCTTTTAAGCGGGGCAGACTTGGATGTAGGACAGGGAGTTCTGGTAGAGCAATTTTTCGCCCGCTGATGGCTTCACCGAGGGTGGAAGCAAACAGACGATGACCGCGCATGTTGGGATGGATGGCATCGCTCATGAGACGTATCCACTCTGAGGGATTGGTTTCCCGAACCTCTGCATAGACTTGATGGGTATCCACCAGAATGAGGTCAGATTCACGGGCTACTTCACGAACGGTTTCAGCAAAGGCTTTCAGTTTTTCGGGAGGTCGAATTGGATCATTACCAGCGACCGCATTGGGTGTCATGAGGATGATTTCCGAGCCACTCTTTTGGGCCTTCTGCACAATTTGTCGTAGATTACTACGCAGGTCCTCTGTGGTTAGTCGCGCGGTGTCATTCATACCGAACATCGCGATGATCAGATTCGGTTTATGAGCGAGGACATCGGCATCCATTCGTTCCAAACCATTAGCCGAGGTGTTGCCCCCAATCCCTGCGTTGATCATTTCAATCAGTGACTGAGGATAAAGCTCTCTGAGCGTTTGGCCGAGGGCCTGCGTCCAGGCTCTTCGCCCTCCCGTATGATAATATTGTCCGGTAATGCTGTCGCCAAAGCAGACGATTTTAACGGGTTTACCCGTTTCTAAGGAATGAACGATTTGCATGGTAGCAGAGAATCAGAAGCCTCGAGACACGCGGAATGGAGGCTCATGAGGGAGAAAAGGGTAACAGATAGAAAGTGAGTGGACATGAGCATAGCCCAGTGGATCTGCGCAATAGTTCGTCCAGTCTAAGGAATGTCGATCGGATCTAAACAGACATTCACTTCCATGAGCGATACCGACGATATTGAGTCGCTCCAATCACGAGCACGCCTAATCCCAACATAGCCCAAGACGGTTCAGGCACGGCTTAGAATCCACTCAAGCTCACTGCGATGCTGCTGTAGTTTACCTGGAATGATCCCAGATTATCCGTAGTCGTTAGTCGCGAATCGTTGGTGACGTTGGAAAAATGCTCCGCTCAGAGCAGAGGCATTAAGAATAGTAAATGTGTCACCACTAGTGACGGTGGATTCAAAACCGTTGGCAAACGAGAGGTTGATCACGCCTTCAAGCATTCCCGCGCCGGAGATATCCAGAAAGTCGTAGTTCGTTCCCTGAGTCGTGCCACCGAGTCCGATATTTAATATGCTCGTGCTATTGAAAGTGAGATCTCCGGTAATGCTTAATTCTCCGAGAGGATTGCCGGGATTAATGGTCGCGGAAGTGGAGACGTTACCCACGACCGTGCCGGATCCGGCTAAACTGCCTGCACCCAAGCTGAGGCCATTATCGAATCTCAGGGTGCTTCCGCTACTTACCTTAAGAGCACCGCCGATCTGATTGAATGTGCTGGTGAAGCGTAGCGTGCCTTGATCGACGTTGATGGAGCCATTATTCTCAAAGGCGGTTTAGACCAGAGTCGAGCCCGCGGCATTGCGAGTATAGGTGCCATTGTTGGTCACCACGAATGTTCCGCCGTAAGGATTGTAGATCGAGTAACTGGAAGCGTTCAGATCGTTGAAGGTGGCCCCGGATGCGTTAGTAAAGCGCCACCGTTGCCTGAGGCAAAGTTGCCGGAATACCAGTTGATGGTGCCTTCGTTGGAGATGGTGCGCTTCTGAAAAGTCTTAGCGCTGGTGGTCGATATGTTGAAGGGAGCACCATTAATTAACGCTTTTTAGATGCAAAAGAGAGACAAGTGCGACCCGATAATGGGTATTTGGCCCGATTATGATCGCTAGGCTTGTCCTTAGCTAAGTTTCAGCACCGTGTAAGAACGCTTACCTTTACGAAGGAGCAGGTATTTACCGAAGAGGAGATCGCTGGAGGTGATCGCGCGAGTGATGTCGGGAGACTTCACGTTGTTCACGTAAATCCCGCCGCCTTGGATGTCTTTGCGGGCCTGGCCTTTGGAAGGGCAGAGACCGCTGTGGACGAGAAGTTCGATTAGGGTATTGCCATCGGCTTCCAACTGAGAAGCTGTGATTTCTTTCGTCGGCACCTCACCCACGACATCTTTGAAAGTTTCTTCAGAGGTTTCACCGATTTCAGCGCCGAATAGGATTTCGCTGGCCTTGATCGCAGCATCGAGGGCGTCTTGGCCGTGGACGATGCGAGTGACTTCGCGCGCGAGAGCTTTGTGAGCTTCACGCCGGTGGGGGTTCTCGAGATGATGAACTTCAAATTCTTCGATCTCGGCACGGGAGAGGAAGGTGAACTTTTTAAGATACTCTACGACTTTGGCATCCTCGGTGTTGATGAAGAATTGATAGAATTTGTAGGGACTGGTTTTCTCAGGATCCAGCCAGACTGCACCGCCTTCGGTTTTGCCGAATTTCGTGCCATCAGCCTTGGTGATGAGAGGGAAGGTCCAACCCCATGCGGTGGATCCGGTCTTCTTGCGAATCAGATCTGTGCCCGCGGTGATGTTGCCCCATTGATCGGAGCCGCCAATTTGCAGCTCGCATTGGTGGCTTTCACGGAGGTGGTGGAAATCGTAGGCCTGCAACAATTGGTAGCTAAACTCCGTGTAGCTGATGCCGCTTTCACCCTCCATGCGCGATTTGACGGAATCTTTCGCCATCATTGCGCTGACTGAAAAGTGCTTTCCAACGTCGCGAAGAAAATCGAGGAAACTAAGGGGCGCAGTCCAATCTGCATTATCAACGAGCTGAGCCGGGTTTTCTGCACAATCGAAGTCGAGGAGGCGGGCGAGCTGCTTTTTGATGCTGCTGACGTTGTGAGTCAGTTGTTCGCGCGTTAGCAGGTTACGTTCATCGGATTTGCCTGAAGGGTCACCCACCATCCCAGTGGCACCGCCGGCGAGCGCCAGCGGGCGATGACCGGCGAGTTGAAAGCGTCTCAGGGTGAGCTGACCCATGAGATGACCGACGTGAAGGGTGTCACCAGTGGGGTCGAAACCGCAATACAGCGTGAGGGGGCCTTCTTCCAAGCGCTTGGAGAGAGCGTCCAGATCTGTGCAGTCGGCATGGAGTTCACGCCATTTGAGGTCTTCAATGAGGGTCATAACAGGTAAATGAGTAAACGTGGTAGGGCCGCTGTCGCGCAAACAAATCTTATAGGGAAGGTTGGGAAAGTAAAATAGCGTCTACTAAAGGGAAATTCGGTTTGTCTCGAAGCGAGGGTGAATACTAGTCTGTTCCTTCACAACTCCCGGCAGCCCCTGCTGGGAAGCGATCTTAACACTAATTCTTGTTTATTATGCCTATCTCAGTTGGAACCCAAGCCCCGGATTTTACCCTCAAATCAAAGAACGCGGAAGGCCTCGTAGATGTGAAGCTGAGCGCTAACTTCGGTGAGAAGCAGACCGTGCTTCTCTTTTTCCCTGCCGCTTATACCGGCGTCTGCACCCAAGAGATGTGCGATATGACTGCTGGACTCAGTGCATACGAAGAACTCGGTGCTGACGTGATAGCGATTAGCGTTGATACTCCTTTCTCTCAAGAAACCTGGGCACTCGCCAATAACATCAAGATTACGCTCGCGAGTGATCTGAACAAGGAAGTTACCAAGGCTTACGATGTGCTCTTCCCGATGTTGGCCGATGTTGGTGATACCTCAGCCCGCGCCGCCTTTGTCATCGGCAAGGATGGTGTTGTTAAGTATGCCGAGCAAACTGCGACGCCTCTCGACTTGCCAAACTTCG
This sequence comes from Opitutaceae bacterium, assembly GCA_002713695.1. Lineage (GTDB taxonomy): Bacteria > Verrucomicrobiota > Verrucomicrobiia > Opitutales > Opitutaceae > Cephaloticoccus. The sequence goes on from PAUB01000034.1 coordinate 101,994, forward strand.
AGGCAGTGAAGGCCGCCCTCGCTTGATAGTTTTTCGATCAGTTCAGTTTTCGTTTTTTAATCACTCATGAGTCAGCCCAATCCGTTTAACACCTTGCAGACGTTCTCCGCCAACGGAGCGCCGCATCAGTTCTACTCACTCCCGGCCTTAGAGGCCGCTGGATTCCCCGTCAGCAAGCTGCCGGTCTGTATCCGCCTCGTGGTGGAGTCGCTGTTGCGAAACTGTGATGGGAAGCGGGTCAACGAAGCCGCGATCAAAGCGCTCGCTTCGTGGCAGGCGAAGGAAGCTCGCACGGAAGAAATTCCGTTCGTCGTGGCTCGGATCGTTCTGCAAGATTTTACGGGTGTGCCTTTGCTCGTCGATCTCGCTGCGATGCGTGCTGCCGTCGAGCGCTTGGGTAAAGATCCGAAAATTATCGAACCACTCGTGCCGGTGGATCTCGTCGTAGATCACTCCGTGCAAGTTGATTTCGCCGGTAGCGCTGAAGCGTTGAAGCAGAACCTCGAATTGGAATTCACGCGTAACCGCGAACGTTACCAGTTCCTCAAGTGGGGTATGCAGGCTTTCGATACGTTTAAGGTCGTGCCTCCGGGTATCGGTATCGTGCACCAAGTGAATCTCGAGTATCTTGCCAAGGGCGTGCTCAATCAAGATTCGGTTTACTATCCCGATACGCTCGTGGGCACCGATTCGCACACGACAATGATCAACGGTCTCGGGATCGTGGGTTGGGGCGTGGGTGGCATCGAAGCCGAAGCAGGTATGCTCGGGCAACCGGTTTACTTCCTCACTCCCGATGTGGTCGGTGTTTATCTCACTGGTGCACTTCGTGAAGGCGTCACCGCGACTGACCTCGCGTTGACGATTACAGAAATGCTCCGCGCGGCTAAGGTCGTCGGCAAGTTTGTCGAATTCTACGGTCCAGGTGCAAAAGCACTTCCGGTCGTCGATCGCGCCACGATTGCCAACATGGCTCCCGAGTATGGCGCAACAATGGGCTTCTTCCCGATCGATGCAGAGACGACCAACTATCTCCGTGCTACAGGTCGCACCGATGAGCAGCTCGAGACTTACGAAGCTTACTACAAAGCGCAGAATCTCTGGGGGATTCCGGAGAAAGGTGAGATCGAATATTCCACGGATCTTGATCTCGATCTCGCGACAGTGGTGCCAAGTGTGGCTGGTCCGAAACGCCCGCAGGATCGCATCGTGTTGCCTGAGCTCAAAGAGGCGTTCACTTCTTCACTTTCGCGTCCGGTGCCAGAAGCCGGTTTCGGAAAAACATCCGAAGACTTGGGCAAGCAAGTAGCTGTTTCCGCCGCAGGTATCGGCGGTGCGGCGACTCGCGATGGCACGCTGTCTGATGGCTCGGTAGTCATCGCGGCAATCACGAGTTGCACTAACACTTCCAATCCGAGCGTGATGCTCGCGGCGGGTCTCCTCGCTAAGAAAGCGGTCGAGAAGGGACTCACGGTTAATCCGATGGTTAAGTCCTCGCTCGCGCCTGGATCGCGTGTGGTCACCGACTATCTAGAGAAGACCGGTCTCACGCCTTATCTCGATGAACTCGGTTTCCAAACCGTGGGTTATGGTTGCACGACTTGTATCGGTAACTCCGGTCCCTTGCATCCGAAGATCGAAGAAGCCGTCACGAGCAACAATCTCGTCGCTGCTTCGGTGCTCTCTGGTAACCGCAATTTCGAAGCTCGCGTCCACCAAAACGTGCGTGCCAATTTCCTCATGTCACCTCCGCTCGTCGTCGCCTTCGCTCTCGCGGGTCGCGTCGATATCGACATGGACAACGATCCGATCGGTAAGGACAAGGAAGGCGCGGATGTCTATCTCAAGGACATCTGGCCAAGTCTTCAGGAAGTGCGCGACCAAATGCAGGCTGCTCTCAAGCCGGAAGTCTTCCGTAAGCTCTACAAAGACTTTGCTGAACAGAATCCGAAGTGGAATGAAATCCCTTCTACGACCGGAAACGTTTACGCTTTCGATGCCGACTCGACTTACATTCAGGAGCCTCCGTTCTTCACGGACTTCTCGATGACACCGGACGATATCAAACCAATCACGGGCGCACGCGCTCTGGGTGTCTTTGGTGATTCGGTGACGACGGACCACGTTTCACCTGCAGGTGCGATCAAGAAGGATTCGTCGGCCGGTCAATACCTCGTCGATAACAACGTCGGGTTTGCCGACTTCAATTCCTACGGCTCGCGTCGTGGAAATGACCGGGTAATGACTCGCGGCACGTTTGCCAATGTGCGGATCAAGAATCTCATGCTTAAGGGCAAGGAGGGTGGTTACACACTCGGTCCTGATGGGCAGGAGACTTCGATCTTCGATGCGGCGATGGCTCACCAAAAATCGGGCACACCACTCGTGGTGATTGCTGGTCAGGAATACGGCACGGGCTCATCTCGTGACTGGGCAGCCAAGGGCACGAATCTTTTGGGTGTGAAAGCTGTCGTGGCGCAGAGCTACGAACGGATTCACCGCTCCAATCTCGTGGGCATGGGTGTGCTTCCTCTTCAATTCAAGGAAGGTGAGGGAGCGCAAAGCCTGAATCTCGATGGCTCGGAAATATACGATGTCATCGGCCTCGATGATTCTGTGAAACCTCAGCAAGATCTGACTCTGCGCATCACCCGCCAAAATGGTGACATGCAGGATGTATCGGTTCGCTGTCGAATCGATACGCCAATCGAAATCGATTATTATCAGCACGGAGGCATCTTGCATTATGTGCTCCGCCAAATCGTCGCTCGTAATTAATCTCAACTCTTCGCAAAGCCGGTTCATTTCGATGACCGGCTTTGCCTCTAGAGCGAATCTGAACTAACTATCAATCATGGCTGAGAGTCCGGTATATCTGGTAGATGCCCATTCCGACCCTGTGGTCGTGAGAGTGGAGGGGCGGGCTTGTTTCCAAAATAGCGCCAGCTTGAAGGAGTTTACCTCTGGGTTGATCAAGCAGGGGAAGACGCGTTTCGTGTTCGATCTGCAACATTGTGCGAGCATGGACAGCACGTTTCTGGGAGTGCTTGCGGGATCAGCGATGGAACTGCGTAAAGCGACCGATAATCAAGGCAGCTTCATTCTTGCACGAGTTGGGCAGCGCAATCTGGAACTGCTGCGCAACATGGGCCTGCACCGCATCATGACGGTGGATTGTGGCGACTTTCAGATGAATTTCGATAAGTGCAACGAAGTGCTCGCGCCGGAGAAATTATCCGAATTGGAGAATGCGCGCATGGTGCTCTCGGCTCATGAAAATTTAGTCTCCGCGGACGAAAAGAACCGGACCAAATTTCAAGATGTGCTCGATTTCATGAAGAATAGGTTGCAGCAAGGTTGATGCCTAATTGGGTGTCATCTTCTGGAATCGATATTCCGCGATTGAACGTCGGGCGCGCACCTGCCAAACCAGCCTTTCAATGCAACTGATAATCCTCGGAATCCTCTTGGGTGTCGCCGCCATGCTGTTGCCAGTATATCGCGCGCGGAAGGAGAACGAGCGGCTTGATGAGGAACGTCAGCTCGTTTCGCAGGAACGTCAGCTCGTGGTGGATTTCATGCATCACATGGTGGAAGCGCTGGGTGAAGGACTCACTCGCGAGGAGTTGCGACAGCGCATCGTGCACGCCGCGATTCTCTGTTCGGGTGCTCTAAGTGCTGCGATGTTCGAAAGCGTGGGAGAATCGAAAATGCGTAGTGTCGCCGTGGAAGGTTTGTTTCCTCCTCATCGGCCACTGCCAGACTCAACTCGCGCGAAGTTGATCACTCGCGCGAAGTTCATCGAAGGAGTGTTACGTTCGGAGACCTTCCCGGAAGCAGAAGGGATTGTCGGCGCGGTCATTCTCACCGGCAAAGCGCAGTTGATCGAAGATGCTGAACATGATGATCGGGTGGTGAAACATGAGGATATATCGCTGCGTGTGAGCTCGCTCATCGCGGTGCCTCTTCAGTTTCGGGATCAATTTTTTGGAGTGCTTGCGGTAGCTAATTCCGCAGATGGCCATGCATTTACCGAAGCGGATTGCTCCCTAATGCAGTCTTTGGCTGAGCAAGCCGCCTTGGCGCTGCACAATGCTGATTTCCTCAATTACCAAATCGTTAAAAAGCAGCTCGATCTCGATCTCTCATTGGCTAGCGGTATCCAGCAGATGCTTCTTCCGGCCGAGATGCCGAAGATGGAAGGCATTGATGTGGATGCACGTTACAGTTCGGCCCAGTCAGTCGGTGGAGATCTCTATGATGTGTTTACCCTGAGCGATAGTAAGCTGGGCGTTGCCGTGGCGGATGTGTCGGGTAAGGGGATTCCGGCTTCTCTGCTCATGGCCATTTGCCGCACCAATCTACGCCAGATCGCGCCACGACAGGGATCACCCGCGCAGACGTTGATCGATCTCAACCGTGTCCTAGGCGACGATCTGAATAGCGCGATGTATATCACGATGCTTTACGCCGTGATCGATCTGGCTGCCTGCACCGTCACGTTTGCTCGGGCGGGTCACGAGTTGCCGTTACTTTCGCGGCGGAATCCGCTCACGAGTGTGCCTGAAGAAACTTACGTCGGTTCGGAGGGTATGTCGCTCGGTATGGTGCCCGATGAGATTTTTGCCGAGGTTATCGAGGATCATGTTGAGCCGTTTAACGCGGGTGATGTTCTCGTGCTTTACACGGATGGGATTACCGAGGCTCCGAATGAAGAAGATAAGGAATTTTCCGGCGCGCGTTTGGCCGATACTGTGCGCACTTTACACAATCGCTCAGCGGTGGAATTGAACGATGGTATTCTCGAAAATCTCCACCGTTTCACCGGCAAAGAACCGCAACGCGATGACTTCACACTTGTTGCGGTGAAACGCACATAAGCAAACAGCCAAAAAGGGCGTTGCCCTGAGTGCGGGGCTGACTAGCAATGTTCAGAAATGTCGTCAGATACCGATACTACCACCACGCCTATGGACCGTTTTTCTCAGCCAGATAGCGCTGGGCATTTTGGTGAATACGGCGGTGTTTATGTGCCCGAGACCCTGATGACAGCGCTGCAGGACCTGGAACGTGAGTATCTGAAGGCGAAGGATGATCCGGAATTTCAGGAGGAATTGAGCTCACATCAGGCTGAGTTTGCGGGCCGTCCCACTAAGTTATATTTCGCAAGTCGCCTGACCGAACATTGCGGTGGCGCGAAGATCTATTTCAAGCGTGAGGATTTGCTGCATACCGGTGCGCATAAAATAAACAACGCGATCGGCCAGGCGTTGCTGACTAAGCGGATGGGCAAGAAGCGCGTGATCGCTGAGACGGGCGCTGGTCAGCATGGTGTCGCGACCGCAGCCGTGTGTGCGAAGTTTGGTCTCGAGTGCGTCGTCTACATGGGATCGCACGATATGGAACGGCAGGCACTGAACGTGTTTCGGATGCGTTTGATGGGTGCCGAGGTGCGGGGTGTCGATGCGGGGCAGAAAACACTCAAGGAAGCGATTAACGAAGCGATGCGTGATTGGGTGACCAATGTGCGCTCAACTCACTACATTCTCGGCACGGCCTATGGGTCCCATCCGTATCCGATGATGGTGCGCGATTTTCACAGTGTGATCGGCAAGGAAGCGAAGCAGCAGATTCTCGAGCGGGAGAATCGTCTGCCGGATGAGCTCGTCGCCTGTGTCGGCGGTGGAAGCAATGCAATCGGGCTGTTTTTCGAATTTCTGGAAGAACCTAACATCAAAATGACTGGTGTTGAAGCTGGTGGTCATGGCATCCAACGAGGTGAACATGCCGCGCGCTTCGAAGGCGGTAAGCTCGGCGTGCTGCAAGGTTGTAAGACTTACGTGCTGCAGGATCCGGAAGGGCAGATCGAACTCACCCATTCGGTCTCGGCCGGACTCGATTATGCGGCGGTGGGGCCAGAGCACGCGTTTTATCGCGAACGCGGCCGTATCGATTTCGCGTATGCGACTGACGATGAGGTGCTGGAAACTTTCCAACTCGTTTCACGTATTGAAGGCATCATCCCTGCGCTCGAAAGCACTCATGCTCTCGTGCATGCCATGAAGCGTGCGAAAGTCTTAAGTAAGGATAAGATCATAGTCGTGAATCTATCTGGTCGTGGTGATAAGGATGTTCAGCAGGTCGCTAAAATATTGGGATACGAATCATGAAAAGTATGACCGGCTACGGGCGCGCTACGGCTTCGCTCGGAGACTCTACTCTGACGATTCAGGTGAATTCCGTGAATCGGAAGACGCTTGATATGTCGCTATCAATGCCATCGGCATGGGAAGACCTCGAACGCGCGGTGCGCGATGCTGTGCGAGGCTCTGTCGCTCGAGGTAAAGTGCATGTGCGAATCGAACTTACGAGCGAGGGCGGCAACTCGGCGGTGACTTGGGATGAATCGGCGGTGAAGGACACCTTATGTCGGTTGCAGTCTACTGCGGAAGAGCAGGGGATCGCATTTGAGCCCACTCCTGAATTGGTATGGCAGGTGGCGAATGCTCATCGGCAGAACGGCGGCACGATTGATGCCGAAGCCGCCCGGGAAACGGTCGTCAAGACTCTCGCAGAGGCACTCGTGAGTTTTGTGAAGATGCGTTCCACCGAGGGCGCAGCATTACTCGAAGATCTTGAAGCGCGTCTGAAGATCTTGCAGGAACTGGCTGAAAAGATCGCTGTGCGTGCCCCCGAGGTCGCGCCTGCGCATCGGGATACTTTACTGAAGCGTCTGCGAGAGGGAGACCTCGATCTGGACCTCAACGATGAACGTGTTTTGAAGGAAATCGCGTTTTTCGCAGATCGTTGCGATATCACTGAAGAGATCACACGACTGCGCAGTCACTTTGATCAATTTGGTAAGCTGGTTCACGGTGACCACGAGATCGGTCGCAAGGCAGAATTTCTGCTGCAGGAAATCGGTCGCGAGGTGAACACGATTGGCAGCAAAGCAAATGACCTGACGATTGCTCGACAGGTCATTGAAATGAAAAACGAGTTGGATCGCGTGCGTGAGCAGATCGCCAACGTCGAGTGAGGGGCTGTAAGGCTGGATCGCTGATCCCGCCCTACTTTATTCCAGATCGATTCGGCGAGAGAGGATCGCCTTGTGAGGCACACCTTCTGCGGTGCGATGATCGAAATCTGAATAGGTGAGCAAGAAACTCCTTGGGCCGAGAACATGCATGCCGGTATAGCCGCAAGTGTGCAGCCCGACTTCATAGTGATCACCTTCGATAATGCAGATCGGTTCGGACCAGTTTTTTCCGAGACCGTCTTCGTTGATCTTAATCCAGACCCCGGGGCGTCCGTAGCTCACGACGAGCGGACCACTCGGTAGACGAATGATGAAAGGAAATACTCCAAACTCTGCGAGAACTTCAGGTTCGCTCCAGGTATGACCGGCATCTGACGAGAGATTCATCACGAGCGGCTTCTGCTCATGATCGGATTTACGCAGAACACAGATCAATCCGCCATCAGCCGTTTCCTCGAGCGCAGGTTCGCCATAGAGATCATCGCCGGCGCGATCCACGGCGACCGTTGCGCGGTGTTTGAAGGAGTGACCGTTGTCATCAGAGGCCATCAGATCGGTGCCGCCCTTGGAGGGGATGTGACCATCAGGCATCGCGTAGCGCACCCGATAATCAGCGTAGAGTAGCTCTCCCTTGTGCTTGAGGACAGGGCGTTCGAAAAACGCACGTGGAAGTAGGTCGCTATCTTTCCGTCGCCACGCGAGTAGGTCTTCGGAGTCGTAGGCGACCTTTTCGTCTTCCCACTTACCGGTCGAAGGGCGCCAACGCCGCGCATCGAGCTGGCTGAAATAGGAAAATACCTTCGGGTCAATTTCTCTGACCCGATAAGTGTAGAGCGGCCCATAAACGAAGCTCTCGGCCACGGGTTCAGGCAGGGCGACATCTTGTTCCTTCACATTGAAATAATGCAGTGAAGGCACGACGAGGTATTCACCATCATAGACGGGCGATACCGAAAAGTGAGGTCGCGCGGGGACCAGATCGCTGTGGAGCGGTGTCCATGTCTTACCCTCATCACTGCTGGTGAATGAGGGGGCGGGCTCGCCGTGGGTCTCACTCGCGTCTTCTGCATCGGCGTAGATGAGGAGAATACTCCCATCAGGCATGGGCGAGTAGGCCGGGAATTGAGTGAAACCCCAGCGGGTTTCGTGAGGGGCGGAAAGGGCGACCACGACTGGCTCGTTCATCTTGATTTTCGGGGTAGAAGTCACAATAGAGTGACGAAGGCTGCACCCTTAATCAGTGCGAGAATCTTCCGGAACATCCGATTCTTTTTTGAGCGGTTGGGAACGAAACGAATGCCAGATGTAGAAAAATACCCCGACGCAAATCGCAGAATCGGCGACATTGAAAGTCGGATAAATATACGAGCCAAAATGAAAGTCTAGGAAGTCCACGACGTGTCCATGGAGTAGACGATCTACGAGGTTTCCGATGATACCGCCGCAGAGAAGACCAAATGCGAATTGGCCCAAACGATCACGTAGCGCCAGCTCGCGCCGCCAGAAATAGATTCCCACTAGAGTGGCGATTGCAATGAAGGCCAAGAGGGTGCTCTTACCCGTGAGCATACTCCAAGCCGCTCCGGTATTGCCGACATGGACAAGGTAAAAGAAATCGGGAATGATCGTGATGGAGTGTCCAGGCCCGTAACTGCCCAAGGGTAAACGTTCGATGATCCAAATTTTGGTAATTTGGTCTGCGATGAAAATCCCCGCCGCGAGAATGAGCAGAAGGCGATAGGCCAAGATGCGCTCCCACCGGGAAGTGGGAGTCGAACCGACCTTCGAGTTGCCGTTAGGTGAGCTCATTAGAGGGTGGGCCCCTCGGCGCTAAGACTTAATCACCGTCGCCATCAGCATCCATCATCTTGCCGGCATCATCGTGCTCGCCAAAGAGGCCAGCTTGGGTGCGCTTGTGATGCCGATTTCGCTCCAGATCTTTCTGAGCTACGGTCGAATAGCGAGTGAAGGGCACTGCGCCGAGACGTTCTTTCGCAATGGCCTTACCGGTGATTTCACATACCCCGTAAGTGCCATCGTAAATGCGATTGATTGCGGCTTCGATTTCCGAAAGGGCTTCCTGCTCGGAAGAAACCAATGAGAGGGCAAAATCGCGATCGAAGGTATCGGTGCCGGCGTCTGCCATGTGTTGGCCGTAGCTGGAAAGATCTCCCGCATCATCTTTTGCAGAGCGTTTCAGAGTTTCCTCTGAGTGCAGCTCGATGCCCTCAGTGAGGTGAGTGCGCAAATCGATCAGCAGCTTATGGAAGCGCTTAAACTTCTCCGGCACTTTCTTGCCGGCAGGAGCGAAGTTGGAACGCTTGGTCTTCCCAGGAGCGAATCCCAAAATGTCGGCTAACGAAGCTGCCGCAACGTGGCTGGGTTTCGCCGGAGGCAGATCGACAATGACCTTCTTCGCCGGAACCACCGCTTTGTCCGCCTTGCCGGCGACCTTTTTGGTTTTAGGGGCCGCTTTGCTTGCCGTTTTCGCAATCGAGCGCACTTCGTCTAGACTGAACGCGATGGGCTTGGCGGCGGGCTTGCGGGAGATAGCTCCTTTGCGGAGCGAGACTTTTTTCGTGGATTTAGCCATGGAAATTGCTGACTGCTTGGTCTTAGCAGGGGCAGTGCCAGTCGCTTTTTTAGCGGTGGTCTTTTTCACCGGCTTCACGGCTTTAACTGGAGCCGCTTTCTTCGCAGCGGCCTTCTTGACGGGAATCTTCTTCGCTGGGATCGCCTTTTTAACTGCGACCTTTTTCTTGGGAGCCACCTTCTTTGCTGCAGGTTTTA
>PAUB01000035.1 GCA_002713695.1 Opitutaceae bacterium
CCCGTGTGGTAGCCCCCAGCCGGGACCTGCCGCACGGGGCCTGAAGAGGGCGGCAGACCACCCACGCGCGTTGGGTTGAGCGTGTGCGCCGTGCCACCCGTACCCAATTGGCCTCTGCTGCCACCCCCAAACGCAAAAACACTGCCGTCTTCGCCGACTGCGACGGTGTGATTTTCCCCTGCCGCCACTGCCATGCTGCGTGCTGGTGGCAGGGCGGGAGGGTTTGGATTTATATACCTTCACGTGTTTCGCCTCGCGCAGAGGACGTGGATTTACAGCGGAATGAAATGGACAGTGGGTTCTACGTGTTTTTGAATCGGGTGTTTTAAGTTAACATTTATACGTGTAGCAAGAAAGTGGGCGTAAGACTACCTATTGTGAAATCCACGCAAACATAAAGCACTGAGCACGCTCAGGAGCCTGCCTGCGTGGTCTGCACGTACCGCCGCCGCCTGGCCGCCGACACGCCGCCCAGGAGCCGGACGAGGCCCTCGCACTCTCCCGCCGCGCCGCCCACCCACCGGTTCGCCGCGCTGGCGATCATGACGAGAAGCCCGGATTCGCCGGCGAGTGCTGCCAGTGGTGATGCCGCGCCGAGGCGGCCGTGCGTGCCCATGGAAAACGCCAAAGCGTGGGCCGTAGGGAGCGGGCGACAGCGCCCGATCCGCCCGTTCCCGAGGTTCGCCGCGACTACTTTTGACGGCACCAAACGGTACTCTCGGTCGCCATGGCTAAGTTGCCCGAACCTGTTCTTGCCCCAGGTCCAAAGCGCGCCGTCCTCGGTCACTACTGCAGAGTGAAAATTGCCAGCAGCCCCTGCGACAACCTTTGCGCCGTCAAAAGCCGCACCCGTGCTGCCCCCCACCCGCTCAAACTCATACCTGCTTGTCATGTCCTCGAGGCCATGCTGTCCATACCGTCCATCCCCGCACGCCCACAGGCCGCCGTCCTGCGTCACCACCAGCGTGTGCACCAATCCGCACGCTGCCATCACCACTTGCTCGCCTTCATGCCCCTGGAACGCTGGCCCTGTGGGTCCACCCGCCAGCGTCGGTACCAGCCTGTCGCGGGTGTCGCCATGCCCCAGCTGACCATACCCACCACTCCCCCAGGTGTACAGCCGCCCCGCTGCCGTCACCGCCACCGTGTGGTCTCCCCCAGCCGCCACAAACACGACCGTCTGGCCCTCGAACCACCTGCCCTCTACCGGATTCGGCAATATATAGTCATCCAGATCATCGTGCCCCAGCTGCCCGTTCGAGTTAAGGCCCCAGGTAAACACATGACCCGCCTCGCTCAGCGCCACCGTGTGCTGAAAGCCCGTGGCCACCATCACGATCCGCTCGCCGGGCCCTTCGACCGACTCGTCGAGTCTGAACCACGTCGCCGACACCCTCCTCGGCGCCAGCTGGTCCTCCTCATCACCGTGCCCCAGCTGCCCGTAATCCCCCTCCCCAAAGGTGTAGACGACGCCGCCCTCCGTCAACACCGCCGTGTGACGCTCCCCGCAGGCCACCATCAGCACCGCCTCGCCGTCAAACTCCGCCCGCGCCACCAGCGTCGGCGTCGTCCGGTTGTCCTTGTCGCCCAGCCCAAGCCGCCCGTTTTCCCCCGCACCGCACATGAACAGGTCGCCCGCCTCCGTCACGATGCCCGTGTGGTTGTACCCTGCCGCAACCTGCCGCACGGGGCCCGATGAGGGCGGCAGACCACCCACGCGCGTTGGGTTGAGCGTGTGTTCCGTGCCACCCGTACCCAATTGGCCTCTGCTGCCACCCCCAAAGGTAAAAACACCGCCGTCTTCGCCAACCACCACAGTGTGTTCTGCTCCTGCCGCCACTGCCATGCGTTTGTACTGGTGGTAGTGCTGGACGGTGTCCGTTTATATACTGTGTGTCCAATATGGTTTGGCAGTGCAAGTAAAGTGGCAGTCTACAAATCATTTAATGCATGTGACAGTTTATGCCCACTCTAAAGTTGTCTTGATGCATATAGATACTTGACAACCACCCAAACAATGCTATACGAATTATTTTCAGTGGCAGCTATTTCGATGATTTATTGTTTTGCCATGCCAAAACATATCAGACACACAGTATCATTTTTACCTCACGCGAATCTGAGTCAGGGCAAACGGAGCAGTGGTTTCTATGTGTTCTCGAGTTTTTGTACGCGTTTTCAATCTAGTTGCAATCAACGTGTATATATAAACCCAGTCTCCGCACAGGAAGAACACGAGAATGGAAAAGCTCCTTCTCGGCCTCAAACTCTCCACGTCGTGGACGGACCCGCCGATGCTGCTCATGGCCGCCATACCCTACGCGGCCGCGTGCCTCTCCGTGTCCGCCGCCTGCCTGCACCACGGGCTGCACCCGCTTGGCGCCGCCCTGCCCTGGCTCGTCACCTGGCTGGCCTGGAACGTCGGCTACCACCGCTGGCTGCCCGACCGCGGCGTCGACACCACGCGGTACCTGCGCTGGCGCGACCCGGCGCTGCGCCGGTACTACCGGCACCGGCGCGTGCCCATGGCCGCCCTCTACGAGTACTACATTGCCGAAAAATTCGACTGGAACCCGGCGTGCGAAGGCGGCGACTGCTACCAGATCCTGCAACGCCACCGCGACAAGTTTGTGAATTACAAGGTCACCGCGGCGCAGCTGCTGTGGCTGAGCACGCAGTTTCTGCCGGCCTGGCTCACCGGTACGGGCCTCGGCGTGGGCTCGTCCTCGGGCAAGTCGGTGCCCGAGACGGCCAAGGAAATCGACGAGCACTACAACAAGGGCAACCGCGTGTTTGCCGCGATGCTGGGACAGACCATGACCTACACCTGCGCCATCTTTGGCGAGGTGCCCCAGTTTGCCTCGGACGCGTATGACGGAGACTACCACGCGTCGGCCAGCGACGGGGCCCTGGAGCGGGCGCAGCACCGAAAAATTGAGCAGATTTGCGAACGCCTGGAGTTGCGTGAAGGGGAGACCTTCTTGGACATTGGCTGCGGCTGGGGCACGCTGGTGCGGCACGTGGCCAAGAACAAGCGCTGCCAGGCCACGGGGGTCACGCTGTCAAAAGAGGGCCACCGCTTCTGCAACGAAAGCAGTGACGCGACCGGCGCGGACACTGAGGTGCTGCTGTGCGACTACCGTGAGATTCCACCGCAGCGCCGCTTCGACAAGATCGCGAGTATTGAGATGGCAGAGCACGTGGGATTAGCCAACTTTGGCCCTGTTTATTTGAAGAAAATACGTGAAATGATGCAGAAGCCGGACAGCAGGTTTGTGCTGCAGGTGTCAGGGCTGAGACAGGGCGCGGGGTTTGCGGATCTCGCATGGGGGTTGTTTATGGCCAAGTATATTTTTCCCGGCGCCGACGCATCGACGCCGCTGCATTTTTATATTCAACAATGCGAACTGGCGGGCTTTGAGGTCGAGGCAGTGGAAAATATCGGCGGGCACTACTCCTTTACGCTGCACAAGTGGTACGACAATTGGCTGTCGCATCGAGACGAGATTTTAAACGGGGACATTGACGCGATTTCGGAGTTTTCGACTGGAGTACACCTTTTTCGTCTACAGGAGTTTTTCCTGGCGTACTCGACGATTGCTGCCGCCGCAGGGTCGGCCACCTGCTATCAGGTGGTGCTGCGGAGGAATACCGCCGAGTTTCCGCGCTGTACGGTGCGCCGGGAGCAGGGCAGGGTGGGTGCGGCAGTGGCGCAGCGGGAGGTGGATGCAGTGTGCCGTCCCGTGATGGACGTAATCGGGATGTGAAAGTCAAGCACGGCAAAGTAGTTTATTACCAGTAAAGTGATATAAAATATGAAAAAAGAAATCGAGCACAGAGAGGACCTGTCGTAACTTTGGCTGATTGTCAGAAAAATGGGGAGGATCCGTAAGAAGTGCTTACATGGCAAGTTTAAGTGTAATTGCGCCATTTGCAGCCCCAAGTTATTTTGCGAGCATGGCAGGCAACGATACAAATGCAAAGAATGCAAAGGAGCCGGCTTCTGCGAGCATGGCAGGCAACGATACACCTGCAAACAATGCAAAGGCGGTGGTATCTGCGAGCATGGCATACAACGATCCACCTGCAAACAATGCGAAGGCTCCGCCATCTGCGAGCATGGCAAACACCGATACTTCTGCAAAGAATGCGAAGGAGGCGGCATCTGCGAGCACGGAAAGGAACGCCGCAGGTGTGAAATCTGCGATCCAGACAACTATCTCGCGCAAAAAATCCGACGAGCCGTGTATGGAGCCTTTCAGCGGCAGGGCGAGGTCAAGGACGAACACACCCTCAAACTTCTCGGGGTCGATTCATGGCAGCAATTTCGGACGTACTGGCAGGCCAAACTCGACTACTGGAACCAAAACAACCCTGACGACCCAATCACCGCGCAAACCGCGGCAACGGACCACATCAAGCCTGTCCGCGCATTCAAAGACTTGCCGCATGGCAATCCGAATCACCACACCAACCTCCAGCCCATCTCTGACCCTCTAAACGGCGAAAAGAGTGACAAATGGCAGCAAATCGACGAGGACTTCTGGAAGATCAACATCTACGAGAACCCCGAGTTTATACAGACTTACCTCCCTTACGAGATGTCACCTGGGCTCGCAAACTCGTTTTTCGGCCTAGAATCGACTGCATCATAAACTCGTCAATCTCTACGCCACGTTGTAGTGCGCTGATACATACCTCCCACATGAGATATTTACAGGCCCGCAGCCTCGTCGTCGGGACTTTAAACCCAATAAAAGTCATAAACACCGTTACCTCTGACCATCTTCCCCTGTCTTCGCACAAACTCCGTCGGCGACGTCCGGTCAACGCTCCGCCACGGCCTCCCACCCACCTCCCGCTGGCGCAGCGCGGCAAACACGCTGCCCACCGCCGGCGCCTTTTCGTGACCCAGACACAACACCTTGCTGGCGTACGCCATGGCACAGCACTGGAACAAGACATCACCGTCACCTTCCCTCGTCAGCACGCGCAGGATCATCGCACGGGTCTTTTCCCACGTCAGCCAGATGTCATCCTGCACCGCCGGCGCCAGCAGCTGCACCAGCGCGCGGTCCTCCCTCACCGTCGCCGATAGCCACCACTTTGACCATCTCAAGGTATGCAAGTCAGCAAACACAAACGTGAGCGCTTCGGTCCTGCCAACCAACAAGTACACGGCGTAATGCAAATTAAAAACGTGCAGCAGCAGCGGATCATGGCGATGCGAGACGTAGCTGCCCTTTTTGATGCGTTTTTTGACATACTGTACACTCCTGTCCAAATCAACAAAAAGCAGCGCGCTGCGGTTGCCGTCTTTCACGGCCTGCACGAAACTCGACGGCGCGCGGCTATCTATCAACACGCACTTGAACTCATTCAAAAGACGGATGCAGCGCTTTCTCGCGCCCTTGCGCGGCATGGCCGTTTGGCGAGTTTCAGCACAGACTTGCATATATAGTTTATCTTGTCAATGTACCAAGCCGGTTTACATGCGTTTGGTCCGAAACAGCACGCGCGTCGACGTCTCAAACAGATCCAGTGGCACCACGATCGACTTGAGGGTCGTGTGTTTCGTCACCACTGCCTGCATGGCTTCGCGAAACTTTTCTGAATGCACAAACGTTTGCCGGAGCTGTGTGGACTTTCGCGCGTAATTCAGCAAGAAGAATGTGTCGTTTTTCTTTTGGTACCCTATTAAATCGCAGTGCACCCCTGGCTTTTTCCCCTTTGTCCTGCAGACTACGGCGTTTCTCACGAAGAATTTACACCCGCTTCGCATCAGCCGCGAGATGACGCAGAGGATAAACGAGTTGTTGTCCACGAGCTCGTGTGCAGAGCGCCCGGCAAAGATGATTCGCCGCGTGGGCATGTTTCTGGCCTGCGGGCCTTGGTGCATGGAGGAGTACACCGCGGCGTTCTTCCGGATCAACACCGCCGGGTGCAGCAGGAACATGTGCATGCCGTTGATCGCCGGCATGTTTGGAGGGTGGAGGCAGGTCGCCTTTTATAATTTCACAGGGGACTCGCGCAATATTTACGGAGAACGCGACTTGGATCTATTTCCGTGAATTTGGCGGTGTAGTCCACCTGTAATCCAGACCAAGAGTCGACGCAGCAACCACGCCATGTCTGCCACGCCGGCGCCGCCGACCAAGAAGCAGCGCCGCCGCATCCACGCGCGGGTGCGGGAGCGCCGTGAGGAGCAGGCGTGGCTGCGATCGTTGCTGGAGCACAAGGTGGCGCTTGGTTTGAGCCCCGGCGTCGACTGGATGCAAGATGCCACCGACATGCATTTTTGGAACGTGGATGAGCACGGCGGTATCGTCGACAGCTACCTCCCGTGCGGCGACCTGCACAAGGCCTGGGGCCTGCACCCGCTGGAGCCCAAACGCGAGTACCGGTACGTGGCGTGGAAGACGCACCCGCCGGCGTACTTGCGGCACATGGAGAACTTAAAAAAGGCCCTTCGCAATTTTGCAGCGAACATCGTGGCGGAGCACGGAGCGGACGCCCATGACGAGGCGTGTATGCACGCGTTTTTGCGTGCGATGTTGGACGAGGAGCTTGAACGTTCCAAGACCCAGTACGACCACAACTGGATCATTGTGGCGCTGCGGAATATTGTGCTGGGCATGGAGGTGGAGATGGGCAGCATGGGGTGGCTGGACGACTCGGAGCCTGAACCCAAGATGCACTGGCAGTTTGGCGACGGCGCCGACGAGTGGCCGCCCAAGTACTGGGATTGCAGCAACTGGGGGCCCGAGTGCCTTAAGGACTACTGCTCCAGCCAGTCGCGCCCGCGGTTGTAGTTTTTCGTGCCATTAAAACTCTGGGTATCATCGCGTCACGTGTGCTTTAATGAGCATAGTTGTGTTTGTTTCATGTCCACCCTGCAAAAACAAACCACGCGCAGGAAGCCACACGCGCCAAGTGCGTTCCGGACGCGAAAATGTAATGCATTTGCGCAGAGAGGGCGCCGTTGAATCCACCCTGCAAAAACAAAATCACGCACAGGTAGCCGCCGCGCGAACCCCACAGGACAACGTCAATGACATGGACGCCGCTGACTGCGTGCTGGACGAGCGCACGCGACGGGGCAAAACCGAGTACCTCCTGCGGTGGACGGGCTACAGCGCGGAGCATGACAGCTGGACACCGCGGATTACCCCAGCGCTCAAGGTGATGTGGGAGAAGCGGCGGCGGCACCGGCGGTGGACGCGGCTGCTGGAGGCGCTCAGAATCGTGCGCGTGCGCGGAGGCCGGCGGCAGCGGGAGTACCTCGTCAAGTTCCGCGGGTTCCGTGAGCTGGAGTGGACACCGTTTGTGTCGGTGGGGCTGCTGCAGGCGTGGCAGCGGAGGCGGCGGCGTGGCCGTGCGATGAATATATAAAGCCCCTGCACTGTCTCAAAACGTGGAATCATGCGCCCGCTGATTGACAAGGTGTACTACCAGTCGCTGGCGGACCTCCTCAAGGTCGACAAGGACGACCTCATTGCGTGCACGGCGCACAGGGCGGCGGTGCCCGAATTTGGCACGGCAGTGCACGGCACCGAGAAGCCCGCCATCGCGCAGCACCTGTCCGGCGCGGCCCTGGCCGCCAGCGAGGACGTGGCGCTGCACGGCATGGTGACGTCGTGTATGCGGTTCCAGGCGCAGCTCCCCGCGCGCTCGCTCGGTGCGCTCCTGATGCAGCACCAGCCCCTGTTTGGGCGTGTGGTCGACGCGCTGAGCAAGGTCAAGACGCGGAACCGCTCCGAGCAGGAGCTGCTGCTGGCGCGCGTCGCCACCGCCGTGTACATGCTCTTTTTCAAGGCGCAAAAGATTGACAGCTACGGGGTGCACCACAAGGGGCAAACGCACGCCGCGTCTGTGGACGGCATGGTGCAGATCGTGCTGGACGCGCTGGTGGCGGAGGAACTGAGCGCGGAGTTGCATGGCCGGCTCGGGGATTTTTTCCAGGGCGGCGCTGCGGCCTCGTAATCTGTTGTGCTGCCACACCTCGCTGCTTTCATTTGGGGATATGTCGTAGTATATAAAAATAAAGACCAGACAAGGTTGCCATGCCCCGCGCCATCAGCTTTGCGCTCCCCGCGTCCCATCACGGGCGGCACAAGGCGCTCAAAACAGTCATCGACGGCGTCCGCCGCAGCACGCACAGCCACGGCGTGTACGGGCTGTGCCAGGTGTCGGCGCTCCCCGCGCTGCACGCGGGCGTGATTGCCGAGCTGCTGCGCACCGCCAACACCGGGCAGCGGGTGTACCTGCCCGTGGACGACGGGTGCGGCTGTTTTCTGGCACTGGCACACGACGAGGCGACGGCCGAGGGCGCCGACGTGCAGGCGACGGTGGTGGTGAGCCCGATGGCCTTGAAGCCAAGCCTTGCCAGTGATGGCGATGACAGCGGGTGTCGGCGGAAGCGGCAGTGCGTGCGGTCGGTGTAACGAGATGTAAAAGATTTATGACAGGCTACCAAAGACAGCATCAAGCCTGCCGCGCGCGCAGCACTGCCACCGTCGCCACCGGGCTCCCCGCGCGGCAATGCGCCGCCCAAGCCGCCTGCACCACGCGCTGTACCACCTGCTGACACTCTCGTGACAGACGGGCGCGGCGCACCGTGTCCCGGCGCATGGCAGCCAGCTTGCGCCGGTGGATCCACGTCCCCGCCGTCGTGCGCATCTGCGGCCAAGGGTGTCCTCCGTCAGAGATGTGTCGTGAATTTCTACTGTAAATTCTATTTTGGGTTGCGTTTAAAAAAGTTTTTCGCCACGTGGCACGACTAGAAAATAGTACCAGTTCTATTTCGAGAGCAGGTTTCGTTTTCAGATACAGTTTGTGCACGCGTCTCTAAGGCTTTGAACCTCCAACGGCACCCTCACGCGCATGGCGGCGGAGACGGCGAGCGACGCCACGGACCAGTCCATGGCCCCCACAGGCTCTCTCACCGTTACCGCTAATCAGCAGATTGCACAGGACCATCCTACCGGCGACACCGAGGACACCACCAACACCCCGGACACCACCGACAAGTACGTCGGCGAGACCCAGTACGGCCGCTTCCACGGCCGCGGCACCCTCACGCGCGCCGACGGCTCGGTGTGGCAGGGCTCGTGGCGCAACGGCAAGCCGCACGGCGACGGCTTCATGCAGATCATCCCGAACGTGTTCCGCTTCGAGGGCGGCATGTCCGCGGGCAAGCGCCACGGCCGCGGCAAGGAGACGCGCGCGGACGGCCGCGTGGTCGAGGGCACGTGGCGCATGGGCAAGCGCGTGGCGGCGACGTCCGCGGACGCCGACGGCAGCGTGCTCGAGTACGGCACGCGCTCGCTCCCCGACGGCAGCACCGTCGAGGGCGCGTGGCGCGACGGCAAGTGGCAGGGCCGCTGCACGCGCGTGCTCCTGGGCAAGTACCGCTTTGAGTGCGAGTTCCGCGACTGCCAGGCCGAGGGCCGCGGCGTTCTCGTGTACAGCAGCGGCACGCGCATGGAGGGCGAGTGGCGCGGCGGCGAGTTTTGCCGCGGCGAGATCATCGAGCACCCCGGCGGCAACGTATACCGCGGCGAGATCGCGCGCGGCCTCCGCCACGGCGCGGGCGAGATGGTGCGCCCGCAGCGCAAGCTCACGCTGCGCGGCACGTGGCAGGAGGGCTCGCTGTACGGGCTCGTGCAGGAGGAGTGCGCGGACCAGTACTCGTTCTCGGGCGCGTACCAGCGCGGCTTCCGCCACGGCCCGGGCATGCTCACGTCGGCCCGCACCAAGTGGATGCTCTGGGGCGTGTGGACGCACGGCGTGCTGAAAGGGTCCGTCGTGATTACGCGCGCGGGCGCCGAGCACGCGGCGAGCCTGCAGGCCGAGTACGACGCCGCGCGCGGCGGGCTCGGGCGTGTCCGCGTGGGCGGCGTGGACGTGGCGTTTGACGACATTTTCCCCGCGGCGTGGATCGACACGCGCGCGGCGACGCTCTTTGACGACACCGTCGAGTGCATCAACCGCCTGCTGCGCGTGGGCAAGACGATGCCCGAGGTGGCCGCGCTGCTCGCGGTCACGGAGGCGGAGCTCGTCGACTGGTTCGCCGCGGGGGTGGGCACGGCGGTAGGGGCGCGGGACCCGGCACACGCCGGGCTCACGGACAAGATGCGCACGCGGCTGCACGCGGCGAGCGCGCGGCAGCGGGCGGCGGCGGGTGGGGACGGCAAGAAGCGGTGTTTGGCGGTGGATGATGCGGGTGGGGTGCCGGCCAAGCGCGCGTGTGCGGTGTGAGTTTTCTCATGTAGTGGGTTTCTTGATAGAGTCTTGTCGTGTGCAATCAAGAGAGATCAGGTGTTTATTGGTAAAACCAATGGGAGCAGCTGCAGAAAGAGCCAGTACAAGCATTTGATCCAGGCACATTTGAGCATGTGCAAATGCCATGCGGAAGGCTAAGCAAATTGTAAAAAGAAATCCGCCACACATACACACCCGCGCACAGCCACACCACTGTATCGATCTCGGTGTCACCCCATTCCCCTCAACTTAAAAACAAAATCACCACACATGCACACGGTCAGACCCAGACTGCCGCATCCACCCCGGTGCCACCACAGACGACTTCTTCGCGTGTCTCTGCCACATCAAAAACAAAAATCACCCCACAAGCACACATGCACGCCCCCTGGGCCACCGCAACGACCCTGGTGAAACCAACGACGCCGCGGACGAGTCTTGCGTGCCTCTGCGCGGCCGGTATATAAGCACTGACGCATTTGCACTGCCAGCACGATGCAGGCAACCCAGGACCACCCCGAGCCCACCGCCGCGATGGCGCCCGTGGCCGACAAGCCCAAGAAAAAGTACCGCTTCAAGCCCGGCACGGTCAGCCTCCGCGAGATCAAGAAGCACCAAAAGTCGACGACGCACCTGATCCAGCGCAAGCCGTTTTACCGGCTGGTCAAAGAGATTGCGCAGCAGTACAGCATGGACTGCAAGTTCCAGCAGGTCGCGATGCAGGCGCTGCAGGACGACGCCGAGAGCTATATCACGCAGTACTTTGCGCGCTCGCAGGCAAACGCGATCCACGCGGGGCGCAAGACGATCCTCGTGATGGACGGGCAAAAGTCTTGAGGCGTTGTTTTTAGGATGGATTTTCTGAGCACAAATAAAGGTTGTACTGGGTAGCATTGTCAAATGCATGCCCGTCATCACAGCACAAGTGATACTTTTCCGAAAGACCACCACGCAAAAACGCGTCGCTGGCGTACAGGAGGGCCATGGTGTCCTCTAGAGGCTTCGAGTCCTGACACGCCGCATAGTCCCGTTTGTGCCGCATGTGCAGCCGCCGGAGCACACCCTCGTATCCCTGCCGCAGCGGCACCGTGTACTGCTCCGCCAGCTTCGTCCTGTCGTCGTATCCGGAATCCTGCACACATTTTGAACAACGCCACCGCTCCCCCTCTGGACACGCCTGTGGCGCCGCATCCCTGCACGGATAGCAGTGGCGGTCGGCGGCGTCCAAGTACCACCCGACTGCGCACGACACACAGTCTGCCCCCTCGCACGGCTCGCACCGCGTGCCGTCCACCGCGCGGTACCCCGGCGCGCACGCGACACACGCCTCCATGCCGGGCGCGCGCACCGACTTCTCCTCGCACGGCACACACTCGCCAGACCCTGCCGCCTTCTCGCCCGCGGGGCACTCGCGGCACTCCGCGTCGCCGGCTGCGCGCACGTGTGAATCAAGACAGCGCTCGCACGCGGTGGCACCGACATCGCGCGTCTGCCGGTTGACCTCGCACGGCTCGCAGCGGTTCTCCACCTGCCGCGTGTGCCGCGGGCACGGCGCACAGGCCTGCGTCCACGGCAGAAACACGTGCCCCGGCAGCTGCGCGCACTTGTCCTGGTGGATGTTGCGCTGCTGCGGCACGCAGCGCTGCCTGCTCGGGTCCCACTCCTGGTCGGCGTCGCACGAGTGGCACTGGCGGTCGTGTGGGCTCACGTACTCATGCGGCTTGCAGGGGGCGCACTTGGTGTCGGCCACGGCGCTGCAGGGCGCGATCTCGCCGGAGCCTTCCTGGCAGCGCGAGCACTCGACGCACGTCTCCCGGGCGCGGTCGAGCCACTGCCGGCGGGGGCACTGCAGCGGGCGGGGCGCGGCGTGGTCGTGCATGTAGTCCACGCCGAGGTCCGCGCACAGCAGCAGGTCCACGGCCGAGCTCGCGCCGTGGTGGTAGCAGTGCACGACGCGCGCCGCCTCGCGCAGGTCGTCCGGGATGACCATGACTGTCTGGCTGTCCGCGCGGTGCGGAAACGAGCGCGGTACAAAGCGGCACCCCATGCCCGCCTGGCAGCCGCACACGTCGGGTGGATACCCGGTCTTGGCCAGGATGCGGGCGTAGTGCTCGCCGCACGGGCGCGCGCACGTGACGCGCGCCAGGTTGTGCGGCTCGACGTGGCCGTAGCCCTGGTTAACTTCGTCGATCTTGTCGAAGTGGTCGTCGGTGTACCCGGCGGGGCACGAGCACTGTACGCGCGTTGAGGAGGAGACGGTGGCGCACGGCGGGTATTGGGCTTGGTCGGTGGGACTGGCCATGTATTCCGGGGGGAGGACTGCTGTGCAGTTCCAGCGTGATACGGTCTGCACGTGTTCGGTCGTCGCAACGAGGTTGCGGCACGGGTTGGCAGCGACAAGGCCCAGCAGGGCCAGCGCGAGTACGCGTGCGCATGTGCTGCGTGGGGTCATGGGCGTCGCCGGTACGGTTTCGGGTTTTATATACACTCGTCACCCCGAGATGCACCGTTGTAGACGAGTCCAGCAGGTGACCGGCGAGGAAGAGTACCCTGGGTGAAAGTGCTGCGAAGCCTGGGCACCGCTGCACCGCGCGCGGCGACCCGCTGCTGCCGCGGCCACAGGTTCCGCGGCGGGCCGCCCCACTGCGACAAACGCTGGCGCGCGCGGTGCCGGTGCTGGTGTTGAACATAGGTCAGCACGGCAAAAATGGCAGCGGCCAGAATCATGCATGCGGCCGCGCGGGTGAGGGCCTCGGGGTCTGTCGCAAGTGGCATGAAGGTGGTGGCGTGGGTTGCTGGCGAGACGCGCGACGGGAGATATGGCGGTGGGATTGTAAGAAGGATTCCACAGCGAGGACGGTGGTGACGTGGCATGTTTTTTTGTGTATTAATGGAGATTTTGCGGGACTATTTCTTTCATGCACAGTGAGAACTTTTGCACAAGCGTGATTCGGACCAGCCTGGGGTACCGGCTGCCAGGGCAAAGGTGGTGGTGACGTGGCATTTTTTTGTTTTGGGCGCGCAAACGGGATATTTTGCGGGACTATTTCTTTAATGCACAGCAAAAA
>PAUB01000036.1 GCA_002713695.1 Opitutaceae bacterium
CGACGACCTCGACGACCTCGACGACCTCGACGACCTCGACGACCTCGACGACCTCGACGACCTCGACGACCTCGACGACACGAACCGCACCGACTGGTCGAGTTGGTCCGACCGCACGGATCTATCGAACGCGAACATGCGCGAATCGTTCGACGGCGACACCGGTGGCGTCAGCGCGAAGGTCGTCGACGACGCCGTCGCCCCATCCGACGGGGGCGATGCGATTGACGCGGCGAAATCGCGCCCCCTCGACAGGTTCACCATGTTCCCCATCAGACACGCGGACATGTGGCAGATGTACAAGAAAGCCGTCGCGAGTTTCTGGACCGCGGAGGAGATCGACCTCCAGGACGACGTCAAGCACTGGAAGACCTTGACGGACGACGAGAGGCGTTTCGTCTCTCACGTGTTGGCCTTCTTCAGTTCGTCGGACGGTATCGTCATGGAGAACCTCGCGGCTCGTTTTCTGAACGACGTCGACGTTCCCGAGGCGCGCGCGTTCTATTCGTATCAGATGTTCATCGAGACGGTCCACTCGGAGGTGTACGCGCAACTCCTCGACGTCCTGGTCAAGGATGGGGACGAACGCGCGCGATTGTTCCGCGCGATCGAGACCATCCCGTGCATCGAGTCGAAGGCCGCGTGGACCATGCGTTGGATCGGTTCGAACAGCACGTTCGGCGAGCGTCTGGTCGCGTTCGCGTGCGTCGAGGGGATCTTCTTCTCAGGGTCCTTCTGTTCCATCTTCTGGTTGAAGAAAAGAGGTCTGATGCCCGGTCTGTGCTTCTCCAACGAGCTCATCTCGCGCGACGAAGGTCTGCATCGCGACTTCGCGTGTCTCCTTCACGGACGTTTGACCGAACTCGGTCACGACGCGCCCGACGTCTCGCGCGTGCGCGAGATCGTTCGCGAGGCGGTCGAGATCGAGAAGAGTTTCGTGTGCGAGGCCCTCCCCGTCCGTCTCGTCGGCATGAACGACGAACTCATGTCGCAATACGTGGAGTTCGTCGCCGATCACCTCCTCTCGCAGCTCGGGGTGGAGAAGCTCTACGACGCCGAGAACCCCTTCGAGTGGATGGAACTCATATCCCTTCAGGGCAAGACTAATTTTTTCGAGAAACGCGTGGGGGAGTATCAGAAGAACGGGGTCATGTCGTCTTTCGATTCGTCTCAGACGAACGCTGGAGTGGGTCTCGGTGGCATCGCGAATCGCGCGTTCACGATGGACGAAGATTTTTAAACTCACGCGTTAGCGTTATCGCACAAGTAGTGTTCTAAAAGACTCTTTTCTCTGAACACCGTCGTGTCGTCTCTCGCCGCGACCGCGGGCGGCGCGTACACTTTCACGATAGTCTCGGTGATTTTGACGCGGGCGTCGCGTCTGATTCGTTCGAACGCGTCCTGAAACGTTTCTTTTCGGTCGTTTAACCAATCCGCGGCGTCCTGGCGATCGATGTTCTCGACGCTGGTCTTGAACGCGGCGAACATCTCCTCGTCGGTGGTCAGATCGACGCCGTCGTCGGTTCGAAACATCGCGTGATATTCGCACAGAGCCTCGTGAAACGCGGACTTCTTCGCGCGAGAGCATCGCGGGACGGGAACGAAATCCGAGGCGGTCGCGATCCGCGACATCTCGTGAAGGAGATCGCGCCTCGCGCTTCTCACGTCGTCGTCGTCTTCCTGATCGTCGCGGGAAGATGTGTTGGACGCGTCCACGAGCACGGCGCGCAGACTGAGTGGATCTCCTTCGTCGGAGGGAAAGTGCACGACGTGCTCTATGATCGCGTCGACCAAGTCGGCGACGATCGATTCGAGCATTTTTTTTTTACGTCTAAAAACGTCAGAGGCGAGGCAGGTGCGCGCCGAAATTTGTGCGATTCGACCGTGAAAAACTTGATAATTTTATGTTGAAAAATCCTAGTCTCGATCAGAACAAACGAATACGGGGTCGTGTGAGAGAATTCCTTTTCAGTCGCGATCATCACCCGAGTCGTCGTCGTCGTCCGAGTCGTCGCCGTCGTCGTATGACTCGTCGTCGTCTGACTCGTCGTCTGACTCGTCGTCGTCTGACTCGTCGTCGTCGTCGCCCTCTCGACACCGAAGGTCTCGTTCGTCTTCCTTCTCGTGGTCTCGCAGATCGTCGCACGGGGTCTCGCGTTCCTCCCTGGCGTTCTCGAAATCGGCGACCGCGTCGGCGACCGCGTCGGCGACCGCGTCGTCTAGCTCGCGTCTGACGCTTCGAAATTTCTTATCGACGTAGCGACGCGCGCGTTCGAAGTGACGCTCGATCGCGCGCTCGACGTCGTCCATCGTGACGGGCGCGCCCCCCACGACGACGTCGGAGACGGTGGCGTTCGCGCTGACGTTTCCGTCCGACGAGTCGTGGTGACGACGTTTTTTCGACATAGAACAGTCGATTTCGTTTTAGTGAACGAGGAGTCGTACTTAAGAATTTTCGCGTCCTCGGTGGTGGAAAAAGACGTACCCGATGTCTTCGTCGACGACGTATCGTCACGCGATCGATTCTGGTGATCTGCCGTGCGTGCCTCTCCGCGTGACTCATCTCAACGCCGACGACGACGAGACGCCGACGGACGAGGAGTCGAAAAAAAAGGATCGCGCGTGGGGGTGGGTCCTCGGGGAAGAGGGAAAGACCTACCGCGTTCGCGTACTGCGAAACGCCTTCGAGGACCCGAATCAGAGTCTCGTGGATCTCAAGAAGAAGATACCGACTCTCTCGTGGACCCATCTCGGAGAACTCGCGGAGACACTCTCCGGGTCGTCGGGACGGGAGGTGACTGCCGTCCGCATCCTGTGCGATAAAAAAGCGTGGTTAGACGAGGTCGTGGGAAACGGCGCGACGACGACGGACGGAAGTTTCGCGAGAGAACTGGGTGTTCCATCGTCGCCCTGAGTGTGAGCGGAGCACCGCGTAGACCATAAAAATGACGTCGCTCGACGAACTCGACGACGACGCGCGCGAGGTCTCCGACGAACTCGACGACGCGACGCGCGCGCTCGACGACGTCGCCGACGTCGTAGTCACCGACGACGTCGATCTGTATAGACGCGCGGTGAGGTTCGCGTTTCTCGCGCGATATCTCGGCGTGACGGGTTGGGAAGATTTGGAAGAGCCGAACTCGTACCTCGAGGCGAGGTTCGAACACAGAGCGTCGACCATCGCGCGAGAGTCGAGTCCCGACGTGCTCATGCGCGTCGTCTCGGAGACGACGCGGGATCACGTCGCGTACGTTCCGGACGGTCCGCTTCCGAGACTTCTCGGTTCACTCTCAGAACCCGACGCGACCGCGTGCGCGACTCTGATGTTGTGGGCGGAGGACAAAGTCGCCGCCGCGGAACGCGTGAGCGCCGTCGAGGGTTACGCGTGCGAACGCGCGAAGAGGGACGCCGCGAGATGGGCGAACGACGTGACGACGGCGCGAGATCCGGCGAAGAGAGGACGATTCGTCAGCGCGTACGTCGTCGATGATCGGCACGAATAGAACGCTAGTATTTAATGAGACGAGAGCGCGCGATGGACGAACGCGTCGGTTGTTAAGATATCATGAAGAACAACACCACGGAGAGAAAGGTTCGTCACGATGTCGACGAACTCGCGAACCGTTTATTTCGAGCGACGCTGATTCCGGTGTCCGTCGCCGCCCCGACGCAGAACTTCGAGTCCGACTTGTTTTTTGGTTCGGAGCCGTTCGACCCCGACGAGTCCGACGAACAACTCGAAAGCCTTCCGAGCGCGATAATAACGCTGGTCACCGAGTTGAGAAACCTCGATAAATCTTTCGCCGAGACTGACGGAAATCTGTTAGAGAGGGTGAACGCAAGGATACGAGATGACGCCAAGTCTTCGAAGGCCATGAACGAAGAAGGTGGAAACGTCCTCTGGTACCTGAGAAAAAGGGTGCTGCGTTTACGGTTCATATACAGCAAGGGAAACACGCCGCAATTACAAAAAAAACCAATATTGAACGATCTTCGAAGATGGGCGTACCATTTCGAGATGCCCGACGATGTGCTCCGCGTCCTTTTCGAAGGAACAGTCAGTTCCGACACCGTCTTTAACGACGAATCCACCGAGCAACTGTTCAATACCATGAAATCTTTACAGACGGATTACGTACCAGGAGAAGGAAAAGACCTGCTCAAGAAAAAACTTCTGAGGGCCGTGATAGATATGCTATTGGACGCGAAGTGGAGATCGTCCGTCGAAAGGTACGTTCCGGACGAGTGGATGGTGACGGACGAAAACAAAAAAACCGTACCGTGGACGGTGAGAGACGTGCTGAACGATGGTTTCGACGCTGATGATGACCGCTCGTGGGAAGTGTGGACGACGAAGGTGGTGTCGAGCGTATTCGATGGACGGAAGGTATCGAAAGATCTGCTTGAAGTGAGCGTTCGTTCGCGCTTGTGGCGAAACGCCAACTGTCCGTCTCAGTGGGAACGACGACGAAATATTATCGCTTCGCCAAATGATGTTAATTCAGATTGGTCGACGGGCTTCAGTTTAACCAAAGCAGAAAAAGAAGAAGCAGAACGGGGAGCGAGTGACGCGTTTTTTCTTGTTCATGGAAAAAACAACGACCACGCGAAGAAAACTGTAGGCGAATTCAGAGAAGCCGTGAATTATGATGAAATCAATGCTGCTATCGGAGAGTTCACGACAGAGCTCTGTCGTGAACTCGACATCGACATCGATAACAATAACGACAACGACATCGATAACAATAACGACAACGACATCGATTACAATAACGACAACGACAGCGACAGCATCGGAGATGGTGACGTCGCCCTCTACTCGGTGATCGAAATACTCGGGCTCGGAACGGTGGTTTACTTGTTTCAAAAGTATATCGAAAGCAAAAGAAAAAAACAAAACGGACAAAACAGGCAAAACGCGCAAAACAGGCAAAACAGGAAAAAAAGACAAGACGACGACGAAGACGACGACGACGACGAAGACGACGACGACGACGAAGACGACATGAGCAACGTCAGCGGCAGTGACAGCGACGACGACAGCGACGATGACAACGACGATGACGTTCATTCATGAAACGTTGCGTCATGCGAATGTCGAAGATTTATTGAAAGAAATCCATCACAGTGTCGTTGAGGTCGATGGGGATGGAAACTGTTTCTTCCGCGCGATCGCCAGAGCTTTCGGGGATCAAGACGATCACCGACGATTCAGGGAAGGAGCGGTGAAGGCGTTATCGAGTTTGAACCCGAGTTTTACAGCAGACATCGATCGCGCGTGGTCGACCAGAATGCGTGCAGACGGAACGTGGGCGGATCAGTTCGCCGTCAAGAGTATGGCGAACGCGCTCGGCGTGTGCATCGACGTGTACAAACAAATGCTCGACGAAAAAAGAGAAACGAGCGGATTTCTGTATCAGCGATACAAACCCGAACCTACCGACCCCAAATTCGACGCAGAGGAATGCTCGCCCGATAACACGATCAAGCTCCTCAACACGGGCGGAGACGTGCACTTCGACCTCCTCGTCGATCAACAGACTATAAAAGGCAGGGCGAACGGCGACGAGACGACGCGACCATGAGTCACGACGAGACCCCTTCGTGCGATACGCTCAGAGAGTGGGCGGACACGAACTGCTCCGACAATCTCAGAGACACGAGTCACGGACTGGTGCGAGTCGCGGTCCTCGAGGTCGAGCGCGAGTTGTTCGAGAGGACGCGCGGAGGGGGCGCGAAACTCGTGAACGCTGATCTGACGAAAAAGCTGACAGTCGCTCTGGATACCTTCGCCGAGCTCACGAAAAAAAGAGAAGATGTCGCGTGCGCGGAAAGGAGCGTGCACGCGATATTCCTGAGAAAACTCGCGTCTCGACGAGGTATTCCGGACACTCTCAAGAAGAAGATGCTCGACGATTGGAATGAGGTCACGAGTGACTTGAATTTCGCGTCCGCGGTCGTCGATTTCGGCGAGCTGAAAAAAGACTGCGAACCCTCGGATATCGGGAGCGACGCGTTGTGCGGCGGGTGCGCGGTGTCCTGATAGAGACGAACGAGACGCGCCGGGCTATTTAACGCGAGACTTTTCTCTCCGATACGAATAGACATCGTGATGACGGCTCGGGATAGACACGCGACCCCCATCGTCAAGATGGGATACTGGTTACTCGCGTTAGCGTGGGCGTGGTTCTTAGCGCGCGTGGGCGTGGAGTGGAGTAAACACGCGCAGTTCGAGAGGCGAAGAATAGAGGAGGCTAAACTTTTAGTGGAGACCATGTGTTCGACGGCTCTGGGCGCGAACCTCGCGAACGAGTTCGCCAAGTGCGAGGACGCGCACGTCACGGTGGCGAACGGGGGAAGAGTGGTGTGGTTGCGCGCGTTCGAGAAGACCGTTCGCGCGGTGTCTCTGCAGATCGCGCACCAGGTGGGTTGCGTGACTGTCGGGGCGCTCGCGCACGCGCTCGTGTTCGTCATCGCGGGAGGAGGCGTGGCGATCGCGGCGACTTTCGCCGCGAGAAAGATGGGATGGGTCGACGCGCCGAGGGACGAGTACGAACTCCTCTCCCCCATCGCTCAGGCGAGGCTTCAGTCGTCGGTCCGAATAGGGTACCTGGGCGACGCGAGAGATAAAAAATACGATTAACATAAACATACCATCTCGACTACTCTTCGACGTCGTCGTCGGTCACGATACACTCTCGCGCCTCGCGCTCGCGCTCCTTCTCCGCCTCGTGTCGTTTTATCGCGTTTTTTTCGTAAGCGCGATACTCGCGCATCGACTCGTCGTGTTCGCGACAGATCGCCTTCTTCGAGCGCTCGACTCTCCTACAGCGCTCCTCCTCCGAAGAGGCCGGACCGTAAGCGCGTCTGGCCATCTTCTCCACCCGCACGAGACGCCTGTCTCTCATAAGCGTCAGACGGCGTCGCCGCGCGCTCATGAACTCGCGCTCGGCTTCGTATTCCGAACGGAACAATCGCAATTCGTCGACCAACGCTCCTCGTGCGATCGCGATCTCGAGAGGCGTCACTCCGCTCTTAGGGTTTACGAAGTCGACGTTCGCGCCGTGTTCGAGAAGCGCGCGCGTCACGCTCTCGTGTCCGAGCTGCACGGAGACGTGCAGGGGCGTCATTCCGTTATCGTCCTCGGCGTTTGGGTCGGCGTTATTCTCCAGAAGTCGTCGAACGTTCGGAAGACACCCGCGACTCGTGGCGACGTGAAGAGCCGTCTGCCCCTCCACGTTCCTGCCCTTCACGCACACGCCGTGTCTCAGCAACAGACGGACGGTCTCGGGAAAGTCATCGTACGTGACCGCCATAAGCAACGCCGTGGGAAATGTCGCCATTTTTTTCACCACAGTCTCCGAGCAGGCTCCGCTCTCGAATTTAGCGAGCACCGTTCTCTCGTCGTTCGGCGTCATTTTTTTTACGTTTCCGACGCGCGCGCGCTGAAAAAAGTGACGCGCGATGAGAATTTCGTCTCAGGGTCGTATTTAATACTAACTTTTTCGTCAAGCGGGGACTCGTGGCGTAAAAAAGAAAGACGAATGCGTCGCGTTCGCGTCTCAGAGTCGGAGTCGGAGTCTGAGTCGGAGCCGGATTCGAGATCGACTGTCGACGTCGACCGCGACGTCGACCGCGACGCGTACCTCCGACACATTCGTTTCGCCGAGGCCGTCGGCGGACTCGCGACGGGCATGACCGGACTCGTCCTCGCGATACTCTTCGTCTTTTAAAGAAGGGGGTCTGCGACCCCCTTAAACCCCCGCTTTTCGTTAAGGTAAACCTCATGTCGGGGATACGCGAGACGTGCACGAGGAAGCGTCGGGAGGAGGTCTTGGTGCACAGGGAGGGTCGAGACGCGTACACGAGGTCGTGCGCGAGGAGGTTGGTGTCGCGGGGGGAGGGACAGGTCGATCACGTGTTGGAGTGTCAGGTGTTGCGTCACGCGACGAGGGAGGTGTTGAGCGGCGACGACAGAAAAAACGACGGCGTGGTGCGTCGTTTCTCGGCGGCGGCGAACGACGTGTCGAACCTGAACCTGACGTCGCGTCGCGTCAATCAGAGCAAGAAAGGACCGTTCACGGCGGCGCTCAATCGTCTCGAAAAAGGCGCGACGAAGGTGGACGTCGAGGGTCTCGCGCGAAAGGGAAGGGCGAGTTGGCTCGTCGACGAGGGCGCGTGGGCGAACGTCGAACGCGAGATCGTCGAGTCGTACGACGCGATGGAGAGAAGACTCGAGGCGGAACGCGCGACGAGAGCGCACGCGAAGACCCTGGCGAGAGCGACGGAGGCGGTGAGAGAGACGCTGGATAAGATGGGTCTGTTAGATTAATCGTTCTTAAAGTCGAAAACGTTGCCTAAGACTTCCTCGGACGGGGACAGAAGGTCACCCACGCGAAAGCGTTCGCGTCCGTCGTGATAGGCGTCGAACGTTCGCGGTTGGACGATCCTCGCGAACACGCGCCCGGTCGGGCGGTCCAAGATGACGTCGTAACTCGGTTGCGGCGATCTGTAGACGTTCAGGGAGACGCCCATCTCTTCGTGGCACCGCTCGATCGCCTCGCACAGAGCTCGCACGGCGACGAAGTACTCGGGGGTGGGCTTGTCCAGTCGCATGACGACGGGGCGCGGAAACGACGCCAGAAGACGACGCGAACGATGGTCGGCCTTGGGCGTGGTCGTGGTCTTGGTCGTGGTCTTGGTCGTGGTCCTGAGCTTGGTCTTCGTTCTCGCCGGTCGTTCGAGTCCGGCGAGCAGAGCGTAGGTCGTCGTGCCTTTTCGTCTCGCGTCCGCGAGTCGTCCGCGCGTCACGGGCGTCGCCGCGAAAATCGCGGACCTGGTCGTCGTGATTTTTTTGGAAGCGCGGCGGTGCATTTTTTTTTTCGTGTCGGCGAGGAGGCGCGCTCGAAAATGTGGCTACATTATTTAAACAAAAGTAAAAAAAAGGTAAAAAGAAAATATGAGTTTCGAACTCGTCGCCCCGGGGGACGAACCGTCGAACGGCGCGTCGGGTTCGCGACGTCGCGCGCGATCTGACGTTCCGAAGGACGCGCGAGGCGACGAGATATCGCCTTTCCCCGAGACGCCCGATCAGGTCGCGTATTACCATCCGAAGGGGTGCGGCGAAGCGGGCGACCCCGAGTGTACCCCCGAGCGAATAAAGGCCATATGTCACAATAATAAGTCGAAGACCGACGATGCCGAGGCGTTTCCGATCGACGGCGTGTTCTTAGGGCAGAGGATCAGACCGCCCTTCCTCAAGGGCGTGAACCACGGCGAGAAAATCGACGACGACGGGAACACGTTCGTAGACGGAAAAACACGAAGAACTGACGATGGAAAAGAGAATAATAAGGGAACCGGCGCGTGTTTTAACGACGACGACGAGGAGGACGGGCTCCGCGAGTGGACGGAGAAGGAGATGCGCGACCCGACCAACAGAAACGAAATCGTGTTCCTGTCCAGAGCGACGACCGCGCGTCAGAGCGTTCGTCCGAAATTCGCCGCGGCGATAGAGGCGGTTCTAGACGATCTCGAACTTCGTCGACTCCTCGACGACGACGACACTTACCAAGGAATGTTTTTCAGGTCGACGACTCTGTATCTCCCGGACCCCGACGACCCCGACGGGGTTCGCACGGAGGAGGACACGATCCTCGCGAGCGCTCAGGAACTCGCCGTGGCGTGCGGCGCTCGAGTCCCCTCGAACCTGTCCGACGAGGAGAAGACGGTCTTCGAAGCGTTCAAGAGGGAAAAATTCGACGACCTGTGGTCGAGATCGTCCCTGCGTCGTCGGACTTCGAACAGGTCGAGGTCGAGGTCGATGCTGGACAAACTGATGGAAGTCGCGAGGGCGACCGGGTTCGCGCACGGCGAAGCCAAAATCCAACGTCGACTCGACGAGATTCTCCCGACGGAAGACGAGATGGTGAACGCCGCGCGTCGGGGCGATAGCGCCGTGCTGAAAAGGTTACTCGATTCGGCGAAAGTGGAGGACGTTGGAAGAGTCTCGGCGAAACTGTTCGCCGAGGCGTTAGACGGTCCCGCGTCGAACGTGGAGACGATCGGAGTGCTCGTCGCGCACGATAAGGTGGACGTGAACGCCGCGTTGACCGAATACTACGGCGAATTCAGTGAAGGAGACGGTCCCCTCCGCATGGCCATCGCGGGAGCGAATCCGAAATCCAAGAACTTTCTAGCTCTTCTGAAACATCCTAAAATCGACGTCAACAGACGCTCGAACGGATTAACGACTCTTTGGGCTTTGGCGTGCATCGATTACAGAGAAAGGTCAGATTGGAGAAGATGGGGTTCGATGTTTGAAGCGTTGCTCGCCCACAAGAAAACGATCGTCGACGCGACGAACGACGACGGAGGCACGGCCCTTCACGCCGCGTGCCTGACGGATGGAGAAATTTTCAGCGTCCGCGACGAGTTCGTCGTCCGCATGCTCCTGGACGCGGGCGCGAATCCTCTGGCGAAGAAGCGGAACGGACACACGCCCGTCGACGAGGCGCGCGCCCGTCAAAACTTCGCGCTCGCCGATCTCCTGACGGTGGCGGTCCCCACGAACACCGAGATGACGAGCACGCGTTCTCGCCGAAACGACATCGACGAGGCTCGCGCGAGACTGAGACGCGGAACCGTTCGCGCCTGGCTCGAATTCGACAAAGAACCGCAGACCATGGTCTTCGACGCGAAGGGAGAGCTGTCCGTCGGCTTCAAAAGTCCCAAACTCGGGACACAAGAGTTTGGAAAGACGCAGGGTGTTATTCGTCTCGACGCCGACACGGGACTCCGAGTCGGACACCTTCTCCCACCTCGCGCTGACCAAGTACCGGAATGGAAGGGACGCGAGACTCACATGCTGGAGTCCAGTTTCAGTTCGAACGGCGAACGCGTGGCTCTCTACGGCGATATGGCGTATCAACACGCGCAAATCTACGGAGGTAACAAGTTCGAGGCCGAGTGTCTCATCGGAGTCGACGAAGAAGACTCCGGGGGAATCTCGAGCGTGACGTTCGACGGAAACGGAGAGATGCTCGCGGGCGTCTTCGACCCGTACCTGGAGAAGACATCGACGTTCAGCGCGACGGTGAAGATATGGAGGCGGGACAAGAACGGGCGGTGGGGGCACATGAAAACGTTAAACGTCGACCACGCGCCGTCGTCCGTCGCGTTCTCTCCCGACGGTACGCGCCTCGCGATGGGTTCGTCCGTCTCGACTCGGGTGTGGACCTTCGGCGATCAAACGACCGAGAACGACACGAAGGAGGTGACCGCCGTGGGGAACCTCTCGGTTCCGCCCTATTCGACGTATTCCCCGAACACGAGCGCGTCGAAAGTCTCGTTCAGCGCGGACGGCGAGCGCCTCGGGATTCTCAGAGAGACGTTCATGGTTCTCGAATCGACGAACGGAGACGTCCCGTGGGAGAACGCGAGATCGGTGATGTTACCCCGGTCGAGCGAGTCGCGAGAGATCAGGAGAGTGAAAGATTTCGCGTTCAATCCACAGAACTCGACCCTCCTGGCGCTCGTCGTCGGTCGAAACGTCGAGTTATGGAGCACTTACCGCGAAGCAGTAGAAGTGCCCGACGGAACCATGTTGAGGCGATTTAAAAACGTCAAGGGTCCTCTCGCGTTCAGTCCCGACGGGACGCGACTCGCGATGGTCTCGCGCGAAGACGGCTCGATCGTCGTCGAGAACATCGTCGAGACCTTCGCCGAGGCGTTCCTCGAGAACGAGAAGACTCGTCAGACGATCGACGTCGTCGATGGACCGACGAGAGAACATCTCGAAATCCTTAAACACGCGCGAGACGTCGAGATCCGCGTCGTCCTCGCGAACGACACGCTCTGGAAACTCGGCGCGTTCCTCCCCAACCTCGAGAGATTAACGTTCAAATATTTCGATTTTCACACGGGACGTCTCGAGATAGGCGACTTCGACCTCGCTTCGCTCGTCTCGCTAAAAAAATTGATTCTTCCGTTAGTCAGACTGAAAACTATTCCGTCGTCGATCGCGAAGATTCGCAGCCTGAGGGAACTCGACGTCATGGGCAATGGCATCAGCGCTCTCCCAGACGATCTCGAACAGTTGAGGGCGCTGAGGTACATCGACCTGAGCCATAACTACTTTAAGGAGTTTCCGAAGGTCTTGGAGAGAATGCCTTCCCTGAGATTGATCCGGATATTGGATAACGAAGATGAAAACGGTGAAACACTGATTTTCCCGTCCACCCAGTTCTCGGAGGCGCTTCGGGACAAGATGAACAAGCGACTCCTGAGGATCGATCAAGGACGCGGTCACGACGGACGCGGTCACGACATACGTTCGGAACTCGTGTGGGGTTTCGACGGCGAGACGGAGTGCGAGATCCCGAGCAGACTCACGAACGACGAGGTCCGCGAGAGGTTACGCGCTCGCGACGAAAGACCGAAGGTGACCCACGCGGGGACGCAGGTTCTCGCGTTCCTTCTCGCGCGATACGACCGAAGGTACGACAAAAGCGTGGAAAAAGTGCTCTCTGAATACTTCGGGCTTCCTGTTGATGATAGTGATTTTGCTGTCTGGAGCGCGTTCAAAGAAACTCGAGACCAAATCATGACCACCCCGATTTTTCGCACCGTCGGAGGCGTCGACGGCATCCTGAGCGCCGCGGGAGTCGAGGAGTTCTGGAAGTGGTTCGTGAGCGACGATTTCGACCGGGACATGCGCGCGTTTGCGCGACACGTCGCGGAACCCGATTTCAACGTAAACGGCGACGAGATTGATCGCGTACAGATACTGAAGAGACTCGGAGAGAACGGGTTCGTAGCTTAAAAAAAATTGTGATGAAGGTTTCATTCTCTCGCGAACGTTCTCGACTGGGATTACGGCGCGATACCTCCGGGGACGTCCCGCACTCTTTGTTCTTCGACCTTAAAAACCTATTCCACCTGATCTCCCCACGCGACCCACCCGTCTCGTGGCGGGCCCCTCGCGAAGAGTTCTATCTTTTCGTTCGCGGTCTTCTCGGTGGCGTTTACCGTGCGCTCGATCAACTCCGCGACGCGATCGGGCTTCGCGGAGTGCGCGAGTCGACGCGCGAAAAAAACCTGATCGACGCGTTCGGTCACCAGGCTCGCACCCTTACCTCGCGTCGCCAATAAGACGAACTCCGAACCCGGCCGCGTGTACGACCCGAGCGCGATCGACTGCGTCTCGCCTCGGCGATTCGTCTTGACCCACACGAACGCCACCGTCTTGTACGCGAACCCCCAAGCCGAACACAGCGCGATCGCGTGGTCCATGGTCGCGCCGCTGCACCACACGAACAGGAGCGCGTCGCGCTTCGCCAGAGCGCCCACGGGAAGCGACGCGAGGTACTCGTCAGACGTCGTCGCGTAATGATTCTCCGCGACACCTCGGCCCTTCGTCTTGGCGTATCTGAACGGTGGGTCGACGAGTACGACCGAATACGCCGATCGGGGGACCCCCTCGAGATCGGGGTACAGAGCCGCGTCGAGTTTTTTTCCCGAGTGATCGGGAGGCGCCCGCTCGGTCGGGGGGGTGGAGATCGTGGGGGCAGCGGTGGCGATCGCGTCTATCGTTTGGTCGCCGCGATGCGCGCGATGCGCGCGACTTTTCACGTGCTTCGACAGACCCGAGTGATGAGGGAACGTTCGATCGCACGTCTCGCATCGCCAAACCTTCCTGTTCGGGTTGCGGAGGCACACCTTCTCGTGCCTTCGGAGATTCACGGCGATCGGTTCTGTGAACTCATTTTTTTTACAAAAATGACAGGCGTACAGTTCGACGCGCATGGGAGGTGTGACACCGAAACTCATGAAAAAAACGAAAAACCCGAAAAACCCGAAAACACCAAAAATAATACTCAGTCAGTCTCAGACCCTAATAATTCGACGAGTTCCGACTCGAGAAGTCTGGCGGCGTCGAAGATCGCGGTGGTGAACGTGCCGACCTTGGAACGCAGCGCGGCTATCGTATCGGCGGTGTCGGTCGCCGACTTGTTCTTGATCTCGGTCGCCAGATCGTTCGCGAACGCGCGGATCTTGTCGTTCACGAAGAGAAGCGAATCGGAGGCGTCGGTCGCGTCGGTCGCGTCGCGTTCGCCGACTTCCGGGCGCGTCGGATCGGTTAACGTTACCGGGATGATGACGTCTTCGAGCGCTTCTGCGGCGAGCGCTCGATCTACCGCGTCGAACGAAAAGTTCTCGAGGGCGACGCAGTCGGAACAGTACCAGTCTCCGTCGGGAACGTCCGCGAGAGGTGGATCGACGCACGCGGTGTGGAACGCTCTGTCGCAGTTATCGCAGAGGAGCATGATGTCGGATCTGTCCGCGAGCCCGCACACTTGACAGGCGATGTCGTCGTGGGTAGTCGAAGACATGATCGATGGATCGACGCGGGCGCGCGTACGTATAAAAAAGACACAGTTATCTCTCTTCAAAAGGAGGATAGGGTCATGAAAAAATCACCCCTCACCGAGAGACAGCGTCAGATCGCTCGACTTCGAGCGGCTCTGAGTGAACTCAAGTGCTGGGGAGTAGGTGAGAGCTACAGAAAAGGAAAAAAAATCATGCAGAAAGTGTGCGACGACGACGGAAGACAAAGGATCGTGCACGCCGGCGGCGCGACCACGAAGTACGACGGGAACCCGAAGAAGATCGCGGCGGTCAGGAAGTTACACGAGTGCGACGCCAAGCGACCGAAGAGAGGGACGGCGAGGTACCTGGCGTGCGAACACTTGTGGAAACTAAAAAAATAGAACTCTTCGCCAGAGGAAATCGACGCCCTGCTCGACATCATCGAAGATAAAATTCGCCAGACCGCCGTCAACGCGCCCACCACCATGGTCACGCTCTTGCGCGCGGCGGATTCCCTTCTCACTCGCCGCGAGACATTCATCTCCACCGTCGGCGCGTCCTCCGTCGACGACGAGAACGATAACGCGCTCAAGAACTCCAAGACGCTCGAGACGGAGTGGGGAGTACCCGTACATCTCGATCGCGACCACGACGACGCCCCGAAAAGATCAGGGGGGGGTTAAAGGGGGGGTGTAACCCCCCCTTAAGACAACGCGAGATATATTTCGTTACGCGCCACCGGGACTATCTGTTCTCTGGCCCAGTTGGTGACGGCGAGTCTCCAGTAGGCTCTCTGCGAGTTGTGAATGAACGTCTTAGAGAGGTCCACCTTATTCAGTCCGTCTCTGGTGTTGGCCGAGTCGGGGTCCAACATCTCGATCGCGCGAAACACGAAATCGTCGACGAATCTGTGCGTCGCGCGAACCACGAGACTCCTGAGCACGACGTCGGGTTTGGCGTAGAAGTCTTCGACGGTGGGAGACGCGTTCATCAGAACGGGACGCATGCGTTCTCCCGAGGGCACGTCGACGCCATCCGCCGTGACGTGCACGCGCGCGATGGGTCCGAAACGAGGTAAGTTCTTGAGTTTGCGAGACCACAATCTGAACGCTCGTCCCGCGTTCGCCTCGTTCGCCCGAGCGCTTCGAATCGCGTCGGCGAACGTCAGGGAGACCGGCTGCGTTCTCACGACGCGATTCGCCGCTTCGACGACCGCGTCTCGAAGGAGACGACGCGCCGCCTTGTTCGGACCCGGTTCCGTTCGCGGGTACCGACGCGCGTCGACGTCGAAGCCCGAGGGAGGCACGACTCGAAACGTCGTCGCGTCGTCGTCGTCCACCGGAACCCCGGCCTGTACCAACGCGACCCGCGCGCCCCCGGCTCGCGCCTGTCGCGGCGGTTGCCGTCGTCGCGGAGGCCTGTCGGGTCCAGGTCCGGGTCCAGGTCCAGGTCCAGGTCCAGGTCCAGGTCCAGGTCCAGGTCCAGGTCCAGGTCCAGGTCCGCCGGACGCGCCCGATTCGTACCCCCCTCGATTTGGGTCTTCGGAGTCTGGTCGTTCGTCGTTCTCCCCGCCTCCCTCGTCTCTTCTCGCGTTTCTGTTCGCTCGTCGTCGATCTCTGTTTTCGTTTTGTCTCTCGAC
The DNA here is from genome assembly GCA_002713695.1 of Opitutaceae bacterium. Classification (GTDB taxonomy): domain Bacteria; phylum Verrucomicrobiota; class Verrucomicrobiia; order Opitutales; family Opitutaceae; genus Cephaloticoccus. The sequence continues at coordinate 16,010 of PAUB01000036.1, forward strand.
GTCACGTTCCGCGATTCGTCTGTCGCGAGCGAGACCGGCGCGTTCCAACTCTTGGCGACGAGCGGGCTCGCGTTTTCTTCGGACGCGAAACGCGACGTCCGATATCTCGACTTCGCGATCGAGGTCTAACATCAGCCATCGAGGCGCGCCCTCGTCGTTCGCGACGAACACGCGCGACGACGAGGGTGGCGCGACCACCGGTCCTCGTCCTCGTCCTCGTCGTCGACGACGAATACGAGGAGCGACGCCGTCGTCGACGTCGACGTCGACGTCGAGCGAGGGCCGCGTCGTCTCCACGCGGTACCCCCCGTCGTCGACGACGATGATCCCTCCTTCATCGCCTCGTTTTTTTCCACCACCTCTCCGGAACACGAGATCCTTCGCCACGCCCGTCTTCCGCGACGCCTCTGAATCCAGCTCCCCCGGCGCCACGGGGGCGCACGCGCCGTACGCGAGGAACGACGGTTCATCGCGACGCGTCAGGAAGAGTTGTAGGATCGCGTTCACCTCGACTCCGGTCTGTCGTTGAAACAGGCACGCGTTGTACGCGACCTGCGCCTGGCTTCTGGCGTCTCGCACTCGTCCTCTGGCGTTTTCGGTGCGTTCCATGAGAACCTTCGTCTCTCCGAGGACCACTCGTCTCGCGCCGTCCTCGAACGTCGCGAGCGCGACGAAATCCGCCTGAGTGGTGAAGAACGCGTACCTCCCCTTGGTCCACTCGTACGCGCGCGAGGGATCGTGCACGGGAACCTCGACGCCGACTATCTCTAGGCGCGCGCATCGACCCCCGTCTGGAAACGTCGCCTCGAGTAACTCGCGCACGCGCGCGTAATCGTCTGCCTTATCCCGTTCCAAGAACGCCGTGTACCTCGCGGCGGCGACGTCCGTCTCGCCCTCCGCGGTCATGAAGGCGTGCGCGTCTCTCCTGACGAACCTCGCGTCCGGTCGCGCGTCGTCGCGCGCGAACGTCGAAACCGTCGGTCCGTTTCCTCGATCTCGACGCGATCCCGCCGCCATGGCGGGAAAAAACGCGCGACCGAGAACGACGAAGTGATCGTCGTCGTCACCGTCGTCACCGTCGTCACTCGACATGACGATCGACGCTCTGAGATGGGCGCGCGTGCCCACGTGGCTCTGAAGAGCGCCCAACTGACCGCTCACGAGAAGTTCGCTCGCGATCACGCGACCCAAGACGTCGTCGTGAGGAGGGCGTTCGACGAAGAAATCACCCCCGACCCCGACGTCGGGGTCGGTCTCGCGTCGAACGTCGACCTCGTCGATCCTGAATCGCGCGTACGTCGTCTTGGTCCTGAACGTTCTCGCGTTCGGCGTCGCGACGTTCGACCAGTGATACGACCATCCGCTCTGCGCCGGAAACTTTCGAAACTCGATCGCGTCGTCGTCACCGTCGTCGTCGTCACCCCCGACCTCACTCAAGAGTTCGGGAAGACGCATGGCGCCGAGCTGGTCGCGCATCTCGGACGCGAAAACGCCGTGGAACGCCCACGCGCTCGCCTCGGTTCTCAGACGAAGCGTCGCGGCGTCGCCGTCCCAGGGACTCGTGACGTCGCGAGCGGGGGGTACCGCCACGCCGTCTCGTTCGGCTCTCTCGCGAGCGACGACCTCGTCGTTCTCCGCGGCGCGCGCGCGTTCCGTCGCGACGTCGTTCGGGGCGTTCGCCGCGTTCGATGACAGAAGCCTAAAACGCGTCTCCGTAGAGCGTCTCAGACGAGACATGGCGTTCAGGAGCGGCGCGTGAAGCCACGCGACGTACTCGGGCGCGCGCGTCGATTCTATGACGGGCGCGAGAAACGCTCGTTCGGCCGCTTTTCCGTGGTTCGCCCAGAATACGAACTGATTACGCGCCCACAGACGGGTCTCGTCCGCGAGGTGCGGCATACGTCCCATCTCGACGTCCGCTCGCGTGAACAGTTCCATGGAGTATCTGAAGTGCACGATGACACCCGCGTACGTCCGTCTCCTGAGGTTTCTGCGGCGGTCGTCCCCGACGACGTCGGGCGCGTCCTCGGGCCACGCGGGAGACACGCCCGGAAAATCGAAGTACGGACCGAAGTCGACCTCGAAGGCGGGTCGGACGGGATCCCAACGAATCACGCGAAGGTGGAGCGTGTTGTTGACGTTCCATCCGGGCGGACGAAACGACACGACCCGAGGCGTCTCCGGTCTCGCGCGGTTCCATCTCAGGCGGTTCGTGCGCAGAAGAGTGTTCGCGCGTAGAAGTTCTCCGGGAGTCGGAGGATCGCCGTTCTCGAGTCGCGCGCGCAACGTGTCGTCGTCTTCCATCCTTTTTATTTTCAAATACGAACGTGTGCATTAATAACGGCGTTTACGTTTGTTCGTCGTCTTCGGCTTCGGCTTCGCGTCCGCTCGCACGACCAGCCTATCCACCTGACACGCGTCGTCGTCCCAACACGCGTTCGACAGGCGCGCGGGGCACTTCGCGAAGGGTCCCTCGCGCCTGTCGAAGAGACCCCCGACGTGTTCTACGACGACTCTTCTCACCTCGTCGAGATAATACTTTTTGGCGCGCGCGCGAACGCGACGACACGTCGCGCACGCCCGGGAAGGCGTCGAGCAGTTATCAGCGCAGTCGAACCGCGTGAACACCAAGTACGATTGTTTCATCAGTCCGGCGACGCCGACTCGCCGCGCGTCATCGTCGAGTCCCGAGACTTCGGCGAGCACGCGTCGACGTTCGGCGAGACTCTCGTCGGACTCTCGCCAAGCGGTCTCGATCGCGCCGGCGATGACGACGGGACTGGTCGCGCGTTCGCTCTCCGCGAGCTCGAAGACGACGCGGTTCCCGAGGAAATCGTCGAAGAGCGACGCCGGAAAAAACTCCCTGAACCTCGACGGCGCGGGTTGACACAAGAGCGCGATCACGGGAGGAAAGCCGTGTTGCTGGGACACGCGCTCGAGGGCGACGGTGCTGCTCATGTCTTCGTATTCACTCTCGTGGGGAAATACCAGCGGCGAGTCGTCGTCTCTCGTCGTCGTCGTCGCACCTTCGTCGACGTCGTCGTCTCTGAGTCGAACGCACATCGCGATCTTCTCGAGTTTGCGCACCATCGACACCGGAAGGTCGTCCACCGCGCGACCGTCGCGCGCACCCTGACCGAAAAAACAGAACGACGCCGACTTGTTGTTTCGCTTACAGTGAAAACACCTTCCCGGGAACTCGAGACCCTTTATCGTCAGTCGATGCGTGACGCCGTCTCTCTTGTGGATGACGGCGAGCGGGTGCCTCCATCTCGACGGATCGGGAAAGTTAAATTTCTCGACGATCGCGCGAAACTCTTTCGGATCGGGATAATGAAAATAATCACGAGACATGATGGTCGGGTGCTTGATTTATGATGACGCGTCGGAACTCTGCCCGTCTTTCTTATTAAAAAAAAACTCTGCGACAGAATTCGTCACACGCGCGTTTTCATCGTTCACGATCAGTTAAGCCTCACCCATTTGAGAAACTCGCCGGGTACGGAACGCCCAGGGATGGGCGACGGGCCGTCGTACGTCGTCTTCGTCTTCAGAGATATCAGCACCGGACACTTCATCCTCTTACCCATCTTAGGAATGCAGTGCGCGCGCGATTCGTTTCCCGTCGAGACGAGCGCTTCCCGCGTCCCGACGCACGGGTCTCATCCCCCGTCGACGAACACCAGATCTTTTCGCGATCGTTCGACGCCTTCGTCGGCGTCGGCCCCGACGAGGTCGAAGCGCGCCGTCTTCTCCGTCTCGTACGACATCGTCCGTCTCCTTCCGTCAAAAAAAAAATCCAATATCGATGCCCGTCGTCGCGGACGTGTTAAATACGCGTCCTCGGACATCAGACGAACATGTTCCTCTCGATGGATACCTGCTCGAGTCTGTACGCTCCGTGGCGCGATGGCGTCTCATTCTTCGGGAGACGTCCTCGCGTCTATCACGTCGAGGGAAACGTCGCCGTGGGAAAGGCGGAGTGCGCGCGCCTGGTCGCCGAATCTATTCGCGCTAAAGGCGCGAGAGTCGCCGTCGTGGAGGAGAAGGTATCGGACGTCCCACCGCCTCCGTCGTCTCCGTCGTCTCCGTCGTCTCCGTCGCCTCCACCTTCCCCATCATCGTTCTCGTTCGTTCGGACGAACGACACCGCGGGTGACTCTCTCGACTCTTCGCGGCGCGAGGACGAGGACGCGCGGAGGTCGTCGAGAGACACGTCGAGAGATTCTCTCGACGTCCTGAACGATTGTCTCAGGCGCCATCAGTGCGCGATCAAGGCCCTGAGCGATGGTTTCGACTTGGTTCTCGTCGTGAGACACCCCACGACGGCGATAAAGGTGTTCGATCATCCCGATCGCGTCGCGTCGCTGTTCGAGAGAGTCGGAGAGTCCGTTCCCGACTTCTTATCGACGCCCGAAAACACGATCTACGTCAAGAACAGCGCGAGAGCGTGTCGCGAACGCGCGACTCGACGAGGGAGAACACGCGAGAGACATCTCGACGAGGACGCGTTCGAGACGTGGCACGAGAGACACGAGGACATGATGCGCGAACGAGAGGCGTCGGGCGGAAAGGTGTACACGTTCGACACGTTCGGGGCGGACTCGTCGCAGGTGGTCACGGCGATAGTGGGGTGTTTAGGTTTTAAAGCTTGAATAAGGAGCGCAGAATTTGCGCCGTATACGTTTCGCGTAAATATTTTTTAAATCACTTCATCAGAGCGCGGTCGCAAAACAAAATAAAAAAAAATGGCGCAGTCCGAACCGTTAACGACCCGAACGTACGCGAGACTCACTCGAGTGACCGTCGAGAGCGTTCCCGAGACGCCCACTCTGCCGCGCGTCATCGAGCTGCCACCGGGCGGTGACGAGTCTTCCGTGATCATCGGTCGGCATCGAGACAACGACGTACAACTCGACTGCCCGGACGTTCCCTCCTTATTATCGCGAGAACACGCCGAGATCGATTTCGACCCGCACACCAACACCCACTATCTGAAGGACAACAACAGCCTTAACGGCACCTACGTCAACGGCAATCTGATTCCGCCTGGATGGCTTCTTCTCAATCAAGGCGACGTGATCGGCTTCGGCGGCCCCGCGAACGTGAGTCGCCCCGCCCTTCATCTCCGGCGAAAAAAGTTTGCACCCCGACGACGGTGAAAAAAGTTTGCACCCCGACGACGGTGAAAAAAGTTTGCACCC
>PAUB01000037.1 GCA_002713695.1 Opitutaceae bacterium
AGAGCCCCCTCTTAACCAACTACGAGCACTCTTTCCGCATTTACCTCTAGAATGGACCTTCGGTGCAGAGTTTCGTACTAGCTTGCGCTAAGGGGCGCGCAAGCGCAGCGGGTGCAGTGCGCAGTAATGACGATGCGCATGCATCCAACGCACCATCTGAAGGTATGCCGCCGGGAGGACCTGGCCCTCAAGCACGAGGTCCACCGCCTTTTCCCAGGACCCCTTGGCAACAGCAAGCTTCCTGACCTCGTCCATGCAGTTGGACTCGCGGCAGAGCGGGCAATCCCAGTGCCACAGCCCGAACGGCACCGTCGCGATGCCGTTGACAACGGAAGGCTTGCAGGGCGCGCGAACTGGCTCCATGATGTTCTTCACGCAGTTGAAGCAGATTGACTCTCCGGGGTGGTCGTTTTTGCACGAAAGTGCGTTCTTGCCGTTCTCTTCGATCGTCTCGTAGCACACGAGGCACTGCTTAGCGTTGGTAATGTCGTTGGATGCCAGCATCGCGCAACACCTGCGTGTAACCGCCAAAAGTATGGATTTGGAACCCGTGCCGGCCGTCTGACCCCCCCAAATGGATGTGGTCGTTGGACACGTCGGATGACCTCGAAACGTCGAAAATGACACCAGGGACCTCGAAAACGACGAAAGTGACGTCGGGCGACGTCAAAACGACGTCTTGCTCGACTTGGGCGCTGGCGCTTGGGCGCTGGCGCTTGGGCGCTGGCGCTCCCGACCAAAATCTCGACCCCATCCGGTTCTGGAGCAGAATGGACATCAGAGCCCCCTCTTAACCAACTACGAGCACTCTTTCCGCATTTACCTCTAGAATGGACCTTCGGTGCAGAGTTGCGTACTAGCTTGCGCTAAGGGGCGCGCAAGCGCAGCGGGTGTAGTGCGCAGTAATGACGCAATGCAGTTTACTTGAGTGGGTGGGCGTGCAGAGGCGCCTTGTACAGCCAGGAGATCTCTTTGTGGACCTCTTTTGCGGTCTAGGAGGGGCGTCGGAGGGCGCCAGGGAGGCGGGGATGCGGGTGGACCTGGCGGTTGATTCGGACGCAGAAATGCTGCAGCTTCACGCTCTAAACCACCCGGAGTGCGCACAAGTGTGCGCCACCCTGCCAGACTGCAGCCTGGAGTTTCCCATCAGCGGCCAGCGCTGGTGGCTGCACGGCTCTCCGCCCTGCACGAAAGTGAGCGAGGCCAACCAGGACCGCGACGACGACGACCGCAGCGAGGCGGTCGAAATGGTGACGTGGTTCCTCAAGTTCGCGATGGACAGCTCCGCTCTCTGGTGGTCCATGGAGCAGGTGGCGACCCCGGTGGTGGTCCAGGCCCTGGAAGCGCTCCGCCGTCCCCAGTCGCCCTACCGCCGCCGCTTTGCCTACACAGTGATCGACTTTTACGACATCGGGGTGCCCCAGAACCGGAGGCGCCTGCTGGCCGGGTCTCCCGATGTCATCGCCGCGCTGCAGAGAGCGCCCACGGTTCACCGCTGCGTGCGCGACGTGGTGGACGATCCGGGCGGCACGCACCTGCGCAACAAGGTGTGGTGGATGTACTGCAAGAAGGGCGATACGTACCAGAAGACGCTCTTGACGCAGGACCAGCGCTGCCGCCCGCTCGACATGCCCTCCTTCTGCATCACGGCCACGCCTCTGCGCTGGGCCACTCCGCCCGTGACAGGGCATCTGAGGCACATCTCCGTGCGCCAGACGGCGCGGCTGCAGACCTTCCCCGACTCGTACAACGTGGGCGCTCTGTCCAGCAGGGCGCGGCTGGGACTAGCTAACGCCGTGCCCCCTCTGGTGATGCAGACTATAGTGCAGCAAGCCAGCCACCCTGGCGCTCTGTGTGCATAAGCAAAATTGAACTCGGCCGCGCCAGCTCTGCCACGACTCCCGCTCCCAGGCGAGGCACGGCCTTGCTGCGCGGGCTGGCGCTGACTGGGTGTGTATGGGCCGGGCGTGCGCCGCGGCGCCCTCGCGCGATAACCTCAAGCCGCCCGCGCTTGCGGCAACCATGCTGCCGCTCCTGGCTCTGCGGCCGCAAAGCACGAGCGTGAACCCGTGGCTCGCGGAGTACAGACGGGAACTCCTCGACGCCCAAAAAAGGTGCGCGGAAGGCGACGGCGCCGCAGTGCAGCGGCTGCAGCAGCTGGTCGACAGGCTGCGAAGGCGCGTCGAGGAGGTGAAGGACACCAACGAGGACCTGCGGGACGAGCTCGACGCGACGAAAGACGACCTGGACGCGACGAAAGACGACCTGGACTATGCGCTGGAAGAGATCGTCGAGCGCCTGCGGGAGTTGGAGTCGGCACTCGACAGGGAGCGCAAGTTGCGCTCCGAGCGCGTGTGACCGAGCCCGGCCGGAAAACGCGAAAGGGAACGGGGATTCGGTAAAGTTACGTTTTACTCTCTTTCGTTTCCTTCACAGACGCCTCCGCAATCTTGCGCGCGCTGCGCATCATCTGCGGACACGCGGCCGCTGTCACCGCCAAAAAGAACGCCAGCGACAGGCTCGTCCACTCCCCCGCAATCTCGCGAGAGGCAGAGAACGCCAGCGGCGTGGCGAACACGTCGGCCAGGAGAACTCCCACCGCTCCCGCTTGTGCCACCCAGCAGATTGCGGCGGCCAGCAAGATGGGCACGAAGGCCGCCCCGAAACGCGGCTCGCGCCCGTCGGGCGGCGGAACACCGAACAGCCCCTTCACGCGCCAGCGCACGTTGCTCGGCTTGTAGCCGTCGTGGATCGCCACGGCCCAAAGGAGGCCGCAGCACGCCGCCGCGAAAGCACAGCGCTGCACAACCACGATCGTGAGCAGCAGCGCCGTGAGCAGCCGCGCAGTGGGGTCGAAGCGCCCCAGAGAAGAGACCAGAAGCGGCGGCTCGCTGAAGGCCAGCATCACGGCGGTCGACGCGTCGACGATGGCGGTGCTCCCCCCGAGCTTGGTCAGCGGCGACTCGCACTGGCGCTGCAGAACGAAGTAGCGAACGAACCACTGCAGAAGAGACATGCCGCCCGCGACGAGCTGAAAAATGGCCGCTCGCGCCTGCCCGTCGTGCTGAAGCGTGTCGACGCGCCAAACCGCCACTGCGACGCGCGCGGCGATGGCCACTAGCCCAATCAGAGCGTCTTCCCACACGGCGGCCTCGGAGACGGTCTCGGAGTCGCGAATGTCGTCGCAGTGCGCGAGCCGCGCGCAGTGCATGAAGAGCCGGTCGTGGGACGCAGTCGACTTGGCCGCGCGGATCCACACGACCGCGGCAGCCAGCGTCATCGCGAACAGCTTGACTACGGAGAGCCAGAAGGCCTCGGTGGCGTCCTCCAGCTTGGGCAGGGTCCGCAGCCGAGGGTCCGAGGTCGCCCACACGCGCGCGTCTCCGTTGGACGCGACGTGGATGCGCAGCTGTGCGTCTGCCACGCGCCGGAACGGCACCGAGGGCGTGGTCTCGCACGGAGTCTCCCACGACAGACAGTCGACGCGGTACAGACTGTACGCGCGCGCGTACTCCGCGTCGGAGGAGGCGCAGTTGGTGCCCACCTCGACGACTTCTCGCCGGTCGTCGAGCCCCGAGGGGCTCGTCTCGTACGCCCTGTCGCTGCCCAGTCCCAGCCAGGTCGACTCGTCGGCCGCGGCCCCGGGGAAGAGGTGCACCTCTCCGAGCCAGCCGAGCGACGAGTTGGAGCACTTGCCGGCGGCCTGTGCTTTCCCCGCTGGCGACCGGGCAAACAGCCGACTTTCGGACATGTCCGATGCATTGGTCATCAGCACGCCTGACGCCGCGTCGGCAGAAACCCCCCCTGTGAGGTCGCCGTCGGAAAGCGCGGACGGCGCCCAGCAAAAATGCGTCGCCGTCAGGTAGTGGTCGTGCCCGTAGGCAAGCCGCAGCTCGCCGCGGAGCCCCACTTCGTAAGCGACGGCGCCGACATACTCTTCGTTGAACAGCGCGGAGTACACAAAACTCGCCACTGCGCGTCTTTGCTCGGACCGGGGGCCGTCTACCTGAAGGAGCATCACGTCTTCGCAGATAGAACCGTCGCACGCAACTGTGTCGGACTCTGCAACGCGGCTGCTGAACACGTGGAGGTTGCTCGTGTTGGCGTTTGGCTCCACGACGGTGTCCATGCGCAGAAGCACCGAAATGATGGCCACGGGGCTGCCTATCGCGATCTCGGCAGACGCGTAGTCGGCGTGTCTTGTGACGCGAACGCACTCAGCGCCGGGGGGAATGGTGTGGCCTCCGAAGCCGATGCCCGCCTCCGGAGGGACTAGCGTGGACGCGATTCCAAAGCACAAGAAGGCCAGCACTGAGGAGAAAAAGAGTAACCCGGGCGTCAGCTGGCGAAACGCGAAGATTTGCGAAATCTCGGGAGTGAGCACGTGGTCCGTGGGGGCAGCATACAGCGAGCGGTCGCCAGGCGCGCGGCGCCTGAGGCTCGGAGCGACCGGCCGCAAGGCAATCAAGGGGATCTCGTTCACCATGATTCTGCTTCGGACTGCTTTCGGACGTCTTATCCTTTGGCGTGCACCCGCACGTGCGCTTTGTGCCACGGCTCGCGGCGAGCCTGTCAGCGAAGACCGCGGCGGCTACGGGGGGATATCTGTTTGGCCCGACTGGTCCCGCTATCTCACTGGCCATCGGCAAGGCCATGGGGAGCACAACATCAAGGTCAATGCCCAAGTCCGACAAGAAGAGTGTCTCCAAGAGCCTCAAGGCCGGACTGACGTTTCCGGTGTCGAGGGTGGGGCGGCACATCAAGGAGTCCCACTGCACGAAGAAGGTCAAGCGCGTGGGACAGCTTGCGCCGGTCTTCGCGACGGCCGTCATCGAGTACCTCGCCGCGGAGCTGCTGGAGTGCGGCGGCAAGGTAACGATGGACGGCAAGCGCAAGCGCATCACCATCTCCGACATCTCGACGGCGGTGCGCAGCGACCCCGAGCTTTGCAAGCTCCTGCGCGGCAGCATTCTCTTTACGGGAGAGCGGCTGACCGGCATCAGCGCAGCGGTGGCTGTCGCGCCCAAGGCCGCAAAGGACGCGGCCCCCGAAAAAGCCCCGCCAGCGCAGGAGATCCCCCCTTCTCGTTTTGAGAAGAAGCGCCCTGCCGCTAAGTGTGTCTGAGAGAGGACCCCTCCTAACCGCGTACGGAAATGGAGCCAGACGCCCAGTTTGACACGTTGGACAATCTCCTGAATACCAGCGACGCGAAGGGTCTAGAGTTTTTAAATTCCACTGTTCTCCCGCGTCTGGGAGGCATGGTTGGCGTGGTGGTCTTTGGGGAGGGCGGGGCGGATCCTGTGGGCTCCTGGGGACCGGCGCTCTCCATGGCGACGGGCGAGACCATCTCGATGCGCTTTCAGCCCAAGGGCGTGCTCTTTGAGATTGCGCGCGGCGTCGAGCTGGAAACGATGGTGACGATCGCCACTCGCCGGTCAAGCGAGCAGGGCACGTGGGTGTCCTTCACCCTTCTCTGGCCGCCGTCGTTCGTCTGCAACAAAGGCATGAACCTCTACACGCTTCCGCGCCTAGCCATGCGCCCCCTTGCCGCAAGAAACCTTAACGTGCTGCTCCCCTCCATCTTTTCGCACCACGACGCGTCGCATGGACGCGCGACGCGCAATGGCAAACTGGTGCGCGGCGCGTGGCCCGTGCACGACTTCGAGAGCTATCACGCCATACGCCCCGACAGCTTCTTGATCGACAGCGAGATGGAGCACCTCGCAGGCGCAAAAGTCAGAGTTCAAACGTGCGCGGCCGGAAAGTCGCAGTGGGTGCTCGCGGGGCAGATTGGGGGCACGGAGATCGAGGACCAGACGCAGCACTCGTCCGAGCGAGTGTGCTATGCGCAGTGGAGCGCCATCACCGCCAGGTACACACAGACGCTTGTCGGGGGTCTGAACAGCGACGCGGCGCTCGAGTCACTGGCCAACGCCATGGCGGTAGCAGACGTGCTCACGCTGGAGGGCGTGGTGTCGATGCTCGAGAAAACGAGCGCGCCAAGCGTGAAGGACTTTGCACAGGGAGCCATCCCGGACGGGCTGCAGCTTCCCCGCAACTTTCCGACCCTGATCGCCTTTGCAGTGCGCGTCGCGTGCAGCCCCCGAGTGTTCGGGCTCGCGGAGGGAACGGCAGAAGACACGGAAGCCTGTCGCGAGGTGGTGCGCCTCTTCGAAACGACCTGGTCTCCGTTGAAGTGCGCGGACGGGTCGTGCATGATGGCCATCGACTTTGCGATCCGCTCTGGACTCAAGGAGGCGCACAAGGCGGAGCAGGAGATGGACGGCCTCAACGGAAAGCCGGTGGAGGACAACCTCTGCTTCTGGCAGAGGGCGGGACAGCGCTGCATCAGCGCGATCTTCGGGTTTCGGAGCGCCGACTTCGACCCGATGCCCACCAGCGAGTTCGGGAGCGCACCCAACGCGGTCGACCCAATGGCAGAGGCGCGCGCAAAGTGGGCGCGCTCGGTCATGAGACGCGACCCTCTGCAGCGCGTCAACACGCCGATCGACGCGGATCCCATTCCAAACGGGTTTTGGTGGGACCGAGATGGGGACCGCCGAGGTGCCCTTCTGGGCGTGCTCAACTCGGTGGAGCAGTGGCTGCGCAGCGGGCGCCACAACGGGCGCCAGCTGGACGGCTGCGACGAGGAGCTCGCCAGGGAGCAGTTGCGGGTGCAGCTCAGCCAGGGAGTGGAAAAGTCGGTGCGCGAGATGCTGGACAACGGGGAGGCTGCATCCGAGGCAGAGGCGCGGCGCGCGGCGGAAGTCGTCCATCAGCAAGTTGAGCAGGTGCTCAGGTTGCGCAAGGCGCCGGTGGCGCACGTGGTCAACAAGCACGCAGTCGAGCGCGCGTCGGCGATGATCACGGCGGCATGCTGCCAGGGACCGATGGTCCACCTCGAGATGGAATCGCGGCTGGGCGTGTTTCTGTGCTGCGAGCACGCCACGTCGCTGTGTGCCGACTGCAACTCGCCCGTGCACGTGCTTCAGGCCAGTCTGTTGTCGACAAGCTGCAGCAAGTGCGACCGCTGCATGAGAGCGCGCTGCTATTCGTGCGCTGTCGCGGCGGCGAAGGACCCACAGGTTCGCGCCGGGTGCCAACGCTGCCGATCGCGGGCGAAGAAGCGCTAGAGCGCAGGGCCTTGGGGGGAGGGGGCGTTTAGAGATGGAGCTCGCAGAAGAAAATGTACAGTTTGACTGGGACTGCCTGGAAATGCCGGAGGCGCTCCCGCGCGCTCGCGCATCCAGGTCCCCGCACACACGGACGCCATGCTGGTACGTAGCAGAGCGCGGCCACCGCTGGGCGGAGGCCTCTCGCATAATGGGAGGCGCCGCACGGGGCTTTTCGGAGGACGCGGTGCGCGGTCGCGTAAAACGCATTCTAGGGATCGAGAAGGCCGGCTCCCGCCGGACCGGGAGCAGCGCCTTGCGCTGGACCGCGTTAGAGGACACGTGTCTCCTGGCGCATCTCGCAGACGTAGAAGGGAGGGTCGAGTGGACAACGGCTTCGATTGCCGTGGGAACCGGGCGCACTCCGCGTGCCTCCCGCAACCGCGCTCGTAGGCTGGCCGCTAGCTGCTGAGTTGCGGGCGCGTCGCGATCCAACGACGCCGCGCCTGATGCCACCCGGTAATTCCAACACTGGTCGGGTCCACAAGCGCCTGCACAATCTCTGCAGGGAGCACATGGGTAAGTATGCTTAGCGTATTGGCCCCCATTGCCACGTTGCGGGCGGCAGCGACCGCCCGGGCGTCCGCGACCGCCTCCCGTAGCTCGCCGCCTGCCGCCTGCCGCAGCTCGTTGCCCGCCGCATCCACGGGGGGCTGCCGGGGGAAGAACACGACTCGCGCCCCGGGGCGGTTGCGAGAGGGGAAGCCGTGTCCGAGAATGCCATGGAACACGGGCAGCGGCGCGGGGTCGGGCTCCGCCTCGGAGACGCTCATGCCTCTCCGGGGAGTCCGGCACGTGGGGCAGCGGTTGAGGTCACGCCGCGCCATGTTCGCGTCGCAGGTGCGGCAGATCGAGTGAGCGCACTGGAAAGGATGGATCTCGGTGCGCGGCCCCCGCTGCTGCATTGATTCCATGCACACGACACAGTCCCGCGCATCGTGGCTCCGCGTCTCACGCTCGCGCGTTCGCTTCATGCAGATCGCCGCGTCGAGATCGCTCGCCAAGTGCCCGACGGAATGGACGCGCGCGCGCGCGGAGCGTACGTGGCTCTTTCTAAGCGCGCACGCCAAGAGGCGGTGGCCGTGTACAGCGTTCTAGCGCTTGGGTTGCAGAATTTTGCCAGCACGTAGCGCTGTGTCCCAACGAGCAACAGTCCCGCTAGCCCGTACTCTCGCCATACGATTGCAGTTAGAAGAAGCGACCATGTCGTCTGAGATTGGGTCGGAGGATTCTGGAGCGCGCGAGATCGAGGTGCCCCCCATCCTCTCCAATGCGCACACGTGAGCACAAACTGACCACTTTGTTTTGCGCAGATGTCGGACGTGGCTGGGACCGACGACGACCTGGATGACGCGGAGGAAGAGGAGGTCCCGCCGCCCGAGGACACCGACGAGCCGGAAGAGGAGCCCGCGGAGGACAAGAACCTTTACATGTCCCACAACCGCGTCTGGTACGTGATTCCTCCGTGCGAGAAGGTGGGCAAGGAGTACGTGGGCGGCGGCTGGATTCGCAACTACAACCGCACGTGCAAGGTGGAGAACGCCAAGGCGCTGGGGGAGGTTGTGCACGACGCGGCGGCCTACCGAGCCGCCAGCCTCGCGGCGGGGGCGGACGGCACGCCCACCTTGTCGCCGGACAAGGTGGTGGTGGTGCGGGGCAAGCTCAAGCCGGAGGACCCAGACTACAACTTCTTCTGGGGGATGCTCTTCGAGACCTCCGACGGACAGACGAGCGACGACCACAAGATCTTCCGCATGATGCCCAAGAGCGTGTTTGGAGACTACAGCAAGGGCATCGACAGCAACCCCGCCTTTGCCCGGTCGTCGCTGCAGACCTACAAGAGCACCAACGGAAACGTAAAGGCCCCCAACCCGATTGCGAGCGGCTTTGTCAAGTACACCGGCGCGACGCCGCTGAAGACGCTCGCGCCGCCCAAGGGGAAGGCGAAGGAGGAGAGCGACGCGGCGCCGAAGCCCAAGCCGAAGGCCAAGCCGAAGGCCAAGGAGGAGCCCAAGGCCAAGGAGGAGCCCAAGAAGCCGACGGCGCAGTGCTTCTTCAAGCCGCAGAGCGCCGAGGCGAAAAACAAGGCCGAGTCCTCGGGGGCCGCGGAGGCGGACGAACAGGCCCAGGACGGCCCTGCGCCCAAGCGCGCGCGCTTCGAGGTGGTGGAAAAGCACAACTACGTTTTCACTGGCGACTCGCGCACCCTCACGATCCCCGTGCCGGAGGGCGCCTCCCCCACCACGGCGCAGGTTGTTGCCACGTTCCGCTTTGACTAGACAGTGGCAGAGAGCGCCCAGGGGAGCAGGCCGGCGCCCAGCGCCGCAATAGTCAGCGGACCCTGATTTGCGTTGGGTCCGGCCGGGCTCCGGCCCAAGAACAACAGCACCAGTCCGTAGACGACGAGCACCACTAGGACGGCCGAGACCCACGCGATCCGCTTTTGTGCAGTCGTAAGTAGGTTTGTTTCGCACCTGCACGCGTAGAGAGGGACGTAGATGAACGCTGGCAGAAAGTGGTTGAGGGTGAACGAGAGGGCTGCTCTGGTCCCCGAGTCCACCACGTCGAGCGCGTTGTCGTGCGCGCCGCTGGACGCCATCAGCAGCGCCGCGGCCGTGCAAAAGAGCGCCGTCGCGAGAGAAGCTCCCAGTACAGTCGCGTATCCAGCGACCACGCGCAGATCCTCTGACTGCAGGAAGTATGCTGCGGTGGTCAGCGAGATGTGCACCAGCAGCAGAAGCGCGCTGCAAAACAGCACAACGTGCGTCAGCTGTGCAAACACGTGCTCTATTCCAAAGTCTTGCACGTACAGAACCTCCTCCCAGAAGAACGCGCCCAGGTAGACCAAGGTGCCGAGGAAGGTGTCCCCAAACGCAGAGATCCAGATCGCCGCCACCGTTGCGATGGCCGTGTACTCGACGTGCTCGCCCGTTCCCTCAAACGAGGACTCGGCGTAGATCACGAGCACAGAGGCCAACGCGGCGCCGGTGGCGAAGAGCGCGCCAGTCCAGGTGGCCTCTGTCCAGTCTCTTGGAGACGACATTCGGGCCGAAGGAGGGTACGCGAGTGCAAACAGCCCCAGCGCGGACAGCCAGAGCCCTGCCACTTGCGTGTTGGCGATGGCAAACCGGCGACTGGCCGACGCCGCGCTGCAGACGTCGGAGTCCGCCTTGCAGGCGCTCTGCCCAAAGGCGGCCGGAAGCCAGTCCACCTGTCCTCCGAGCGTCAGGGCAGCCGCCAGCGCCGCCACGCACTGGCAAAGCGCCGCCACTCCCAGCTGCAGAGCGACCGACCCTGTTCCCGCGTGCAGCTCGTGCACGTGCATTGCCAGAAGCACCGCGGCCCCGACGCCGGCGGCGGCGCCGAAGCAGACCGCCACGGTGGCAGTGTCGCTCGCGTACGCGTAGCCGAGAGTCTCGAAGGAAGTGGCATTGTAGTACCCCCCGGGGACTATGTGGAAGTTGCGCACCTCGACGGGGTGTGCGAGTCCCGCGCGCAGGTGGCGCAAGTTGGCGTACAAGAGCATGGACCCGGCTAGCATGCTGGAGCTTGTGGCCACCGCCCGGTCCTGGTTCTTCCCCTTTACGTGCTTGGAGCTCTCGTCAACGCCCCCCGAGCTGTAGAGAAACATCATGGCCATCCCCACAAGCGTGGCGTAGAGAGCGTCGAAGACGCGCGTGTCCTCTCCTCCGTGATGGAGACCTCCAATGGCCGAGGCCGCCAGGATCGCGCCCACGACGGGCCTCTGCAGAGCCCCAAAGATTCCGCCCGAAGGCCGCATCACCACGGGAGAGGCAAAGCACCCGACGAGCGCCAGCGATGTGCCGCGCAGAGACGAAGGCACGTCGGCGTGCTGCACCGAATTGATGGCGCTCAGCGCATCCGCAACGAGAGACGCCAGAAAGAAGGCGCACGCGGTGAGCGTGTTGCTGGGGGCGGACATTATTCTTACTTTCGCGGAAGAACTAAGTGGTGTTATCAACCCTTACAACCAACACCCCTCCTGTTGCTCTAGGCCATGCGCAGCGCAGCGTGGAGCGAGGACTCGCCGGACCCAACCCCGGCCATGTAGGTCGGCGCGGCGCAGAGCCGGCCGCCAACGGAGCTGGCGCCCTGCACGTAGGCCAGCAGCGGGTCGACAAAGGGCCCGGCCGGCGCCTCGGCGGAGGTCTCCGCCGCCTTCTCGCGCGCGGTCGCGTTGCTGAAGTCAAACTTCTCCTTCACCAGGCCGGCCTTGGCCAGCTCGTCCTGCAGCTTCTCGCAGGCTGCCTGGCGCTCGTCGCAGAGCTTGGCCAGCTCGTCGACGCGGGACGCCTTGGCGTCGCGCTCCGCCGTCACCTCCTCGAGCGCCTTGTTTGCCTTGCCCAGCGCTACGGAGGCCGTGGACGCGACCGCAAACTCCTCCCGGACGCGCTTGAACTTGGCCGAGTGGCAGCTGATCATGCGTGCCAGCGGCATCGCCGAGTCGAGGTTCTCGGCCTGGTGGAGGTTCTTGCCAAACTCGGCGAGCGGCGCCATCTCGTGCTTGTGCTCGCCGGCCTCGGCCAGGCCCTCCTCGATCCAGGCCTGCACGGTCGGCTGCATCTCAACCAGCTTCTCGCGCTGGCGAGCCTCGTGGGCGCTGAACTTCGCCTTGAGCACAGACTCCGACTTGGACTTGGCCTCGAGCTCGGCCTTGAGCTTGTTCACATACTCGGCCGAGAAGGTCTCTGCTTCGGTGAGGACGGGGGGGGACTCGGTCGCGTCAGCCATGGTGTCCTGTCT
Organism: Opitutaceae bacterium; assembly: GCA_002713695.1. GTDB lineage: Bacteria > Verrucomicrobiota > Verrucomicrobiia > Opitutales > Opitutaceae > Cephaloticoccus. The sequence continues at coordinate 11,937 of PAUB01000037.1, forward strand.
ACTACAGGAGACAGGGGGCTTATCGAATAGCGAGAGCGCACCTTTCTTCGAAAACGTATTGAGCGCTCGAACCCGTCGCCCGTCCACCTCGTCGATGAAGCAGCCGCCCCGCCGCGGCTCCTGGCAAATCGAAAGCTCGTCGTGGGATGCCATGAGGCGCCCCCCGCTTGTGTCCTGTATCACCGACGTCCCCAGCGACAGCCCCCTCATCGACCCGCTCCTGACCGCCGCGATTGCCGAGGGGTCGTTCACCACCCCGGACACTCGCAGCGACCCGTCCCTGCCCTCCCAGCTACTCAAGACAGTTCCCACGCGCTCTCCGTGGTCGTGCTCCACCAACAACTGCGTCCCGCCCTTGCGTCCCAGATTGGTGACGCCGATTTCCGCCGCGCTGAGGTCCGCAACGTTGTGGCGCTTCCCGTCGCGGCGGGGCGGAGGGTGAGCGGTGCCCGTGAATGACAGCACCATTTGTTTTGCGGAACGGCACTCTGTGATATCGCAGATAGCGCTTACAGGGGGCATTTGTCGTACAATCGCGACATGCCGACGCGCGCGAGCTTGAAGAGGCGCGTGCTCTCGGCATCCACCTGCAGCGGAGGCGCGTCGGGCGCCGCGCGCTTCTCCAGCGCGCCCAGTCTGTCCAGGATGGACGGCAGGGCCTGCGAGAGACCCCTGGCGGCCGCCGCCAGCTCGCCAATCGAACCCGTCAGCTGTTCTCGCGCGGCTTCTCGCGCGGCGTCGCAGAGGCGCGCCGGCTCGCGAACCACTCCGCGGGCCAGCACCTTCTGCACCACCTTTCCGTTGAACACGAGCGGGAGGCACCACGGACAGAGGAGCAGCCTGCAGGCGTCGTCTTCGTCCACTGTCCACTCGGCGCCCTCGCTGCCCAGCAACGCGCACTTGACCACCGACCCCTCCTCCGAGTCTGTCGTCGCCAGAAGCAGCACCTGCCGTGCGCAGAGCTGCCGCGCAACTCGCCGCAGCCGCTCCTCCAGGCTGCCGGTCTCCGCGCCGACCAGACGCGCGTCCTCTGGTCCGAAAAGCGCGGAGACCACCGCGCGAGAGGCCTGCTCTGGCTGCAGAGTGCGCGAGATCACCTCCAAGTCGCACAGTCTCCCGGTGCGCGCAAACACCTCCGGAAGAAGCGGTTTTGGACGCGGCCCTCTGGCATGGTACGGCTTGTTCAGCAGCATCTGTTCGTTCGTCACCATGGCCTCGACCGCGGACGCCCAGGGGGCCTCCAGCTCGGGGTCGCCCCGCGCTTCGCACCGCGCCGCCGGCTGGCCGTAGTAGAGCGCCTCCTCTCCGTAAAGCAGCAGCAGCTCTGCAGTGCGCACGACCACGGGGTTCTCGAGCGCCTTGAGGCTCTCTTCGCGTTCTGTGGTCCAGCAGCTCCGCTGAAAGACGGTTTTGAAGGCGACGGGTCCCTCGCCTGCCACAAGCGGCCCCACCTCCGCAGCCGGGGCGCAGTGGACGGCCTTGCGCAGATCGCTGTGCTCCTCGCTTGTGCGCGGCGCCAGAAGGCGCAAAAGCGGCAGCGGCCCCGGACGCTCGAGGCGGTAGTCTCCCGACAGGATCCAGTCGGAGACGCCGTCCCTGCCGCAGTTGCGCACGTGCGCGCCCGTATTGGCGCGCACGCTCCTGGAGAGCTGGTTCTCTCCCGAGTGCATCCACCCGCGCTCGAACGCAGTCTCGGATCCTCCAAAGAGCTCGTTCTCCATTTGCGCCAGCGGCGCGCCGGGCACCACTATGCACACGTCGCGCGTTTCGGGGTGCTGGTACACGAGCGCCGGCCGCGAGACAGACTCGGTCACTTGCATGGTTGCCGCCCCGCAGAGAACGTGCCCGTCCGGCGCCCACGCGCCCCGTTTGTAGGCAAAGTCATCGCCGTCGGGCTGGCGCTTGAACCCGTAGAGCAAGTTCGACGTGGGGAGCTTGCTGGGGTGCAGCGCCACCGGCGGCGAGTCGGCCAGCTCGGAAAGCGCGCCGAGGTGAGCAAGGTGCCGCGTGTAGTTGGTTGCCGAAGCTCTCACCCCCGCGGCCATGCTGGCCGGGACGCGCGGAACGCGCGGTCCGAGGTCTACGAGCACATCGACAAGCTTCATTGTGGATTTGGAATCCCAGCCGCCGCGCGTATGCCTCTTCTAGCGCGGTGCAGAGAACCCAGACTGCGACTAACCGGGCGGTTTTGTCACTACTGTACCCCCCGGACAGCATGAGAGCAGTACGCCTGGCGCACAAGCGCCAGAGACGCCGCGCAGCCAAAAAAGAGCATCTCGGTTCTAGAACGGAGCTACTCATTATGCACGCAGTGCAGCCCGGGGCGCCGCAGCATGTCCACCGACACCGTGGTGTGCGGCACACCCCCCTCGTCCAGGGGCTCGCGCTTAACCTCTACCGGGCACTGCTCCGGCGTGATCTCGCACGTTGGAACGCGCACCATGAGGCCCACGGCCGCGCGCATCTCGAGTACGCGTGCAAAGATCTCCGCGTCGGAAACGGGGCCGCGCGCGATGACCTTCAGCTGCGCGTACGGCTGGACCGGGTAGCCGGCCAGTAGCCCAAGCGCAAGAGTCGTAAGCACGTGCATCTCTACGGATTTGGAAGTCAAGCGACGGTTTAGCTCAATAGCGCAGCATGCTCTGTCCAGGCGGCTGGCCCGCAATGCGGAAGTTGGACGTCCGCTCCGCCCCGTAGTCGAACGTTCCCTCGGGCGGGAAGTCGATGCGCTCGCCGTTGTTGTAGAAGCGCGTGCAGTCGCAGCCGGTCACCGGGCCGTATTGCGCGTTGGGGTAGCCGAGTTTCACGTTTGTGCGGTACATGACGAGAACCGAATCCACTTCTTGACACTCGAGGCAAGGGTTGCAGAACAGCCGCAGAAAGAAGTTTCCGTCCCCTTCGGGAGAGATCCCCAGCGCCTGCCGAAGCTTCTCCCGCATGTTGCTCCCAGTAACAGCCGCAACCCCCCCCAGCAGGGCGCCGTTGTTCTCGTTTTTGAACCGAGACGCCAGCGAGACCACTTCCGCAAGTCCCGGGTCGATGCCGGCGTAGCGCAGGGCGTTTCCGTACACTCGCCAAGGCGCGCAGCAGTGCGCGCAGCAACAGTTTACGTTTCCGAACTCTCGCATTCCCCACAGTTCACAGGCTCCGATGCTCCAGTAGTCGCGGTCTTGCGTGGATTTGCTGCCCGGGAACTCATCGCGCACTGGCCAGTCAAAAGGTGAACCCTTCCGCACGAACAGCGAGGGGTCGCCCATTCCGGCGTGATCACGGCCATGCTCTCTTACTCCCACACGCCCAAACGCGGCTTATCCCGCGCCGTCACCTCGAGCAGCCCATGGTGCACCCGGCGGGGATCGAGCCTCCTGCGGGGTTCCAACACGAGGTGGGGTTGCAACCCGCATCAAAAGGACAATCACAAGGAGACACGCCGTTGGTCCCCGGGCACGCGCAGGAGTCGCCGCCCTCGCCGCCCGCGCCGCCCGCGCCGCCCCCGCGCGCTGCGTTGAAGATGACCACCGGCAGCGCGCTGGCGATCGTGTTGAGCAGCGCCCCCGCCAGGGGGAAGACTCCCAGCGTCTCAAGGGGGAAGTTCTTAAATGTCCAGCACTGCGCAAGCGCCAAGGTGCCGTACACATACGAGCCCAGCACGAAGCCGCGGAAGCACGCGACGAGCACGCCCTCCGCGCCGCCAAAGTCCAGCCCGGGCAGCACGCAGAGCACCGTGTCGCCGAGCGCCGCCAGCGGGAAGAAGAGGAATGCCAACGGCATGCGACTGAACTCCATGCAATTTTTTACCCCCGCCGCCTCGTAGAGCTTAGGAAGCCAGTGCATCTCAAAAAAGGCGATGAAGGGCGCGTCCACCGCCGCGTAGGTCGCCAGCGTGATGAAGTAGCAGGCGACCGCCACGCCGGTGCTCTGGTTGGAGCCGGCGCCCTCCAGCTCCCCGGAGAGCACGGCCAGAAGTGTGAAGAGCGCCGCCTGCGCCGCCAGCCCCCCGAACAGCACCCACGGGCCGCCGACGTCGGTCAGCCCCCAGGGGCCGTCGAAGAAGCGGCGCCTGCGCTCCCCGCCCGGCGCCTGGG
>PAUB01000038.1 GCA_002713695.1 Opitutaceae bacterium
ACATTACCACTTCCAGTTTTGCCGGCCCAAATTGGAAGTGGTAATTTCCAAGTATCTCAGGAAATTACCAGTTTTGAAAATGGAAGTTTGTTGGAAAAAGGTACACCCCTCGAGTGCGCCGTCCAAGAAAAAGACGAATAGTAAAGTCACGGCTCGCTAGCTTTTCGATTTTTTTTCCGATTTCTTAAAAAGTATAAGGGGGATGACCGCACCCACGATTCAGCTTGTGGCACCAGGCGAATGCGTGGCAAATTGCACTCAGGCAAATTGTCCGCGCGGCACGCAGCCCATCGTCGAGTTCTTGCCGGCCGTCAGCAACGTCACGCACAAGAAGCGCGCCGCCATGTTGAAGATCCTCGCCAAGCTCGGTGAGCTCTTTGACGACCCGGACTGCGCAGCCTTACTCGAGGAGTTGGGCGTAGTGCGCACCAAGACGTGCGAAACGTGCCGGCTCATCCTGAAGAAGTCGCAGGCGAATCCCAACACCAAGATCGGCGCGTGCAAGCGCAAGTGGTTTGACGACCTCAAGCCGCAGCTCGAGGAGATGGGCTGCGTCGAGTGCGGGTGGAACGGCATCGATGCGATGACTCTTGAGCACACGGATCCGTCGAAGAAGAAGCGCGACAAAAAGGGCGACCCCGTGTCCTTGGGCGACTACATCAAGTGGAGTAGCTTGGGCGGTCCGGAGGCGATGCAGGCGGAGTTTGACATGGAGAGCGTCGTCCCCATGTGCCTCAACTGCCAGTTGATGGCGCCGACGCACAATGCCATGAAGCTCAAGATCGACCCAGACACACTGCCCACCGTGCGCTGGTGCGACGACCCGGCGGCGTACAACAAAAAGCGGAGTCTCACGGAGCGGCGCAAAAAGCAAGACTACGTCGACGGCAAGAAGCTCGAGGTCGGCGCGTGCGCCGAGTGCTGGATGAAGATGGTGCCGTTTGGGTCGGAGTACCGACCGGGCCACTCGGGCTACCCACACGCCTTTCAATTCGCACACCGTTCGGAGCTCGACAAGGGTCGGGGCGTCGCCAAGGTTGTCAACGACCGTCGCTCGTACGACACGTCCAAGGCGGAGCTCGACAAAGAGATGGGCCGCTCGCGGCTGCTGTGTATGAACTGCGGCAAAGTCGAGACTGACGAGCGCAAGAACGCGCCCGGACCGAGTGAGGAGGAAAACTGAGTTTTTTTCACCGGTGGTTACAAGTCCACCGACTAATACGGTGCCCGGGTCGCAGTGAAGAAAAGTAAGGAAGTTTACATTTCTTCGTCCACTTGCCGTTGTCTGCCAAGAGCGATCGCGTTCGCGAGCACCGAGCCAAACGCCCAGATCTGGAAAAACAGTGAAATCGGGAAGTTGACCTCTTCGACATTAGGTTGGTAGGACGAGCTGTTGCTGTCCGGATTTGTGAGCGCAAAATTGATCTCGCTGTTGATGTGCGCGATGAAGTGGATGACGTACGCAAGGGCGTTGGTGAGGATGGCAAACAAAAAGCAGGCGATGCCGAAGCCGTTGATCATCGGGTAGGTGCCGGCGCGGAAGAAGAAGGCCGTCGCGACGAGCGTGCCGAGCACGGCCAGCAATTGGAAGGCGATGGCGCAACTGGCCATCGCGTGCAGAACGCGGATCTCGTCGCTGTTGTTCATGAAGTAGGCGCCATTGGCCACGCACACGAAGATGGTCGCGAACACGTGGAGCACGATGTTTGCCCAGAGCTTCACGCCGGCCGCCTTGCTCTTGCCGCCATCGGTCAAAAAGGAGGGCGCGAGGATCTTGTCGCTGCTCAAACAAAAAGTGAAGGGTGTAGACAGCCCGGTGACGCGGCCGCTCGCGCCGTAGAGGCCGATGTCTTGTTCGCTCAGCGAGTCGTGAACGGGCATATGCTTTTCCTTTGATGCGTGGCGCGCGCAAAAAGCATTATGCAAATTTACTGTTTGTACGCGTGCATACCCTCTTGTTCCTTCCGTGCACCATCCCGCTTCCGCCCATCCCCTGTGCGACGCCTTCCAAAGATTGCACTTGCTTCAAGACGAATTCACACACCCGGCATCCGCCCGTGTTCGAGCAGCTGGAAGACTACCTCGCACATGTCTGGAAACCAGAGACCCAGAGCGAGAGCGCGCCCGCATCGGTGATGTGCACGATGGGCCACGTGTCGGACATGCCCGCCGGCGCGAGCTGGTCGGTGTTCGCCTTGCGCTGGTAGGTCGGGCACCAAAGGTCGTTGAACTTGAGCTTCAGGTGGTCGTCCTCAATCTTGGACACGTCCGCAGGAACGCCTTCGCCCAGGGAGACAGACCCTCCCTTGATGTACGGCCAGTTGTCGTCCTCCTTTCCCGTGGTGATGCACAGGTTGGAGGTGGCGTTCCAGTACAAGTACACTGCTTCCGCAGTGGAGTCGCCACTGGACGAGCCCGTCGCGTGAAGCAGGTTGGGCTTGTTGGTGCCGCCTGTGCACGTAGTGGCCTCGACCTTGGTCAGCGTGACGGTCGCGCCGGAGAAGGCACCCGCGGCCGCGGCGATAATGATTGAGAGAATCACGATGAAGAGAATCAACACCACAATGCCACTGATCAGCGCGGTCATCCAATTTTTAGCGATCCAGCCGCGGATGCCCGTCTTCGACGCCCAGCCAGCGGGCGGGGCAGCGCCGGTCTCGGCGCCCTTTTCGCGATCGCCCTCGCCCACAATCGTGACAAACGACCACTTTGGGTTCGCGGTCGTCATCGCAAGATCGTGGAATCGTACACGGTACTCTCCTACTCTTCCGATTACTCGGAGATGGGTTATAGAAACTGAATGGGCCCTTCTCTCCCCCCCGAGTCCAGCACCGGCGCGCCGATGCGGACTAGCAGCGGTGCTGCGGAATAATGGTGGGCTCGCTCGTCAGAACTCGCAACCGACCAGCTCCGCAGTCGGCTTGCCGACGGTCTCCCGCACGATGAACACGCGGCGATCCTTGCATTCGAGAAGGAGGCCCGGCGACGACGCGAAGATCGCGCCGTCGTCCATCACTTTGTAGATTGTCACCTTCTCGTCGGTGTTGAGGTGATGTACCAAGAACACGATGGACTTCAGAGCGTCTTTCGACGCTTTGCATACGGCGGTCGCGGCGGCGATGGCATTCATGGCGCCGTAGCAGCGCGCGGACTTGGCGGTGGCGGCGGCCGCGGCCACGACGGACGCCGAGGTGGCACCCGTTGGAATCAGCGCTTCGCACAGCATGGTGACCGCGCCGCCAAACTCGACGGCCGGCAGGTTGCCGCTCGGGATCTCCGCCTTGCCCTTGGTCTTGGAGATGCCCGCAATTCCGAGCAGCGAGTTCACGTGCTTTTTGACGATGCGCGACCCCTCGATCGAGCTCCCTTCGACGCGGACTCGTTTTGTGCGCACCACGAGGCCTCCCTCCGCAACCCGCTTGTTTCGATCCCGTTCGTTTCGGTCGGCCTCTTGCTGCGCTTTGGAGGTGAACGCGACCAGCGACGTCGCGGCCATCTCCAGCGAGTTCAGAATCGGCGTGTTCACGCCGAAGCGCATCGCGCTCTGTAGCAGCAGGTTTGTCAGCTGCGGAGGGGCGTTTTGCGACGCGAGGACGTTGTACGCATCTCCTACTAGGACGCGGCTCGCATTGGGAATATCGACGCCGAACGCGGTGCGCGCGTAGATCGCCTCCTTGCTCTCGTGATGGGACGAAGGCGTGATGGCGCAGAGCGGACGAGCCTCCCACTCCGCGCCCGACATCTCCCTCTTCTTCGTGCCTCCAAATGTGACACAAAAGAGCCTGTAAGCTCGATTGATGCACATGTGCATCGGCTTCTCCAGACGCTTGTCGCCGGGCATCGCCGCCTCCATGGTGCATGGTGTGACGACAAAGTTTCGAAGCACGTCCTCGAGCGGCACGATCGCCGGATCGAGGCGGTACAGCCAGTTGCCCATTGTGGAAAATGGCTGCGCGCACGCCCCGCCCTGCGCGTAGGTGGAGACGCGGGTGCCCAGCGGCATCACCTGCGTCTGCACCGCGCACGTGTGCAGGCAGTACTTGGCCGTGTCATCGTCCGGCGGCGGCAGCTCCTTGTACGTGGCGCAGTGCTCGACGATCTCGCGCATGAACGCCGAGTTGCCCACCAAGAACCCGTGGAAGGCGGACGAGTCGTGCACGCCATTCTCGCCGCGCGCCCGCTCGCTGATGCGCACGTAGATGCGCGTGGTGTCGATGTCCACCTCCGGGTACTGCTGCAGAAACTTGCACTTGGCGACGTGCGGCACGCCCTCCATCAGGCGCGAGAAGGCGGTCGTGGCGTTGTAGAGGGAGGTGACCCACGCGTCCTCCGAGACGCTGCCGTGGCTCACGCAGACGTTGTCCGAGATGGGCGCGCGGTACTGCACTTTCATCGCGATCATGAAGTTCTTCATGATCGCGAGCCCACGGTCCAGCCCAACGCCGCCAGGGAGGTCCGCAAACTCGCTCCGGATGCCGTCCTTGGTCACCCAGCGCACGCAAAACTGCACCACTCCATCGCGGATGTCCGCGAACGTGCTGCACGACTCGCGTCGCACCTGCGACGCGTACCAGTCGGCTTCGTAATCGGCGAGCACGCTGAGACGCAGGATGGCCGCTCCGAGCGTGTTGTTGCACAAGCCGATCGGAGTGCTGGCCAGGTGTGCGAGCGCGTCCAAGTAGGTCTTGGGCATAGTGGTGCCGCACTTGCCGTAGTAAAGCAGCGTGCACGCCACGTGTCGCGGCGGGAGGCTGCCGTCCTTGGGCAGCACGCCGTCGAACGCGTGCTGGATCTCGAGGGTCTCGCTGTTGAACATGCGCAGCGCGTCGCCCACGGCGTGCGAGAACATCACCGTCCGCCCCGTCAGGTACCCGTCCAGCATCGGCTTCAGCGTGAGCGCCGTCGAGTCCGACGGCAGCATCACCGTTCGATGCTTCACCACGCCGGGCGAAAACTCGATTCCCCGTGGCTCTGGCGTGGGACGCGAGCAAAACATCTGGCGGCATGCCGCCACCGCGCCAATGGGGTGCTGGATCGGGGCAAGTTTCGGCATGGGTGCGTGGCACTTCATATCGTGTGTGGCCGAGAATGCGAGCTAGCGCGACTCACGAGAGTGGCCCCCGCTAGTTACCAAGAAATGGGATGCGCTTTCTACCGCGAGGTGGTGGCGGGAAATGGCGCGTGGCAAACGGCGGGCCCGCCGTGTCGCGGACGTTACCGAGGGCCCGTCGCAGGCACCGGGGGCGATCACCGCCCTGCTCGAGAGCCCGGCGGAAATCGTGGACATCTTCGTCGAGGCGCTCTGCGCGTTGGTCGATGCGGGCGGTTCCGGCGACTGCAATTCGTTGTACAGGCGGAATCTCCTTGTCAGCTTCCTGAACAACCTCCCGATTCTCAACCGGACGCTGTGCAGCCTTGCGCAAGCCGACGGCCGCTACGCCTCGGTGATGTACTACGAACGGACCCGCCTCGGGGCGGGTGCTTCGGGCCACTTTTTAGAAGCGCTGCCAAGAGGGCTCTCCCTCTTCGGATTTAACGCGGACGAGTGCATGGAGATGAACCTGCAGGCGTCGCTCATCCGCATCTCCAAGGAGCGCACCGCGCTGATCGAGAAGCTGGAGGCGCGCAAGCACGCAGCACCCGGCGTGGCGGGCGGCGACAACTGCCTCGACCTGTCTGCGGGAGTGCCGTGGCGCGCGCAACACTTTGTGGCGGCCCAGCGCTCGTACGTCGCGCGGATGCGCGGCACCAAGCCCGCGCACTTCTTTTGCCAGTGCCCGCACCGGGCGTGTCAGCGCATGGTGTACTGCGGCCCCATACGGCAGATGCCGGACCACGGCGACGACGCGCCGGGCTACTGGTCGGTTCTGGACAAGAAGAGCAACTCTCTCGACGTCCACGCGGCCAAGTTCTGCTCGTGGTTTTGCCGCCAGTCGCACTCCAAGGACGTGACGGTGCTCAAGGAGGCGCTCCAGTTTGGAAGCCTCGACGCCGACACAGACTGTCGCAAGGAGGGCCGCCTCCGTGTCGCGGAGGCCCTGCGCAAGTGCGCGAGACGGAACGAGAGCATCGGCCGCGCGCTGAGAGAGCTCGAGTCCACGCTGCACACCCCGTCCATCGACCCGCGGCCCTTTCTCGTCACGATGAAGCGACGGCTGAACATCGACCTCGGGCTGCTCTACGCGGCGAGCATCCTTGCCGAGAGCCGCTCCCTCAGCGAGGGCAAAGTGCTGGCAGGGGCGCACGACGCGTGGCGCGGCAGGCCCGTCTTCTACATGCACGCCATCCGCACGGTGGGCGAGATCTACGACAAGCACCACAAGGGCGGCAACGTCGTCTCCAACCTGCACATCGACGAGCCCTTCCTCCGCAAGCTGAAGGCGGTGTGCTTGCGAATCTTCTGAATCGCGAGACGGAAAAGTGTGCGCGGAAAACTTTCGAACGTTACGGTGAGGCGCGCCGAAACTCCGGCGGTCGCGCTGCCCGCGCTCCCCGAGCCGGCTTTGTCTCCGCTAGCCTCGTGCCACCGTCTGCGCCACCTTGAGTCAACAAGCCCTCAGGCTCTTATCGTCGTGTGGAAATGGGAGGCGAGACACCGAAAAAGAAGAGCGTGTCGCGCGCGCAAAAGGCGGGGCTCGTGTTCCCGGTGAGCCGCATCGGCAAGTCGCTGAAGAAGGACGGGCGCACAAAGCGCGTCGCGGCCGGGGCGAGCGTCTGCCTGGGGGCCACTCTCGAGTACCTGTGCGCGGAGATGGTGGAGATCGCGGCCCAGCGCTGCCAGAAGGACAAGCGCAAGAGGATTACGCCGGCGGACATCGTGGCCACGCTGCGTGCCGACTCGGAGCTGCACAAGCTCACGGGCGGCCTCACGCTCTCCGCGGGCGAGACGATGCGCAAGATCAGCCAGCAATTGAAGCCCGCCGCGACCGCGGCGGCCGCCGCGGCCGGTCAGACGGAGGAAGAGTGAGTGGTGGGCGTGGGCAGCGCGCCTGGGCGGGTTGCGCCGGGTGGCGGGCGCGCCGGCCCGGGTCAGTAGTTCGTCGCTAAGCGCAACACATGGCCCAACCGATTTAAAAGCAACCCCCAAACACGGCCACAGAGAGCCCAAAGAGGCCGTAGAAACATGTCGGTAAACGTGGACACGTTTTCGGACGTGCCGCCCGAATTTCTAAACCCGCTTTGCATCCAGCAACTGTTTGCACCCTTTGAAAACATGTGTGGGGTCATCTTTTCCGGCCTCGCGTCGTCGGAGTACAAGGGTCAGGCCGACTGGGGCGCGTCGCTTCGGCTGACGGAGGAGGAGAGCCTGCAAATCCGCGTGCACCCCCGCGGCTGCTTTTCGGCCGGCCGGATCGTGGATCTCCAGGGGGTGGTCATGCTCGCCGCGCGACGCACGGGCAGTCGCGTCCGCGACCACGTCTCGCTCGCCATCCTCTGGACGCCGCCTGCTCACATGGACCTTAAGGCCAACCTGGACCACGACTCGCTGCAGCACTCGACCGTGGGCTGTCGCAACCTGCACGTCGTGCTGCCAAGCCTCTTCAACCATCACGACGCGTGCGCCTACAACGACCACGGCAGGCTCAACCCACAGTACCCCGTCCTCGACGATTACAACTACCACGCGGTTCGGCCGAGCTCGGTGACGGTCACGCAGAACCCGGCGCACAATGGCGTGCACGGGCGCTTTTGCGTCTCCACCGGGATCTCGCAGTTTGTGATCGCCGGTCACTTCGCGGGCCTCGACGTGGAGGACGTGGTGCACCGCGCCGCCGAGCCCATCCCGCACGCGCGCTGGACCGCGGCGTGTCAGCACTACGCGTCGATGTTGCACGGGCACGCCGGCACCCAGGGCGCGCTTCTTGCGATGCACAACTCCATGACGGCCATAGAGCTCCTCACGTGCGAAGGCCTGCTCGGCGTGCTGAGCCATCAGTTTGTCGAAGGAGTTTTGCCCGACATGCTTCACGTGCCGAACGGCATGCCGCTCTTGATCGCCTTTGCCGTGCGCGTGGCCTGCTACCCGGAGCGCTTCGGCCTGCACAAGCCGACCAAGAGCGACGAGTGGGGCAACCAGGAGGTGTGCTCGCTCTTCGAGTCCAACTGGAAGTCGCTCGACACCGACGCCACGGGCGAGGTGAAGTTCTACGCACTCGACGCGGCGATCAAGTCGGGCTTCAAGGACGCCACGGACGCCGCCGTCAAGATGGGGACGCGCCAGGCGGTCATCGATAATCTCAGCTTTTGGCACCGCGCCGGGCAGCGCTGCATCTCGTCCATATTCGGCAGCCAGATCACCGACTACTTTCCTCCCAAGTCGCCGTACGGCCGGTGCGACGCGCTGCAGGACCCACTCGGCGAGGCGCGCCAGCAGGCCATGCGCAACTCCATTGACCCCACCGACTTCGCCGCCGTTGGCGACAGCGCCGTCGCCTTGAATCTCTGTAGCGCCGCGCAGAAGAAGCACACGCTCCTGCTCCTGCTCAGCAGCGTCGAGGGGTGGCTGCGCACCGGGCGCTACTGCACCCAACAGCTGTCGGCCAAGAACTCGCCCGACTGCGGCGACCAAAACTCCCCCTCCTCCACGCCGCGCACTTTCCGCAAGCGCGAGTTCCAAAGGCTTCTAGACAAGGGCGTCGACGCCTCGGTGCAAGAGATGCTCGAGGCCGGCGAGTGCGATCACGAAGAGGACGCTCGCGTGTGCGCCAACGCTGTACGAGACACCATCGAGCACTGTCTTTCGGGGCACAGCGCCGACACGCGCGTCGCGTGGATCTTCCCCGAAAGCGTCGACGACTCGCGCAATGCGAGTCGTCGACGCAAAGAGGCGACCGTGCTGAGTGCCCAAGACGTTTGCGTCGCCGCCACCACTCTGGCGTCCTCGGCCATCGCCGCGGCGTTCTGCCAGGTACGTGAACCGCTTGTGATTTCTATACTCTATCTGCTCACTGTACGCCATGTGTGTGTTGTGCTGATGGGTAGGGACCCATCGTTCATCACCAGTTCTCAATGAGTTGCTTTGCGAGCTCCAAGCACGCAAGGACAAAGTGCGCAGAGTGCGACGCAACCGTTCACGTCCTATCCGCGTGTTTCCTCTCCACACGATTCGGGTCCTGTCCACGGTGCTCGCGCGCGAGGTGCATGATCTGTGAGGCCACCGCAATCCGGTTTGCCCGCGCCAACAGGAGGCCAAAGGGGGCGGAGGAAGGATGCATGCGGTGCAGCGCGGCACAGGTGCGGCCGGCTGCACCGGCCGCACCTGTGCCGGCTGCAACCGCCGGAAAGAGCAAGGGGAAGAAGAAGAAGTGAGTGCGTCGCTTGTGTTGGAATTGCAGAAGTCGTGGAAAAAACGAGATGAAATTTGAAAACCAGAAGAATCCATTTTTTCTAACTTTACTGCGAATCCGAGTCCGCTTTGCCCGCCTCCTCGCGCGCCCGCTTGCCCGCGGCGGCGCGCCGCTTGCCCAGCCGCGTGTAGTACTGCTTCATCTTGGCGCGGTCCGCGTCTGTCACTGTGGCCGCGACGTTGTCGTAAAAGAGCTCCTCCATGTAGAAGACGCGGCCCTCGGGCGCGGGCGGCACCTCCTTGTAATACTCCGGGTGGCTCCGGTCCAGATAGCATCCGACGCGCCAGAAGAGCACCTCGAGGCGCTGCTGCCACTGCTGCTTCTGGTCGGGGTCGACGCGCACCTGCCCCGCCACCTTGCTAAACTTGAAGCACGACGGGTGGTGGAAGCCCGTGTAGGCGCACTCGTACGCGTCCGGGTTGAAGCGGATCATCGCGATCGTCGCGTTCGGGTGCTTGTTCTGCTGGAAGGTCTCTTCGCGGCGGCGCTCATAGGCGCAGGTCTCGTTGCGGTGCGAATGCTCGTCGATCTCCACGATGACGATGCGGCGGCGCGTGGACAGCAGCGCGTCCGGGCGTTCGAGCACGCCCGCCGCGAAGCGGCGGTCAAGCGTCCACGCGTACTCGGGAAAGAACTCGGTGAGCGCCTTGATGACCTCTTGCTCCTTGGCCTTGAACCACTTGCGCGCCTCGACGGCGCGCGGGTCGTTGGGGAAGGTGGCGCAGAAGCACTTGACGCAGCGGCCGTCGTAGCGGTTGGAGGAAGTGGTGATGCTGGTGTCGTACGTGCACGGCATCGCCTCCTTGCCCGGCTCCTGCGACCCGGTGCACCGCACGCCGCCGCCGTGCCCCTTGCAAAAGCCGCCCTCTTTCGCCAGATGGACGCACCCCGTGTGGTCGCATGCGGCGCGGTACTCCTTGCCACTCTGCACCACAGCGCAGGGCTTGTAGTCGGTCTTGTGGCTGACATGCACGTAGCGCGTCCGCGGCTGCGCGTTCTTGGCATCGGCGGGCGCGCGCGCCAGCCCAAGCGCGGCGGCCATCGCGTCGGCCGCCGCCTCGCCCGCGGCGAGGCGCGCGGCGCGCTCGTTGTAGAGCACGCAGGTGCCACAGAGCCCGTCGGTGCGGTTCTGACGACGCGGCTTCTTGCATCCCGGCGTCGGGCACCCGAATTTGGGGTTCGCCGCGACGTGGTGTGCGGTGCACAGCCCTTTGTGGTTGCCCTTCCTGGTGCACCCGTCGATCGCGCACTGCCCCGCGCCGCCGTGCTTCCGGCAGTGCGTCTCGTCCTTGGTCTTGGTCGTGGTGGAGCACTTGTCGTGCGCGCACACGCGCGAGAGCATGAAGCCACCCACACACCCATTGTCGCTACGGAACGCCTTGACCTTGCGCTTCAGCGCCGCGTCCCAATAGACCGTTGCGGCCACGCACAAGGACCGGTCGGCGGGCAGCAGCGCGACGTCCGGCGTGCACTCTTCCTCAGAGTCACTCATCACCGTCTGTGGCCGAACTTTGACTCGTGTCGGGTCCGGCGCCGCGCGATGTGGGTTGGGTGGTACTTCGGTGGCAGCTTTCTACCCTCAAAAAAACTTAGCGAGTCAGAGTTTGAAACGTTTTTTGTGGATCAAACGTGCGTCTGTTCGTAAGACAATTCGTAGTCTCTGGCCAGGAGACCGTAATCCCGACCAAAAAAACAAGGCAGGATCAACAAGAATGTGATCACCGGCCACAAGCCAAACCACAAAGCTCCCCGAAGCACGCCGTCGTCCTGCGGTCCTAGATCACAAGCCAGCCAAATGCATGGTACGAAGTGCGCCCAGAACGCGATCAATCCGCCGGCGGCGATGGCCTGCACCGCCGACCAAAACCAGAAATTACAAACAAAAATGGTCCGTTGGCGTCGGAGCCGCAGGCAGCTACAGCACACTGCGGCCGTCAAGACGGCAAAGGGGGCAAGGATCACGAACAGCACCGCACCAAGTCGGTACACGTTCCACTCGATGTTGGCGGTCGACATCGCTCGCCTCTACTTGAGGCGACGGCGCTTTCAAAATATGTTGGCTGAACCCAAATGGGTTTAGCGGCGCGCGCGTTTGTGCGCCACTTCTTGGTTGTGCTCCCAGCGCTCGCTCTTGGCGATTCGCTGCTCGTAGAAGCCGCCCGGCCTCCAAAACCACACTGAGAGGTGCCGGTCGAGCACGTCTTCCGCCCACGCCTTCTGAGCGGCGAGAAGGTCGTAGAACAGGCCCTTTACGTCCTTGTGGTCGCTTGCTCGCATGCCTGTACCGATAAACCAGGGCGCCGACTCCCAGTACGCGTTCACGTGAGCGATGCGGCTCAGAATCCACGCACGTTTTTTAGGCTTCTTCAAATGGGGGGTGCGGATGAGAACGTTGAGTGCTAAAACGATGAGACGGGTGACGTCCGGTCCGTGGCATGGGCCAATTTGACGTGGGTTGACCGGGCGCCTTACGAGATGGTAGGAAGCGTAGTAGGCATCGGCCCACTGGCGCACGGTAATCTGCTGCTCGTCGTCGCTTAGCAAAGCCACGTGAAACCAATGAAGGACAAGTTTGAGATCGCGCACTTGCGTGCCTTCGTACTGAAGAAACCCTTCTCGCGCGCGCACTCGATCGAGCGGTGGCATCGGGGCGGGTGCACACTCGGTCGCCTCTGTGGCCGAGACTTGGCCACGATTTGCGGCCGCTCGGTTCGGCGGTTATTTTTGCAACTCGACCGTGCACACCACCAACTTTGCCCACGACCGTTACTCTTCCAACAAACTTCCATTTTCAAAACTGGTAATTTCCAGAAATACTTGGAAATTACCACTTCCAGTTTCGCCGGAGCAAATTGGAATTTCCCGATTAGGGGGTGCCACTTTCTGGAAAATTGTGTC
>PAUB01000039.1 GCA_002713695.1 Opitutaceae bacterium
CCGCGCCGGCCCCCGCGCCGGCCCCCGCGCCGGCCCCCGCGCCGGCCCCCGCGCCGGCCCCCGCGCCGGCCGTGCTCTACACCGCCTGGGTCCATCGGTTCGTCAGCGTCGGCGGGGACCCCGTCCGGGGCGTCCTGACGCTCGAGGCGCCCGCCGGGGGATCGCCCGTGCAGGACCGCGTGCTGCGCTTCGTCCCCGACGTCCTGGACTGGCGCGGGCGCGCCGACAAGAGCGACGAGCTCAAGCTTTCCGACATCGAGACGCCCCCGATCCCGGACCCCTACACCGCCACGCAGACGCTCTGCATCTGGGTGAAGAGCGAGGACCCCCTCTCCGTCGCGGGTCTGCGGTGGTACGTGATGGTCGCCACCAACATGGGCGGCCTGCGCGGCAGGTTCAAGCACGGCATGCAGCAGTCCAAGGAGCACGAGACGTTCACCGAGCGCAGGGCGTGGTGGGACCGCGTCGAGGCGACCGGCGACGCGGCGCTGCGCAAGAAGTTCGACAAGATCGGTGTCAGCGTGCACAAGTGCATGGCCTCCGTCGGGATCCGGCTTCCCGGCGACACGCGCACCGGCGACACGCTCTCCTTCGACTGCGACGCGGGGAGCTTCACCCACGTCGCCTACTCCACCTACGACCTCAAGTCGAACACGAAGCAGATCGAGGTCCCCCCCGCCCTCTGGAAGATCCAGTTCCGTGCGCGCAACGTCAAGATCACCGAGCGCGCGGCGCCGCCGCCGCCGCCGCCGCCGCCGCTCAACCAGCCCGGGCTCTCCTCGGGCGACTCTGACGTGGTCGAGGTCGGCGAGCGCACGTGGGAGCAGCGCGACGCGGAGCTGCGCAAGAACGCCATCGACCTCACCGACGACTAGGCAAGGGAAACGCCATGATGCCCTTCCGAATCCACATGGAGGACCTCAAGGACACGCTGGAGGTGGAGGTGGGCCTGGCGGAGTTCCAGTTTGCGCTCATCGACGGCGCTCGCTTCGAAGCATGGCTCTCGCGCGCCGCGCGGCTCGCGCAGCCGTTTGAGCGCGTGGACCTGCGTCTCTGCGGCACCCCCAGCGCACACAGGCCCTCCTGGAGCCGCGAGGAGGACGCGCTCCTCGCAGGCGCCATTGCCGAGGAGGGGCGCAAGTGGCACCTGGTGGCCAAGCACGTTCCGGGACGCTCTCCGAGCGCATGTAGGGAGCGCGTTGCGCGCCTTAAGAGGGGAGCTGTCTGTGTCCGGTCCATGTGACCAACGTTTCTGGACAGTGAGTAAGTAACTCGGGGCTCTAGCCAGCAGCCTCCCCTTCCGAATCGACAGAGAGATATGGCCCAGATCTCGCAGAATAAGATCACAGGGCTGGAAGAGATGCTCCCCTCCCTGGCGAACCTGGCCCACAGGGCCGGCGCGCTCTCCGCCATCGGCGCTGGCGCGCAGCACGCCCTCCAGCTTCCGGACGGCTTCGTCGTGGGCGGGCTGCTTGCGCAAGGGACGCACGGAACGATCTACGCGGTCACGCGCCCCGGCGACCCCGGTCAGTACGTACTGAAGGTGTTCTCCGCCAACCCCTCGCCCGCCGTGATGAACTGCATGCTGGCACACGCGCAGGGCTTCTCCCCGGCCTGCTCGGCGCTCGGCTACGAGTACCGCGTGCAGAAGGCCTTCGCCGAGGACGCGACCCTCGGCCAGTACGTGGAGGTTCCGCGCGTGCACGTCTTCGTTGAGCAGGGAGGGCTCTGCGGCTACGTCATGGACCGCATTCCCGGCAGCCTGCAGGTGCTGCAGCTCTCGCAGCCGGACATCCTGACCTCGGACGCCGCGGGCCACACGCTCCGGGGCATCAACACGGTCGCCGGCGACCGAAAGGACCTGCTGGAGCGCGTGGCGTCCACCTTCTCCTACGCGCACTTCAAGCTGGGGCGCGACCTCAACGACTGCGAGTTCGCGTTACTGGAGGGCCCGCCCCGCCTGTTCCTCTACGACTTCGACAAGTGCGGCATCTTCGCGTGGGAGCTCGGCAAGACGCTGAAGCGCAAGCACGACGAGGCGACCTGCGAAGAGCGGGTCATCGCAAACCCCAAGAAGTTCGGCCGGTTCCTCGCGCAGGCCATGCTATCCATGTCGATGAACCCCTCGGCCGCCGACCTCGAGGTGTTCGTGCGGTACTACGGCGCGTTTGCGGACGGGCCGCTTCAGCTGGAGGTCCTGCAAGAGGTCGTGGAGGTGTTGAAAATGTACGCGGGAGTGGAGTAGTTAATCTAAACTGGCGTGGCGCCTCAGATACACCAGCACTAGCAGCCACAGCGCCGCCAGTCCCGCGGCGATGTCGCGCGCGTCTCTCGCGCACTCGGGCGTGTGCGCAACGCGCATGGCGTGCTCCATCCAGGAGCGCCCGCGCGAGGGAGCTTCGTCGGCGTCGCTCTCTGCCGACTCGTCCATTCCGCTAGGGTAGGTGGCAAACGCGCCCCGTACAGGACTAGCGCGGCATGCTGCGTCCCCAGCAAAATCTGCTCGTCGTGGGCGCCAATGTGGTGTCGGACGACGTGCTCGAGCGAGAGGCCCGTATGCTCGACAAGAGGTGTCGAGAGGTCAACCGGAGCGCCATAGAGACCACGCTGGCGCTCAGCCAGGCGTGCGAGCGCCCCGACGGGGGGAAGTACCCCTGCAACGACCCCTCTCAGCTA
The DNA here is from genome assembly GCA_002713695.1 of Opitutaceae bacterium. Taxonomy (GTDB): domain Bacteria; phylum Verrucomicrobiota; class Verrucomicrobiia; order Opitutales; family Opitutaceae; genus Cephaloticoccus. Next base: position 2,677 of record PAUB01000039.1, read on the forward strand.
CTGGACCGCATTCTTAGCTACATTTCGATCGAGGCGGACCAAACCGACGCCCCTCCCTTCACACTCGACTCGGACCCAAAGGACGTGCTGCGCTGGATGAGCACGGCGGTGGAGACGATCAAACTCAAGGTCCGGCAAGACGTCGAACGGGCGCACAGAGTGCCGCACCTGGCAGAGGAAGAGTGCAGCCGGCTGCGCGCGATGCCCCCCGGCCACGCCGCCGAGTGCTACCGCGCGGTCGCCACCATGAGCGCGCTCGCGCGGCCCTACTAGTCAACGTGCGCGTGTCCGTGATCTCTGGCGTACTTTCGCGAGAGCACTTCCCACAGAACCAGGTGCGCCACGTACAGCGCAACAGAGGTGGCCATGACGTAGAACGGGGTCCCGCTTGGCACGGGCGGTGGGTTAAAAAGCGCGTGGTCCCATTGAGTCGTCCAGTTTGAGGGCACGACGCTAAAGCGACCGCTCCCCAGTTCGGTAATCTCAACAAAGCGAGCTGGCATTGCTGGCTGTCGACTGCCACCCCGTCGTCTGGGATTCTAGCGAGATCACCTTCCAAATCCAAATGAGCCTCGCCAAACGGTTTTGTGCCGAGTCGAGAGGGCTTCCGACGCTGCTGGGCCACACGGTCGTGGCGGTGCTGGAGCAGGCACTGCTCAAGGCGCCGCAGGAGGTGGCTGCGCTGGTGCTGGGCGCGACAGACCTCCAGCGCTGCTTGCGCAAAGCGTGGCTGCGCCTGACGCACACCAGCGACCAGGTTGCGGAGTCCGATACCATCGCCGTGCAGGTGATGCGCGTCCACCCGGACTATGGACAAGTTCTGCAAGTCATGAACGCCAACGTGCACTGGGCCGCGCTCCCCGAGGAGCTGCGCATGCCGCTGCAGGGGCTCCTGCACGATCGACTGCGGTGGAGCGGGAAGTGGTGCAGGGTGGGGCACGACGGGATGCGCGAGGTGTGCGTCGACCTTTCAGGAGAGGGCGAAACGCGCGCGATTGAGACACTGGGCGGGCTGTACCGGGACGCGCTCGCGGAGCGCGAGCACGAGCAGTGGGCCGAGGAGGGGTCGGAAGTGGACTCGGAGGAGGAGAGAGAGTCGGTCCGACTCTACGAAACGTCCGACGTGGCCGTCGCCGAAGCGCTCGAGCGCCTGGCGATGGACATCAGCTACCACAGCTGGCCTGCGGGCTGGAACGCGGCGGTGCACGCGCGACTGCCGCGGATGCGACTTGTGCTGCTCAGGGCATCGGAGGCGCCGGTGTCGGATTTAGCTCGCTAACCGCAACAGTGTACCATGGGGGCGCACCGGGAGGGATGTCCGACTCGGAGTCGTCACAGGGCGCGGCGAGCGCGGGGGCGAGCGACGCGGGCGAGGATGTGCGCGGGCTGCGCGGGCTGGCGGAGCGGGTGCATCGTAAACTGGGCATAGACGAGGCGAGCCCTCTTCCGGTGCGCGACCACCGCGCGGCAGTGGAGTCTCTGCAGCGCGCGCACAACATTCTGGTGGAGCTGCCGGGCGCAGACGTGGAGGTGCGCATGCTGCTGCTCGCGTCGGGGATCGCGGCGCAGCGACGCGTGGACCTGGGCGCGGAAGGGGAGGAGCTGGAAGACCTGTCGACCACCGCGGTGCTGCTCTTTGTGGTCCAGGTGCTCTGCGAAGGAGCGGCCGCGACCCCCGCGCACGACCTAGACGACCCTCCGCAGCCGGATCCGCGAGAGCCGCTCGAGCGCTGGCAGGCCACCTCGCTGTGGGAGGCGATGCAGCAGGCGGGGGGGTGGGGGGAGCTTCCGCCAGCCTCGGTGTGCCGCGCGTGCTTGCGCTCGGCCCCGCACAGCTCGCTGGAAGAGCTGGCCGCGCTGGCGCCCGTGTACTTCCGTCTTTCGGCCGCCGCGATGGTGCAGTCCCTGCTGGGCGACGGCGGCCGCGACTTTCTGACGCTGAGCGCGATGGACGTGGTCAGCGTGGTGAACAGCGAGCGAGACAAGCGCCTGGCGGCCATAGTGGGGGCCGCGGAGTCGGAGGCGGGCCAGATGGCGCTTCGCGACATCCTGCTCAGCTTCCTGCTGCCCTCCGGCGTCGTGGGCGTCCGACGGGGCGTCCTGCTCAGCCGCGAGTCCTCCTCCGTGGCGACACAGAACCACGCCGCGCAGATGCAGCTTGCGCACGAGGTGGCGATGCGCGGCGCCGAGTGGACATGGACGGAGGACGAGGAAGAGCTGCACCGCTCGTGCGCGCTTCTGGCAGGGGCCTGCGTGATGATGGCCAGCAAGGGCGCCGACGCGATCCGCAAGGGCACCGCCTTCCGCGGGCGCGCAGACCTTCCCTTTCTAGAAGCGCGCAAGCGACTCGACGAGCGCCGGCTGTGCTTGGTAGCCCACCGTAACGAGTGGGTGGTGTACGCGTGCACGCGAGTGCGCAACCAGCCCAAGACGAACGTCCTGCTGCGGCAGAGCGGGTTTGAGGGACTGTGTGCGGCGGTACTGTCGTTCACGGGGGCGTAATGCGTGCGCTAAACGGCGTTCAGCCTCCTGAGCCCTTCCGAATGGACCCGCCACAAGCGAGGACGATGACTGGGGTGGTAGAGGCCTGGTACCTGCAGGACAGCGGCTACCGCGAAGCCGTGCGCGAGGTGGAGCGCGCCATGCGCCAGGAAGGCGTCAGCCTGACGCTTCAGCAGATTGTGGACGTGGCAAACGAGTCGATGCGCCGCGCGGAGGACACGCCGCAGCGGCTCTACAGGCGGTACCGGCTCGTGGACCCCTCCAGGGGGCCCCGCGAGATCGAGACGACCGAGCTGCCACTGGGATGGGACAGCGCCCCCGACGGGGAGCCCCTCACCCCGCAGGCGTTCGTGGCCAGGCTGCGAGTGGAGGTGGAAGAGCTCGAAGAGGAGCTCTTCGACGACCGTGGGCCTCCGCAGGAGGTGCCCGGTAGTCGCAGCCAGTGGGAAGGCGACGTGCGGGAAGCGGAGAGAAACGAGCGCAGCGTGCGCGAGGGGCTGGTGATGGTCGGCCGTCCGAGAGACCGGCTGTTCCGGGTGTTCCGGCCGTTCCGGCCGTTCGGCGCGCCGCCTGCGCCGGAGGAGGCGCTCGTGCCGCCTCCCGAGGACTCTGCGGGGTCGGACAGCTCCTTCGAAGAGGCGCACCTCCCCCCGAAGCCAAACTTTGGAGAGCCGGACGCCGACGACGAGCACCGGCTGGCCTGCCAGCTGATCGAAGAGGCGCAGCGCCTCTTCGAAGCGAACGGCGACGCGGAGATGGAGCCCCCCGCGTGCGTGTGCCCGCTGACGCTGGCGCCTCCGCTCGAACCCGTCGTCGCCGAGGACGGCCACACTTACGAGCGCGTCGCGCTTCGGCGCGCGATGCACCGCGAGATGCGCAGCCCCGTAACGCGCGCGCCGTTCATCACCTGGCACTACCCAAACTTGGCGCTGAAGGCAGTGATGTTGGCCTGGGCGAGCAAGACGGCGCTCGTCTTGGTCGCGCGCGAGATGCCCGGCCTGGCGAAAGCGGGCCAGTCGTTGGCGACCAGCATGGAGTGGGCCGCGGCGTGGATGGCGGGGCGCGTCCGGGAGATAGAGCTCGCGAAAGAGGCCCCGCTAGAGCAAGTGAGAACGGGGCAGTCCGCTTAGTGCTCCCGAATCCACATGTCCGAGCATGCAAACGAGCTGGAGTCCCTGGTGGGGGCGATGGGTCTGGAGCGCGAGGGCCTGTTTGAGATGTCCCTCGCGGGCATAGAGTGCGTTGTTCGCGGTCTGGAGCTTCGACCCTTGATGGCCGCCGCGCTGCGGCGCCTCGCGGGGCAGCTAAGCTACCTTGCCCGCCAAGCAGAGGCCCACTGGCCCAGCTCCGGGTTCGGGGCGCTGCTGTGCTCTGCGCACTCCGTGCGCCCGCGACGCGTGCTTCCCGAAGAGAAGGAGCGCCTCCGCGAGGAGCCGCTGCACTGCGTGGCCTGCGGCAGCCGCGAGGAGCGCTGCGAAGTCACACTGGACCTCGCGGGGCCCTGCCACGCCAAGTGGTGCGACCCCTCCTGCTTTTCGCGCGACTGGAAAACCTTCTGCAAGTCCTACGCCCGCGACGGCGAACCGCTCGCAAACGGATTGGCGTGCACGGACATGGGAACGTACCCTCTGGGAAAGACGTGCACGCGCAAGGCGCAGCTCAGCTTCCAGGCCCGCACGTTTCTGCAGGAGTGCGCCTACGACATCGCGATGCTGGTGCGCGAGGAAGAAGCGCGCAGCGAGACCGAGCTGGACTCGGAGTCGCTGTACTTCTCCGGCCCGGAGGCCGCCGCGGAGCAGATGGTCCGCTTTGACCAGATCAAGGACGCCGTGGCGAAGGACTCGCCGGCCCCGGAGCTCTTCCTCGACGAAGCGTGGTGGGAGCACATCGACGAGGCGCGCGCGGAGGCCGCCGAGCGCGCCGGAGCAGACGCACTGGCGGTGCTCTGCGACTTTGCAGCGGTGAAGCTGCGCTCTGTGCGGCCGCAGGGGTCACATCCGCGCGAGGAAGAGGAGAGCAGCAGCGACAGCTCCGGTGGGAGCAGCGACGACGAGACCGACGAGGAGGAGGTTGAGGAAGAACCAGACGACCGGATTCTCCACAAGCGCAAGGGAGAGAAGCGCCGCCGCCGACAGGTAGTAGAAGAGTCGGACCCCGAGGGCGACGACGAGACGCAGGGCGGCACAGAACAGCACCAGCCGACAGAGCGGGCCTGCAGGAAGAGAGGAGGGGCTCCGACGAGGCGCAGCGCGCGCGTGCGCGCGCGAGAGGAGGGCGCGGAGGCGAGCAGCGAGCCTGCAACGGCGCCGGCGGCCAGCGCGCAGAAGGCGCAGAGCCGCGCCGCGGCTTCGGAGGCGGCGGAGTGGCGCTCGCTGCCGAGCGCCACGCAGGCCGCGGCCACGCAGAGGAGGCCGGACGCCGTCTTGCCTGCCAGGCGCTCCGCGCTCAGCGCGCTGACGCGCCTGCTCTCCCAGCTGCAGGAGGACGGCAAGGACGAGGACGCGTCGTGCATAGCGCCGTCCGTGTCCCACTTGCAGCAGCTGATCTCGTACGTGGGGCCGTCGCAGCCTTTGGGCGGCGCGACGCCCGCGCCGGAGTCCGTGACGCGGGCTGGGCTGGTGCGGATGTCGCACTTCATGGGGCGCCTGATTCAGCAGAGCCGAGACGAGGAGGCCGCCGTGGTGAGTGCGGCGCTGCTGACGGCCCAGGACATGCTGTGCCGTGCACAGCAGATGCGCGCCTAGGGGGCTCCGCTCGGCATAACACGCGTGGCGAATTATCAAAGGGTGGCAAGTATGTCGACAAGACCCAAGATGGCCGCCGCAGTCCCCACTAGTCTCACGGGCGACCTCCTTAGTTTCTTCCTCTCTCCCTCCGCGCCGCCGGCGGCGCCCGCGCCGCCGTCTCCGCCCGAAGAGCCGGACCCCGAGCGGCTCGCTCTTCTCACGATCATCGACGACGAGGACGTGCGGCTTGGAACCGCGCTGCAGTACCCGCGCGCGCGCTGCTTCCGCATGGAGTACGGCGCGCTGGAGCTCCCGTTTGAAGAGCGGTGTGCAAACGGCGAGTTTCTCGTGCAGGGACAGCGGTACCTCGTTCTCTCCGAGCAGGAGGCCTCCGCGCGGAGGCGCCTCGCTGCCGCGCGGAGGCGCGCGCGCCCGCCCGCGCCGGAGCCCTCCCCGGCCGCGCCGCCCGCGGCGCCCCTCGCCGCCCCCGCGGCGCCCCCCGCCCCGGTGCTCCCGCCCGCGGAGCCCGAGCGCGCCCCGGAGGGCACGGGGTGCAGCGCCCACTGGGGCTTCAAAACCGTCGTCGCGTTCCGCTCCGCCCCCAAGCCCAAGCTGGACGCGCTGCTGCAGCTCGCGTCGGACTTTGTCCGCGTTGCCGCCGAGAACGCGAACGAGTGCCACCTCGTCGTTGTCGGCGGCATCGCGCCCATGCGGGAGGAAGAGACAACGTCCGCGCTCCTCGCGCTGCGGCGCGAGGGGCTTCCGTCGGGCGTTCAGCCGGAAAACGTGCACATCGTCCCGGGCCCCCAGGAAGTGGGCCTGCTTCGCTTCCTCGACGGCGCCGGAGAGCTCGCGCGCGTCCCGCCCCTTTCCGAGGCCGAGGAGCTGTCCGCGCTCGTGGAAACGCTTCGCAACCCCGGCCTCGGGAGCCCGGCGTACGAGGAGGAGCTTCGCAGGGCGTTTGGGGAGTGGAACCCGCTCGACGGACTCGACCCGCTTGGGCAGATAGAGGTCGCGCGCCGGAGGCTGCGCGTCGCCTTCTGGATCAAGGCCGAGGCCATGGCCGTCGACGTCGGAGGCGCCTACGTCTCTCGCCTCGAGCCCGGACTGCTGCGAAGCATCGCGCGCTGGCGCGCGCGGGAGAACGGCCACGTGTCGCTCGCCGACGAGCGCGACCAGGTGCGCCTCGAGGGCGCCGAGGCGTTCGTGGACAGCGAGGACCACGCGGCCACGGCCGCGCTGGTCGTGGACGCGCTCTTCGACTTTGCCGAAGAGGTGGTGCGCCCGCTGCTGGGAGCCGCCGAGCCGCTGCTGCTGCTCGACGCGCCCGAAATCCTCCATACCGGAAGCGAGGCCGAAGGCATCTGGGCGCTTGGGCTCCAGCCGTCTCCAAGCAGCGAGCCCCCGTTTCAGCGCGCCCGCGGCGCCAACGCGCAGTGGCGCGACCTCGTTGCCAACCCGACCCAGGAGAAGCTCGCCCAGTGGATGGCCCCCGCCGAGGCGGTGCCGTTTCGCTGGCTGCCGCACGAGAAGGGGGCACCCCCCATCGTCGGAGTCGCGCCCGGGACGCCCATGCCGTTTGCGCACATCCATCGCGCATACCGGCTCGAGCCGGAGGGGGCGTCCGGGGCGCTGCGGACGACGACGCACCAGTGGTCTTGCCTCCCCGACACCGGCGCCTCCGCTTACGTGGCCGCGTGGAGCTGGTGCTCGAAGACCAAGACGATGATCGCGCCCGCAGCGAGCCTGGTGGACAGGAGCGTCGACATCGAAGACCTCCAGGACGACGTCTCGTGTGTCCTGGCAACGCTGGTGCAGCACACCGAGCAGTCGGGCCCGCTCTTCGCGTCCTCCAAACCGTTCGAGCGCACGTGGGGCTCCCTCGTGGGCACGCTCGGCCCGACCGTGCGGGGCGGGCGGGGCGGGCGCGAGCTGCTGCGCGCAGTGCACTGGGCGGCCGCGGAGGCGCCGGAGGTCCCCGAGGTGCTCACGCTGCTCCCCGAGGCCTACGTGCGCTACCTTTTCAAAGACTACGACCACGACGGCGCGAGCGACTGCGCCGGGTGCGTCTCGGGCTTCCTGGTGCTGCCCGACGAGGACATCGTCCCCCTCCGAATCCCGTGGATGAGCGAGCTGGAGGCGGACGAAGAGGCCGGCGCGCGCGGCGCGCGCGTGTGGAAGCTCTCGGGGTCCAGGGCAGACCCCGGCGTCTACAAAGACGCGACGGCCGCGTGGAAGGAGACCGCACCGGGCCGCGCGATCGAGTCCAGCGGGCGCCACGTGTGGCACACACAGACGTCCTCCAAGGACCGTCTCGCGGGGCTCTACGTTCGGTTCACGCTCGCGCCCGGGGGCGTGGACATGCCCACGCTCGACACGGACGGGCGCCAGGGGGGGAAGCAGTGGAACGTGGAGCGGGTTTGAGCCTCATAAGCGTTGACCAGATACCGGTAAAGTACGGTCGCCATGAAAGCCGTTCCCGTCGCCGAGGACGTCGGCGGGTCCGCCCGCGGCCCCAATGAGGTCGACCTCACGCCCGTCTGCTGCGCCTGCTTTGCGATGGACGCCAAGGGGCTTTCGTGCTGCCTCGCCAACACCTGCTTCACGCCGTGCACCTACTTCTATTCTGCCAAGTGGCTCGGCGTGGAGGAGACCCCGGCGCTGCTGACGGCGCTGTCGATGTGTCTCGCGGCGGAAATTCCTCTCTGCAAATGCGTCTCCGTATTCCTCGGCTGGTCGTCGCGCAAGAACTTCAAGACCGCGCCGCTGACGATGCCCAGCGACCTCGGCGACAACCCGATCTGCCGCTTCTGCTGCGAGGGCTTTGTCGTCTGCCAGGAGGTTGACGCGGCCCTCCAGGTCGCCAAGAAGAACAACGGCGAGGCCACGACGTACGGCGCCATTCCGAACTGCTGCATGTTCGAGAACGACGGCAAGGTCATCAAGGCCCCGGCGGCGACGCGAACCTTGGGAACCTTCCTCGGCGAGCTGCCCTCGCTGGGCGCGCTGTCCAGGTAGGATAAGCTTGCAGCAGCCCGAGGGTGACAGAAACGCCCGGAGATGTGCTTTTCCATCCATGCGAGTGCCGCGGCTCTGTTCCTGGGCGCACACGCCTATAGTTGGTCGCTGTCCGCCGCGTGGATCGTGCCAGGAGCCGGGGGCGCGGTGTCGTGGCGGTACGTCCTTGTCGTTTCGTTCGTATTTTTTGCTGTGCTCGTGCAGGCGGTCGACGTGCTTGCGTACACGGTCTTTGAGTACCAGGGCGCCTACCCCAAGGTGGGTGGCGACCCCGTCGTGCTCAGAGGCCGCTGGGGCGGCATTGCCGGTTTCCTTGGGTTTCTGCTGATCAGCCTGCAGAGCACGATGCTGCTCACAATAGCCGCCTTCTTCCAGAGCATGTGGCTGATTCGCGCCCCGCTGTTGATCTGGGCCTACGCCGTGGATCTGCCGCAACTGCTCTACTGGCTCGTTCACAGGCCGAACCGGGACAAGTGGATGGCGTACGAGTTCCGATACTCGCCGCACGGGCTGCTTGGCACAGCGCACATCGAGATCTACCACGTGTTCTTCATCCACGTCCCTGGGGATGAGCAAGAGGGGTTCCGTTCGTGGTACGCGGGCGGCACCAGGGACAGCGGGATCCCGCTCGTCGGGCGCTCGTTCATGCACCTGGCCGGAACGACGGCGGTGACGGTCTTCTTGCTCCTGGGAGTCGCAGACGAGCCGGAGGCCTCTCTCCGCCTCGCTATGTACACCTGCCTCGGTGTGCTCTGGGGGTCGGGCGCGCTCTCGCTCCTGCTCACGTACGCCAAGCCTTCTGGCCGCACCAGCTCCGTGTGGTGCTGGACAACCTTTGCAGCTGGGGGCGCCGCTGTCGTGCCGGCGCTCGTCGGTAACGCGACGCTGCTGGCCTCGTATTTGGGCACGGGCGCCGCCGTGGGGGTGGCGGGCGCGCTCTTTGGCAGGGTTTTGCGGGAGCTGGGCCGCAGGGCCAACTGCGGCCCGGACGCCGGGGTGGTGGTGAGCGGACTGATCGCTGATTTTGACGCGCCCAACCTGGGCTCTCTAAAAGCGTAGTATTCGTGGCCACCTGTTATTCTCAACCGATGTCTGTGACCACCTGCCGCTATGTTTCACTTTCTGAGGGGAAGTGGAATCTTACAGTAGTGCAGGTGGGTGACAGTAACTGGTAAACCAATAGAAAATGACGCCCGACCTCCGCCCGCTGCCCACCAGCGAGGCCGCGGAGAGCGGCGCGCGCGGCGCGCGGTGCTGTCTCGCGCGCGCGTGTGGGTGCGTGTGCGACGGGCTATGCTGCCTCGTGCCCTGCTGCGGGCCCTGCCTCCGCAGGATGTTCTGCTGCTGCTGACCCCGCGGCCGCGGGCATCATGGGAAGCGTCTGACCGGATCCGTATTTTTGAGCCTCGAAGCCCTAAGCTTGGAAGGCGCCTGCTTGCCGTCCTGGATCACCAGCCACAGAACGCCCACCTCACAGGGGAGGCAGCCCCGAGCTGTGCGCCATCAGCGAGTCGGCGGTGGTGGTGCGGTCGATCGCCGCCTTCTTGAAGACCATCGGCGGGGCGCAAACCTCGCGGGAGCGCTTGCGCCCGTTGCCCACCGGACCGCCGCGGCGCTTCTTCGTCGGCTCCGCGCCGTGGTCGGGCGCCTTGCGCTTGGGGGACAGCGGCTGCACCTCTTGCCCGAGCGGCTCTCGCAGCGGCGCCTCGCGCTCAAAGTCGCCCCCGTCGGCCATGGACACGCAAGCGTCCACGATGCGGCGGTTGTGGCGCCAGCGCAGCTGGTCGTTGTCCTCGAAGTGGCTCCAGTCGCCGTCCGTGATCGCGGACGCCAGCCCGGCCTTGTCGGCGTGCATCTGGTGGATGGCGTAGTCGACCGAGCCGTGGGCAATCATGTGGTGGATTTCCACGGGGAACTCCTGGCCGATGCGGTGGATGCGCTTGGTCGCCTGGTACTCGACCGCGGGAGAAAAGGCGCTGGAGCCCCAGAAGACCGCGGCGCAGCAGCCGGGCACCAGGTGCAGCCCGGTGCCCCCGGCCTTGATGCTCAGAAAGAGCACCGAGTCGTCCGCGCCCAGGAACTCGGTCTTCTGCTTCTGACGCGCCGAGAGCGAGTACTCGCCGTCGTAGCTGAAGAACTTGCCCAGGCGCCCCTCGCCGCGGTCCACGCGCTGCAGGTAGAGCTTGGCGATGCGCATGAGCGCGACGTGGCAGACGGCCACCATGATCCGCCGGTGCCCCGCGGCCTTGAGCACCTTCAGGCGGTGGTGCAGCGCCTGCAGCGAGCCGGTGTCGCGAAGCGACGCCACGCGGAAGAGGTCGGGGCTCTCCTTGAAGGCGCGCGCGCCCCTCTGCGCCAGCAGCGGCGAGACCAGCGCCTGCTGCATCTTCTGCAGCAGCTGCGTGAGCCGCGTGTTGACGTCGGTGTCGGAGGGGTCGCTGGTCAGCGTGGCGCGGCAGGAGCGCGCCTCCGAGAGGTAGCCGTTGTACTGCCGCATCTCCTCGGGGGAGAGCTGCGGGTCGAAGTCGAAGGTGCGGCGGGTCATGGGCGGCAGGTTGAGCATGTCCTCGCGCACGCGGTCGGAGTGCTCCTGGAAGTAGGCCACGGTGGCCGGGTTGATCTTGGCGCACTTCCTGTCCAGCGACCAGGTCTCCACCCGCTTGAGGCGCTCGTCCGCGTTGATCGACCGGCAGAAGCCAGGCATGTCGCGCGGGCCGTTGCAGACGACGGTGCCCGTTATGCCAACCCTTACGACGCCCTGCATCGCCAGCCGCTCGTGCGCCTTGCAGAGGTCGGTGCGCTCATTCCTAAACGTATGTGCTGAGACGCGGCGAGGGAGGGGGCGCTAACGGTCAGTAAGTTGGGCGTGTTTCAGGTTCAAAGTTTCCCGATGGACCCCCCGGCAGGCATGGTGCGGTGTGGAAAGACAGTCGCAATTGGCGCTGTCCCAGAGTCTTCCCAGTTGAGTTTCGAACGAAGAAAAAGTGCAGATCAAAGAGTGCCCAACTTGTCGCGCAGGCGCTCTGAAGCGTGCAAAGACAGACAACGGAAAGGCTTCCAGAAAGAAGTTTCGACAGAGCGAGAAGGGCAAAGCTGTGCAGAAGACTCGGAACACCAGCGAGCCGGGAAAAGCTGCAACCAAGAAGTGGTACCGTAGCGACAAGGGCAAGGCGTTCGTGAGCGAGCGCTGCAACACGCTGCGACGCTACGTTCTCGATCTTCTGAAAGGAAAGATCAAGACGTCGCGCACCCTTGCCAAAGTCGGCATCACCTCTCGCGTGGCACTCCAGAATCGAGTCGACTTTCCAGAGCTGGATGAACTGGGAGAATCACGGCCGCGTGGACCGCCACCTCACCAAGAACGTGGCAGGTCGGCCACATCATCCCGTGCATCCAGTACGACGAGAGCGACATGCGCAAGTGCTTCGACCTCTCGAACATGTTCGCCCAAGACGCCGCCGAGAACGCCGAGCTTGGAACCACGTTGCCGGCGCGCGACGTCCTTCTCTCGATGCGCGATGTGTGGCCGAATGCATGGGCTGGCGAGCCCCCCCCCGGTGTGTGTGTGTGGGTAAGGTGGGTAAGCAAGCGCACCTTCGTCCGCCGCGTACAGCTCCCAGCGCTTCTCGAAGAGCAGCTTCGCGCGCGCGACCGTCCCCGCCGAGGGCGGGGTCTTGCTCCCCGGCACCAGCGCCTTGTACAGCCGCTGCACCGTGTGGTGCGACACGATCAGCACGCGCAGCTTCGCCATCTCCTCCGCCGTCGCGGGCAGCGCCTCCGTCTTGTTGGTCGCCAGGATCGCGCTCGCGGGCAGCGTCGTCCACGTGTGCGCCGTCTCCTCCCACTGCGGCAGCGTCGCCGACGGCACGCTCACCACCATCGAGACGTCGCCGCCGTGCTTCAGCCAGAGCGCGCAGAAGGCCTGGATCGTCGTCGCCGACTTCCCCAGCCCCGCCTCGTGCAGCAGCGCGATCCACGAGCAGCGCCCCAGCTGGCCCATCAGCATCTTCACGAAGCGGCGCTGGTGCGGGAAGGGCGTCAGCTCGCGGCCGTCGGGGCCCTCGCGGGCCATGATCCCCGGGGTGGTCTCGTTCCCTTCGCGCAGCAGCCGCGCGTAGCGCTCCGCCTGGTCCGGCGGCGGCGGCGGGAGCGGCTTGGGCGTCACCGCGATCTCGCCGCAGGCGCCGCAGACCGTGCGGCGGTACAGCTCGCGGCCACACTTGCAGACGACGACCGCGTGGTCGATGACGTGCGAGAAGCTGTCGCCGGGCACGAGCGCCGTGCCCTGGGGCAGGCAGGGGTGCGGCGCGCCTTGGCCGGCCGGGGGGGCCGATTTAGCAGCCATCCGTCGCACAAGGCCACCGCGCGCCGCCCCTGCTTAGCGGCGCATAGGGTTCCAAATCCGCACCATGATGCAGTTTCGGTCGCACACCATCGCGAGTGGCGACGCCGTCGCGCGCCACGTCTCGATCAACGCGCACTGGGCGGTCGTCGCCGTGGAGAACAGCGACTCGTGGAAAGTGGTTGCGCTCCGCCTCGGGCGCGACGAGACCCCGGTGACCGTGATCCTGGCGAGCGCCTTCCTGCGCACGTGCACCATCCGCGACGTCTCGCTGTCCAGCGACGACCGCGTGGCGGTCGCCCTGGAAGGCGAGGAGGTCCAATTGGTGAGCGTGCGCGGCGCGCGCGGCGCGCGCCTGCCCGAGGCGCGCGCCGCGCGCTGGATCGGCTCCTCGGCTGCGCACTATTCGCTGGCGGCGCTGCGCAAGGGCACCGTCCACCTGCACAGCGCGCCGGCGTGGGGCCAGACCGAGCTGTTCCACGCGCGGAAAGAGCGCGAGATCGCGCTCTTCGACGCCAGCTCCTCGGGCGTGGTCGCCGCCGTGTCGGGAATGGAGCTGTGGGTGCTGCACAGGCGCGGCCAGGGCTTCGTGCACACGGTCAAAGCACTGGAAGACGCCACCTACAGCGCGCTCTCCGCAGGAAGCACCTTCGTGGCGCTCGGGTTCACCGCCGCGTCGTGCGCGGGCGTCGACGTCTTCGACCTGCAGGGGGGGATCGCGGGCCGCCGCGTCGTCGCGAGCGGCGTCCCTGTGGCGCTCGAGACGTTCGGCAAGCGCGTTCTGGTGGCCGTGACCGGCGTCGACCGGTCCGCGGGCGTGTTCGGCTTCACCGTCACGTCCGACGAGAACATCCGGGTGGCATCCGGAGGAACGCTCAACAAGAACTGGCCACCAGGCTGCCTCTGCCTGCGCGAGAGTTCATGGGCGTTCGCGCGGAAGGCTGTCGGGGCCTCCGCGGGCCAGCCGGTGATCGTGCTGGAGCACGCACAGCTCGCCAATTGACACAGAAAACTAAACACTTTCGCAGCAGCAGCAAAAATACGATTCGCTCGGATCGAGGAAACTCACCACCTCTTCCAATACCCGCGCGTCCTCAAACACGAACGCCATGGACATCATGGGCACGTCCAGCTGGCCTCCGTCCGCCATGGAGATGGGAGGGAATGCCGGCGGCGGCCGCGGGAGTGGCGGGGCCGGCTCGTCAAGGATGTCCAGCGGCACGGGCCACGCCGCGGGACTCGCCTGCGGCGCGATCGGCGTCTGCAGCGTCACGACGTCCGGCAAAGAGGCGATGTCCGTGGGGTCGAATCCCTCGTCCGCCATGCGGCGCCCGACGGCCTCTCCCAGGTTGTGGCGACACCCCTGCAGCCCCTGTGCGGTGCGCGCGGCGCACGACGTCTTGGCTTCGCCGATTGACCAAAAGGCACCATGGCAATCCCATGAACAAGGCACAAGCGGCGGCGCCGGCGGCGCCGCCGGCGGCCGCGCCGGCGACGGCGGCGGCATGATGACGCGCGGGCCGCAGTTGCTGCAGTCGGTGCCGTACTCGCACACGTCGTACCCCGCGCCCGGCCCCCCGTCGTCGCACGTGAACGTGCGGCCCGCCGTGCAGGTATTCGAGCACACGAGCGGCGGCGGCGAGGCCGGCGGCTCCGGCGGGGGCCGCGGCGGCGGGGGCGGCGGCGGGGGCGGGGGCGACGGCGGGGGGGTCGGAGGCCCCGGCGGCGGGCGCCGCGCGTTGTCGCGCAGCACGTCTTGGATCTCCGCCGCGCCACCGTACGCGACCCCTCCCAGGACCACAATGACCAAGAACGCGCCCGCAAACACACTGTAAGGAAGAGCGCTGGCCGCGGCGCCCGCCGCGGCAGTGCGTCTAAATTTGCGCAGCCAGCGGACGCGCCGGGGCGCAATCACGATGGACCCGGCCGGCGGGTCGCACGGCTCGGGCAGGGGGTCCGGGCAAAAGTGCACGCGCGCCGACATGCTCGCGCACCTCTGCGTTTTGCGGCGTTGGATATCGCCGAGTCACGCAGTGATGCGCGCCTGTTTGACGCGGAGCGGGCCGTCGGTCGGCTCCAAGTCGTCCATCCACGGATCTTCGATCTCACGCAGCCTGGACTCGAGCGCGCTCTGCTTGCGCTCTGCCTTGGAAACGTAGCGGGGCCCCTTGGGAATCCCGCGGAGCGCGGAGGCTGCGGCCGCGGGGTCAGCGAGCGCCTTCTCGACCAGGTCCTTGATGGCGGAGCCGTTCTCGTCCAGAAACGCAACGCGCTCCCTGCGGAGCTCGATCAGCCCGCGACGCGCGTCCGCCAGCGCGGGCCGGCGGGCCACCTCCCGCGCTGCTTCCGCGAGCAGCTTCTTTGCGCAAGTGCGCGCGGGCGTGCACATCTCGCGCACCGCGATGGCGTGCAGCAGGAACTTTGCCCACCCGACGCCCTCCAGGTCGTAGAGCATCGCGCCGTCTTGGATCAGCCGGACAGCGGCGTCGCGGTCGGGGGGTGCCTGCTCCTTCGGGGGCTTGGGAACGGGGCCGTCGTGCAGCGCGTTGAGGACGTGAAAGAATGTCTTGATTGCGGCAGTCCCGTCCTTGGCCAGCGAGAAGTGCGCCTCTGCGGCCCGCGAGAGTTTGTCGCTTGGCACAGACATTTGGCGGATTCGGAAAGGGGGCGGGGAGAGCGCTAGCGCGATTGATCGAGAGCTAGGGCAGCAGCGCGATGGCTTCCGATTTGTTTGGACGCGCCGGCCAAGTGCTGCGGGGGCCGGTGGTGGTGGGGCTGTTCGATTCGAGGGCCGACCGCGACATAGTGCAGGGGGTCGTGGAGGCGCTGCACCACAACCGGGAGTTCTCCGTTCTGGCGCAAGAGCACGAGCAGGGCATCGTGGCGCGCATGTTCCGAGGGCCACGGGCCCTGCCCCCCTCGAGGTACGCCCCCTTCGAGGTACGCACGCCAGGACTCGCGTTCGCTGCAGCGCAAGACACGCGCTTTGACGAATGGGGCGCGGCCGATGCAGCGCAAGCCGCGCCCGGGCGAGAATCGCCCTGGGCGGACGTCATTCGCAGGATGACGGAGCAGCGCCAGCCCCCCGAGCCCCCCCCGAGGGCCCCGATATGCTCGGAGGAGCACGCGCGCGTGTGCGCCTTCCTGGACGACGTGGAGGACAAGGTGCCCAACCTGGAGGTCAACCGCGGGTTCCGGTGCGGCATCTCGCTGATGGCAATGCGAGACCCGGTCGTTCTGGCCGACGGCATCTGCTACGAGCGCGTCTGCGCGGAGCGTTGGCTGCGCAGGCACCCCGGCACGAGCCCGACCACTCGCGAGCAGATTGCGCACTCGCACGCCACCCCGGTGGTGGCCATGCGGGCGCTCATGGAAGACCACGCGCTAGAATTGGCGACCAGGGCGCTTGTGCACTTCGAGAAGGGGGTGCCGCTGGCGCCAATATGCAGACTCCGCAACGCGGAGGAGATGTTCAGCCGGGCGCGGTGCTCTCTCGAGAAAGTGCACAAGCCGACTCGCGACGCCTCATGCCAGACACCCCTTCCAAATCCAAACGGCGCCTGCCGGACACCTTCACGCGCGCCCTCCCGCGCGTGACGAAGCCGCTGCCGACGCTCTGGGAACAGTCGGCCGCCGACGTCGTCAAGCTGCTGCTGGATTCGAACCCGGCGTACTTCATCAACGAGATGCTGCGGTACGACTCCGTTCGCAGCGCCGCGCGCAACTTGCGCCGCGGAGGCAGCCCGGAGTCCGTGCAGCCGCCGCTCGACTACGAGGGCACGCTCATCCGGCCGGAGGACACCGTGCAGCTCTGCGTCGTGGAGCGCGGCGACCGCCTGCTGTCGGGCCTGCCCACCAGCCTGAACGACGCCCAGGAGCGCATCGCCGTCGCGCTGCTCTGGCTCTTGCGCCAGGAGGCCCAGTCGTTCGGGGGGCTCGAGATCGACCCGATGGGCTGCGTCGTCGTGCGCACGTCGCACGACGCGCTGTGGGAGGCGTACGAAGGAGCAATGCGCCACGTCCACACTCACGGCGACGGCCCCCGTTCCGTGGTCGGCGAAGACCTCGACGCCTGCGTCGTGTACGATTGGAGCCGCGACGGGGACGTCTACGAGCGCCTGGAGGAAGAGGGCCTGCGGACACTCACGGCACAAGACGCGTTTGTGTGGGCCGAAGACATCCACGACGGCGCCAACGACGTCAAGGAGGCGTTTGACGAGGACTTTGAGGAGGTGTTCGACGCGAGTGGCTTTGAGAATCCACACACGGCGCCGCGCCCTGTGCGCGGCGCCTACCCGCGCGCCCGCTTCATCGTGCAGCTGTAGACCCGGGGTGTCAGGTTGGCCGATCGAAGGACCATTCTGAAGCATCTCGCGCGTCTCCGATGCCCGCGTTTTCCAGCTGGTCGTGCATTCCGCTCCATTCTGGACCAGAATGACGTTTGCGCAAGCCCCTCGGAATTTGGGTCGGGAGTCGGGAGCGAAGCGCGCCGCGGTAACACTTTGGTAAACAGGATGCCCAAGTGGGTTTTGGACCCCGTTGCCGGGTAAATTATTCCTTTTTTGGGCTACACGTGTAGCCTATATTAGGCATAATTCACCCGGCAGCGGGGTCGAAAACCCACTTGGGCATCCTGTTTACCAAAGTGTTACCGCGGCGCGCGCACCCGGGTGAGCAACCCCCCAAGTGGGGACGTCCCTCGAAGGGCCATTCTGGAGCAGAATGCTCGCTCGTGCGCCTCCGATGCCCACTCTTCTCAACTGGCCGTGCATTCTGCTCCATTCTGGACCAGAATGACGTTTGCGCAAGTCCCTCGGAATTTGGGTCGGGAGTCGGGAGCGAAGCGCGCCGCGGTAACACTTTGGTAAACAGGATCTTACTGCACCCCGGTACGGTCGCGAACGCCCTGCGGCGCGCTTCAGACCCGGAGCGCCTTGCGGGCGCGCTTCTCCGCGGCCTTGGCCGCGCAGCGAGCCTCGGCGGTCGCCGCGATTGCCTCCTCCATCTCCGCGAAGTGCTCGGAGAGCTTCTGGCGCTCCTCCCGCTTGTCGAAGATGCCGTCCTCGCGGCTGGCGGCGAACTCGTCGAGCTTGCGCTTCAGCTCCTTGTCGACCCAGGCGTCGCGGCCGCAGCTCACCTTGGCGCGCAGCTTCTCCAGGACGTCGGCGGGGGCGCGGGCGTCGATGGCCGTCGCCGCGCTCTGCACGCTCTCGCGCAGCTTCTCGAGCGCCGACGCCGCGCCGAGGCCGGCGAGCGCGGCGGCGGCGCCGCCCACGGGCGGGGCCGCGGCCGCGGCGAGGCCGGTGAGCGCGGCCGCGGCCGCGGCCGCGGGCGCCTCCTGGCCGGTCGCCTGCAGCTCCTCTCCGTCGCATAGGTCCACCACCTTCTTCGCCTCCTTGGCCTTCATCCTCTGGTGCATGACCACCTCCTTCTTGTCGGGGACCTTCTTGCCCTTGCGCTCGTAGTCCTCGAGCGAGTCCCAGCGCACGCCGCGCTCGGTGACGGCGAGCGTCGTCAGCGGGCACTCGATGGCGCCGCTCTTGGCCGGGTCGGGAGAGAAGGCGGTAATGACGCCGGCGACAGTGTCGTCCAGCTTCACGACGATGTTGCCGCCCTCGTAGCGCACGAGCGCGCCGATGGCCATCTTGCAGTTTCCCTCCGCCGAGTAGCTGAGGCCCTCGATGTACTTGTGCCAGAACTGCGCGAAGGAGTACTTGTGGCCGGTCCACTCGCGCGTCATGGTCATCTCCCAGCCGCCCGCGACCGCCTTCTTCTCCACCAGAAAAGGGCCGAGCTCGTCGAGGCCCCAGAGGGGGTCCGCCGGGAGGTGGAGCCGGCAGCCCTCCTTGCGCAAGATCTCGCGCTCCGCCGCGTAGTACTCCTGGAGCTTCCAGAGCGACGTGGAGAGGAACTCCTCGGGGACGCAGTTGCGGTCGTTCTGCGACTTGAGGTACAGGCGCCGCACGGACGCGTGGTAAAAGACGATGCGCGTTCCCGCCTCAAGCTTGGCCATGTCGGCTCTTGCGCAACCCGTGGAGGTGTGGATTCGGAAGGGGTCCGGCACCCGAGGTGGTGTCAGTTGGGTGTTAGCGGGTCGGGGCAGGGAGAGAGGTCTAAAAATAGACTTACCCGAGTAGAAGAGGTGCCGCCGGTCTCCCGCTATGTACGCCCCTTTCTGCACCCGCACCCGTTCCAAATCCACATGGCGGCAAGGAGTCTAGATGCCGAATTTGGAAATGCCAACCACGTCTTGGTTACGAGCGCGGAAGTGATGCGGGTGTGCGCGGAGATCGAGCTGCCCGAGCGCCTCGGGTCGTTCCAGAGCTCCCCGGAAAAAAGGCGCCGGGTGGTCGCACGGGCCTGCCTGGACGTGGCCACGGCCATCGTGGCGCCGGACGCCGTGGACGACGCGGGCCTGTTGCTGTGCGACGAAAACTTTGCGGAGATTGACAACGCGGTCTCTTTTACTGCGCCCCCAGACGCCCCCACCCGCACAACCAAGTACACCGTGCCGCCGCGTGTCTACAGCGTGGCGAGCAAGACGACTGCGCCGGAGCGCAGGCTCTGCGTGCCGAAGGCCTTCTGGAACTAGCTACTCCAGGAACAGGTCCCCCTCGCAGCACGCGTTGGCGTACACGCCGAAGCCAATGGCCAAAAACGGGCTGACCAGCGTCATGAGGAGCACGCGCCACGCGAGAAACTCGAGGCTCCACCCCCACCCCTCACCGACGTTCACTCGCAGCGCGTCGGTCGCCGGCCGCGGCCTCCGCGTCGGTCGCCAAGCCGGCTCAAGTTCCAGCTCCAGCCCGCCATGGCTTTGCCAGGGGAGCGCAAGCAGGGGTTATGTGGGCGTGAATAACACCGTTTTCGCGTTCGCCGGGCAGAGATGAGCCGCCTCCCGTCGCTGGCGCGCCTGCGCCTCGGCGCGGACACGGCCGTGCCGGTGTTCGGGCTCCAGGGGGTCACGAGGGACGGAGTCCCCCCGCCGTGTCCCTACTGCTGGGACCCGCTGTTTGAAGACCCCGAGGAGAATCCCGCGGAGGCCCTCTCCTGCGGGCACCTGTTCCACCTGTCGTGCCTGCGCACGATCTACAACTCTGCAGCACAGGGCGAGTCGAACCGCTGCTGTCCCTACTGCCGCGAGCCCTTTTCCGCGGAAGACACGCGGCGCCTGAACCCGCCGGCGGCGCCGCCCGCGCCGCCCGCGCCGCCGCCCGAAGCGGCCGGCGAGGATGCGGAGATGGCGGACGAGGAGGAGGACTTGGAGGCGGAGCTCGAGCGGGCGCTAATGGAGGCGGCGGACGAGCAGGAGGACGCGGAGGAGCTCGAGCGGGCGCTAATGGGGGCCTTCTGGCGGAGCTCGAGCGGGCGCTAATGGAGGCGGCGGACGAGCAGGAGGACGCGGAGGAGCTCGAGCGGGCGCTAATGGGGGCCTTCGAGGAGCAGGAGGACGCGGCCGAGGAGAACGGCGACGAATGGGCAGTCGTGCTGCTCAGCCAGGAAACCTACGACGGCCTCTCGGAACAGGCCCTCCGTTCTCTGAGACCCCGCGTCCGGGCCTTCCGGGACTTCCCGGACAGTCAGCTGCGGAGGGAGGTCCTTCGGCGCGTCGATGTGGCGCTCTTTGCGCGCATCCGAGAGCGGCTTTTGCAAGCGATGGTCCCCGAGAACCAGGGCGACGACGACGGGAGCGTAGAGTGGGACGAGTACTCCCTGTCCAGAAACGTTGGTCACATGGACCGGACACAGACAGAAGAGTAAGGTACGCCTAGCTAGAATCCCCAGAGGGGCACTAGGCAGACA
>PAUB01000040.1 GCA_002713695.1 Opitutaceae bacterium
TAGAGTTGACGAAAAGTCTTACATCGGGGTTTTGTTCACAGCTCGAGAGGAGACTGTTCACACCAGGCGTGTGACAAATGTAACTTTTCTTGTTACAAATGTAACTTCCAGTGAAACCGCCTTAAAAGTCCATCTGCTCCGCGAGATCACCACGTGCGCCTTCGGCTATCGACCATTCTAACCAAGCTGCGCTTCCAGTTGCTTCAAGATGAGGTCGTAAAGTTCCGGATGTGACCTTTTCAGGTTGTGTAGCTTCCTGAGCGAGAGCGAGCCTGGGACGTTTGGGATCGGATTGGGCAATTTCCAATACTCTTTGACAACCCACGCCCGGTCCGGCGCGCCGTTGTACCAAGGTGATTCAAAATTGGCTTTGGCAAATTCGTCCTCGTCAAAGCTCCCCTCAAACTTGACGACGCCGATGATACACTGCGGGCGGTCCGTGGGTTTCCAAACGGGATCCTTGCCAATCGCCTTGAGGATACAGTTCGTGCGGCGGATGTCCGCGCGGGAAGACTTGTTAGCAGAATTGAGTAGCAGACAAACGGCATTAGGGTGCATCTTTAGAGCGTTTGGCCTATTCTCCACGTCTTTCCACCCGTTGATAATTAGCTCCGCCCAAGGAGATCGGACGTTGAGCACCCGCGTGTCTGGGTGCATAATATCCTGAAATGTCGGTTTCCGCTCGACGCTAAAGGACATGCTTGAGTTTTACCGGTGCCGGGTCGAGGTGTGTGTATGTGTGTGCCCTATGTGGTTGGGCGTCTATGTCTGTGGGCAGCCACTTCACCAACACTGTAGCGTCCTGGGGCTATGGTCACAGGGCGGTTTCGACGATTGACCCAGGAACGCTTCGGTTTGGGACAAGACCTTTTCTCAGAGTTGGCCAAGTCCCATTCGTCGTTGCACACGCACCCGCGCGTGTCGTATCCGGCACCGAAGAACAGCGCAGGAATAGACGATGACGGTCAAACGATCGATGACTCACTCGTCCATACACGAATCCGTCTACACGACACACACCATAAACGCACCCTGCACCTACAGAGATGCCCTTGCGCCATACTCGAAGCGCCTCAAGCAGGCCAATAAAGTAGTAGTATCCCTTTTCTCCAAAGGAAAGTGTCCTTGCACGCCGAGCTCAGACACAGTGCTCGATAACGCCGAGTTTCACCCCACAGACTATGACGACTACGACTCTGACGTTGAAGATAACCCTGATGTGCTTCGCGACACGAGCATCAACTCGAGCGTTGAGGAACAGCTGAGCTACGAGGCGAAATATTACCGGCCCATACTTACGCCATTTAGACGACCACTCAACGGAGCCTCCATGGCCTCCAAGCAGTTTGTAGCAGGGGGTTGATTTGGTTTGGGCCTGGAACATGCGCTGCCCAACGACGGACCGGTGCAGGTCCGGTCGGCTGGGGGGGGGATCAAATCTTATGAGCCACGTCGACGCTTGTGCGGACATGTTTGAACGAGGGGATTGGGAGCTCCGGGAGATACCACTCCGTATCTTAGAGAGGCGACAGAGGATTTTGCCAGCTGACAAAAACCAATGAAACCTCGCTAGTGCGGGTCACGCGGACATTTTGGCCAGCTAGCCCAAATAAAACTTAACCCTGCTAGATCCGCTAGCTATATTCTGGGTCGGTGGCTTACGGGGACAGTACAATGTCCGAAGGACGATCGGCCTCGTTGGTCGCGGCCGCGTTGAGAGATCGGTTATCGCTTGCGCGCCCGCTGAGCGACCTCGAAATACTGAGGCTGGGAGTAGGGCTGGCCCTTGTAAATCAAGCACAATGTGTGGTTAAATATTCTCACTCGCGAGAAGTTATTGTCTCGCTTCCTACAGACGCAACGGGACTGACGGACGACGATTGGGCTTGTTTGTTTTCATTGCCTCGAGCAACAACCAACCCACAGATCGCCCTTGAGCTTTCCAGTCGCTCCACCTTTGGAAAGCATGTAAAACGCATGAGGGCTGCTCTCGTGCATAGTTTGCAAGAGCCTGGGCTGCGTTCAAGTTTCGAACAACCACTCAGTAGACTTCTGGTGTTTCTGGCACTCAACACGCCAGCGGACGGTTGTGTAGAACGCATCGAAGCTGTAATCGGAGCGGTCATTCGGACAGACAGAAGAACGCTAGAAGACCTCCGCGCAGAATATGAATCTGGGGTCTGCGAGCTGATGCTCTTGGGGGAGGCAATCGAGGCGGTCGTAAGCGCAGTGGTCTGACCCTACCAGCGTGGTAGAAGAAGACAAGCTCAAAGGCGACCCACGCCGAACCCCTGCTATTACCGCCTGTGTAATTGACCGAGCAGTCCTTCTCTGAGAGCTCGAGAGCAAGAGCAAATCAATCTCAAAAGCCGGCGGCCGCCAGGAGTTCTTCACCGTCTTCATAATTGATATCACCCATCTCCTCCATCTCGGTCGCGTCGGCTAAGGCCCACTCGTCATTTTCCCATATATTGGTCACGGGTGTTGGAGGCGCAGGTTGAGGGAGCGGGGTGCGCCTTGGACGCTTCGAGTTTTCAGACGGGAGGTGGCAGTTTCTAAGTTCTGGATGAAATAAATTGACTCTATCAGGTTTGTTTGTGTGCCGGTATAGCTCAGCGGCCATGCGCGACCAGGAGTGCAGAAGATCGTAAGTGCGCGTCGACCCAGGAAGGCTGTACAAATGTGGTGAGGTGCGTGTGAAAGGAGAGTGTGCTGATCAGACGGTGGGCTGTTTGAGTAACAGAGGCTTCTCTTACTTTGCGCGCCCTGTGGAGTAGATCTCTGCGCATGGGCAGGGGGGGGGGTCAGCCCGCTGTGGTAGTGGGCTGCGGCGAGTGTAGTGGGGAATTGGCACGCAAGGCGCACCGCAGCATATGGCTTCGTGAGCCGGACGCCACTGTGAGCACGGACGGGTACGACTCAGATAGTGGCGGCGAGGTTTGACCGGTTCGTGGCCAAGTTCAAATCCTGTAGCATACCGCAAGGCCTACAAAAGACGCGCGGTCAAAGTGCGAATCCGAGGAATGGGAGTCGGCGAAACTATCACAATCAAGAGTCGCTCCGATGCTGGCGGCGGCCACTTGGTTGATCACCTGTGAAGGGCCGGTGTGCATTTTTGGCCATGTAGAGTGCGCGTTAATTGGCTTACTGGGCACCATACCGCAAAGTTGCGCAATCTTAGATAGACATTAGCCTCGACCGCAATCTGTCGTTGAGCTCGCGCCACTGCCAACCGGGCCGCCATTGCGGAGTCGCACCCAGTGCCTACTATGCGACCAGTGTCTGTGCGCCACGGACCAGGCATGACCCGAGTAGGAAAGGGGAGCGGCCTAACTCTCCTTACGGGGCGGGTATGTGTTAGAATCCCTGAGAACGCACGGAAGATAAGCACGCGAGATCTCGGGTCTGAAAAGGCCAGCTGAGAACGGACAGGGAGGACGTCAGTGCCAGTTGAGGTTCGGATAAGGGAAGAGCCGCGTGCGACTGGGAGCAGCCCTCTCCCACCTGTACTGCCGCAAATCGCCGTGGTGCAAAGTAGCTGCCATGGAGCAGGGAGATTTAAGTGAGATTAATTAATCCACCCAGCTTGCGACTTTATGGGGATTTCTGGGGGTTCGTTGCGGCCGGTGGTGGTACACTCACGAATTGGAACAACGCGACGCGATCAGATGGAGATCTAAAGGAAGCTTGCCACCCCCGACCGATTTGGGGTGCGGTAGGGCCTCGCAGAGCGATACCACGTTGACGAGCGACGGGACGAGCTCAAATAGGCCCGTAAATCGGTCGAGTGGAAGTCGGTCGGTAAACCTGGCCATGTGCTCAAGTCGCTCATCGGAGAGATCTTCCTTGAGCTTGACTGCCTCCGCGTCGTCCTCGGCCTGCTTGCATGCACACCAAACCTCCTGCGACCTATTCACGAGTTCCCCACTCGGGTGCGTGATGTCGAGCGTCTCAAAAAGAGCTGCATCTCGACGCGCCTGTTCCCATGCATCTTGCATGCCTGCACCGGTATATGCGCTAAGGGTAACGGTGGTTGTTGTTATAAGCCCCTTAGCGCACGATCGTAATGGACGGGGTGACCTCTTTTTCTCGCGTGTGCGACGGGGACTTTGGAAGACCTCCGTTCTGCGTGGACGTGCAGGTTCCGACTCCAAACCTGACCCACAACACCAGGGGAGCTCTCCATGACATCTGGAGAGGAGTATGGCACCGTGGCAGCTATCTGCACTTGCTTTGGCGCCGCGTCATGCAAGAGTCTTGCAAAGGGAAGTACGTCGTGGACATTGGCGCCAGCGTTGGCCCGTACGCCATGTATTTTGCATCTCGGGGGTGCCAAGTGATCGCAGTCGAGCCAGACTTTCGCTCTTTTAAACACCTGCGGAATGGCATAGAGGCGGCTCGGATCGGAGCTCGAATCAAGCCTATTCACGCCGCCGTATCTGCAGCTGCACGGGGAAACAGCACGATGCGTTTCAACAGCCTGGACTATGGCGAGTCT
Organism: Opitutaceae bacterium; assembly: GCA_002713695.1. Taxonomy (GTDB): domain Bacteria; phylum Verrucomicrobiota; class Verrucomicrobiia; order Opitutales; family Opitutaceae; genus Cephaloticoccus. The sequence continues at coordinate 4,499 of PAUB01000040.1, forward strand.
CACCTGATTGCGGCGATGGGTAGGTTTTCGCGCGCCGCGTCTCACGCTCGGTGGATGCGCACGACGGTGAAGGCCATAGACCTCGCGACGATACTCTCTCGCCTCCCCCGGGTCGATCTTTTGAAGGTAGACGCGTCGGGATCGGAGTTTTCAGTCGTCTGCAGCGGCCGTGGGGAGCTGGCAAATGGTAAGGTTCGAAACCTCTTAGTCACGGCGGACTGGAATGCCCTCTCGAGTTTCCAGGGACGGTTCCTGAGAGCTCAGATCGAGAGCTCTGGGTTCCGTCTGGCACCTGACCACCGGAGCGTGCAGACGTGGTCATGGAACGACTTTTTTGCACGCAAGTCTGTCGGGTATCCTCTCTATGAGTGGACTCGAGCGGAAGCGGTGAAATCGTGCGCTGCGTCGTGTTCGTGTTACCCCTCGTCTCGCATGGGCCCGCGGGTACCTCATACACTGCAGAACTCTACATGGGTGTGAAAGAGGGGGGGCTTCATAATAATAGACGGCGGTGGCAATATCAGAAGTGGGGGGGGGGGGGGGAGGGGTACGATTGTGTATAAAATGGCCACAGCCATGGAGACGTTAGTCAACAACGAGCACGCTTACAATATCATTCGTGGATTTGCCTGGCATTCGATTATACTCCTCAGCGCCTTCGCCTTCGACCTGGTAAGCTACTTTAGAACATCAGAAGCGGCTGCCACGTCGATCGTGCGGGTTCTCGTGCTCTCCGCAAAGCTCACGGCCCTCGTGTATCAGATTATCTGGCTCTGTAATACGCCAGTTAATAAGCGTAACCAGGACGAGACGACAGTCTCGGTGTTGGCAGTGATAGTAATCGTGCTATTTGCGGTCGGTGATGTGGTCACAATGGCGGTAGTCAAGTTGCCTCGTTTTGTAATCGCCTTCGTTGCATGCACAGCCGCCTTCTTGCAACTCTTGATGACGTCTATCGAACGGAGAGCCCGTCAGAGACAGCTAGAAAAGCTCGATGTTGTACCATTTGTGTCCAGTGTATCAGGAACCCTTGGGACCGCGGCACTGGTTGGTGCCTTTCTTTGGTCAGCGGCCGCGGTGTTAAACCAGGCTGGGAGTCGAGAATTTGAATTGGTTCTGATCGTACTGCTCGGACTGGCAACGGCGTTGGTTGTGTTTGGTACGCTATACATCTCGTTGTATCTCAACCATGCGCTTACCAACGGTGCGAGTATGCGAGTGACTCGCTCGACGCGGTCTCACAGCGCCACACTTGCCAACCTGTCGGCACTCTGATAACCCTTACAAGAGCAGACAGCCTCCCAACCCACACCACCTCCACAACCAACCGGCACCGACCGACCGAGATGGCAACGAAACGTCTGTGCACCACCGAGATGCAAAAAAGCTAAGGATCTCACAGTCTGAAAATCCAGACGATGAAGCTGCGAAGCTCGTCTACGATGGCACCGAGGGCCAAATCTCAAAACGCGGCTCCCAGGCGCCAACCCACGCTTCGAGCTCCCCCCCCCTGCAAGGCCCGGTGGCTATGGATTAGTTTGACTAGTGCACAACCAACCGTGCGCACACTGTCGCCGTCTGAGGTGGGTGGCATGTGAGCTGCGGGAGGCCACACAAGACTGTGTTGACAAAGCTAGCGACGCTAGTGCATTAGTGGTTATTGGAAAACTCGTCCCAAATATGCACCTCACAAAGCGTTCTGAGGGAGGGTGTGTGTTTACCGTTCCCGAACGGCGCTTGGGATCCACTCGAGGAGCGCTTGTGTGCGATACCCAGCGAATCTAGCCTGTTCGGGGTGGTCAAGAAACTTAGGAAAGTGGGTTACAGGGCTAGGGTCGTGGCACGCAGAAGTCCCTTTTGCGGTGAACACAGTCTTCCAACGCACCACCCGAATGCCGTACTTTACGAGCTCGCTAGCGAGCTTTTCGCGCGCTGGCGTCGATTGCCCCCCTTCCTCGTCGGCAAATTGATTGGACAAGAGAGCGTTCCAGTCGGGCTCTTTGCGGATCACACTGCTGCAGAACTGCAGCATATCGACACAAAAGGCGTGCTCGACCAGTGCGGTTTGGTGATGCATCTGTAATGCATCCTGCATCTCATCTGAGGTCGACACATTGACACTGGGGCGACAAATGCGCGTTGCAAACCAGTTCATTGCCCCCTGAAAATTGGTCAAATCTTCAACACACGTAATGGCGAAGCCATACTTGAATAACCAACCAATCTCGTCACCGGCCTCCATGCATGATTTAAGCAACACAACATCTTTTACTCGTTGGAAATCCCCCGCCTTGATGAGTCGAGTGACACCGTCTTGGCTGTGGTCTCCTCTAAAGACAGCTGACCATGTAATCTTGAGATCGCCAGATTGATCGAGTGGAGTTCCACGCTTGTGATGTGTCAATTTACACGCGGCGCTAAGAAAACACGCCACTGTGATGTATGTTGGCAAATTCAAGTAATCGTCTAGAGAGTGCGCGGATGCGCGAGTAAGCTTTTCCAGGTCAAACCTGGGGAGGTGTGAGTGCATTGTCATCGTATTTGGCAAGAATTCTACAAGCATGCGCGAGCAATCATAGAGACCCCGCGCGTTGCCAACGTTGAATACTTGACAGGCCTGGATAAACAGTTTAGAGTCTTTTGCTATCTCGCTCAAACCATTGATGCTTCCAGTCTGTAGGTCGTGCAGCCATTCTTGGTTTTGCACACCAAAGCCCAGTCCGTGAAATACACATGGAATGTCCAAGCACCTTTCGTCGACTCGTTTTAATCTTAATGAGAGGTTTTGTGAGGTTGAGATGCGCAATGCGAGTCTTCTTACAAGCACATCCTGGGTATCGTGACGGGCTTCCGACGTCTTCCAGTAGCTCCGTGTGCGATATGCTAGTTCAAACGGCGTCGAAACGTTTCCCTTGAACGAAAGGCATAGATAATCGAACGCCGCCAAAAGGCTTTCAAGGCTTGCCCCGTGGCCCACGACAACGTACCCCACCGACAGACTCTGGGCCACTGAGCGCAACACAGCCGGGGACATATTGGTCCTCCATACACCGCGCCCGTCGCGGTGAGCATTATAATCTGGGGGGTCCTTTTCGACCCGCTTTTCCAAGACTGACCCAATCAAGTGTAGCCTTGGAACTACAATTTCCGGGCCATCGAGCTCATTAGAAGCTAATAGCACAGTGTCGTCGTCTTCTTTGTTTTCCTCAAGGGGCCTTTTGGTGCCGGCTACCCGCTCAGACTGCATCACCTCGCAGTGCGCTCTGCGTCGACAGGTAGGGTCCGGTTCTATCTTACCAGAATCGGTCGCTTGGCCAAATCGACATACTCCCAGCCCGCTAAGTACGACTTTGATACACGTCACTGTCCCAGCTACTCTGCCCGGCACTGAGATATGCCACACTCCGATTCGGATTCCTCGACTTCCGAAGATTTCAGCCACAGTATGCAAGCGTCGGTAGTAGGACGCAAGCGCCCGTCGAGCAACGGTCTCGTCGCAAAGCCCCAATTGCCGAGCAAACGGCAAGCACAAGACAGAAAGAAGAAGGGAGGAGATGAGGAGGAAGAGGAGTTCGATGCCGACACAGATCCATCGGAAGATTCTTCAGAAGAATCATCGGGCGGTGGCGAATGCTCTAGCAGCTCGTCGTCTTACGAATCCGACGAAGAGAAGCCCGAGAAGTCGGAAGAGGGAGTAGCCCCGTCTGCTGCCCGTGCCCCTTCCTATGGGGCAGAAGCAAAGCCGATCATCGAACAGGCTCAGAACCTGGTAGAGCATCGGCTGCTCACGGTGATTTCAGATTCCGATGTCCCGGAACGCCTGAAAGCTGCGTTGCGCAATATTAGGAAGCTCTCCGAGCTTCCTACAAGGCAAATCCAGGCGCTTCGAACCACGAATGCTCTCGGTGATCTTGTGAAGGCACTCGTTGAAACTGCTGTTCGCGCTCTTGCGTTGGATCCAGAGAGAGCCGCTCGTGCCGACGAGCAGCAGACCAAGCTCGTGCAAGTCGCAGAGAGCTTCGCCTCGTCTTTCGAGAAAACCGCACTCCCTCTGGCGGACATGATAGAAACTGTACGGGCGCTTCAGCAAAATCTCGAAACGATGCTCTCTAACCAACAGAAAGAAGGAGGGCTGATCTCCAGCATATTGTCCGGATTTTGAGCTCGTGGAATAACGTTGGGTGTGTACGTACGAGTTGAGAAAGGAGAGTGATGGACAGCGGAGGATCGGTAACTCTGATATTTTACAAAATACCTGCGGCGTGGTATAAAGAACCCTTTCTAAACATCGTCGCAGCCGCTTTTCAGAATAGTAACTTTACCCACGTGGAGCTGGCAATTGGCTCCTCTCCGGGCGCGTCGGGTGAGATGACAAACGTTGCACGGATATTCAACGACGACGTTGGTGTGGAACTCGTGAACCGGACGGGGCGTAATCCACAGGTGTGTGCATCTAAAATTAGATCATCACACATGGTACCCATCAATCCTACCAACTCGTGCTTGTGTGTCTCGCAGTACTGCTATCTGCAGTTGGGCTGCACACAAGAATCCGAATTAGTCATGCTGCGATACGCAAGATCTTGCGTGGGCAAGCCCTTCAGCAACTCGGCAATGTTTCGATCGATTCTCTGGCCGAGAACGACCGATAATAAGAGTTTCTTCTGTGCGGAATTGGTGGCCGCAATTCTCCAAAAGGGCGGCCTGCTGAGCAGCAGCAGCAACCCCGGGGCGGCGACTCCAGAAGTATTAATGCAAATGTACAGCACACGCGCGGCGGCGACGGCAAACCCATGGATCCTCCGGGACGTCCGAGCAGTGAATCAACTCACGACGCAGTCGTTGAGCACCAACTCGAGCACCCCACTGGGCTGTGTTGGTGATGAACATACGCATGCGGAGCGCAACGTGTTGTTAATCAAGAAGGCACTCGAAGACGCACGGGGGGCGAAGAAGGTCGGTGCGTTGCATGTGGTAGCGGGTAGGCGGGTGAACAGTGTGCCGATGTCGGCGACAGGCGTGACACTGTCGCTGAACTCTCTGGACATGAGGAAACCACTGTCTAATCCTAATTGACATTTAACTCGTAAAAAATATCGAGCTTCTCCATGAGATCCATTATTGCACCCTTGCTGATCACCCGTTCCAGCCATCCGCCCCCCCCCCTTGAAACCGGTCAAAACGGAGTGGGGTTCGCACCACGCCTCCGGAACACTCTGAGTTCCTATCGGCACCCGCCACAAGCCGAGTCGGAGCACCGGTGGATGCCTTCACTGGGAGGTTTCACCACGCAGTGAAACCGTTGATACATTTGATCGACTTCGACCAACGGAAAACGAAGTGGGGTTCGCACCACGCCTCCGGAACACTCTGAGCTCCCATCGGCACCCGCCACAAGCCGAGTCGGAGCACCGGTGGACGCCTTCACTGAGCGGTTTCAACACGCAGTGAAACCGTTGAAACAATTGATCGATTTCGACCAACGGTCTTCCGAAGACTCCCAACTAGGTGACTCACCAGATATCTGCTCGACACCGAGTGGAAGTTGAGTAACGGATAAGGACCTCTAAACGGTATGCCCCCCAAGCGAAAAGAGGATTTAGGATCGTCGGGTTCGCAGAAGAAACCGGTCGCTTCCAAGGATGTACTTTGCGAAGAGATAATAAACCTAATAGAGCTAACCAGAGGTTACGATGGATATTTCAAGGCAATAGAGGATCAAGCGGATGCCGTGTGGGATTTATACAAAAAACTGCAGGAACACGAGGGTGTCAAAAATTGCAACAATCCCTATATGGCCGATGTGACGTTCAGCCAGCTTGCTGAGTCTGAGGGTGAACTTATGCGCGTATCGCAAGAAGTGGCCCATCTCGAAACCGGCAAGGGCACGAACACACAGATTGCCGCGATCGCAAATGTGATCAACAATGATGAAATATGGCCTAAATGGAGGGGAATATTTTCTTCACACAACCTCAAGTTCCATCTAACTATGGCAGACTACGGATCCGAATCCAAGAAGTTTGTAAAAGCACGCTTCTTTACCTTTGCAGCGATTCGATTCGGCCTTGCGGCGATCAATAAAAATAACAGTCTTTCGCATGGTGCTCCGCCACCTTACATTGAGCATGGTGATTATCAGAAGAGCGTGGACAATATATACGAAGTAACATCAAGGACGCTTGTGGCGTTGTTGATTACCACACATAAGAAAAACCCCTTCGATAAGAGCACAGACCACAACTTGAATGGAATGTGGCAGCGTGTGAATCAGGTGCAGAAGCGCGCGATTGACCGAGTCAAGGAGAGATGGGACACAAATGTCGCCATCACTGTACGCAACAAAATGACATACGACCAGTCATCGGATCTTGGTCCAGTAACTGAGGTGATCAAGCCACCTCCCCTGGAGCATAGCAAAATCGAAGCGCAGCGCTCCGCCTCGGAAACATGGCTCGAGAAGAAACGCGAGTACCAAGCCCAACTTTCGAGCGTTTTATCTAATGTAAAGATCTCTCAAAGTGAGATCGAAATCTTGCCGCCTCTGGCGCTCAACTATCGCATGAGCACTGGGGTGTTCAGCGCTTTCAAAGACCCTCCAACCAATCTCGGGTTTGAGGGATCCAAGATTGCCATCAATACAAAACGGTGGCTTGAATGCGTGGTGTTATTTTGCGACCCTGTAATGGAATGGATCGACAGAAGGGTCATGGCAGCGCAGGTATCGGAGGATGCACTTACTGCGATGAGTCAGGATGACAGCAGCGACCAAGCCAGAGCTCTCTTCAGAACAAGGGTGGTGAATATTGAAAAACAGCGCAGCGAAGCCGACGCGTTTGATACGAGGCACTTGCCGGACGATCGGGAGGAGACGTTGAGAAGACTGAAGTTATATGAAACCCATAATATATGGGACAAACTGATTAAGTGCATCGAGGCTATCTTTTTGGCGGAGAATAAATACACAGAATGCTATAGCTCGGTTACTATTCTCGAGTCGTTGCTGAGCCAAAAAACAACCACCAAGTATGCTGATGCAATTACGCGCCTCAACACTCTGATCGGAAAGCAGGAAACCGATAAACTTGTCGCCGACCACACCAAGACTGCAACAACCAAGTCTCAGGAATCAAATCTCAAGTTGGATTCGTTGAGAAATCAATATGCAAAAGCAGAAATGGTGATAGAACAGAAAAAGCGTGCTTATGCCAAGATACTCGCCGCGAACGCTCCGTTTGTGGCATGCGCTGAGATTTCGGCGCGTATTCTTCGCTCTCGTGTCGAAACGAACGAAAGCACGCAAGAGTACTTGAATCAAACGATTGTGCCGGCGGTGGTGCCTATGGCCACCTCGGGGAGAGCCCCTCCGTTACCAGAGAGCCTTGCTCGCGCCTTGAATGCTCGACTCTTCCTTCTAGGTGTGTGATCGTTGACCGCAATGCGATGGACAGCGGTGGTATCTTTAGGAGGTAGGGACCACTCCTGCCCTTGTCTTGTGGTCCATCGCCCGGAGGAGATGGAGGCGCGTAACGACTTCATGAGTTTTTTAGAGGCAAGCCAGTGAGTGTGCTGGCCAAAAACAAGTGTTGGCCAAAACCAAATGAACCCCTGCTAAGGTCCCTTTTGGCGAATCTTCTCTAGTCACTCCTCCGACAACCCACGTCTACTGGCGAGCGTCATGGACAGCTTCTTTCAACCGGCACCGGGAGTCAGAACGACCCCATGGTCGACTGCTGATGCAAAGAAGGCACACGAGAAGAAGGACGCAAAGAATAAAGAGGCTGCAAAGGCCAAAACAGCAAAGGCGAAGGCGGACATGGAAATTGCAAAAGGAGCAATGACGCGTCTTCTCAAGGGAGAAGCAAACGTGCAGCCGCAACTGCGACAGACAGTAAACAGTCTTGTACAGCAAGAAGCAATCCACTTTCTAGAGTGCCATGGCCCTCCGTGGTGGGGAGATTCGGAGTTTGAGCATGTTGAAACAATCAAAGAGCTCTGTTGCAAGGGAGCCGAACAGAAATCTAGATGTTTCCGTGGGAGAAAGAAGGCATTTCGCACTGGGAACCCCGAGATCGATACCCCTCGATGGGGGACCACAGACATCGTTTCTCTTGGTCACCTTCTTCGTTCCGGGATTTGGAGCCCTTTGAACGGGCCTACTAATCCTCTCGCACGTCAAGCGTTGATCAATGAGGTGAATTCCCGTGCTACCGTCTTGGAAAAGGAGCGGGCGTTTGCCTCCAGAAAAGCAGGAGATGTGGTAAAAGAAGAGAAGCATACCCCTCAGACGAATGTCAGTATCGTTCTCAACGCTGAGCAAAGGAAAGAAAGGGAGAAGAAACGTGATCAAGAGTGTGGGCAAATTGAATCTACACAGGCCGATCTAGATCGACTTGAAGCACTAGGCATGCATCCGGAACTCGTAGCGAACACGATATCGCTTGGAGATTTTAGCTCCAGTATGGAGTCGCTAGGGCCCACCGTAGGTATATCAGCGGCAGCGCGCATCATCCGAGTGATGCACTTCCAACGCACTCGAGTCCGAACTGAGCACCCAAAGCTTCACTTTGAGCCTCAGAAGCTCGAGCCACTTTATATAGCGTCCGACCAGCGCGTCGCAAACGAACTCATTCGGTTTGTGCAAGACCCAGGCCTCAGAGAACGGCAGATGCAAAAGGATATCGAAGCCCGCAAGAAGGCCAAGGACAGGCGTGAATTTGAACAGCAAATGGAGGTGCTGGAAGAGCAGCAGCAAACTGCGGACGTCGTGGCTATAGAGGTGATCGCGAAGGGTCCCCTGGAAGTGACCCCCAAGAAGCCCCGCAATAAGGCCAGGCAGACCTTCTCGCTTGCCAACAGACCACCTGTTAGCTGCCGAGAGTGCCTGCAGATGGTGCAGGTTCAGTTCCTGGAGTGTGGCTGCTCTATCCACTTGCATGGATTTGAAACGTGGCGTATCTGTTCAGAATGTGGTGATTTGGTACACCCACAGCGTCGTGTGACCCCGGGTTGTGTTTGCTCCAATTCGGAGATTACAGCTCAGATGACCCAAGCCGTCTAGGAAAATATTTTTCCCAGTCCATTTCCGGATGTCACTCTTGAAACCGGTGGTTATTGTGATTGACGAAAAGTCTTACATCGGGGTTTTATTCACAGCTTGGTATGGCACTGTTCACACCCGACGTGTGACAAATGTAACTTTCCTAGTTACAAATGTAACTTTTCGCGAAACGAACCAAA
>PAUB01000041.1 GCA_002713695.1 Opitutaceae bacterium
CGTTTGCTTCGACTTTCAAATGGACAAGCGGCCGCGCTTCCAGAAAGCGGGCAACGCAAGCTATTGGACCGATCAGGCGCTGATCTACACCTACCCGATTCTGAAAGTTGACTTCACGACGCTGCACGCCATGTGCGTGGAGATGGCGCGGTACAGACCTTACAATTCCACGTGCTTTAGGCTCAACCCGATGCTGGGCGGCTGCCTGCCGTGCACCTTTGCCGGGTCGGGCGCGCCCGAAGTCGGGCCCTCGACGTGCGTCGCGCTCACGCTCCGGCTGATCGCGCAGGCCAAAACGGGCAGCGACGCGATGCTCTTGGACGACTCGGCGGTCATCGTCGCGCTCGGGCTGCCGCAAGAGGCGTGCGCGCCGACGCGACTGATAGGCTACACGCCCGGCGGCGCCGTGCGCGCGCTGAGCGACGCGGGAATCGTCGGCAACAGACTTCTCGGCATGGGCGCCGCTAAGGCGTTGTGCGCCGACCCCAAAACAGGGGCGGTGTGGACACCGCCCCTGCAGCTGTTGTTGCGGCGTTAACCGAAGACGCTAACTCCGTTTGACCGTTTTTTGACCGTTTTTTTTCGTAGGGGTAGCAGCCGCCACCTTCCCCATTGGGTGCCACGCAACCGACGGCGCCCCACACCCAGGTGCGCCTCAGTTACGGCCACAGACCCCGCGCAGTGCATCGGCCGTTAATATGCTTGAGCGCCCCCCACTTTTAGCAGAAGATGACGACGCCAGAATGACACTGGTTCTGTCTGCCGCAGAGTTGGAGCGATTGTTCATGCCAACCATGGGCAAGAACCTCCTCGAAGAGCGACGCGCGAAGCAAAAGCGCTTGGCGAAGACGCGCGCAAACGCCCCGGTCATCGCGAGCGCGGAGGAACAGAACGCCGCAAACCGCGCACGGGCAACGCAAGCAATCGTGCGCGACAACCAGAAGCGCAAAGAGGAGCAGATGCGGCAACAAGAAGCGCAGCGGCAGATGCGGGTCGACCAGCAACGGCTCGCCAACGAGCTGCGCGAGGCGGAGTCGCAGCAGTTTGCACAGGACAACGGCACCGACGCCTCCTCCGACCCCCCGAAGCGCCCCGCACCGCCGAGCAAGCTGTCCAGACTGCCCCAAAACGCCGGCACACCGGGGAGCTCGGCGTCCGAGCTGCCGACGCCGAGCGCGCCGCCGCCCAAACCCGTCGAGCCGAGTTCGATCTTCCACCCTTTGGCCAAGAATTTTGCCGACATCGACGACGCCTCGCGACCCAACCCGACCAGCGACGCCTTTGTCGGCACGGTGGTGTCGGTGAGCGACATGGTGGTGCTCTGCGCGCCGTGGGCCGACGGCAAGCTCTACACGTGGAACGAGCTCGAGGCGCCGCCCGCGGATCAGGATCGGGACTGGAACGCGTGGCTCGTTCCTGGTAACTGGGTCGGCTTCGTGCAGAGCATCTACAATGGCGACGCGGCGACCGTTACGATCGGCGCCGGCTCCTACAACACGCTCTACACGCCGACCTCGGCGTCGCCGCTGAACGATGCCAAGCGCTGGCCGCCCCAACTGAAGGCGCTCGGCGTCGCGGGCGCGGCGGGGCCGACCGCGTCGGGGCTGCGGCTGCCCGACCGCGAGTACGTGATTCGCATGACGTCGCCCGACCTCGAAGACGGCCGGAACAAGTCCGTGTCGCGCGATCAGGCCATCTTCGAGGTCGCGTACAGCTTGCACATGGCCTCCATCGGCGCCGGACCGCAGATTCTCGCCGCGGTGATCTGGCCGTGGAAGGACGAGACTGGAAACTTGGCGCAGCAGCTACAAAGCTACGGCGTGCTCATGGTCACCGACCGCGCCGACTACAACCTCAAAGAGTACGTGGACGACGTCAAGAAGACGTTTCTCCCCTCGGGGGCGCTGCAACAGCGCCCCCTCGAGTACTTTAACAAGGCCATCAAGTTGGGCGAAGACCTCATCCACCTGTGCTACAACATCGCCGTCTACGGATTTGTCCACTTTGACATCAAGCCCGGGAACATTTTGACGTTTCGCAGCCAGAACATGCTGCGCGCCATCGACTTTGACGACTCCTTCTTTGTCAAGCCCGGGTTTGAGACCGCGGGGCGCAAGGCCTGTTTTTTCGTCAACCTGCTGCTCATCTCCATGCACATCCGCACATCGATGTCGCGCGACTTTGTCGACGCGTACGTTTCCATCGTGGGTCGGGTGCTGCTCGACGTCTGGCAGGAGTGCTTTGAGGAGCGGCCCTCCTTTGGCGCGGGCGCGAAGTGGCTCAAGAACACCACCATCGCGCAGTCGCAGTACGAGGGCAAGTTTGACCGCGACAAACTTGCAAACATGTCCAACAACAGCCAGAGGGCGAGCGCGATGCTGCGAAGTCTTCATTGGGAATATTTTCAGAATCGGTCGGCGACGCCGCCGCCGCCGGAGCGCGTGCTCGCGTGGGCGGGGTGGAAGAGCAGGGGCTTTGTCAGCGCACCAAAGCTGGTGCCGCAGATGCTGTCCTACATCTTGTTCTTCTCCTCGCCCAACACGCCGCCCTTTCAATTTAGGGAGATTCTCGCGTACTGAGGGCCCCGTCGCGCTAGGTGAGTGAGACCCGGGTCCCGAGCAAGGTCAGGTATTTTTTTGCAATGACCTCGGAACCGCAAGCCGAGCCAGAGTGGCTCAAGTTTTTGGATCCCGAGCTGCGGCAAAAGCCGCTCGTCCCCACGGAAGCGCTGGCCAATGCGCTCAAGAACATGCCGGCGGACCACCGCGACCGGCCCATCCTCCACACGACGCTGGAGCGCATGCTGCGAATCAAACAGAACAAGAACAACGGCGGCATCCGCTGCATGCAGGCCGGCCAACAATTGAAAGTGAGCGGGCTCGAGTCGGACGCGAAGCTCAACGGCGAGATCGTCACTCTCGAGTGCTGGCTGCCGGAGAAGGAGCGGTGGCGGTGCGTGACAAGCGAGCGGGTGCCGATCGCCGTGCGACCGCGCAACCTCGCGCCCATGAACCCCGCGTGAGTTTTTGACAAAAACAGTCCTCTGGAGTTTCCAAACGTTCACTCTTAGCAACATTGTATTTCCACAACTTTTCCATTTTCAAAACTGGTAATTTCCAGAAATACTTGGAAATTACCACTTCCAATTTCGCCGGAGCAAACTGGAAGTGCTTGATGAAGGGGTGCCACTTTCTGGAAAATTGTGTCGTCAAAATGTGGGAGATTGAATCTCGGAGATCGCGATCTGCACAATTTTGACGACACAATTTTCCAGAAAGTGGCACCCCCTAATCGGGCAATTCCAATTTGCTCCGGCGAAACTGGAAGTGGTAATTTCCAAGTATTTCTGGAAATTACCAGTTTTGAAAATGGAAAAGTTGTGGAAATGCGTGGCGCACGCGACATCGCTAGCCGTACATGGGCTATGGTCTTATTGAAATTAGTGTGAAAACTGCAGGATGAGCGCGAAGCGCCAGCTGGCGTTTGGGCTCACCCAGAGTATGAAACAACAAAAACTCCACAATTTTTTTCTTCCCCGAAACGAGCAGCAGTCGGACGAGCGCAAAATAGCAAGAAAGGAGGTGGAGAGCGAGGACGTCGACAGCGAGGAGGAGGAGAGCACGTGCGCGGTTGAGAGCGAGGAGGAAAGCGAGGAGGAGGAGGAGGAGGTGAAGACGCTCGTCTTTCGGGACTATCTTCACACGGCGCTGGCGGCCGTGCGGTGCACGGCCTTCGCGTACGCGGGCAGCCCGCTCGAGGCCAAGGGGACCCTCGCGCGCGGCACCAAGATTGCCGAGGCCGTCGTGAAGCAGGTCCTCGAAGAGCACGGGTACACGACGGAGCCCGCGCCGCGGGAGGCGGACAAGAACGGCAACCTGAGGGGCGAGGGCCAGGAGAGCTACGACCTGCGCGTGTACGACAGCGAAGGGGACGCTTGGAAGGTCGAGGTCAAGCTCGCGCGGTTTTCGTGGGCAGAGTCCGAGCAGTGCTGGTTGCTGAAGTTTGCCAACGTCAAGAAGGACGCGCACGAGTTGTGCGTGCTCGTCACGGAGACGCCGGACAACCTCCACGTGCTATGGTGGAACGGCAAGTACTACTCCACGACGGGTGTGGCGGAGGCCAAGCGCGGTGGGCAGATCCAGATCTACGGCGAGCGCCGCCAGCCCTCCCTCTCGCGGTCGATCGACGTAGTCCTCCAGAAGCTCCGCGTGTCGGGCGAGAAGATGCACGGCACCGAGCCGCTCCTCGAGACGATCGCGATTGGCGACCCGCACTACGGCGCCGTGTGGGCGACGACGACGGTGGGCGAAGATCTGTTTGCGCGCGTGCCCTTCGGCCTGCTGCAGCCGTCACTGCGCGGCCACGCGCTCGAGGCGCTCGCGCGCGGCGTCATCGCCGAGGTGTGCGGCGTGGAGATCGTCGACGCGGAGCAGACGCTGTGCGTCAACGGCACGAAGCGCGGGAAAGACCAGACCACGTGCGACTTCCGCATCGTCGACGAGGACGACCACGAGAAGTGCGAGGTCAAGTCGGCGCTCATGAGCTACCGCATCAGCGAGAAACGCTACGTGCTGAATTTTCAGTGCATCAAGGTGGACGAGTTCAACCGCCTATTCTTGACGTGGATGTCGCCCCGCGGCGTGCACGTCTTCGAGTGGGAGGGCAAACCCAGCGTCGCCACGGGCGAGTGCGCGATCCCGGGGTCGAAACACGACAAGGACTGGGAGGCGGCCGAGCAGACACTGCTCACCAAGATGACGGACACCTACAACATGACGCGCCTCGCCTTCCTCCCCTTTGCCGAGGGCGACTTCGCCGCGTACGAGGCCGCGTGCCGGCAGCGCCGCGAGGAGTTTGTGCGCTTGCACGCGTAAAAAATACGTTTAGAAACACGTTTACTAGATGGACCCCTGAATCCACGGACGGTCCGAACCCGTCCCCCTACGAATCATGCCCATCGCCATGCTCATCCCGACGAGCACGGGCTCGTGCATTTTAGCCGCGATCCCAAAGTAGTTCTCGCGCCCCGTCGCGCTCAGGAAGGCGGGCGCCTGCGTCTGGTTCAGATAGGTGCACGCCGCGTCGGTCAGCCGCTGCAGCGAGATGCGCAGCATGGTCACGTTGGCGTTCGCCGGCCACGCCGAGAGGTACATCGCATTGCTCGACGAGAACATGCGCGAGTGGACGAGCATGTGGCCACAGAAGGCGGCGAACTCGGAGCACAGCGCCTCGTCACGGCCCTCGATGAGCTCGTACGCTGACACGCGGCGCCGATGGTAGCCGTGGCGCGCCATCTCCGTCTGGAAGACGTCGAAGGCGCGGCGGATGGCGGCGAGGGCCTCAGGCTTGTAGCGGATTATGAGCGAGTTGCGCGGCGCCGACAGGAACTCGAGCGACGTGCTCGGCCCCGCCGTGGGCGTCTGCGGCGAGAGCGCCGCCTGCTGCAGCGCGACGCCGGCCTGCTGGAGCTTGCCAAAGAGCTCGAGGAGCGACATCTCGCCCGTGCCCTGCGCGAGCAGCTGCTCGAGTTGCACCGCGTTGGAGAAGAAGCCCTCGCCGCGGGAGCCCTTCTGCGTGAGCTCGGAGAGCTGCTTGCGCAGCGTGTTGGAGACGACCTTGAGCTCCCCGACCTTGCCGTCGTTTTGGATGCCGAGGGTGAGGCCACTCTCCTTGATCACCTCGGAGAAGACGCTGCGCACGAGGGCCATGTGCTCCTGCGCGGCGCGGTCGGAGGCGCGGGCGCGCTGCGTGCGCTGCTCGTGCTGCTGGCGGACGAGCTGGCCCTCGTCGATCTGGCAGATGGCGTCCACCGCCTCGCCGATGTTTCCCGAGAGCTGGCGCACAAAGGCGTACAGGCGGTCGCCCGAGATGCAGGCCTCGCGCTCGGCGTCGTCCCAGACCGCGCGGCGGCGCTTCTTGGCGTTCTCGTTGGCGGCATCGGGGTCGCCGTCTTTGGCAATGGGGTTCTCCTCTAGCTCTTCGATCTGCGTCTTGATGCCAGCAAGGCTTTCCGCAAGTTTGTCGGTGCTGCCCAAAAGCGTCGAGGCGTTGTACACGACGGTCGTGATTGCCCCCAGGTCGAGCGACGCGGAGCTGGTCGGGAAAACTTGTCTCCGCACGCCGTCGCGGGAGGCACCATCGTGTTGAGTGTGGTCGGCATGGAGGTTGGCGGGATCCGGGATGTACACTGGAGCACCGTCGAGCGCCGCGCGCAGATGCCCCGTCAGCTCGGCGTTCTCCAAACCAAAGGTGTCGCCGGGCTGCGCCTTCGTCGTGCCCTTGTCCTCCTCGCTTGTCTCCTTCCACTTGGCGGTTGCCAGACCTGCGTTGATGGGGAAGAGTACCGACTCTTGACCGCGCACCACCGGCGACGCGACGAAAACTGCGCGCTGACCGCCATCCTTCAGGTATGGAGGGCACAGAGTGTTGAGGTCGCCGTCTGCGCGAAAAATTGCGTGCAGCGACGGCAGTTGCATCAGCTTCGCAACAGCGGCGCACTGCAAGTCGCCGACTTCGACGGGCTTCGGCACGTTGTCACGGTAGAAGTCCACCACCTGTTCCAGCACCACCGCGGTGGCGACGGCATTGGCTCGCTCGGACCGATCGATTGCAAACCCGCTCGTTGTCTTCTTGACAGGCGCCCACTGCGTTGCGCGCAACGGCTCCGGCTTGCTCGCCGAGACAACATCTGTGGGTGTGATGAGGGCAACGTCTTCTGCTTCGCGGCTTGGTTTCGTCGATTTGGCATTCCGCGTGTCGATTGCCGCCTTAGTCACGCCATTGCGCGTAAGCTCCGTTTCGATGCTCGTGGGGAAGTCCGCACCTGGCAGACTGTACTGCAGTATTTTCGGGTTGTTTTTGTCTTTCGGGTGATGCGGCGCGCGGACTGTGCACAGTCCGCGCGCCACCGCATAATCGAGGAAGCGCCCGTGCTTGTCGTGCGAATACGACGAGTGGAGCGGTACACGTCCCTCGATGTTGTCGTGCTTTTCGAAGCGCGTGGCGATGGCAGCGGCGATCGCTCGGATTTGGCTGTCAGTGTCCAAGTCCGGAGCGGCAAAGTAGTCGAGGGGCGACGATGTTCCCTGACCGGCCGTTTGCGCTGCTTCCGCATCTTTCCGGGCCCTTCGAACAACGCCCGCGAGCACCGGGTCGGTATTTGCGTCGCGCTCCAAAAAGCGGAGGAACTCCGGGAGGTTGGTGCGCAACGCTTCTTCCTCTTTGCTTTCCGCGCGTGCTCGGTCGCCACCTGCCAGCGCGCCGGCTTCGTAGTTCGCCCGATCGCGCGCGCCTTGCTGATCTTCGATCTCTTTAAGCTCCTTCAATACAGAAGTCTCGGTTGCGCGTAAGCGCTTCGCAGCTTCTGAGGCGGCCTCTTCGGCGTCTTGCACTTCACGACGCAGAGCGGTCTGATTGACCACCCCCTGCTGCTTTGCAGTTTCGAGACCGGCCTGCGCTTCCTTGAGCTTGGCCTGTGCTTCGTTGAGCTGTTTCTCGAGCTCCGTCACTGCCGTGACATCCTCGGCCCGAACCTCCGTTGATGGACCGGGCTGGTTTCCGGCCGCAGGCTGCGTCCGGAAGAACCATTGCGCAAGAAAAGCGGCAGTGCTGATCAGCATTGTGAGGACGACGGTTGCGATGGCTGGATCCAGCGTTGTCAACAAGCCTTTGGCTTGTTCAAACATCTCTGGTTCGGCGGGTTTGGCCACGGTACCAAACAGCCAGTTTGAGAGCGCCAAAGGATCGTCTGAGGCGGTCGGCGAGATGAAATCGAAATCTCCTGGTGCGCCGATCGGCGCACCCCTTCTCTGCGACGCATTGGCAGCGGGGGACAGGGCCTCGTCCACTGAGAATGTCCCCCCTCGAAGCCGCTCGAGCTCCGCCCTGACGGCCGCGTCGGTTTTCAGCCTTTCGTCCACCTTTGTCTGTGCGTCTCGGAGCTTGTCCATTGGCGCCGTGATCGTTTTTTCGATCAAGCCTTCGACGGTTTTCGTCTGCGAAAGCACCTCAAAGAAGGCGTCAAACAGCAATTTTGCAATCGCGGGTGACTTCTTCACGTCACCGATGATTGTCTCGCGCGTCTTTCGTTGCTCCGCAGCACTGTAGTCGAGCAGCAAATCGATCGCCTGGTTGGCCGACGGTTTCTCAAAGATCATCGACGTCAACGTGACGCGCACCGCATCCGCCACCTCGTTGACGGACAGCAAGTAGAAGACCAACTCGATAGCATCATCGACCGCAACGACGTTGCCCGCAATTTTGGCTTGCACCTGATCTGCGTACGCCTTCAACAGGCCGCCCTTCATCGCGGCGTCCACCCCAAAGGTGCTCGTCCGCGAGAGCATCGTGCCATCGCAATCCGGATCGGCCGTCTGCAGCGGCAGCACGTTGCTGCGCAGGTACGCGCCGTCGTCGCCACCGAGGTGGAACCGCGCGTCCAGCACCCTTTCTTCTCCCGAAACCTCTTTGATCTTCGTTCCCGCCTCCTTCGACGCGTAGTGCCCCGCCTGCGTGCTCGCGGCGCTGAGCGTCTTCACCAGCTTGTCTACAAACCTGGACGACTCGAAGTCGTCCATCGCAACGCGCTAGAACCACGCCTACTTGCACGATAAGGGCTGTTGCTTATCGTCGTAGCAAGCAGTCGTCTCTTTTGAGGTTGGCACCGTTGCGATGCCGAAACCGCCGTCGGTGCTCGACAATCCGAGGTTCTTCGATGACCCACCGCTTAGCGGTTGGCGCGTCGGAAAGGAGCTGCACGTGGCGGCGTCCAAGCAAGACTTCCATGGCGCCTTGGCGTACCAGAAGTCGGTGCGTCCGGATGCGCCGATGCCAGAACCACAGAACAGTACAGCGCCCATTCCGATCGAGCTGGTGCGAGGGGCAGACGACCCTCTGAGCAACGATTGGGTGGTGCTTGTGGACGGCGTGCGCTGTCCACTTCGAAAGGACGAAGACGGAGTGCACAGGTGCAAGCTTCCACGCGGCGTGCCGCTTTCGCCGATCACGAAAGACACCAAGGTGCGGTCGGTGAGCTTGGCGGTGCGTCTGGAGGAGGAGGCGCTGCAGCCATTGTCGACGGTCGTGTACCTGACGCAGCGAATCGTTACCGACGAGCGTGAGCAAAGCAAGGAGGACGACGTGAAGCCACTCGGAGCACGCGTACCGCTCCGTCCGTACCGCACCACCGACATTGTCGCCAACGCCGCGACGATGCCGTACCCGTTTTGGTCGCCCGCGCAGAGCGCGCTCGGCTTGCTTTCGTTCAAACCGGTCAACCGTCAAAGCGAACGCGAGGAAATGGCACGCGCGTACAACACCTTTGCCAACTTGTACAACGCGGGGGCGTCGCTCGCATACGACACGCAGGCGCAGAAATACGAGGAGATGAAGAGAATGGTCGACAATGCAGTCGACTTTCGGGAAGGCATCGAGGGCATCGTCAGAGTGATGAACGAGTTCACCAGGGTGCCAATCAACCGCGTCACGTCGCAAAACGTCCGCGCATTTGCAAACAGCTTGGAGAAACCGCAGAAGCCGAAAACGGTGCGGCCGCGGCTGTTGCGACTCCGCCAGAAGGACAACACCGATGGTGAATCCTTTGTCTTTGGTGGCAAACGCGATTCGGCAGTAGCCGAGCTCAACGAAGAGATGGTGCACTTGGTGAACGTGTGCGAGCAGCTCCGGGACGAGCAGCAAAAGGCGTACGCTGGAACGAGTCCCGACACCAAAAAGTACACGCTTCGACAGCACATCGGCATGATGCGGAGGAAGCTGCTTTTAGACTACGAAGGAGACGAGCGCAGCGCGGCTCTCTTCGACGCTCTTCTCAGCGTGGATGTACACCCGCCTGTGAAGCTCTTGTTCGACTTGAGCAGCTTTGACAGTGGAGTCTACACCTACGACGAGCGCATGAATTTGACGAGCGATTTGCGGCGCCTGTACATTGTCAACGAGTGTAGAAAAGCGCCGCTTACTGCCGAGCAAGAAAGAGATGCCGACTTCGAGTCTTTGCAGCGTAATCTGGATGCGGGCATCAACGCGTCGGCAGCAGACCCGCTTCTTTCAGGCGTGCGCACGCAAGCCCCAATTGGCGCCGATGGCGACGGCACTGCCGCCGCCGAAGGCGGCGAATCGGAGTTTGAGGTCACGCGCCTTGAGGACCCGGTGCCGGCCAGGGACCTTCCGCCGGACGTGCGCGACAAGCTGGAAAAGAAGAACGACGCGTTCTTGAAAGAGGAGGCAGCTCGTCTCGGTCGCATCCGGGACGGCGAGTTCAGAAACGAAGACAACACTTGGGCAAAAGCATGGGGAGGCACGGATTACATGTTCGTCTACGACCGTCTGACGTTGAGTCAGCGCAGACGCACCACCCTGCGTACGCGCATCCACGTCGATGTCGTCGACTTTGACGGCACGGAGTTCAAGGTCGAATTTGAGGCCGAAGAAACAGATGGGCTCGTTGCGCACGCGGTGTACTCTGAGTTCCGCAAGGAGATCGACGAGTTTGACGTGTTGGCGCAAAAGCTCATTCGGTGCTTGTTCGACGTGTACGCGCAGAAGCGAGGTGCCGTCGCCGCAACCACGGACGCCGCCACATCTGCCTATGAAGCGGTGGTGGGAGCGATCCTTGGAAAGTACACCCAGCGTCGGACACGCGACAAGAGTCAGCTCTTTGGCAACGTGTTTCAGATTGCGCAGTACCTTGCCTTCGACCTGCCAACGAACGCTGCAAAGGACCGCATTTCCGACGCGCCCTTTGCTCTGGATCCTTGCCGCGTAGAGGAGCGTCTTGCCGAGCTTCGGCTCATGGTGCGAGAAACCATGCCGATTTGGCCTCCATTTGAGGAGCTGGACTCGACGCGCGTGGTCGGCGTGCCGAGTGACGACAACACGCTCACCGCCCAACCGCCCACTGGTCCAGGCGCTCCCAGCAGCTCCAGCAGCTCCAGCAGCACGGCCCCAGCTTCAGATCCTGACGGCCCCTCGGCGGGCCAGCCCGCGCCGGCAGAGGCGTCGGCATCTCTGACGCAGGGCCTTGACATTGGCACCACCATGGAGGGGGTCGATTTTACCGTACGAAGGCGGCGTGAGAAGCAGAAGAAGGCAGCAGCGGAACGCGACGCGATGAAGAAGGTGTTGGCAGAGAAGGCGAAGGACGAGCACGAGGCAAGGCGCATCAGTCTGGAGGAGACGAAGGCCGAATTCACGCGCCCGTTTCCAATCATTCCCAAGGGCAAGCAAGAGGATCGTGTTATCGTGCGCCAGCTGCCGCAGATCGTGGTTCCAGGGAGTGCGCTGAACATCTCGTTCGTCGCTTACGAGTTTGACGAGGCGCTGATTCTCGTGGAGCCGTCCCCTAAGACTCGATGGCGGTGGGCCTCGTGGCTTTTCGACACCACTCTTTGGGTTGGCGCCGCCGCACTTGGCACGTTCGCCTACGCAGTAGCTTTCAACACCGCGCTGCGAATACTACGAGAGGCCAGCATTGGTGAGCAAGCCTTCGAGGGCGTGAAGAACCTCGTAGAGTCCAACTTCAGTTGGGACACCGCTCTGCAAATTCTTGCCGACGGAAAACTGAGGAGCATCTTTCAGGCGTTGGGGGTCACGTGGAATTACGCAACCGAGGGCATGACAGAAAACGACTTTTGGGAACATTGGCGCAGGCTCTCGGGCGCCGCCACATTTGGCACCAACCTGGCGACACAGACGCTGTCGTTTTCCAACCACTCCATCCGGGTCTCGAAGCGCTACCGTGACGCGCACGAAAAGCTGCGCCGTCGTCTGATCGACAAGCCGACGAATTCGGCGGTTGTTGCCGGTCGGGCGGCGGTGCAAAAGATGCGCGCGGCTGCCAAACAGCGCCGCACGGAACTGGGACTGGAGAACAAAACGGCGGTGGTTTACAACGAGTACACGGCCGAGCGTTTCGTGTTTTGCGAGTACTACGAGAAGACCGATGACCTGGTGGACCGCGCGAAGGCATTCCCCAAGATCCTCACGAGGTCGGATTGGAATGGGGTGCCGGACGGAAGCGCCCTGCGCCTCTTTCCGCCGTCGGACGTGGCTATGCAAATCCACGAGGCGGAGGAGCTGCGCAACATCCCACTTGCGAAATCGATCGAGTTCACCGCGGGGTCGCCTCCGAAGCTCAGCGCCACGACACCGGCGCAACTGTCCGCCAAGGCGGCGTTCGAGGAGCTGATGAGCGCTGTGCGCCGCGAGCGGCGCAGCTTCTCGGGGAAACACCTGATGCAGAGCGCCGCGACGACCGGCGCGGCGATCGCGCAGCAGGCCGCCGCCGTCGTTCGGGCAGCCTACGGCACCTCCGCGGGCGTGACGCTCGTCGACGGCGACGATCTGCTGTGGACGTGCATGCAAGGCGGAGTCGCTGCGAGGCTGGCGCTGCGCCACTTGCCGATCTTCGAGGAGGCCGAGCTGCGGAATCGGGCGTCGGTGTCGCCAAACCGGATCAAAAACGCCATCGTCTTTTGGCAATCCCCGCGGCGGTCGATGATGGACGACTTTGCAAAGCGCATGGTGGAAGAGGCGAGTGCCCTGGTCGTTCAAGAAGGCTCCGAAGCGCCACGAATCACGGTGATCCAAGAGACCGGGTTCGAGGCGGCGCGCGGATTCGCGCGCATCGGCGCCCTCGCATCCAACAAGCCGGGCGCAACCGCCGCGGAGAGGGTGTCGCTTCTTGCCGTCGTGGCGTCGGCCTCCGCGCGTGCATTGGACGTTCAACCTGGCGACCAGATCAGCACCGATCTCTCGGACGCGATCCAGCGTGCGCAGCCAGATGCAGATCGTTTTGCCGACCAGCAACGCTTGCGGCCGCCGATTGCGTCCCGGTACAACCAAACGCTCAACGAGGCTGCGTGGGCGAGCCGCCGAGTGGACCCGTCGTTCGAAAGGGAGCTTGGCGTCGGAAAGGGTGCGTTGGACGTCATCCACAAGCTGTCGACGCTCGCCCTCTCCGAAGAAGGCTGCACCCTGCCGAAGCAGTCGTCGTACTACTGCCCCATGGGCAGCCGGTTGCAGGCGCTTCCGGGCGCGCTGCCGTTTTCGGTGGACAGCTTGGGGACGCGAATCGTGTGGATGGAGCTCCTGCGCGCCGCGGCGTTGTCGATCGCCGCGTCGATCCGTGCCGCTCCCGTGGACGACGCGCCGGACATCGCGCCGACCGACCCAAAACGACGCCTTGTCGACACGGTGCCGCTCTCCGGAACGCAGCGGCGCATCGGCTCCGCAACGGGAATGGCGAGGCATCCGCTCGTCGTGAAGCAGCAGCAGTCGACCATCCGCGTCCCCGTGTCGCACGCGGAGGTCTTCACAATCGACGACGGCATCGCGGAGGCGGGCTCCTCCTCGCTTGTGGACGCCATGCGTGGATTGGCCGGCAATGAACAGCGGAACACCGCGGCGCGCTTGCAGATCCAGCGGATGCGCAGCGTGGCCTTCAACGCGGAGCGGCTCGTGTTTGCACTGGGCCTTGGCACCGTCGATGACGAGTGCGTCACCGGGCTGGACGTGCGGCTCCGAGACGCGAGCCACGTCCTTTCGCTCGCGCTGGCCATGGCGCTGTTCGAGGCGGAGAGCCGGGCGCTCTCCGTCGACTTGGTGGTCGACGTCGACGACGCCGTCGCTGCAAAGAGCTACGCGGAGGCGCTTGCCCGACACGCAGAACTTGTGCTGGACGGGAACTGTCGTGTTTGCTCGTTTTCGGAAGTGGCGTTGTGCATGTGAATAACGTGTAGGTTTGTCTTTCTAAAATTAGAAGGACGATGAGTCGTCGTGGCGACGACCCGGCGTGCTCCTCGAGCCGGCTCGAGGAGGTGCTGGCTGCGGGGGTGCGACGGCAGGCGAGCATCGATGCGAAAGTGAAGCAGCTCGAGAAGAAGACGCTGACCCCCGGCAAACCGCCCCTCCATGGCATCACCAAACCCCCGTCGCTCATCAAGGGCGACCGCGACTTGAAGGAGGCGCTGAAGCGTATTGCACTCGAGCGCATCACCCCGGAAGACGAGGCAAGGGTCGTGTTGGAGTGCTGTGAGTTTGTGAATCTTTTCGGACCCTTTGAAGACTCGGCTGAGAGCGAGGCGGCAATGATGACGGTTGCGACGCTTCGCTACTTTGAGCATCTGGGACTGATCGGAGAGATCACTGCTGCTGGTGTGTACAAGGCGATCTCTACGTTTCTTGCCGTTCGCATCAGCGGAGATGGCTACACAGACGCCGATCCGGACCAGGAACCACAGCCCGTGGCAATCGGGGTCTCGCTTTACAGCGACGCGCAGCGTGGCCAGATCCAGCGTAAAGTCTTTCAGGACGTCGACTTCACCAATCTGCTAAAGGATTACTTCCTCTCGCTCGAGCTTTTCAAGGTGCGCGTCGACAAGAACAACTGGAAACAGGCCGCCGCGCAAATCACAACGATCGCGCTGCAGCTCTTAGACCTTGCGGGTACGTTGGTGGGCTATGCGCCCGAGGGGATGAGCGTCACCACCGACACGATCCAATCGCTGAATTCACATTTCAGCACGGCCCGCAGCATGGACGTGGCCTCCAAGGCGACGGGTGTCGCCGCGCGCTACAGGTGGGCTAGCGCGGCGATTGTCGCTCAAAACAGTCTGCAGGCGGGAGCGGGATTTGTCGGCGACCAAGTGAGCTCGTTTTGGAGGCTCTTCACAGGAACGCGGAGCGTCTTGATCGACGTTTTTGGTGGCGGGCAAGCACGGGCAACGCAAGTCGGCATTTACACACAGTTTCTGCAATTGGCTTGGAAGTCGCAGGTGACGATTCACCCGCTTGCGCGCCTCGGCATCCACGTGACAACTACGGCGCTCAAGGGCGTGTTCCAAGCGTTCACGTACAAGGTGGAGAACATCGAGCAGTACGCAAAACTCAACAGCCCCAAGGAAGCCAGTCTTTGGAAGGAGGAGCTGGTTGCGGCTACCGAAAAGAAGGCACGAGTGAGCGACGACGAGAAAAAGACGCGCAAAGAGAAGGCGGAGGATGCAATGAAAGCGTGGATCGAGGCGCACAAAAAGCTGATCAAATCGCTCAAAAAGCAGCCCAAGAACAAAGAGCCGTCCTTGCTGGACTCAACGATGACACAGGCGGCACGCGTTGCGTTCTTGGCGTGGAACTACGACACGTGGCGTGCCAAAGCCCTCAAAAACATCAAGGCTGTAGACAGGGAGATTGGGACCATGAGCGACCTGGAGAAGAAGTACACAAAGGCCGACATGAAAGCAGCGAAGGAGGCTGTGGACGCGAAGCGGAAGAGGGTCGCCGCCGCGGAAAGGGCTGCTTCCTATGCCGATCCACGGGCCGACAGTTCGGACGACGAGTCGGACAACGAGTCGGACAACGACGACTTTTTGGATGTGGAGCAGGGGGGCCGCGTAGTGTATTTGCGCCGTCAGATGTGAAAAACTTGGTTAAAACACCGTCTCCGGCACCCCGCCCCCGCGCCGCCGCGGTCCGCGCCGCATCGGCGGCGACGACCGCACCTTCTCTGGCGGCTCGGCGCCCGTCGGCGGCGGAGCGCCCGTAACGGGCCGCGGCGAGCAGTCGGGCGACGGCAAGTCGAGCAGCAGCGGCACCAGCGGGCCGGACACGATGCTCTCGAGGGCGTCGATGACCGCAAATTGTTTGCTTGGTGGCTCGCTAATAAGCACCGCCGCGGGCGCCGCCGCTTCCGGCAAGGGCGGCGGAAGAAATGTCAGCCGCAGAAAGGGTTCATCGCGCGCAACCGCCTGCGCAGCCGCCGCGGGCGGCTCCCAAGCCACAAAGGACTCCTCCGAACTGTAGCCGCTGTCCTCCGAGCGCTCCTCGACCACAGGCGCAAGATCGTCCACAACAGGCGCAAGATCTTCCGCACGCCTGCCATCCGCCAGCGGCGCGAGCGGTGGCGTACGCACACGGGGCGGGCTCCCCGGAGCAGCGCTCGGAACGAGCGGCGTCTGAGGACGCGGCGGCTCCACCGGAACCGGCTGCACCCCCCGCACAAAGCCCCACGTCGGACTTGCCGTGTCCAGAAGCAGGCGGGCGTCGGCCGCGGTATGTGCTGAAGTCGTGTGCTCCTCTAGAGCAGGGCACACCCCGTCCAAGGCCAGCAACTGGCCAGTCGGGCAGTACAGCGCAGGCAGCAGCCCCTCGGGGGCGTCACCCACGCAGTCCTGCGACAAGTCCGAAACTTCCGACGCCGACGAGTTGCGCGGATCATCTTGCATTGGAGAGGGCTGGTGCGCTCGAAGGAGACCAGCTGCGTCGTGCGGAGGTGACCACGCCCTCATCGGAAATGGAGATCGAGGAGGCGACTCGAGCGGCGGGGGATCCACAAACGCTGGCTGGAACTCCTCCTCGGACGCCGTCCCCACCGCGCTTGGTGACGCCGGACGCGAGCTGCTCCAGCTCTCAAGAGCACTTTGAACCGCGAGCTCACACGCCTCGCGCGCTATCGCCCATCCCAGTTGGGTCGCCACGTCCATCGTGTCGCGACCGTTGCACGCAAACTGCCGCCTCTGCGCTTAGCGCTCAGCGAGTTATCGCGAGGCTGCGGCGGCGGCGAAGGCGGGCGATGGGAGACGCAAAGGGTGATGGCGACGGACTCAACGGCCACAACGGTCACAACGGCCACAACGGCGACGAGCCCACGACCTGCGACGAGGTCGCGCAGCGCGTGCTGCGCGCGTGTCGGAAGAAGGACGACGGCGCCGTGGTCACGTACGTGGGTCGCAACGACGACAACCAGACGATCGTGCGCGTGCGCGCCGGGAACGCCGCCTCCGTGGGCGCCCTCCAGAGCAGCATGCAGGGCATCTTTCCATTTGCGCGCGTGCGCGCGCACGAGAGCGTGCTTGACGGCACGCTCCACGCGGAGATCGTCGTTCCGACCGCGCAAGACGAGTGGAGATTTGCGTGTGCCGACGCTAACACGCACAAGGCGGTGCGGATGGTGAAGGTCGTTGCGTTCGTCCTTCTCATCGGAGGGGCGGCGCTTTACGTTAACGAACTCGTTGTGTAAACTGTGATTTAGCTTTCCGAGGTGCACGTATAGTAAACGGACACCGGGGCATGTCGGTCGACATCGTCGCCACGTGCGAGGCCGCGAGTTCAAGTCAGGAGACGCCCGTGTTGGCCATCACCCTGGCGTCGCTCTTTGCGGTGTACGTGCTGCTGGACAGCCTGCTGGCGATGAGCGCCATCGTGCGGAAAAGCGCGGAGGCGGAAGCGCTGTCCGCGCGCACGGGAATCGCCTAGCCCAACGTACTTGTAGAGTAAAAACCGTGTTGTACCGAATCTGTGATTGGGTTTGTCTAACCTTACGTTTAAATCCCCATTCGCTTCGCCTTCCGCTCCAAGGGAAGGATGGCCGCGTCTTTTGCCTCGCCGTCCACCGCCGCCGCCTGCCGAACCGCGGCGAGCATGCGCAGCAGGCGGGCGCGCCTCTGACGGCGACGGCGCCACCACAGCGCCGCCGGCACCGTGATCAGCACCACGAAGCCGATCCAGAAGAGCACCCACACCACGTCGGCGCTCTCCACCTGCTCGACGGCGAGGCGCATGTCCTTGGGCAGCAACCCCGGCGTCATCGGTGGCTCGGGGGGCGGCGACGGTTCGGGCGGGTGCGGGTCCGGCGGTGGCGGCGGCTCGTCGCGTGGGGGCGGCGGCGGCGACGGCTCGGGGCTTGGGGGCGCCGGCGCCGACGGCGGCCGCACGGGCGGCGGCGCTTCGGGCGGCGAGGGCGGCTTCGATGGTTTGAATAGCAGGTGGGTGATGGCGTCCATCGCGGGTGCTCATCGGTGCTTCTGTGCCATCGCACGCACCTAGCGACGGCGTGGACGGGAGCGAGCCGCGGCTGTACCTGGCAACTGGTTGCACACCGCGCTCCGCTAGCCTGTACCACCCCTCGAATCAGACCTTCGTATCGAGATTGTGGAGATGATTGAGTTCTGATTACCATCCCGTCGCTCCAAAATGGAGTCGCCGACCAGCGTTGCCGGCTTCATCGAAAGCAATCAGCTGTGGGAGGACTTTGAGGCCGCGCGACAGCTCGACTTCACCTCCGGGTACGAAGAGAACGTGCCGCCCAACCGAGAGATTTGCCAGACCTACGTGGCGCACCTCGACGACGGCGACCTGCATGTGTGCGGCCCGAAATGCAAGCACCTCTTTTTGAACGATGACCGATGCTGGGTCTGCTCCAAGAGCGGCTTCGTCTTTGGCAGCCTCAGCTTGCGCGAGGACTACTCGACCGGTCGGCAGGCCGGCAGCAGCGATCCAGACGCCCACGCCGGCGAACCGGTCGGGGGGTCCTGGAAGCCGCGCAAGGACATGCGCATGCTTTCCAACCAAGCTTACGACGCCTCGAACCAAGTGGACGGGGAGTGCGAGGCGCTCGAGCGGC
>PAUB01000042.1 GCA_002713695.1 Opitutaceae bacterium
AGGCCAGAACAAATTATGTTGGGCGGGATTACGGTACCAGTTCTGCTGGCACGCCGCGCGCTGGTTCATCCACGGCTGGTGCTGGTGCACGAGCGCGACGACGACGTCCTCCCACGTCGTCTCGACGCCGGCCTTGGTCTTGACCGCGCCCTGGTGCCCGAAGAAGGAGCACGAGTGCACAAAGGCCGCGAACGCGCTCAGCGTCGTCACGTCGCGCCCGAGCATGTGCGAGACCTTGCTGACCCACGGGATCTCGCGGCGCCCGTAGAAGCGCGCCTGCATGCCCATGTCGTGGCGCGCGCCCATGCCGCGGCGGCGCTTCGTCGGGCGCGCGTCGTCCTGGTCGACGCCGCCGGCGGCGACGATCGTGCAGACGGTCTCGACGGTGTGCGCATAGTGCGAGCGGTCGTTGGCGTTGCTCGCCACCATGAGGATGCGCGGCTGCATGATCAGGATCTGCTCGCACGAGTTCCAGCGCCCGTTGTTGTCCTGCACCGAGAGGTCGCGCTTGCCGAGCGTGGCGGCCGAGGTGTTGCGGAGGATGTTGTCGTTGAGGATCCCCCAGTTGGGGTTTTTGCCTGTGGCATTGTATTGTGATGTTGAGGTGTTAGAAATGTATCACGGGCAAAAGAGAGAGACAGGGCTTACCGTCCTGGTCCTGCTTCATCTCCGTCAGCCACAGATTCGGCTGGTTGACGGTGATGCTGTCGAGGCGCTCGCCGTTTTTGGTGATGGTCGTGGAGTACTTGTTGAAGAGGGCCGTGCTGGACGCGCCCTTGGTCTCGGCCGTGTCGGGGTACTGGGAGATGTCGACCATGGGCGGGGGGTCCGTGTGCATCGGGGTCTGGCCGTGGATAAACTGGTTGAGGCCCTCGTCGACGCCTGGGTTGTTGGCAGGGGTTAGTCGAGCACAGCAGCCAAACAACAACAAACAGCAACAAACAACAGACAAAGAGACCAGTGCCACGCGTCTTCTCGCGCGTGTCCGCGTTGCCGTTGCAGTTCTGGCACCACAGCGTGAGCCCGATAAAGTTCTTCGCCATCTCAAACTGGGACCCGAGCCCGTTTAGGTAGAAGCCGACGTCCGAGTCCGCAAGCATAAAGTTCATCCGCTGGTTGTCGGGCTTGAGGTTCCCATTCATGTTCTTTGTTTGGTGGATCAGATACAGCAGGCTCTCGGCCGAGTGCAGCCCGCCGCGGTGGCGGTTGACGGTCTCGGCGGCGCCCGGGAAGTTTTGGAGCAGCGTGTGCAGGCCCTCGGTGAACTTGTGCATGATCCAGCAGCGCGTGCCGCGGTCGCTGTCGGGCGCGGGGCTGCCGGCGACCTCGGACAGCACCGCGAGGCGCGGCTCGGAGCCGCCCATCTCGCCATTGTCGCTGCGCACGTTGGCCTCGACGAGCGGGATCACGGTGCCCGAGACGTAGGCGTCGTACATGCAGCTCACGCGCCGGCGCGGGCACGCAATGTTGGACACGGCCTTGCTCTGCATAAAGTAGATGTGGTCGCAGCGCCCCTTGAGCGGGCGGCGCAGGTTGCCGGCGTTGCCGCCGCTGCGCAGGAACTGGCGGTACTCCTCGATGTGCAGGCAGTTTTTCGGGAGGTTGCTCTCGAGCGACGCGTAGATCGCGGCGGGGCGCGTGATGTCGTCGCTCGACTGCCCCACGCCCGAGTCCTTGAGCAGGAGCAGCGGCAGCGTCATCTTGCTCGGGAGCGTGCATGGGTTCGAGGCGAGCCAGTCGTCAAACTTGACGAACCTGCGGCGTGGAGGTCAGTGTTTCGTGGCAGAGAACCCGGTCTCGCCGCACCACAAAAACAGCACAGACTCGGTTACCTCGCCGTGTCTGGCCGGAACAGATTCAGCTCGATGCTGGCGCACATGAAGCTGCCGGGGAACCCGCGCATCTGCACCGTGTCGCGCCCGGCCTGCGCGAGAAAGTCCTCGAACGCGTGCATGTCGACAAAGCCCGTCGGCATGGCGTCGCGCAGAAAGTCGCGCGTCTCCCCGTCGTTGTAGTCGACGTGGGTAAACGGGCAGTCGTACACCGCCGGCGGGTCAAACGGCTCGCACGGCTCCTCGGCGTCGGGCTCGGGCGCGTCAGGCTGTCCGTCGCCGTTGCCGCCGCCACCCCGCGACGCGCTGGCGGCCTTTTTCTTGCGCTTGTGCTTCTCGACGATGACCTTGTACGACTCGTAGCTGACGTACCACGCGCTCGCGCTGCGGTCCGAGACCTGCGCAAGACATCACGTTAGCACAGGCTGTTTTTTTTGGCTTGGACGGTAACAAGAAGCAGGACAGCCCTGGAAAACCTGCACGAAAAACGTGTCGTACGCGTACGGGCTGTACCGCCCCGCGGAGTGCTTGTCGATGTTTTCAAACCGCACCTCCACGCGGCGGCTGGCGTCCTTCCACGCCTCGCCCTTGTGGCTGTGGCGCACGTTGGTGGCCATCAGGTGCATGTGTCGGCGCGCGGCCGCGATGCAGCGCGAGACGCGGAAGAGCTTCCACATGCAGAAGGGTGAGATGTCGTCAAAGAGGTCCTCATAGCGCACCCGCGCCATGTTGCTCGCGTCGAGTCCGTCCGTGTCGCCGCTCATGCGGTGCATGCTGCTGGCAATGTCGCACCAGAAGCTCTTCATCGTCTCACAGATGAGCGCGCCGTCGGGGTCGCGCGCGTGCTTGCACGCCAGCGTGACGACCTCGACCAGGTCAAACGTGAGCGGCGTCTCGAGCACGACAAACTGGTACGCCTGCGTCATCGCCTTCTGCCCGCCCGTGTGCGCGACGTCGATAAACATCGAGAGGTTAAACGTCGGCACCGTGACCACGTCGTCGCCGAGCGTGACGTAGTGGTACGCCATGCCGCCGCGGTAGTGCACGTTGGCGTCGTTGGGCACCGCGTTCTGCGGCTCAAAGGGCGCATTCTTCGCGTGCGGCTTCTCGACGGTGTCGTAAAACTTGCGCGCGTGGTGCAGGTTGTAGAGCAGCTTCTTGAGGATCAGGTTGGTGGACCCTGGGGGTTTACGTGCGGTTACTCAATGACAAAGCAGACACACCAAAACTTATACACACTTGGCACCGGTAGAAACAAACATGGTTCGTTATACATCAGCGACGACACACACACACGGCACTGGCAGCGACCCAACGATGAAAAACGTGGTTACCTTTCTCGTCAATCGGGGCGACCCACGCGTACCTATTGCAGCACCGCCTCCCGGCCTCAGACAGCGTGATCGCGTCGCGGTCTGGCACAAAGGTGATCCCGCCCATGGTGCTCGTCTCGGAAATGCCCATGTCCTCGAGGGCGCGCGCGGCGCTCTGCGGCAGGGTGTCGCAGGTGTGCGCCGGGACCTGGAACGAGTACCCGCCCACGAGCTCGCCGCCGTCCGCGTCCACCATCTCGGCATCCTGCCCGCCGCTGCCGCCCTCGTCGTGACTGTCACAAAAAGTGCGTTTCGAGTGAGTTTTGAGTCCACCAGACATGCCCTCCCGGGGCGTCTGCGCGCCCTTATATAGGCGCGCCACGCACTCGGCGGCGGTCTGCACGCGGCAGCGAGACTGCCCTGAAAGCCCCCACGCAACGCCAACATGTGCCAAAAAAGCGCATGCGGAGAGCCTGCAACACGCCGTTCCATTGCATAACATTAGGGCACACAGTACCTGTCGTACGCGCCCAGCAAATCGACCGGCTGTGTGAGCTCGACGTTTCCGTGTCCGACAGGGGCAACCGCGCCGCGAGGCCTGCGACGCGGTGGGCGCCTGGCACCCCCCTCCTCGTCGCCGCTCTGGTCGGTCTCCATGCGATCTCCGTCCTGCGACGCGCGCCTCGACACTCCCTCCTCGTCACTCTCTGCCTGTGCCTCCTCGCCATCGTCGTCGCCGCTGTGGTCGGTCTCCATGCAATCTTCGTCTTGCGATCCGCGCCTCGACGCTCCCTCTTCGCCGCTGTCTTCCTGTGCCTCCGCGCCATCGTCGTCGCCGCTGTGGTCGCTGAGGTCGCTGTGCGCCGGCTTCACGCGCCGACTGTGCCCGTGCCGCCGCCGTAATGCTGCCACCTGTTTCTCGGCGCTCTCGTTGTCGGACGACTCGTCGCCCGGCAGGCGTGGTCTGACACCCGGCTCCTCCTCGTCGCTGCCGCTGCCCTCGTCGCTGCCGCTGCCGTCGACGACAAACCCGTCAAGAGTCGGGTCAGCGCCGTCCTCCTCCCCGGACGCGTAGTCGTCCTCGTGCGCGGCCTCCGACCCGGAGCCCTCTGCCGCGTCGTCAACGTAGCGATGCATGCTGCGCGCCAAAAAGCCCGTCGCTGTGGACTTCCTCTGTTGGATTTTTTTCTTGGCGGCCCCAAGTGGCCAGTTTACCACTGAAACCCCTCAAAAACGCCCGTAGCAAAATTTTTGAAAG
The DNA here is from genome assembly GCA_002713695.1 of Opitutaceae bacterium. Taxonomy (GTDB): domain Bacteria; phylum Verrucomicrobiota; class Verrucomicrobiia; order Opitutales; family Opitutaceae; genus Cephaloticoccus. The sequence continues at coordinate 4,404 of PAUB01000042.1, forward strand.
AAAATCCCCTTGTTGCACCTCTACCCCTCCCCCCCGCGCGGGCTCCTGCTTGACGGGGAGGAGGACAGCGGCGACGTTCTGGTTGGGCTGCCGCGACCGCGAGTCAGACGGCAACTTGACACATTGGAAGCTGATTGTTGCGCCCTCTATCGCTCTTTGCGCCCATATGCCCGCTGTACTCACCCCGCGCTGGCTCTTGCTCGACGGCGAGGAGGACAACGGCGCGGCCAACCCGGCGACGTTCCGGTTCGGCTACCGCGACCGCGAGCTCGCCGGCAAGTCCACGCGCCAGGAGCCGATTGTCGCGCTTCGCTGCCACGTAGACGGCGCGCCGGCCGTCGTCCACGTGCTCGGCTTCCGCCCCACGGTCGCATACCGCGTCGGCGTGCGCCACGCGCGCCTGTGCGCGGAGATGGGTCGGCTCAAGGCCGACCTAAACGCGTCCCTGCACGCGCGCTTTGCCGCGCGGCCCGAGCTGGCCGCGCCCGACGCGGTGTACGTCGTCGAGTGCCGCTGCGAGCCCGCGGGCGACGACGCCAGCACGCTCAGCCTGCGCATCTGCCGGCCGTCCGACGTGCGCCCCTACTACCTCACCGCGGCGCTCACGCGCTTCCTGTCCGGGCTGGGCGCCGACGGGTGCGAGGTGAAGCTGCTGTCGGGCGAGCCGTCCTACGGGCGGCTGCAGTACACCGACGTGACCGCGGCCGTGTCTTTCAAGGAGGCGTTTGGCATCCGGTACGACACCGTGCTGCACGCGGAAGACCTGATCCCCCGGCCGGACGCAAACGGCACGGCGGTGTACTACGTGCAGGCCAAGGACCTCGCCGTCGAGCCGGCCACGCGCGAGCGCACGCTCGCCTTCTTTAGCAACACTGTGCGCGGAACGTTTGACAAAAAGGTGTTTGACCGCGAGTGCAAGTCGTACTCCGCCGAGGCCATGGCCGAGCGCGACAGGCAGCAGGCGCTGCTGGACGACGCGGCGTATGCGCGCCACGCGCAGGAGTATCTACTGCGGATCGTGTGGAACCTGCGGCACGGCGTGACGCCCGCACACCAAAAGATCCACCTCGCGGACCCCGGGCGTGTGGAGGCCAGCGACGCACGCTTTGCGTTTGGCGTGGCGCCGTTTCATGTGGATGGTACGCCGAACCCGCTGGGCATTCCGGATAACCGGGGGATTGAAACGCACTCGCATGCGTTGGATTAGTTTACTTGGTTTGTTTCCTGTGCATCAAAAGATCCACCTCGCGGACCCCCGGGGGCGTGGAGGCCAGCGACGCGCGCTTTGCGTTTGGCATGGAACGTTTTTATGTGGTTACACTTAGTATTTTGGCTGGCAATGACACACAAGGTTCGTTTTTACGCATATACATTAAATATGTCTACGTCAACCCCCACCACCGCCACTACAAAGCCGCAGCCACCGGGACCTGCGCCGCGCGCTTCCGATCCAAATACGCCGCGATCACGTGCCAGCAGCCTTGCACCCCCACTACAAAGCCGCAGCCACCGGGACCTGCGCCGCGCGCTTCCGATCCAAATACGCCGCGATCACGTGCCAGCAGCCTTGCACGCCCGTGGCCTCATCGGTGCCACCCCAGCGCGGGCGCTGGTACTTGGCCTCCAGCGCGGGGGCCTGCAGCGTCAGCGCCGCGCCCTCGAGCCGGTCGGTCAGCGCATGCACCGGGGCCCGCGCATACGTGCTGTAGTACTCGAGCTGCGGCGTCCACGTCGGCAGCGACAGCACGCGCAGGGCCCCGACAATGGCTGCCGTGGCCAGCAGCGACGGCGGAAGCGGAGAGGTGTCGCTGCAGAGCGCGGCAACGTCGAGGAAAAAGAGCACCACGCAGCGCTCGGGGGACAGCGGCCGCTCCGTCCCGCGCACAGGCCTGGGCAGCGTGAATCCGATCCGCGCCGCCGCGCACAGCCGCGGCAGAAAGTCGGATGGGGTCGGGAGTTGGAAGAAGCCACTGCCCAGCTCCGCCCGCATGTCGCCCTCGCACGCGTGGATCTGCTCAATCGTCGACGTGTTGTCCGTGACGTACGTCAGGGTGTCCATGGAAATGTATACGCGCATGGTCTCAAAGCAGGCGATCTTAAAGGCGGTGACACCGACGCGCTGATAATGGCGGCGCCCCACGACGCCGACGACGACGGTCGCCATGTAGTGGTCGACAATCTGCACCATCTTGTGCAGGCAGCGCTCGCTAAAGGTCCGGTGCTTATAGTGCAGCTCGACAAGCCAGTTCACCAGCGTGACGCGCATGGCCTCGGTGATCTGCGGGTGCCGCGAGACGGTGAGCGCCAGGTCCGCCTGCCGCTGCGGCGTCCACGTCGCGCGCTCCGTCAACAAAGAAGCCTGCAGCTCGCGCTGCTGCTGCGACCCCGGCAGCGGCTGCAGCCCCGCGCGCGTGACGGCGTCGAGACAGAGCGTGCTGACACACCGGACATTCATGGCCGTGCCGACGTCGACGTGCGCAAGAATCAAGTGCAGCAGGTCTGGGGTGACAACGTCGCACGGCGGACCAAACTTGTTACGGCGCCGGCGCAGCGCCAGGCGCTTGAGGGCGCGCCACAGCCACATGCGCGCGGTGGTGCGGTGGTGCGGGTGGCGCGGGAGCCGAGTCTAAAGATATTGTGAAATTTACGGAAATAGATTTTGAATGAATTATTGGTACTGCTGCGATTTGTGGTACGACGGCGTTCGCGGTGGTACTTAGTTTGTCCGGCGAACCTGGCGCTGCAGAACTCTCCACGTGGCACGCATGGCGCAGGGCGGCGTCGTGGACCTGACGCGCGTGGACGACGACGACGACGAGAGCTGGATGCTGTGCCTGCTGGATTCGCCGCGGGCGCCGCCGGTGTCGCATGGTGATGTGGTGGTGGTGGACGACGACGACGACGATGTCGTGGCCGTGGAGGGCGAACCGGCGGTCGTGCCTGCGCCGCCCGTGGTGGAGGATCCCGCGGCAGGCGAGGCCGCGGAGGGCGAACCGGCGGTCGTGGCGGAGAACCCCGCGGCAGGCCCCGGAATGGCCAGTCGCCGCGCCTCGGCGTCCGCGAGCGACGCCGCGCTTTTCACGGACACGAAAAAGTGGATCGAGGGGATCCGCAAGGCCACGCCGAACAAGGACCGGTTCTTGCAGGTCATGGGCATCGACACAGAGTCTCTGGAGGCGTGGTACACGAACGGGCAGGCCATGCCGGACACTACCCGCAAGCTTCGGCAGCACATCAAGGTGTACATGGACCGCAAGAAGGGGCAACGCGCCTCGGCTGGCTCGTCGTCGGCTCCGCGTCCGGCGCCTCCACCCGTCGCCAACCCCGCGCCGGCGCCGCCACCCGTCGCCAACCCCGCGCCGGCACCGGCTCCCGTCGCCAACCCCGCGCCGGCGCCGCCTCCCGTCGCCAACCCCGCCCCGGCACGGGCTCCCGTCGCCAACCCCGCCCCTCGCCGCCGCCGCAGGGCGTGCCAGCCCGAGCCTGACATGACCGACGAGCACTACGACGCCGAGGACGGCATGCAGGAGCAGCCCCACGTCGGGCTGGTGCCGTTCCGGGCCGGGCCCTTTGATAACGACCTCTTCCAGGCCCCGCCGTCCGCCGTCGTCGAGACCGCCTCGCTCGCGCTGATGACGCTCCCCGCGACCAGCACCAAGCTCCTCCTCCCGCGGCAGACGATGCTGGCGCACCTCTCGCAGGACCAGCTGCTGGCGGTCGCGCTGTGCCTCGAGAGGCACAACACCGTCATGACCACCGGCAAGCGCTGCGGGTTCCTGCTCGGCGACGGCACGGGCGTCGGCAAGACGCGCACGGCGGGCGCGGTCATTTTCAGCTACGTGCTCAGCCACGTGCTCCGCTACGAGCGGGCACCGCCCTGCTTGTGGGTCAGCGCCAACATGGACCTGATGCCGGCGGCGCAGCGCGAGCTTGCCGAGATTGGCGCCGGGAGGCTCATGTGCGTGAGCGCCAAAGAGTTTTTGCGGCCGCCCGCGCGCGGCGCGCCGCCCCCGCACGTTGTGTTTTCGACCTACGCCTACCTCTCCAGGAACTCCGCCGCGGTGCTGCAGCGGCTGCCCGCGGACTACGACGGCGTCGTCGTCCTCGACGAGTGCCACATGGCGAAGAACATGGCCGTCGGCGACAAGCGGTGGAGCACGGCGGCCAAGACCACCTCGTCGGCCGCCGCCGTGCACGCGCTGCAGGAGCGCTGCCCGCGCGCGCGGATCGTGTACGTCACCGCGACGGCCGCGACGGAGCCGCGGCACTTTTGCAACATGTCGCGCCTGGGCCTGTGGGGCGACGGGACGGCGTTTGCGACGCCGCAGGCGTTTGTGCAGCAGATGGAGCGCCACGGGCTCGGCAGCATGGAGATGGTCGCGCTGCACATGAAGCAGCACGGGGAGTTTGTGTCGCGGCACCTCAGCTTCTCGCAGTGCGAGTTTGACATTGTCAGCGTCGCGCCCGACGCCGAGTACGCCGCCATGTACGACCGCTGCGTGCGCGTGTGGCAGCTGCTGGAGGACCGCATTGAGGACTTTCAGTGCCCCGACAAGGAGGCGCGGCTGGCCCGCATGCGCCGCATGTTTTACATGGAGCTGTACGGGGTGTTTCGGATGCTGATGCTGAGCGCCAAGATGCCCACGCTCGTCCGGCTCGTGCAGGCGGCGCTCGGGCAGGGGCGTGCCTGCGTGATTGGCATGGAGCAGACGGGGCAGGCGGCGATGGCGCAGCGGGACGACGCGAGTGACGATTTGTTTTCGGCGGTGGAGGTGCGGATGCTGCGCTTTGTGGAAACCTACTTTCAGCCAAAGGTATCCCTGGATTTTCCCTCTGCTATCCATGTGTGCAGCGCGTGGTACTTTCAAGCGTGCTTGGCTGAACCGTGCTGTCGCGCGCAGGACCCGCAGGTCAAGCGCGACGTGGTCCAAAAGGTCAAGGACATCCGCCTGCCGCCGAACCCCCTCGACGACCTCATTGAGCGCCTGGGCGGCGTCGACTGCGTGGCGGAAGTGAGCTCGCGCACGCACCGCTTCGTCAGGGTCTGCAGGGACAAGGTGGTCATGAAGCACGGCGCGGTGCACACTGTGCAGGACGAGTCGTGGGCCCGCGTCGGCCGCTCCGCCTCCAAGACCGACGAGCTCAACAGCTTCCAGGACGGCGCCAAGCGCGTGTGTGTCGTCACCCGGGCCGGCCAGGTCGGCGCCGACCTGCATGCGGACCCGCGGCGCCCAGAGGCCGGGCAGCGCCGCCGCCAGCACTTTATCGTCGAGATCCCCAGCAACCCAGAGAGCCTCCTCCAGCAGCTCGGCCGCACGCACCGCAAGAACGAGGTGTCGGCGCCGGTGTACACGCTGCTGATGTCGACGCTCGGCGGCGAGATCCGCTTCGCGTCGGGGATCGCGGGGCGCATGCAGGCCATGGGCGCGCTCACGCAGGGGGACCGGCGCTGCGCCGGGCAGCTCGGCGCGGGGTTCCAGGACTTTGCCATCAACCCGCTCACCGGCGGCAAGGCGGCCAAGGCGGCGGCGGAAGCGCTGGACGACCCCCACAACATTCAGACCTCGCACGTGATCCCCGTGCCGCCTCTCATCGCCCAAGGTGCCGGCATCGACCCCGAGGTGTGGCGCTCGTTCTCGCAGCGCAACGCGTCGAATGCGTGGCGGCGGATGAACAAGCCCAAGGACCCCCTCACGACCTTTTTCAACTGCCTCATGGCCTGCACGGTCAGCGCGCAGGCGGAGATCTTTGCCGTGTTTGCCGCCTTCCTGGAGCACTACACGCTCGAGGCCCGGCGCAAGGGCGACACGGGCGGCAGCATCCTGGACGTGGTCGGCGCCAACATCACGGTCGACAAGACGGAGGTCCTCACGCGGTGCCCCGAGACGAGCGCCGTCACGAGCCTCATGCAGGTGTCGACCGACCGCGGGCTCGACTTTGCCACGGCGGCGCAGATGCTCCAGGACCACGGCCCCGACGACATCTCGGGGTTTTACAAGGACCAGCACCAGGTTTCAAAGTCAATCAAAAGTCTGTGCGCGGTGTGTAGGGAGCTGACGTCTCTAACGCCCTGACGCCACCTTGTCGCGCTGGCAGGTCGACCTCCTCGCCGGAAAGGTGCCGGTCGTCATGCTCGTCCTCGCCCGCGTCAACCACGGCACCGGCGGGTTTACGCTCACCGTCTTCCGCCCCAACACGGGGCGCGCCATGGCGCCGATCGCGCGGGCAAGGCTGCGCCGCGAGTTCACGCGCGTGACCGACGACGCCGCGTGCTGGCCGCACTGGGACGCCCTGCGCGCGTTCTACCGCGACCACTGCGGGCACCGCGGCTGCCGGCGCAGCAACTGCCGCTTCAAGAGCAGCCGGTCCAGCCTCCACCTCGTCACGGGCAACATCCTGCCGCACTGGGAGGGGATCAAGGACGCGGCGAGAGAGGAGCCGCGCCTCGTCCGCGTCACGCCGTCGTGCGGGGCCGCGCCGCTGCTGGGCGTGCGCGTGCCGCCGGGGCGGCTCCAGGCGGTGTGCGCGGCGCTCCGCCAGGGCGGCCCGCTCTCGGGCAAGTTTGTGCTGGACGCCCTCCGCCCGCGGCTGCAGGTTTTTGTCCAGGCGTGCTGCAGAGTGCGTGCGCTCGCCAGAAAACTCACGGCCTGGACATGGACAGGTGAGCCCGCTCTACACCCGCCGCGACGAGGACGTGCTGGCCGCGCAGATGTGCGCGAGCGCGCAGCGCCACGACGTGCTCACGTTCCAGCTCCCGCCGGGGTGGCGCGACGGCGGGCGGCAGTGCGTAGCCGCGGTGTACCAGATGCCGCAGCTCTTTGGCCTTGACGACCCGCGCGCGCCTGTCCTCCGCGCGCCATGGGCCCGCTGCCGCAAGCTGCTGCTCAACCAGAAGGAGGCCAAGCTCGCGCCCGTGCTCCGCCCGCTGGAGCGGGGCGCGTCGTACGTCCCCAGGCTGCTGCCGCTCGACGACCTGGTCGTCCACGACGGTGACAACCGCCTCGACTTTTTCACGCACCCGGGCGAGCGCGTGTGCGTCGCCGTCATGCTCGTGGCGCCGCGGCCGGTCGAGGACGCCGTCGCGGCCCTGTCGGTGGTCGCCGACGACGCCGCCAACGCGGCGTGGGGGCGCAAGCTGCTGCAGTCGGGCGGGGGCGGAGACGAGGACGAGGTCGAGGTGGTGGGCGGCGACGTGTCGCTGCAGGACCCGCTGCTGCTCGGGAGGATCGCCACGCCCGCGCGCGGGCAGCGCTGCGCGCACTTTCAGTGCTTTGACCTGGGCAAGTTCCTCGAGTACAACAGCAGGTTTCTTCGCGCGCGTGTGTGTGTGTGTGTGTGGCGTGGTGGCATGTGAGGCTGACACCAGGCGATGCGCAGGTGGGGCGGCTGGCGCTGCTCGGTCTGCGACGAGGCGCTGGCGCCGAGCGAGATCACCGTGTGCCGGCGCTTCCAAAAGGTGCTGGCGGCGGCTGGCGAGGACGACGACAGCGCGCCGATGGACGTGGAGCGCGCCCCGGAGCCGGAGGACGACGCCGTGCCCGCCGCCGCCGAGGAGGACCCGAGCTCAGGCCCGGCAGCGCCCACGACGCTGGAGGGCACCGGGCTGTGGGAGCACCACGACCGCGTGGAGCAGTGCTATCTCGCGCCTGGCAGCCTGCCGGCGGCAGACGTGCCCTGCGACGGGTACGACTCGGACTACCTTGACGAGTGGCAGCCGCACCGCAAGCGCGCAGCGAGCAGGCGTGCCGAGGTCATGTCCAGCGACTCGGAGGATGAAGGCGCAGCGACGGCGTCCACGGGCAAGCGCCAGCATGCAGACTTGTGCGGCCCGGACGGCAAGTCGGCGGCAGACGACGGCGAATCCTGCGGTGCCGCGGCAGCCAAACAACCCCGGCGGGGTTTGGAGATCTGTGATTCTGACTCGGACTAGACCCTGTGCGCTAGCTTTTAGGGTGATTTTATGGTAAGGTATATAAGTTTGTGTAGGGGATCAACGCAGAATGTCCGGGCAGTATTCGCATTACCTACAAATGCCGGATGTTGCGTCTCTTGTTCTTGAGAAAGTACCATTTGAAAGCCATTTTAGTCAAGAAACACCCTGGTCGGATTTGCGTCGAGTAAACAAGACGTTTTTTGAACAAACAACGATTCTTAAGGGGAAATATGACATTAAAAAACTCAACCGACTGCAAAAGTTGAGACAGGCCAATCAAAAATATGGCGTGACAGTAGACGAGATTGAAAACAGTCCACATCATCTTCGATCTATGTCTGAAGAAGATGAAATGACTTTAAATCTTCAAATAGAAGAAGCATCAGGATGGATCATATCAACTTGCTTTGAACTTTTTCATAAACATGAAGCCTTGAAAAACCGGAAAGAATACAGTAGTTTCGCGGTGCACATATTTGATTTGTACCAATTATTCAATGATATTACCAAAAGAAGAACTATTTCTTTGCTTGCACGCGCTGCCATAAAGATTGTAGCTTCATCTTTCTACAAAGAGGAAATTGTAGACCGGATCACAATCGGGCTCTTTTCTGTATCTGAAATCTTGGAAATGGAGCGAGAAGTTCTGAATTGTCTTAGTGAGAAATTTGACATTTACGTGCCCTTTATCGAGTTGGTGTTTCCGGGTTCGCATGTACTGACATTTTCCGAGCGATACATCTTTCCAGATTGGAGAAAAACATTCGAAAAGAAGATGTATTCTCGAATTGCCAATTTGCCTTGTTACGTCTCTTTTCTTGAAATTTTCGTGGATTTTGCAGGCTTAGACATGGGGTGGCGGAAAAGAGACAGTCCCAATTATTACCTCGAGTGTTGTTTGATTTCCAAAGGGTCGACAATGGGACCGGAAGCAGTCGCGTGCGGTATTGTGATGTATGCACTTCGCATGCAAGGACGGCAGGATTGGAATGACGATCTCGAATACTACACTGGATATAGGCGAGAGGTCATCGCACAATTTGCGAATATGGTGGCCGAATCGGTACAATATGTCGAAGAATATGGCAACGAGCATCTGGACAGCAAATATAAAATCATATCGGAACTTGAACAGTCGTCTAATGTCATTGGTTTATATCCCTCGTGTCTCCGCCACCACTCGCCTATCGGTATCCGCCATTCTGTCCCATGGTCCAACAGTATATATGACACCTCCATCTGCTCACCATCAAGCCCACAAAGCCGCCCATGACAGCGCGCGTGCTCCTCGCCGTCGCCGCCACGAGCACGCTCTGGGCGTTTGCCGCCGGCGACTGCAACGAATTCACCAGCATGCAGGCGTGCGTCTTTGCGCAGGTGCCCGGGGAGACGTGCAAGTGGGTACACCACCACGGGAAGTGCCTGTGCACGTCCAGTGACGACGACCACTACCTACTCCCAGCGTGCGACGGCAACGACCCGCCCAGCAGCGACAGCGGGCTCGACACGAATCAAGTGCTCATGTCGGTCTTTATCGCGCTGACCATTGTCGCGTGTGGGTGCTGCATGTGTCTGCTACTCCTGCGACCGAGCGGGATTTCGCTGTCGACCAACGCCGCGGAGCTGCAGCCGCTGGCGACTACAGCACCACCGACGCCGCCGCCGCCGCCACTCGAGCACCAAGCGATCATGTATGCAAACGAGGCTCCGGCGCCGCAGCCGCCAGGTCCGCAGTATTTTCCGGGGGGGTACAGCTTTTTCGGCTATCCGTATGCGACGATGCAGCCGGTGCCGATGCAGCGTTAACTGTGTTTGCTTCCGTATTCCGGCTGCATGAGCGTGTTTCTAAGATTTTGCATTGAAAACTCCACCGGTGCCCAAAACGTCGATCCCCCAACTCCCCCGTGTCAAACTAGGAAACCTATATAAATCCTCCGCGCCCGGATTCAATGGCGTCTCATGAAACGCGTGCTTTTCAAGACACTGTTTCTGCTGCTGGTGGTGCAGACCGAGACCTTTTACGAGGACCTCAACGACTGTGTCTTTGAGCAATTCGCCGCCATGCCCTGCCGCAATCAGAGCGAGGGCGGCGAGTACAAGTGCACGTGTAACACGACCGAGACGCCGCCCGGGACCGCGTATAGCGTCTCCGTCTGCGAAAACTGCACGGAAAACTACTACCAGAAACCGGGGACCCGCGTCTGCCACGCGTGTCCAGTGCGGTCCCTGGGACCGGCCGGCAGCCGGGACCCCTACGGCTGCCTGTGCGCGGCCAATTTCACGTGGGGCAACGACACGCACTGCCAGCCCTGTCCGTCGTATTCCTCGGGGCCTGTCGGCAGCCTCGAACCGCGAGACTGCGCGTGCGCGGCTGGCTACACCTGGGGCAGCGACACGCACTGCCAGCCCTGTCCCCAGCACACGTTTAAAAACACCAGCGGGAACCAAAACTGCACGCAGTGCCCCGCCTTTGCGGTGTCGCCTGCGGGCGCCCGCGACGCGACCGACTGTATGTGTGACCTGGGTTACACCGGGCCCGACGGCGGCCCGTGCACGGGGTGTGCCACTGGGAAATTCAAAAACGCCAATGGCAGCGCCGCCTGCACGTCCTGTCCCGCGCACGCCGCGTCAGTGGCCAACGCGACCACCATCTCCGCCTGCCGCTGTAACCCGGGGTACACGGGCGACGACGGGGGGCAGTGCACGCCGTGCGCCGTGGGGACGTACAAGAACGCGTCGGGGAATGCGTCGTGCGAGTCCTGTGGGGCCCACACCACGAGCCCCGCGGGCGCGACTGACGCCGCCAACTGCTCATGTGTCGCGGGCTTTACGCCGTCGGACGAGGACGGCTTGTGCGAAGCGTGTGAAACCGGAAAGTTTAAAAACGCCTCGGGGAACCACGCCTGCCGCGCGTGCCCGGCCAACTCGACGTCGCCGCCCGGGGCTTACCTCGCGGGCAACTGCACGTGCCTGCCCGGCTTCACCCGCGATGGCGACGGCGACTGTGTGCCGTGCCCCGTCGGCCAGTTCAAGCCCGCCACTGGCGACGGCAGCTGCACGCGCTGCCCCACACACGCGTCTTCGCCGGCCGGGGCCACGGCCGCCACCAACTGCACGTGCGGCCTCGGATATTTTGGCGCCAACGGCGAGGCCTGCACCGCGTGTGCCGTCGGCTCTTACAAGAACACGAGCGGCGCCGACGCGTGCAGTGCCTGCCCCGCCGACGCCAGCACGGCGCACAACGCCTCGACCCAGCGCACCGACTGCCGGTGCAACCCCGGGTTCTCCGGCGCCGACGGCGCGACGTGCTCCCCATGCGCCGCCGGGACATACAAGAATGCGTCCGGGAGCGCCGCGTGCACCGCGTGCCCCGACCACGCGCAGTCGCCCGCCGGTGCCGTCGCGCGCACGAACTGCACGTGCGAGGCGGGGTACACGGGGCTGGACGGCAGCACGTGCGCGGCGTGCGACCCAGGCACATACAAGCACCTGACCGGCAGCGCGGCGTGCCTGACGTGCCCGACCGACGCCTCGTCCCCCCGCGCGTCCACCAGCGCCGCCAACTGCAGCTGCGACCGTGGCTTCACCGGCGAGAATGGCCATGCGTGCGCGTCGTGCGACCCGGGCTTCTTTAAAAACACATCCGGGCCGGCCAACTGCACCGCGTGCCCCGCGCACGCGTCGGGGCCCCGCAACGCGACCGCGCAGACGGACTGCGTGTGCGACCCCGGCTTCACCGGCAGCGACGGCGGGCCGTGCGCCCGGTGCGCCGCCGGGGAGTACAAGACCGCCGCCGGCAGCCACGCGTGCCAGCAGTGCCCGGCGAACGCGTCGTCGCCCGCGGGCGCCACGCTCGTCATTAACTGCACGTGCGAGCGCGGCTTCACCGGCGCCGACGGCGGGGCGTGCGAGGCCTGCCCCGGCGGGACCTACAAGAACGCGACCGGAAGCGCGGGCTGCGTGGCGTGCCCACCGCGCACGGTGTCGGACAATGCGTCGACGTCGCTCGAGGCGTGCGCGTGCGACCGGCAATTCGAAGGGCCCAACGGAGGTCCGTGCACGGCGTGCGCGGCCGGCAAGTTCAAAAAGGAGATTGGCACGGCGTTGTGCAGCACGTGTCCGCTGAATTCGTTTACGTCGAATCTCTCCACGGCCGAAAACAAGTGCGCGTGCAACGCGGGCTTCACGGGGCCCGACGGCGGCGACAACTGCACGGCCTGTCTCCCCGGCACCTACAAGAGCGAGATGGGCAACGCGACGTGCACGGAGTGCCCGTTCCACACCTACAACCCCGACTCCAACGCCACGTCCCTCGCCGCCTGCCGCGAGTGCATGGAAAACTCCGAGACCGAGGAGATCCACGGCCACGAGAGCATCGACGCGTGCATGTGCGTGTCGGGGTGGTACCACGACACGCGCGAGTCGTGCGCGCCGTGCGAGCCGGGCGAGTTTAATGCCGAGCGGAACCAGAGCACGTGCTCCAACTGCTCGGCCGGCACCTACTCCAACGCCAGCAACGCCACCTCCAACGCCACCTGCCTCGCCTGCGCGCCGGGCACCTACTCGTACGAGGGCAGCCGCGCGTGCACGCCGTGCCCACTCTTTGCGACGTCGCCGCTGGGCGCCGGCCACGTTGACCTCTGCGTGTGCCAGGCCGGCTACCGGGATAACCTCGGGCACTGCGAGGCGTGCGGCGTGGACACCTTTAAAAACTTTAGCGGCGACACCGACTGCGACGCCTGCCCCGCCAACACGTCGTCCCCCGCGGGGTCTGTGCAGCAGACCAACTGCTCGTGCAACGCGGGTTTCGAGGGCCCCGACGGCGGCCTGTGCGCTCTGTGCGCGGCGGCCACGTACAAGAACGCGACCGGCCGCGGCCCGTGCGCCGCGTGCCCAGACGACGCGAACTCGCCACCGGGGGCCGTGCACGTGACGCAGTGCCGCTGCAACGCGGGCTTCACGGGCGACGACGGCGGGGCCTGCCGCGCCTGCGCGCCGGGGACCTTTAAGCCCGCGCCGGGCGACGCCAACTGCTCGGCGTGCCCCGCGCAGGCGTCGTCGCCGGACGGCGCGGTGCGCGCAGGACAGTGTGCGTGCAACGCCGGCTACACGGGGCAAAACGGCGCGGCGTGCGCGGCGTGCGCCGCCGGCACCGACGAAGACGCGCCTGGCAACGCGACGTGCGCGGCGTGCCCGGCCAACGCCACGTCGCGCCCGGCGGCGGCGCACGTGCTCAACTGCTCGTGCATCCCGGGCCACACCGGCGCGGACGGCACGGCGTG
>PAUB01000043.1 GCA_002713695.1 Opitutaceae bacterium
GATTGAATCTCCCATATTTTGACGACACAATTTTCCAGAGAGTGGCACCCCCTAAGCGGGAAATTCCAATTTGCTCCGGCGAAACTGGAAGTGGTAATTTCCAAGTATTTCTGGAAATTACCAGTTTTGAAAATGGAAGTTTGTTGGAGTTTTTCGGCATCGCTTCGCGTAAAGGCCACGTGGCGGCCGGCTCACACTGCGGAAAAGTCATGGATTTACCTCATGTGCTGGCAAGAGTCATGGAAAGGACCGCCCGCCGTCAGCAAGCTGGTACAGGCGGCGCGGCGGCTTCGTGCCGCACGCTGCGCAGCTTGAGCTTGAACTCGCGCTTGATCCGCTCGGCGATGCCGAGCAGATCGCCAGAAAACGGGAGCTCCTCCGTGGTCTTCATGGGATTGCCGTGCTTGGCGCGCATCTCGTCCACCGTCATGTTCTCCATCTCTTCGCACGTGATGTCCACCAGCGATTCGTAGTCGCAGTCCGGCAGCACAAAGCCGATGCGCTCAAGGTACCGCTGGCGCCAGAACGCTTCGGTCATTTGCGCCTCCAGCGCGGCGCGCCGCGCGCCGTTGCCGTGCTCCGCCACCACCCAGTCGTACTCTGACTTTTCCCACATCAGGGCGACCGCGTCGAGCTCCCGGCGAAAGTCCCGCAGGAAGCGAGGGAAGTCAAAGGTCTCCGAGTAGGCGTCGCTCCGGTAGACGACCTGCTCGAGCCGCGGGAAGACGCGGCCCACGATCTCCGCCAGGCACAGGATCGTCTTGGGGATGGTGTGCTTCACGCCGGGGAGACGGGCCCAATGCACAAGGTTGGAGCCGGCGTTGGCGGTGCGCGCCATGGTCATCGGGCGGCTGAAGACCACGTCGAAGTGGCTGCTCGGCCCGCCGGAGTTGTCGAGCAAGGAGATCTGAAAGATCTCGCCAGTGGGCTTCTCGGCCTCCTCCTCGCTGCTGTCGTCGTTCTTGGCGTCGGCGAGGCTCTTGGTGGAGGCCAGCAGGTAGGTGGCGATGCGCAGCGTGTCCACGCCGCCCTCGCCGTCCTCGACTTCGCAGACGAACACGTGTGGCGTGGCGGGGTCGAGAATCTTTTGCTTCTTTTTGGGGCGCGGGGGCTCCGGGGAGGTCTCTGTGGCCGACATTCCGACAAGTAACCGAGCGGGCGGCCTGACCGTTTGTTTGTTTAGCGTGTTGAGGGCCTACTTACCCCGCTCGCGCCCTCACCACGCGGACACCGCCACGGGGAAAACGTCCCACGGGCCCCGCACGCGCTTTCCAAATTGTGTCATGTGCGCCACGACCGTCACAGCGTTCGCCGTCGTCGCCGACGCCACGTACTCGAGCGCGCCGACGCTCTCCACGTGCTCGGTTTGCGGGGTGGTCCGCGCCTTCTCCACGAGCGCGAGCACGACGCGGACGTTCGTGTTGTCCGCGCCGATGAACACGTCGGAACGCACCACGCTCTTGTCCGGATCGTCGTCTTCGTGCGCGTCCACGACGATCCCGACGACGTTGCCCGTTCGGTTGATGCGCTTCACCCAGGTGCTGCCGCTCGGCGCGCCGCCCACGGGCGCAAAGTCGTCGAACGCGGTCGTGCGCTGGCGGTCGCTCTTTGCGGCGATCCTGAACATGGCTTCGCACTAAATACAAAGTCAATCTTGGGTTATCAAGTCCGTTTCTCTCAGACGCCCTCTCGAGCTATTTTTACTCGCGCTTGCGCTTCTGCGCGCGCCGGGCCGCGAGCTCCTGCTCGCGGGCGTCGCGGAGCGCGACCTGGTTGGACGGGTAGGCCGCGTCGTGGCCAGTGTCCTTGAACTCCAAGCCGGGTAGCTGCGCGTCGATCGCAGCGCGCTCCGCCTCCGAGAGCTTCCATTGCCCCAGTTGGCCCTTGCGCGGAATCGGCTTGTTCAGGAAGGCCACTTGGGAGATCACGTGACAATACGGCCCCGAGGCCCAGGGGTTGCCCTTCATCTCGGCGAGCGGGAGCGCGTGCGAGATGTACGCGAGGCCGGCGATGGCGCCTTGCGGGGCGTTGGAGACCGATTCGCGAACCTCGATGCCGCTTCTGGCGTCGCCCAAGATGCGCGTGATCTTGTCGTAGGTGGCCGAATCGGGCTTCCCGACGCCGGTATGGATGGCGTACCAGCCGGGGGGGATGATCCAAGAGCGGTTCTCAACCTCTTTAAGGCCCGAGAGGATGCACTGGGAGAGGAGGGGGGCCTTGAGGGTCAGGCCGCGGATGTCCGTTGAAATCGAAGGGGGCGCGCTCATCACTGCAGGGTCTCTGTGGCCGTGTCTTGGGCTGGAAACTTCCAACCGTTTCAAAAACAAACTTTTTGATAACTACGAGCTCAGGGAGGGTCGCTGTGAGGCGGCTCGCATAACCGTCGTCTGCACTTACAGGCAATAGAAACGTGAGAACGCAATGTCGGCCACAGAGACCACCCCCGCCCCAGAGCGGGGCCCCGAACAGTCCTTGGTTCCAAACCTATCGGCGCTCGCTTTCACGCCCAAGCCCCGAACCGATCTCACGCCGGACGCCCCAGACGGACGATACTGCCTCGATCTTCCCGACGACACGATCCAGTGCGATTCGAGCGTCGTGGTCTTGCGCAACGCCTTGCCGTTTACGGACGAGCAGACGCAGGAGCTGCGCACCTTCATACTCGACGAAACGAAGGTGCCCAAGACGCCCAATCCGATGAACGCCAACTACTACGTCAAACGCCGCCAGACCACCTTTGGCGCGCTCTACAGCTTTGGGCAAAAAATGGCCTCGCAGGGACCCGACCAGCGGTGGCCACAGGCGGTCACGGACGCGTTGCAGTTTGCGCAGCAGTTTGCGGAGGCGCGCGGAATCGCCAAGGAGCTGTACAATGGCGTGCACGCCAACTTTTACCCCGATGGCTCGTCGGGCGTCGCGCCGCATTCGGACGCAGAGGGTGACATGCTCCGCGGGATGCCGATCATCTCCATGACGCTTTTGTCGGGCGACAAGAAGCCAAGGCCGTTTTCAATCTACGAGAAACCGGCAAAAAAGGGCGAAAAGCCGCTCAAGATTGCCGACGTCGTCTTGGGGCACGGCGACGTGATTGTCATGATGGGTCGGATGCAGGAGTCGTTTTTGCACGGCGTCGAGGCCGCCAAGCCGCCCAAGGAGTTCAAAAATGCCGAACGCATGAATCTCACGGTGCGGGCGTTCACACCCGATGCGGTGTCGTATGCGGGGCAAAAACGGCCACGGGAGTCGGTGTAGGTAGTAAGTTTCGACGCTTTTCGTGGACAACGACGCAACAAATAGACGGATGAACTCGCCCCCAAACACGGCCACAGACGCGGTGGAGCGGTTCCACGCCCACACCGAGTGGTTGAGGGCGGAGTGGCGGCGAACGGAGGTGGTGTGGGCGCGGGCGCACAACGTGGAACCGGTAATCTGGGGCTCCGCGTGGGAAAACCGCTGCCGCGGCTGGTACGAGTTTCGGGTCACGGATTCGGACGCGTCCATGTACCTAGACGGTGGGGTTCGCTTGCCGTGGTGCCACGTGTGCCACGCGTTCGGGCACCGGTACAAGGAGGCGGGGAAAATTGTGTGTCCTCTTACACGAGTAGTTCGCGCGCGGAAACAACGCCAGTGACCAAACACGAATGGCTACTCTCCCCCCTCCTCCATCGTCGCAAAGAGCGACATGGATTTCTGCCCGTACTTCTCCGTTGTGCGCGCCTCTGCGTTCAGCGGCAGGTTGAACCTTTGCTGCAGCGCCTCGGACGAGGTCGTGAGCATGCCGTCCTTGGACTTGCCGATACCATGGAGCAGCGTGTAAAGCGACACCGCCAAGCCGGGCGAGAGGCGCATGCTGAGCACCAGCTTGGGACGCTCCGCGTCGACGGCGGGACCCAGGGTGAGGGCCCAGCTTTCGATGGCCGTCTCGTGGCTTGACCCGCGCAGGTTTTTCAGCAGGTACAACGCCGCCGCCGACGCGGCGGCCAACGACTTTTCGGGAATGTCCACGGGCCCCTTCTGGCCGCGCACGCGCTCGGCCGCCTCCTGCACCTCCTCTTCGTGCGGACATCTCCGCCGCTTGCGCGGTCGGTCGGTCGAGCCTGCGTCCTCCTCGAGCTCGCTCGTCACGTTGGCATTCACGCTGACCATGATCGCCCCGTCCACGCTGCCGACGAAGGTCTGGTGCTTCATCGCACCCGCCGCCGCCACGACCTCGCGCATCGTCGACAGCGCAATCGAGTTTTGCAGCGTGTGCGAGGAGATCCCCCGCTCCAGCTTGCTCGTGGCGCGCGGCAGCGCGGCGTCGACCGCGCGATGAATCGCCTCCATCATTTTCATGCTCAATTTTGACGCGTCACAACACGGACCTAGCGCTGCGTCGCGGCTACACGGCTACACGGCTACACGGCTACACGGGTACGACCGGCACCTGCGGCAGCGGCCGTACGCAGCCGGGTTTCTGAAGGATCTTGCGCATCTCGCGTTGCGACGGCCGCCGGTACCACTCGTCCAACCGTCGGAGTTCGCCGTCGTCCGACGTGATGTGCCGCGCGATGGTGATCGGGACGAGGGGGACGAGGATGCCGCCATCGGCGCGCATGAAGAGCATGTCCTTGGAGTACACCACGCTGTGGAACGTGCCGTTGCCGTCGTCGACCTTTCGTTTCCAGCGCGCCTGCTTTTTGGGGATGAGGTCCAGCACTTCGTTCGTCAGTTCGTGGAAAAAGTGGTCGCCGACCGTGCAGTGGCGCCCTCGCGCCGCCATGCACAGCCGACCAATCCGTTTCAGATTTTGCTCGTCGGGCTTCTTGCCACACGCGTTGACGAAGTTGGCCGTCGCCTCCCGCATCAACCACGAAAGCTCCGCTTCGTCGACCTGAAAATCGATCACGGGCGGGCTGTGTCGCGAGCGCGGCATCGCTTCACCCTCCCCCCCCCACTGTGGCCACCGGGCGCCCCGTTGCCTAGCGACCGTGTCCCGCTTTCAGCGATTGGAACTGCCAGGTCTTCCCGCTCGGCGCGGTCGCCAACAGCGGACGGCACGCCCCCGTTTTCGCCGGCGCGGCGGTTGCGATCCTCGGGCGCGTGCTCGCGATCACGTACCCACCGCACGCGCCCAGGCAGAAGAAGCAGATGCCGATGACGAGCGCGATCAGCACGAGAAACACCGACATGATGACGATCACGACCGTGGCCCAGCCCTCCAGCCCGCTGCTGTGGGGCGGCTGCGGCGGCGGGGGCGGTGGGTGCACGCACGGCGTCACCCCCGCCATCGCGACGGTCCAGTTGCCGATTGTGCATTCGGCCGTCGTCGTGTTGACACACTCGCCGTTGCAGCAGTGCTCGTCGTAGTAGCACAGCGCGGCGCCTATGCACGCCGTTCCCGCCGCGGGCGCCGCCAGGGGACAATCGGAGGTCGTCACGGCCGGGTCCGGGTCGGCGCTCGGATCGGGAGAGGGCGGGGGCAAAGGCGGTGGCGAAGGCGAGGGCGGCGGTGGCGAAGGCGAGGGCGGCGGCGGCGAGGGCGAGGGCGACTGGGGCGATACGTGCGGCGGCGACGGCGGCGGCGGGCTCGGCGGGAGCGGGGGCGGCGGCGAGCGTCGGCGTCGGTAGACGCGGTGGTGGCCCTGCAGGTTGGCCGCCGTTTCCAAGAACTTGACCTCTTGGTTGTCTTGTGGGGTGTAGTATGTGCACGCGGCGCTGGTGTGGACGAAGTACTCACAGCCCGTCACGACGGGCAAGTTAGGGTTGACGCCGATGCCCAAGGGGGGGAGGGGCGGCGGCGACGGCGGCGACGGCGTCGTGTAGCTACCGGAGCAGAAGGAGCAGCACTGCGAAACCGTCGGCATGAACGACACGGGGCCCATGGAGACGCCGGTCATGACGACGTTTACCGGGAAGGTGATGAGCTCGTAGTCTGCGCATCCCGAGTCGGCGACCGCGGTGATGTTCGTTGGGTCGTACACCGTCGGGGGTGGCGACGGCGGCGGCGACGGCGGCGGCGGCGTCGGCGGCGGTGGCGAGGGCGAAGGCGGCGGCGGCGAAGGCGGCGGGTTCGGTGGGGGCGGCGGCAGCGCCGGAGACGGCGGCGGCGACGAGTCGGGGGCCCCCGAAAAGAAGGTGGCGATGAGCGCGGTGGACATCAATCGGGAGGTCGTGCAGCTGCCGCTCCACGGTAGGCCGACCGACGGCTGGGTGGAAGGGTCGCCGTCGCGCACCAAGAGGTACTCGCAGCCAGAGTACGTCATGTAGCCCACGACCACGACCGCGTGGCCGATGGCGGCGCCGGGCGTCTCTTCGTTGGGGACGTATGTGTCTTCCGTATGCGGGTTCTGAGGCACCGCGTAGTTGAAGTCGTACAGGGTGTGGCCGCTGCCGATGTCGTACGTGTACACGCTCGTGGAGTAGCTGTCCAGAAACGCCACGACGGGCTGGTTGGCGTCGATGAGCTCCTTGATTCCCGCCAGGGTCGGCGTGGGGTCCATGTGTCCGCCATTCTTGAACGAGGGGGGCTGCCGGCCGTAGAAGGCGTTGTGGCCACCCATACGATGGTAGGAAAATCCAACTTCGATCGCCAGCGACGAACGCGAGAAGAATTCGACGCCTCCTTCCAGGGCGCTCATCGTGTAGGTACCCACGGTGGCACCGCCGATGTTGCTGGCGCCGTTGTTGTTCGTATTCGCGAACCAACCAAACGAGGGGTAGTAGGGGTGGGGCAGGCTGTTTAGACCCGTCCACGTTCCCGGGTGCATGGCGCTCTGCGTTGGACCGTCGTACACATAGTCCAGCCAACCGGGGCTGTCGTACACCGGATTGCCCGTTGGGTAAACGTTTCCAAAGGGCAGCTCGGGCAGGAGGCCTTGGGCATTCTGAAACGCGCAGAAGATCGAAAAGGCCACCGGCACACAGAGGTTGCGCGCGGTAATGGACCCCTCCACCAGGTGCGGCGGGTTCCGGTCCGGAACGGACCCCAGGAACTTGTAGAACGACATGTTTACTATTATTTACGCCACGCATTGTTATGCACCGTTCTCACCGGCCCCGTTTCTTAGCAGGTAGCTCGGCCGCCGCTTCATTCCAGGTACCATGACCACATGCTGGTGCGTTTCGAGGTCGTCGGAGTCGTAGTCGAGGTCGCGGTGGAGCTCTTGGATGCGGCCTCCCCGCCACGTACCCGTGATCGCCTTGATCATGGGAATCACCGGCAGCACCAAGGAGGAGATCACGAAGAGCGCTACTGTGGCGAACCCAAAGGGCGAGCTGACCGAGTCTGCAAACTCGCGGAAGGTCGTGCTCACGGCGCGCACGATGGCCTTCAGGACAACAGGCGAAGCGCGCTCGGCGTTGGCTTGCAAGCACGCCGTGCGCATCTTGGGGGACGCTTTGGCGGAGCCGCTCCGGCACAGTTCCAGGAGGTCGTAGTCGGCGTTGCGCTCCTCGCGCACCACGCTCAGGCTCTCCAAGAACAACACCGCGACCCTCGAAAAGGAAATCACCGCCATGGCTACCGTGACCCATGCGGCGAGCTTTTTCGAGGTTACCCTCATTTTTTACCCACGTTTTTTACGATCTCCCGGATCATAGTTAGCGGAACGGCGCACACCGCTCACTGCCACCCCTGCGGAACAATGTACCCGTTTCCTGCCTGTGCAACCGTCTGTCCCTGCCACTGCGCCGACATCTGACGATAAATTGCCAGCTCCGTCCACATCCCTTCCGCGTTGCGCCGATGCACCACCCCTTGGCGCGCCGCGTCCGACAGCGAGCGAAGCGCCTGTTGGGCACCGTTGATCAAGGCCTCTAGTGCCGGGTCGCCGCCAGAGGTCCCGCCAGAGGTCCCGCTGGAGGTGCCGTTGCCGCCCGCGGCCGACTCCTCCGGCGGCGTGGGCGACCCGTCCTTGCCATTGGGCGACGACTGGGCCGACTCGGAGACGATCTTCGGCGGGCTCTCCACGCCCACTGTGAAATCCTTTGGGGGCTTCTTCTTCTTGAGGCGGGTGTTCTCCCGCTTCAGCTCCTGCACCTCCTCGGCGAGGGTGCCTACGCGCTCGGTCAGCTCCTGCTTTTCGCCCGCCAGCTGCGCAAACTCCGCTCGGAGCTCGCACAGCTCCCGCGGGTCCTGCATCGGCTCCGTGTTCGCCTCCGCGTCCACGGCGTCGCGCGTCGAGCCCGTGCTCCGCGTGTCTAGCAGGCGCTTGATCTCGTCGCCGCGCATCTTCTCGCTTTGCTCCTTCACCGTCGCCTGCAACGACGCGGCCTCCGCGCGATGAGAGCGGCACGCCAGCAGCGCCGCGTTCAGCAAGCAACGCAGCTTGCGCGCGCTCGTCTGGTGGCGCAGGCTGTCCACGGTAGACACCTGCTTTTCGTTCCGAAGCTGCTCCACCACCGCGTCGAGGCGCTCGACGGTCGTCTGCAAATCGAGGGCGCGCTGCGTCGCCTTGCGCTCGGACACCGTCAATGTGTTCACGCGGCGCTCCAGATCGTCCACCGCCCGCGTGTGCAGACCGCCAAGCTGCTTGCGCTCGCGCTCGATGGCGCGCGTCGCGTCGGCCAGTCGGTCGCCCGACGACTTGGCGTCCGCGGCGCTCAGCTTGGCCGCGGTGTCGAGCTTCTGGCGCTCGCTCGAGAAGAGCAGGTCCTGCTCCGCCTTCTCCGCGGCGAGCGCCTTTGTTTTGATCGTCAGGTCGCGCACCTGCGCTTGCAGGTTTGCGTTCATCGCCTCCGTCTCCGAGAACTTTTTGCGCACGAGGTCGTCCGCGCGACGCGAGGCCTCGGCCACCTTGCCCACCCGCTCGTCGGCAAGGCGCTTCTCCTCCTTCAGCGCCTCGGCGTGGGCCTGCTTGAGCGCATTGAGCTCTTCGACCACGCCCTGCCGGTTGCGCTTCAGGCCGCTCACGAGCGCCTCGAGCTGCTCGCACTTCTTCGCGATGTCTCCTTCGCGCGAGACCTGCTCCGAGAGCTCCTGCGAGACGTCGATGTAGGACGTCGGTATCGATCGACCAAACTCCTCCACCTGCATCTTGAGGCATGTGATGTTCTCGTTCATCGCCTGATTCGACGGGGTAACGGACCGCGCGTCGTCGTCAAACGACATCGAGAAGCACATCTGACCATCGACCACCGTGCCGTCCGGCGTGCGCCGGAGGGTCCGAACTTCCCAGAAGCTATTCGAAATTCCACTTTGCCAAGGCAGCGAAAGGCACAGCAGCACGCTGCACTCGTGCTGCTGTGCGTAGTCCATCACCTGCTGCACCCCGACACTGACCTTTTGCGACATGTCGGAGCCAGTCAAGCAAAGCAGCCGGATGAGGGCCGGGTTGTCCGAGTAGAACAGCCCGCGGTAGCCCGAGAGGTTGCAGATGGCGATGAACTTGGGTGTGGTGGCGGGAAGGTTGAAGCACCGGTTGTTCTTTCCGAAGGCGTAACAAAACGTGCGCCGAAAGTCGGCCACTTGCTGGATTGAGCACTCGCTGCGGCCGCGGTTGCGAAAGCAATAGTCAAGCTTGTGGATGTGTCCACGCAACTCCCGCCCCGGAGCCGTGCGGCCCACACAGTTGATCCATTCCACGTCGTCTTGGTCCGGCGTGAAAAGCTCGAAGCTCATGTCTGAGTGTCCGTGGCCGTAACTCGATCGGCGTCTGTGCGAGGCTTAGCGGCGACAAACGCCCGCAAACTCTGGCACGCGGCAATATGCTACGCTGGTTGGGATTAATTAGTAAGTACTCCCCCCTGCGAAATGGCGTCGCCGGAAGGGTTGCCACTTTTGGCCCTCGACCTGCGGCCCGGGTTTTCCGACCGAAAGCCCGAGAACCCGGACAAGCCGGGCGCGCAGGCGTTTGCGTTTGCGGCCCATGCCACCCCCTTGATCGGCGGCGGACCGCTGCCGACCGACCCGTTCCCCCTATTCCAAGGCGCGTCGGCGCCGCCCAAGAACTCGCACGACGAGGCGCTCAAGTGTATAGGGTCCGAAGAGGACCAGTACAGCGAGAACGTCAACGGATGCGATGCCTGCGTACGGGTTCTTTGCTACAACCCTCCCACGGGCGATCCGGCCAGGCGGGCGCGCATCACCAAGCTGAGGCAAACCTTTAGCGTTCTCGGCGTGAGCGGACACCTCGAACGTTCGTGCGCGTGGACCCACCTCATCGGCGCCATGTTGTTCCTGATCTTCGCCACGTTCCGGCCGTTGGTCGGCTTCGACGTCACGTCCACCGCGGGCATCCTCTCGGGCATCACCGCCGCGATCATCATGTTCACGTTTTTGGTAAGCACGTCCTACCACACCCTTGGCACGATCGGCGAGATGATGCCCCTCCTGCGGACGCTCGACCACGCCAGCATTTACGTTGCGTTGTCGTGTGCGGCCGTGACGGACACGGCCGTGGTCACCATCGACTTCTTAAGGGTACCTTGGCAAACGGCGGTGGACGTCGTGGGCGTCGCCACGCTGCTCATCCTCTTCTTCGCCTATCGCAGAATCGTGTTGCCGCCGTCGGAAACGATTGTCGCTTGGGGAGCGTGTAAGTTGGGACTGTTCAGGCTTCAGGTAAGCACCCCAAGCACCGAATCAACCCTGCCACCACTGACTCCCACACTTTATTCGTTTGACAGCACGCCGACAAAGATCACTCCGCCCTGCGCTCGAGCGGCTACGTCATCCTCTCGTTCGGCTTCATCGCACTCATCCCCGCGGCCGTGCAGAACTTGCCGTACGAAATGGCGGCGGTGTTGATCGCCTGTAACGGCACGTCGCTCCTGCTGCTCATCGCGGGTCTTCTCTTGGAGTGCGCCAGCCGATCTCGACCCGCTTACGGATTTGTATCGCTCCTTCTCTTTGCTAACTCGCATGTGCGTGGATCGAGACGCGTGTCCACAGTAATGTCTTGGTCTGGCCCGATGTACGATTCCGGAAATCGAACCAGCGACTTTGCAATGCTCTTCTGCCATGCCTTTTACTCAACAATTTCTGGTTGCATGCAGACGTGGTACGGCCAAGGGCGCTTGCCGACGATGAAATGCCACAGCACGGAGCTGGGGTGTTTGGCCACCTCACATTTCTGGTGGCACGTGCTTTCGCTCCTCAGCGTGCTCGTGCTCACCGTTGGTCGTGAAGTGGTCATCGGGAACACATTGAATGGTAGGTTTGGAAGTGACACATGGGCGGGTGGGGAGGCGGCGTGGGCGCTTAATTTTTAGCCGCTACAATTGTAGTGTCCGTTTGATTTTGTGGTCGGTCACCAAAAAAGCGCGCGCGCTCGCCAAATTTGACGCATTCCCCGGTTGCGCCGGTCACATGAGTTTCTGTTTACCGAGGTTCGCTGTTCTCACCACTTTGTACCCAGGTGGCAAACCGGGAGCCAGCTCGTTTTGCGGGTTGACTTCGCTCATCCGCTTGCGCTCTTGTAGTCTGCGACGCGTGGCCTCGGCCCTCGCCTCCTCCTCTGCCTGTCGTTGCTGTTCTTGTTGTGCCTGCTCTTTGCTCGGCCCGCTCTCGGCCGGTTCCTCGCCGCGCCGCCGGGCTGGGTAGCCGGACACGTTGTCCATGACGCGCAACACGAGGGTCGAAATGGAGTCGTCGCCCCGAAAACGCAGACGCAACAGACGTTCCCACTCGTCGTATACCGATTCGGCCAACAGCTCGCGTCCCTCTTGGCGCGCGTATGCGATTTCGACAAGTGGGTTCTGGCATTCTCCAAAGAGCTTCCACATCAGCAGGTTCAGGCCCAGCTCCCATCTCCGTTGCAGCTTCACTTCGTCTTTGCCGCGTTGAGGAAACTCCAGCGCATACGGCTTCTCGCGGAGCTGCGTCAAAATGTCGTCGGCTAGATTGTTATACGCGCCCACCTGCGGATCGGCCCGCTCGCTGCCTTCGGCACCGCGCTCCAGCAGCGGCAACGACAAAAATCCAAAGCTCGTGATGCGACACGCCGCCTGCTTGCGAATGTGCTCCGCGAAGGCGGACGCCTTCGCGCTGGGGGTGACCCACCAGGCACTGCTGGACTTCGCTTGGAACTCGCCGTCCGTCCCAACCCCGGTCTTGTTCAGTGCCAGCGCCGCCTGCGCGCGCTTGGCGTTCTCCGAGCCGGACACCTGCACGGTGAGCACCGCGATCTCCTCCGGGTCCTGACACTCCTGTATCAATCTGGTGTTTCGCATCCACGAGCGAGGCACGACGTGTTCCGTTTGAAAGGAGCTGATCAGCTTGTCCAGGGTGGCGTTGTCTAGGCCGTCCAGCTCCTCGCCCCAACCGCCGCCATAGAAGGATCGGTCCAAGGTGTCCGGCACCCGGCGGGTCCATGGTGGTCGGTTGCTTTCGCCGTCCGCAAGCAGCTGGTATCGAAGCCAGTAAACAAAGCGCTTCGCCTGCACGCGTCGGTTGTTGAAAAACCCGGCCGTCGGCTGCGGTCTCACGGCCCGCCAAAGGATGTCATCCACGCCGAGATCTTTGTAGAATTTGAGCACGTCACTGATGCTCATCTTGTCCCGCTTTGGTCGCTGACCGTGTATTTTTAATACGGCGGCCGTAAGGCGCGATCGTGCGTCGCTGAAATCGATGAAGCGCGCCTCCAGCATCTGCTGCACGGCTGCGCCCATGGACGCCCCCTCTGCCGATGATCCCGCGGCCTGCTCCGCGGCCTCCTCTTCTGCTTCTCCCGCCTCTTCCTCTTCCGCGCCCGTGAGCGCAACCGCGTTACCCGCGTCGTTGATTTTGACGCGGCCCACTTCGCGCTGGAACAACCCGACGTCGTCAGCGAGCTCGGTTGCTTCGCGCGACCCCGGATACAGAAACGGCAAGCGACAACACACCGCAAACTGACGCTGCACCGTGTACTCGCACAGCAGGTCAAACAACTCGGCGGCATCCTCTTGTTCTGGATCTGGGATCTCGGAGGCCTTCTTAATCTCGGTCGCGATTGCGTCGTCCACCGATACGCGTATCGTATGGCTCCGGCCGTCCCATCTCAGATCGCTGCCGATGCTCGTTGTCGGCGCGAGGGACAGTTTCCGCAAATCCAGTAGCGACAAATCGGGACCCATCGCCCACTCTTTCTCTCTATTTCTATAGAGACGCAACACGATATTGCCCGCGGAAAGTGCCCTACGGCGTGCGGCTGGGTGTTGCGCTAGTACTGGTCTGTGCTGGTCTCGGCCACAGAGTGTAAAAAGTGCAGGACATCTTCGATGGACCCGAACGTCTGTTACATTTGCTACGGCGAAACCACCCAACTTTCCAAATGCGCCTGCGTGGGCGCTTAACTTTTAGAGCGCTATTCCTAGTTTCGGCCACAGAGCGCAATAAGTGAGAGGGGCTGCCACGTGGCATTTTTAAGATGTCTGCCTTGGAAGTCGCCGCACCGAGACCGGTCTCGCCGAGTCTGGTGCGCTTCCCGGCCACGAAAAAGCGCGCGCGCTCTCCGGTCGCGCCGGTTGCGCCGACCGAACCGGTCGCCAAGCGCGTCGACCTAACACAGGGTGAAGGCGTGGGAAAGGTGCTCGGGGACAACGAATGGGGCGAGTGGCGCACAATTCCAGGGTTCGACGAAGAGAAGCTGCAGGTGTCTGACCAGGGCTACTACCGCGTGTGGTTCAATGGCTCGTGGACCGCGCCGAGCAAGGGCAGTCTCAAGATCGACAACCGGTACTATGTCAAAGTCTACGGGGTTAACTACCCCTTTGCGCGCCTCGTGTGCCGCGCCTTCCACGGCCCGGCGCCGAGCTCCTTGCACGAGGCCGACCACATCGACCGCGACACCACGAACAACGAGGCGTCCAACGTGCGGTGGGTGACCAAGCAGCAGAACCGCGCCAACCAGCGGGAGGTGAGAAAGGCCTATTCCGACGGACAGCCGATCCGCATTCGCCATCGCGAGTGGACAGAGGGGCGCTGGGAAGAGTTTATGAGCTCGGGAGCGGCGGCAAAGGCGTACGGGCTGAAAAGTAGCCATTTGTGCAACGTGGCTAACACCAAGACGGGCACGCTGGGGAAGGCACATCCTTTGTACCAGTACAAGGGCTTCATCGCCGAGTGGCTTCCGCCAGCCGAGATGCAGGGCAACTTACCGGCGGGCGACGACTCCAACCTGCTTGAGCCGCCGACGTCCGCGTGGGCGTCAACGACCGAGGAGCAGTGGCGCATGGCGCCCGGCGACCCGAGACTGTGGGTCTCCGACCGCGGCCGTGTGCAGACCCACCACGCAAGGGGCGACGGTTGGGGGCACAGACGCACGCCGCAGCCAACCGACGGGCATGTGTACGCCGAGGTCAGTTACAAGGGCAAGACGACGTCCGTGCACATTGTCGTCTACTTGGCGTTTGGCCACAGCTTGCAAAAGGGCGAGACGATTGACCACAAGGTGCCGTCGCGCACGTTTGACAACCGCTTTGTCCACCTGCGCGCCGCGACGGGGAGCGAGCAGAACATCAACAAGAACTGGAAGCCACCGTCGGAGCGTAACAACTCGGTCAAGAAGGCGGTGCTGGGCAGACCGGTGGGGGCTGCCGATGACATGGCATGGGAGTGGTTCGAGTCGGAAGCCGCGGCGGGTCGCCAGCTGCACGCGCGCTTCCCAGACAAGGCGTTTTACCAGTCAAACATCGGCAAGTGCGCCGATGGGAAGATTCCGACGGCGTACAAATGGGTGTTCCGGCGGCCGTGAGAAAATGCGGGTTGGTGTGATCGCTAGGAACAGGGACCGGGGCCGTGTGAAGACTGGTAAAAATGAGCGAGGCTCCCATGTGTTACATTTGCTTCGAACCCTGTTCGGACTTGTCCAAGTGTGCATGCGTTAATCAGTATGCACACCTGTCCTGCTTGTTTCGTTTTGCATCCGAACGACGCGACATAACGTGCACCGTCTGCAAGACGCCCATCGACGGCTTCAAAGTCGAAAAGAAGACGCATAGACAACCGAGCACCAATAGCGTCGCGCTCGCCTCCGGGTGCGTCTCGTTCTCGGGACTCTTGGCGTCCGCGTTCGTCGTCCTCTACACCAGTTACAACAGCAACCTCGCCCTCGCCGTCTCCCTCGGCATGTTCGCGTTCTCTATTTTGGGCCTCGTGTTCTGTCTGCGCGGCCTCTTCTATTGGCGGGTGCGACACGAGCCGCTGATCGTGCGCCGTGTAGCCACACGAATCATCGCGCAGACCGTGAGCCAGGAGGCCGCTGCGTGTCCGGAGGCCGCAGAAGCGGGCGTAGAGCTGGCCCCCGTGTAACGCGCTAGCTTTTAAGATAAACCGCTGTAAAAACAAAGGGCCACCCTCCTCACACACACACTCACGCACACTTTGCATGCGGTCCCTGTGCTCCCCCCACTAACATGCATGGACCCGGTGTTTTTTCCGCAGTCGCTCAAGGGTGTTGCAGGCGACGTCATCATTTTGGTAAGCTGTGCACAGCACTAGCTCCGGAGCGCCACTGACACACTCCGTGTGTGTGTGGCAGGAGGAGGCGGCCTACTGCGACCCCGGCCTGATTTCTGGTGAGCTCTTGAACCACAAACCAAGCGTAGATTGTGTTAGATTGTTTGTGTCGACGACGTGCGTTTTGTCGTGCGCGTTCACAGAGGTTGTTGTCCCGCTTTTGAGGTGCGCCAACTTTGCCAATTTTTTTGCTGCAAGTGTGCGCTTCACTGTCTCGCTGCGCCTTTTGTTGATCCCCGGGTCTCGAATGTTAGCTTCGCGCGCGGATTTGCCGCGTCGAACATTGATGGACGGGTCCTTTTGATTGGTTGCTTTGAGACTGGCGCTACGCTTTGCGTTGACATCCGGTCGTTTCTGAGCCACAAGCTGTGCCCTGGAGTTTTTCTCGCGTTGTTCCGGGTTGCTTTGTGCCTTTTTCCATGCTGCTTTGAACTTGGCCTTTGTTTCTGGACGAGCGTGGGCTTCCTTCAAAGCGGCTGATCGTTTTTCTTTCGCACCAGGGCGTGCGTGGTTTTTCTTCTGTGCATCGCTGAGCTTCTTTTTTACATCAGGCCTGGCTAGAGTCGCCTTCAATTTAGCTGCAATTTCTGGATCTTTGAGCGGCGGCTGCTCGCCTCCGTCGGTCATGTTGTAGCCGTGCGTTTTCGAACCAAGCATTTTGATGAAGTGACGCTCGTAAAGATTCAAATCTTCATCTGGAATTTCAACAAGAGCTTCAATTTTCATGGCACCCTTCCCGTACTTTTGGAACGCCTTCTTGATCGCAAGATTGCGATGTCCGGCGTCGTCACAAGCATGTTCTTTGAATCTCTTGCTAATGCTGTTTGTTGTTTGCCCAACGTATTGCTTCCCGGAAGGGGAAGTGATGCAATAAATAAAGCCCATTGCACTTGATCTCGTCTGCCGTCAATCTGAATTCTGAGCTAGCGCTGCTGTTGTCCGCAGTATGAGCAACTCGGTGCTCTTGTGCATCTCGACGCTTCTGGACAGCGGAAATCACTACTCGAAAATGTTCGAGCTTCGTGATCCGTTGGGATTGCCTTTGTTCGAGACGATCACAATCTGCCTCGTTTGCGAGGATTGCA
>PAUB01000044.1 GCA_002713695.1 Opitutaceae bacterium
CCCGCGGTAACACTTTGGTAAACAGGTGAACGTTCACGCTGAATCGGGTTCGTCACTTTACTATGTTATTTTTCATTATCACTGTCCGAGCTGTGAACAGACAGAAGTCACGTGACCAGTGGCGCAAGTTGCGAAACACAGCCTACTCCCTAGGGCGGCCAAAAATCGCAACCTTCAGTAATTTGGTTACATGTACACTCTTCCGGGCTGGTACGGTCTGAGCGGATGTTCCCACCCCAGTCTTCGCCGCGTCTGCCCGCTGCAGTCCGTGTGGTCGGTTCCAAGCGCGCAGAGAGCGCTCTCGGCGTTCTCGCTGCCGTCCTGGCAGCGCCCGTTGGCGGTCAGCGAGACCGGCTGCCCCCCGATGGTGACAAAGCAATTGTCTACGTCCGGCGTCCTCGGCGGCGATGGCGGCGCCGCGGGCAGAGGCGGCGCCGGCGGCGCGCTCGGAGACGTGAACTGCACGCCACAGTCGGCGCAGTCCGTTCCGAAGACGCAGGTGGGCGTCGGGTTGCAGTTGTGCGCGCTGGGGTCACAGGACCCGTCGTCGCAGACTAAGTCAAACGAAGTGCTGCAGGCATCGGTGCAGTGGAATGTCGCCGGCGGCGGCGTCGGCGGCGGCTTGGCGGGCGCGATCGGCGGCGGCGGCGACGCGGGCGGGCTCGGCGGCGGCGACGGCCGCGAGCTCCCGTGCAGCGAGGTGGTCGTCACGCTGAGCCCGTAGACCACCTCGGCCGCGAGGACCGCGCCCGCGAGCCCTATCAGCAACAGCAGCGTGCGCGCGCCGGTGGCCTTGGCCACCCCTCCCACGACGCGCTCGCTGTAGGGCAGCGGCTTTGGCGCCGCGGGGGCCGCTCGCGGAGTCAAGACCCACTGCCCAGAGGACGCTGCGATCGCATTGACGAGCGCCGAGGGCGGAGGCGCCGACTGCCGCCGCGGCGGCACCGTTCCGCGCCACATGCTCAATCAATCTCGACGGCGGGGTGGATATCGCCGGCCGGCGGCAGGCGCCCGGTGCCGCTGTAGCTGCGGAACGCCCCTCCAACTGCAGGGGCGCGCGGGTCTGGGTGCGCTAGTCTAAAGGCCGCCGTCCATCCGCCTCTGCCAAAGTGATGTCCAGAGCTCGAAGACAGGACTGGCGTTCCGATTCCAGGTCGCGCGAATCGGATGCGCGTCTGTACCGCACGCAGATGTGCACGCATGGACCGGGGTGCTGGCTCAGAGCACAGCGGCGCTGCCTTTTTGCACACTCCCGGGAAGAGCTGCGCCCCCTCCCTATGTGTCAAAAGAGGGAAAACTGCCCCGGTGCCGGGAGGTGGTGTCGATTCCGGCACCCCCTGCCGCCGCCGCCGCACGAGGACCGCGAGCTGGCGATCGCGCTCCAAAAGAGCATGCAGACGTTACAGGAAGAGGAAGCTGTGCGCGCAGCGATGCAGCTTCCCGAGCCGCGCGTGGGAGAGTGTCCCATTTGCTACGACACAGCTACGCACGTTCTGGCGTGCGGCCACCGCTTTTGCAAATCGTGCGCCGAGTGCTCGATTTCTTTTGAGCACTGCCCCGTGTGTCGCCAACCGGCCAGTCGCGCGCCGCCAACGCTATCCGCTCACAAGCCATGAGCACCCCCTCTTCAAAGATGGACGTGCGCCTTCAGAAGCTGCAGCTGCTCCTAGAGAGGGGCGCCCCTGCACTCTTCCTGGCCCTGGTGGCGCGGGCGTTTGTCTATGCGTTCTTCTCGCTGTCAATGGAAATCTTTGCGCGAGTGCGCAAACCCGCTCGCGTACGCAAGCGCTTCTGCCGCGTAGCCGCCGCCGTGCACTGGGCCGGCGCGATGACGTGCGGATCCACGCTGCTTGCAGCGTGGGCAGCCGGAGGAGCTGGGGTGGCACTCGAGGTGCAGCAGTGTCGCCAAGCGTCGCTTCCGCGGCCGCACGCACTGGTGGTCTGTGCAAACGCGGTCTTGCTTCTTGGAACCGCTCGCGTCGCCGTCAACGTGCTCGCCGTCTCGTCGCTGGCGATGTCGGCCCGAGGGTCGCCCCTGGCCGGGCTGCTTGCGGTCTCCGCCTTGGTTGAGTGGGTGCAGCCCCAGGGTGCGCTCACGGCAGCGGCAGTGGCGGCCACCCTCTGCGTCTTTTCTGGCCTGGGCATGGCCCACTTCATTACCTGCCCCGGGCAGGCCGCAGCCGACGCGGTGCTGTTTTTCATGTGCGGAATGGGAGCAGTGAAGTGGTTTTGCACGGCAGGGGTGCGCGCGGCGAGAGAGATTAAAATGCTATAATTTCGTAAAAACCTACACCAGTTTCCTCTCTAGCTCTTTGAGCCTCTCGCGAAGCTGATACAAACTGCGCCAGTACCGCCCGTGCATCGACTGTCGCACGTTGGACAGCAGCTGGTCTGCAGCCTCAATCTTATCACCGATCTCGTAAATGCGAAGCAGCCAGTCGGGCTGCCAGCCTTGTCCCTCCATCGTTCTCTCCACCTCCTCTAGGCTGGCCACGCTGCGGGCAGCAACCTCGAGCGCTTTCAGGAACTCGGCAAGCTCGTCCGGCTTGTTCTCGTCGCCGCAGCCAGTGGGCGCCTGGGAAAAGACCGAATGCCGAAGCCGCGTCAGAGGGGGAAGCATTGTGCCCCTCTGATTTTGACACGACCGACCCCGTGTTATTCACGAGCATGCAAACGGAGCGCTAGCGTCTCGGATAAGCTCGCGTTTGGAATCTAGGGACAGACGCCATGGCCGCCCGCCTAGGCGCCGCCGGCGACTGCGTCACGAACCTGCAGGACACGCTGCAGGACGTGGCCCCGGCGGTTGCGGCATTCACCTTCTTCACCAGCTACACGGGGCAGGCGTTTCTGGGCGTGTCAATCGGGCTACTGGCGCTCTTCCTCGTGCACCAGGCCACGCTCTGGCTTTCGCAGGACCCCGTGACGGCCTTCCACAACGCGCGCACCGCCACCAGCGTCTTCGCCGGCGTCTACGACTCGGTGGTGGTGCTCTGGAACGCGGGGCTCGACGTGGCCTACCTGGCGATCCCCGCGTGGAACTCCGCGGCGCTGTACATCGTTCAGGCGCGTCTCCGCGCCCGCCCTGCACCCCCCGCCGCCCCTGACACACCCCGCCGCCCCCCTCCCCGCAGCCCATCGTCTTCACCTCGCTCGAGGTGCTCAGCCTCGCCTTCGCCGGCCGGCCCTACGAGGGCGTGCTCAGCGAGGACGACCTGCCCTTCGAGGGGCACCACTGCCCCACCGACGGCTCCACCACCGCCGCGGCCAAGTGGTGCGGCATCGCCTCGGGCTACGCCGCGCAGATCGGCTTCTCCCCCAGCCAGACCGGCTTCGTCGCCAACTCCACGCTCGTGCTCTCCGCCGCCACCGCGCGCCGCCTCTCCGAGGCGGCCGGGGAGCCGCTGCTGCCCATGCTGGACCTCTCCATGCTCACCGACGCGCTGCAGGGCGTCGTCTCCGCGGGCATCACCATCGGCGGCGTCCTCTCCGACGTCTTCTTTCACGTCGTCTTCGAGATCCTCACGCTTTTGTTCAAGCCGGTCTACGAGTTTGCGATGCTTCTCGTCGAGAGCGCCGCCGGCGCCGTGTTTGCGGTCTTCAACACCAACAGCCGCCGCCGCCTGCAGGTTGACGAAGTGGTGGGCACGTTTTCCGGTGCGCCCCGTTCCCAAGACACGCCCCTCCTCCGTGCGCTCACCCCTCCCTTTGCTGCGCAGACATCATCAAGTGGGGGTTGGACCTCTTAATCGTCTTGGTCTTCGAGGTGGTCATTCCCTACTACTTTGCGCAGCTGCAGCTCTTCATGTGCATTTTGGACCTTTTTAGGCGAGTTGCACGTGACCTTGTGAGTGGAACACGCAAACATGGCCTGCCTGAGCATCCGAGACGGCCTCCCCGCTTCCCTCCCACTCGCAGGCCCGATGGGTGGGGAGAACAGCTGGAGTGCATCGCCGACACCTGCTGGCAGTCCGGAAGCGACGCAGTCTCCGACTCGTTCCACCTCTTCAGCTCCATCCCACCGGTGGGGAGCGTGGTCGAGCGCGTGGTCACCAAGCTCGTCAACTCCTTCACCGGAAGGCGCTTTGGCGGCGGAAGTTCGGGAGGCATCGACATCCCCGACGTCATCACCTCGGACGGCGCGTCCGCGCAGGCCCAGGCCTGCGCGGCGTGCTTCAGCTGCCAGATCCCCGAAGCACGACTCGTTTGGCTCGGCATCGCGCTCGTATTTGGATGCGTCATAGACGGCGTGCGCTTCGAGGGCGAGGTTTCATCACACTGCCTCGCGGACGGTGAGTGGTACCACTCCACGCTCTGCGGCCCGCGCGGCGTCGCCACCGACGCGCTCTCGGACAAGCAGTGGCGCGAGACCTACGCCGGCCACCGCGCGTACGAGGAGCGCCACCTGCAGGGACTGGCCGCGGCCTTCGAGCAGCTCGCCGAGGACGCCGGTGGAGAGGGCGCCTCCGCGGAGGCCACCACCGCCGCGGCGCTGGCAAAGACGTGGTTCGACCGGGACATACTCAGCGGAGAAGACCAGGCCGCCAAGTTCATACGACAGACCTGCCAGACCGCGCGCTCGCTCAACGACGAGGATGCCTTCTCGGAGTACCAATTCTTGCACAGGGAAGGGTCTCTAGGTGCGATCGCCGGTCAGCTTCTCTACGAGTCCTGCAAACGCTCAAAAATGCCCACGTGCCAAGTCGACGTGGGCCGCTCGGCGATCGACCTCTCCTACGAGGTGGCCGTGTGCGCCAAGAGCCAGCCGGCGTGCATCCGCAACCGGGACGTCTGCCTCGGACGCTGCGACGGAACGGAGGCGGTGAGCCTCCCCAGCCCACCCCTCCCCAGACCACGCTTTTCGTGTCTACGCGCTCACGCCGCTCTTCCGTTTGTGTGCACAGGGTACGCTGCTGCGGCAAGACATCGTGACCCACTTGGCGAAACAGGAATTGGGCATCCTCCCCCAGTCAACAATGGCCGCCGGACGCGTCAACGCCACAATCAGGAGCTATGTGGCGAATGTCTACTTGTTTGACACTTCATCCGCATTCAAGGAGTACGCGGCACGTTTGAGGTACGCTGTGCACGCCTCCGGTCGAGGCAAATGCTTTCTTACAACCCCCACGTTTGCCTTTACAGGGTGAGAGGTGGCTTCACAGCTATCAATGTGAAGTACTGCAGCAACAACCCAGAGGCTTGCAGTGTCATTCAACACATCCTTGAGAAGGCCCCGGCGCTCACCTACGTGGTCGGCCAGGGCTTCCGCCATCGTTTTGCTCTTCGGACTCCTAGCCCCCCTCCGCCGTACGCCGCCTGCCCCCGCCCGCCCAGCCCCGCGCGCAACACACACGTGGTGCAATGCAATGGTTCTACTCTTCGTCGCTGCTGCTGTACTGCGCCTCGATGGTTGCGCTGCTGGGCCCCGCCGGCTCCGGGTCGCGCATCGGGCCAATCTCTCCCCACTTGCTGCCGTCCCATCGGCCGACCTTGCCGTGACGCTCGTAAAACGCGCCCATCCTGCGGTCCTTCTTACGCGGTGGCTCTTCCTCCACATTGGACCGCGCGTTCTCAAGGCGCTCGCGCATCTTCTTGGCATTTGTAATGGCAAGGGAAGCTTTCTTCTTTGCGGCAATGTCTGGGCGCTTTTGAGAGTCGCTGAGCCTTTTGCACCACTTTTGGCGCTGCTGCTCAGAAGCGTCAGCCCACTGCTGCTCGCCGCGTCGCTTGCGGCCACCGGGGTCAGCTGCCTCCTCGCGCTTGAACTGCTCCTCGCCGCTCTTGCGAGACGCCTCCATTCGCTCTGGGCGGTTCCTTGCGTCTTTGATGGATTTGTTCCAATCGGGCCGGTTTTGTCTCGCTTTGCTCACATTGGATGAAAGCGAAGCCAACCTCTCTGGTGCAAAGGTCGCATCCCACTTCCACCCCGGAAGCTGCTCCAACCAAGCTGTACGCTCCGCCTTTTCTGGCCTCCCGGACAACATGTCGCCGGCCACACGAATGTGGAAGCACGTCCAGCCCAACCTGTACCCGGTCTTGTTGTTTACGTACTTGACCGGCACATGCGCAGACTTCTTGATGTTGACGTACTCCAGCATCTCCCCTTGGAACTTTCTCCACCGCAATCGGCACATCGCCTCAATGGACTGCCACGAATGACTTGACCCACCGCTGGTTTGATTGAACGTCTGCCGAATGAAAGTTGCTGGTGTCATGTCGCGCAATGGCCCACCGTGCTCTGAAATCAACACAGTCTCGCGCTCGTTCGCCCAGCGCTGTGCCTCGTCGCGGGGTGCCAACTTCGACTCAACAAGCTCCCAATCAAAGGAGTTTGCGCCAAACCAGTCCAGTGCTGCGATGAATCCGACGGCCTTCTTCTCACGCCGTGCTTGTGCAATCTCTTCTTTCCACCGCTTTTCAACTGCTTTCTGTGCCGACCCAGCCCCGGCACGCACCGCCTGGCCGATGTACGCGACGCCCTTCAGCGTGCAGTCCGCGGGGACGCGCACCAGCGTCGCGCGGTAGATGCCGGCGTGCACCACGGGGTCGTCGGCCTTCTTGCGCAACTCCTCCTCCTTGGCGCGCTGCTGCTGCTCTCTGGCGCCCTGGTTCAGCTTGTCGAACGCGTTCTGTGGCTTGGCGACGCAGAGCGCCGCTGCAATGGACACATCCATCTTTGCCCCCGCTTAGCCCGCGCGCTCCGGGAATTTGGATGCTAGCGGCCGCTTACCAACCCCTGTCCCTCCCGTGCACAGGCCGGCGCCGCCGCCGCGGCTGACTACATACGGGCTTTCCTCGCCGCCGCCACCTTCGCGGCCTCCACCCTCGCCGCCGCCGTGGTTCGCGGGCAGCGAGACGTGCGTTCCCGTAATCACGGCGGCCGAAGCAGGGCTTCAGGACGTCATAGACGTGATTCAAGAAAGGGCACTATGTCTGTTCGTGAGAGCCGTCTTGGACGAGCGCCTCGACGCGCGGCGCTGCTTTTCTGCGGCCTCGTTTGCGCCTTCGCCGCCGCCTCCGCCGGACCAGACGGAGGCCATGCGCGCCATGATCGACACCATCCTCAAGCACAAGGCGGTGCAGAACGGGGAGAGCAGCGGCCAGCAGGGAGACCCCCAGCTCACCAGCGAGGAGGCCTACGCCAAGGAGCAGGCGGCGGCCATCCAGGGGACCGTGGACCTCGTGGAGCGCCTGGCCAACGAGAACTTCCAGCTGCGCGAAGTGCTTTCTGGCCTCCAATCCAAGATCGTATCCGGCCGCCGGCTGTTCGAGAACTCCGCGCGGTCGCACTCCCTCACTGAGAACCACCTGCAGCTGGACGCCTTCGGGGGAGGGCCCATCCTGGGCCTGGACCAGGCAGAGTGCTCGGCGCTGTGCACGGCGCTGGGAAACAGGTTAGACACACACTGCACAAACATCGCCCCGCACGCGCGCCGTGCCCACCTAACCACCCGCTTCCTGTGTGCGCAGCACGTCGCAGCACGGCTGCAAGGGCTACGCGACGCGGTATCTGAATCCTGGGGATCCAAGCGACCTCTCTGTAGCTTCCTGCTGGCTTCTAAAGGGGCTGGGCTCGTGCGAGCCCATCGACTGGGCGGCGGCCGTGTACAGCCGCCGCGACTCGAATCCCTGCGACCTCCCCACGGCCTACCAGAATCCGCTGTGCATCACGCTCGCACCAGGTGAGCCACCCTGCGTGCACATGTGCCTTCTGTTCCCTGCTCACCCTTTGCCGTGCCCGCAGACGTCGGCGCCCCGCTCAAGGTGCTCAACTTTGCGATGGCGGCCACGACCTGCCGCAACGGGCGCGCGCACAACGGAAACCGACCGGAGCTTCCCAAGGCCTACAGCAGCCTCGAGGCGATGTCGCACCTCAGCTACGCCCGGGAGCGGGTGCGCTGCCTGCCCGTGTGAGTCCTTGCACGCTCTTGCTCACACTCACTCTTTCTACAGGGAGTCACTGCCTTCTGGGCCTGGACGCCGCGCTCCGACGCCGAGACGTTCACCCACTGGGCGGGACTTGACGGAACGCCATTCCACGTTCCGGCGGGCGACACGCGCTGCATCCTCGTGGCCAATCAAGCCGAGTACGCCGCCCTCCCGTGCCCCGCGCCACCCGCTCCCGCTCACCGTCCCTGTGCGCGCGCAGTGACCCCTACTCGACGCAGTCGATGTACGCCTCGATGCACCCGTGCGAGATGCGCGCAAGCGACGGCGTGATCTGTGAATCGGCAACAGCGGCGCCTCCGCCGCCGCCCGACGCCACCGCGCCGCCCACCAGCCCGCCGCCGCCGCCGCCGCCCCCCACGGGAGTCACCGCGGCGCTGCGCCACTTCACGGAGAAAGTTGTCAAGCCCCGCACTGAACTGATCTGCCTCGCCGGCGCAATGGCCTCCGACCTGGAGGCCATCTGCATGGAGATGGCCTCCGCGCTGGCGACCCCGGGGCCCCTGGGCGCGCTGGCCAGCGTGACGCCGCTCTGCGAGCCGGGGCTGTGCTGGCACAGCTGCGGCGGCGTGGATTCCGTTGACTCGGCAGACAGCTTTGACAACTGCCAGACCCCTTCCTGCGCGGACACCAACTGCCTCTCGTTCCTCAAGCAGGAGTGCGACGCGCACATCCACGACGCGCTCGACCGGCTGTACGAAACCGCGTGCGCCCTGTCCTCCCCCTCGCCGCCAGCACCCCCGATGCCGCCGCCGGCAACCGTCTCGCCGGCGCCGCCGCCGCCGGCGCCGCCGCCCTCTCCGCCCGGCGACACCTTCCTGCGCGACGCGGACGAGGAGCTGAGCAGCGACCCCGACTGCGCGCCCGTCACCTACGCGGAGTGCGTGGCCATGGCCGAGCAGATGGCAGCGGGGAACCCGTCCATTGCCGTGGGAGTCTCGATCAGCACGGCGGTGTGCTCCGGGGCGGGCGAGGACTTCAACCTGGGGATCTCGTGCTTCGAGGGCTGCGCGCTGGGGTCCACCGACAAGGCGCCCGCGCAGTTCACCTTCGTGCGCGCGGGCGCGGACCGCACGTACATGACCAGACGCTGCGTGGTACGCCCCTGCACCCCCTCTGCCCCCCTACTTGTTCACACATGAATATAGCTCACGGGTTGTCCCCCCCCCTCTTTACAGGACAACCTTCTGCACCCCAAGTGCCTCTGCCGCGCGGCGCCCTCGCCGCCGCCGCCCGCGCCCGACACCAAGTACGCGGCCATCTGGGCGGGGACCGCCCTGGGGCACAGCGAGACCGGCCAGGCCAGCGGGTACTACGAGCACGTCATCAGCGGCTCGACGCTGATCAGCGCGTGGGCCGACGCGTCCACGCTGCAGTACGGCTGCCCGGGGAGCGACCCGGGCGCCGCAAAGTGCGCGCGCCACTGCGCCGACACGCTGGGCGCCGGGGCCAAGGCCTTCACGGTCTACGGGCACGTGAACCCGCCGTCGCCGCCGCCGCCCGCGGACCCGCCGTCGCCGCCGGCGCCGCCGCCGTCGCCCGCCTTCCCACAGGCCATCTTCAACGGAGGTGCGATTACGCGGTACCCCACACTCACATCTCGCCTCTCACACCAACCCTGTGTTCGCAGCCAACGACGGGTGCCGCAAGAACGGGATCATCGGAAGCTCAATCGACTTCTGTACTGACTCCGGCCCTGGTGCAATTGCGGTCAATGGAATCTTCGGATGTGACTACGGTTCACAGGTGCGTGCCCTCCTCTCCACCAAACACGCATACACACCCCCTTCCTTCCAATCCTCCGGGTCAATGGGTTTCCACACTTCGCCTTCTATGTCTTTCTGGTCATTGGTTTGATGCTCTCGAAATTCGTACATTGCGCCATCTCTCCCCTTTGCTCTTTGCGCGATCTGGTTTGGATTACAAATGGCTGACACTGAGCCCTTCGGAACGCCGGTGGTTGCATACGCCTCTGTGGCATTCTGGTGTATCACCCAGTTTGACGCACCGTTTCTGCGCGATTCGTACATCTTAGCCCTGTTGTGCAATTGGGGCTTTCTTTCTTGATTTCTGCACTGCTCTGATGCTGTGGCCCATCTCAAACTTTCAATGCGATTATCCGACCGGTTGCGTCCAATGTGGTCAACTGTATGTTTGGACGACGGCCGAGGGGGGCCAAAGTACGACATTACAAGATTGTGCACCTTTTGGAGGGCGCATTGAACACGAATTGTGCAGTAACCCTGGCAGTCTGGAGCCGGCGTATACAGCTTACCTGTCCTTGACACCAAGCGGCCATGCGACGAGAGCATTCGTTTTCCTAAGCCAAGAGGCACCCATCTTTCGCCTGGATTTGACATGGATGCAACATCATCTACATCATAGGTGAACGTGAATCCTCGGACGACCGTTCCTGAGGAGATTGCTGATCGAATGTAGCTCTTTGCTACACCACATGCTGCTGCTGCTGAGTGCACCGACTCAAAGATGTCAACTTGATCACCACGAATACGCTTTACGCTTGCAACTGGCTCGCCACACTGTCCGTTGACAACTCGATTTGCTGTCTGCATTGCATGGGAGGCCCATCCCAAGTTGTATGCACTGTTGTTGGAGCGGTTGCGATCAGCATGGTCGACAGTGACCCCAACTGTGTACAAAGAAAGAAATGGGTCGTTGAACAGAACATGGACAACGCGGTGTACAAGGAATTTCCGACCGGCAAACTTGATGTACGCGTACCCTGAGTACGCATCTGGGATTGGAGTGTATCGAAAGCCACACTCGTTCTGCACGCGACCAAGGCTGGAAATCATCATTTGCTCACCACGCGTACGCTTGAAAGCTTGTGGTGCTTTGATCGGTGCAACATCGGGGTCAAGTGAAGGAGACACTGGGCGTTTCATCTCTCCCTCCCATGCATATACTTGAGTGGCTCTCGGGTTCTCGCTTAGCGCGCGCCCCTCCCCTGCCCACAGGTCACCGAATGCGGCCACCGCTCCGACGTGAGCCAGGACGACTTCCTGATAGGCGACAACACGTGTGCGTACGCCTACGACGGGGAGTGCCAGGATGGCGGCGAGGGGTCGACCTTCGCCTCCGACGCGCAGGGGCAGCA
This sequence comes from Opitutaceae bacterium, assembly GCA_002713695.1. Taxonomy (GTDB): domain Bacteria; phylum Verrucomicrobiota; class Verrucomicrobiia; order Opitutales; family Opitutaceae; genus Cephaloticoccus. The sequence goes on from PAUB01000044.1 coordinate 11,063, forward strand.
AATTCATCTCTGCGCCTGGGCGACGGACCGCTACGACTGCGACGCCGCGGGCCACCTCCGCCGGGCCATCTACGGCCCGCTGACCTACGGCGCCGCCAAGCTGCCGCCCTTCCCCCAGCCGCCGCCCCGGCCGCCGCCGTCCCCGCCGCCGCCGCTGCCGCCGCTGCTGCCGCAGGAGACGTGCGCGGACACGTGCACCAACACGCTCGGCTCGGACGGCGTGAACACCAGCGCGCCGGTCTGCTCCGACGGCGGCGAGGGCGCGCGCACGGTCCCCGTGGGCGACGGCACCTACGAGTTCAAGTGCGACTTCGGGACTCAGGTGTGCTTACTCACGCTTCCTACACACCCTTAAACACGCATACACACCCCCCTCTTTCCAATCATCTGGTTCAATGGCAATCCACTCTTCGCCAACAAGATCGTCTTGGTCTGGTTGTTTCCACTCTTTGAACTCGTACCTGACACCATTGTGCCCTGCAGCTGTTTTTCTGCGCGATACACTGTTGGTTACATTTGAGATTGCAGCTATGGAGACGCCAGTCTGCTGACTTGCAATGTACGATGTGGTGTACGGTGTCCAGTCTGAGCTTCCAACCGGCCTCCCATACCACGCCTTTGTTTTGCGTTCTTGCTTTCGCGTTTGGTTTCTTCGCTGAGACGAAGGCGTTGCCCAGCGCAAGTTCTCAATCCTGTTGTCTGACTTGACCCTATTGATGTGATCAACTGTATGACACGAAGATGGACATGGTGGACCAAAGGCTAGCATCACCAAACAATGGATGTAATTGCTGCCCCAATTCGAAGGACACTGGCAATACCCTGACGGCCCCGTTGTTGGGTAATACACCATGCCGTTCTTGAAGCGAAGTCTTCCTTTCGACGACAGCATGCGGTTGCTGTTGTTGATGCACGACCATTGCTCGTTCTCAATTGCGCATTGATCTGGCAACCACTCGAACGTAAACCCTTGCGCCGACTTGTACTTCCCAAGAAGAACTTGGTCTATGGTGTTTACAGCTACGTTTGACGCAGATGCCGCGGCTTCCCTTGTCTTAAACACCTTGCTGACACCAGTTGCAATCTTCGTTTGTACAACAGGCACCGTCTGCAAACGGCGGATGCGCGGGGCCTGGTTTGACCTTTGCTCGGTTCGTGTGGCCCAACGAAGGTTTGTGCTGCAGTTGTTGTTTGAGTTGCGGTCAATGTGATCCACTGTGGCCCCCGGAAACCACGACGACAAGCTCCGATCATTGAACAACACGTGTACAATACGGTGGAACCACCAACTCATCTTGGCGATGTTTACTGTGCTGTATCCACTTTTCGTTGGAATTGGCGTGTACCGCATTCCGTCTACATTTTGAACGCGGCCGTGGCTGGAGATCATCAATGGGCCTCCGCGAGCGCGTTTACCAATTTTAGTTGCTTTGATTGGCGCAACATTTGGGTCCAGTGAAGGAGACACTGGCCGTTTCATCTCCCCAACACACTCACCCCCCCTTCATGCATATACCTGAGCACCGCTTGATTTTCTTCTTAGCGCGCGCTCTTGCCTCTTCCCCGCAGTGCACCGCCTGCGGAGTGCGCACGCTGACGAGCACCCAGATCAACTCAAACGTGGGCTCAACGGCGCGCAACGGCGTGTGCGAGGACGTGGTCGCCGACCCGGGGTCCACGACGGCCGTGGGCTACGGCCAGGAGTACGCTCGCGCCCGGCCCGCACCCGCCCGTCCCACGGCCCGCGCTCACCTGCCCCTCTGCGTGACAGTTCAATCGACTGCGGCTCCCGCGCGGTGCAACAGCAGGCGGGGCCCGTCCTGGCCTCCCGCCGGCTGCAGGAGGCGCTGACCGCCTCGGAACTGACCCAGCTGCCGCTCCCCCCGGCGACGATCCCGTCGCCTCTGCGGCCGCCGCCGCCGCCGCCCAAGCCGCCGCCGCCCAACCCGCACCCCCCGCCAACGCCCCCCGCCGCGCTGGACTTGTGCGAGTGCGTGTGCTTCGCGGACGTGGACGGGCAGGACTGGTCGCTGATGGGCGTGGCCGCGGCGGCCACCGAGCCCACAGAGAACACGGCCACCTACCGCATGGACGCGCAGTTCGCGCGCGGGCTGAGCCGCGAGGTGCTCAACCGCGGCTCCCCGGACCGGGCCCTGGCGGTCGTCGACACCGAGGACGCCACCCACACGCCCACCAGCGTCCGCGCCAGCGCCTACGAGGGGTACAGGTCGCACCTCAAGAGCGGGTGGCGGTTCCCGTCGGACACGCGCGCCGACTACCAGCTGGGGACCTTCACGACGATGGCCGACCTCTTCACGGCCGCCGAGCTGACCGCCCCGCCGACCCCCAACGACTACGCGGACCGCTGCTTGGTCTACTGCATCAGCCGCAGCATCAAGAAGGGCTCCCGGTTCTACCTGGCGTACATCTGCGTCGAGCGCAGCTCGGACAAGTGTGTCTGCATGTCGCACGACCGCGAGGACGACCCGGTGAATCCCGAGCCGCCCAGCGACCTGCAGGCGACGGAGTTTCTCAGCCGGGTCGCCGAAGCGTCTGACGACGACCCCCCGCCCGAGGTCTACCTCGCGCGCGCCGCGCGCCTGCGCGACTCGGGCTCCTACACGGACACTTTGGGCGCCACGTTCTCGTACGAGTGGCGCAACGAGGCGTACCCCGAGGGCTACACAGCGACGCCGGCCTCGACGTTGGTTGGCACGACGTTCGACAGCGAAGCCTGTGTCCACCTGTGCATTGAGACGCTGGGGGCCGACTTTGAGGGCGGGGAACACAACGCAGCCGACCTCAACTGCGGGTGCTACTCGGAGTTCCCGCGGCCGGACCAGGTCGAAGTTGACACAAGCAACTGGGTGATCTTTGCGGCGGACGTGTGCCCCAACGCGTCTCCCGACAGCAGCGAGTCGAGCTTCGTGTGGCTCAAGGGGTCGACCAACTACTGCCCCGGGCGCGTGCGGCAGGGCAGCGAGCCCGGGGACGGACCGAACCTCCGCGTGCGCTCAGCGACGCTGCTCTCGGCGGCCGCAACGGACCGCGCGGCCAGCTGCAAGGCCAGCTGCGACGCGGACGGCGACTGCAGCGCGGCGGAGCTCTTTGCGTCGACGTGGGGCGAGCTGGTAGGTGGCGTTGTGAGGAACCCGCCCCCGCCGCCCTCGCCGCCCTCGCCGCCGCCGCGACCGCCACCGCCGCTGCCGCCGCTCCCTCCGGCCGGACCCCAGCTGGACGAGAACGTGTGGCGCACGTGGCACCCCACCGGGAGCGAGACGCCAGAGGAGGTCGCCCCGGGCGAGTACGCGGTCACCTGCGGTCTGGCGGCGTGCGGCGGCGGCATCCCAATCTTCCGTGGGACCCAACTGGCGGCGCTGGAAGTGGGGCGCCAGATCGCCGCCCGCGGGTACGACAGCGTGCTGTGTCCTTACGAGTGCATGCCCCATGCCCACCAGCACGAGCTCTCGGCGGCGGAGACGCGCTCCTTCAAGGCGGGCATTGGCTTCGCGGGACTGTCGTTTCCGGGGGCCAGCGAAGGCGGCTTCGTGAGCTTCGAGCGCCAGTCAGTCGCCGGGAACGTCGATCTGCAGCTGGTGGGCATTGAGAGGCTCAACGGCACACAGGGCACGGCTCCGAGCGACGAGTTCATGACGAGGAACGAGTGCAGCGAGCACGCGCTGCAGGCGTCCCTCTTTGGCGCCACGCTGTCCGTGTGGCACCGCCGGTACACGGCCAACGAGCACCACACCTTTGAGCAGGGCAGGTGCATCACGTTCCGAGCGACGCGGACGCACTCGCAGGAGACGCTGTGGAACGCCTTCTTCGAGTCATCGCGGAGGTCGATCGCGCTGTCGCACTTCGACTACGTCGAGGCCGTGGCGGCGCGCGTGCCATCCGACTCCACGAGCTGCAGCACCGACACCGAGGTCTGCGTGACGTGGTACGAGTTTGACGGCGACAGCTACCGGTGCACGCCGACCGCCGCCGCCAGCGAGTGGGGAGGAAGCCACCCGCTGGGCAACGTGCTCACGCCGCAGCGCATCCTGGACCTGGCCGTGCAGATCAACCTGGCGCACCCGCCGCCGTCGCCGCCGCCGCCGGCGCCGCCGCGGCCGCCGCCGCCGCCGAGCCCGCCGGTAAGCGTGCCCACTTTTTGCCCCCACCCCCGCACGCGACACCCTCCCCCACCCTCCCGTGCTCGCAGCCGATGCCGACGTGCCTGCGGGCCAACTTGCCTACCAACCTGTACCTCACCGAGCTGCAAGGCGGCTGCTATCGCTGGCTGATCGAGGACGGAGTCACCTACTGGCCACCGGAGTCCGCGCACCAGAACCTCTACGAGACCAACGCGGAGTGCGGCTCCGCAGACTCGGTCACGCGCAAGGTGCGCATAGGCGACTTCCGCATGTACAACGTGCTTTCGTTCAACCTGGACACGGAGGCTTCGGCGCCGTCCGGCGGGGTCTACCCTGCCTGCTATGCCGCGCAGGACAACGAATGCTGCGTGGCAGAACACAGCTTCGTGATCACCGCGGACTCGTTGCTGGATCCGACGGTCTCGCAGTGCGAAGCGCGCTGCAACCTCGAGCTGCGCCCCGGAAACGACGAGGCTTGTCTTCCGAAGCACGCGGAGTGCATCGACCCGCAGCTGGAGGGCCTGCTTAACGTGGCCAGCGTGGGCGTCAGCGTGGAGACCTACTGCCTCTGTGCGGGGATGACGCAGGACGTGGCCACGACTCTGACCACGCTGGGCCGGCGCCTGCGCGAGGACAACCGCCGGTTGTCGGAAACCGCCGACTACTTTGTGGACCAGCTCCCGATGCCGCAGATCACGCCGACGATCGACACGACGGCCGCGCTCAACACGTCCACCGAGTGCGTGCGCGCGCAGCTGGAGTACCGCACGCAGTTCCTCCCCGACGGCGGGTGCGACTACGAGAGCCTGGGGACGGGACACTTGGAGCTCTGCGACACTGAGGATGACCACGAATGCTGCAAGACGCCGCTCGGGGAAGGCCGCAAGAGCTTCATCTACGACGCGGTGCGCACCGCGTGCTGCATCGAAGGGGGGGAGGACGCCGGCTACACAAATGGCGTCTATCACTGGGCGGCGGGATCGCGTGTGCGGCTTGCCGCCAGCTTCACCACCGAAGACGGGTACACCGTGGACTCCGACAAGAAAGACACACCGACGCAGTCGAGCGGCGTTTGCGCAACCGTCACGGCGGAGAACGCGGAGTCGTTGTTCATCTGGCCAGGATGCTCAGGGACCTCCGGCACAGACATGGGCCCCGCAGTGAACAGCGCCGACCACCCGGGCGGCAGCTCAGACGACCACCGGTGCAACTTCTACGGCGCCGCAACAGACAAGACCTCCGTCGTGTTTGACAACGGGCTGCAGCACGAGGTTTACGCCGACCAGCTCGAGTGCTGCCAGGAGTTCCCGTCGTGCGTCGGTGCCCAGGTGGCCGATGAAACCCCCGTCACAGAGCACGTGGGCGATGGCATCTTTGGCCCCGGAGACTCTTCCGTTCTGGCGGGGGACCTCAACGGCGACGGCCACAAGGACCTTCTGATGGGCAACAAGCTCTTTCTGGGCGACAGCACGCTGCGCTTCTCCTCCCACACCAGCATCGGCTCCGAGGCGATGCTGCAGACACAGGCTATCGACTTCGACGGCGAGGAGCAGCTGGACCTCGTCTTCCTCGACGACACGGTACGCCCCCCCCATGAACTCACACACATCACACCGCTGCCCTTCTGGCGCCGGTCGAGCAGACGTCTTTACCTGTGCAAACCTTCGCTGGTTTCGCTTTCGGACACCCTCTCCCCTTCTCCGCAGGGCCGCGCCTTTGTCCAGCGCTCCGCCGGGATAGACTCGGACGGGCTGCCGCTCTACCACTACCCGCAGCGCGTCGGCGACGTCGGCGACTTCGACCTTGTCGGCATCGCGGCGCTGCAGGTCGATTGGCGCCCGAGCGTCGACACAGTGCGCAAGATCAACTGCGACGCGAGCTTTTCCGTGGACGTCGCTGCGGCGGAGCTGACCTGCACCTCCTCAGAGCTGCACGGACTTGTAGACTCCGACCTGCTCAACTTTGTGCAGTGGGACGCGCACACCAGTGTCTACCACACAGACTCGATGCGGACTCACGGGCCCTTCCCCGTCACGACGGTGGACGGCAACACGGTCGTGGTCAGCCTGGACGGCTGCCTTGGGGGCACGGGGTGTCCGGGGATCGCCGAGCTCTACCGCTGCGCGTTCGGCACAGACTGCACCGACTGTGGAGTGCGCACACTTAACGACGCGGGCACCTCGCACTGCGCCGATAGCTGCGCGACGGCCAACAACAAGATCTGCGAGGACGGCGCGTCGCCGGTCGCGAGCACCACGGCCGTCAACGTGACGCTGAACGGAAGCACGCTGGAGGTCTACGGGGCGCGCTTCGTCGAGGGAGAGCAAGTCGCGTACCCTGCGAGCGCGCAGTTCGGGTGGACGAGCGGCACACGATGCGTCAACTCTTGCGTGGACCACGGCACGGTCTCGCAGAGCGGCAACGGCATCTGCCAGGATGGCGGATGCACGGGAGACATGGCGTGCGCTTTGGGCAGCACGGAGGCCACGACCAACGAGTGCCTCTACGGCACGGACTGCGACGACTGCGGAACGCGGTCCACGCAGTACAGCGCAGTGTTCCCCCACCCGGGCACGCTCACCTTTGAGCTGGGAGTGTCGACAGATGCGTACGACTTTGAGCCCAATCTGGATCTGTGCATCGTGCGCAAGGGTGCCTGGCCGGGTGGGGGCCCCGTGAAGTGCTTCGTGGTCCGCGCCCCAGAGGCCGAGCGCTTTGACAGCAGCACCGCGGTGCACGTGGTGTATCCGGCGCGCTCGGAGGTCTTCGACGACGCGGTGGGCCTCGGCACAGTGCGGGGCGCCAACAAGCTGATGCACGTCCCGTGCAACGACTGGTCGATGACGGACTCGGCGCAGTCGCTGGTGTGCAGCTCGGGCAATGAAGTGCACGGGCTTCAGAGCGGTGACCGCCTTGAGTTTGGAATATGGAACGACTTTAAAGGCGATCCCTCTTCTCTTGCGATCGAAAGTGCGGCGCTCAACGGGTTCCCGGTCTCGGTCGTCGACGCGTACAACTACCGCATCAACTTCCACGAGTCCGCCACAACCGTTGCCATGATGCGGACCTGGGGGCTCTGCGCATTCGGCACCGACTTCACGGACTGCGGATATCGCTCCCCGGCCGTCTGGGCCTCGGCCGCCGGCGGCTCGTGGGACCGCAACTCGGACACGTGCGCCAGCGCAAACAACGGTCTCTGCGAGGACGGTGGGGACGGGCTAGGCTTCAACGCCACGGCGACGGCGGTGGAGCCGGACGCGTACACCAACGACGGCACTGGCGCCAGTCGCTGCGACGGCGCAGCGCAGCTCGACGAAGAGGACTTTCAGAACCGGCCCTGCGACTGGTTGGCGAACGCGCAGTGGACCGTCTACTGCAACGAGGGAGGGCCCAATGCGTACACTCCCGGCATGCCCTGTGAGGGTCTGACCGATCTCTCCAACGGAGTGTGCAACGACCCCGCCGGGGAGAGCCCGGGATACCGAGGATTCTTGACGCCGCCGCCGCTCATCGACGAAGCCACCGACTGCGAAGGGCGTCGCATGACCACGAGCTGCCAAGCGTACTCGTTCAGCGATGTCTCTCTATCGGCAATCGACTTCTCTGACGTAACCAACTTCTTTGGTGAGCTCACTGAAGAAATCGGCCAGACGTTCGCACAGTGCGAAGGCCACTATGTGTGGGAGGAATCGCTCGAACTCTACGTGGAGTGCCACATGGACGGCTTTGGCGGGTGCCATGGCTTGCATCCGTGGGAGCAAGTTTTTGGTTGGTTCAACGGCCACGAGGCTTGCAAAAACCAACACGCGGAGCTGCTGGACCCTAGCACGGGTGACGACCTCTTCGACTGCGGCACGAACTCGACCGGATATTCGCGCGTATACACATCCGATTGCGCAAGCAAGAGTTGGACCAACTGCAACGCGCACTATATGTGGGACGCCACGCTCGGCCTCTACCTGGAGTGCTGGGTGACGGATTACCTCTGCTATGGCAACAACCCGGTCAATAACTTCGCCTACAGGGCCTGTGCGGGCCACAAGGACTACGATGGAAACAAAGTCATCATCGACTACGACGACCCGTGTCCCTACGGGGCCGACTGCCTGGACTGCGGGGTGCGGCCGCCCGAGTACTGGAACGCGAACACCGTGCAGGACATCGTGCTCGATGTCACGTCGAATCCCACCACGCGCTCGTTCGGCCGCGTCGCAGACAACGCACAGACCACGAGCAACGCCGAGAACCTCGTTGTGGTTCGCAAGGACCACCCGCCCGCGGTACTGCTTGCGCGGCCCGGGTACTACAGCAACGACTACGGCACCCTGCACGAGGGCTCGGCGGCCGCCGCCGCCTACGCAACGAGCACAGGTGGGAGCCCGGTGCTCGTGGTGGGCAACGCGGACGCGGCCGACGAGCTGTACATCGGGTCGGGATCGTTCGACGCCGACGGCGTCGCGCAGGCGCGCGAGCGCTTTGTGCTCGGCGTTCCGGGGGAGACCTCCACCGTGGCGTTTTGCCGCTTTGCGGCCTGGTCTGGCAGCGAATCGCGCGTGCACATCGTCACCGGCGGCGACGCTCAGCCGACGCGCCTCTGGTACGACACGGGCGATACGCTGCCCTCCTACGGATCGCAGAGCGCCATCTTGGTCGACGACGTGCCCGCGCCTTCGCCGCCGCCGCCGCCCGGGTCGGCCGCCGCCGAGTACCAGACCGAGTTCACCGAGCGCCTCCCGCACACCGCCGCGCTGCTGTGCACCGACCTGGGCGGCACCGACACCTCCGAGGAGCTCATCGTACACCGCACGAGCGTCGAAAAGTTCAGCTGCGCCGTGCGCTGCCACGAAATCGGCCGCCTCGGAGAAGCCGAGAAGACACCGTCATGGTCCGATTTCTGCCGCTGCGGGCCCAAGTACAGCGTGTTTGTGGCTCCGCCGCCCCCTCCGCGGACGCCCCCCGAGCCGCAGGCGCCGCCGCCGCCGCCGCCGCCGGCGCCGCCGCCGCCACCCCCCCCGCCTCTTCCGCCGCCCCCGCCGCCGCCGCCTCCGCCGCCTCCGCCGCTGCTGTCGCCTCCGCCGCTGCCGCCGCCTCCGCCGCCGCC
>PAUB01000045.1 GCA_002713695.1 Opitutaceae bacterium
CCACGACGACGAAAAACTCGGTGCTCAGCCGGCGCATATAACAACGAACGAACACACGAACGAACACGAACACCGACAAACGAAACCGAGTCACACGTAGCGCTTTTTTAATAAAACTGTACAATTACGCGATTTCTGCCTTCCTGTCGGTCACAGTCATGGCGGGTCGGGCTTTTTCCGCTTTGCTGTCAGTTTTTCTCCTGTCAGTTTTTGGTGGGCAGCGTGCTGAGCACGAGTTCCCGCGCCGCGTTCAGGCGCTGCGTCGCGAGCGCGGCCAGCGGCTCGGCGGGGTGTCTGTCCGGGTGCACGGCCAGAGCCATGCGCCTGTACAGGCTGTTCACGGTCCGTCTGTTCACCGAACGAGGCGAGTCGACGCCCAGCACGGCGTACGCGCTCCGCAGGTGGTTCTCTCGGTACCTTGGCATCTCCGCGACGCGGAGCACGTGATTCTGGTCGCCAGCGGGCGGCGGCCGGACGTCCGGTTCGATGGGCAGGAAGGAAAACTGCCCCCCGCCGGCGCTCCTGTCGCCGGCAGCAGCACCGGCGGCGTTTTCGCGGCGCTCATGGTCAGTGTCGTGGTGGTGGTCGTCACTGTCGTTGTTGTCGCTCGCCGTGGCGGGCGAGTTGGGCGGTGTAGGCGAGTTGGGTAGCGACCGGACGTAGGTGCCGATCATTTGCTCGAGCGTGCCGAGTGTTCTTTTCAGCATGTCTTGCGCGTCTTGCGGCGCGTCGTACAGTCGCAGCACGAAGTACAGCTTGAGGGCTTCGGCATACAGCAGCGCCTCGATCTCACGAGGGTTGTGCGTGTGCTCGACTTTGCGTATTATGTTCGCCAGAGTTTGGTGCACCAGCGTGCTGATCGGCCGCCGTCGGCAGTGCCTCCTTCTGTTTTGGGTGAGAAGGGCGTGGAAGTCGCGTCGGAAGCTCGGCACGGCGTGAGCGGCGTGAGCGGCGTGAGCGGCGAGCTCCAGTTTGCATTGGAAGTCGTCCATGAGCTGCACCTGGTGCTCGGAGATGCACCATTGTCGATGCTCGTAGTAGAGTCTTCTCAGTCGGCGGCTGCTGCTGCTGCTGGGTTTGGGCATCGGTGTCGTCGGGTCGCGGCGACCGCTCTCGCTCGTTTGTGGTGACGTCGTGTGTGTCGCCGTTGCTCAATTCATTTGTAGTTTGGGAAATTCCAAAATCATATGCAACGGCGCGCCGCTGGCGAGCTCCGCTCGAGGCAGGAGGTCGTTGCCGTTCCTCGCGACGGAGTAGCGCACGGCGACGGCTTCCAAGCGCTGCAGAGCGTCACGGTCTCCGGCCGCGCCGCGCAGCGCGGCCAAGCGGCGGTCCACCGCGGCCTTGTTCTGCTTGCCCTGCAGCGCCTGGAGCTTGCGCTTGTCGGCCTCCATCTGCTCCTTGACTTCCCGCATGAGCTCCTCGGTGGTGGCCGCCTGGTCCTTCAGCAGCCGGTCCCGCTCGCTGCTCAGCAGCACCTCCTGTCGCTCGAGCTTCTCCAGCGTCTTGCGCTGCGCGAGCATGCGCTGCTCGACGGTGGCGCGGATCTCCTCGGACACGGCCAAATCCGCCGACTTGCGGGCCGACTCGTCCGTCAGCGTGGAGTTCTGGCGCATCAGCGAGGCGCGCTCCTGCTTCATGCGGACGAGGGTGCGCTCGGCCGCGGCGGCGAGCTCCTCGGCGTCCGGGAACTTGCTCCTCGCGTGCAAGGCGTAGAAGGCGCACACGAAGGTCGCGGTGGAGGCGTAGATCACGAAGGTCGGCTGCAGCACGGAGTCGCGGCGGTGCTCGCAGTTCTTCTCGGCGGTGTCCATGGCGACGCTCACGAAGGCGGCGATCGCGCTGAGCAGGCCGAACACGAACGCGTTGGCCGCGTCGTTGTTGTAGACGCGGCGAGCGGCTTCGCCGGCGACGAACAGCGCGAGCATGACCACCACCGTGTTGAGCTGCACGAACGCGATCCAGAACTCGGAGAGCAGCGCGCACACCACGAGCGACAGCAGGCAGCCGCCGAGCGTGCCGAGGCCGTACACGAGCACCGCCGAGGGCTTCTCGTGGCCGTCCACCAGCGAGCGCAGCCTGTGCCCGGCGGTGCCGAGCATGATCACCACGTTGCACATGAGCAGCCACTGGTCGACGAGGAAGGCGGTCGGGTACAGCGTGGCGTGCAGGACCACGACAGTCCACCCTCTCAGCCACAGGGCGACCGAGGTGAGCCACGGCAGCCACATGGTGTTCACCACCAAATAGTGCTTCTTCTTGCTGAGCGCGGTGCCGAGCACGCTCAGCCCGGCCACCCAGAAGAGGGCGCCGCCGAGCGCGGACACCGGGCGGCGGATGAGGCGGTCGTCGTGCACCTCCTCGCAGCGCGCGTCCCAGCCCTTGTAGCGGTCCGAAGCGAGGTCTTCGTCACCGTCCTTGTCCCACTCGGTCTTCGTGGTCCACCCGACGTACAGCAGCAGCAGGTGCACGGCGGCCAGCGCTCCCGCGATCAGCAGCGCCACCCACCACCGCAGCAGCGGCTCGGTGCCTTCGTTTTTGGTTTTCAGGATCCGCGCCCTGATTCGGGCGTCCACTTTCTCCTGGAAGATCTCGTCCGTGCCCAGGTCCAAGGCATCGACCAAGCGCCTGTTCATGGGTGCGCACACGCTCGGTCGCCGCCTCCGCGAGCTCACGTGCTGTTCTCGGCCGAGAGAGGCAGTGGCGTGCTGGCTGAAATAGTGTGCGAAATTAGTCTGGTGCTGGCCGACGGGCTGGTTGTCCGCTCATACGATTCCCACGAGTCACGGGCGGCACTCGTCCGAAGCGCGCGCACCCCCCGTCCAGTGAACAAAAGGAGACGAGGAGAAAACAGAGGAGGGCGGACGTCAACAGAATGTCGTCGAAGCGCCTGTTTAGCCAAATGGACCCGGCGACCGGTTCCATCTCGACGAAGCACAGGCAGCAGATGCTCTTCGAGGTCATCAGAAACGACACAACGGCGGCGGTCGCTGTTGCGCACACGGAAGTGGACAGGGTGCCCGAGGGGGCTCTGGTCGAGGCGCACAGGGCAGCCGAACGACCCGAGCAGAGCAAAGTCTGTAAGCACTGCTCGGCACAGACGTCGGCGGCGGCCGGGCGACCTCTGGACGACCCAGACGGAGTGCGGCGGAAGGCGCACTATCACACGGACTGCTGCTGCGCACGCTACATGGCCGTGCACTCGCAGTGCATGCAGTCCGTGCAGCTCGACACCGTGCGAGACCCAAACTCCGTGACGTGCGGCGTGTGCGGTAGCCGCACGATACGCGTGAGTCTCGTGTGTGGGGGAAAAGAGTGCACGACGCTGCAGCTGCTCTGCACACACCAGTGCATCGCCGTCTACGAGCGCTTCGCACCCAGCGTGCAGCGGCAGGGGCATCTCCCGATGTGCCTGCGGAACATGACATCGTCCCCTTGTTTCCAACATCTCGACATACGACCCGTCTGGGTCAACGAGTTGCTCCAATCTGGATATCTGCAGATACAGTTCACAGGCAAGCAAGTCAGATGCTTCTCGGCTTTCATCGGCGGCGGCAAGGGTGTGGTGTTCCAGAGGAAAAAGCACTGGTGCGGCGAAGCATGCAAGCAGTACTGGGCGAAGATGTGCGGCGAACCTATGCTGAAGGACGTGCGCGTGCTGCGGCTGCTCTGTGACACCGAGTGCAATCGAGTGGTCGCACCTTTCGTGACCAAGGAGTGCACGGTGCTCAACCCGTGCGCCTCCTGCAACCTGTACGCCGCGAGCCAGCTGAAGGTGCTCGACCGCTCGGAGGACACGTCTCGCGCGTGTGCCGGTCGCTGGTGTCGCTGGTGTCGACGGACTATGGACGGAAGGACGCTCGTGAAGTGCACCGTGTGCGGCTGCGAGCAGCACGAGCAGTGCCTCGTCAACGCGCTGAACACGTTCAGTTTGCGCGGACCGCTGTGTGTGCTGTGCAGCACCTCGTGCACGTTTGCAGCATGCGAGGTCGCTGCACGGGGCGACGGGCTCGCGTGTCTGCAGGAATATTTCCCCCACTGGCTGTTTCTGTCGCTGTTCCAGCACACGAAGGGCCTCGTGGTGATCGACAACATGATGTACCCGCTGGGCATTCTGTACATGAACAAGGTCGGCGGGTTCACCAGGCCGAATGTGCGCAACAACCAGCGAGCGCTGGCGAGCAAGTCCGTTGCGGACTTTTGGTCCGTCCTGTGCATGGTGTACTGCACGTGCACGTCGAAGCTGATCACGGAAGTCGTGCTGCGGATGGTGCTGTTCGGTGACTTTTTCCTGTCTTCGATGAGGGGCGGTCGATTGGTGACCCACCGGCTCGTGCGCCACATCAACACGGTGTTTGCGGACGCGCAGCAGCGCAGGTCGGTGGGCACCGCCGTTTCACCGGACAGCTTCATGCGGCTGCCCGTCGGCACCAGCGGCTTCACGACAAAGGAAAAGTTGCTGCTGGTGGAGTGTTTTTTGAAGTGCTGGAACGTGTCGGTGTGTGTCGACACGGAGGAGGACGAGTGGCTTCGGGTGACGAGCGTGCCTGCCACGGCGGTGCTGTCGGCGGATTACGTGCTCGGTCCAGACCCTGCGTCGTTCACATGCTTCGGCCGACTGACGTGTGGCGACTGCTCTCGCCACGTTCGTCCGTCACTGGACATGAAGTTCGAGATAGACGTCAAGCACTGCGAGGAGGACGAAGAGGAAGTTCGAGCTCTGGAGTTCATCAGCGCGGCGCTCCGCCTGGACGTACCGGAGAGAGGGATTTGCCCGACCGCGTACGCTGTGATGCACCACTACAGGAAACACGGGCACTGCGCGGTCGCAGTCTTGTACTGCGCGCGGCTGCGCAGTGTGGAAGTCGCCAACGGCACGAAAGACAGCCGCACGACCAGTTTCCCCGCGTCCTATTGCAACCCTTGGATGAGCCTGGGTGTGAAGCACATGGCGGCGATGGTGAGCGAGCGCACGAACACAGCGAGCCAGCAGACCGTTTCCACGGACGACAACGTGTTTGTGAAATTCAGTGCCCCGCACGAGCACATGTACTTGCAGCAGAACGGCCCCTTTCCGAACGCATTGGCGCAGATGTCGCGAGAGGAGGGGATGGCGTGTCTGAACGGCACGATAGAGAACGGCCTCGTCGAAGTGGTGGCGGTGCACAAGGACCTCGACGGCGAGGCAAGGGAACTTGCTGGCGAGGAGCTGCGGGCGATGCTGCGGCGGCCGGCTTCTCCGGACGGAGGCACGTACGACGTCTACTGTCGAGCGCTTCGCGAACTCGGACAAAAGGCGACTTCCGACGAAAAGTTTGCTGGGAACATTCCGGCCTGTGACCTCAAAGCGCTGTGCAGCGTCGGCACGAAGCGCGACGTGCCGTACGACGACCGCACTATGCTGGCAGTGCTGCTGCTGCGACACTGCCAGCAGCAGCCCGAAAAATTCAGCGACGCGTTCTTGGCATTGGTCGACGTGGTCGTGTCGGGATGGATATCGCTGTTTACGCAACACCGCAACAAACAGGGCAGTCCGCCAATGGGGGCAATATTTTGAATAACTGAGTGTATATATGAGGGGTATGACGGGGACAACCAGTTCGGACTACGACGGCGAGAGTGCTCTCTCTCCCTCCCCCCTTCCCCCTTGTCTCGTTCTTTCTCGGCGCACGCAAGCACCCATGTCCAACTTGGCTCTGGGATACACGTCCGACTTGCGCACCCCCATTACCCACGTGGGGAGGGTGGTGCAGAACGCGCGCATCGACGATTACGAGTACACCAGCCGGAAATACGTAAACAACACAAACGGCAACAACCACAGCGAGGAAGGCAGCTGTCGCGTGACGTGGGGTGGCGACCAGGTGCTCGGCAACGGCGAGCTCATGCACGTTTCGAGGTTCTCTGTGCTCCTGAAGAAGAAGAGCGACTCGTTCATCGCGAACTGGAACGGCGACACCGACTTGCGAGTGTTCGACAACACCAACTGCATGCAGCAGGAGTTTAAGATGCCGCCGTTGGTGCAGTATGAACTGCAGACGGCCATCCGAGATGCCGAGAATACCGTCTGGACGCTCACGGCCCTCGTCGAGATGCACAATCTGGAGTTCGCGGGCATCGCCGCGACGGACGGCTCCCAGGTCGGCTACGACCCGCGCGCGCTGGGCGGAGAGCCGAGGGAGATCGTGTCGCAGTTCGGCGGACTCACCACCATCATCAACACGGGCAAAGACCCCATCAAGGCGGGAGACTGCGTCGTGTGGTGCTTGGACGGAGACCACGTGGCGAAATCCCACGCCACCATGTCCAATGGGTTCTCCGGCCATTTACTCCAGCCTCGACAACTGGGACGACCCAGCACTCACCAAGCACAGTACGCGAAGAAGAACGGCTTGCCGAGGAACAAGCAGATGATCTGCGTCCGTTCGCTGCAGGCAGAACTGGACGACGACAAATTCAAGGCGTTTTGCAGAGCACCGATCGACGCGTGCCAAGCACTGGGTGGTGACCGGCACTCCGCCGACGCGATGGCGGAGTACCAGAACCGGTGCATGTTCCCTTACCACAAGGTGATCGGCAGAGCCATGTCCGGTGCGGACCAAGGCAAACCCTTCGACATCCTGCTCGGGAACTACTCGGCGTAGCCGTCGATGTAGAGGTTGTTGTCGTGGTCGTACGACCACCCGAACCCGATCGGGTCCATGACGTTGGTCATGGTGTGCACCGCGCTGGCCATGTAGTTGACGCACCACAGCGAGCGCATGTAGACGCTGTGAATCTGACTGTCCGGCCCTTCGATGAACTTTTCGAGCTTTTTCACCGTCTTCCAGCTCCACGCGTCCAGCACCCTCTCGTGCGCTGGAAACTCGTCCCACCTCGTCACGCACTCCTGTAAAATCTGAACAAACACTCGCTTGTCGGCCGCGTAGATGTACACGTCGGCGTCCTTGATGTACTTGCGCTTGATGAGCCGCCGGCCGTCCATGTTCCGAGGCACGCGCTTGCCGGCCTCCTCCAGCGCGTTCAGTCGATGAAACATGTTGTGCACCACGTTGTACACGTACTCCGCCGGCACGCCCTTCAGCTCCTGCACGTAGTCGTTCCCCACCAGGCACGTCAGGAACGCGAACACGTGCATCGGCCTGTGCACGCCGTACTGCACTCGCCACTCTTGGTCCAAGCCGGTGTACAGCTGGTTCATGTCGATCACGACGGGCACTTGGCCGCTGCGGCGGTCCTTCTGCTCCTTCTCTCGGTCCCACCAGCTGCCCGGGTAGGTCGACTCGAGGAAGAACTGCCGCCGGAAGCCGGTCTCGTCGAACTCCTCTCGCTCGCACATGGAGGCCAGTATGATGGGGATCATGTCTCCGTCCAGCGAGACGATGTAGACGGTCCGCACGTGGTCCCGGAGGGCGGGGTGCTTCGCCCAAGCCAGCAGCCCCACGTCGCCCTCGCCGGTGTTCATGGGATCCATCGTCTCGCGCACCACGAGTCCGTGGTCGTCGCACCGGCACACGAGCGGCGACTCGTGTGGTCTCGGCATGCCGAAGATGATCTGGCACCCGGGGTCCGGCGAGCACAGCTCCCACGTCCTGCGCAGCACCCACCCGAACACGTCGTTGCGCAGGTCTCGGTTGTTGATTAGGTTGTCGATGGCGCCTCGGTGGGTGGGTCGGCCCTGCTTGTTGATCACAATCTCGGTCGGAGCGGTGTACTCGTTGAAGATGTCGCCGAGCGTCTGTCCGGCCGGCAGCTCGTACCGCTTGGCCCGCTTCGTGATGCGGTAGTCCCTGTGCGCCTGCTCGAAGGACTTCACCACCGGAGTGGACTCGGCTTGGTCGCACACCACCACCAGCGTGTGGCAGTTCTGCCAGCGCTGCATGTACTTGAGCAGATTGTTCACCAGTATCCGCCCGCTGCTGATGTTGGCCGTGTTCCGCCGAATCCAGATGTTGAAGTCGAACAACACCATCAGCTCGCGGTCGTCCACCTGCACCTGCGTCCGGTGGTGCTCCAGCTCCCTCGCCGCGCCCCATCTGCGCTGAATGAACACTTTCGTGCCGCTCACGCCACCCATTTTTCTCGCGGCCGCTGCTGCCGTCTCGGGTGGGGTAGAGCGGGGTGAAGAGGTGGCGCGACGCTCCCGTGCACGCGCCACCAATTTGAGCCACTGGTGAGTGTAAATGTGTAGCACCTGCTAGTATATATGTTCGATTGGTATTGCACTCGTGGCGAGAGAAGAGGACAGGAAGGGGGGAAAAAACGCGCCCGCACGCACACCCACCGACAGCGCTCTCGATGAAACCCAAACCACGCGTCACGACCAAAAGCAACGGCGCGCGGCAGCTCAAGGCCGCCGGCGACCCGCCGGCGACGAGCCAGAAGCTGTGCGACGTGTGCTTCAACCCGTCTTCGGGCGACACGCCGCGCCTGGAGTGCCACGCCAAGTGCACCAAGAACCACCGCCTGTGCTCCGCGTGCAACGCGAGCCTCGCTCGGCGGGCGAAGGAGCGAGGCGGCCGAGCGAAGTGCCCCTTCTGCCGAACACCCTACGGCAAAACCTACCCGAAGCCGGCGACGGCCGACGACGCGGACGGTTCGATGCTCGCTTCCATGGAGCTGGTGATCCTGAACCTGCCCACCCCACGGGCGGACACTCCGCCCACGGAGCGGTCGTCCGCGACGGTGGCCTCGCCCATCGAGGCGCTGATGATTCTGGAGAACACTGGGCCTGCCACGGACGGACAGCAGCGGCAGCAGCAGCAGCAGCAGCAGCAGCAGAGACGCTTCACCGAACTGATCGTGGCGTCCCTTTTTCGCAACGTGTCGGCCGCCCGAGCCGCGCGGGCCGCAGCTCGGGCGGAGAGGGCGGAGAGCACGCGACAGTGAGCGTCAGGCCGTCGCCCGCTCTCGGCCGCCCGGGCGAAGGTGGGTCTTCGCCCGGGCGACAGTGTACAAAAGTTACGGTCGGTCGAGTGGCCGGACGAGAGACACCCCACGAAACACCACAAAACACCCTGTTCACACCAAAAACACTGTCCATACTTGTAAATACGTGACAGAAACTGAGTTAAATATGGTCAATGCCCTCGTGGCTCAATTGGTAGAGCGCACGACTTTTAATCGTGTGGTTGTGGGTTCGAGCCCCATCGGGGGTGGTGTTCGGTCCTTTTTTGGGTCGTTTGAGCGCCAAAACACTCACGTACAGTCAACTCATAAGACTGCGCATCGTGTATCGAAGCATGTATCTGGAGCACGGTCTCTTGGCCAAGTGGGTGAAGGCAGTGGTTTTATGGGCCACCGATCGTGGGTTCGAGCCCCACAGGGACCAACGTCTATGGGAAGCAACATAAGCAGCTTGACTCACTCCTGTTGACGTTTTTTCGTCCACAGCCACTGTGAAACATCTGCAAGAGGTTCCACGGACCGTGAGTCGACGTACAATACATCAGTATTTATCTCCTGCTTCGTCTCCTGCTCCTCTTCGTCACTGCTCGCTTCTCTGTGTTGTGCTGGTTTCGCTGGACCCAAAATGAATTTGTTGTAGTACTTGTAACCAGGCAGGTGTTCGTCTGCTACCGCGGTCTCAAACATCCCCACGTGAGGGCCTTCTTGGACATACATGCAATCCGTGTCTGTCAGAAGAGCAAAAAGCACCCCGCACGCATGCAACAAATCGCCACCACGCACATCCCAATCCAGTATCTCTGCAGCGTCACGCGGGTACAGTGCGGCAAGGTGCAGACCGTTCTTGTACTCGTTGTCCACATGTAGTTTGGTTTTGTAAACAGAAAACGATTTCTTCTGTTTGTCGCCGCCCAACGTGAATGTTCTTCCCTCCATTTGGACTTCGGAATTGTTTTGTAAGAAGTTTACAAGTAAACGCACATAGTAGCCCTCGCCTTCTTCTCGAACGTATGAAATAGTACGAGTCAGGCCAATACCAGACACACCAAACCACCGATTTTGTTTTGTGGAGTATATCGGCAACTGACGTTTGCGTGCGAGTTTGTAGGCATCTGACTCGTCATTCTTGAGTTCTTGCAGCACTAACGCTTTCCACACATAGAAATCGTTCCACTGAAAAAAGCGTACCGACTCCGTTGGAATGAAATCGTCCGCAGAACCGTCCCGACTCCGTTTCGTACCCGTACCGACCGCTAGTTGTCGCAGTTGGTGGCGCACCACTGCGACAGTCATGAGAATGTGCCTGTACACCCCACAACACAGGAAGATGTTTATACGGTCTTTAGTTACCTTTGCTAGCAACGGGCGAGATTCAACAACAGCTATTCGTGTGTATATGTGTATACAAATTCAACAAGTAATGCACGAGAGCGTCACTATTGTGTCTGCGGAAACACACACCATTCTCCGCTCCTCACATCCACGTCAGCCAGTGGATATTTGTCCAAATCTTCTTCTGCCAGTTTAGCAAATCCGCTTTGCGCCACCGTCCATGGTCTCAGAAACTCACCGTTCTCATAATGTGAGCCCTCGCAGCAGCTGAATTTGTGCATCACACCAGTCGGTCGCTGAGTGCGAGCACGGGCGTGGGTGTGTCGTGCGTATATATATTAATGGTGTCGTGTCTCGCTCAGAGAGAGAGAAAAGAGAAGAAAGAGAAGAAAGAGAAGAAAGAGAAGACAGTAAAGACAGTAAAGACAGAAGGAAAGGATGCTGCGCTCCGTGAGCGAGACACGGAGCTGCCTGCGCCGGCTGTCGTGCGGGCAGCGCGTGCTGTACCGTGTCGGCGCACTCGCCGACACCCACGACAGTGTGCGTGTGAGAACATTCCTCGTGCAGGGATTTGCTGCGGAATCCGTGAAGAATGCTTTGAAATCAGCAAATGAATCGAAAGACTTTGAGCAGGAATATACTTTGAAAGACGCACACCGCGTGCTCATCTCGAGGACAGAGGACAACGACTTCTATGTGATCAACGACCACGGGCACGAGTTCTACATAGCACGTACAAAATGGGACGCTGAAATCGATGCTGCCAAGGGCAGCACACCCACGGGCTACGTGTACACCGACCCATCGTTGCCGGACAAAACGGTCATTATTGTTTACACCGACAGCCGGTCCAGGAACGAGAAGCCCATTCTGTACTGCCGCACATGTGACCATTTCGGACACCCGCACTTTGAATGCTACCAGACACCCAATACACGAGAGCTGTGGGAACTGGAACGTGGTTTCTTCGAAATTGTGTGGGGATCATGTGAAGTCCACAACCGAGACACGTGTATGCAAATTGTTCAAAACATGCCTCTCGAGCCCGTGGACAAGGGAGGTTCTGGAGACTGCTTTTACAGAAGCATGGCCTTCGCGATGTACGGCGACGCGGATAAGAAGATGAGCGATGGAAAGAAGTATACCCAATGGCTGCGTGACCAGGTGTGTGCGTACTACAAAAAGCATGGATTGGTTGGGGACGAAAACGAAACCGAGGAGAAAAGAGAGAAGGTGCTCAAGACTAAGGACCACAAGGGTTCTGTCATGGCGGACGCAGATTACTATGCCCAAAACCTCGACATTCAAGTTTTTTGTGAGTGTTTCAATGCCAGGGTGGACGTATACGCAAGTCGACCGCACCACACACAGTTCAACCCCAAGAGGAACTTGATGTTCTTAATCATTATGTGGAACACCAAGTACGACGACAAACCATTTGATTGGCAAATATCAATACACAACGAGATAGAATGGCACTACGTCCCGCTTCTCAACAAAGAAGACACGGTGTACAACAAGGAGTTTTTCCAAAGTGGCGAAGGTGTTCTCTCCATCGACAACGCCAACACCCATGCGGCTTTGAAGCACGCATTCGAGAGCAAGATGCAGACACCTGGTCGGTTCCAGGGTGGAGCGGGTAGAGGAGAACAGATAATCCTGCCCAACATGCAATGGACACCACGTTGACCGGGCAGTGTGGCCCTGAGTATAAGGATCCACAGTACCACGGCTGTTCGATTTTTTTTTGATTTGTGGCAGTATTTTCTCCCCGACCAACTCCCTTCGTGTTCGGGCGCACTCGAACACCGTCGAGCAACAAGAAGAGAGAAAGAACAAAGAAAGAAGAGAGTCCTTCATCATGCGGTGGACGACGGCGACGACGACGACCAGTCTCGCTCTCCTTTTCGGCGTGGTTCGTGCCACGGCTGCGGCGGCGACGGAGGAGGCCTACGTGTTTCGGTTCATGGACGAGGTGCTGCCTTGCACGCCGCAGAACGCTCGCTACCTGCTCACCAGGGCCGGCCTGCTCGACGTGCGGATCCACGCCTGCAACCGAGTGCTCCGCTACTGCAAAGGGGTGTGGAAGGTGCCAGAAGAAGAAGAAGAAGAAGAAGAAGCGGTGCAGGGGGCGGCGACGAGGCCGCCGACCTCGACCGCGGCCAAGCGGGTGGCTGGGCTGCGCACGCTGAGCGGCGGCGACGCGCACCTGAACACCTACGGCCAGCTGGCCGAGTACGGAGGCGAGCTGGCCGTGATCGGCGGCGGTGGCGGCCGCGACGGCAGCGGTGGCGAGTCGTCCGCTGCTCCCGTAGACACGGCAGTGGCGGCGCCGGCGGTGGACGACCCGCTGTACTACAGGCAGTGGGCGCACCACTCGCACGACGTGCGCCGGGCGTGGCGAGTGGCGCCGGAGTGCGACCCTCGCACTCTGGTGGTGAGCATCGACACCGGCGCCGACTTGGACCACCCCGACCTGCGCCACCACTCGGCGGCGCGACACGGCGGCGGTGGCGGTGCCGGCGAGCAGGAGTTCGAGTGCAACTCGCTGCACCCGATGTTCCACGAGGGGTGCGACGCCTCGGACTCGGTGCCCAGCAAGCACGGCACAGGGGTGGCGAGCGTCGTCGCCGCCCGCAGGAACGACGGCTACGGCATGGCCGGAGTGAGCGACTGCCGCCTGCTCCCCGTCAAGCTGTCCAGCGACGGCCTGTTCGGGAGCTACGAGTTCGCGTCGGCGGTGACCTACGCGGTGAGCGTCGGGGCGACCGTGATCACCACCTCGATCGTGTGGGCCACTCCGACCGCCGACATGGTCGCCGCGGTCGAGTGGGCCGCCGAGCAGGGCGTGCCGATCGTGGCCGCCGCCGGCAACTGCAACTTCGGGTCCTGCGCCATCACCTACCCGGCCGGCGTCCCTGAAACGCTGGCCGTCGGAGCGGTGGACGAGGCGGACCGGATCCCGAGCTGGCAGAGCCTGGAGCCGCCCGCCTACGGCCCCGCGGGGCGGAGCGTGGACGTGTTCGCGCCAGGAGTGGACGTCCTGGTCGCTTTCCGAGCGACGGGCGGCGACTCGCACAAGCTGGAGTCGGGCAGCAGCTTCGCGGCGCCCTTCGTCGCCGGTCTCGTGGCTCAGAGCGTCCGGCCCGACTCGAGCGCGGCTCGAGCGGTGCAGCTCGTCCGAGAGCAGGCGCAAGAGTCGACGACAAAGGGAGGCCGGCGGTTCTCCCCTTGCCGCCTGGCGAGGGCCGCCAGGCGCTGCTCCCGTGCCGACTGCCCTTGCGCGCACGACGAAGGCGTGCCTCCGCTCGCCCCGCCCTCTCCGCCTGCTCCCCCCACCGGCCCTGGGAGCGGCGGCGAGGAGGACCGCCAGTGGTGGCTGCTGCTGTCGGTCGGCCTGTCGGTGGCGGTGGTCGGCTTCGTGGTCGCGGCGGTGGCCGTGTCGCGTGCCGGCGGGGGCGCCGCCGGCGGCTACCGATAGTTCGCTCGACTCGACTGACCGTTGCTAGTTATTAAAAAGATTGCTAAGGCAGCAGCAGTGTATACTATCAACTCGCGGTCGTTTAAACAAACAAACCAACAAACCAACAAACCAACAAAACTGTTGTCTGTGGGTGTGCGTTTGCGTCTCTGTCCGTGTGTCAGCCTCTCCTCGTGGTGTTCAGGAGCAGGCCTACGCCGTCGCTGACTCTTTTGGCGAGCCCGTGCTTGCCGAGGCGGATGAGCTCGTGCTCCACTTCCACCAAGCCCAGCAGGACCGACTGGTTGGCCGACAGCCGCGGCGGCGACGTCGCCGGAGGCTCCCCGGTTTTGCCGGTTTGCTTGCAGTGACGGTGGGGCATGTGCCGCTTCTTTGAAGGCCGCTCGTCTGCTTCTTCCTCTCCTGCTTCTTCCTCTCCTGCTTCTTCCTCTCCTGCTTCTTCCTCTTCCTCTTCCTCTTCTTCCTCGCTGCTCTCCACCACGGGCCGCTTCGAACGCACGGGCCGCTTCGAACGAGAAGGCTGAAACAGCGCCTCCTCCGCCTCCTCGTAGGCTTCTGCTCGGACGGACCACGCCTCTTTCGTTCTCTTCGTCAGCACGGTTGCCACGTTGAATTCGTTCGTGTTCTTGCGTCTGTCCTTGTCGATCTCCTTCCAAAACACATGGTCCACGCACACGCACTCCTCCGCCAGCGGCTCGTCGCTCTGCTCCCGCACCAGGTCCTGCAGCTTGACGAGCGAGTCGTGCCACCGCCGCGTCTCTTCGTCCGACGGCATGTGCAGCCTGTTCGGGTTCAGCGTCCGGTTCTTGTGTTCGACGCTCTCCACGTACTGCCTGGTGACGAGGTAGATCTCGTACAGCCAAGTTCGGCACAGGAAGTACAGCTGCGCTCGGCGCAGGCACGTCCTCCCCAGCACAAACCGACCGAGGTCGAGCGGGTGCAGTCCGAGCGGCGCGCGCCACTCGGCGTGGTTGCGGAGGATCCATTCTTGGGTGGCGTAGGTGTGCTCGCACTCCGGCACGAAAGTCGCTTCGTTGTCAAACTTGCACTCTTTCTGCACTCTTCCTCCCAAGTCGAGCACGTGCAAGTTTTGCCCTTCGTCTCTCCCGCACGCCATGCAGCGTGCGGGGTACTCCGCCTTCTCTTTGGACGACACCTCGACGGTTCGCAGCTCGCTCGCCGTTTGCAGAGTTTCCAGGAACTCTGCGCTCCACTGCGAGCTGGCCGCCGTCTCTCGCAGGAAAAGCAGCTCCTGCGCGAGCTGCTTGAGCACATCCTCTTCTTCTTCTGCTTCTTCTGCTTCTTCTGCTTTGTTGTTGTTGTCGTCGTCGTTGTCCACGGCGCTTGTTGTGCACACCGACGCGGCCGCTGTTTTTTTGCGCTCTTCGGGCTCTTTCAGCCCGCGTACTTGGATCTCGACCCACCGCAGCGCCTGCCGGACTCTCTCTCGTTGCAACATTGACGGTCGTCGCCGCGACCGTCCGCGTGGCCGGTGGTTACGTTCTTTTGGACCGAACAAACACACACACACACACACACACACAAAAACCACCGATCGTATGCACCCACCCCCTCCACCCGCCCTCCACGAGTGAAGTCCGTAGGGCGGGTTTCTGCGGGTTTCTGCGGGTTTCTGCTCTCCGTGCGTATCTGGTGCCGAGGGCACAGATACGTACTGCAGAAACCCCGCATTCTGCTCCGTGCGTATCTGGTGCCGAGGGCACAGATACGTAC
>PAUB01000046.1 GCA_002713695.1 Opitutaceae bacterium
CGCGTGATTCTATTGCAAAACTTTTACATTATTTTTACAATACTTACTTTATTAACCAATGTAACCAATGTAACCAATGTAACCAATGTTACCAATGTTACACTGCACCGGCTATTTATACAGTAATAATTGTTCTCAATAAAGAAAGTAAGAATGTCGGAAAGCAACAATTTTTTCATACACAAATTCAACATTGAACGATTTGCGGCTCAGTTACAATCAAGCGCGGCATCAGCAAATTCAGAATATACCCGTTTGATGCCATTGACCGATGACAATCCGTTGTGGGATTTACACGTGTATGATTGGCGAGCCATGTTAAATGGTGTCGCAATAATAGCGCCGGAAACTACAATCACCCCAGGCGATCCCTTGGCAACGACGGCTGACACGGTTCCTCGGCCGCCAAGGGATCATCTTTTGCTGGTGGATTGTCCCGATCCCGTTGCTGGTTCGGGACGACAGCTCACCCAAAACGGAAGTTTGAGTCTCGGAGACGACTCTTCTGTAAATTGTGGAATCCTTCAAAATTACATTTGGAACGAGCCGGCGGATGGCAAAACAGCTTTGTTAAAACTGATCGTGAATCGAGAACCCCGAGTAGGCGTTGAGATTTTGCTGGCGAATATTTCTGGAACCACAAATTACGTTCGGTGTCGAAATTATTTGTGCGGCACGATTCAATCAAATTGCACTTTGGCTGTTGCGGGTGATGGATTGCCAGGCGCAAGCTATGATTCCACCGTTTACATTCAGGCTGAATGTGGCCCGATTGAAGCCGAGATTCGAACAATCACATTCACTGTAATTCAGCGCGGGGCGCCTGGAAATCCGCCCGGCGATGTGCCGGACGGCGCGTGCTTTAGCGATTATTTGTATTGGGAAACAGATCCAACAAATGGGATTCCCCGTTGGATGCCAGGATCCACGACGGCGGATCAATTAAACGGGACACCTCCGGATGCGGGTCCCACCTGCGTGCACATTGGGTGCGAGGCCGGCGGAGTTTCCGTCCCCCAAGGACAGGGACCGTCGACCGTGACATCGCGTCAAAATGCATGTTCCGTTGCGGTGGGTAGTTACGCCGGTCATTCTGCTCAGGGTTCAGTTGGCGCGTTGGCAGAGACGGGCGGAACAACGGCAGTGGGGTTTAGTGCCGGTCGGATAACTCAAAGATTTGGAGCGACGGCAATCGGCAGTTTTGCAGGAAGCAATAACCAGGGAGAGTTGTCTGTGGCGTTGGGTCAGCAAGCGGGACTACAAAACAATGACAATTCAAACCAGCGACCCACCAGGAACGGCACTGGCGATTCCGGTTGTATTCAATTGAACTTGGGTGCCCAAGGTATCGATTACTCAAATGGAACAGCAACCGTGACCACGTCAACCGGCGGCCTTCCAGCGACGTTGTTGACTCCAATCTCGGTTGAATTGGTGGTTGCTGGAGGTGTCATACAATCTTTGTCGATTCTATGTGGAACAGGATCCGGTTTGGTGGCGGGTAATTTGCCGTGGACAGGGATTATAAATCCCAATGGCGCGGGGCCAGCCGGAACGGGCGGAACCGTTATAGTTACAGCTCTGGGCCTTGCTGGATCTTCCGCGTTGGAACAACTGGAACGAACGATAGTTGTAAATGGTTCCGTTGAGGGTGGTCTAAACACGGATGCTTTGTTAGTTCAGGGCCATCCTCTGTTTCCCCGCGCCGCTGGTGTGGTGCCGGGGGGCGGCGACGTTTGGGCCGACGCATGTTATGTAAAACCGATCCGAGAACAAACTTATTCCAACCAGCTTGCCCCGCCGGGCGGAGATTACCGCTGGGGTCTTTATTACAACCAAAACACGGGAGAGATCGTTTGTTCCGATGTGAATACGCCAGGCATTCCCAATGGAAATTGCATGTCGGAATATCTTTATTGGAACAATGTCCAGGGAGATTGGCTAATCGGCGGGGGAAACGACATATCCAACATGTCAGATTTTTCAGTCCACTTCGGGTGTCAAGCGATGGGTGATTTAGAGGCAGTCGATGGCTATGGCACATTGGGAATTAATGCCGTGGCCGTGGGTGTAAATTCAGCCCAATTCAGCACGGGCGATGGACGTGGGCGTGCGACGGCGGTGGGTCCCTTTTCTGGTTATACCGGCCAAGGCCGCGACGCGGTTGCCATTGGTGCGGCAGCGGGCTTGGGAATAGTTCCCCAGAACGGCACGTTGCCTAGCGGAACCGGTGCGGCCATCACGGCGGTGGCGACCCACGGGCAATTCCAAAACAGCGTGGTGCTTTCGGGCCGGGGTTACCAAACCGGCAATCAAGATTTGCCATTAAATACCCTGAACCCCCTGTTACTGGCTACATCGCCTCCTGGTACAGGCAACGCCGCGGGAGTATTTACTTTCACCCCACCGAACACCATGGCGGATGGCGATGTCGTCGTTGGTATGTTAGTTCAAAGTTTGACGGTTTTTGTTGGGTTTGCGGCTGGAACCTACGTTTGCGGTCGGGTCCCCGCGGCGGGTGGTGGGGCGGTGACCAGCATAACAATTTGTGGTCCCAACGGCGCGCCCCTGGATTTGACCCCTGTTACACAGGTTGTTTTGGGAAATCCGCAACCGGTGGTTGACCCGGTCCCCCCTCTTCCAAACGTCGGGGGCGCCGAGACTACGACGGGTGGATTTTTCGTTGCCCCCTTGCGGCAGAGCCCACGCAATTTCCTTTTGGTTTACGACACAAGCAACAAGGAGATTTTGTATGAAGCCTATCCGCAGCACAACCGACTGAACGCGGGCGACTGCTACTCGGATTATTTGTACTGGTCGCCGCTGGCTCAAAAGTGGCTTGTGGGAAGCTTCAAAGTGCATATCGGGTGCGGCGCGGGCGGTGACGATGTCGCGGGTCAGGAATCCCAGCAAGGCCCCGGTTGCGTAGCCGTGGGGCGTGGCGCGGGTCACTGCGGCCAAGGAGGCGGGGACGACCCCCTTGCCCCTGGTGGTGGTCGCTCAGTGGCAATAGGAGTCATGTCCGGAGTTACAGACCAAGGCGTTGGAGCTGTATCGGTGGGATCGGGAATCAGCACGGCGGACGCGATCCCGGTGGCCGGAGGCGCGTTTGCGGCCAATTTGGGACAAATTAGCCAAGGTCAGTATTCCGTGTCTGTCGGTTGCGAGGCCGGTCGCTTCTCCCAGGGTCAGACCCCGGGCAACGCGGGCAACGCCGTGGCAGTGGGACATCGAGCAGGCCATACCGTACAGGGAGAGCAGGCCATTGCCATTGGTGCCGATGCCGGCTTCACGGCCCAAGGCGTTGAAGGTCGGGCGATAGGGCGGTGTGCTGCCTACTCGGGGCAGGGTGCCAATGCGACCGCTGTGGGAACTCTGGCCGGGAATTACAATACGGATTGTCCACCTACCAGTGTCGTGGGTGATGCGGCCGTGAATAATATTCAAGTGGGTTATGAGGCGAATCAGCAGCCAGCGTCAAGTATCATTTTGAATGCAGCCCTGGGTGATGCGAATGCCAACGTTGATTTGAATTTCAATTATGTAATGTTTACAGCTGCCCCCGCGCAAGGTCCCGGCGGGGTATTCACCCGGAGTACCGGCCACGACCCCCTTAATAGTGACGCGGGTGCTGCCGTCGTTTCAATTTATAATATTACGTCGGGTGAAGATGTCGTCCAAGCCGGGGACCGCGTTAGTGCTGTCACGCCGGGGGTTAACATAACAATTCAGCATCAGGACGGGTCCGTTGAAGATTATCCCGTTTCTAACGGTGGATACCGCATAATCATCCGCAACACGGTGGCATCCCCGTTGATGACTGGCGATGCGTTGCCTCTTCAAGCACTGTCGCAGATCGGAGAGGTTGGGTTCGATGCCGTCGTCCCGAACACCGTTCGCAGCCCGGTATCGGGTTTTTTCGTAAGTCCCATTAGACAGATTAATAAAAATTACCAATTAAGCTACGACCCCACGACCAAAGAGATAAGCTACCAGTACCAACAAGTTCCGCCTGACATAGGAATTGGCGATTGTTATTCGGAGTATTTATACTGGGACGATGGTGAAGGTGCAGACCCCTTGACCGAAGGTTGGAGGGTGGGAGGTGGCCCCGCGGGCTTTCAGACGCACGATTATGGTCGGGTGCATTTCGGCTGCGGCGCGGGGCAGTATCAGTCCGCCATATCCGTTGATGCAACGACGGGAGCTCTCACGGGAGCCGTCGTTGGCACTCGAGCAAACAATTTAACAATCGCCCTTGGCTATGAAGCCGGGAGGGTAAGCTTGGGATATGGTACTAATGGCTCGTTCGTGCCTCCCGCCCCTCCCCCCCCTGGATATGTCAATCCCTATGCAAACCCCGGCACGGCAAATGTGGCAATCGGATATCGAGCCGGCTATGTGAACAATTTTCCACGAGGCGTTTCGATAGGATTTGAGGCGGGTTACAGCGGGCAGGGAACGGTTGGAACAATTACCTCGGATTTATATCCGAACTCCACCAACTTGGATAGCACCGTGGCGATAGGAAATGTGGCGGGACGACACCTCCAATCCTTGGGATCGGTGGCCGTGGGTGGAGCTTGTGGACGAACCGCGCAGGGAGGCCATTCTGTTGCAATTGGGAGCCAGGCGGCCCAAACAAGCCAGGGATTCCACGCCTTGGCCCTGGGCCACATGGCAGGCTGTAGTATGTCGGCCCGTCCAGCGGGGGCCGGCGCAGGCATATTTCCCCCTGGAGAGATTGAGACTCAATCATCAAATTCAATAATTATTAACTGTGGAGATCCGATGAACCAAAACGTTGCCGAAACTGATTGGGGTCCTCTCCAATCCATCGCCGGCACCAATTTGGCGTGCGGAGCATCGTTGACCGCTCCGGGGTTTGGTGGAACAGGTTATGCGGAAGGAAACGCCTTGACCGAGGTCATCGCCGGAACCGGATCGGGCATGGTCATTCGTATTTTGGCGGTCGATGCTGGCGCGGGTAATGCAATAACAGATTTTGCGGTGGTCCAATGCGGAAGTGGTTACAATGTAGCACCACCAGGCGTCACATCTGTGTTAAATGTCATCCAACAAGGGCATGGCGGTACTGTTGCTAATCTGACAATTACTAATACCGAAAATTTCCCGGGTCCGGCGGTTGGCGCAAGCGACGCCGAAGTCTTGTGCATCCAGAACCAAAAATTACATGGCAATGCTATGCCTCTGCCGAACCAGCTCGTGACTGGATTTTTTGCTAGTCCCGTTCGCAATTGTTCGGGTGGTTATGTAATGAGTTACAACCCCTGCACCAAGGAAATTAAATACAATGCCAGCAAGACAGCCGATGGCATTCTAGATGTGGACGTGGGAGATTGTTATTCAGAGTATTTGTATTGGGACGATGGTTTGGGGACCACATACGCAGGAAACCCTGGTTGGAAAATTGGGGGGACGAGTTTGGCGGGCTCCGACAACGGTCGTGTCCATATCGGTTGTCGGGCCGGCGAACAGGAAGGTGCAAGCGCGGCGCCCGCAGTAGGGGCTCGTGCAGCGAATTTGACCATCGCGATCGGCCTTGAGGCTGGACAATACGGGCTCGGGAGATTTGATAACGGGGCTGTGCCGGCCGCGAATGATAACAGAGGAAACATAGCAATAGGCTACCAATCAGGGTGGGATCGGATGTACCCCCGGTCAGTCGCCATCGGTTACCAAGCCGGTCGCGTGCGTCAAGGAGGGCTGGGCACACCCGATGAAAGACTCGATGGGGCCGCGGGTAACGTTATGGATTCGAATGTCGCGATCGGAAATTACGCCGGAGAAAACACCCAGTACATCGGAAGCATTGCAGTCGGTGCAAACGCAGGTAGAGACGCGCAGAGACAGTTCGCCCTCGCCATTGGCCTACAAGCAGGAAGGACCCAACAAGGGTTTCACGCCTTGGCCCTGGGCCACATGGCAGGCTGTAGTATGCCCGCTCGAGCAGGCATATTTCCCGCGGGCACCTTCGACGCTCAATCAGCAAATTCCATCATCGTCAACGCGGGTGACCCGAAAAACGCCGGTGTCCTAGAAAGCGACTGGGGACCTCTGCAGGCGATTTCGGGAAGTTCGTCCGCGTGCGGCGCAACCATCAATGCCGCAGGAAGCGGGTATGCGATTGGCGTGGCTACGACGACGACTGCCGGGGCTGGTCACGGATTCGTAATTAATATTATGGCTGTCGGCCCCGCCCCCCTTAACGACATTATAACGTTCGGAATTGTCAGCTGCGGTTCGGGCTACGCCGCCCTCGACACCGTCACGGTGACGGGTGGCAACAACAACGCAGTGCTCTTGCTGAACGATGGAGAAATTTTCCCTGCCCCCGCCGCGGGCGCTTCCACCGCCGAGATCGCGTGCATTCGGAACCAAGGAAACCAGGTTGACATGCCAACCAGCGCGGGCCAGCCTGTCACGGGATTTTTCGTGAATCCCGTTCGCAACGTGGGCGGCGGCTTCGTTATGGCTTACGATCCCTGCACGAAAGAAATCAAGTACAATGCAAGCAAAGCGATCGGGGACCTTCCTGTTTTGGACGACGGAGACTGTTACTCAGAATATTTGTACTGGGACGACGGACTCGGGACGGCCTACGCGGGCGATCCGGGATGGAAAGTCGGAGGAGGGCCCTTGGACCCCAGCAACAACCCCGATCGAGGCCGCGTTCACATCGGCTGCGGCGCGGGGCAGTATCAGGCAGCCGGTAACCCCGGAACGCGCGCGGGGCAACGGACCGTTGCAGTGGGCTTTAATGCCGGTAACATTGCCATGTCAGATAATGCGACCGCGATTGGCGAGAATGCTGGTGCACTGAACCAAGGCCCGTACGCCGTCGCGGTGGGATCCCTCGCGGGCTCGACGAATCAATCAGAGCGCGGGGTCGCCATTGGCCACAGGGCAGGTCAAAGTGTCCAAGGTGTAGACAGCGTTGCAGTGGGTTTCGAGGCAGGTCAAAGCAACCAAGGCACCCTATCGGTCGCGCTTGGTGCCCAAGCGGGTACGTCCGGGCAGGCAACCGAAAGCGTCGCGATTGGTTCCCTCGCGGGCCAAATCGGTCAGCAATTGGGCGCGATCGCGATCGGACGCCTTGCTGGGAGAACTACACAGGGAGAGTTAGGAATCGCGATCGGATACGGGGCAGGAGGGTCGGTGCAAGGCGCGGGGTCAATCGCGGTCGGCGACCGGGCTGGCCAGGTCGACCAAGGAACGAATTGCATCGCGATAGGTTCTCGGAGCGGTGGCAACGCGAACGGGGCGGGTCAGTTTTCGCAGCAGACGTTGAGCGTCGCGATTGGACATTTTTGCGGCCACACGCAACAAGGGATTGCGGCAGCGGGGGGGGCTGGTTCATGTGTCGCGATCGGCAGTTCTTGCTCTTCGACACAGCAAGGCGCGAACAGCATCGCGATCGGCTACGAAGCCGGACAATCGAGCACTAATACCCGAACCGGCACGGGCGGAGGCGTTTTCCCAGCGGGGCCGCATTACCAGATTGTCAATTCTATCGTGTTGAATTCGGGGGATCCGAAGAATGCGGGAGTGGATGCAACAAACGATCACGGCCCCCTGCAGGCGATCGCCGGTTCCAGCAACTTTTGCAACGTGGCCTCCATCCTAACTCCCGGGGCTGATTACGTCGTGGGAGGTGCGACGACAAGCACGGCGTTGCCTGGAAACGGGCCTGGAAGCGGCATGGTCGTGAACATCACGTCCGTCGCCGCCGGTGGAGTGACCGGGGTGACGATCACGGACTGCGGCACGGGATATACCGGCGTAAGTGTAATCGTTT
Source organism: Opitutaceae bacterium (assembly GCA_002713695.1). Classification (GTDB taxonomy): domain Bacteria; phylum Verrucomicrobiota; class Verrucomicrobiia; order Opitutales; family Opitutaceae; genus Cephaloticoccus. The sequence goes on from PAUB01000046.1 coordinate 7,820, forward strand.
TGATTCAGCCTGGTTCCAATAATTTGGCGACCATCAGTGTGGACGCCAACGAGGCGTTCCCACCGCCGAATGCGGGAGCGTCTTCCGCGGCGGCCGCGTGCGTCAACAACCAAGGCAACAACGATAACATGCCCCTGCCGGGCGCCCAGGCGACGGGCTTCTTTGTCAACCCTGTTCGGAATTGTTCGGGTGGATTTGTCATGAGCTACAATCCATGCACGAAAGAAATCAAATACAACGCGAGCAAATTGACCGACCACCTTGCTGACTTCGACTTGCAGGGTGCTGACTGTTATTCTGAATACTTGTATTGGGACGACGGACTCGGAACGGCCCACGCGGGCGATCCGGGATGGAAAGTCGGAGGAGGCCCCCAGGACGGCGCTGCGAATCCCGATCGCGGTCGCGTTCACCTTGGTTGCGGTGCGGGACAGTTCCAAACCATCGCTGGCACCGCTGGGACGCGAGCGGGCCAACAATCCGTTGCGGTGGGTTTCAAGGCTGGAAATGTGGGCATGTCGGACTACAATATCGCCGTTGGCGGTTCGGCAGCGGAGTATCGACAGGGATGGGACAATGTCGCCAGCTCAGCCGTCGCCGATGCGCGAAGCATCGCAATTGGAAACGAGGCGGCTCAGACACAGCAAGGTGCGCGAAGCATCGCCGTGGGATACCAGGCGGGTCAAAGTGTACAGGAATCATTCAACATTGCTATTGGAGACCTTGCGGGTCGAAGCGCGCAGGGCCTTCGAGTTGGCGCTGGAGAGAGCGGACAATGCGTCGCGATTGGACAAAATGCGGCCATGGTAGATCAATCATCGGGAAGCATCGCGATTGGTGGGAATGCGGGGCACACGAATCAGGGACGCGGTGGTACGGTCGCGGGTACGAGCCCCGGCAGAGCCATTGCCATAGGCCACCAAGCCGGGGAAAGCCATCAGTCCGCCGAGGCGATCGCGATAGGATATGGTGCGCAAGAAATAAACACCGGCGGTCCCGTTGCCACAAGTTTGGGCGGCAACATCGCAATAGGGCGCCATGCGGGAAGGACGGATCAGCTCGCATTCGCCACCGCCCTGGGATTTGATGCGGGGAGCCGGGATCAAGGAGAAGAAGCCGTCGCCCTGGGATACAAGGCGGGTGAAAGGACCCAGCACACCGGGTCTCTCGCGATCGGCGCCGAATGCGGAAACTCGGTGCAGGGCCAAGTCATAGCGTTATCCCCGCCGACAAATCCGGCCGTGTCCGTGGCCCAGGCCGGTTTGGCGATAGCCATTGGCACCCGGGCGGGATACTCAGGCCAGCGATACCAAGGGATAGCCGTCGGCCGGTCCGCTGGGCGGAATGACCAGGGTTATTATGGTTTGGCGATTGGATCGGAGGCGGGGCAAACAAATCAAGGACAACAAGCCATCGCGATAGGTCGCCAAGCCGGGTGTTCAATGGCCGCGAGGGCCCCCTTCACAATTGCAAACACCCTGGAGGCGCAGCCGAGCAGCTCGATCATCATCAACTCGGGCGATCCCAAAAACCAAACCTGGGCGCAGACCGACTGGGGCCCCCTCCAGGCCGTCGCGGGCGTGGAGAAAGCCGGCGGCACAGAGGTATTTCCCGTGCCGACGGCCTTGGGAGCGAGCGTAGGCGAGCGTGCTTGTATTAATAACCAAAACGACGGGGCCATGCCCGCGCAGGGGCTCGGCGTAACGGGGTTCTTCGTCAATCCCGTGCGAAATTGCGGGGGTGGGTTCGCCCTGGCATACAACCCGTGTACCAAAGAGATAAAATATAACGCCCTCAAGCCCATCGAGGATATCCCAGCCGATCTGGACCAGGGCGATTGTTACGCCGAGTATTTGTATTGGGACGATGGTGCACAATCCGGCCTTGGTGGCCCCGAAATGGGATGGAGACAAGGCGGCGGAAACGCCGGGGCGAACGGACATGACCACAAACGAGTTCATATTGGTTGCGGGGCGGGACAGTACCAGGCGGACGGAACGGTGGGCGCAAACACGTCAGACGCTTCAACGGGCCGGCAAGCCCAAGAAGCAGTGGCCATCGGATGGGAGGCTGGGCATATAGGACAAGAAAAAGGCGCCATCGCTGTGGGGTTCGAGGCAGGAGAGGGGTTGCAGGGCGAACGCGCAGTTGCCGTGGGGTATCAGGCTGGATTTACATCTCAGGGGGTTGACTCTGTGGCCATTGGGACGTACGCAGGTTATCAGAACCAAGGGTTGGCAGGTGGGGGTCAAGGTAGCGCCATCGCTATCGGAGAATTCGCCGGCTCCGAAGACCAACACCCTTTTGCCGTCGCGATAGGTCATTTGACGGGCCGCTATGATCAAGGCGAGTGGGCGGTCGCGCTCGGCTACAATGCGGCTCGAGGGGAGAATGGTGTGCCAGCAGGTGGACAGGGAGAGTACGCGATAGCCGTGGGGTATGAGGCCGCAAAATTTCGGCAAGGAGATTGGGCCATCGCCTTGGGATACCAAGCTGGTCTAGGTGTGACCGGCGTTTCGGGTCAGGGAACATCCGCAATCGCCATCGGCCTTGAGTGTGGGAAACTACAGCAAGGCGATGGTGCTATCGCAATGGGGAGGTTGGCCGGTCGGACGGCGCAAGGCGGTGCCGCCGTTGCGATAGGAGGTGCAAACGTCGGTGTCAATGCCGCCGGATCAAATAATCAGGGACTGTGCGCCGTCGCTGTTGGCGCGGGGGCGGGCGATGATACGCAGGGAGAATACTGCGTCGCCATCGGGTGGGCCGCGGGTCAGTCCACGCAGGGAGAGTTCTCCGTCGCCGTCGGACGGGGAGCAGGTCGTAACCAGCAAGGGTATGGGGCTGTCGCGATTGGGGCCGAAACCGCCGGCGGCGTCGGTCCTGGACATTTTGAACAGGGAAATTACGCCATCGCGATTGGACCGAGCGCGGGAGCGACACAGCAAGAAACCAACGCCATCGCCATCGGCTCGGGTGCTGGAGAATCTCTGCAGTCCCAAGGAGCCGTCGCCATCGGACTGCAGGCAGCGCGAAGCGGGCAGGCGGTTTATGCCGTCGCCGTCGGCCAAGAAGCCGGTCGGGATGAACAACAGGTTTATTCCGTCGCCCTCGGGTATCAGGCTGGACAATTCGACCAGGGCATCACCGCCGGTGGTGCCACCGGCCAGGCCGTCGCCATCGGGTATCAGGCGGGCAACAACAGCCAGCAAGCGCGCGCGATCGCCATCGGGTTCGAAGCGGGCCTCCTGGAGCAAGAACAATTATGTGTCGCAATCGGAGGAGAGGCAGGAGAGATTCGACAAGGATTAAATGCCGGCGGGTTGGAGGGTGCGGCAGTCGCGATCGGTTCCTCCGCCGGGAAATATCAACAGCAATTCGGCGCGATCGCGATCGGCGCGTTCGCGGCCCAGACGAACCAGGCCGCCCTCGGTATTGCAATGGGAGCATTTACCAACTTCAACGATGCTCCGGGCCAGGGTGCTATCACGATGGGATATCTTGCGGGTTCAGCCGGTGCCACTGGAGAATTTTCCACCGTCATAGGAGTGAATATAACCAACATTCCAGACGACGTGCTTGTGCTAGGCTCCAAGCCCTCTGCCGCTGCATTCAACATGTTCGGTCTGGCGTCGAACGCGACGTACATCAATAATGACGTGCGACCACTCACGGGAGCCAGTGCCGGCAGGTCGCTCGAATACAACACGACAACGGGCGAAATGTCGTACAATGCATCGAAATCTTTCGTCTTGGACCACCCGAAGCACGCGGATAGATATTTAGTTCACGCGTGCCTCGAAGGACCTGAGAATGGTCTCTATTATCGCGGACAAGCCGTGGCACACGACGAGGAAAAGTGCGTTGTTGAAATTAAATTACCCGAATACGCGGCGCTGGTGGGTTGCGATTGGACGATCCAGATCACGGCCCGAGGGTCATTCAACCGATTTTTCACCGATGATGTCGACGCCGGTGGCGCGTTTCGCGTGCATGCGGAGAAGCCCGGGGAATTTTTCTGGCTGGTCCACGGAAAGCAACGGGAAAAGCCCCTCGAGACAGAACCCTTGCGCTCATCGGTCGAGCTATGCGGAGACGGGCCTTACACATACTTGACAAGGAAACAATGAAACAATGAAACAATGAAACAATGAAACAATTGAACAAAGACATAAACATTTGCACATTTTACACATTTTTATACGTCACCGTGGTATAAAAATACAAAACAAAAGTAAATGACCGAACAATGGCTCAAATCGCTTGAAGGCAAAAAAATTCATGTTTTGAAGATTCTAACGGGGCACTTGCCCGATGATGTGAGGGTGGTTTGAGACGTCGTCGCGCGCGCCACAAACGGGCAACACACCCCGGGTAGGTTTGGCAGACTTTCGGGGCGCGAGCAACCTTGCAATCTTTTGACCGTCAAATTTGTCGTCGATATGTCGCTCGATTCACCCATGACATCAACTCCAGTCGTGGAGGAAGAAAAGCTCAACATATCGGATATGGAACAGCCGGAAAAATCAATCTGTGAGGAGCTTGCAACGACGATTCCTCGACAAGATGAACCTTGGTACCATGGCAAATTTTGAGTCGGATGACTGGTGTGATTGGGCGGCGGATAATCGGCCGTCGTGCCCTTCGCCCCAATTCCCGTTTGATGCACCTTTTCGACGTCGACGTTTTCAAACGAAGCATCTTGGACACCTTGCACAAAGAGGCCAACGTTTCCCTTTAGCGAATGGGCCATGGAATCGCCATTGTATATTCTGTACAAATTGTTTGTTGGAGGGGTTGTTAAGACCGCCGCAATATCTTGAGTTCCGAAGGTTTTGTCCCCGGACAAGGCCCATCCCATGATACCCGACGCCGGGTCGGTTGGAATATTTGCGGTGCCTTTGTTCTGTGGATTTCCCCTGAGATTAACAAACAACTGGGCATTCGACAAGGCCGTGCTTTTGTAAACTCCAACTTTGGCAGTTGTTGTTCGGATGACGACGGGATCGACCGACAAATCAGGGGTCGATGTTGCAATTCCAGGACACGTGAGATCATCGATCCGGAAGACATCGCCGACCGGTCCCACGAGGAAACCGCCACCGCCTCCGTAAGATCCATCGTCAGATCCGACAGGATTGCTCACACCAACGACTTCAAGGGAGGAGGAAACAATGTCGATGATGGTTACATTTTCCACAACAAGGTTTGACGCGGCATCCGCGGCCCCGGGCGCCGTCATCAAAAATCCATTGACTGCAACACCCTTCTTATTCAACACCAAACCGTAGGCGGAACCGATGGGAGTGCCGCTGCCCGTCAGGAAATTGCATTCAGGCGCACGGAAATTCACTGACCGACCGAGAGATACATTGTTGTAAGCTGTTGCCAACACATTGTCCAAATCTGCCAAAACTTCGGCTCCGGTGATTGCGCCGTCCAAGAACGGCAATACGGCGGTTTGATCGATGGCGGCCACCCATGACCGAATGAACCGACACTGCGAATAGGTCCCCAAGACCGGGACGTCGCGTCGGGCCGGTCCTAGAGAACAGGAGGAAATTACGGTCGACTTGCACCCGTTCAAATGGATACCGGCCACCTCGAAATTTTGAATTTGTAAATTTTCCAACAGAATATTCGTGGCACCGCCGGGCGAATGGATTCCGTGGTGCGACGAAGTCCCGAGGATCCCATTCCGTATCGTCACGTTTGAACATGGCACGAGCGGACCAAACTGAGAAGGTCCCTGATTCTCGAGGAACGGTTGGTCGCCCAACTCGATGATGGCGTAGAATCGTTGTTGGAGGGCAAACAAGCCACTTTGCTTTATGCAATAACCGTTGAGATCAATGACAACGCCTTGGTCGGTTTCGACCGTTATTCCGGCAAACCAACCCAACTGGTAGGGTGGAAAAGGGAACTCCGTTGATTCAACCGGGAAAAAATCAGGAGCCGAACCCGGTTGGATGATTATGTCAGAAGTTATCCGGAATACGACATTTCCCGTTGTGATGCGCAGAGTGCCCTGATTAAAATCTGCCTCGGTCAAAGTCACGGTGGCACCACCCGTGGGTTTTTGTGCCTTGTATTCTGACCAGGTCAAGGACGGACCGGCCGCCGCAGCCGCCTCAATTGCCCCCGCGGCTGATTGAAGATTGCTTTTGAGATTGGAGTCGGGCATATTTTCTTACTTTTATTTAATCAGTCTTTACTTTTTAGCTCAACTTTTTGCTCTCGCTTCGCGCGCGGTTATTTCAGATGATCGTCTCCTAAAGTAGTCCTTAAATCTCTCATTTCGTTTTCGGTTAGAGCAGGTGAAGCGTTTTTTCTACCATGAACCTCTTCCCACAGTTGTGCGTGAAGACGAGCGTTTCTTGGATTAAACTCTTCAAACTGATCACGAGACTGCCACCATTTACGAAAACATGTGCCATCACCCCAGAAAGCATTTACAATGGAACCGTCGGCTTTAACGTCTTCCGCACCAAACGGGCGTGCTTCTGTGTTTTCATTTTCTAAAATGTAATCACGATAACTCTTTGTAGGGTTTTCTCTTGCCCAATCTCGCATGCTTTTATGTTGAACGCGGCTTCCCTTTTCGAGGGTACGTTGTTGAGCTGCCTCGGCAGAGACCATCTCATTTGGATCAAAATCAACGTCTTTTGGATGTTGCACATTTTCGGCATAATATTGTGAAAAACTTTTGCCTTGCTCTACCGCCTGAATAATAATCTTCTCGGCGACGAGGTAGACACGACGTTCATCTTTTGCCAACAATAGGTGTGTCGCCAACACCGTTAAGATGACCACCAACATAGCGGCAAACATTGAGGCGACCCAAGGAAAAGTGTCTTCCTTGTCTTCCTTGTCTTCCTTGTCTTGGTTAGACTTTTTCCTCGTGTTCCACGCAATTGCGAGGATGATCGAACTTGATGCCAAACACGCACCACAACCAATAATAAGCGTCCTGGCATGTGATGCTTCATTTAAATTCCCCCAAAAGTCTGTGTGCATGACAACAGTATTTTTTCCAATCTTCATAAGAATGACGAGTACTGTTAGGATGACGACGTACGAAAATAGAGTCAATCCCGCAATCCAATACATTATATTACTTACATTACTTGCATAATTCCTTATCATTTCCATTGTTTCCATTGTTTATCTTTCAAGGGCTTTTTTGTAAACCATTCCTTCTTATTTTCATACGTTGAGTATGAAAATTGTCGATGTCCCCATGGTCACGGGGGAGGTCGAAATTGTCCATCGGACCCACATCCTCGGCCGCTGACAGCACAGGATGGGTTATCGTTAATCCACGGCCCGGTCCCTTGGGGTGACTGGCTCCACGGATCGGGGATCCATCCCGGCGGACGGTAAATTTCTTCGTATTTTTCAACGTCGGACTGTCGCGGACATGCCCCGCAACAGGTGTCGGTTGATACTTTTTTGAAGAAACATATCTGATTCAAATTCTTATACTGATTTGCTCGTTTTCCTGTTTGCGATTTCATGCTTCTTTAACTATGGTCTTCTTTATTTATTTCATCCTTTTTTATAACACATGTCTGAACTTGTCCCAGCAAAACAATTTCCAACATGGTCTCCCGGAAGATCAACTTTTTTGCCATCATCGCCCAACATTGCAATGCTCCCTGCTGGACATTTTGCATCGTCTCTGCCGGAAATACATAGCGGGTTTTTCCCGTTTGCGCGGGGGATGGGCGTTGAAACTGCATTTGTCCATCCCGCGCCGAACTTGGAACATTTAGTGTTATTGAATGGGCCCCAGCAATCCTGCCATTGAAGATCGTAAACGTCAACGATGCATTTCTTGTCAGTGTTCCATTTGCCGTCATCGTAAGTGCCCTCGGCGTCGGATATTATGGAGCCTGCACAACTTTTTTTGTTTTGGCAAAACCCCTTGTCGTCCTGGAAATCAATGTTGCACCAACGGCCCGGCCCGCAAAGATTATCCTTATTGCAATTGGAAATAAGATTGCATTCGGCATCTTGCGTTGTCGATGCTCTTCTCGTCAAAGTTTGCAACTTACCGGTGCAATTTTGCCGAGGCATTTTGCAACCACATTTAACGCCCTCATACCAAATACACTTTTGTCTTGCATTGCATGCGCCTTGATCCGTCAAGGGAAGACATTGCGCGTCGTCTGAATCGAAAGAAGGTTGGCGAATGCTTCCTATCGGTCCTATCGATCCCTCACCTTTGTCACCTTTGTCACCTTTGTCACCTTTGTCGACCTTATCAGTTTTGATGCATATTCCGGTTTGTTTGGACGTGTTATGTGTTCTGGCTTTGGAAATGGCAATGCTGGGCGGGCAATCCACAAAACCTTTTTTGCACGACACATTCCCGCCGGGGGTCGCCGGGTTTACATTTAGAGGTTGGCACTGCGGAGTTTTCATATTGGGCGGCGATAAGAGTGAATCTTTCAAACACGCGCCGGTTGCTTTGGTTGGGATTAGCTGAGCACGTTGCGCTGCGACGAGATCGCAAACATCTCTGCATTTGAAATTCTTTTTGTCATCACAGGAAACCTTATTGGCCTTGAACTGTGTGGTGGGATCATCGGGGTCGCCACACAAACAATACCCGGATGATCGTCGTCTCGGGGTGTCTGTTATAAGGAAGTCGCATTTCTTGTTCTGGGCCTTGTCGGGTTCGCCCTCGGGCGAACAATCCCTGGTTTGCATCCATCCAATGCACTTACCATACTTAGCATATGGATCGGCATAAATGCACGGCAAACAATTTTCTCCCGTGAGATCACACGGCGTCGTCGCGTTCAAACCAAATATGCCTGGACGGGGATTTTGCGAATTTAAACATTTTCCACCCAAACCTTCCGGAAAGCCGGATCCCAATTCTGAACCGCCCGGTCCAAATACATTTTTGCCCTTTGAAAAGTCATAATATAATCCGTTGTTTGCGTTACCCTGACCGTAGCCAGACGAAACATCCCAACTGCCAAATCCAGGCTGACAGCTCGTTAATGCCAATGCTGAAGAACTTATAGTTTCTTCCGAGACATTGTCATTTGCCAGAATCGAATTAAAAGCCGATCCACTGCTGGGCTGCTCAATCGCATAATTTAGAATGGTTTTGTCCGACATTTTCAAGGGCAAACACGCTGAACAATTGGGAGCGAACATTCCGCATTTCAAACACGGTGGTTTCTTTTCGGTGTCGACGCATTTTATGTCCTTCGTTGACGGCGTTTTGCCGTCGTCAACCCAACATGTATTGACGCATCTTGAATCATTGTCGTCCTCAACCGATTTGTATGTGCAATTTCTTAAACCGCATTCTTTCTCTGTCAACGCGGTTTGGCAGGCTTTTCCGGCGTCTGTGTCCTTGGAAGGATCATACAAACATCCGTTTCGTTTGTTGCATGTTCCTTCCACCTCATTGTCTTCCACCCTGCACCATTCATCGTTTGAACACTGTGTGCTATAACCGTGAGCATCAACATAACATTTCTTTTTGCCACCGAAGACGACAACGAACAAAAATACAATCAGTCCCGCCAAGATCAATTGCGAAGAGCTCGAACCTATAAATTTGACCAATTTGCTTACATTGCTTTCATTGCTTTCATTGCTTTGGTCATCGGTCATTTAATTATTGGCAAATAATCTAAATAATCTAAATAAGGTAAATAAGAAAGCAAACTCACGATGTCATTTTTTATCAAAGGATTTGAAGCAATAGGGCACGGAATAGAGAAAGGCGCCATTGGAGTTGCAAACGGCGTGGACAAAACTGCTGTAGGAATTGCCAAGACGGTGGCGGCAGCGGGCGAAGGAGTCGCTGCCGCCGGTGTGTGTTTAACGGCGGCAGCGACGGGATCAGGAAAGGACAACTGCAAAACATTGGGAAAGCTTGCGTTGAAGAATGTGGAAGAAGGCCCGCTGGCGATGGTATCAGGCCCTTTTGATGCGGTGCAAGGCGTAATCGATGGAACGATTGGCGCAGCCGTCGCTGGCACTTTAGTTACGGTGGGAGAACTCGCCAAGGATGTCGGACTTCCAGGCATTGGCGCCGCATTGGAGAGCAAAGAGGTTGAAGCGGTTTTAAACATCGCCGCTTCTCTTGTGGTTGCCGGTGCGGCAGCCGTCGCGACAGGCGGCGCGTCCGTCGCATTGGAAGGAGCCGCGGCGGCGGGTGAAGATGCGGCGGCGCTCGCCGTCAAGGAAGCCAAGGAAGCCATGGATGCGGCATCCTTTTTAAACTCAACAGAGGGCGTTGATGCTGCCGGAACAACAACAGAATCCGTCGCGAGCGCTGGGTCAAACGCGGCAGACATTGCTGCCGAGGAGGGAGGCGAGCTAGAATCGGAAAGCCATGATGCTTTGCGAAAGACTGAAGATGAATTCGAAACAGTAAATAAGGACGCCGAAGAGCCAGAACCGAAGACGAGCGAAGGCAAAGCTCTCAAAAGCATCAAGCAAACCGTTAAATTTATGACAGAAAAATCTCCCTTTTTCCTTCAACTGAATGCGTTCCAATGGCTGGCATTTTTGACATGCCAAAGCATTCCCCTCGGAGCAATCATTCCGCGGGAAGTTTTACAAAAAATATCGTCGATTCCCCTCGTGCCCCTAGCGTCCGGAATCTTCGATGCGATTCAATCCGCTCCCTCGTCACAAAGCGTATTTGACAATTCTCAATTGAACAGCTTGGCGAATGCCTATACCAAGGCATGCGCCGCCCTCATCAAAAAGGCCAAAGTGAATGCATCGAACAGTTGCGACCTCCAACTACAGATTGATAAACTTATGAAGTCAGAGCAATCCGATCTACAACAAGCCATTGCAGACGTCAAGGAAGCCAAGAAAAATATGGATGCGCAAAAAATCCAATCCGGTGGTTTGTCCGATTGGCCTTTGCTGAAAGGGACGAGTATAAATCCACAATACAATTTACAACGCATCCAAAATTACGGTCCACTCGCCCGCTTGCCGCAAGAGCTTCACGTCCCCACTGAAGGTGACAACGTTGTAACTCAAGGCGAAGGGAAATTTGCGGTTTGTATGAAATTCACTACGAAAACCCAACCCGTGGATGCCGCTTCACCCCGATGGTTCCAATTGGGAAAAACTTGGTCCACTTTGATCACGTTGCACGATGCTTTCCTTAATCAGAATATGATTCACGACTCTACTTGGAAACCCGGGTCCAATTACAAGCCAAGTTATTGCGTCATGACAACCCTGTCTGACACAAAATTGCCCGGTGCATGGAATGAATTGCATAATTCATATTTGACAAACACTCAATGGACATTTTTCACAGATCAAAATACAAAAAAAGTCCTTGGAACGATTGAGCCGTGTTTGACCCAAGGCGGTGACTACAACGATCCAACGTACACAGGACCCTCGATGACCGTAAGTTCAAATTGCAAAAATTCCACTGGCACGTTGGATGGAATTGGCTTTCTGCCTTTCTCGTCCTTGTGGCAAACATTTTTCATAGGAAAAGCGGCGAGTGTACAATTAATTAACAAATCGGGTAACATACGACCGGTTGTCGCCAGCATAAATTTGGGAAAAGATGCCGTTTGCACGTTGGTCGGAGGAGACACCAGCATGGGTCAACCAACAAAATATCCAACGGGGTGGGCGGCGGATTCGATGGTGCCAATGGTTTTCACGATCAAGGGAGTTTCTTATGCTTCTCGAGACATGAGCATCTTTTCGTTGCAGGACGGTGCGGGAAATTTTGCGTTATCCCCAAATGTTCTAATGTACCTTTTCGTTTTCAAAGATCCAGCCGGGTGTCTTAACACAATAGCGAATTCAAAATCGAGCAGGGGGTGGGAGTTGTACAGCCATCTCAAACCGCGCCTCCTCGCGATGAAAAAACGACATTCGATTTACAAACATTCTATTATGATAGCAATTTCGTGCATTCTTCTCCTTGTTTTGTCGCGCTTTGAAAACGCTCATCCATCCCTTCGCTACATTTTGACATCACTTTTGGTTTGGAATCTGTGGAGTGCCCACAAGGCAGGCATTTTCGAAGACATGTGGCACATTGTGTCTCCGCCAAATTAAATAATGGAATAAAGAAAGCATGAATCCTAACAAATGTCCTCGAAAAACTTGTCGTCGATCAAAACCTCGTCGCGGCCAAAAAGGTGGTGGTCAGGAAAAAACGTCCCCGGATGAACCACACGATTACGAAGAAACAGTCGTGCGGATCATATTGGTGGTTGCGTTGGTATTTATAACGATCGGGTTTTTTTCATGTGCCATTGCATCGGCCTTGAACCCTGGCAAAGGGCAAAATATGTTCAAATCACTTTGCAAAGCGTCACTTAATCCGGTGGATCTCGTGAACAAGATTTACGATCTGATGATGGCTGAAATTCTGGCGCCCCTTGTAATCGCCATTTTGCCTTATGCAGCTGATGCCGCAGCAGTTGTGTCAACCAAGGCAGCCACGTTTTTGACGGGCGCGGTTGAAAAAATGAAAATTACGAGGCTAAGATACAAAATTAAAACGAATCTTGATTCGGCCGCATCAAATCTCAAAGAAGGAAAATTTACCGCGGCCCAAGAAGATTTGGCAAAAGCCAATGATTCATTGTTGAAATCACCTGATTTGCTGGAAGATGGAAAGGAAATTACAAGCACAATAGACACATTTATAAACAGAACAGAGTTCACTGCGGGACTCGCGGCCGAAACGGAACTTTTAAATGCAGAAAAGTCAGGGGCGGAGGCGGCGGATTTGCTCAAAAAATTAAATGCTGCGACCAAGGAAATCGAAGGTCCAATGAAGGAGCTCGCGGAAACCATCGGCAAAGATTTGCTTTAAACAATGCAATTAATCAAAAG
>PAUB01000047.1 GCA_002713695.1 Opitutaceae bacterium
CTTCTGCTCAGTCGTATATCTCTTGCCTTTCATGGTCTGGGTCCTTTCTAGGTTCCCAGACTAACTCTCTCAATGGCTCAGTTTTCGTAACCCCGACCAGTGGATACTTAGAATTAGGTAGATCGCTTCGATCTAAGCCGTAATGAACTAGGTTCATCAGGGCCATTTTCCAGGATTGCGAACTGTCTGGCAGACTCAGAATCTCCGGACAATGTTGCCGATTAACCCATTGCTTCAACTCGCACCTCTTCGGGTGCGCCGCGCAGTCACCCGTGTCCACGATATGATTTGGACTTCTGGTGATGTGCCTCAAATCGAAGCGACGAAAACGAGCGCTCAACATGTGAGCCTGGACGATGCGCGGAAACGCGCCCGATCCAAGGTGCGTCCCGGTGAGTGTTGGGGGCGACTCTACGATCAGCGATGGAGCCGCGTCACTTTACCGGCGGGGAAATCGCGTTGGTTGCACTGGGACGAAGAGGGAGAAGCGACGCTCTATGTGAAAGACGTGCCGTTTTATGGATTCGATGTGGCACATCGCGTCTGCGCGATCCCGGATGGCATTCGTGAGGTGTGGATGGAGAGCCTCTGCGTGCAGGCTGCGATTTGGCATCCCGATGCGAAAGGGCTGTCGCCCGAGGGGTGCCGGTTTAGGGGAGCGAAGATCCAGTATCGCGACGAGAACGCTTGGGTGGCGTATCACGATATCAACTGCCTTTACGAATGGATGCTCGAATTGCGCACGAAGGAATTTCCAGACGAACCTCCCGAGCTATTTGATCAAACCGTGCAACCTGCGCTGACCAGCGTCGCGCCGCTTTATCGGCGATTGTTACGCGGATTAGACACCGCGTTGGATGCACTGGATACGAAAGGGCTGTCTGAGCTGCGCGTGGCCTTGAGAAAACTCTACGCCGAGATGCGGGATGCCGCGCCCCTGTCGAAGGCGGCACTGACCGGGCACTCGCATTTGGATTTGGTGTGGTTGTGGACCGAGCAAGCAGGCGAGGGCAAAGCGGTGCATACCTTTGCCAATGCGAATCGGCTCATGGAGGGCTATCCGGAATATCGCTTCGCCTACTCGCAACCCGCGAGCTACGAAGCCGTGGCGAAGCGTTCGCCCGAGCTGATGCGCGCCGTGAAGAAGCGTCTGCGTTCCGGACAATGGGAAGCGACCGGTGGCATGTATGTGGAAAGCGATTCGCATATCGCCTGCGGCGAAGGGCTCGCGCGTAGCTTCATGATTGGGCAGGATTCATTTCAGAAACTTACCGGCCAGCGGTCGCGGATTCTGTGGCTGCCGGATCTGTTTGGATTCAGCGCGTGTTTACCGCAGTTGATGAAGCTCAGCGGGGTGGATTACTTTTTCACAACTAAGACGACTTGGAGCACCGTGAATCGTTTTCCGCATTCGAGCTTCGAGTGGCGCGGACCGGGCGGACACAGCGTGGTCAGCCACGTCACGCAGGGGATTCAGTTTAATAACACCGTCTCGGTCGAGCAGCTGCGCGCGGCGTCGCATCAAAATCAGCAGGCGGATATCCATGACGAGTTTCTCATGCCCAACGGGTGGGGCGATGGCGGCGGCGGCCCCACAGAAGAAATGTGCGAACGCGCGCGGCGCCTGTCCGGTCTGCGCGGTCTGCCGGAACTCAAGTGGGATCAACCCGAAGCTTTCTTCGATCGTCTCGCAGTGAAGCAGAAACAACTCCCCGCGCTTGATGGCGAAATCTACCTCGAATACCACCGCGGCACCTTCACAACGCAGAGCGAAGTGAAAGCACGCTTCCGTGAGTTGGAGCGCGCCTTGCAACTGCGTGAAGCGGTGTTGGTCGCCCATCGTCGCAAAGCCGACGCGAGCCTCGATCACGCTTGGCGGCGTATGGTGTTTGCCCAATTCCACGATTACATTCCGGGCAGTGCGATTCCGGAAGTTTACGCGGAGGGTTTACCCGAGCTCGCGGCACTTGCGAAAGAGCAGACTAAGTCTGCCCGCGATTCGCTCGCTTCGAAATCAGCTGATCGTTGTCTCTTCAATCCGTTGCCGGTATCGCGTCGCGCGATCGCGGGTAAGAAGCTGATTGAGCTTCCGCCTCTGTCCGGCGTGTCGATTCGCGATGCAAATGTCGTTGAGACATCGTCGGTCGTCGCGCGTGGGCACAGTCTCACAAATGGTCGTGTGGAGGCGCGGTTGAATGCGCAGGGCGGTTTGGCGCTGTTGCGCGTGGATGGCCGCGAGGTTGCGCTCGATCAACACGCGGGCGAACTCGTGCTCTATCCGGATAAACCAGCGAGTTTTGATCCATGGGATTTTGATCGGAGTGCGTTGTCGCTGGGCCAACCCGTCCGAGGTCCTGTTAAGATCGCGACCGAAGCCAACTCGATTTTGGTGACGCGTAAAATAGGTCGCGCGAGCTCCGCGACACTGAGCTACGCGTTGCAACCGGACGATTCGGTTTTACGTCTTACGGTAGAGTTGGATTGGCACGAAGAAGATGTTTTATTGAAGCTGCATTTCCCCACCGGATATCGGGGCCGCGAGGTGCGTTGCGGCACGCCATTCGGCAGTGTGCTTCGGCCGCAACTCGCCACGACACCACAAGTCGAAGCGATGTGGGAATGGCCGATGAGCCGCTGGGCGACCGTAAGCAACGATGGCGAACGTGAGGGCCTGTTCGTCGTCACCGAAGCGAAATACGGTGTGAGTTGCCGCGATGGAAACCTCGACGTCACCTTGCTACGGAGTCCGCTCCACGTCGGCTTTGAGGAACACTCGAAATGCTACGAGGCGCATCTCAGTCGTCTGCCTCAACCGAGCACGAAGTATACGGATCAGGGGAAGCATACGATCGAACTC
This sequence comes from Opitutaceae bacterium, assembly GCA_002713695.1. Lineage (GTDB taxonomy): Bacteria > Verrucomicrobiota > Verrucomicrobiia > Opitutales > Opitutaceae > Cephaloticoccus. The sequence goes on from PAUB01000047.1 coordinate 2,858, forward strand.
GCGCTCGGCTTTTACGAACTCACGACACCTCGTGAGCAGCAGCCGGCTGTCTTGGCCGAGACGCTGTTTACGGCTCCGGTTTCGTATCGGGGCAAACCAATCGAGAGCGCCTTTCAGGGAATCGATGGCGGCGATACGTTGATCCCGCATTGGGCGCAGCCGCTTGGTCGCGACAGTTGGATGCTGCGTTTACACGAAGTATCCGGGCAACGCGGCCACGCGAAGCTCCGACTCGCGTCGGGTTGGCGTGCGCAAAAAACCAATCTGCTCGGTGAAGTCTTGGGCAAACCTCTCCGCACGAATCGCCTCCCCTTTGCCCCCTACGAGATCGTGAGTTTGCGGCTGGAGAAAGTAACCGATTAAACGGCTCAGGAATGCTGGTCGTGGTGTCCTTTACCTTGTCATTGCGAGCCCGACCTGACGGGCGCGGCAATCCACGAACAAGCGATTGTAGCCGACAAATAATGCGTGGATGGCCACGTCTCCCGCTTTGCGGGATCCTCGCCATGACAAACTATCCCCGCACCGGAGTGACCACAGGATTGTCACGGGTCTGTTATTAGTCCCATAAATTAGATCGCATGTCCGAGACCCCAATCGAAGCCCCAACTAACTGGCCTCAGCGAAGTGCGGCTGGCCTCTGGAATCGCATCAAAGATTTTTCCGGTCTGAGCGGCGAAGCGACTTACCTTTGGCCGCGGTGGATCGTGCTCCGAGCTGTGGGGGCGGTTTATATCTTCGTTTTTCTGAATGTGATCCAAGAAGCGAAGGCGTTGATTGGTCCTGATGGGATTCTGCCTGCCGCCTCGTTGTTCGAGCATCTGCAAAAGCTATTTCCCGGCTCCATCGAGCCTCTCTTTCGAGCGCCGAGTTTATTGTGGATCAGTTCAGGCGAGGGGATGATCACAGCTCTGGGCTGGTTGGGCATGGTTGCAGCCGTGGCCACAGTGTTGAACCTGTGGCCGCGCATGGCGCTCTTCGGCTGTTGGTTGATCTTCCTCTCTTTCGTCACGGTCTTTGGCGTGTTCTCTCCAACGGTAATCGATCCGCTGATGTTGGAGACGGCCTTGCTCTGTATTCCATTCGCGCCGAAAGGCCTGCGGCCCGGGCTGGGGATTAGCTCACCGCCTTTGCCGATCGCGACCTTCATGGTGCGCTGGTTGGTCTTCCGCGTGATGTTCGAATCGGGAATGAGCAAATTTCTTTCTGGCGATCCGCACTGGCGCGATCTCACGGCGATGAATGTCATGTATGAGACGGCTCCGTTTCCAACGTTCATGGCATTTGTCGATCACCAGATGCCGTATGTTTACCATCTGTGGGAAATTTTCCTGACCTGCTTCGCTGAATTGGTCGGCCCCATTCTGGCAATATTCTGCGGTCGTCGGGGTCGCTGGATTGCGATTGTGGCTTGGTTTATGTTGCAGAGCGGGATCCAGCTCACGGCGAATTTTGGCTGGCTCAACTTTGCAGCGATTGGGGTGATTCTGTTGCTACTCGATGATCAAATGTTGATCTCACTGGCCAAGCGTCTGCGGCTTGACCGACTGCAAAACTACCTCGCGTCCACCGCGATTCAACAACCTCAGCCGGTGCGCAAACTGTGGAAGCTTTGGTTGCTCCGCAGCGCTCTGTGGACGCATTTCGTCTTAGCGATTTATGCCTTTATCCTCTGGATGACTCTGGGGGCGGTCGATTTCTCTGAAGACAAGAACCGTCCGCTTCGTTACGCCTTCACAGATTTCAAGATCGTGACTCCTTTCACCCCATACGCGACATTCCTAAACGAACGTTTAGGCGTGGAGTTTATGGGTTCCAACGATGGCGGAGTCACTTGGCGCGCCTACCAATATCCGCATCTCCCTCAGAAAGAAGATCAGATTGTCGGGCATGTCGCGCCGAGGTATATGCGTTTTCAGGCGGCCGCCCAGATTATCGGATCGGTCGAGGAGATGACGCCTACCTTCCCCTTAATTGCGCTCAAGCTTCTGCAAGAGAACCCGCTGATTATCGATTTGTTTGCCGCTAATCCTTTTCCACAAAGCTCGCCGACGATGATCAGAATGCGTCGCTTCAAAATGGAATATAACGACTGGGCTACTTATCGCAAAACCGGCAATTATTGGACGAAGCGCTACCTCGATGATTATGCACCGATGATCTATATCGATCTTGAAGGTCGCGTGAAACAGGCCTCTTCAGCGTTAGAATCAATTCGCGTGCAGGCCGCCATGGGCAATCCCAGCGCGCAGACATTTCTCGGTTCGCTCTATCTCGTTGGCCGCGATGTGGCGCCAAGTGTCAGCGAAGCGAAGAAATGGTTCATGGTCGCCGCCGAACAGAATTATGCCCCCGCGTGGTATCAACTTGGATTGCTGTTTTCCGGTAATGCAACCGGACGAGCTGAGCCGAATGAAGCCGCGCAATGGTTTCGACTGTCCGCAGAACAAGGCTGGCCCGATGCGCAATATCAGCTCGCGCGACTTTATGAGCAAGGGACGGGCGTGAATCAGGACCTAGCGACCGCAGTCGATTGGTATCGACGAGCAGCGATGCAGGGGCAGTTGGATGCGCAATTTATGCTCGGCGTGAGTTATTACGATGGCCAAGGAGTCCCGCGCGACCTGATCGAAGGCCTTGCTTGGTTTATGGTCGCGGCGGATACTGGGGATTCTGCTGCGGCGCAGAATCAAGCCGCGCTTGAAGTAGAAGCGGGGCAGGCCGGAACCCGCACCGCACGTAATCGCAGCTTGGTGCTTAAGAAACAGATCAAGCCCCCAGCGCGTTAAACTTCCTCGCTGGAGATCCTGTGGTTTCTAAAATTTCCCGAAATATTTAACCCCCTTCAAGATGACAGAACCTGTTCGATACGGAATTATTGGTGCTGGCGTGATCGCCAACGCCATGACGAAAGCGTTCAAGGAAACTCCCGATTCAGTCGCCTTGGCAGTTGCTGATGTGAATCGCGAAGCCGCGCAGAAGTTGGCCGATGCGGTCGGTGTGACTCAGATCTACGACGACTATCATGAGATGCTCGCCGATCCCGAGATCGATGCAATCTACATTGCGACGCCGCCCTTTCTTCACAAGCCCATGACGATCGATGCGCTGCGCGCTGGTAAGCATGTGTGCTGCGAAAAACCTTTCGTGCTCACGCGACAAGAGGTCGTCGATGTGATCGAGTTTAACAAGACCGCCCCGCACCTAAAAGTGATCAGCTGCTCGTCGCGTTATCAGAATTCCGGCACCGCCCGCAAAGCCCGGGCGATGATCGAGGGCGGGGAACTCGGCGAAGTCTATCGCGTGCATTTCGAACATGTGACCGAAGGGTATCGGATAGGCACGTTGTTTCCGGAGTGGCGAAATGATCCGGCGAAAAACGGTGGCGGCATTTCCTTCGATTGGGGCCCTTACGATTTGGACTGGTTGAGCTTTGTCTTGGGCGATCGATTCAAGCCCCGCGTCGTTTTCGGCACGATGGGGAATTACTTTCCACTCAGTGATAAACGCATTCCACCTTGTCTGGATGTCGATGGTCGCTTGGCGGCTGAGATCATTTGCGACAATGGCCTCACGATCCATTGGGAACGTCGTGCCGCGGAACACGGCCCCGCGCGACACAATGTCGAGATTCGCGGCAGCAAGTCCGGCCTGGATCTCACGTTCTTAAGCATGGGCGAAAAGCGGAAGCTCCATCACTACTCCTTTGAGGGCGCCGAAGAGCTTAAAGAAACGATTCTGCCAGATGACGAACCGGAATGGGACAAAACACTGACCTATTCGATTCACGAACTCACCGCCGCAATCAAAGAAGACCGCGAGCCTTCCAGCAGACTCGAACACTATCTCTACATCCAGGGTATCTTCGATGCCCTGATGGAATCAGCGCGCACCCAGCAATCCGTTCGCATCCCAGAGTAATTTCCAATGCCAGTTCCTAACGACATTATCCTTTTCAATAATCACTTCACGGGGCATCGCCGCGATTACCCGTATTGCACGCGTCTCGAGATCGCCGCGGATATTGGTTACAACGGCTACGAGTTTCATCCCATCGAGCCCGATGACGACGCGACGTGGGGCGAGGCGACCGAAGCCTATCGCGCCAGCGGCCTCACTTCTGCCGGGATGTATGTGCTCTCGAAGGGAGTGACCGATGAAGAGTTCCCGCAGATCGATGCCGAGATTGATCGCTGCAAGCGCATGATCGATCACCTAGCGGAGATCGATCCGAAGGCCTTCGTGAATTTCACGATCATGAGCAATCCGGGTGGAGCCTCGACGCCTGATTATCGCGAAGCCGGATCGGGCAAAGCCGAAGCGCGACATTGGGAACGCTCGTCTAAAATCATGAGCGAGATCGATGCGCACATTGCGACGCTCGGATTGAGTGGTAATCTCTACAATCACATCTGGTTCATGTGCGATACGTCAGCAACGCAGTTGCGTTTGATCAAAGAATCGGGTGCCAAAACTATTCGTCCTGGCATTGCAGCCTTTCACGCCTTTTTCCACCAGGGTGAGCCGGATTTTTTAGAAATTATAGATCAACCCGGCATGGAAAACCTTGGCTATCTTGCGTTGCTCAGCGGTTGGGCGAAACCGGATGATCCCTTTCGCACGCGTCCGCTCGACGATGGGAATATTGATCTAGCGGCGGCTCTCGGGCTCGTTTGGCAGCGCGGTTACACCGGCCCAATTATCACCCAGGCCTACGATCTCGGTGGCGACGCTTACCTGACTGCGAAACGCTCCTTTGATTACATCCATGAGGTCCATGATCGCTACCAACGTAACCCGGCGCTCAATCCGTATCACAAGTAATCACCGGATAACTTATGTCACGCATCTCAAAAATTGAAATCGGGCGCTTCGACTACGCGGTCGCGGGTGAGTTTAAGTTTTTCAAACCAGGACACGACGGAAAACTCTCACGACCCTCTGTCCTCGTGCGATTGACCGACGAAAATGGAATCGAAGGTTGGGGGCAGGCCGTGCCCGTGCCCTCGTGGACTTACGAGACGGTCGAAAGCACCCTAACCACACTCGAACTCTATCTCGCCGAAGTCGTGCTCGGTCGCGATCCGGCAGACTTTGAGGGATTGCACGAGGCGATGAATACGGCGATCCGTCCCGCATTTTCAGTAGGCCAACCGCTTTGTAAGGCCGCTCTAGATCTCGCGTGTCACGATCTTGTCGGCAAACAGCGTGGCATGCCTGCGTGGCAGCTGTTTGAACCGGCATCCAAAGCACGCGAGGATATCTTGCTCAGTTGGACCGTCGCCTCGCCAAAAATGGAAACCGTGGAATCGCAGCTCGCGGAAGGTCGTGAGCGAGGCTACCGCAATTTCAACATCAAGGTCGGGGCACCTCAGTCGGCCGATTACGATATCGAGCTCGCGAAGAAAGTCCGCGCGTTTGCACCGGAAGGTTTTCTCTGGGCGGATGCCAATACTGGCTATACGCGGGAAGAAGCCCTCGCGATTGCCCCCAGATTACGTGACGTCGGTGTCGACGTGCTCGAATCCCCGATGCCACCCACTCAGATCCGTGGTTACCAGGCGCTCAAGAAACAAGGCGCGCTTCCAGTGTTGATGGACGAGGGCATTGTCGGCCCTGAAGTCGCCGAAGAATTTACCGCGCTCGACATGCACGATGGCATTGCGATGAAGCCCGCGCGCAATGCCGGGCTCTGGCCTTCCGTGCAGATCGTCAGCGCATTGCAGCAGCGTGGGCTTACGGTGCTTGGTTCCGGTCTAACCGATCCCGATTATTCGCTCGCGGGTGCGATGCATCTCTTCGCTTGGGCGGGGATCGACAAGCCTTGCGCGCTCAACGGTCCACAGTTTTTGGCCGATTCATTATTCGGCGATGCGATTTCACCGCAGGCCGATTTGCTACCGATGCCGACCGCGCCGGGTCTAGGCTATACTCCTGATGAGCGAGCCGCTGCTTGTGTGCGAACGGTCGCGAGTCTCGGCTGAACTCCTCCTTCGTTTGTCATCGCGAGACCGGCGAAGACGGGCGCAGCGATCCACGAACAGGAAAGTTGAACCGGATAGTTCATCGTGGATGGCCGCGTCTCTTCTCTCCTCGCCATGACAGAAAGAGCCTAATGTGCAACGAACGCCAGTGTCACCCGGCGTTCTCGAATTTCGAGTAATCGCAGCCGACGAACATCCCGTCTGATCCGGTGAATTTCTGACGGTGTTCTTCGCGAGGGACGATTTCTGTCTTTGCGCTGCGATAGTGAAACTGCAGCGCGCGACGACGGCGATTGGAATGATTGTCGGCGGTTTCGTGGGGGAGCATCCCGTCGAAGATCATGAGGCCGCCCGGAGGTAATTCGATCGGCACAGACAGCGAAGGATCAACATCGTCGGTGGTGATTTCGCAATCGACCTTCGACCAGTAATGCTTGCGCGTTCCGTTGAGATGTCCGCCTGGGATGACGTGCATGCAGCCGTTGTCCACTTGTGCGTGATCGAGCGCAATCCACACTCCGGCGACGCCATCGAAGCGATTGACGGAGAAATAAGCGAGATCCTGATGCCACGGTTTGGCCGTGCCGATGCCCGCGGGTTTACAAAGCCCCATGCTCGAATAGGGAAGGTAGTCTTCGCCCAGCACCGCGCCGAGGAGGGCGCGCAATCGCGGGTGTTTGTTGGCGATCTCGTCGTAGATTGGAAGTTCGTCGGTGAACGATTGAAACTTACGAATATTATCCGCGAGCTCGTCGAGCTTGTCGGGTTGCGCGGCGTAGGAGCTTTCGGCTTGGAAATGAAAATCGGAGGTGCGGCTTCGGAAGAGGAGGCCGTTGCTGTTCTTCGAGGTCTCGTTGAACCCTTTGCTTACGTGCTCGGTCAGCTCTTCGTTAAAAGCATATTTGTGGACGAGCTCGTTGATCCCGTTGGAAGCGGCCTGAGTCTCCTCGGGGGTGAGGGCGTTCAGAAACGCCAAATACCCATCCTTACGATATTTGGCGATCATGTCCGCATCCGGGGTTTCCGGAAGTGCGGCGTAGATGTTGGGGTTACTCACGATGGGGAGGGGATTAGGGTGAGATCAGAGCATCACTTCTTTGCCACCGTTTTCGCGGCTTTCGTTGGCGGCTTCGATGAAGCGAATGATTTCGATGGTTTCCTCGGCAGTGACCGGAGGTTGTTTGGTTTGAGCAAACTTCAGGATCTCCTCACCGAGTAAGGTGAAGAATCCTTTTTTCTCGGTGGCTACATTCACGTGTTCGCTCTTGTCGGCGAAATGCATGAGCGCGTGATATTCGTAATTACCGGTGCGATTGCCATGCATCGTGCCGATGCGGCCATCGTTCCAGATACCAGTGACCTGTTCGAAATCTTCCGTGTGCACAGCGCGCACGCTCTTGCAGCCGGTGCCCATTGCGGTGAAGAGCATTTCGGTGATGTGAATACCATACCAGAAGTAGCCGGGATTGGTCGGTTCGAGGGCGACGGGGCCATGCACATCGAAACCGGTGACCAGCGGTTTGCGCTCCGGCGTGAGAAGACGGGTGAGTGCTCCGGTGAAGCGCAGCGAAGACGAGGAGAAGACTGGCACATTGTTCGCGGCGGCGATCACAAAGATTTCTTTAGCGTCAGCCGTGGTGAGCGCGAAAGGCTTGTCGACAAAGACGGGTTTGCCGAAAGGCGCGATCTTCTTGAATTGCTCCAAGTGAGTGCGGCCATCGAGCGAGGTGTGGAGGATGACATCGCAGGCTTCGCAGACTTCTTCGATGCTGTCCTTGATCTCGACGCCGTATTTCTCGCTCAAATCCTTGGTGTAGCCTGGCACGCGACCGATACTCGATTCGATGTCGGGGGAACCGCCCGGCCATGCGGCGACCACTTTGGCGCCTTCGATGGGGTTTTCCGCTTCAGCGTTGTTAAACTCCTCACTGAAAATGACGACGTGAGAAGTATCGAGGCCGATCAGGCCGAATTTGATTTCTGAGGAGCTCATAGGAATACAATTAAGGGGTGAACGACATCGGTTATAGGTTGGATCGGGTGAGAAGCTCCAGACCGGAGTGTAATTATCTTTCGATATTAGCATCGACGCGTGAATCCCCAAGCTGATGACATATCGTTATGGATGCTTCGCCCCCACTTCCCTGCATTCGACTGCTCGCTACCGGTGGCACGATTGCGGGAGCGCACAAGGACGGTGGCGGTTACGAATCGGCGGCGATATCCACCGAAACACTTCTTGAGGCCGTGCCGGGTTTGGCGGCCGTAGCAGCAATCGAGGTAGAGCAAGTCGCGCACATCGGCAGTCAGGATATGGACCAGAAGGTGTGGCTGAAACTTGCCGCGACTGCTCAACAAGCCCTCGACGATCCGGCCATCGCGGGAGTGGTGATCACGCATGGCACCGATACGATGGAGGAGACGGCGTATTTTCTGAACCTCGTGCTCAAGACCGATCTGCCCGTTGTGCTGGTCGGCGCGATGCGTCCGGCGACTGCGATCAGCCCCGATGGGCCGATGAATCTCTACAACGCGATCTGTGTCGCGACCCATCGCGAATCGGCCACCCGTGGTGTGCTGGTGGTTTCGAACGACGAGATTCACTTCGCCCGGGAGATCGCTAAATCAAACACCACGCAAGTGGGCACCTTCAAATCACCCAATCGCGGACTGGCCGGATTCGTGAATCGCGGGCGATTGCACTTTTTCGGACCGACCGTGCTGAAGCACACGAGCGCGAGCGAGTTTGCGCCCTGCGAGCTGACTGAGTTGCCAAGGGTGGATATCATCTATGCCTATGCGGGAATGCCGCGCGACCTGATCGACGCCTCCGTGCAAGCCGGAGCACGTGGTATCGTGATCGTCGGAGTGGGTGCAGGAAATATGAACAAGTCGGTTCAGGCCGTTTGCTCTGATGCCGTGAAAGCCGGCGTCGCCGTGGTGCGCAGTTCGCGAACCGGTGGTGGCATCGTGGCGCGCAATATCGAGATCGATGATGATCGCGCAGGTTTCGTCGTTGCCGAGGAACTCAACCCTGCCAAGGCCCGCGTGCTGCTTATGCTCGGCCTGAGTCGCGGCCTGAATACGGCCGCGCTCCAGGCCCTTTTCACGATCTACTAATCATGCCCTTTACTGATGAACAGCTAGCCGCTGCCATCGCGCAATACTCGCCGCGTTGGAAATTCTTTTCCGGCACACGATATCGCGAGATGCCGCGCACCTTCGCGCTGCAGTTGCTCGCGTTGGCCGCTTATGCGGAACCAGATCGGAAAGTCGCCGGCGTTCAGCTCGCGTCGGCCCTGATTGAAAAACTTCATCCTCTGCTCGGCGGATTACCAGCCGATGATGAAGAGGGAAACACGCGCGAACCCGAAGCGCAGGGTGGGATCAGCGGTTGGACGCATGCGGCACCGGCTTTTACTTTTCTGATCGCGAAACGGATCCCCGCCGTGTGGTCACAGTTGTCCGACGGCGAGCGTCATCGCGCCGACCTGATCATGCAGGCGATGGCTGTGGCGGGGCATTTCACGATGGGTGATGCCAATAGCTATCACGTGCTCATGGATGGCATTTCGAATCACGACAAGAGTTGGAATATCAACATCACTGAGGGCTACGTGGATGTGTTGATCGCGGCGGGATTGTATTTCGGAGCTGCTGAACTCAACGCGTTTTTCAAACAGTTCGATTTCGACACGTTCATCGCCGAGGCCGATCACATGGGGCTGCGCAATATAGTGCGCTGCTGGACGCACCGTCCGTTTATTCGCGATCTCGTGATGGGGGGCGGCCGGCATTCACGCGAAGGCGGCACTGGACCGGTTCCCGAAGGCGGGATCAGCAGCAGTGGGCGGGGAGTGCGCTGCGAGTGCTTCTTTCAGGGATTCGGATTGGACGAATCGTGGTCGATTTTCCGCACCCAATCCACGCGACAATTCGCCAAGGCCTGCCGCACGGAAGTCGCGGCTTTAGCTGGTGAGAGCACACGATTACTTCAACGCGAAACTGATGCGAAGATTTCGCCCTGGGAAGGACAGCTAGGCATGTGCGTGGAGTTTGAAACGAATGATTGGTATGGCATTCGCAGTTGTCTGACCTACGCCTTCGAGGGCGTGATGATTCAACTTGGCACCGCGGCTTCGATGCGCGTTCTCGGGCTGTGGCCGGACAATGCCGAGGGCCGCTATCTCGAACAAGGTATGGCGGTGGGTGTATCCGATTTGATGTTCAAGGGCCGCGAGGGTTATCGCGGTTGGGCGCACGGCAAGGAAACGATTGAAGGCTTCGAGCAGATGACTGAACGCGGCGCGGACTACATTTTCCCGATGTGGAGCGAGCTGTTTTCACCTGTTGAATAGAATCCAGGAGCGATGTGGCTCATCCAGGTTACGTGAGATTATCGGCCGGAGGTGTTTAATTAGGCTCGAGGTTGAATCGTGATGATTACTCATGGGGTAGTTCGGGATTAGCGGGTTTCTTTGAAGTAGATTCGCGGTGCAAATAGGTGTGGAGCTCGGCCGCGAATTTTGGACCGATGCCTTCGGCGTGGGCGATGTCGAGGGCTGAGGCAGCGCGGAGTTTGTCGATCGAGCCGAAGTGGGTGAGCAAGGCAACGCGGCGTTTCGGGCCGAGCCCGGGGACATCATCAAGGATGCTTTCGCGGAGTTTCTTTGAGCGCAGATCAGCGTTATAAGTGTTGGCGAAACGATGGGCCTCGTCGCGCAGGCGCTGGAGGAGGTTGAGGCCGGGATCGTTGATCGAGAGATTCAGCGGATCGCGTTCGTCGGGGAAGATGATTGTTTCGTGTTTCTTCGCGAGACCGATCAACGCAGGTGGTTCGACGCCGATGGCGATGAAGGCTTTGAGCGCGGCCGCGATCTGGCCGCGACCGCCATCGATGACCACGAGATCGGGCATGGGTTTGTTTTCTTTGGCGAGTCGACGGTAACGTCGTCCGACGACTTCTTCCATCGCGCGGTAATCGTCGTTGCCGATGAAGCTTTTGATTTTGAATCGACGATACTGATCTTTGTCGGGGCGGCCTTCGGTGAAATGAACCATCGAGGCCACGACGAAGGTGCCTGAGATGTGCGAGATATCGAAGCACTCAATATTTTGGGGAAGACCGGAGAGCTTTAGTTCCTTTTCGAGGGTGGTGAGCGCTTCGTTGTCACTGCGCAGAAGGGTCTGATCGCGTTCGAATTTACGGGTGCGGTGCAGGGTGCCTTCAAGCGCGGAGATCACATCACGCAGTTCGGCGGCTTTTTCGAAATGCAGTTTGGTCGCGGCGGTCTGCATTTCGTTGCGCAGACTTTCGAGCCACTCGCGCGACTTGCCTTGAAGAAATTCGCAGGCCTGTTCGACGCGATGACGATAGCCGGTGGTCGAGATGAGGTTGTCGTGACTGTAGATATCCTGCCGCACGTCGTCGTAGAGTTGCCAGCGTCCATCTGTTTGTTTCTGCGGAATACCATCAGCGAGGAGCACGCCGAATTTCTGCCGCATCTGGGAAAGAGTTTTGCGCAACATACTCGAATGCGGAAACGGGCCGAAGTAGCGCGAGCGTTGATCTTTGCGAATGCGGGTGAGCGTGAAGCGGGGTAATTCCAGCGATAGATCCACGCGGACGAGGAGGAAGCGTTTATCGTCGGTGAAGTCGGTATTGTAGCGCGGCTTCCACTGTTTGATTAGATTGCTTTCGAGCAGGAGAGCTTCGGGCTCGGATTTTACTTCGATGGTATCGAAGTCGTGGATATGGCTGATGAGGGCCTTGATCTTCGGTTGTGCGATGGCGCGAGCGCGGCCGCGTTGGAAATAGGAAGAGACGCGTTTCTTGAGCATCTTGGCCTTGCCGACGTAGATAATGCGGCCGAGACGATCCTTCATGAGATACACGCCTGGCTCGTTGGGGAGGGCGCGCACTTTCTCTTTAAGTTTAACTGAACCGTCGGCTGGCATTTTCTAAAAATCGGCCTAATTGTAATTGTCGCAAGCATGGTTTCATCGAATCCCTCTCCCCCTCTTTCTCCTTCTTCTTCCAAACGCTTCGAGTTGATCACGCTCGGAGATGAGTTGCTGCTCGGGCTGACTGCTAATGGTCACCTCACTTATATCGGAGCGCAACTCGGACGCCGCGGCGTGCAATTGGCGCGTAATGTGACGATCACCGATGAAGCGGAAGCGATCGTCCGTCAGTTCAAGGAAAGCTGGGAGCAAGCCGATGTGATCATCACGACCGGTGGTTTGGGCCCGACTTGCGATGATCGCACCCGCGAGGTAATCGCCGGAGTATTGGGAGAAGAGCTCGTCCTTGATCAGGATATCGTGGCCGACATTGAGGAGCGTTTCAATCGGATGGGTCGCAAGATGACCGACAATAACTTGAAGCAGGCCTATAAGTTTCAGGGCGGCGATGTGTTGCCTAATGCCAACGGCACCGCGCCAGGATTATGGGTAGAAAAGGGTGGGAAGATTTTATGTATGCTGCCCGGGCCACCGAACGAATTGCAGCCGATGTTTACCGATCAAGTGCTGCCGAAATTGGCTGAGCGGGGCTTGCTCCTGGATCATGAGGCTTACGTGCAGCTTCGCACTTCTGGTATCGGTGAATCGGCATTGGAGACGCGCCTGCAACCAATTTTCGACCGCCACGGCGAATCGCTCAACATAGCGTTTTGCGCGCATCAAGGGCAGGTGGATGTTCGCTTGAATTCACCGGAAGGCGAGCTCACAGAAGAGCAAGTGCGCGCGACGGCGGAAGAGTGTGCGGCGCTGCTGGGGGAAGATTTCATGTGCTACGGCGACGATTCGATGGCAAAGGTGTGCGTCGATTTACTCCGTGCTCAGGAAAAGAGTCTGGCTGTGGCCGAGACTTTTTCCGGCGGTCGCCTCGCGACTGCGTTCACCGATATTTGTGGTGCTTCGAAATGCTTCTCCGGTGGGGTTGTGTGCTATTCCAATGAAGCGAAAATGACTTTGCTGGATTGTCCGGAGTGTTTGATTTCGCAACACGGTGCGGTGAGTCCGGAATGTGCAGTGGCATTGGCCACGGGAGTTTCGGAAACGCTGGCAGCGGATTATGGAATGGCGATTGCCGGATTCACGGGGCCTTGCTCCGGATCGAAAGCCAATCCGATCGGCACAATTTATGTGGCTCTCCACGCGCCGCATGGCGTGTGGTCGAAGAAGCTCAATTATCCTGGCCCACGCCGCACCGTGATGGTGCGCGCGGTGAATACGGCCTTGGATTGGCTCCGCCGTGAATTGGTGCGAGCTCAGTCAGGACGAAGTGGGCCGTCGCACCGTCTCACTTCAATGTATTGACACGGCTCATCGCGTGGCAATGTCCGCTTGCCAGTCGTGGGTGGTGCGCTAGACTGATTTCATGAAGAAACTATCCCGTTTATTCGTCCTGTTTGTTTTGATCGGCTTTGTGCCTTTTGCTTCCGCGAAGGAAGCTAATCCGGTTTTCGGCTCCTACGAAGCCATTGTTTATGATCACGATATATTGCAAGGTGTGCAGGTTGATGGAGAGGGAAATGTATTTATCATGTTTCAGACCGATAAGACCGACACACAGTTGGTGCTGAGAATTTCCATGATGAAGGGCGCTCAATATCGGGATTGGTATATCGGAGGGACCGATTTTGTTTCTCAGGCAAACACTGGTCGCGCGGCCAATGTCTGGACGGATCGAGTGCAAACAGTGTCGAACTACATAGAGTATTGGGCCGACGGAAAACTATTCCTTCACTTGAAGAAAATTAAGGGCTAATCCCGTGGCTGTCATAAATGCAGCTGCGTTTCGTGCGATACTAAAATTACCCAGAATTCGTCGGCTGCTGGTGATCGCGGCCGTCGTTGCCGTCATGCTGTTTGGATGGTATTGGCTGACGCATGAAAAGTTACCAGATTTTACCGGTTACATAAATACGAAGGATAAGAAGGCGGCTTTCTTTAGTTACCTCTTGCCTAAGGTGCAGGCGGTTAACGCGGAAATTCTCGATGATAGAAAACGTTTATTGAAGATTAGCGATCAGTTGAACGATAGCGATTCGGCGGGCTTTTTTGACGATCGTTTTTTGAAGAAGATGGCCCGATACTACTCCTTTAAGGATATCCCTGAAAAGATGGATCAAGCGTTTGCGATCATGGTTTTGAAACGCGTGGATGTGATCTCGCCTTCATTGGTGCTCGCACAGGCTGCGAATGAATCAGCATGGGGCACTTCGCGGTTTGCTCGGAAGGGAAACAACTTATTCGGAATGCACGCCACGGATGGCAGCGGAATGGTTCCCAAGAGCCGAGGCAAAGGGCAGACCTTTACGGTGGCAGCCTATAATACACCGCAGGACTCGCTGGATGCTTATATTCACAACCTCAATACGAAGGGCAGCTATCGCCAGTTGCGCCAGATCCGCGCAACTTTGCGCTCCCGCGATCAGACGATCTCTGGTTACGCCTTATCGAACGGGCTCATGAATTATTCGGAACGCGGCTCGGCTTATATCAACGAGCTTCAATCGATGATCCGGAGCAACAAGCTCGCGCAATACGACAAATAGTCAGTTCGCGCTGAGGATTCGTCCATTCAGATCAACATGTCACTTATTAAGTGACATTCGTTTTTGGGGTGGGCTTGCTAAGCTCACTTCTTGGCGGGTGCTTTTTTCTGTTCTGCCATTAACCACGCCAGAAGTTGGAGGGTGCGTTCGGCATCTGGCATCTGTCCGCCGCCAGTGACAAATGCGTTGATGCGTTGGCGAGGGAGTCCAAGCAAGCGGCCCAGATTGGCCTGAGCGCCGTATTTAAGTAGGTGGAGTCTCAGCTCCGCGCGAAGAGCGTTCCACAGTGGGGTTTGCTTTCCGGGATGGAGCGTTTGTCCGCGATCGGCACGCCGCGAGTTTTTGACGATTCGATAGGCTTTGACTGATTCCTTAGCGATCAGCTCGGCAGATTCAGCTAATAGATCCGCGAGTGCGAAAGGAATCCGGAGCTGAGCAGGCGTAGAAGGTTGGGTTAACATGTCACCTATAAAGTGACACTTTAAAATTATTACGACCCTTCCTCATACTTGTGAAATATACATGAATGTCACTTAATAGGTGACACTTTGGTTCGCGTGTAGAGCGGGTTGGTTAGTTGCCGAGCAGTTTATTGAAAAGCCCACCGGCTTTATCCTTGAGCTGTTCTGTGGCTTTTCCCTTCAGCGCATCGGTGCCAGCTTTGATCGCGAGATTACCGAGTGATTTCGCATCTACTTTGATGCGTGGATTATCAAGTTGACCGGTTAAGCCGATCGGCAGGGTAAAAGAGGAGACTTTCGTATCGCGACCGGCGAGCGAAAGGGGGGTATCGTGCAAGGTGGCTTCGAGCGGGAGATCGATGGCACCACTGGAAGTGAAATAGCGACCACTGGCCGCGACATCGACCGTTCCGCCTTTCAGAGTGGTCTTAGTAGATTTGAGGCTGCCCATGATTTGATCAACGGGGAGTCCACGGTAGTGAAACGAAAGTGCGTTGTCACCACCGCCCGCGCTGATGCCTCCGAAGTCGGCCTCAAAGGCGACTTTGTCGCTCGCGCTAGTAATCGATATTTTGGGCGAAGCGCTCGCGAGTCCTGGTTGGGTGGAGAGATTATTCGCCGCGATGCCGACAAATCCGGCGAGCAGTAAATTACCATTGATCACGAGTAGCCCAAAACTGAGCGCGAAGATTAGTCCGGGAGCGTTTGAGAATCCCGGCATGAATCCAAGCATCGCTCCCAGCACGCAGCCCGCGATGATCCGAAAAGGAGTGATGTTGCCGCGAAGGAGTTTTTCGAGTTTGCGAATGAGGAATAGCATGATGTGGGTCGGTTAGAAGTTGGCCTGTTGTTGAGCAACCTTACTTCCGACCCAGGCGGGACGATAAGCGCACGCTGATACGTCAACTATAAGTTGACGTGGAGAGGAGCGGAACGGGTGGGGTGTCTGCCGTGAGATAGGCTAAGGCAATCGTTTTAGCCCAAGAGTTTCTTGAGCGCAGTGAGATAGATCTCCCGTGTGCGCGTGATGACTTCTGCGGGCAAAATCGGGCCGGGGGCCTGTTGATTCCAATCGAGCGTGAGGAGGTGGTCGCGCACAAATTGCTTGTCGTAGCTCGGGGGTGAGCAATCGACCTGATATTTGTCGGCAGGCCAGTAGCGTGAGGAATCGGGCGTGAGAGCTTCGTCTATCAAGTAGAGGGCACCATCGGTATCGGTGCCGAATTCAAATTTAGTGTCGGCGAGAATCATCCCCACATCTCTCGCGCGATCGTGGCCGAATTGATAAAGTTCGAGGCTTAGGTTCTTAACCTTGTCGTAGAGCTCTGCGCCGATGGCTGCGATGCCCTGCTCATCGTTGATGGCTTCATCGTGTCCGCCTTGGGGGGCTTTGGTCGTGGGGGTGAAGATGGCTTCTGGAAGTTTTTCTGCTTGGCGGAGATTGGCGTGCAACGTGATCCCGCAGACTTGCCCCGTCTTTTGGTAAGAGCTCCATCCGCTGCCGATCAGATACCCGCGGGCGACGCATTCGATGGTGAGCGGCTTGAGCTTACGCACTATCATGCTGCGGAGCTGTAGATCCTGATCGAGGATGTCGCGACGAGCGAATTCGGCGGTTTGATCAGGGAAGAGGTGGTTTTGGATCAACTCCTCAGTTTGCGCAAACCACCACAGGCTGATCTGCGTGAGGATGATACCTTTGCCGGGAATGCCGTCTGGCAGGATCACATCAAAGGCGGATAATCGATCACTCGCCACGAGGAGGAGCGCATCACCGAGGTCGTAAATTTCACGGACTTTTCCCGAAGCGATTTTCGGGAATGGCAGGTCGTCAAAACTCGTGCGGGCTTCTGAGGGTAGGGCGGCGGCGATCTCAGCGGAGGTCATAAGAATGATTTGGATGTAAACATCGCCCGAGGCGAAGCCAATTTTGCATTTCGTAGGAATGAAAAATTTCCCTTGCGCAAGCGAAGGGCATACCTACATTCGCCCCTCTTTTGGTTTTTGTCCCTATCGTCTAGCCCGGTCAGGACACATGGTTTTCATCCATGCAACCGGGGTTCAAATCCCCGTGGGGACGCCAAATCAACCCGCCCTCCAAGGCGGGTTTTTTGTTTTTTGTCTGCGGGAGGATGATAAACTCGGAGGAGTTTGACGCAGCTAAGCGGAGAAAGGTCGCGCGCCGCGCGAGTGTGCTAGCACCTGTTGAGAGGCTAGATTGTTTTTGACCAAAGATGCCACAAAGCGCAGCTAGGATAATTCCAGTTACCATGCGGTCCCTATTATAAACTAACACAGAGACGCTAAGCCGCAGAGACTCCATTTTCTAGTTAATCATGCCTGACAATATTTATGAAACCTCTGACCAACTGGTTCCGCGTCATGCGAAGGAACAGCGCTTAAAACAACGCGGCATGGTTGTCTGGCTTTATAGACTCTCTGGTTCGGGCAAGACCTCATTGGCCGCAGCTTTGGAGCACCGATTGCACGATCAAGGCTGCCAAACCGTGGTGCTTGATGGGGACATTATCCGCTCTGGATTGAATAAGGGCATGGGGTTTTCTGTCGAAGACCGCATGGAGAATATCCGCCGAGCGGCGGAAGTAGCTAAACTATTTGCAGGCACTGGTTTTGTGACGATTTGCTCATTCATCACTCCGGCCATTGCGATGCGCTCTCTTGCTCGTGATATCATCGGCAATCCCGATTTTCTTGAGATCTATGTCGCTTGCTCATTCGAAGAATGCGCCCGCCGGGATGTCAAAGGACTCTATGCTAAGGTTGAGGACGGTAAAGTCGCTCAGTTTACGGGCAAGGATTCACTATTCGAACCGCCGGTCGCTGCCGATATGACCATCGATACGGAAACGGAAAGCTTTGATGAGTCTCAGGCTCGTTTACATACCACAGTTTTGGAAAGAATTGCGCTAAAATGATTGATGCCCTTGAAAAAATTATTCGCACTGCGGGTGCAGAAATCATGCGCATCTATGCGGATGACAAAGACATCACTTATAAGGCCGACGAGTCTCCGCTGATGGCCGCAGATCTGGCGGCTCACCGGATTATAATCGAAGGGCTTAAGCAGCTGACACCTGATGTTGTCATCATTTCGGAGGAAGATCGCGAATTGGATCGATGGAAGAAGGGAGATTTTCCGGAGCAATTTTGGTTAGTTGATCCTCTCGATGGCACCAAAGAGTTCGTGAAAGGAACGGGCGAGTTTACAGTCAATATCGCGCTGGTTCAGCAAGGATACCCCGCATTGGGTTTAGTTTATGCACCTGTCTTGGAGACTTTGTATGTAGGGGAAATCGGCCAAGGTGCTTGGAAGCAAACCGGAGAAGTGAAGCGTGAATCCATATCCGTGGGGATCGCTCAAATTGAAGCGCCGATCTTTGTCGCGAGTAAGGATCACGCCGGACCGGCGGTGGCGAAGTTGCTCGCCCAACATTCCCACGCTAAAACCAGAAGTATGGGAAGCTCGCTTAAATTCTGCCTGCTCGCCGAGGGTGGAGCCGATGTCTATCTGCGAGATTTGCCGACCATGGAATGGGATACTGCAGCCGCACAATGCGTTGTCGAAGCAGCCGGAGGCCAAGTTCAGACCCTTACCGGTGAACGCTTCAAATACGCCAAAGCCGGATTAAGAAATCCCGGATTTGTCGCCCTCAGTGTTGGAGCCCGCGAGTTACTCACTGGAGTCGATCTCTCTCTATCTCCATCTACTGAAATTTAACGCAGAGATGCAGAGGCGCTAAGTTTCAAACCTACAGACCTTCGACCTTTGCAGTTCTCCGCGTCCCTGCGCCTTTGCGTTAAATTCGTTGGGTCGGAGTTCGGAAGGAGCTCAGAGGCGGGGGGTAACGCAGAGACGTGAAGGGAGGGGCTGAAGGGGGCAGCAAAGGCGGGCGACGTGATAGATATCGAGGCGTTCGATTTTCATAGATGGGGGAACAACGCGGATTGTGATCTTGTTGCGCGGGGGTAGCGACCCTACCATTCAGATATGGACTTGGATACTGCTAGTTCCCGGAAGCCGAATGTGGTCTTTGTTTTTCCTGATCAGCTCAGGCGTTGCGCGACTGGTTTTGGCGGCGATCTCAATATTGCGACACCGTCGATGGATCGATTGGCGGGGGAGAGTCTGGACTTTCAAAACGCTATTTCCGGGATGCCGGTGTGTTGCCCGGCTCGCGCTACTTTAATGACGGGACTCTATGCGCACCATCACGGCGTGTTGGTGAATGATGTGCATCTCGATGATGGATTACCGAAGTTGGCCGAGCAGTTCGTCGATGCGGGATATGATACTGCTTACATCGGCAAGTGGCATCTCAATGGTCGCGGGCGGAAGGCTTACATCACGCCAGAGAATCGCTGTGGGTTTCAATACTGGAAGGCGTTGGAGTGCACGCATGATTACAACGAATCCGCTTACTACGCCGGGGATGATGACACTCAGCTCACTTGGGATGGCTACGATGCTTTTGCGCAAACAGATGATGCGATCAACTACCTCAACTCACGCAGCAAAAAAGATAGGCCATTTATGATGATGCTCTCGTGGGGGCCGCCGCATGATCCTTACGAGACGGCACCTCAAGAGTTTCGCGATAAGGTGGAAACAGCTGCACTCAAATTGCGGCCTAATGTGCCCCCAGAACAAGAGGAGGTCGCGCGGGAGGAACTCGCCGGCTACTACGCGCACATTCTCGCGCTTGATCATGCGTTGGATCGTCTGGATCAGACTTTGGAAGAGGCGGGGCTCGCTGAAGATACGATCTTCGTTTTCTGGTCGGATCACGGCGACATGTTGCATTCGCAAGGGCACAATCGGAAACAGCGCCCTTGGGAGGAATCGATTCGGGTGCCACTCTTGATTCGTTACCCGAAACTCTTCGGGCGCGACGGGCGCAAGGTGCCGGGATTGATCAACACGCCTGATTTGATGCCGACTCTCTTGGGATTGTGTGATATACCGGTTCCTGAATCGGTGGATGGCACCGATTACACGGACTATTTGAAGGGACGGGAAGAGGCTCCAGCAGAGGGAGTGTTGCTGACCTACTTTCGACCTTTTGGCGAATATTTGCGCGAAGGCGGAGGCCGGGAATACCGCGGGGTGCGAACGGAACATTATACTTATACGGCGCGGCTCGATGGTCCTTGGTTGCTCTATGATAATGAGAAGGACCCATATCAACAGGTGAATCTGGTGAGCGATCCCGAGAGCAAAGGGATCATCGAAAAACTCGACCGAAAGATGCGTGATTTGATGCGCAAGGTCGGAGATGAATTTCATCCGGGCGATTATTATGCCGTGAGGCTAAAGGGTTACCTTGACGAGAGCGGCCATGTGCCGGTGCGCGATTATATCTAGTTGTGCTGGTAATTCGGGCAGCGAAGGTTCGTCCAGACTTCAGTTGTCATTGCGAGTCGCGTAGCGGCGACGCAATCCACTAACTCACGCGAGCTACTCCCTAAGGGATGAAAGACAGCGGAGGTAGGAAGTGGGGAAGCGAAGGTGAGATCGTCCGCCGTGACGACTTCGATGTGATGCCCCATTTTACCAATGCCTAGGTCGATTGCTTAATCGACTCGGAGGGGCCACCTGACTCGCGTCGCAACGTGTGCACGACCCGAAGGATGCGCAGAGAAGTGAGGGGGGGGGCGTAGTCGACATGATGGGCTGACAATGTGACCGCACTTGCCGAGATTAGCGAGTGCGAGAATGGGAGGCTAGTCGGAGATAAGT
This sequence comes from Opitutaceae bacterium, assembly GCA_002713695.1. Lineage (GTDB taxonomy): Bacteria > Verrucomicrobiota > Verrucomicrobiia > Opitutales > Opitutaceae > Cephaloticoccus. The sequence goes on from PAUB01000047.1 coordinate 23,625, forward strand.
GGCGACGGGCGCTTGCAGAGTTGGAGAGCCAAGCCCCACGGGTCGCGCATCATGATCAGGTGAGCGCCATCGGGAAAACTTTCGTCTTTATAGAGGGTGGCTCCCGCTGTGATCAGGCGCGCCGCATCGGCATCTGGATCTTCGCTGGAAAAGGCGAGGTGTAAGACAAGCGGATCCATCGCTGCGTAGTCAGGCACTTGGTCGACAGGGTTGCAGTAGATCTCGATCGCGGTGGCTTGATCGTCGGCGAGGAAATGAGTTTTGGCGGGTGTATCGAGGACTCGAACTATTTTTAGTCCGAGATGGGAGACATACCATGCGGCGACTGCGACGGGATAGGTGACGTTATAAGCGGTATGTTCGATTTTCATGAGCTTTGGTTAAATATGTCGCGGGCTGTTGATCAAGCAAGGAGGGCTATCTTCTTAGAAACAGTAGAGTGATTTTCCGCTAGCGAGGTAGATTTTATCATCTACGGATGAGACCAACGAACAAGGACTGAGGAGCGAAACCTGTTTTTCGATCTGTCCCGATTGATCAATCACGCGGAGTTCTCCCTTGTCATCAATCGCGATCACTTTCTCGCCGTAAGTGACAAGATGCTTTAGAGCATCATCGAACAGGAGATGCCATTGGGCGGTTCCGCCGAGATCGTAACAGAGTAAGAATCCCTGAGTTGTGGCGACGAGCGCGCGATTAGACTCAGCGAAGATTACGATGCCGGTGACTTGACCGCCGAGTCGAGTTTTCCACAGCCGTTTCCATTGATTATCAACTCGCTCATAGAGGTGCAGGTTGTTGCCGCGATTGGCCCCGCAGCCGATGAAGTGTCGCGTGCCGCTTTCGCCGAACGCCATCGCGGTGAGCATGCTGGTCCAACCTTCGACTTCCAGTTCGGCGACTTGCGTGCCCTCTGGTTTGAGGATGCGGCAGGTGGCTTGATCGCTGAGAATCTCACCGCCAACCACGATGTGAGATTGGCCCGAACCATCGACGTCAGTCACGGTCACGCGACCGGGCACGCCTTCATTGTAGCGCCACATCCATTGTTCTTTGCCGGTACCATCAAATCCGCGCAACTGAATGTCTCCACAGCCGACCGCGAAGAATTGCTCGCCGTCAGAAATGCCACCCGCGACTTGAATTGCCGCCGGAGTAGGCAACTCCCACCATGGCCACGGGGAAGGCTCACGTATAATACTGCTTGTCCATCGTGATTCTCCGGTAGCATTAAACGCGCTTAGTTCTGCGGGACCGTGACCAGCGGCCACGAGGGGCGTCTCTCCCTGCGCTACGCCGATATCGTGAATCGATCCGCTTAGATCCGCAGACCATTTAACGCGATTTTGGTGCCACAGAGTTAACGTCCCTGAATTCGTGCCGATTGCGAGTGAACCGTCGGACAATGATTCGAGGGCGGTGATTTCCGATTCCGCGTTGAACACTGAATCCAGACCTTCTTCACATTCGGCGATCTCAGTTTTTGCCAAGGATCGCACGGGTGGTTTGATCGAAAACGATGGCAACTCGGTGCGTGTTTTACCATCGGAAATGTATAGACCCGATTCATCTTGACCGAGAATGATTGCTGATTCGTGGGGCGCTCGCGCTTGGGCGAGGTGAACCAATCTTACAGATTCGCCAGGTTCTAAATGGGCGGTTTCATTGGCGGCGAAAGCCATCAACACCATTTCGTCGGTGCGGTAGCGTTGGCTCCAGAGTTCCTGGTCTTCAGCGCTTGAATAGCGAAGTTCAAGCGGGACCTTGGTCACACTTAATCGCGACGGCTCGGATAAACTGGTCAGTCGCACTTCGGCTGTTTCGCAACAGGGACTCTTTTGCGTGGCCTTAGCTTCGCTACCGTCCAACGCAATCCGAGCAGGGGTGCGGAAGTGCGCCTTAATCGCATAATCGCCCGCTAGGTTTGCCGTCACCGTATCGACAAACACGGCGCACTTATTCGGGAAGAGATGCACTTCGCGAATCCAGTCTGCCCCCGCATAATCTTTTAAACGAATTCGCAGATAGATCGTTCCTGTGGTGTCGGTAGTTTTTTCCTCGAGTGCGGCGAATCCGGGGATGATTCCGCTGTCTCCATCTCGCACAATTGTCACGACAGAGTGATCCTCGGGAGCCGTGTGGATGAGGCTGTCTTCTTGCACGATCACGGTTACTCCCAGTCGCGAGTATTCGATAATACCGGCGGCATCATCATAGGAGTGGCTACCACCTCCGAGCCCATCGATTAACAGATAGTCATCTGCGAGGTTCCAACCCGAGCGCACGGCTAGTTTATCGAAACACTGTTCGATGGGTGCCGTCGGTGGACACGTGACCGCGTCTACGGCCAGCTCGGGTTCACGCTCCCAAACGTGATAGACCAGCGGATCGACGGGCACAACAGTCACGCCGATATGATCATCCGGAGATTGTGGTTTTACTCCACTGTTGAAGGCGCGCGGCAACATCGGTTGCCATCCAAACCGTCGATCATGGGGTGCCTGATCATGCACCTGTTTATAGCGTCCATCCTGATAGTAGTCGGCGGCGATCCGGAGGATGGGCCCGGGAAACGCTCTGGCCGCTCCGCCATCTCCCGCGGAAGGCATCCAGCTATCATTATTGACGACCGCGAGCGCACATTCGGCGGCCTGCCGTGCGCCACCTTCTTCGAAATAGCGATGCGAAGGATCGAGTAGGGCGTTCTCAAACATCACCGGCTGCGACATCGACCACCCATGGCATAATCCATCGCAGAGTGGTTTCCATGAGGAACCATAAGGTTCAAAACCCGTTCGGCCGACCGTTCTCCATTTGTCAGGCCCAGCCGCCTCAGGAAAATGCGCTTCAAAATAATCCGCCGCATGCATCAACGCCATGGCGGGAATCAATTCGTGATTCTGCCGTGGGTTGTTGGGGCGTTGAGTCCGCGGGCAACCTGCCACGCTTTGCCATCCCTCTTCACTCTCTGCCCATCCGTAAATATATTGAGTGATCGCTAAACGCTCGTCCTCGCTAAACAGATCCATGTTTTCGACCAACCTCCAAGGTAGGAGCCGCCACAGACTGAAAAGATGGCTCTGAACGATGTCCTCTGTCCTGCCATAGCCGCAGGAGAGAATCGCTTGCCAGACCTTCCGATACGTTTTGCCCAGCTCGGCTTCGCCGGTCAGGTAGTAGAGATAGCCGATGCTATCTCCGTCCATCGTGTTGGCGATTTCCGCCGGTGTTCCGGGAATGATTCCTTGGCGGTATTTTTCTAGATCCTTTACTGGCAGCGGCAGTCGAGTAATGTGCAATTCCTTGAGATGAGGAATCGAAGTGCCGATTCGATTTTGAAAAATCAGAGTCGCGGCTTCAGCCCCTTCCTCATCGCTGTATCCAATCAGAATGAGGTTATGTCCGGTGCCAAGAGGATCGCAGAGGGTGCGCAGTTCCGATCCTCCCGGTCCTGGGTAACAAAGATCCGTTGCGCAGAGTGAGCGATAGTAGAGCTCTCTGATGCATTTGCTGTCGGCAAGATTCCCGACGATCACGACGGGGCTATTCGTCGTTCGGAGTAGGTTGCCTTCCGGATCGTCGTGCCACTCCACACTGGTTCCTTTCTCGAACAAAGCGTCCCGAATAGCTCGCGCGGCCCGTTGGCCGTGGGCGGAGCGAGGCGCGGCGATAGTGATCATTGCGTCGTTGCCAATTGGAGTTTCGAAATGGAGCGGACGAGGTTGGGCAATCATGGGGTGAGGTGGCTTGCGCCGATTAAAACTATTCTCTCTTCGGTGCCATCGCTTGAAATACATGTGCGAGATACGATGTTTGTCGATGCGATCAGCCGGAGCATGGCGGGTCGAGGTGAATTGAAATATTTCTGGAATATGCGCTCAGCATTCTTTCCATAAATTCGTCCATCTCATCTGGCGATTCCGCGGTGATCTGAAGGATCAACGATGCCCTTGGCCTGCAGCGCTCGTTTATGTACAGCAAAGACCAGATTCTTGTCGGATGATTGGAATTTTCGCAGTAAGGGCACGTTGGTCTTTATTACGTAAGGGTTGGGTCATGGCTACGATGTGAGACTCACCGCAGTTTGCGATCTCCGTCTACGGGGTTGCACTTCGATACGTCGGTCTATGAGGTGATCGGCTCTTACTTCGGCGTTGGGCATTTTGTTCGGCGCCATCTCATCTAAAACCAGATTCAGATTATGTCTTCAGAAGAACTTTCCCTCGAAACCAACGATCAGCGCGTCAGCTACGGCATCGCCATGAACATGGGCGCGAACATCACTCGGCAGGGCGGCGTCGAAATCGATACGACCGCGTTTCTCGCTGGTTTAAAAGATGGCCTCAGTGGTGCAAAACCGCAGGTGAACGAAGAAGAATTAAAGGCTGCATTCGCGAGCGCGCAGGCAAAGGTCGAGGCGGCTGCCGCTGAGGGATCCGCTGAGCAGACGCAAGCCGGCCAGCAATTTCTCGATAAGAACAAGGCCCGCGATGGCGTGGCTGTGACCGAGTCCGGTCTGCAATACGAAATCATGACCCCAGCCGATGGTGCGAAGCCTACTTCTGAACAAACTGTCGAGGTGCACTACCACGGCACGTTGGTCGATGGCACGGTGTTTGATAGTTCCGTCAGCCGCGGCGAGCCCATTTCCTTTCCGGTCAAGGGTGTGATCCCGGGCTGGGTGGAAGGTCTCCAACTCATGACGGTTGGCTCGAAGTGGAAGCTCTTCATTCCTGCTGATCTCGGCTACGGCAACTCACCTCAAGGCCCGATCCCTGCAGGATCGACGCTCATCTTCGAAGTCGAGCTGCTCTCGATCAAGTAAGTTGCGCGGCGTAGTGCCGCTTCAATTTTCACAAAGGCGCGTTAATCCAACGCGCCTTTTGTTTTGCTTACAAGTCGCGTCGTTTGAAATAGTAGAAACGTTGTTCGCGTTTGGCGTAGTGGAGCATGTTGGTGAACACAGGGCTGTCGGCGAAATCGTCGGTGATCTCTTTCCCGGTAGTGGGATCGTAGCGGTCGAGTTTTAGATCAGCGGCTTGGTGGGGCTGATTCACACGGTGGTGGATTTCGGCGAGATTCAGATAGTGGCCACCAGCGTCGCTTGCGCCGAGTTGACGCGAGCTGGGATCGATCCAGATCCATTGCTGGAGGGTGAGATCGAAGATCTCGACGATGGTGTGGCCTCCGGCGAGAAGGACTTCGAAATTGTGGCCGGGCTCATCTGATTCGGCTTGGTGGTAGGTGTTTCGCATGCGCAACAAGCGCGCGGGAATGTGGAGACTGTTGAGTGCGTGGCAGAGGATTTCGGCCATGTTGGCGCACCAGCCGTAGTCGATTTTAGCGAGGATGCGCTCGTGTTGGCGAAAGGGGTGGAGGCGGTTCATCGCATCGGACGGCGTGCCTCGCTGCGGTTCAAAATCGTCGATCACGGCGCGCGCAACCACGCGAGCACGGGAGTAGGGCGCAGCTTCGGCGGAGATCAGGTCGCCCCATCGCTTCTGCGCGTAGTCGCAATCTTCATCGGTGGGGATATCGATGATCCAATCGTTGATGAACGAGTAGCTCAGTTTGAGATCAGTTTCTTTGACGATCACGCGATCATTTGTGGTGCGTCCGTTGGCGGCATCGCGCGCTTTGGAGGCGAACTGAAACTTGAGATTATGCGGTGCGGTCCGTTCGCCATTCGTAGATATGGCGACGACTGAGAGAGTGTGGAACTGCGGCTCCATGGCTTTCTCATCGGGGAATGTTATGGTGATGTCGGGGCCTTCCGTGCTGACGATGGCGTGGCCCTCATCAGTGACTTCGAGCGAACCGAATTCGAATGAAGTCGCAAGGGTGAGCACGAGACCGATCCCGCTGGAGGTGCGTTCTATACTGCTGAATGAAAGCGCTTCGTCGGTGGGATAGAGTTCCCAGTGCTGTTGATTTCCAAAGACGAGAATATCGGAGTTTTGCTCGAGTCCTTTCAGGGTAGGGTCGGGCACGCGGTTTTCGGAAGGGGTGCTCATTTAGCGAAACGTTGGGCGACGGTGTTGATGGCGAGGGCGACCTTTTCGACGTAGGATTCGGTCATGGCCTCATTGATTGGCATGTTGACGCGTTCTTTGAGGAAGGTTTCGGCGACCGGACAACACACTTGGGTGTAGTCCATTGTGGTGAGGCCAAGATCCCGGGCGGGCCAGGTGCCGGCGTAGAAGTTGTGAGTCTGAAACAGCGTGTAGCTATAAACAGGTTCGGTTGTGCCGCCTTCGTTGGCGTTCACGCCTTCCGCTTTGAGGGCCGCGATAAACTCGTCTTTCGTGACAGTGAGTTCGTCGAGTTTGATGCGGAACATGTAGTTGTAGAAACTATGGGTGTCTTCGGGGTGAACTTTAGGAATGGAGATCCCCGGTGTATCGGCGAGTCGCTCATTCAGCAGCGTGCCGCAACGCACGCGACGACTGATGATGTCGTTGTGCTTGCCCAATTGAGCGGCGCAGATCGCCGAGAGGGGTTCGCTCATCCGATAGTTGTGGGTGAGCTCGTCGGGATTGCGGACGTTGGTGATGCGGTTGTAGCACTTGTCTCCCCACTTCGCTAAGTGCGAACCAATGTCGTCGCTATTGGTGCCAACCATCCCGCCGTCTCCACAGGAGAGGTGCTTAAAGTCGTTGAATGACCAGCAGCCATAGTCGCCGAAGAGGCCGACGTAGGTGCCGCGATAACGCGCGCCCCAAGCTTGGGCGGCATCTTCGATCACGATGAGATCGTGCTCCTTAGCGATGTTCATGATCGCCTCCATGTCGCAAGGATTGCCGCACATATGGATCGCCATGATCGCGCCGGTTTTTGGCGTGATCTTTTCACGGATCGAAGCCGGATCGCTGTTGTAGGTATGAGGATCGATGTCGGCGAATACCGGCACGAGTTGTTGATGCAGGATGCCGATGACCGATCCCATATCCGTGATGGGCGATAGAATGATTTCGGTTCCGGGCTTCAATTTCATCGAGGCCACGGCGACATGAAGCGAGGCCGTGCCAGAAGAGCAGGGGAAGATATGCTTCAGAGGATAGTGCGCCCGAAACGCGTCGTAGAGCGCTTCAGTTTGAGGCCCCTTCCAATAGAAGAGCGATTTCTGGCGCATGGCGGAGGAGAGCCGTTCGATTTCCTCGTCACCCCAGCGTTGAGGGAAAGGGAAGGGTTCATCGACGATGGGAGAAGCGTGGGACATGATAAGTAATGACGGCTGGTGAAGGGATAAGTGCTACGCGATTCCGAGTAATTCGGCGGCGTTGTCGTAGAGAATTTTCTTTTTACCGGCGGCTGAGATTCGTGCTCCCTGCACATGACCAATCTTCACGCGGCTCTCTCGAATTGGTATATCGGAACCGTAAAGAACGCGTTTCGCTCCGAGATGCTCAACGGCGTATTCCAGGATGCCATCGATTGGGTAAGCGCCCGAGGTATCGACCCAAACGTTGGGCAATGATTTGACCGCGATGACTCCGCGATGTCCGCAACCGTAGAGGTGGGCCATGATGATCTTCACCTCCGGATTACGCTGTGCAAAGAGAGCGGTGTGATCAGGATCGGTCTGCACTTTGGGGCCTTTGCTCAGCTTGTTCGTATCCGTGCTCCAACTGTGTTGCAAAACTACAATGTCGAATTCGCGAGCGGCCCTGGCGATGTTTCGCATGCAGGGATCTGCGGCGTGATTGGCCGCCTCTAATTTGATGCCGCGTGCGCCGTGCTTGTTCACGCATCGCTCGACTTCACTCATGACTGCCTTCTCGCCAAGCGTGGGATTGAGATAGCAAAAGAAGGTGAAGAAATCCGGATAAGCAGCCTGTAGCTGAGCGCTCTCCTCGTTGATGGCGGTGACTTGCTCCGCAGTTTGGCATGGGCCGTTGTGGGCGACATCGCCGAGGATGTTCATTCTCGTGATGCCCAACGCACGACTCTCGCGGATCAATCGCTTCACCGCCGACTGACCGCAACCCTCGCGCCGGAGAATAGGATGAGTGTGGATATCGAAGACACGCATGGGATTCGGATACAAGAGATCATCATCATGAAAGTCACTAACATCGTCGCGAGCTAATTAGTAACCGATTGGTTACTATGCGCCTCGCTCGCTCGCGTGAGAGGTATCGGAACCGCCTGATTACAAGCGGAATGCTTGACGCTACTCAGGCGCGAGGTGTTTCTTAATAAACAGTAACCGGACGGTTACGCTGTAGGCATATCGCCTTTTGGTTCAACCCCTTACTCTTATGTCGAATGCATCTATTTCACCCCGATTGTTTTTCTCAGCTGATGATTTGCCGGAGTTGCGGCGGCATTTTTCCGAAGGCGCGCGATTTACCGCGATGCGAGAGAGCCTCGAGAACTTTGATCGTGAAGCGGAGCAGGTGTTTTTGGAATCGGAGATCAACTTTGAAGATCAGTGTCATCACATCCGTCGGGTGTGTGATGTGATGCAAAACATGGCGTTTTGGCATTTGATGATGGGGCATGAAGGAGCTCTCGATCTGGCTCTGAACGCGACTCGCACATTGATGAAGTATCCCTGTTGGGATTTCTTCCTTTCCGATAGCAAGGTGCTCGGGGTGCAAGGTGCTCCGCGTGGCGCGATTGCGATGGCGTCGGCGATTGATTGGTTGGGCGATCTCGTCGATCCGCAGGAGCGGCAGGAGTGGTTGCAGGCCATGATAACCAAAGGCTGCGAACCGTGCTTTCTGAGTTTGCATCACATTCGCTATCCGCGCGAGGCGACGAATTGGGAGATTAATCCGAAGAGCGTCATGTATGCACAGCGATCAGCTTACCCGCATGACAATGCGCGTCGCCCCGAGATTACGCAGAACACGAATTTGCGCGCGGCACCGACCAGCGGTCTGTGTATCGCGGCTGCAGCAATCAATATATACGCTGATCAGAAACCCGTCGAGATGGAGAGTTGGTTGGAAATGTGCACGACCACGCTGACGGCGATGGAAGCGATGTATGTTCCCGATGGCGCTTACGGCGAGGGGGTCAACTACGGCAACTACACTTCGGAAAGCATCTTCATGGCGATTGTCGCCCTCCGGCGTTCAGGGCTCGGCGAACCGGAGGTAAACATCAATTGGCTGGGCAACGCCAACTACATGCTTAACATGGCGATGCCCACGAATCTGAATCCCTACGAAGTGATCAATATCGGCGACGCGGGCCGACATCGGGGCCATGCGGTTTTTCAACATCCTGATGGTCGTGCAGAGAGTCGTTCGGCCCTTCCGTTTTGGGTGGCGAAGGAGTATCGTGATGGGGTCGCGCAATGGTTTGGGGAGCACTTGGCCGCCGCGCATAATATCTGGTCGCTAATCTTTTTTGATGAGTCGGTCGAAGCGGTCGCGCCCGAAAACAAACCTCAGGTATGGTATTCGGATCTCGATTGGATCGTGGCGCGCAAAGGATTCCGCTCAGAAGATTTTCAAGTGAGCTTGCGCAGCGGCATCGGCTGGAATCACGAGCACGCGGATCGCAACAGCATCATCATCAAGGGCCATGGCGATCAGCTCATCGTTGATCCGATTCGTCCGCCGTATCCGTTTACCGATCCCGATTGGATGATGCGCACGACCGCGGGCCACAGTTCAATTCTCGTCGGCGGAGAAGGCCACTTCTACAACAACGGCGTGGAGGGCACCAACTCTACCCACGCGCAGGCGAAACTCCTCAAACACGGAGAGAGCGAGGGCAGCACTTATTGGGTGAGCGATGCGACTCAGGCCTACCGAATCGCGAATCTGGAAATCAAAAATGTCGTGCGCGCCGTCGTCGTGCTCTTCGATCTTGAAACTGTGATTGTCGTGGATCGCTTGGCGAAATGGAAAGAACCCGCGAAATTTGAAGCGCGCTTCTTTGCCGATAACTGGGAAGGCGATGCGACTGTTTCTACGAGTGCTGACGGGTTCACTATCGCGCGGCCTCATGGTTATGCTCAAGCGAAGGTGTGGGGCCGCGATGCGCTGACTGTGACTGAAAACAAGCTACCCATCGCCGCCAAGCGCGCGGCGAAACATCCGTTCGTTTCGGTGGAATCCGCATCGACGATGCTGACCACGATCGTGACGGCGATTGCCGTGGGCAAAACCGGTGAAGCCGCAGCCATTATCAGCTTCGAGGCTGATGAAGATGGAGTTACTGTAACGATTACATCCACTCAGGGCTCGCGCACGTGTCGCATCGACGATCGTGAATTGGTGCCGGTGATTGAGCTCAACGATTGATGGCCTCAGCTAACGACAATTATTTCCGCGCTTTCTCAAGTTTAGGCTGCGCTGAGCTCGAATTGGATGAGGTGCTGAGTATCGCCAGCCGCCACCATATCGAAGCAGTCGAGCTGCGCGCGTTGGCCGACTCGATTGATCTGATTGCTTACTTCGAACAGAAATTCGAGACGCCTGAAAAGCTCGCTGATCACATCGCGAAATCGGGCATCCGTGTCGTCGCTTTGGATGCTTCATGCAAAGTAATCAGTGACGATACCAGCGATCGCGACGAACTCATTGCTTTAGCACCTTGGGCGCACGCTCTCGGTGGTGTATGGATACGCGTGTTTGATGGCGGCGAAAAATTAAACGCACCTGAATTGGCTCGCGCCTCTGAAATGCTCACCTGGTGGCAACAACAACGCGCAGAGCACGGATGGAACTGCGATCTCATGATCGAGACGCATGATTCCATGATTACTTCCTCGCAGATCAATCGCGTGCTCGAAACCGCGCCTGCGGGCACATGGGTTCTCTGGGATGCGTTGCACACGTGGAACCTCGGTGGCGAATCGCCGACGGATACGTGGAATGGAATCAGCGAATCCGTCGCGCACATTCACGTGAAGGATGCCGTGCCCGGTAAGGATATGCAGGGCACCCGCCACACGCTCCCAGGAAACGGCGAGTATCCCATGGCCGAGCTGCGCGATGTGCTGCGTGGTAGCGATTATCGCGGCGCGCTCAGCTTGGAATGGGCCCGCAAATGGCACACCTATTTACCCACGATAGAAACCGCTCTCATCGCGGCTAAAACGAATCGGTGGTGGTGAGGCGTGGGGAAAACGTTTCCCTCATCGCTCACTCCATCTTGCCGACTTGCCCTACGGTGAGACCACCATCGACCACGATCATTTCGCCGGTGATGTATTCGGAGGCCTCGGATAGCAGGAAGACGACGGTGCCGGTGCAATCCCGGGGTTCTCCGATCCGCCCTTTCAAAATCTTGTTTTCGAAATGGGCTTGGCGCTTTGGATTGCGCCCGAAACCCACACGAGTTTTTGGAGTGAAGATCAGGCCGGGTGCGATGCCATTGACGCGGATATTGTAATCGGCGAGTTCCATCGCCAAGCCACGGACCATCATTTCGCAACCGCCTTTGGAGATATCGTAGGCGGAGGAATTGATCTCGGCTTGAAAGCCGTTGATTGATCCGGTGACAACGATGGCTCCGAGGCGTTGCCCCGCGGCGAGTTTTATGGCGAAGGCTTGGGCCGCAAAGTAATTGGCCTTCAGGTTGAGATCCATGGTGAGATCCCATCGTTTACGCGTCATTTCGAGAAACGGCGCGTTGTGATTGTTACCCGCATTGCAGACGAGCAGATCGAGATCGGGGCTGAGTTGAAAGGCGGCTTCGAGGAGTTTTTCTGGTCCGTCTTCAGCCAAGAGATCGGCGGCGAGGTAGGGGGAGCCCGAGGAGGGATCGGGATCTTCGGATTCGATGCCGTGCCGAATCACTTTGGCGCCTGCCGCTTGAATCGCAGCGGCGACGGCTTGACCGATGCCGCTACTCGAACCGGTGACGAGGGCCGTGCGGCCTTCGAGCGAAAACGGATTAGGATTCATAGGAGAGGAAGCTAAGCGTATTTGTGCCGGCGATTTCGCTGATAGCCTTTTCATCTAGGCCGAAGAGGCAGTCCGTTTCCGCTTGGTATGAGCTTTTCAACGAAAAGGGGAGGCGACCCTGCGAGGTGATCCAACTATAGAATGGTGAATCGGTCCCCCACATCAGTTTCTGAGGATACGCGGCGTTGAGATCATGGAGCACTTGAGTGGGGTTGGTGTAATCGGTTTTGAATCGACGATCAGCCACCGCGACGTTGTCCAAACCACGCTCAACGCTTTCGCAGTGGATGATGTGCGCCGAACAATCAAACCACGCGTTGGGGAGGCTAGCCATGCGATCAAGCGAGGGGCGATCATAGCGGCAGGAATGCGCGAGGCAGAATCGCACTTTCGGCGTCTGTTCAGCGATGTCGAGAATATCGCTGCACTGTGACCAGATGTCGTGCTCTGCGATGCTTGAGTGAATCAGGATTGGGCAATCCCACTCCTCGGCTAATTCTAGAAATGGGCGGCCTTCATCGAGTAGTGCGCGCACGGGAGATTGGATGATCGTCGGTTGGATCTTAAAACCTGCGAAGCGATACTTTTTGCGAAGCTCGCGCAATGCGGCCACTTGTTCGGCTACGCGGCGCGAGGGATCGAGGATCATGAACGGCATGATCCGGTCGGCGTGTTCCGGAAAGTAATCATAGATTTCGCGCAACAGCCGTTCGTTTTCATAAACGTAAGGCACCGCGCCGCTTGGGTTGTAGTGCACTTCGCCATCCTGAAAGCCGGCAAACTCAAACGACACGTTGGTCATGAAAGGGAAGACGACCCAATCCGTGATCCGCTGCGATCCCACGTTTTCAACCATCGCGGGGATGTCCTGACAGTAGGGGTGATCTCCATGGAGGTAAAAGAGCAACTCGGCTCCGATGTGATTGTGGCAATCGATGATCTTGGTTTGGGCGGACATGCGAATGAAGTTATAATTTAGGATGGATTCAGCGGTCGTTGATCTGTGGATAAATGAAAGACTGCTTTGTGATCATGCAAAGGTTTCAGCTTTTTGTGATGAAAAAACGCGGATTACTTGAATCTGGCCGCGCGCATGATCAGGTTTGTCGCCCTGCATGAAGAATTCTGCCCTTTCGCTCACCCCGCGGACCCTGAATCCTAAGACACGACTAGAAGGGCAGCGCGTAACGGTGATTCCCCCGCGAGAAACCGCCCCTGAAGTCATGCGCGCGATTCTCGCAAAGCTTGAGGAATGCGAAGCCACGGCGGAAGTGGTTTCATTCGGCGAAGAGGATGCGCTGAAAACAATTTCCAGCCCGATAATCCTGTGGGGTAATCTCGCCAACAACGATGCAGTGCGGGAGCTGTATTTTAAATTTCTGCTCGTCACTGATTGCCGCTATCCGGGGCCAAGTGGTTACGAATTGAGGACGTTGATGAACCCACTCGGCACGGGTTCGAATATCATTCATCTCGGTTATTCCGATGAGGCGGGCAGGGCGATTGGTTGGGAGAAACTGATCGTGCAACTAGCGCCGGTCACCCCGCGCTTTTACGAAGTAGTCGCCACGGATTTGCCGATCGCGCGATATGAAGCCGAAGCGGTGCGCGCGGCTGGGTTTCCTCCGAGCGATTGGATGCTTCCGGCTGATCACAACTGTGGCTTCAAGGCCTACCTCGGCTACTTAGAAGGCGATGCGGATCTCACGGCGACCTCGCAGGAGATCTGGCGGCGGATGCTCAATTACGGCATTCCGAACGGAGATCATAATATCAAAGATCTCAATTTGCGGATGTCTCTCATTATTAGCGCCTTTCGGTTATACGAAACGGTCGGCTTGATTGATGAAGATATTCGCGGACGAATTCTGGAGTATTTCATCATCTGGGTGAACAGCGATCAGGGGGTGTCGCATCTTGATTTCGAGGGCAATCTGATCCCCGGAATCCAACGACAGAACCACGGCACGATTCCCGCATTGGCGTTGTCCTATTTTGCGTCCTACCTGCGCGACTTTTACCCTGAGATCGAAAAAGAACCGGCGGAGTGGGAGGCGATCTCGGACAAGGTGTTTTCGGTTTATTGGAATGGGAGCTGGAAGCCCGCTTCGGAAGGGCTTTGCCACGGTTGGTATCTGGAACAGGCGATCCTGGTGGAATACGGCTTCCTCGATACAAAGCATCGATTCTTCGCGAATGGCGGCGCGGCCAAGGCGGCCGATTGCGCTATGGCTGTCGTCAATAATTTCGGATGGATGCCCGCGTCGGGCGATGCGCATTTACTGCGTTCGTTTCCCGGCGTTTCGTTACGTTCGGCGTCGGCGTGGTATCGCAATGAAGAGTATCGCTTTGTCGATTTGATGGCGCCTGATGATCGGCGTTTGCGATCTCATGTTTTCCTGACTCGTGCCTTCGATATTGGCGTGAAAGGGAAAATGCCACCTGCAGGGGTGACGGTCGTGCCGCTGGACCCCTTGGTGCACGGCGCGCATGCGACCGCACCTGATGCGGCCCCGTGGATGTTTAAAGTGCCGCCCTCCGCTCCGGCTGAAGAGTGTTTCGACAAGGTCGCGATTCGCGAGGGTTGGAATCGCGACGATGCCTACCTCTTGATCGATGGCATTGGCGGTGGATCGCATGCTTACGACGATGCGCTTGATCTGATCGAATACAGTCGATTGGGAAACACGTTCTTAGTTTCCGATTCAGGTGCGCAGAGTCCCGAGCCGGACAGTCATTCTCTTGTTACGGTGGCTCGTGATGGTGTTTGTGAGCCCACGCCGTGCTTTGGCGAATGCGATGAATCGACTTGGGATGAGGCGAAGCAGGAAGGCTACGCGCGATTGTCTTTGCGGCATAACAACGGCAGCACGTGGACACGGGAGTTGTTTTTCCTTAGCGATAAGGGCGTCGTGATTCACGATCACATTGTAGCGGAAGAAGAGGGGGAGTTTACGATTCAGTGCAATTTGCGCATCCCTGGAAAAGTAGAACACGACAGCGGCATTACCACCGCGCGTCGCACGGGAGAGGATGGCGAAGAGATCGTTTTCAATCTGCAATCGATCGTTCCCGAGGAGGCTTCCTTGCAGATCGTTGAACAGGATAAAAAAGGACAAGTGCGCGATGCGCGGGTGCAGAAAGCGACCGTCCCGGAAGACGATGTCGTCGAGGCTTGGTATCGCCGTTACAACACCAAGGATATTCAGATCAGCATTGTGCGATCACGGGTTCATCGTCGGCTTAAGGTAGGCGAGGGAGTTTCGTTTGTGCACTACGCCCACGCCAGATTGGGATCGGATGCAGCGACATCAGCTCGCGTCGATGGCGACCGCGGATTGGCGATAGACGGTTTCCAAAATCCTGTCGCGCTTACGAGTCACTTCGCATTCGGTCTGGCTGCGCCAGCCACTGCGCAAGCTTCGCCGGTAAGCGCGCCCCCAGTTGGCCAATCGCAGGTCGTGCTCAGTGACTTGGGTGGCACTGTGAAGAAGATCGTGCGTTCCGTTTCGGGCGACGTGCTGGTGATTCTGGAATCGGGCAAAGTGATTTGCTGCGACGAATCGTGGCAACGCCGTTGGGAGTCGCAGGTCGCAGGTCCAGTTCACGATGCGGATGCGGATGCCGAACGATTGTATCTGGGCCACGCTGCCACGGGATTGACCGCCCTTTCACTCACAGATGGTTCTGAGCTTTGGCACGAGGAGCTTGAACGCATCGTCTCTTCTTGCGCGTGGTGGGAATGGTTTTCGTGTGCGGCGTTGTGCGTCGTCGCGGCGGGCCTTCAATCCGGATTCACCGGGGTGGTCGTGGGTTGTGGCGATATGCATGTGCGCGCTTATGAGCCTGATGGTGCGTTGCGCTGGAAGTTCCGTTATGTGAATGGCATCCCCGGCGTCATTGACCTGATGGATGTGAATGGTGACGGCGTGGATGAATTACTCGTGAGCGGCGAGGTGATGAGTAATCGCGCGTGGTGTCGTGTGGTGAAAGCCGATGGCAGCTTAATGCAGGAACTCGAAGTCGAGTGGTGGACCAGCCGTATGACCGCACAGGCGCTCTCGGAAGATCAGGGCCAATGGGCGGCGTTTGGGGCCAACTGGGGTCGCAATCTCAATTTTGTCGAAATGAAACCCACCGAGGATAAGCCGCTGCATCGGCACTGGATTAAATACCTCCCGGGATCGACGACCGCGTTGCTCATTGATGCGCCGGGGAAACACATCCTCGTCGGCAATTCGGTGGGCTTGTTCTACTGTTACGAATTTTCAGGCGAACAGCTCAGTCGGCACGCTTTTGATGCCGGCATCTCTTTGATTGCGCGGATGCGTGATGGATTCCTGATCGGCCTCGAGAATGGCCAAGCGCATTGGCTGCAGCTCGATTCGTCTGGAGCGATCCAATCGTCTCAACCATGGAATACCGAAGGCGAATGGAACTACGCCGTGGCTTCCGGTGACGCGCTGATTGTGCTAACGGATCAAGGGCTGGCGATTACAACACTGTCCAATTAGAATTGAAGAACCGATTTCTAACTTTGATAACTGCCCTCTATGAGTGACCCCGCCGGATTTGATTTCAGTTTAGTCGAAGAACCGCTGTTCCAATTCATGGTCGTCGCTGATTCTCATGATCGGCTCGTCGGAGCGGTAGACCCCGAATTCCCTTCGCGAGCCCGTCAACATGATCGGGTGATGGCGTTGCTGGAATTGCTCAAGAAAATGCCCGCCGAGTTTCTCATGCACATGGGTGATCTCGTGCAGGACTATCCTGAGACCGATGCGTTTCAGGAATCGATCACCACGGCCGTGAAAGCGTTTCATCAGTTGCCGATGCCGATTCATCATGTGGCGGGTAATCACGATGTCGGCGATAAGCCGGATCGCACGATGCCTACGCATCCGGCTAGCGAAGAATCGCTCAAGTATTATCATGAGCTGTGTGGCCAGTCATGGTATCGGATCGATCGCGAGGATTGCTGCCTGTTGGTAATCAACAGCCAGATTCTCGATACCGGCATGGCGGCTGAGATTGAGCAGCGCGCGTGGCTGGAAGCTGAGATGCAAGCGGCGCAAGGGAAACGCATTTTACTCTTCTTTCACCTACCTCTTTATCTGGGTCAACGCGATGAGCAGGCGATGGGCAACTACGACATCCTGGGCAACGTCTCCCGCAAGTGGCTGTTGGATTTGATCGAGAAACACGACGTTAAGTTTACCGGCGGTGCGCATGTGCACTTCGCATTTTTCGATACGATTGCTAATGCCGAATACCATCAGTTCGCGTCGCCTACCTTTACGCGTCCCGGATTTTCTCATCTGTTTTCATCTGGGCCGCCATCCGAGCGCGGTCGCAACGATTGTGGCAAACTTGGTTTCTACTTGGTGCGGGTATTCGCTGGTGAAATTAAGCTGCACTTCATTCGCACGGGTGGGGTGACTGATTTGGGTGATCTGCTGCCAGACGGATCAAGCATTGTGATCATGCCCGCTCATGGTGGAGCGCGTAGCTCCTCGTTGGGCGCGACTTTGCGCGAGCCGATACTGCGAGCGGTTGAAGTGCCGTTTACGTTTCCCTCTGTCGTGCGCCAACAAGTGCGTAATGACTATCCGTTTTATAATCTCCGCGAAATGGGTGCGGCGCATATCCGCGCACCTTGGGACGATTGGGAAGATGAGGTGCAACGCCGACGCTTAGGCCAACTGACCAAGTCTGGCGTATCGCTGACGTTGTTTTCACTCGATGAATCCGGTGAACGTTTTCCCTCAGTGCAATCGGATGCTTCCGCTCCGACGGCGATGGAATGGCAGCTGCCGGGCCGCGTGATTCCTCCCGAGGCTGAGTTTGTCGAATGGATGAGCCAGTGCCGCGCACGCAATTTACAGACCGCCTTATCGCCAGTGATTCCCTCAAGTGCGCCATCCGGAAAACAACATCCGCGCACTCGCATTGGCTACAACGCCGCTGGCATTGCCGAGGTCACGGCATGGTTGCGCGAGCGCGAAGAGTCGGTGGATCGGCTCGTGATTGATTTGGGCTTTGATACTTCGCGTTGGGAAACGTGGACGCAACTGGCCGAGCAGAAACAGCCGGGTGATTCCGATTGGGATTTCAAATTCGAATTCGATTCGGTGGACGATGATCACAACTGCGAGGTGCTCGCAGAAGCGTTTGCGCTCAACTTAGCAGTTCCGGGCTCGCGTCTCTTTATCGACCCACTCACCGATCACGATCGCACCATGGATGAGGCGAATGGGCTCTGCGATACGATGCATAATCCGCGCCCGATGTTTAATGTTTACCGTTCGCTCAACGGCATCCTTTTCCCGGAAAACGCCAGCGTGACATCGCCCCGGGCATACGAAGTGAGCCGTCCACACGACTCGCTCTTTACGATCACCTCCGGCGAGCAGAAATTCGCTCTCGTGATCGACGCTGCAGGTTTGGCGGCGATTCCCGGTCGAGAGTCTGCTACGACGCTCTGGGATCTACGCCGCGGCCAATCATGTCTTTGGTCAGACGAGCATCCAGTTGCTTTCCCTTATCTTATTTCATACACTTAAACACACTCTTATGCGCATCGAATCAATTGAATGTTATCCTCTAAGCATCCCCGGCCATCCGTATTGCGGTGGCCACGATACCCGTAAAAATGCAGGGCAATACGGGAGCTACATCGAGAGCCAGCACTACCGTGCGCTCTATACGATGGAAGCTCAGACGTTGCTCGTGAAAATCACCACCGATGATGGTATCGTCGGGTGGGGCGAAACACAGGCCGCGATTGTGCCGCAAATTATCGCGCAGTTGGTTGATGAATTGATCGCCCCGGGATTAATCGGGGAAGATCCACACGACTACGCCGTCCTGAGAGATCGGTGCTACGATCGGATGCGCGATCGCGGTCATGATGGCGGCCATTTCTGTGATGCGCTCGCGCTTTGCGACATCGCGCTTTACGACATCGTGGGCAAAGCGCTGGGCAAGCCGGTGCATAAATTATTGGGCGGCGCCTACAGTCAGGAGATTCCTTGTTACGTGTCCGGCGTGCCAGCGGTGAGTGTAGCCGAGCAGGCGGATCATATTCGCGAGTGGCAGCAGAAGGGGTTCAACCGTTTCAAAATCTCGCTGGGTTATGGCGTGAAGCAGGATATCGCTCATATGGAGGGTCTGCGCAAAGAGCTCGGCGACGATCCGGTCTATCTGATCGATCAGCACTGGTGCTACAATTTGAACGATTCGATCCGCATCGGGCGCGCGTTTGAGCGCCTCGACATCGCGCTGATGGAATGCCCGATGGATTCAGAGAACGTCGCGCAATACAGTGAGCTCTGCGCGGCTCTCGATCTACCGATCTCGCTCGGTGAAGAATTTCGCACCCGCTTCCGTTTCAAGGAACGGATTGAGGCCAATGCCTTGGATATCGCGCAACCGGATATCGGACGTCTAGGCATTACCGAAGGCATGCGCGTGATCACCCTCTGTAATGCCGCGAGTATTCCCTGCGCGCCCCATGTTGGATCGGGATTGGCTCCTTATGCTGCAGCTTCGTTGCAGGTCGCGGCCGCCACGGAAAATCTCTTCCTCCTCGAATACCAGCCGACGCAAATCACGGTGGCCGATGAATACTTCACGCCTTCGATCTGTCCTCGCGATGGCTCATTCCATTTAACTGACCTCCCGGGTCTAGGAGTAGAACCCATCATGGAGAAAATCGAAGCGCACCGGATGGCTTGAGTGAGTCTCTGAAAATCGGTCTGGTCGGTTTGGACTCCAGTCACTGCGTGGAGTATGCTCGATTGTGGCACGCCGAATCGCATCCGCATCACGTCACCGGTGCGCGGATCGTCGCGGCGTTTGCGGGTGGTTCACCCGATTGGCCGCTGAGTATTTCGCGCGTGGGCGGATTTCAGGAACAGATGAAAAACGAATTTGGCGTGCCCTCATACGATTCGATTGAAGAGGTCGCGGCTCAATCCGATGCGATCATGATTCTGTCGGTCGATGGGCGAGTGCATCTCGAGCAATTCAAGATCGTCGCGAAGTCAGGTAAGCCCGTTTATATCGACAAACCGTTGAGTGTGACGACTGCCGATGCGGCTTCGATCCTCGCGTTGGCGGAGAGCACGGGCACGCGCTTTTTTTCGTCTTCAGTGTGGCGCTATTCACGTGGGTTCAACAAAGCGATGTCCACGCTCGGCGGATCATGTCACCACGCTCATTTGCATGGACAATGGCCGCTGGAAGCAGGGCTGCACGGTTGGCTTTACTACGGAATTCACCAAGTGGAAATGCTCTACGCTGCGATGGGGCAGGGATGTGAGCGCGTGTCTTGTGCACGTGAGGGTGAGAGCGAGACCATCACCGGATTTTGGTCGAATGGACGGATCGGCACGATCGCGACCAATCACTCCGAATCGCGTCCTTTCGGAGGTTATTTCTTGGGTGAGGGGAGTTCTGCTCTGGTCGAAGTGCTGGATACGAAATACGACCGCTATCACGCGTTTCTGGATTATGCATTGGACTTTTTCCGGGGAGGCGAACCGCCGGTGCCCGTGAATGAAACTTTGGAAACCATCGCTTTTATGGAAGCGGCTTCGCAGAGTGCTGCTCAGTCCGGCATCCCGGTGAAAACCATACTTAAGACCTCATGAAAAAGATCCTGATTGTAACAAGCAACTTTGAGCGGGGCCATTTTTTCCCGGATGGCTTGGAAGCGTGGATCGATTCGATCCATCAAGATTGCCGCTGCGTCGATGCGACCGATGTCGAGGGTTTCACTTCAACGCTGAGTGAGTTTCAACCACACATTATTATTGGTGGTTGGGATATGCCGCCGATTCCGCTTGAGACCTTGGTTTCTCAAGGCGGCAGCGTGGAATACTGCTGCTACCTTGCGGGTTCGGTGCGCAAGCAAATCTCCGAGGCTCACATCGAGGCAGGGCTGGTGGTGACTAATTGGGGACCATGGGTGGGGCCGTATGTCGCGGAGTGTGCGTTGCTGCTCGTTCTCAGCGCACTGCGCCGGGTCGCGAAGTGGAATTACCGGCTCAAAGTCGAAGGCAGGTGGCGCGACCGAGAGGTCGACAACCGCAGTCTCTATGGCAAACGCGTGGGGATTCACGGCTACGGTTCGGTGCCGCGCGCGCTCACGAAATTACTGCAGCCGTTTTATCCGGTGATCTCCACTTGGGATCCATGGGTGTCGGACGACGTTCTGTCGGCGAACAACGTCACGCGCGCCGATTCGCTCGAGGCGCTCTACGCCGAATCCGATATCTTGGTGAATCTACTACCGCTAACTGAGCAGACCGAATGTTGCGTCAACGAGAAGCTGCTGCGCTCGATCCCGGAAGGCGCGTGCTTTGTTAATATCGGACGCGGCAAAGTCATCGACGAACCGGCGCTGATCGAAGTCGCTCGCGAGGGAAAAATCCAAATCGCGCTCGATGTTTACGCCCAGGAGCCGTTGCCGGAAGACTCCCTTCTGCGGTCACTGAGCAACGTATTCTTAATGCCCCACATGGGCGGCGCGACGGTGGACCGCGGGATCGATTGCGGCCAGCGCGCGTTGAGCAATGTTGAGTGTTTTCTCGCCGGCGAATCCATCGAAAACCAGATCAATCTGCGCACCTATAAACTGGCGACCTGATCTCGTTAATACGAATAACGGATTTTACCACAGAGAGCACAGAATACACGGAATCCGAACTGTAACTGCATTTCGATTATACATCTTAGTAGCTCAGTAACCTTAGCGAAGTTGCCCTATAAAAACCAATGACCTCACGGAAAAGATAATCGGTGCCGCCCATAAAGTTCTCTTCACTCTTAAACTCGGTCTTGACGAGAAACTCTATGAGCGCGCGCTTGTGATCGAGCTGACGAAGCAAGGACTACGCTGTGACAGCCAGAAGCAATTTCCTGTCCAATATGAAGGCGAACCGATCGGCATACTGATCCCAGATCTAATCGTGGAAGACCAAGTCATTGTAGATCCGAAAGTCTGCACTGCCTTCAACGACACTCATCTCGCTCAGATGCTCGGCTACCTAAATATCACTGGTCTAAAAACCGCTCTGCTCCTCAACTTTAAGCATGCCAGTCTCGGCATAAAACGAGTCTCCAATTAAGATCTCCTTTTCTGCATTCTGTGTATTCCGTGGTTAAATCCTATTGCCTTTTAAATCTCTGCCCATCCGTGGCTACAGCTCCGGTTCATAAATCCAAAACCCAACTCACTTCTCATGATTAGTAAAAAAGAAATTAAGCATCCCAATAAGGAATTCACCTACGGCCTTTTCTCTGCCGCCGTAGAGATCGACGGTTGGCTCTATGTCAGCGGGCAGGGCCCACTCGATATGAAAACCGGCGTGGGGCTTGTGAGCACCATCGAAGAGGAAACAGCCCTCACACTAAAGAATCTGGAATTGATTCTGAAGAATGCCGGGATTGACCGCGACCATGTCGTGCGCTGCACCTGTTACCTTTCAGATATGAAATACTTCGAAGGTTTTAATAATACCTACGGCGAATTCTTCACGGGCGTGCGACCCGCCCGCACCACAGTGCAAGCCGGCTTGATGAAGGGCATCAAGGTTGAGATCGATGCGATCGCGCGAATGCCTGCCGGTTGATCACAAATTATCACTCCGATGAATCAATATCTTCTACTCATTCAGAATAATCAGAAGACCGAATTCATGGCCGAAGAGTGGGACCGGTTCTTTGCGGCAGCAAAGTCCAGTGGCACCTTTGCGGGTGGGAGCGAGATAGGGGCCAGGCAGGTTTTAGGTGACACACAATCGGCGCAGTCTACCGCACATATTGGCGGCTACATGCGTTTCGACTCCGACGACAAAGCGAAGCTCATCGAACTTCTGAAGTTGCATCCGGTGGTTTTACACGGCTGTTCTTTAGAACTGTGTGAATTGCCAAAATCATAGGAGAGGGTTGCCCGTCTCACTTGAACCTCTTGCTTAAAAATTATGCTCCTTAACATCGTCCTACTCGTAGTCGTCTTCGGGGCGACGACGAAGAAATTTAATCCATATGTCTCTGCCGTGATTCTCGGTGTCATCAAAGGTGTTATCCTCTATTTTCAGACCCAGAATATCCTCTATGGCATCATAAACTTTATTCTGGCAGGTAGTCTTGCTGCCGGTTTCGTTTACTTCCTCCATCGGTTAGATAAGAGGGAAGAGACCGAAGACCCCTATCCCAAGTATGGCACTCAAAAGAAGGGGCCGGCGTGCACGAATACCATGGCCGGTCTGATCTCATGCGTCGATTTACGAGAAAACCAAGTAAGGTTGAGCACCGAACCATCAGGCGGGGTTTGTATGTATTCCTGCGATTCGATCCGGACGGGCTGCCGAGTGAGGGCGTCGATCTTTTCGTCGTTATTTATCAGGGCGCGAGTCGGGTCTGATTAGGTCTATTTTATGCGACTTCCCAATGTTCGTATTACGAAGATTGGGTGAATGCGACTTACGCCTGAGTATGGTCGCATTTTTTCAAGCGACCGCGGATCGCGAAGAGGATGCCGAAGGCTACGATAAGCAGGACGGGAAACATCGTCATGCTGGCGAGGGTAGATTGTCCTGCGGCGAGTTCGACGGCCTCACCGGTCAGCCCGTTGGCGACGGCTTCTGCGCGGGAGGCATCAATCCAGCCGCCAATAATCGGATTCCAAATCGACACGGCAAACATGCCGATGCCGCCCATCAGCGACATACCGAGCGCGCCGGTCTTCGGCATGTATTCGCCGGTGAAGCCGATCATGGTAGGCCAGAAATAACACACGCCGAGTGCGAACACGATCGTCGCCACATAGACCATTCCGCCGGTGGCGATGCTCAGCATGTAGAGGCCTATCGCGGTGACGATAGCGGAGACGAGCAGCACGCCGACGGCATGCAGGCGATGAACGATGGGGCCGGCGAATTGTCGACCGAGTGCCATTAAGCCCGTGCCGAGAGCAAGGATGATCATGGGAGAGGCACCACTATTACTGAGGATACGGCCGACCCATTGTTGGGTGGCGAGTTCAGAGGTCGCGGTAAGCGTCATGCAAAGCAGCATGAAAATGTAGAGCGGGCCAAAGAGGCTGCGAATATTCGTCGAGGTAGAGGTTTCGATATTTTCTGATTTTGGAAAGGGCTGCGTGAAGACCATCCATCCGTAGAGCGCGGTGGGGATGAGCATGACCGCGATTTGTGACTGCCAGCCGAGATTGGCGCCTGTCATGAATTGGGAGAGGAGCGCACCGATCACGATACCGCCGGGAAACCACACGTGGAAGCGGTTGAGCATCGTGGTCTGATCTTTCGGATACATATCGGCGATCAGGGGATTGCAGGCGGCCTCAACTGAACCATTGGCGAAACCGATACAGAAGGAGGAAATGATCAGACCCCAGAAACCGCTGGACCAAATCGTGAGGATCAATCCGAGCACGTGTCCGAAAAAGGCGATGTGCATGAGCTTCTTCGGTCCGAGATAATTGTAGAGCAAACCTCCCATCACCGTCGCGACGGGGAAGCCGAGAAAGGCCATGGAGTTGATCCAACCGAGTTGTGTATCGTTGAGGTCGAAGCTCGCGCTTAGTTCGCTGAGGATGCCGGCGCGGATCGCAAACGTCATCGCGGTGACGATGAGGGCGATGCAGCTCGCTTGAAATAATCGGCGAGCGTTGATTTCTGGAATAGGGGTAGTCATGGGGTATTCTAGTGGGGTTTAGTGGTCGTCGAATCGACCGGGGAAAGGGGTTCGCTCGATCGCATACCAGCGAGGAGGTAGTGCTCTGCATTGGCGATGCCGCGCTTGATTGCGGCGTCAGTGCCGAGATCGATATGCAGGCCTTGCGAAAGCGTGTAGCGGTGCGAGACGTAAACTTGGCACATGCCGATAATCGTAATCAGCAGTTGCGGGGCTTTCAGGTCGGCGCGCCAGGTCACACCATCTGCTTCGCGGCGAATGATCGCTTTCAATCGGTTAACCACGGTATCTTTCGAAAGCGGGAATTGGCTGTTCTTGAGGCCTTGGCCTTCGTTGAGATTTTCCCAACGCATCACGCGTGAATACTGGGGGTGCTCGCGCGGAAAACAGAAATAGACGCGGATCAATCGTTTGACGGCATCCTCCAGCGAAGTCGCTTCCGTGATCGCGGTTTGTTCGTTAGCGCGCAACTCATTGTAAGCGTAAGAAAGGGCTTCCTGATAAAGCAGGGCCTTGTTCTTAAAGTAGTGGTAAACCATCCGCTTGCTCACACCAGCCTGCGCGACGATGTCGTTGACCGAGGCGCCGTCGTAGCCGTGCTGGGAAAACAACGCGATCGCCGTCATGAGCAGGTGCTCCCGTGGCTTAGTCGAAGAGGGTCGGGCGGGTTTCCGTGGGGCGGGCATAGCAGTGATTCGTGAGCTTCAGGGATGAGCGGTGTTTTTCAACGGGTAAAATCGGTCGAGAGTAACCAAGTGGTTATCCAATGGGGTTGACTCTGGGAGGGGTGATTTCTTGCTTACGCTTCGTGATTCGTGCCCTGCAACTTTCCGATCTCAATCGCTGTCTCGAATATTCGACCGAGGCGCACTGGAATCAAACCGAAGCGGACTGGCGTTTCCTTTTAGCCAACTGTAGCGGCTACGGATTTGAAAACGAGGAGGGAGTTCTGCTCGGCACGACGATGGCGTGGGAATGGGCCGAGGGCTATTCGTGGATCGCCATGGTTTTAGTGACAGAGGTCGCGCGTGGGCAGGGGATCGCGCGGCAGCTGATGGAGCGCTGCTTGCAAGATATCACGGATGCGGATCAGCGCGCGCTGCTCGACGCGACGGATATGGGGCAGAAGGTTTATTCGAAACTAAGATTTTCCGGCGAGGATCGGATCGTGCGTTTGTTTTCCGAGCAGCGCAGTGGCGAGATCGCAGGCAGCGAAACGCCTGCAGGCCTGACATTATCTGCTTTGAGTGCGGATGATTTGGCTGAAGCGGCGCGACTCGATGCGCAGGTGTTGGGCGTGGATCGACGGGCGATGCTCGCAGATTGGCAAACGCGTTTACCGAACGCCGCGTGGAAGCTGACGGATGAATCGGGCGCGATGCGTGGTTTCGTGGCGGGTCGCGAGGGACGCGTGGCGTCGCAACTAGGCCCACTCGTCGCCGACTCGCGTGAAGCGGCGACCTGCTTAGTTTCTCAAGCTTTTAAAAACGTCGCGGGCCCGATCATGATCGATGTGCCGGAAGCTGAGACCAACTGGGTCGCGACACTGGGGAGCGTGGGGTTTGAACCGCAGCGTGAGTTTTTGAGAATGGGACGAGATCAGGTGGCATTGCCCACGGATTGGTCGCGACTCTTTGCGATCAGCGGTCCAGATTTCGCGTAGAACCGGGAACGGTCACTGGAAGTAAACCGCTGATGAACGCTAATGCTGTATATCAACCTCGGAGACATTTGGCATA
Organism: Opitutaceae bacterium; assembly: GCA_002713695.1. Classification (GTDB taxonomy): domain Bacteria; phylum Verrucomicrobiota; class Verrucomicrobiia; order Opitutales; family Opitutaceae; genus Cephaloticoccus. The sequence continues at coordinate 49,954 of PAUB01000047.1, forward strand.
ATACAATTTTACACGATTGGCCTATTGTTCTTAGTCGAGACAGATAGCTACTATGATTACCCCCATGACGATCTCCGGCGTTCTCCCTGTTTTGCAGCTTCCGTATTTGGATGATGAATCCATCGATTGGACCACTTTGCGCAAAGAGGTGGATATGGTCTTCGATCAGGGCGCGAATGGAGTGGTCGCCGCAATGGTCACGGAGGTGCTGCGATTAACCGATGCCGAGCGGGATGAACTTGTCGAGAAGCTCGTCGAGTTTACGGCGGGTCGCGGTCCAGTGATCATGAGTGTAGGCGCGGAAAGCGCGGTTCAGGCGAAACGTCATGCTCGCGCGGCGGAAGAAGCTGGCGCGACCGGATTGATGGCGATCCCGCCGACGAATACGCCCGCTTCGGCGGATGTAGTGATCAGTTACTATGAAGCGATTCTTGGGGCGACGTTGTTGCCCTTGGTCGTGCAAGATGCGAGTGGCTATGTGGGAGCGCCGCTGCCGATTGCGGCGCAGGCCGCGATGTTTAACCGGCATCCCGATCGCGTGATGTTTAAGCCGGAAGCGCAACCGCTGGGGCAAAATCTTTCGCTGTTGCGGGAAGCGACCGGAGGTAAGGCATCGATTTTCGAAGGCAGCGGCGGGATCGCGCTGCTCGATTCGCATCAACGCGGAGTCGCGGGCACGATGCCGGGCGCGGAAATCGTCTGGGCGATTCGCGCCGAATGGGATGCGTTGCAAGCGGGCGATCTGGCTCGCGCGACGGCACTGCAGGGGATCATCGCGCCGTTGATTTCATTGCAACAAGGGCTCGATGGATTTCTCGCGGTGGAGAAGTTACTGCTGAATGACGCGGGAGTTTTTCCTAATCGGCATGTTCGCGGGCCAGTCGGTTTTAAACTCGATCCGGCGACTGAGAAGGAAGCGCTACGCCTATATACTTGGTTACGTAAAATGTGCGGGATGCCCCAAATCTCATGAAGCAATCATTACCAAAAAATCCCGTCGCGGTGATCAGCGGTGGCCTTGGCGACATCGGCTGGGCCACGGCGTTGGAACTGACCAAGGCGGGATGTGGCGTGTCGGTCGGCGATGTGGAAGCGAGCGCTGATCTCGATGAGGGGATTCATTACCAGCAAGTCGATGTGAGCGATGAAGTCTCGGTAAAACAGTGGTTTACCTCAGTAGAAAAGCACTTTGGTGAACCGGCCTCGGTGATCGTGGCGAATGCGGGGATCGTAGTTCTAGGGAGCGCGATGTCAGCGAGTCTGGCGGATTGGCAGCGCACGTTGGGGGTGAATTTAACGGGGGCCTGGCTGACGGCACGCACCGGGGCGCAACGCCTGCTCGATGCGAACATGCCGGGTCGGATCGTATTCGTCGGCAGCTGGGCGGCCCACGCCCCTCACGTGAAGATGGCTGCGTATTCCGCCGCCAAAGCGGGCCTAAGGATGTTGTCGAAAACGATGGCGCTCGAACTCGCAGACCAGGGAATCCTCGTGAACGAAATCGCTCCCGGGTTTGTCGATGCGGGGTTGAGCGGAGAGATTTTTAAGGAGCAACCCGGCCTCGCTTCCTCGGCGCGTGCGATGGTTCCGAATAAACAGCTGATCGATGTGAAGGAAGTGGCGGAATCGATTGCTTATCTTTGTTCGTCGAAGCGGCGTAATATGACCGGCTCAACGCTATTGCTCGACGGTGGCCTTTCGGCGCGTCGTCGGATGGACTGATCGGATGACTGATCGTCTGCAGCAACGGTTTCCGGCTCTACGCTCGCGCGTGGGGGTGAGTCGTTGGGATATCACACCGAGCTTCGAGGTGGCCGCGAGAAACTGGGGAGCAGCGAAGCATATTTTCGCGACGAGCGTTCACCGTCCGTTGACCGGAACGGCTATGGCGTTGTCTTCGATTGAAGCTGAGGCACCTGTATTGCTACTGATCAGTTTGGATCTGGGTTGGTGGCTGCGCCATTCCGATGCGGAAGCCTTGCGCGAACGGATTCTGCGTGAACTCGAACTGCCCGAGGCCAACGTGATCATCCATCTCACGCACACGCATGCGGGGCCGGTGCTCGATTCGGATGCACCGCCGGAATCGAATCCACAGACGGGTCGCGATTATCTGGAGCAGCTGTCGCATTCCTGTGTGCAGGGTGGGCGAGAGGCCATCGCAAATCAGGAAGCGGCGACGACACTATTTCGAACCGGACGTTGCGGGTTGGCCACCGAGCGCGACCTGATCGATCCCGATAAGCCGGATCGTTACATCACAGGTTTCAATCCTAGTGCCCCCGCCGACGATACCTTACTCACAGCGTTGTCACTCAGCGAGGAAGGCAAAGCACTCGCGACGTTGATCAATTATGCGTGTCACCCCACGACGCTCGCGTGGGACAACACTGCCATTTCGCCGGACTTTCCCGGCGCAATGCGCGAGCTGATTGAAAGCGAAACGTCACAGTCGCCTTGTTTGTTTTTGCAAGGCGCCTCCGGCGAGCTCGCGCCAGCGGAACAGTATAGCGGCGATACCGCGCTGGCTGATCGTCACGGTCGTGAGCTGGGGTATGCGGCGCTCTCGACCCTTGGACCGATGATCACGGGTCACACACATTTACGCTACGATGGGGTGGTCGAATCCGGCGCGCCGCTCGCGCAATGGCAGGCTTGCGCGCAACCGGCCAGCTCAACTTTGCGGGCGGTGGCGATTCCGATCGAACTGCCGCTCAAGTCTGACTTGCTCACGATAGCGGATATCAAACAAGCGCTAGAGAAAGAGGAAGATGGGTTTCAGAAAGCGCGATTGATGCGTGCGAGGCGGGTGCGTCAATCGGTGGGTGATGGCCCGAACTTCCGTGCGAAGCTCTGGCTCTGGCGATTGGGCGATGCGGTGATCTGCGCGCTGCCCTTCGAAGCGTATTCGATTTTCCAAATCGAACTGCGGGTGGCCTTTCCCGACGTGCCGCTCTTTGTGCTCAATATCTCCAATGGCCATATCGGCTACATTCCTCCAGCACAACTCTATGATCATGATCTCTACACCGTGTGGCAAACCCCGCTGGCGCGAGGCGCTCATGAGCAGATCTTCGCCGCCGCGGTGACAGGAATCCGTGAACTCTATAATCCGAAAAGCTAACCTCAAGAATCGACAAAATGACGACACCTGAAGAATGGGCGGAATCCTACGGGACGACTCGAAAATTACGATTGGGAATCGCCGGCGCTCGCTTTGGCACGGGTTTCCAATTTCACGAACATCCCAATTGCACGATCCAAGCCGTGGCCGATATCGATGCCGTGGCGCGCGATAAATTGCTGGATGTTTATGGCTGCACTCAGGGTTACGATTCGTTGGAGGCGATGCTAGCCGACGACGAAGTGGAAGCAGTCTTTTTGGCCACGCCGGTGCCTTTGCATGCGAAACACACTTTGATGTGTTTGGAGGCGGGAAAGCATGTTCTCAGTGCGGTGCCAGCGGCGATGACTTTGGAAGAATGCGGGCAAATGATCGAAGCGGTGGAACGCACGGGACTCACCTACATGATGGCGGAGACGAGCTACTGGCAGCAGCACACGATCTCGGCGCGTAAGTTTTATGAAGAAGGCGCTTTCGGAAATCTCTACTACGTGGAATCCGAATATCATCATTCCGGTTTGGAGGAGCTTTACCACAATGAGGATGGGACGCGCACCTGGCGTTACGGCATGACGCCAATGCAATATCCCACCCATTGCACCGCGCATTTAGTTGGCGTGACTGGCGAACGGTTAACTGAAGTCACCTGTATTGGGTGGGGGGACGACAGTCCGATCCTCAAAGACAATCCCTACGAGAATCCGTTTTGGAATGAGACCGCGCTCTTCAAAACAGATCGTGGCAACGCGATGCGCGTAGCGGTCTGGTGGCGAGGCGCTCAGACCGGTGGCGAACGTGCGCGCTACTATGGCGACAAGATGAGTTTTTATTATGGTGGTCCGAACAAGACTCCCCCTGTGATAGTAAAACGCGAACAGACTCAGGAGAAAGATTCGGGCGGCTTTGTGCGCTCGGCGAATAGCTTCGAAGAATACCAACAGGTGAATTGGTGGGAGACCGACATGCTGCCGCCGCAACTCCGTCACGACAGTGGCCACCAAGGCTCACACACTTTCATCACCCACGAGTTTATCGATTCGGTGATTAAGAACCGTAAACCGCTGGTCGATATTTACGCGGCCATCGCGTGCACCGCACCGGGAATCGTCGCGCATCAATCCGCGCTGCAAGGCGGTAAGCAGCTTAAGATCCCGTCCTTCGATCCGAAGTAGGATCGGATGGCTGGCCACAAAAAGTCACAAAGAATATTTCCCCTTCGGTCTGCGTTGCTGCGCGCCTATAGGCGCGATGGAGAGTTAATCTGCCTGGAGACTCTTTTGTGCTTTCTTGCGGCTAGAAACTATCGCGACTTTCCGGCCTTTTCCAGAATCACTCCGGCTGCGTTGTAGCCGGGGAGTCCGGTGATGTTGCCGCCGGGATGAGAACTGGATCCGCAGAGGTAAAGACCATCGATGACGGTCTCATACTGACCTGCTCCCTCGAAGGGTCGGTTGTAGCCGATCTGGTTTTTCGAGAAACTCCCTACGAGTAAGTCACCGTTTTTCATGTTGGGGAGCGTGCGCTCCGTATCGACGGCACTGCGTGTGAAAGAGTCGATCACGGCACCATCGAGATTGGGGGCGAACTCGGTCCAAAGCTTTAACATCTTCTGGCCGTGGGCATCTTTTTCCCGATCCCAGTTTCGGTGATCACCATTGAGACGATACGGCAGTTTTTCCCACATGAAGGCGGTATGGAAATCTTGAGGAGCCTGACTTGGATCAAAGTAACTTGGGCTGCAACCCCACATCACCGTATCCGGGATAGTGCCCTGTTCGTGATGATGAACGATGTCGTGGTATTGATCGATTGTCTCAAGGCCGAGCACGATCATGAGAGCGTCTTTGAGATGCGGATACTTTTCTGCTGCCTTGTAAACAGGTGCCTCGCGCAGGTTGAGATTCAGCCCGAATAGTGGAGAGATCAGATTGTATTCGAACCCAGAAGCCTTGGATCGCCATTCGGCAGGGAGTGTATCGTCTTTCATCAGATCGATAAAAGTCTGATGAGGGTTTAAACTGGATACGACCCCGTGCTTGGCGCGCAGGATTCTCCCGTCGGCGAGTTTTACGCCAACGGCTTTGCCTGATTCAACGATGATTTCTTCGGGCTCCACCTGGAGGAGAAATTCTCCTCCAGCATTACTGGCGGCGGTTTGTAGGGCGATGCCCAAACTCTTGGAACCTCCACGTGACATTTGAGGGCGACCGGCACTGGCGAAGAGCGCGGGAATGTGGTGGCCGAATCCGGAACAACGCAGATCGACCTCGCGCAATCCGTTAAAGAAAAGGAGACCAGCCTGAACGGTGGGATGTTCAAATTCGCTCAGGACGAATTCGAGAGGAGAAAGCTTACTGGTCTCCAACAAGAGTCGTCCTTCAGCAGTTTGCTGCAGTCGCGCCTCACGCTCGGCCGGAGGCACCGGCACGGAACGTCCTTCGGGTTCGAGGATCGATTGGACGATGGGCAGGAAGTCGTTTCGCCAGCGCATGAGCGCGGCGGCGTCTTTCTTACTGAAACGCGCGAATGACTCGGCGGTCATTTCGATATCGCTCCACCACTCGAGGATCTCTCCGTCGCGTCGCACGACTGCGGTGCAGAGTTTCGGTTGGAGGTAGGACAGGCCGAGCTGCTCCAACTCAAGATCGCGATACCACGGCATGTTGGTGATGCCGCGATGAAAGAAAGAATGGGTGTTATGTAGAAACCCCGGGTGGCGCGGGTCTTCCATCGTGGCTGCTCCGCCTCCGGTGGTGTTGCTCCGCTCGATACAAAGAGTGCGGAATCCGGCTTTGCCGAGATAGGCCTGGGTGATCAACCCATTATGACCGCCACCAAGGATGATATAATCATAGAGCGGGGTATCAGACATCGGAGTTTTCTCAGAACGTGAACTTCATCCCGTCCGTGCCAGCAATGACTTCGCCATCGGTGTGAATTTGCTGGGATGTTTTAGCCATTTCTTCGGAAACGTTCATGTCGTTTTCCTTAAAGCTTTCGATCACGAGATGCTTGAGCACGACTTTCTTTGCCTGAGCCTTTTTCATGACTTCGCCAATCTGTTCGGGCGTCATGTGCCAGCCACCCCAAGGCACGGTATCAAGAAATTCCTGGGTTCCAGAGCACTCGACCAAAACGAGATCAGCGTCACGACAGAACTCTACGAAGCGCGTGTCGTATTCGGAATCGCTCATCACCACGATGACCTTGTCGGCGGTGGTGATGCGGTAGTTGAAGTTGAGCAGACCTCCGTGCTTCGTGATGAGTGTATCAATGCGATGCGTGTCAGTTTCGACGACGACACCTTCTTTACTGAGTTCAGTGACATCCCATTCGATCAGGGAGGCATCTTTGCCATGACCCACCCGACTTTTGATGTCGTGCTCGTAGGCTTGGCGAAGTCCATTTTCCATGAACGCATCGATTCCGCGGGGGCCGTAAATCGGCATGCGATGCGTGCGACCATTATTCCATGAGAGCAACAGCAGGAGCGGCAGATCACAGATGTGATCGAAGTGCAGATGCGTGATGTAGGCTTCCGCAATAGCTTCAGGAGGCACACCGAAACGCGACATGTTGTGAATAGCGCAGCGGCCGCAATCGAAGAGTAGGTTCTTGCCATCAATCGTGACGATGAAGGACGGACCGCCACGTTCGGGATGAGCACGCACCGCACCGGTGCCGACGAGGAGAACAGAGAGTTCTGAAGGGGATTTCATGAAAAGTGGAAGACTGATTCGAGGTTCCGGTAACCAGTCGGCTACAGTCGAGGGCTGGCGTTTAATGTCAAAACTTTCCCCCAGAAGGATAGACTTCAGGAAGTCACGTCGTTCACGGTTGAACGACACCGAATATGAATGATGGCAAAAGATCATTTATGCCGAATTCACTTCCGATTAGCCAAGCGGAGAAGGACCGTTTTTTAAGTGATGGGTATATTCGGCTTGATGGTGTGATAACCGAAGAGGAGCTCGACTGGTATCGTGTTCGCTACGACGACCTGTTCAGCGATGAATCGGAAATCAAACAGTTGGGAGGGAGGGATGAGCAGGGTCGCGCGGCCTTACCACAGATTCTTGAGCCGCATCGTAAAATCCCCGAATTACTCGAGCTTCCTTACCTGAAACGACTCGAGGGGATTGCGAAATTTATCCTGGGACCAGAAGCCGAGTTTAAGAATGACCACATGATCCTCAAACCGGCCGGACATGGGGCCGCGACGCCCTGGCATCAGGATCAAGCGTATCACCAGCCAGATTCCACTTATACGAATATCAATTTCTGGCTGCCTCTCGAGGGAGCTACTGTGGACGGAGGAAGTATGCACTATGTGCGCGGCACCCATCGCGGGACAATTGTGCCGCACCGCCATCTTATTGTTGGCGACCGGCAAAGCGCGATGGTTGCGGATCATCAAAACTACTGGTCGATGAACGGGGAAGCTCTCGATTGCCCCGTTGGTTCGGTGCTACTTCACCACAGTTATTGTATGCATTACGCGGGGCCAAATTTAACGGACCTACCACGTCGCGCATACATCGCGGTCTTTTCGACACCACCTCGACCGTTAGAGCGGCCTTTCAATCTGCCCTGGCAAACTGATCCATTCTGGCCGGACAAGGAGTAGGACTTCTTTGGATTGAGATAACCATCCGATCGCATTCAAGAGCTTACGATTTGGGAATCGGGTCTTTACCGTAGGTTTGCCGATACGTCTCGTGCCAATCGTCGCGCCACCGGGGTCGCTCATTTTCCGGGATGGCGGCGAGGAGGGCGAGGCGACGTTCTTCGTTTTGATAACGCAGCTCGTCATAACGCTCCGGATCGGGAGTGGCTGCTTCAAGTTCACTGCGAAGCTTCTGCATGATTTCTGCATAGCGCGGTTCTTCGGCTACGTTGGTCCATTCGTCGGGATCTTCCTCGAGATTGAACAGCTCGATAGGAGTGCGGAGGCAGAGATTCAGTTTGTAAGGCCACTGCACGATGGTGCGGATGCCGCGGTGAATCGCTTCGCCATAATTTTCGACAATCGCGCACCCGGTTTCCTCGTTGCGTTCACCACGGAGTAGAGGGGCGAGGTTGCGACCATCGCTGGGCACATCGAGCGGTGGGATGTTGGCCAATCCAGCCAGCGTCGGCCCGAGATCAAGCAGGCTGACGGTTTCTTTGAGGCGAGTTTGCGCGATCTCTGGCCCGGAGAAAATCATCGGCACGCGACTCGAGGGTTCAAACGCGGTGTTCTTATACCAAAGACCATGTTCGCCCATCATGTCGCCGTGATCACTGAAAAATGCCATGATCGTTTCGTCGTAAGCTCCCTGTTTTTCGAGCGTAGTGATCACGCGTTTGAGATGATCATCCGCGAGTGCCATGCGGCCGTAGATCGCACGTCGGGCAGTGCGGCAGACTTCGTCCGACACGAGTTCTTCGAAGATACCTGATTTACGCGTCCACTGAACCGAAGGGTGTTCAGTCTCCATAAAATTTTCCGGAAGCAACGGCAGCGGCACGTCGGTATCCTTAAACATTTCCCAGTATGGCGACGGCGCCATGAACGGGTAGTGCGGCCCCGTGATCGAAACCACGAGGATGAACGGGCGATCATCGTCGAGTAACCCGGGCAGACCTTCCTCGGCTTTGCGCACGACGAGTTCATCGTAGAGCATATCTTCGGTTTCGCCATGACCGGCTTTCGTAACCGAGCGAATCGTTTGCTCGCCGGTATTCACGGCGACTCCTTCACGATTGGAACGCGTCCACTCCATCGAAGCCGGATAGATGTCCGGCACCCAACGCTCTTCGAAACCGTGGAGTTGATCAGGGCCAACGAAGTGCATTTTGCCGCAAAGTACGGTGCGGTATCCGGCGGCGCGAAACGTGTGCGCAAACGTCGGCCAATCGCTCCGCAGCGGGCTCGCGTTGTCCCACACTTCGATGTTGTGGGTGTGGCGCGAGGTCATCATCGCGGCGCGACAAGGGCAGCAGATCGGAGAGGCACAGTAAGCGTGGTCGAACGTCGCGCCACTGGCGGACAAGCGATCCATCGTCGGAGTGCGCGCGATCTCGTCGCCATAACAACTGGTCATGTAGGCCGGTTGTTCATCCGTGATGAAGACGACGATGTTTCGATTTTTTTCTTTGGGCATGGGATCTACTTGAGTGCGGCGTGAATGACTTCGACGGGGTGTTGCGCGATTCGACCGGTGGCGTCTTTGATTTGGTGGCGGCAACTCGTGCCGGGCGCCGCGATGATCGTTTCATCTGGCGTGGCGCGAACGGTAGGGAGTAATACGAGTTCGCCGATTTGTTGCGAGACGGCGTAGTGTTCTTTTTCGTAACCGAAAGAACCGGCCATGCCGCAGCAACCGGAAGGAATCATCTGCACTTCGTATTCGGCGGGAAGCTCAAGCATCTTCACGGCAGGCGTGAGAGAGGAGAGTGCTTTCTGATGGCAATGACCGTGGAGCTTAATCGCTTGTTTCCGATCCGTGAACGATTGACTGGTGATGCGACCGGCGTCGGATTCTCGGGCGATAAACTCTTCGATGAGCAGAGCATTCTTTGCGAGTGCTTGCGCAGCGGATTTCAATTCAGTGGGCATGAGGTCGGGAAATTCGTCGCGGAAGCTAAGGATGGCGGAGGGTTCGATGCCGACCAGAGGGGTCTCTTCGGTCACGACATCTTTGAGCAGCTCGATATTGCGGATCGCAAATTTCTGCGCTTCGCGCACTAGACCCTTCGAGAGATGAGCGCGACCGCTTTCGACGTGTTGAGGAATGGTGACTTCGTAGCCAAGGCGATTGAGGAGCTCGATCGCTTTGATGCCGACCGGCGCGTCGCTGTAATTGGTGAACTCGTCGCAGAATAGGTAGACGCGACCTTGGGGGTAATCGAGCGTCGCGGGGTTGGCATGCTTACGATGCCATGCGGCTAGGGTGGTGTCGTGCAACGGCGGCAGACTGCGCTCGGTTGCGAATCCGGACATGCGTTTCATCAACGAGGCGAGTGTGGGCGACTTGACCACCCAATTGTAGATACCGGGTGCGAGGGACGCGAGTTTCATGCTGCGCGTGTAGTTGGCAATCAGGCGCGAGCGAAACGGCACGCCATTCGCATCGTAGTAGTGCTGCTGCCACTCTGCTTTGAGCCGGCCCACATCGACGTTGGACGGGCACTCCGATTTGCAGCCTTTGCAGGACAGACAAAGGTTCATCACCACGGCGACTTCTTCACTGTCCCAAGGGTTGTTATCACCGATCGGTTTGGACAACACGTCGCGTAAGATATTGGCGCGCGCACGCGTCGTATCTTTCTCGTTTCTCGTGGCCATGTAGCTCGGGCACATGGTGCCGCCCATTTGGTGAGACTTGCGGCATTCACCGACGCCGGTGCATTTCTCAGTGGCGGCGAGGACGCCTTCGCTCGCGGAAAAATCGAAGAGGGTTTCGTGTTCAGGTTCGACCTGATCCTGTTTGTGGCGAAGCGAAGTATCCATCGGCGGCGTGCTGATGATTTTGTTCGGATTGAAAATGCCGTGCGGATCAAACGTCTCTTTCACGCGTTGCATCATCGCGTAGCACTCATCGCCGATCATGAACTTGAGAAACTCGCCTCGCAGGCGACCATCGCCGTGTTCGCCGGAAAGTGATCCGCGATATTTTTTCACGAGTGCGGCGACATCGGTGGCGACATCGCGAAATATTTTCAGACCTTCGCTCGTCTTCAGATTGAAGAGAGGTCGCGTGTGCAGTTCGCCGGCACCGGCGTGTGCGTAGTAAACACAACTGATCTTGTATTTGTCGCGCATGAGCGAATCGAACTCCTCAATGTAAGCAGGTAGATCCTCGACCGCGACGGCGGTATCTTCGACATTCTCGCGCGGTTTAGCGGGACCTTCGACGTTGTTCATTAATCCCTGCCCGGCTCGACGTAGCTCCCAGACTTTATCGCAATCCTTGCCGTTCAAAATGGGAAACGCATAGCCGAGACCAGCCGCGCACATTTCGCTTTCGATCGCCGCCATCTCCGATGCGACGTGCGCCTTATCATCGTGACGAATCTCGATGACAAGCACCGCACCTGGATCGCCTTCGACGAAGAATCGATTCTTCGAGTGTTCGAGATTGGCCTTGGTGCATTCGAGAATATGACGGTCGATCAGCTCACAGCCGAAGGGGTGATGCTTCATCGCGATCAGTGTCGCGTTGAGCGAATCGAGCACCGAATCGAAGTGCGCGCACATGAGCGTACTTGGCGGTGGGATTGGCACACAGTTGATCTCAAACTCGACGCCGAAAAACAGGGTGCCCTCCGAACCGGCGAGGAGGCGGCAGAGGTTAAAAGGTTTGTCCGATGAGGAATCAAAAACGCTGCAGTCTAAAAGCTGGTCGAGTGCGTAGCCTGTGTTGCGCCTCGTGACGGTGGGCTTTGGAAAGTTGTCAGCGATGAGTTTCCGGTTGGCTTTGTCGCTCAGCAAGTCGCGCACGAGCTGATAGATACGTGTCTCTAGAGAATCGGGTGCGGAGCATTTAGCAGTGAACTCGTCGGCGGTGAGTGGCCCGAAGGTCGCTTCGGAACCATCACTCAAAAAACCGCGCGTGCTGATCAGGTGGTCACGTGTGCTGCCGTAAACGATGGAATTGGAGCCGCAGGAATTGTTGCCGACCATACCGCCGATCATCGCACGGTTGGCGGTCGACGTTTCGGGACCGAAAAGAGTGCCGTGAGATGCGAGGTAAAGATTGAGGTCGTTGCGCACGACCCCGGTTTGCACGCGCACGCGATGCGTTTCGTCGTCGTAAGAGAGGATGCGATTCAGGTGCTTGCCCAGATCGACTACCATGCCATCACCGACGACTTGGCCCGCGAGAGACGTGCCCGCGCCTCGGGGGATCAGGCCGACGTGATTTGCGTTAGCGAAGAGAATCAGCTCGCGCACATCCGCTTCGGTTTGCGGGAGGGCGACGGCGAACGGCAGCACCTGATATTCCGACGCGTCCGTCGCGTAGAGCGTGCGCATCGCCGCATCGTAGTGCAGCTCGCCGGTGAGGCGTGTCGCCAGTTCGTTGAGGTTAGAAGGAGAGGGGGCGGTAGCAGTGGTCACGAGAAGGATTCTTGAGCGCTTATCTTGCCTATCCTATATCGTGATGTCCACGCCTAGTGATCCTTGAGGTCGATTACTTGTTCAAGATGCGCCTCGAGCGATTGTCATCCGCAGAGGAAACCTCATTAAGGCGTCATGAAAACTCTCAGTGCGGAGAACTTCACGCGGGCACGACATTTTGTAAAGGCGAAGGCCCGGCCGGTGGATCAGGCTTTGTTTGACTACACGTTTGAGGAAGGGAAACCGGATGCGGTGTGGGAGGCGCTCAGTGCGTTTGCCAACGAGGATGGTGGCTTCGGTCACGGGATGGAGCCGAATTGCCGACTGCACACATCATCGATGCTGGGCACGATCACGGCGTTTCCTTATTTGCTGCAAACCAACGCACCGGCTGATCACCCTTTGGTCGAAAAGGGGATTAACTATCTCATCAATACCTATGATCAGAACCTGAAAGGGTGGCGCATGCTTCCGCCCGAAGCTAATGATCACCCGAGAGCGATGTGGTGGGGCTATGATTCGGTGAAAGCGGATCAGGAGGTGATCGATAATTGGGGTAATCCCTCAGCCTGCGCTGGAGGCGAAAAGCGATACGCTTGAGGGGCACGTTTTCTTACCCATCGTCGAATTGGCGGAAGCGTTCCTCCCGATTTAAGCGCGCCTGTGTGGTCTGCTCTGAATGGGATCGCCCCGAAGGCGGTGGTGACTGATCCAGCACAATGGACGGGATACGGGGTGCGTCCACTGTGGGCCATGTCTGGCCCCGGATCGCCTTTGATGGATTCTTTGTCCGAGGCCGTGAATGCGCAGCTAGACTTTGAAATTGGGCAACAATCTGCCGATGGATCGTAGCATCCGTTTTGGAATTGGGGTCAGTTTGAAGAGGAATGGGAGACCGCGAAGGTAGAATGGCAGGGCCAGTTGACGGTAAGGCTGCTTCGCAGCTTCAAGGCATTTGGGCAGATCGATTAAAATGCTATAAAGGAATCGGTCAGCCTTTGCGGGTTGCATGTTTCGGGCAGTAGTTTGGAATTTGGGCCAGCATGGCTACTCTGAATGCCCCTAATTATTACCGGCCGGCGGAGGTCGCGGCTGACGGGATTCCTCTCAAATCCGATCTCTGCATCTACACGGCTAACGCGGCGGGTGTGGCAGCGGCGGTGGAAGCGAGTCGTCGCGGATTGCGCGTGGTATTGCTCAATCCGGCGTGGCAGGTGGGTGGGGTGACGACGGGTGGGCTTAGTTTTACTGATATGGGAAATCGTGATGCCGTCTGCGGGCTCGCGCGGGAGTTTTACCGCGAACTGGGTGCTCACTACGGCGTGGATGAGGAATGGTGCTTCGAGCCGCATGTGGCTGAGCGCACGTTGGAGGCTTGGCTCGAAAAAGAGGGCGTTGTTGTTCAGCACGGCCAATACGTCGCGAAGGCAGAGTTGCGTGATGATCGCATCCAGAAGTTAACCACGACGAGCGGTCTGAGGGTGAAGGCCGATTACTTCATAGATTGTTCGTATGAGGGCGATCTCATGGCGGCAGCAGGGGTCACGCACACGTCTGGCCGTGAAGGTAACGCGACTTACCGAGAGAAACTCAACGGGCAGCAGATTGAATCGGCGCATCAGTTTCAATCGGCAGTCGATCCTTATCGCGAAGAGGGCAATCCCGAAAGCGGTTTGCTGCCGGGGATCGATTCAGATGATAGATTCATTCCCGGGGTGGGCGATCAACGTCTCCAAGCTTACAACTTTAGGATTTGCATGACGAAGGATTCGACGCGACGCGTGCCCTTTGCGAAACCGGCAGATTACGACCGCGCTGAATACGAATTACTCGCACGCTACTTGGCGACAGGGTGGGATGATGTTTTCCGCAAGTTTGATCGGATCCGCGGAGGCAAGACCGACACGAATAACCACGGTGCGATCTCAACCGACTACATCGGTGCGAATTGGGATTGGCCGACAGGTAGCTACGAACGTCGTGAGGAGATATTTCAAAAACACGTTACCTACACGCAGGGCTATTTGTGGTTTCTGGCCAATGATCCGGCAGTGCCCGAACACCTACGCGCCGCTTTTTCAGAATGGGGATTGGCGAGCGATGAGTTTACCGCGACGGGTCACTGGCCGCATCAACTCTACATCCGTGAAGGTCGGCGCATGGTGGGCGATACTGTGATGACGGAGCTGCACTGTATGTCGCGCGAGATCGTGGAGGATGGCGTGGGCCTTGGCGCTTACGGGATGGACTCGCACAATTGTCGGAGGCTCGTGCATGCCGGTATGGTGCTCAACGAAGGCGACGTGCAGATCAAACTGCCTAAGCCTTACGCGATCAGCTATCGGTCGATTGTGCCACCGCGTGGCGAGGTTCAAAACTTAGTGGTGCCGGTCGCGGTAAGCGCATCGCACATCGCGTTTGGTTCGATCCGGATGGAGCCTGTATTCATGATTCTGGCCCAGTCGGCGGCGATTGCCGTGGCACTGTGTCGTCAACGTGACGGGCTTGCAGTGCAGGATTTATCATATGCGGAATTGCGGCCGGAATTGGATCACGCTGGGCAGATCGTGGCATGGGATCCCGAGAAGATGAATCCTTTCAACGGCAATCCCGAGTCACCGACGGAAGGGTAGGCGCGGTTCTAGGTTGCGTGAGTTAGGCGGTAAGTGGAAATTTTAGTTATGCCTGATGACTCTACCCCTGCTCCTCGCCGTCGTAATGTGCTGATGATTTTGGCTGATCAGCATCATGCCGGGTTGATGGGATGTGCGGGTGATCGCTATGGCGTGCAGACGCCAAACATCGATGGGCTCGCGGCGGACGGCATGCGTTTCACAAATGCGTATTGCCAGAACCCGATTTGCACGCCGAGTCGCGTGAGCATTTTGAGCGGGCAGTATTGTCAGAATCACGGCTATTACGGTTTGTCGGGACCGGCGAAACCGGAGCTGCCGAATATGTTTAGGCATTTCAAAGCGGCGGGTTATCGCACGGCGGCGTATGGGAAACTGCATTTGCCGGAATCGCCGCGTAACTGGATTGCGGATGATGTGGATTACTTTGGCGATTCGTATGAATCGGCAGATGGGGAGCGTGGCAAGTCGGACTATCTCGATGAGCTCACGAGCTTGGGCCTGCGCGATCTGGAAGACAGCTGGCGTAACTTCGCGGAGCCCTATGGTTCTTCGCTACCGGCCGATGCGTGTCCGTCGAAGCTTCCTTACGAACACACGATGGAGCGGTGGGCGGCGCGCAAGGCGACCGAGTTTATTGAAGAGGATCGCTCGAAACCGTTCTGTATTCAAATCGCGCTGCAACGTCCACATCATCCGTTGATTCCGCAGCAAGAATATTGGGACATGTATCCGCATGATCTGCCCTTGCCGCCGACGATCGATCGTGAGCCGGTGGGGCGACCACTGCACTTTCAGGAGATGTGGAAAAATTTCCGCGAGATGGAGTGGGAGCATGCGCAACCGGGCGACACATTTCACGATGGAGCGCGTCGCGCCTGGCGAGGGACCCTTGCGTGTGTCACGCAGATGGATGATGTGGTGGGACGACTGCTGGCATTCCTTCTCGAGCACGATTTGGAAGACGATACGATCGTGATCTACGGCAGCGATCACGGTGCTTATCACGGCATTCATGGGATCTCCGAAAAGGCTCCCGGTATCTGTTCCGATGCGGTGTGCCGTGTGCCGATGATTTGGAAAGTGCCAGGCATGACGAATGCTGGAGAGGTAAATGTTGGCCTTGTCGAAAATATCGATATGGCACCGACGCTTGCGTCCCTTTGCGGGGTCGAAGGATTTGAAACCGCCGATGGCGCGGATATCACGCCGCAGCTCAGCGGTGCGAACACATCAGGAAAAGATGTGGCGGTGACAGAGAATCCGTGGAGTAAGGCGATTCGTTGGGATCGTTGGCGTTACGTCCATTATCCCGAAGCGTTATTCGATGGCGGTAACTACGATGAACTCTACGACATCGAGGCTGATCCCGATGAATTAACCAACTTAGCCCAAGACGCAGCGTATCAAACCGTAGTGCTCGAGGCGCGAGGTAAACTTCTCGATTGGACCTCCGCGACGCGACGTTTGGTTAACACGCATCCAGCGGTGAAACTTAGCGGTGAGATGATGGGCAAGAGCACGTATCCGCTATCCTCGGATGGTTCCGCGCCGCGCGATGCGCAACCTCGGCACCGTGAGTTTAAGCTGAAGAATTACCTCTGAGGTAGGAGGGAGGGTTACCTATTTCTAAAATCATTATGTCAAGTAGGCTTGATATATGACAAGCGACCTTTACATGTCGATGCATGGACAAAATAAATACGTTGGAATCGGTGACACCGCTCTCCGGGCAATATTCGTGCAGGAAAGATCTGCGTTTGAGTAAATGGGTGTTGGTTGCGGCATTAACGCATCTCTTGGCGACCTACTTATACCGCAGCTATCCGGACATCGGGACTAGTGGGCTGATGACCATACGGCTGACTCCGCTGATTCCGTTTGGTCTTTGGTTGCGTGATCTTGCTCGATTTATTCGTGGACTGGACGAATTACAGTATCACCTGCAACTCAAGGTTTGGTTGTTCGCAGCTATGGTCACGGTCGAATGGGGAACGACCGTAAATGTTTTAAATGAGATCGGAGCGAAACTTGACCCGGTCGGTCTGGCTGGGGCCCTCTGTTTGATGGTGTTCTTTTGGGGTGTCGGCACTGTCATCTCTGTTCGCCGTTACCGATGAAAAATCATCTACGAGAATTACGAGCGGACAATAACTGGTCGCAGGCCGCTCTGGCCGACGAGCTAGGTGTCTCACGTCAAACCGTCAACGCGATCGAAACGGGAAAATACGATCCGAGTCTGCCGTTGGCATTCAAGCTGGCGCAGCTCTTTGAAAAACCCATCGAGGAGATTTTCGATGCGGAGGGCTGATTAATCCAGATGCATCACGTGGGCGTGAGGATCGCCTTCGATGGGGTCTAGGTTCTGATCGGGCCATTCGAGTTCGACGCCGCGATTGCTCAGGAGCTTTTGGAATGTGGTAAGCCGATCTATGTCGGCGTGCACTTGATGCGGCGTGTGTTTTTCGCGCAGGCAGTGCACGGCGAGGCAGCCGGCTGACTCGCCGATGTTCCACTCGACAGGGTGGAGGCGGTAGCAACCGTTGGTGATGTGGGTGGTGCCGATGTTTTTACAGACGGGAAGCAAGTTTTTCATGCGCATCGGAATGAGCGCGCCGAGGGGGATTTGGAAAGGGAGGGAATGCACATCCACGTAATTGTCTCCACCGCAGGAGGGGTGGAGGTCGATACGATAATAGCCAACGCCAATGCTGTCGTCGAATTGGCGTGCGCGATCTGAGCCGGCGGGAAGATGCGCGGAGGAAACGTCTTGTTCGCGAATCGTGGTGAGGGCTTGGATGCGGCGGGATTCGCGAATGTAGGGGGCCATCGCGAGTCCGTCTTCAGTGCCGAGTATGTCGGGTCGCAATCGAAGTCCCGGCCAACCGATGCCGCCATCCGGGCGGGGAGCTTCGGTTTGCAGCCAATGAAAAACGGAGAGGCTAAGTTGCTTGGCACCGTCGTAGAGTTTGGCGCGTTGAGTGGCGTCGGCAGAAATGAGATCTCCTTCGAGGTAGTCGATCATTGGCCAGTTCACCATCACAAGATCGCTCGCGTAGGTGCCGGGTTCGAAGAGGTCGCGATCGATGATGCGGCGAAAGGTCCATAGCCCGGAAAAGAGGCCGAGCTTTTCTTGATGCGGTGCGAACTTGTAGTGCATCGCTTCCATCGTGCGCGGATTGAGTCCGCTCCAGCCGAGCCATTCGCCGGGCCAGGGGGGAGTGATGTTGGGCACATAATTGAGCCAGTAATCGTAGTCGCGCGGGGGCTTGCCGACTTGATTGGTGCCTTCGAGATGTTCGAGCGCGAAACACCAGGAAAAGGCCTGATTGTTTTCTGGCTGGGCTTCGGCGGGCGCGCTCGGTTCATCGGTCTGCGCGTGGGATTCGCGGCCTGTGAGGGACTCGGTGCCGCTGAGTGCGATCAGATCGCCGAGTTCGGTGGCATCGAGGAAGTAGGGGGCTTCGATGCGAATTTCTCTGCCATCGCGATGGGTGAGTTTCACCGCGGTGATCGTGTCGTTGTGGCCAAGGTCGACCAAAGTGGGAGTGGTTTCCAGGAGGACCTGTAGTTGGCCGCTCTCGCGATAAGGAGCGAGCATCGCTTTGAGCACAGCGAGGGCCACCTTGGGCTCGTGACAGATAGGGGAGACCCAACCATTGCCAGGGTTGAGTTTGGGATCGTCGCAGCATTCTGAGCGCAGCGGATAGTGCTCACGATAGTAGTGACGCACGGCTTTGCGA
The DNA here is from genome assembly GCA_002713695.1 of Opitutaceae bacterium. Taxonomy (GTDB): domain Bacteria; phylum Verrucomicrobiota; class Verrucomicrobiia; order Opitutales; family Opitutaceae; genus Cephaloticoccus. The sequence goes on from PAUB01000047.1 coordinate 68,557, forward strand.
AAACGCGCGTAGCTCGCGGTGCGACCGAATCGTTCGATCCAACCATGTTCGTCGGGCGGGACACCTTGCGAAGTGAGTTGTCCTCCGATCCAGATTGTCTCCTCGGTAAGGATGACCTGAGCGCCTGCTTCAAGTGCAGAGAGGGCTGCTGCGCATCCGCCGACACCGCCACCGATTATCGCAATTTCCGTCGAGTAGTTTTGCGCGGCCATGAAGGCTAAACTTTGCGTTGGATTAATCCATCACTCCAGCGTTTTCCCAGTGTGCTGAGATAATCGAGATGCATTGCCTCTAGAGGTCAGTGACTTGCTCGACGTTGACGAAGCGTCCCGTTTGAGCGCTCTTCCGGGCGGCGAGGCAGGCGTAGACACTTTTTAATCCTGCTTTGATTGGTGTTCTTGAACGCGCCTTGCCGAGCACGACATCGCTGAAGTTGGCAGCAAGGACGGCATCGCCACCGAAATGCTCGAAACCCTCAGGTGGTTGGTAAGACTCTGGCACGGTATCGATCGCGTGGGGCACGACTCGCAGGTTATTATCATACCAATCGAATTGGAGCGTCCCATGGAGTCCGGAGAGGGTGGCTCCGCGCTGTTCCGCTTTCCCGCGGGTGTAAAACACCTGAGTGTAAACTCCCTTCGCGCCGGTCGCGAATTCCAGCAGAGCACTGGACGAGTCCTCATTCATACCCGTGATGGGAGTGCCGATTTCGGGATAGTAAGCGACATCTGGATTTCCGCCGGACGGTTCGAGAGTCTTATCCTGATGAATGCGCCCTTGTGTCATCATGGCCGCGACGCGAATAATGGGCGATCCGGCGAGATAGGAGAGATAGTCGAAATCGTGGGTCGCTTTCTGGAGAAATAATCCACCGGTGATCTGGTAGTCGCGATACCAGCGGTCGAAATACACGTTGCCATAGGACACGTAGTTGGTGGCGAGCAGATGCTCGACGCGGCCGACCGCACCAGCGTCGATGCGTTGCTTGGCTTCCTCGCACAGGTGGCTCACCCGTAGCGGAAAGCTAACTACGACTTCAGATTTCGCATCGCGCCATGCGCGTTCGATGCCACGGGCTTGGCGGAGCGTTGTGGCGATGGGCTTTTCGAGAAAGAGGGGTAGTCCGGTTTTGGCGGCAGCGATCGCGTAACGCGCATGGAGATCGCAACGCGTGCCGATCAGCAGCGCATCGGGGCGTCCACGTTTAACTAAGGAGGCCAGTGAGGGATAAAACTTTACCTCGTCGCGATCTGCCTCGGGTAGTCGTTTCCGGGCGCTGCGTTCATCGGGATCAACCACGCCCGTGACGTGAAATTCTGGATCATGCGCCACAACGGCTTTCACGATACTGCTGATGCGACTCCCAAATCCGATGACGCCGAGTTTAATCATGCTGGAAATAGGAGAATGAGCTGCGGCCGTTCACGTCGAGGACGAAACCAAGCTAAATTCGCCCAACCGGCCTCATGGCAATTCGGCGTTGCGTGGCTGGAGGAGAATCTTACAAACAGGGCCGATCAGCCGTTGTTTTCGCGGCGAAGTTTAATCCCCACCACTGTATGCAAACCCTCCTGATTGCGCTGCTTGCCGGCCTTGGCTTCATCGTCGCTTACCACACTTATGGCCGCTGGCTCGGTAGTAAAATTTTCAAACTTTCTGCCGAGTACGTGTGCCCGTCGGAAAAACTAAAGGATGGCGTGGACTACGTGCCGACTTCGAAGGGGATCGTCTTCGGGCATCACTTCGCATCAATCGCGGGCACAGGGCCAATCGTCGGACCGGCGATTGCGATTCTGTGGGGTTGGTTTCCGGCCCTGCTCTGGGTGATCTTTGGTTCGATCTTTATCGGTGCCGTGCACGACTTCGGTGCGTTGGTCGTATCGCTGCGTAACAATGGCCAGACGGTGGGCGATATCGCGGGTCGCGTGCTTAACCGTCGCGTGCGGATCGTGTTTCTCTGTATCCTCTTTATGGCGGTGGCGATCGTGCTAGCGATCTTCGGCCTGGTGATTGCCGCGATCTTCAAGATGTTCCCGAGCGCGATTGTGCCGTGTCTGCTTCAAATTCCATTGGCGGTGCTGATCGGCATGTGGCTCAACCGGCGTGGCTTGAGCCTGAAGATCCCTTCGATCATCGCTCTCATCGTTATGTATCTCTCGGTGATCTATGGTGACACCGGATTTCTTCACACGCTCAACATGGCGATGGCGTCGTGGTCTGCGTTTACATGGGTTGTTATCCTGCTGCTTTATTCCTACGTCGCTTCGGTGATTCCCGTGTGGGCGTTGCTGCAGCCGCGCGACTACATCAATGCGCTGCAACTTATCTCGGTGCTTGGTTTGGTGGTGTTAGGAGTCGTCGCGGCAGCGTTTTTTGGTGGAGCGCCTCTCATCGAAGGTGGTGCACGCCCGTCCCTTGAATTGGCGGCCCCGGCGATTAACCCGAATCCGGTCGGTGCCCCAGCGATGTTCCCATTTCTCTTTATTACCATCGCCTGTGGCGCGATCAGTGGGTTCCACTGCCTCGTCTCTTCGGGCACGACCAGTAAGCAGCTCAAGTTTGAACCCGATGCTCGTGCGATTGGCTACGGCTCGATGTTGACTGAAGGTTTTCTCGCGACTCTCGTGATTCTAGCGTGTGCAGCAGGTATTGGTCTCGGTGCGATGAGCAGAGATGGAGTGATGCTGATGGGCACCGAAGCATGGTCTCACTATTACGCCGATTGGAGCACTAGTTCGACTCTTGGCAGCAAGGTCGGCGCGTTTGTCACTGGCTCAGCCAATTTCGTAAAGGCGCTGGGAATTCCCGGGGGAGTCTCCGTGGCATTGATGGGCGTGTTTGTGGCCTCCTTTGCGGGAACGACCCTTGATACCGCGTGCCGTTTGCAACGCTACATCGTGCAGGAGCTCGCCTCGGCGATCGCGCCTAAATCGGCTGATGGCAAAAGCTGGCTTAGCTGGATCCAAGGTAAGCACGGCGCCACGATCGTAGCAGTGTGCACCGCGATGCTGATGGCCGCAGTGCCTCCGGCGGGGAAAGAGTGGGCTCTAGCGAACGCAGGTAAGGGCGGCATGATTCTGTGGCCGATCTTCGGTGCTACGAATCAACTGCTTGGTGGCGTTTCCTTCCTCGTCATCGCCTTTTATCTCTGGCGTCGCAGCTTGCCAATCTGGTTCCTCGTGGTGCCGATGATCATGATGCTGATTCTCCCTGCCTGGGCGATGACGCTCCAGGCCTTCGTCGGCGAAAATAGCTGGCTCATGCAAGGCAACTGGCTGCTGGTCGGCATCGCCGTCGTCACTCTTGTGCTGGAAGTGTGGATGGTGATCGAAGCGATCAAGCTTTTCCCTAAGACGAAGGGTCTCATTGAAGAGAAAGCCATCGAGCCGGTTAAGGCGTAGTTCGGAAATCACTCTGTTCTTTATGATCTAAGCACAAAAAGGCCGGTCGCGATATGCGCCCGGCCTTTTTGTTTAAAGCGTTAAACTGCGGTTACGCGGAAACGTAAGGCGCGAGCTGCTTGTCGACACGGACTTTGCTGAGTCGGGCGAAAGTCGGCACACCGTTTTCGTAAGGGACCTCGACTTCGTCTTGGACCAGAGGCTGAGCGTAGCGGAGGAACTGGAAGTTCATGCTCACGCCGTCTTCGTTGATCCAATCAGCTGGGAGCTTCTTTACGCCATTGGCGATCTCAGAGAGAGGTGAGAGGCCGGTTTCGCAGGTGTAAGTATCACCTTCACCGCGGAGGAGTGTGACCATCTTATCGGTCTCACCATCGATGGCGGCTTCGACGGCAGCTTTGCCAGCGAGGGCAGCCTCGTCGGCATCGATTTTCGATGCGCTGTGAGCAGCGGCACGTTGCATGAGGCCAGGTTTGGCGACACGAACTTTGATGCCGGGGAGATTAGCTCCGATGAGATCAGAGAGGGCATCACCGGATCCACCGAGTTGGGCGTGACCGAAGGCATCGGTCTGAGCTTCGGCGGCGAAGTAGTTACCGTCTTCATCCACGAGTCCTTCGGCGACGACGATGGAGCAGAACTTCTCGCGCTTGAGCACGCGTTGGATGTCTTCGAGAATTTTCTCCCGGTTGAGGGGAACTTCCGGAAGAAGAATGATGTGTGGAGGATCGTGCGGGTGGTCGCGACGTTTCGCGAGGGAAGCACCAGCGGCGAGCCAACCAGCGGAACGGCCCATCACTTCGATGATGGAAACGAGATCGCCTTGGCCCATCGATTCGCTGTCGCAAGCGACTTCACGCACGGTGGTGGCGATATACTTGATCGCACTTGCGTAGCCGGGGCAGTGATCGGTGCCGGGCAGATCGTTGTCGATCGTCTTCGGCACGCCGATCACGCGGAGCTCGTATTCCTGATTTTGAGCGAGCTTGGAGATCTTGTCGGCGGTATCCTGAGAGTCGTTTCCACCGATGTAGAAGAAGTAGCGGATGTTGTGCGCTTTGAAGACTTCGAGCACGCGCTCAAAATCCTGTTGGCTTTTCAACTTATAACGGCAAGTGCCGAGGGCCGCACCAGGAGTGTGGCGAAGAGCGCGAATCTGCTGCTGAGATTCATCGGCGAGGTCGATGAAGTCTTCGTTTAAGATGCCGAGCACACCGTTGAGGGTGCCATAGATCTCTTCGACGCATTCGTGGTTAAGGGCCTCGGATACGATGCCCGCCACACTGGCGTTAATTACTGAAGTGGGGCCACCGGATTGGCCTACTAATACATTTCCTACGAGTTCAGACATGAGAGGTGATAAAAAGGTTTGAAGAGTGAGGGGAGAAAGTGGCGCAGCGCGACCAAGGGTGGCAAACTCAATTTTGCTCAGAGGTGAAAACGGACCCTTGGAAACGCCTATTTCGGGCAGAAAGAAGCGTGGTTACTGGGGAATTTAAGCAAACGACTCGGTGCGAAATTTGGCAGAATCCTATCAATTTAGGTTAGCGATTGATGCCAAGATGGGCCGTTTGCTTGGTGCTGTGGACGTTGGCACCATTCCTACGAAATAACGTTGGAGGAAAGAGGGCGAAGCATGAATGAGGATCAATTGAATCGGTTGGCGCTTTTCTCCAGTATGACTATTCTAAATTTCAACAGCAAGGGATAGTAATGGGCCTAGAGATCACCCTTAGATTATGCAAACGGAACCATGGAAAATTGAAGCTCACTCTTCGCGAAAAAGGGGGGATTGTTGCTCTTATGGTTTTTCTGCCTGCTGGTTCTGGCGAGCTTGTAATAGTTCTTGGCTTAGGGATTCTTTTTAGGTCATTACCATATGGTTAATTTTAGATGCCGCTATCACGTCGCGCATTAACGCTGCTACTGCTAAGAAATTATGCACCAAGAAAAACTTAGTCAAAAAATTGAGCCAAGTAGACAGGCCCTCCTCAGCCATCGCCTCTATGCTCGGCTCGCTACAATAGACGAGCTGCGTATATTCATGGAGCAGCATGTTTTTGCGGTATGGGATTTTATGTCGCTACTGAAAGCTTTACAGGTCCAACTCACTTGCGTGACTGTTCCTTGGATCTCGCAGGGGAATGCTCAATTACGTCGCTTGGTCAATGAGATCGTTCTAGGTGAGGAGAGTGATGTTCTTCCGAGCGGTCAGGCGATTAGTCACTTCGACCTTTACTTGAAAGCTATGAATGAGATTGGAGCAGATACGACGAAGATAAATCTCTTCTTGCATCTTCTGAATGGTAAGCATCCTTTAAAATCCGCTCTGGCCGAGGCCGACGTCGTCCCATGCGTATCGGCGTTTGTCGAACATACCTTCAGTGTCATAGGGGGGGGGAGGCTTCATGAAATTGCCGCATGTTTTACCTTTGGCCGCGAAGATTTAATACCTGAGATGTTCAACCAGCTTGTCGTGCGACTCGAAGCTCAATTTCCTGATAAAGTATCCACTTTGCGCTATTATCTGGATCGCCACATCGAGTTGGATGGCGATGAGCATGGCGAGATGGGTAGACGCATGGTAAATTTACTATGTGAAGAAAGCGCTGCAAAACAAGAAGAAGCCGAGCGAGCTGCCTTATCCGCTTTGCAGAGCAGGATAAAGTTGTGGGATGGCATCGCAGAAATGATATCGCCTAGGCTTTAGTCACTGGCGCACATGATCGGCCTCGCTTGCTGCCTTTGCAGATAAGGCTGGTCTCGCCACCGTCTACAATATCGGCATTGCAGTGTTTGTGCTGTCTTTTATACATTCTGATTTATGCCTATTTAGTCTGTATGTATTCTAATATGAAAATCAGTTCATCCTGCCCGCCTATGAGTTTTATTAAATCTGTTCTGATATGAACATTTCGGGTCTAAATTATAAGTAAATATTCATTGTTATTCTGTGGGTCCAGAAAGGTCTATCTGTTTACACTCCTCGTTAACTGGGGTATCGATAGAAGCCGAACTCGCATTTAGACCGTCGAACTAGTCAGTCCGTTCTTTTGTTTGGGTCTTGCTTCTAGTGTAGGGCAGATTGAGAAGACCGCACTTGATTTATATGATACGTGACATCTACTGCGTCGATGTAATACAGAGTATAGTCTTAAGGCGTTGTGCATCGATAAACGTGGTGTCAACCAGAGTTGCTACTATTTGGGGCGCTTTTGCATATCCCTTTGGTGATGATTGAACGCCACAGTGATATGCATGGTATCAATTGATTTGTAGAGGTTATTTGCCAGTTTGAGATCCACGTCAAAAATACTCCGATCTCTTAAGAATTTAATTCACAATATAAGGCGATATGGTTATAGAGCGATCATATTAAGGATTTTCACCTCCGCTTGACTTTGATCTAGGCGACAATTGCGCGTGACCTAGTGGCCAATGCCTTGCTTAAATTTACTCTTCTTTACCATCTGGCCGCTCGATAGCACTGTTACATGCAAATATAAATAGGGTTAAACTACCAAAACTAAAATAAAAATCATACCTGCAATCACGCTTTATGGCATTTAGTAGGCGGTGCTGCTGTTGCGATCAAAGCAACCGACCCGGCTGGTATGTCACGGCGCCTTTCTGGCGTTTTACGATTTTGCGGGCTTCGGTGACGAAGGTGTCCACCTGATGCGGGGCTCCGCCGATGAAACGGTGCGTTTCGGAGAGGATCTTCTGGAGCGCGCGTTTACCGAGGTTTACGCGTTTGTCTCCAGCGAGACGACTGACGAGATCGGCGTCTCCACCGTTGCGCAGCGCAGTGGCAGCGGCGATGGAGTGTTCTTTGATCGCTTCGTGAGCGGTTTCGCGTCCTGCGCCTTTTTTGACTGCTTCCATGAGAATGGTGGTCGTGGCGAGGAAGGGGAGATTGCGTTCGTTTTCCGCGGCGATGGCGGCGGGGAACACGTTCATTTGGTTTAGCACGTTGAGCCAGGTCTCGAGGAGGCCATCGATGGCGTAGAACGAATCGGGGAGCGCGATGCGGCGCACGACCGAACAGGACACGTCGCCCTCATTCCACTGATGTCCGGCGAGGCCGCTGGTCATCGTGGCGTAACCGCTGATGATGGTGGCGAAACCACAGATGCGCTCGCAGTTGCGGGCATTCATTTTATGCGGCATCGCGGAAGAGCCGACTTGGCCTTTTTGGAAACCTTCAGTCAGAAGGCCTTGTCCAGCCATGAGGCGGAGAGTGGTCGAGAAGCTCGCGGCGGCGGCGGAGATTTGCTGGAGCGCAGTGACGACCTCGAAATCGAGGGTGCGGGGGTAAACTTGGCCGACGGAACCGAGAGCGGCTTTGAAGCCGAGGTGTTTGAGGACGCTTTGTTCGAGTTGGTCTACTTTCTTGGCATTACCCCCGAGGAGAGTGAGCTGATCGAGCTGAGTGCCGACGGCGCCCTTGAGCCCGCGCACGGGATAACGCGCGATCACTTCGCTAAGGCGGGTGTAGGCGATTTGGAGTTCTTGTCCAAACATCGCGATGCGTTTGCCAAGAGTGGTGGGCTGCGCAGGCACATTATGGGTGCGACCGGTGATCATCACGTCGCGATGCGTTTCGGCCTGCTTGGCGATCCCGTTGAGCGCAGCCGCGGTTTTCATCTGCACGACTTTGAGCGAGCGCAGGATCTGCAGCTGCTCGACGTTTTCCGTGAGATCGCGGCTGGTCAGGCCGAGATGGATATATTCGTGACCAGCGAGGCCGGAGAATTCTTCGATGCGCGCTTTCACATCGTGCAACGTCACGCGTTCCCGGGCATCGATTGACGTGAGGTCGATCTGATTTTTCACCTTCTCGTAGTCCTTGATCGCTTCGGCGGGAATCGACACGCCGAGGTCGCGTTGGCCCTTCATGGCGGCGATCCAAAAATCGCGTTCGAGGGAAACTCGTCCCGTGGGGGACCAGATAGCTTTGATGGCGGCCGATGCGTAGCGCTCGGCGAGGACGTTGGTGATGGGTAGAGATTCGTTCACGAGAGAGCCTCCAAGCTAAGCAGGCAGTAAACGGATTGCCAATGGCAAACATGTCGCGACCGCGAGCAGACATGTGCGCAGCGAGCCGCGCCTCACTTGTCAGCGATAATTCTCACGAAACCGATCCACGAATCACTAATGATTGCACGTCAACTAATAGATGACGTATGATCTTTTGACGGCCGCGGGTTGGGCTGGATTTCGCTGCGGGCGGTCCTGATTAGAGAAACGTGCAGATGTATTCGCAGACGCCGTCGGTGCTCGTGATGTTGAATCCGCTGTTGCCCGGCAGATCGAAAACTTGACCGGCGTTATAGTTGGTTTCTTTGGTCTCGCCATCGAGGACGACGGTGCAGGCTCCGGCCACGATTTCCATGTGCTCGGGAGCATCGGTGCCGAAATGATAGGTGCCGGGTTGGATGAGGCCGAGGGTTTTGCGGACGCCTTGGGCTTCGATCAGGGTGTGGCTCATCACGCGGCCATCAAAATAGATGTTGGCCTTGGTGTGCGCGGTGGCGTTGGCGAATTCAGTAGGGATGGTGGACATGTTAAAAATTGTTTGGTGGTTCAGCCCGTGGATAAACAGCGCGTGACCATTTCGCGGAGAACTTCTTCCTGCTCGCGGGGGCGTTGAATGATTTCTTCAAACGCGGCGACGAACTCCTTTTGGTTGTCGATTAAGCGGCGCAGGGTCGGGAGCTTGGCGCCCGACGCGAGCTTGCCGACATACCAGGCGTTTTGGCTGAAGAGATTGTAGGCGCTCTTTTCATTCGCGGCTTCGCCGAATTTTTCCGCGTAGGCGGGAGCGGCTTGCTTCAGACCGTTGAGCCCGCGTGGGCCGAGCGTGGCTTCGCCAGAATCGATCAGAGCGCGCACTTGGATCAGGATGCGGTTGCGATTCTGCAATGCGCTGATGATGGGTCGCGAGTCGCCTCCGGCGAAGAAGTGCCGCTCAAGTGCGGCGAGCGTCCATTTGAGATCGCCGCTGAAAAACGCTTCGGCTGATTCAAAGAAATCTCCCTCGGCGACATTGGGCGTGAGCTCGGCGACGTGTTTGTCTTCGATGCTTTCGCCATCGTCGACGAAGTTGGCGAGTTTACGTAGTTCTTCGACGATTAGACGGGTGTTGCTGCCGATCTTGGCGAGCAGTAGGCGCGTGGCGTCGGGTGTGATGCTCACTTCGAGTGCTTTTGCTTCAGCAATGACGACTCCCGCCAGCGCATCGCCGTCGTCACCACCGCCTACGAGGGTGAAGTCGCCGGTCTTTTCGCACCACTTGGGAAAAGCGCGACGTCGATCAATCGGCGCCGCGGTGATCAGCACGGCGGTGTCGGCCGGATTGATGGCCGCGAGCAGCTCCTTCAAATCTTCGACGAGCTTGAGCGTGCTGTCGGCGCGACCAGTCACGCTATCTGCGAGAAAATTGACGTCCTTCAACCACACCACGCGACGTCCGCCGAACATCGAGACGGTTTGCACGCTGTCGCGGAAATGATTGATGGCGGTCTCCACCTCGCTGACATTGTTAGCAAATCCGCTGAGCACCTCCTGCGAAAACTCGTCGTCGATATCCTTGGTGAGAGCGGCGTAGCGTTCCTTCCCGAGTCGATCGACAAGAAAGTCGTCGGGACCACAGATGAAAGTGAACGGCTTGTCGGACATAGGTTTTGAGTTGTTCATGAACCGGCGAACAGCGCACGCCAAAAATCACCGCTCTGACTTGCCAGCGCTGCATGTGAAATACACCTTGTCCGCAGTTTTGATTAAATTACCCCTTTTCCTCGAACGCCTCGTGGCAACCCGTCACGGCGGCACCGTTATTTTTTATCTGCTCTTCATGGCCATCTCGTTGGTCGTGCGGATTGCGCTGCTGTTTAAGTCGGCGGGGAGCGTGGGCTGGGATCTGAGCCTGCTGGCGTCGTTTTTCTGGGGCTTTGTTTATGATCTTGCGGCCGCGGGTCTGTGGGCGCTGCCGATCACATTGATGCTCACTTTGCTTCCGGCGAAATGGTTCGAATGGCGTTGGGCTCGCGTGCTTACGCATCTGGTGGCTTTGGGAATAACGGCCGAGCTGCTTTTCACGGCGGTTTCGGAATGGACGTTCTGGGATGAGTTTTCGGTGCGCTTCAACTTCATCGCGGTCGACTACCTCGTCTACACGGTTGAGGTGATCGGCAACATCCGTGAATCCTACAACATGCCGGCGATCTTTGCGGGGATCGGGATAGCGACCGCGCTGGTTTATTGGACGCTCTCTCGCACGGGATTGCTGAAACTCTGGATGGAGGCTCCTCGCGTGCCGATGAAGAGACGCTTTATGGCGGGCGCGACTTGGTTCGTTCTGCCGCTCGCTTTCGGGCTGCTGCTCGATTCGCGTCATCTCCCGGAGTTTAAAAACGACTACAATCGCGAGTTGGCGAAGAATGGCCCGTGGTCGTTTGTCGCGGCGTTTCGCAACAACAAGCTCGATTACAAAACGTTCTATCCATCGATGCCGGTGGACGAAGCGTTTGCGCAACTGCGCACGGAGTTGGCCGCCGATGGTTCAGTGCCTTTGACCGACAATCCGCACGACACGCTGCGTTTCGTGAGTAACGAAGGTACACCGATCCAGCCCAACATTATTCAGATCACGGTCGAAAGCCTCAGCGCGATCTACATGGCGCGCTATGGTTCGGACCGGAATATCACGCCGCATCTCGATGAGCTGATGGAGAAGAGCCTCGTCTTTGATAATTACTACGCGACCGGCACGCGCACCGTCCGTGGGATGGAAGCGATGGTGCTTTCACTGCCGCCGACTCCCGGACGCTCGATCGTGAAGCGCCTGCGCAACGGCAATATGTTTTCACTCGGCAGCGTGTTTCGCAGTCGCGGCTACGACACCGCGTTTATCTACAGCGGCTATGGCTACTTCGATAACATGAATGCCTTTTTCGGTAACAACGGTTACCGGATCGTGGATCGCGCTTCCGTGGATAAGGAAGACATCACCTTTGCCAATGCGTGGGGCGCCTGCGACGAGGATCTGTTTAACTGGACTCTGCGCGAAGCCGATCAAGGCGCGGAGAGCGGTAAGCCGTTTCACTACTTTGTGATGACGACCTCCAATCATCGCCCTTTCACTTATCCTGATGGTCGCATCGATTTGCCTTCGAAGATTTCGGGGCGCGATGGCGGCGTGAAATACACGGACTATGCGATCAACAAGTTTCTGGAAGATGCTTCGAATAAGCCGTGGTTCAAAAACACGATTTTTGTGATCGTGTCCGATCACTGCGCATCGGTTGCGGGCAAGAGCGAGCTGCCTGTGCAGAACTATCACATCCCGCTGATGATCTACGCTCCGGGCGGGCAGATCAAACCAGGTCGCGTCGATGCGCTGATGAGCCAGATCGATTTTCCGCCGACGCTTCTTGGCCTGCTCAACTGGAGCTACCCGAGCCGTTTCTATGGTTGGGATGTGATGAACACCAAGGGTCGTCCGCGCGTCGTGCTGGGAAATTACCAAAAACTCGGTCTCTTCCGCGACGATCAGCTCACGATTCTGAAACCCGTGAAGCAGTTCAGCCAATTCGGCTTCGATCCGAAGAGCTACGTCGTCACGCCTTTTGAGCATGAAGATAAAGCCTTTCAAGATACCGCCGTGGCCTATTATCAATCGGCCTCAGCGATGTATGAAGAGGATACCTACCGCGAGCTGACGCCCGAAGAATTGGCGCGCTACAAAAACGGACCACCCGAATAGAAAACGCCGATGCTTTCATTACCCCAGACCTCAAATATTTTTCTCCGTTTTCTTTTCGTCGCCATACTGGCCGCGACCACTTTGCCGGGTCTGCAAGCGAGTGAAGGTGAGGATGAAGATGAAAAGGTCTCGGATGGAGATATGCAGATCGAAGGCGTGTTCAACAGCGCGCTCCCCGGCACGGAAAAAAAGCACCGGCTAAAGCTTCTGTTTCGTCCGCATTTCGGCGATTTCCACCGAAAGGATTATTTGCGCGTGCCGTTGGCTCTACGTTATGGGCTCAGCGATAATTGGGATGTCACTGGAGGGATCGAGAGTTACTTCGCGCACGGATTCGGCGATGTGGATTGGATGCACGAATACGGCTTTTACGCCGCGCGGCTCAGCACCAAGTATCGGATCGGGCATCGGTTCTGGTCGCATTGGGATATGGGATTAGGGGTCGATTTCATCACCCCAGTCAGCAGTCCGCCCGGCGATGTGAGTGATGGCCTGAGGCATTTCGCTTATCACGTTTCCTTCTCCCGCGAACTCGAAACCATGCCGGACTGGCGCATCTTCTGGGCGGTCGGGGCTGACGATGTTTCCACGACTGGTCGTCCGGTGGTTTTAGAGAAAAACGATCTTGGCGATGATTCTGTGAGTCTTAGTGGCGGCTTCGTTTGGCAACGCCCGGCGCATAGTTATACGCTCGAAATGTCTTACGCGACCACTCGGCTCACGGGCACTCGTGACCGCGATGTGTTTACGATCCGCCCTGGCATCATTTGGAAGCTACCGAAGAAATATACTTATCGGGCCAGGGGTGATTGGTTTCTCGGCGTGAGCACAAAAGTGAGCTACGGCTCCGATGGCACCGCATTAGGTGTGAGTGGTAAACTCCGGGTGAGCTTCGACTTCAAAAAATGGTGGCGGAGTAAGTTCCCGAAGAAGTGAGGTAGGTGAGGGACAGGGTGGTTTGTTTTACCACGAAGATCGCTAAGGGCACAAAGGTCGGAGCGGATTTTGAATGTGGAATTTCTCTCTAGATCTCCTCCAACCGGATTAGCCGAGATTGTGAAAGGTGCTAGTAGGGCAGGTGCTCAGCTAGGTATAGCACTGAATTCGGAGGAATTATTGTTGATAAAAATGCCTCCAAATCATCCCTCGCGGAAACCACAGTGTAGGGTTCTGGGCCGGAAATCAGTTTCGAGTTTGTGGGCCATACTGTCTTCAAAGTGCCTCCAGCTAGTTTGATCGCATCTCTGACTGTCGTTTCTGGATTGATAAGATACTTACCTTGCTTTACGACGGCCCCCAAATACTTATTTTTGAATTGTGTGATCTGTGTGTTGTCACTCTCTTTTTGTTCAGGCGGAGCACCCGCGGCGAAAGAAAGTATGGCGATGGACGGCAATGATATGAAAATGGGTCGCATCGTATTTATTGGTTATCCAACAGTGTGAATAGTCCCTGCCCTGTTTCAATCAAAACGAGTTCGCTTGCGGTCGTTGGATTGGACGATGGTAATTTCTGCGTATGGTTTCTTCTACCCAATCGATAGCACGCTGGCGGATTGATAGTTCCTTGTGGTCAGCGGTGGGGCTGCTTGTGCTGGTGTTTCTGATTTTTGAATACACGGAGCTGGATTTGGCGGTGCAGGATAAGTGCTATAATTTTGAAACGCGGACTTGGGTTGTTGATGGCGAATCAGCGCCGCCGCGACTGTGGTTCTATGACGGGCCGAAGATTGGGATTATTCTGCTTGGGTTGGGAGTGCTCGCGCTGGCGTTGATGCCGCAGAATTGGCGAGCGAAGTTGCCGTTTAAGGACATTGGGCGTCGGCATTTATGGATCGCGATTTTGACGATTGGCACAGTGCCCGCAGTGATAGGGCAATTGAAAGCGTCGACCAATATTTTCTGCCCGGCGGAGATCGAGCGATACGGGGGCGAGATGCCTTATGTTCGGGTGGTGGAAAGTTATCCGGAGGATAATTATCCGGATCGTCGCGGGCGTTGTTTTCCGGCGGGGCATCCGAGCGGCGGTTTCGCGCTGGTGGGTCTACTTGGTTTGGCGATGACGCGGCGGGGTCAGCGATTGGGCGTGGCGTTGGCGATGATTTTTGGTTGGTCGATGGGGCTGTATCAGATGCTGGTGGGTTCGCATTATCTGGGCCATGTGGTGATCACGATGTTGATCGCGTGGATCGGATTCCTGCTGTGGCGTCGCGTGTTTCGCGTGCACCGGATGCCGGAGAAACTGTAGAAGGCAAACCGCTATTGTGCGCTATGCGACGCTAATTACGATGGCGCTGACTTAGCGCCATTAAGCGTTCATGAGCTGTTTATCCGGATCGGTTCACCCGGAGGGTTCGCCCTACCTGTTGGTTGAATTGCGATCCCGCTAGCGGTTGTCGATTCGGCGGAAGAGCCAGATGCCGAGGCCAATAAACAGCAGGTTAGGGACCCAGTAGAGGAGGTCGGGTCGATAATACGGGTGCTGATCGAGCCAGTTGACCATGACGGTGAGGAAGTAGTGGGTGAGTGCGAGCATCACGGCTACGCCGAGATTGGCGGAGGTTTCGCGGCGGGACACTTTGATGCCAAGCGGCACACCCATCAGGGCGAAGGCGAAAATGGCGAGGGCGTTGTGAAACTTCTCCTGCATGGCGAGTTTCACCTTCATTTGGTCTTTGCGGTGTTCGGAGGCGTCTTCAGGTGGAACCTGCATGTCGGCAAGTCGGGCACTTTCGGCGCGCAGCTCCCCATAGGTCTTCCACTTGATCTTTTGTCGCACGGTGTTTCGGCCGAACAGTCCATCAAGGGGGAGTCGCACTTGTTCGGTTTTACCAAAGGTGCCCACGAGAGGTGGTCGGGAAAAATCTTCGGGTTGATCCGGATCGCGGGCTTCGACTTGTGCCTGGGTTAAGGTGAGCAAGAGCGCGTGGCCTTCGGCGTCGTATTCGAAGCGGCCGCTTTCAGCGCGAACGAGGCGTTTGACGCGTTGTTCTTCGTCGAGTTCCCACAGCCAGAAATCGTTGAGCACTGGGCCCTGTTTCTCGCCAACATAGACGACGAATCCGGGGAAATCACGGATGTAGGTGCGGGGCACGATAAACCCAAGCGGGTTGGTCTGCACGGCTTTGACCAATTCTTGCTTATAGTGCATGCGCGCACGTGGCATCGCTTCGAAATTGATGTAGAGCCCAACCGCCGTTCCCAGAATACCAAGAACCAGCACGGGCCGCATGATTCGTCCGAGCCCGATCCCAGCGGCGCGCATGGCGGTGACTTCACTATCGGCGGAGATGCGCCCCAAAGTGAGAAGCACGCCGCAGAGCATACCCATGGGCAGCGCGTAGTAGGCGACGAAGGGAATCAGCAAGAGCAAGAGCTGTCCGAAGGTGGCGAGAGGGAGTTGCCCTCCGAGCACATAGCCCAGCAGATCGCGAATCGCGTTGCCCAACATGAGCACAAAACCAAAGAGCCCGACTGCCGCGAGGCAGGATCCGAGCACGCTTTTGAAGATATAACGATCGAGCAGATTCACAGTGAGCGCTGAATTTCTTCGCAGATGCGGGAGTTGCGCACAAGGCGCTTTGTTGGCGAGTCGTTCGCGCGACCTTAACCGAATCTCGCTTTTACCCGATCAAGGAGGTCGTGCGCGGTGAGATAGAGCGCAGGGATAAACACGAGGGTGACGAGAGTAGAAGCGAGGAGACCGCCCAAAACTACGCGAGCAAGCGAGGCCTGCATTTCGGCACCCGCACCAAGGCCAATCGAGAGTGGCAGGAGTCCGAGCACGGTCGTGAGGGTGGTCATCAAAATTGGCCGCAGGCGGCGACGGCACGCGCGCTGCACGGCTTCGACGGGAGGGAGATTCTCAGTGCGGCGCAGCAGGTTAATATAATCCACGAGCACGATCGCATTATTCACCACGATACCGATGAGCATGATTACGCCCATGAGACTTTGCATGTTGATCGTGGTGCCGGTGATGAAGAGGGTGGGCACAACTCCGATCACCGCGAATGGCACGGCGCAGAGCACGATCAGCGGATCGAGGAAACGCTCGAATTGCGCCGCCATGACCATGTAAACGAGCGCTAGCGCGATGAAGATGGAGAGTCGGAAATCTGCCACGGCTTTTTCCTGCTCTTCGGCCTCGCCGCCGAAATAGACCGAGAAGCCCGGTGGTAAACTCAACTCGGCCACGCGTTCACGAATCGCCTCCACTGCTTCGCCCATGGCGGTGCCTTCGGCCAGAGTGGCGGTGACGTTGGTGATGCGCTGTCCGTCGATGCGGTTGATGCGCGGTGGGCCGAGCGCGGTTTGCGGATCGATCACAGAAGAAATGGGAATAATTTCCCCGTTGGGGAGTCGAAGCGGGATGTTGGAAAGGCTCTGGGTATTACGCCGATCTTCAGGGCGCAATCGCACGATGATGGGAAACTCTTCGCCGCGGATCCGATAAGAACCAGCGCGACCTCCGCCGACGTTCATCTGAATGGCATCGGCGACTTCACGCACCGAGAGACCGAGCTCGGCGAGTTTATCCCGATCGAGATGCAGGTTGGTTTGGGGGCGCCCCGTATTGCGACCTACGCGCACGCCTTCGACTCCGGGGATGTCCTCAATCGCGGAGCGAATGCGATTTCCCACTTGTTCGGCTTGGTTGAGATCGTAGCCGCGAATCTGGATCGAGATATCATCGCTTTCGCCACCGGATCGGAAAATACGCCGGAGAATCCAGAGCCCGGATTGCGCACTCACGCGAATATCGGCTCCGGGTATTTGTCCATCCAGGGCGGTGCGTAATTTATCGGCCAGAGCTGTGGTGCCGATCGGGCTACCTTCTTTGAGGCTAAACTCAACTTCGGCGCGACCACCACGAATATCGGTGGAAAAATGCTGGACCCAATCGGTCGGAACTAACTCGCGGACTTTCGCTTCAAGTTCATCCAGCGCCTTGCTGAGCACGGCGATATTGGTGCCGCTATCCATGAACAGATCGACATCGATTTCTTCGGCCTCAGCAGGAGGCGCGAGCTCCATCGGAATCAAAGGCACGAGTAAAAACGCCGTGGTGCCTAGCACGATGCAACCGATGATCACACGACCGCGACGTTGCACGGCCGTTTTGAGAATCCGTGAATAGCGATTTTCGACTCGGTCGAAATAGTGGTGGAAACATCCCGTGCGTTCGCTGGGCTTAGTTTGCCGCCGGAGCAGCTTGCTGGATAGCATCGGCACTAGAGTGAGGGCAACCGCCAGAGAGCAGAACAGCGCGAAGACGACGACGAGTGCGAGCTGCTGAAAGAGCACGCCGGTGATCGTCTGCATGAAGACAACCGGCAGAAAAATAACAGTCGTGGTGAGCGTCGAAGCGATGATCGCACCGCCGACTTCCTTGGTTCCGAGTCGCGCCGCGCTGACGGGATCTTTGCCTTCTTCCCGCTGTCGCGTGATGTTTTCGAGCACGACCACGGCGTTGTCCACAACGAGTCCGACGCCAAGGGCGAGTCCGCCGAAACTCATTTGATTCAGCGTGAGTCCGTTGAAGTAAAGCAGGCTGAATGTCGCGATGATCGAGATCGGAATCGAGATCGCGATGATGAAGGTCGAGGAGCCACGTCGGAGAAACAGATAGAGCACGACGACGGCGAGGATGGCGCCCCAGAACGCCGAATTGCGCACGTTGTCGATCGAGCGCTGGATGAATGTGCTTTCGTCGGAGGCGACGAAAAGATTGAGGTCGGTGCGCTCCGCATTGATCCGCTCTACTTCCGCTCGTATCGCGGCGGCGACTTCGACGGTGTTGGTGCCGGATTGTTTGCGGATGCCGAATCGAAGCATCGGCTTTCCATCGATTTTCACGAGGCGGTTAAACTCTTCGTAACCCATCGACACATCGGCTACATCGCCGATCCGGATCGGTTTGCCATCGAATTCACTGACGACTGTTTGGCGGATCTGATCGAGATTCGTAAACTCGCCCAACGTGCGCACATAGATTTCACGCACACCGACTGAGACATTGCCGCCGGGCCGATTCACATTTCCCGCGCCGAGGGCAGTGCGGATGTCCTGAGCGGAGAGTCGGCTCGCGTTGAGCCGGTCGCGCCGCAGATCGACTTTCACGATCCGTTCGACGCCACCCCAAATCCAGATATTGCCCACGCCTTCGACTTGCTCGAAGCGATTGGCGATATCGCGTTCGAGAATCAGCGTAAGCTCTTGAAGATCCCAGATATCCGAACTCGCTCCGACGACGACGATGGGCACGTTGTTGGGATCGAATTTCCACACCCGGGGCGGATCGGCATCTTCGGGCAAATCGTTGCGCACGCCATCGAGAGCGGTGCGCACATCGTTGGCCGCTGTTTCGAGATTGGTGCCGCGAGTGAAATCGAGGCTGACAGAGCTGCTTCCTTCTTCCGAACCGGAGCGTATGCGCTCTACTCCCGGCACGCCGGCGAGGGCGTTTTCAATCGGGTCGGTGATGGCTTGTTCGATTTCCTCGGGACCGACGTTGGGGTAACCGGTCCAGACGGTGAGCTGGGGGAACTCCATCGGTGGTAGCAAATCGATGGGCAGATGCCGTAGACCGGTCACGCCAAGCGTGATGATGATAAGGAAGACCATCATGGTGGCGACGGGTCGCTTGATAGATGTTTCGGTCAGCGTCATGAGCAGGAGGTCGCGTGAAGCGTTTACTTACGGGGCGACTTCTTGGGGTTCATGACTTTTTCCAACAGCGATTCGCGTTGGAGGTTTTGCAGATCCAGCACCTGTTGCCAGGTCACGGAACGCACGCGCGCCTGACTGCGACCCGTAGCGAGAAGGTTTTGGCCGAGGGTCACGACCCATGCGCCGACTTCTAGTTCGGAAATGGCGACTTCGGCCGCGCCGCGCGCAATCGGATCTACATGCAGAAAACTCACATCGACCGGCATGCTCAGCGAGTTTTCCGGATCGGCCTCGGGCGTAGCTTGCAAATGGTAGACGCCTTCGCGACCGGTGTTCGAATCGGTGTAGAGCGCACTGGAGGGCACGAGCGTGGATTGTTGGCTCTGGCCGTAGAGAATGTCGACGGCGGCAAACATGCCAGGCTGTAAGCGGCGTTCGGTATTGTTGAGATCGATCTCGGCCACGGTGCTGCGCGCGACTGGATTGAGAAACGGCGAGATGCGCGTGAGGGTGCCGACGAGAGGGTCTTGATCCGCATCCTCGGAAAACACCTGCACGGCTTGCCCGGGCTCGATGTAGTTGAGCATCTCATCGGTCAGGTCGATGCGCACGGTCACACGGTCGAGATTGCCAATGGTGAAGAGTCGCGTGGAAGCCGTGACCTGCATGCCGATCTCGGCGGCGCGCACGCCAACGATTCCGGCGATGGGCGCTTTGATGATCGTTTTGGTGAGTGAGTCGCGGCTCTCGGCGAGGTTGGAAGCGGCTTGCTCCACGCGAGCTTCGGCCAACTCGACATCGGCGGCGGCGGATTCGCGCTGTGCGGCGGTGGTTTCGAGTTCGACCTCGGTCACCAGATTACGGTCGCTGAGAGATTTGATGCGTTTCGATTGCGCTTCGACCTCGGCGAAGGCCGCGGTCGATTGACGTAGACGGGCTTCTTCGATGCGCAAACCGGCCTCGGCCTGTCGAACCTGCTCCCGTGCTGATTCATCGGAGAGTCGCACGAGGGCCTGCCCAGAGGTGACTGATTGGCCGTTGCTCACCAGCACCTCGGCGATGCGCCCGGAAATTTCCGAATAAAGCACGACTTGGTTTTCTGCCCAGACGGTGCCGCTCAAGCGTTCGACCAAGGGTAACGATCCACTCTTAGCCTGGGTGGCTTCAACCGGCGGCGAAGAATTACGCGCGCTGGCCTTTTTTTCGGGCTTGCAGCCCAGAAGGCCGAACAGTGCGAAAAGAAGCGAAAGACTAGCGGCAAGCTGGCGTGAAGAAAATTGGGTGATGGACACAGATAAAGAGATCGGAAAGGGCATAGCGCGAATGATTACTATACTATATTTGTCATATTCGATGCTATTGTCGAATGATGCTTTCAATTCGCTCCAGTTGTGGAATGTGTTTTGTTGGTCATATGTCACTTCTTGAACGCAGTATGCGGGCCACACCGATCACCCGATTCGATGGGGATTCGGCACCGGAATCGCGCGATGATATCCTTGCGGCGGAGGAGCCACTCGAAATACGGGTCGATGGCAAAAGTATCGCGGTGGTGATGCGCACGCCGGGGTATGATCGTGAACTGGCGGCTGGTTTTTTGGTGACCGAGGGGATTCTGCACCGGGTGGAGGATGTGCTCGATATGGTCTATTGTCGGGGGGATAACGCAGAGCCGGAGCAAAACGTGCTCGATGTGTTGCTTGCTCCAGAGGCGTCGGTCGATTTGAGCAAACTCACGCGGCATGTATTTACGTCTTCGAGTTGTGGGATTTGCAGTAAGGCGAGTATCAAAGCGGTGCAGGCTCAGTTTCCGCCGATTGAAAAACAGCTTTCACCTTCGCGAAAGGTGTTGGACGGGCTGCCAGGTAAGTTGCGGGCGGTGCAGGCAGGTTTTGATCGCACGGGTGGATTGCATGCGAGTGCGCTCTTTTTGGAGGATGGCACGTTGCTGGCGATGCGCGAAGATGTGGGACGGCACAACGCATTGGATAAAGTCGTTGGTCGCGCGTTTTTTGATGGGGGCTTGCCGCTGCAAAATCGCATCCTGCTCGTAAGTGGGCGGGTCTCGTTTGAGATCATGCAAAAGGCGTTGGGGGCGGGAATTCCGGCCGTGGCGGCGATTTCGGCTCCGACAAGTGCAGCGGTGGAATTTGCTAAGGCGAGCGGGCAGGTCTTGGTGGGCTTTCTTCGAAAACCGCGAATGAATGTTTACGCGGGCACCTTGGTCGATTGACGCTGTCGCACCTGAATCCGCATGAAGTATTTACTGATTCTACTTTTAGCAGCCGCCACGTTCTTGCAGGGAGCCCCACGCAGTGAATCGATGACCGAGCGATCGCTGCGCCAACTGGTGGAGCGTCAACGCGAGCTGTTTAAGCAAGCGGCGCGAGCGGGTGAGAAATTTGATCAGTCCGATTTTGAACGGCAGCTGCAGCGAGTGTGTCTGGGATACGAGGGTCTTTTGCGGGAAAGCCCGAAGTTTGCAGCGGGTTACGCGGCCTATGGTTTTCTGTTGCGGCAAATCGGAATGGATCGTGAGAGCTCGGCGATGTTGTTGAAGGCTAATCAATACGACGCGAATATCCCGATGGTGAAGAACCAGCTCGGCAACTATTTGGCGGAGCAGGGCAGACCACTCGAGGCGGTCAGCTACTATCTGGCTGCGATCAAGCTCGATCCCGACGAACCGCTCTTCCACTACCAGCTCGGCACGCTGTTACATGTAGCGCGCGATGATTTTGTCTTATCGGATGAATGGTCCGCGGAGAGTGTGGATGCGGCGATGCACGAAGGCTTTCGACAGGCAGCCGAGCTCGCGCCGGATCGAATCGAATTCACGTATCGCTACGCCGAATCGTTCTACGATTTGCCCGAGCCTGATTGGGATGCGGCGCTGAAGGTTTGGGCTACGTTGGAAGAGCAGGCGCGCAGCGTTCCCGAACGCGAGGCGATGCGGCTGCACGCGGCGAACGTGTGCCTCAAGCTCGGCAAGAATGCACATGCCCAGCTGTTGCTCGCAAATGTGACCGACCCCGCGCTGGCCGAGCAGAAACAAAAGCTGGTTGCGCAATTGCCCGACGACAGCGAAGAGTGAGGCAATGATTTCTTTGTTGGATAAAATGGAACGACGTTGGGGACGCTATGCTATCCCCAACATCGCGCTCTATTTCGTAATCGGTCAGGTGTTTGTCCTGCTGGCGTCATTGCTGGGTAAGATCAACGTAGGTGATTTAGTGTTGGTCCCAGGAATTGTCATGCAGGGGGAGTGGTGGCGCGTGTTCACCTACATGTTGGTGCCGCCGCCTCCGGGGGTGCTCGGCTACCTGCTGATCGCATTTGCTTTCTACATTTTTTATATGATGAGCAGCGCGTTGGAGGAGGCGTGGGGCGCGTTCCGATTTAATCTTTTTCTGCTGCTCGGATGGGTGCTGACGACTGGGCTTTCGTTCTTTATTCTAGGTTCCGCTGTCTCGAATAGTTTTTTGGCGGGCTCGGTTTTTCTAGCGTTCGCATTTCTGAATCCCAATTTTGAGTTTCTGCTGTTTTTCATTTTGCCGGTTAAGGTGAAGTGGTTGGCGTTAATCACTTGGGGGCTTTATGCGGTTTCGTTTATCAAGGGCCCGGTAGCGGTGCGTTTGATGATCATGGCTTCGATTGGTAATTTCCTGATCTTCTTTGCCCGCGATATCATCCGTGGCACGAAGCAGAGAAAACGAAACGTGAAGCGGAGCATCCAGCAGCGGGCCGAGCGCGATGAGCCTCGGCATAAGTGTGTCGTTTGCGGGAAGACTGATCTCACGGAACCCACGATGGATTTCCGCTATTGTTCGAAATGTTCAGGCAACAAGTGCTACTGCTCTGAGCATATTCGCAATCACCCTCACATCGTAGCAGACAATGGGTAAGGGTGCTGATCCGCTAGCCGATGCGGACGAGCTGACCTCTCCGGGTGAGTGGCTGCTTTTTGCCGAGGCGTTGTATGAGAAATACGAACTCGCGCTCGGGCAGATCACGACCTCGGCGCACGATGAAGCGCTCTATTTAATCCTGCATACGCTGGGCATCCCGCTGGATAGCGACCCCAGTGTGCTCGATCAGAAGCTTGCGATTCAACAACGCCACGCATTGGTCGACGTATTTCGTCGGCGCGTGATCGATCACACTCCGGCTGCTTATCTCACGCGTGAGGCGTGGTTAAACGAGGAACGTTTTTACGTTGATAAACGTGTGCTCATTCCACGCAGCTACTTTCTCGAACTGATCCCGAAAGAGCTCGACCGTTTGCTGCCGCCGAAGATGACGATCACGAACGTCGTCGATGTGTGCACGGGCTCGGGCTGTCTCGCGATTCTGCTCGCGAAACATTTTCCAGAGGCGCGAGTTGATGGAGTGGATCTTTCCGCCGAGGCGCTGGAAGTTGCGAAGATCAATGTGCGCGATCACGAGCTAACTGATCGCGTGACGCTTCATGAGAGCGACGTGTTCGATGCGGTGCCGGAGGTGAAGTATGACGTGATTCTCAGCAATCCGCCCTACGAACCGAGCGGGCATTGTGCTGCGCTGCCCGAAGAGTTTAAACGCGAACCTCGGCTCGCGCTTGATGGTGGTGGCGATGGCCTCGATATCATTCGCAAACTGCTCGAGCAGGCGCGCGGCCGATTGAAACCGCACGGCATCGTGCTGATCGAAGTCGGCGGATTGGGCGAGGCGATGGACGAGGAATTTGCCGCGCTCAAGCCACGTTGGTTGTCGACCGAAGATGGCTCGGACTGCATCTGCCTGATCAGAGCGGGTCGCCTGCGTAAGTGGGACGTCGATCAATCCTGATCAACCGAGCGCACTGGCTGTCCGGCTGATTTCCAATGTTTGAAACCACCAGCGTTGGCCACTTGGAAACCTTCTTCAGCGAGGATGCTGACGGCAACGCCCGATCGATTTCCTGAACGACAATAAAGGATGAGCTCCTTGTTTTTATTTTTCTCGAGAAATGCTTTCCACGTCACCCGCTCACTATGTAGATCGCTGAGCGAAAGAAGCACTGCTGGTGCCGCAACTCCTGAGCTGGCCCATTCACTAGGCTCGCGCACATCGATTAACACCGCGGCGCCATCGGCGACCCGCTGGGCGGCCTCACTGGGCGACATGAAATTGCCGGCTAACACCCGATTGGCGACGATGAAGACCACGATGACAGCGAGAGCGATGAGGACGAATTTCATGGGTATAGGCAAAGCGGTTCGGGAATGATCAGTCTTTTTGTTTAGCTCGTGCGCAGGTGCTCAGGCCGAAGGGAAGGTAGGCGGGGCAGACGCGGAAAGTCGCGGTCACTAAAGGGACAAGACCGACGAGCCCCAACCAAGATTGGTAGAAATAACCTGCGCCGAGAATGGCGAGGCCGCCGATAATACGGAGAGTGAGATCAATGGAGTCGACGTTTGTTTTCATGATATGATTTTGGATTTAACTGACTTGGGAAGAAATTGCGACGGTCGATTCACCGCGTTGATTTGCCATATAGTAGAGCACGGGCACGGCCATACGGCTGATCAGAAGAGAGGCGATTTCACCAAACATTAAGCTGATCGCGAGACCTTGGAAAATGGGATCCGAGAGGATGACGCTCGCGCCAACGACGACGGCGAGCGCGGTGAGGAGCATCGGGCGAAAGCGCACAGCGCCGGCTTCGATCACGGCGTCGCGCAGCGGTAATCCGTGCGCGCGACGCAGCTCGATGAAGTCGACCAGGATAATCGAGTTACGCACGACGATCCCAGCTCCGGCCATAAATCCGATCATGGAAGTGGCGGTGAAGAATGCACCCAACGCCCAGTGGGCGGGCAGGATCCCGATGAGTGAAAAAGGAATCGCGGCCATCACCACGAGAGGTGTCACGTAGCTGCGGAACCAACCGACCATGAGCATCGCGATGAGGATGAGCACGGCGGCAAACGCGAGGCCGAGATCACGAAAGACTTCGAGAGTCACATGCCATTCGCCATCCCATTTCAGCGAAGGGGTGAGATCGTCGAAGGGGAGGTTGAGATGATAAACTGGGAGCTTGGCCTCACGGCCACCGAAGTCTCGCGCGTCGAGTTTTGCGATCTCACGATCAATCTGGTAAAGCGCGTAAGCAGGGCTCTCGATTTCACCGGCCACATCCGCGGTGACGTAGGTCACTGGTTTGAGGTTCTTGCGGTAGAGGTTGCGTTCGCCGGTAGTGCGTTCGATTTGCACGAGTTCAGATAGCGGCACTAGAGGGGCGGTTGGATTTTGATCGGAGCGAACTTGCAGCGCGAGGATCTCGTGAGGATGCGAGCGCGCCGAAGGGGGAAGCTCGAAGATGAAGGGCACGTCTTCGCGTTCGGCATCGGCGTGGAGCAGATCCACCTTCATTCCTTGCGTAGCCAGTTGAAGCGTTTGCGCGATCGCATCAGTGCTCACGCCATGGAGCGCGGCTTTCTCTTTATCCACGAGGAAGCGGACCTTCGGCTGCTCGGTTTCGACATACCAATCGAGATCCACCACGCCCGGAGTGCGGGCAAAAATATCTTTCACCGATTGAGCGAGCGCGACGCGTTGTTTTTCATCGGGCCCATAGATCTCGGCGACGAGCGATTGAATCACGGGCGGACCGGGAGGAACTTCGGCGACGACGGCGACGGCTCCATATTTGGTGGCGATCGGCGCGACTTTTTCCCGGATGCGTTTGGCGATGGGGTGGCTCTGATCGGCGCGCTCATCTTTGGGGACAAGGTTGACCTGGATATCGGCAACGTTGGGCCCGCTCCGCATAAAGTAGTGCCGCACGAGTCCATTGAAGTTAAACGGCGAGGAGGTGCCGGCGTAGATCTGGCTGTCGCGCACTTCGGGTTCGGTGCGAATGACGGAGGCCATTTCCTGCGCGATGCGGGTGGTCTGTTCGAGCGTGGTGCCTTCCGGTGTATCGATGACGACTTGAAACTCCGATTTGTTATCGAAGGGCAGCATCTTGATCACGACTGCACCGGTGAACACGAATCCAGCCGAGATGATGAGCAGGCCGACGATGCCACCGAGAAACGTCCAACGCCAACGCGCGCGATCCAGCAGAGGTCCCATCACCCGATGATAGAACCGCGTAAACCAATCGCTGGGGGCGTGATCGTGGTCATCGGTTGAGCTGCTTCCGCCGCCGAGGCGACGTCGTAACACGCGCACCGCCGCCCATGGTGTGATCGTGAATGCGATGAAAAGGGAAAACAGCATCGCGGCGGTGGAGCCGATGGGAATAGGGCGCATGTAAGGCCCCATCAATCCGCCGACAAACGCCATCGGAAGAATCGCTGCGATGACCGCCCAAGTGGCTAGGATGGTGGGATTGCCCACCTCGGCGACGGCCTCGAGCGCGATGGTATACATCGATTTATCCTTGGCGTCCGGCAGGCGGAGATGCCTCACGATATTTTCGACAACGACGATCGCATCATCCACGAGAATACCGATCGAGAAGATCAACGCGAAGAGCGTGATGCGGTTGAGCGTGTAACCGTGGAGATAAAAAACGAGAAGGGTCAGCGCGAGGGTCGTGGGGATCGCGAGCAACACGACTAGCGATTCGCGCCAGCCGAGGAAAAATAAGATGAGAATCGCAACGCCGAAGACGGCGATGCCCATGTGCAGGAGCAGCTCGTTGCTCTTCTCTGCGGCAGTCTGGCCGTAGTCGCGCGTGACGGTGATTTCGACATCGCCGGGCAGGAGCGTGCCGCGGAGTTCGTCTACTTTGGCGAGCACATCATTGACCACATCGATGGCGTTTGCTCCTGGACGTTTGGCCACACTCAGGGTGACGGCCGGTTGCAGATCGCCGGTCGGTTCCGCATGCAGCACGTAGTTGGTCGGTTCTTCGCTTCCATCGGTGATCACGGCGACATCACGAAGATAAACGGGGCGGTTTTGATACACTCCCACGACCACCGATCCGGCGTCCTTAGCGCTGCGAAGAAACTGACCCGTCTCCAGTATAACCTCACTGTTGTTGAAGGGACGTGATCCGTGCTGGAGCTGGCGATTAGCTTGCTGTAGGGCAGGAATGAGTTGCGAAGCAGTGAGACCGCGTGAGGTGAGTTTGGCGGGATCGAGTTGCACCCGCACGGAACGTTGCACGCCGCCGATGAGGTTGGTTTCGGCCACTTGAGGAATGGACTTAATCGCATCATCGACCTGAGCGGCTAAGCGTCGGAGGGTGAGATGATCCTGGGTCGCGCTGTGTAAGGTGAGTGCGAGAATCGGCACATCATCAATAGTGCGCGGCTTGACGATTGGCGGGGCGACTCCGATTGGGATTCGGTCAAAATTGGTTTGGAGCTTCTGATTGAGGCGCACGAGGGCGGCTTCAATTTCCGTGCCGACAAGAAAGCGCACGATCACCATCGATTGACCGGGACTGGAGGTGGAGTAGATGTATTCCACTCCGGGAATTTCCCAGAGGAGATTTTCCATCGGGCGAGTTAGCCGATTTTCGATCTCGGCGGGTGAGGCGCCGGGCATGCCCACGAGCACATCCACCATCGGAACTTTGATCTGCGGCTCTTCCTCGCGCGGAAGCATTTGCACCGCAAAAACTCCGAGCAAGATGGATGCGATCACCGCGATGGGCGTGAGCTTCGAATTGATAAAAAACGAAGCGAGCCGCCCCGCCAGACCGGGTTCAGCCGTGGGCTTGTTGTCGGGTGCGCTCACTTAATGATCTCCACGGGTTGGCCGTCCCGTAAAGTGGATGGCGGGGCGATGATTACCAGTTCGCCTGATTCCAGGCCTGAGACAATCTCGATATATGATTCTTGGGTTGTCCCCGTTTTAACAATGCGGAGTTGCGCACGACCGTCTGAAACTACGAAGACGCGTTCCATTTGACCGAAGGTGGACAATGCCGTGGTGGGGATTCGCAGGGTGGTGAATTTTCCCACTGGCCAGAGGGCGCGGACGAATTGTCCGGAACGGGCAGAGGAAGATGAGGATAGATCAATTTTCGCCAGTCGGGTGCGTGAGTTCGGATCAGTGGATGGCGACAATTCGGCGAGTTTGCCGTTCACGATTATTCCGTTAAGAGTAACTGTGATTGTGGAACCAAGGCTCATGGCAGGTAATGATTCCGGCACCAGCACTTCGGCGCGCAGGTGTGAAGTGCCTTCCAATTCGAAGAGGGGTTGTCCGGGGGATGCGAGGTCGCCGGGGTTCACATAGTCGTTGGTAATCACACCGTCGAACGGCGCGGTAATCTTCATGTAGGCCTGCATGGCCTCCGCTTCTTTCACGGCGGCGCGAGCTATCCGTCCACGATCTTGACTGGCGAGCACCGATTCCTGAGCAGCGGCACCTTTGGCGACGAGTGCACTCTCGCGGGCGACGTCGCGATCGGTTTGGGCTAACGCCGCGCGAGCTTGGGCGAGTCGGGCGTCCAGCTCTTCGGCTTTCATTTCGATGAGAATCTCACCGGCAGAAACAGATTGGCCGACAGCCAATCGCGCTACTTTTACCGTGCCCATAATGTTGGCTGCGATCACCGCCCGATCAACCGGGCGCACGATTCCGGAGACCGCCTGCGTATGAGGAATCGTATCTAGGCTTACCTTGATGATTCGCACCTCGAGAGAAGATCTCTCAGAGACTTCCGAGTTTGGTTCCGGCTGACTACAACCCACCAAGAAAACAAGGCCGAGAATGAAAGAGAATGATTTCATGAGCGGGTGATGGGCTAGTGGAGACTAGCGGGATTTTGAGCCACCTATCCGGACAACTCCGTCTTCACCGAGCCATCCCAGTTTGGTGAGAATGATCGATGGTGGACAGAAGCCGGTGAATGTGGACTGAATAAGATTCAAGCCAACAAAACAGGCGAGCAGGAGCCACCATTGGCTGACATAGTAGGTGAGTGCTACGCTGATGAGCACCATGGTGCCGGCGAGAACGCGGATGAGGGAGTCTATTTGCATAAGAAGAAATAAATATACTATATGAGTATATGCGTATATACTTGTAATTTTGTCAAGGTCTGTTTCTGTGACTCTCCATATGGCTAAGAAACCCCATCGCCCGCTATCCGAAGACGCCTTGCAGTTGGTCGCGCGGCGTTTTGCGGTTCTGGCTGAACCGATGCGATTGCGGCTCATTCAGGCTCTCTTTGCCGGAGAGAAAAACGTGAGCCAGCTCGTAGAAGCGACTGGAGGCACCCAAGCCAACGTATCTCGGCATCTGCAAACATTGCTGGCCGCCCATATCTTGGAGAGACGCAAGGAGGGACTACAGGTCTATTATTCGATCAGTGATCCGACGATTCCACCGCTCTGCGATGTGGTATGTGGCGCGATTGAGAAACAACTCGCGCGTCAGGCCAAAGGCTTCGGAAAATAACTCGCGCCGTTACCGTGTCAGCTCGTAGAGTGCGTAACCGGCGAAGAGATTAGGGAAAAACAGGCAGGGTTTCTGCCAATCCCCCATCAGGTGCACGCGACGCGTGATGCTGATTTTCTTCACCTGACAGAAGTGTTCGAAATCTGCGATGGTCAGCGGATTGTCTGGGCGGCTTTCGAACCATTCGGTGGTGTAAACCGCGTTGCGGGTTTTGCGCCCGCGCAGAAGTGAGTCGAATCGGTTTTTCCAATAACCGTGATTCATGAAACCAACGGTTACCGATTTGCCGATCCGCAGGGCCTCGAGGATGACATCGGTGGGGTCGGACAATTCGTGCACAGTGCGCGAGCATATCACGCGATCGAAATGACCGTCGGGAAACTCGCGGGTGAATTCATGCATGTCGCCTTGATAGGCGGTGACTCCGCGTTGCACGCAGGCGGAAATTTTGGCGAAGTCCATATCTACCCCAATACCCGTGACCTGCTTGGTTTGTTGCAGGTAGGTGAGGAGGCCCCCGCGACCACAACCGAGATCGAGCACACGGGTGCCCGGTTCTACCCAATCGCCGATGATCTTCATGTCCACAGTGCGCTTTTCGACAGGATGGTTCATGATCAGATGGAGAAATCGACGACGGCCTCATCGGGGCGTTCGAGAAAGCCGCGAACGAGTGAGTAGAGTTCTTCGGATTCGAGGAGGAAGGAATCGTGGCCGAGGTCAGTCGCGAGCTCGGCATAGCAGGCGCGTTTGCCTGCGCGGAGGAGCGCGATGGTGATGTCGCGATTTTGCTCGGGTGGAAATAGCCAATCACTGGTGAAACCTACGACGAGAGTTTCGGCCTGCACCGGTGCAAAAGCCGCTTCAATCGAACCGTAGTCTTGCGTGAGATCGAACTGATCAAGGGCGCGGGTGATGTAGAGATACGAATTGGCGTCGAAGCGGTTGATGAAGCTCTGCCCCTGATAGCGCAGGTAGCTCTCGACTTCGAATTGGATATCGAAGTTGAGCACATCGCCATTGCCCACGGCGGCGCGTTTGCGACGACCGAACTTTCGGTCCATCGACGCATCGGAGAGGTAGGTGATGTGGGCCATCATCCGCGCGATCGAGAGACCAGCGCGTGGGCCGCCGTCTTCGGGATAATCGCCCTGATTCCAATCCGGATCCTGCATGATGGCTTGGCGACCGACTTCGTTGAACGCGATCGCCTGAGCGCCTTCACGTGCGGTCGTGGCCATCGCGAGCAGACGTCGAACAAAAGAAGGATAAAGAATGGCCCAGAGAGTGGCCTGCATGCCGCCCATTGAACCGCCGATGACGGCGTGAAGGGCTTGCACGCCAAGGTGGTCCATGAGCAGTTTCTGAGCTCGCACCATATCGTGGATGGTGAGCATCGGAAAATTTTTGCCGTAAGGCCGGTTCGTGGTCGGATCGATGGAGGAGGGACCGGTCGATCCAGAACAGCCCCCGATGCAGTTGGTGCCGATCACGCAAAATTTATTCGTATCGATCGCCTTGCCCGGGCCGATGATATTGTCCCACCAACCCGGTTTGCGCTCATCCGGCGAATGGCGGCCAGCGCAGTGGTGGTTGCCGCTCAGGGCATGGCATATGAGGATGACGTTGTCGCGCGCTTCGTTCATCTCGCCGTAGGTTTCATAGCGAATATTGAAACCGGGGATGGATTGCCCGCTCTTAAAAGTGAAAGTCTGATTGGAGGTGAAGTCCTGAGGCACGACGATGCCCACGCTGCCGGAATCAACAGCGTCGGAAGTGTTTGGGCTGGTCTTCACTTCGGACATTCGAGAAAGCAAAACGCCGCAAACGGCTAAGCGCAAGCGGCGGTCGGGTCATACAGAATTGATGACACGGTAGGAGGTGGGCTAGACTTAGATCTCTGCGTGGGCCTCTTCGGCGATGGCTTCGTCGATCTCTTCGTTGGAGAAGACGGCTTGCACGTCGTCGAGAGAATCCAGGGCGTCGTGCAGTCTGAGGATCGTTTTGGCGTTGCTCACATCTGCGATCGGCACTGTGACGGTCGGGATGTAGCTGATTTCAGCGCTCTCGGTTTGGATGCCCGCATCTTCGAGGGCGTGGATGAGCTTGTCGAATTCATGCAGTTCGCAACGCACTTCGAAACCGTGGTCACTGGTGATGATGTCTTCAGCTCCGGCTTCGAGTGCGACTTCCATGAGGCGATCTTCCGTGGTCTGATCCTTGGCGATGAGAAATTGGCCGGCGTGTAAAAATTGAAACGCCACCGCTCCACTTTGGGCGAGATTTCCGCCCCCTTTGGAAAAGACGGAACGAACTTCCTGCGCCGCGCGGGTCTTGTTGTCTGTCGTCACCTTGACGACAAATGCGATACCGTGGGAGCCATAGCCTTCATAGGTGATTTCCTCGAAAACGACACCGGGGAGTTCGCCCGTGCCTTTCTTAATAGCGCGGTCGATATTGTCGGCCGGCATATTGGCCTGCTTCGCCTTGAGGAGCACGGTGCGGAGGCGAGGATTGACGTCGGGATCGCCACCACCGTCTTTGGCGGCGAGGGTGAGATCGCGCGAAACGCGGGAGAATATTTTACCGCGCTTGGCGTCGGCCGCGCCTTTGGCGCGTTTGATCGTGGACCACTTGCTATGACCTGACATGGGTGAAAAGAGTTAGGGTTATTTACGCTTCTTGGGAGTGACGTTTTTGACTTTCTTACTCCCCTTGGTGACAACGGGTGCCGGAGGGAGAGGGTCATCCTTCATCCGATTGATGACGAGCTGTTGCCCAATAGTGAACAGACCGTTGACAGTGGAGTAAAGAGCAAGGGCGCAGGAGAAGTTGTAGCAGAAGAGGGTAAACATATACGGCATGAACTTGAAGATCTTGGCCTGGGCATTATCCACGGTCGGCTGCGGCGTGAGCTTCATCTGGAAGATCATCGTGGCACCCATGAGGATCGGCATGATGTTAATTGGCAGACCCATGATGTGACCAATGGTATCAGGAGACGACAGATCGTTGGCCCACAGGAAGGATTCGAAACGCAGCTCGGCCGCGCTTCGCAGCATGATAAAGAAGCCGAAGAAAAAGGGCATGGTGAGCAGGATGGGAATACAGCCGCCCATCGGATTCACCCGGTGCTTTTTAAAAAGCTCCATGGTGGCCGCCTGCATCTTCTGTGGATTGTCCTTAAACTTCTCCCGCAGCTCCTTCATTTCGGGCTGAATTTTCTGCATGCGCTTACCGGACTTGGCGGCGATCAGAGTCAGGGGAAGAAAGACGATTTTGAGAATCAGAGTCGTGATCACCACGGCCCAACCCCAAGCCCAAGTAGGAGAGAGACTCTCCATCCAGCCTTCGACCCAAGTCATCGTGGTGAGGAGAATCTCACTGAATAATCCAAAGAACCCGAAGTTCATCACTTCGTCTTGATCCTGAGTGAAGATATCGCCATTCGCGAGGCGCTTGTATTCCTTCGGTCCAATGTAGTAGTCCAGCCCCAGCGTCGCCACTCCACCGGGAGGCAGCGCATCGAGGTCGAATTGGGTTTCCGCACTGAGACCATAGTTCAGTCGGTCGGGAGAACTTTCGAAGGCTTTGACCGGCACGCGACGGGTGGTGAGGGCCCTCCCCGGTTGATCCGGCGTCAGCACGCTGGTGAAGAACTGGTTGCTCAACGAAGCCCAATGGACGGCGCTCGTTTTGGTGATCACGGGAACTGGGTCGCGCGAGCCTATACCCACGAAACTCATGATGCCGCCACCCTGCAGTTTGGTATACTCAGTGAAGTGCGCATCTTCGCCATCGAAGTAACCGGAGTTGTGTTGCTGCCCATAGATGCCGTCGTTGATGGGAGAAACGGTGCCGAGACTCAGGGCGATCTTAGGCAGAGGTAGGGTCTGGTCGGTGAGATTGCGAAATGTGGTCTCGTGGCGAATCTGATACGGATCGGTGCCGGGTTTCGAAGTATCGGCCAGTGCATAGCGGCGGGTAACTTCGATGCGGTTTTCAAACACTGCTCGGTAAACGACTTCACGGGCGGATTGGGAAACGATGGTGTAGGCGGTTTCTTCTCCGAGACCAAGCAGGCCCATGATGCCGAGCATCTGTTCGATATTCTCGTTGTTGAGAGTGAAGCGCTGCTGGGAATCGAGTGTCTCGGCGAATTTGCGCAGGGCGACTTCCTTGATCGCGCCGCCGTAGTTGGACAGACGGATTTCGACGAAATTATTGGCGAGCAGATCGATTTTCACCCCAGCGGCAGTTTTTATGATAGCGCTGATTTCGGTGGTGCGCGTGCCGGGACGTGGTGCGATGGCGTTGGCATCCGTGTAGATGGGGGTGCTCGCTGGAGTAGTCGCGGAGGCAGGCGTTGATTGAGTCGCCGTAGCTGGTGCTGCCGGCGGAGGCGTCGCCTTAGGAGTCAGCATCATGCTGGCAAATGCGGCGATGAGCAGAGCTACGCCGATGATCATGTTCTTCTTATCCATGGGAAATGGTGGTTTTGGGTGGAGAGGCGACGCGGGTGCAACGTGGAAGGGGCACCGGGTCGAGGCCGCCGGAATGCAGAGGGTTGCACTTGGCGATTCGTTTTAAAGTGAGCCAACTGCCAGTCACCGCTCCGTGGCGACTGAGGGCTTCGGCCGCATAATGCGAACAGGTGGGATGAAACCGGCAACCGCAAGCCGCGCCAAAGACCGCCGGGAGGACCGGGGAGACCAACCGCTGGTAGAGTCGGACGAGTCCGAGCAAAATCCCTGTGGGGAAGCGGGTGATTTTGGTCAGGAGCTTAGGCATGGGTGGCGGTGGGAAGTTTCGAGCAGAGGGAAACGAAGCGTTCCTCAGCGACAGAAAAAGAGTTGTGGGTTAAATCACGACGCGCGACGAGAAGAAGATCAATCCCCAGAGGTAAAAGTTCCTGATGGCGGCGAAAGATTTCCCGAAGGCGGCGTTTGGCGCGGTTGCGGTGAATAGCATTACCGACGGCTTTGGTCGAGGCGACGACACCGAGGCGTCGGGTGTCATCGGCCGTGTTTTCGCGGAAGAGCCACCAAAGCGTGAAAAGACCGCCTTGGATTCGGCGGCCTTGTTCGCGGATGTTGCGAAAATCGCTCTGGCGGCGAACGTGCTGCTCAGGGCGAAAACGCATGGGAGGCTTGCGCCGGAGCAAACGCTCAGACTTGCGTCAGGCGTTTACGGCCCTTGGCACGACGTGCAGCGAGGACCTTGCGGCCTCCAACGGTGGCCTTACGTGCGCGAAACCCGATCTTGCGGGCTCGCTTTAAGCGGTGTGGACGAAAAGTAGGTAGCATGGTTTGACTTGTTTAAGAGTTGACCGGAATGCCTCACGAAAGGGGGGTGTGTCAAGGGCGGGGTTTTTAAGGGTAAAAATGAGGACCGATTTACCTAAGAAAGAGGCCCGTGAGCGATGAGCTCAAATTTGGCAGTAATCACAGCGCCATCACGATTAGCACGGCCGTGACAATGAATGCCGCGACCAAAGTATCATGGAGGTGAAGCTCAGGAGCATTGTCTTGGTTGACGTGAAAATTTAGGGATTGGTGTAGCGATTTTATCGCGATGCCCTGTTGTTTTACCCCATGCTGTCCACGACAGCCATGCAGACATATTAGATACTTCAGGAGTTTTCCCCTCTTATGAAATCGACATCTCTCCCTTCTATCCACCGTGAGATTCGCTGCGGTGCTACTACGATTCTCTATGTGCGCGATCAGACTTCCGGTAAAATGGGGCTTTGGTTGGTGCCGACCAAGATGCGGAAGCAAGTGGTGGCGCGCCGCGATTGTCTGAGCGGAGTGGAGGTCTCTGGTTTACCCGAGGCTCCTGATGGCGCGGGTATGCCGGCGTGGAAAGTGGACTCTCTCATGCAGGTTAAGGAGTTGAGTGATGCTCAGTCGGAGGCCTTCTCCCAAGGCAGCACGATGCGAAACAATGTGACGGTAGATAAGCTTAAGTTTACCGGGCAAAAGGTGAAGCAGTTGAAGAGCGAATTGAAGGTGTGCACCAGTTTTAAGCATGCCGACGAGGGCTGGCGGGCTCACCACGATCTCAGCTGGAAAAAGGGTGCTTCGTGGTTCGATAGCAGCGTGACGATTGAAAATACGTCCGACAAGGCTGTGACGCTAGAAATGCTGGCGAGTTTCTCGCTGGGAGGTCTCACGCCCTTTGCTAAGAATGATGCGCCGGGACGATTGCAGCTCCATCGTTTTCGCGGGGTGTGGAGTATGGAAGGGCGGCTGGAAACGCGGTCTTTCGAAGAGCTGCAGCTGGAGCATTCCTGGGCCGGCTGGGGTGTGCGCAGTGAGCGCTTTGGTTCGATCGGTTCGATGCCGATCAATGGATTTCACCCGTGTATCGCGGTTGAGGATACTCAGGCGGGTGTGACTTGGGGGGCGCAGCTCGCGCATCCCTGTTCGTGGCAGATAGAGGTTTATCGTCGGAATGATCTTGCGGCGATCTCCGGCGGATTGGCTGATCGCGAGTATGGTCACTGGATGAAAACGATTAAGGTTGGTGAGAGTTTCACTTCACCTCCTGCGATGCTTGCGTGTGTGCAGGGTGGAGTGGATGAGTGCTGCGATGCGTTGACAGCTGCGCAGGAAGTGTCGCTCGTAAACTTGCCCAAGAGCGAGGCGAATTTGCCCGTGATGTTTAATGAGTGGACGAGCAGCTGGGGCGATCCGAGTCATGAAAACATGAGCAAGTTGGCCGCTTCGGTGAAGGGGGCTGGCTTCAAGTATTTGGTCATGGATGCGGGTTGGTATAAACCGGAGAACGCGACTTGGGATAGTGCGCAGGGGGACTGGATGCCGAATGCGGGAATGTATCCGCAGGGTATCCGTGCGACGGCCGATGAGATCCGTAAGCAGGGAATGATTCCTGGACTTTGGTTCGAAATGGAAGTGGTGGGCTGCGCTTCACCGATGTTTCACCGCACGAAATTTCTGCTTCATCGTGACGGGCAACCCATCACCGTGGGGTTTCGAAGGTTTCTTGATCTGCGCAAGCCTGAGGTAGTTGAGCACTTGGCCGGGAAGGTGATCGATACGCTCAAGGCCGGAAATTTCGGCTACCTCAAGGTGGACTATAACGATAACATTGGCATCGGCGTCGATGGCGCGGAATCTTTGGGCGAGGGACTGCGGCAGCATCTCGATGGGGTGGTGGCGTTCTTCCAGCGATTACGCGCGGAGATTCCCGATCTGGTGATTGAGAATTGCGCCTCCGGTGGACAACGGCTCGAACCACGGATGATGGGGCTGACCTCGATGAGCAGTTTTTCCGACGCGCATGAATGTCGGGAGATCCCGATTATCGCCGCCAATCTACATCGCTTGATGTTGCCGCGCCAAAGTCAGATCTGGGCGGTGTTGCGCGCTAAGGCCGACCTGCGGCGGACCGTCTATTTATTGGCCGGAGGATTCTTGGGACGTCTTTGCATCTCGGGTGACTTTGCGACGTTGCGTCCGAAGCAACGCGAACTCTTGGATCAAGCCATCGCGCTCTACAAACGCGTCGCGCCGATCATCAGTCGCGGGCAGTCGCGTCGCTTTGGACCCGAGATTCAATCCTATCGTCATGCCGAAGGCTGGCAGGCGGTGGTGCGTGTCGGTAGCACCGGCAAGCAAGCCTTAATCGTTGCTCATACTTTCGCCAAGCCCGGGCAAACTACGCTGAGTATTCCGCTCCCAACGGGTAAGTGGAAGGTCGCGGATACTCTTTTGGAAAAGTCCGGCGGTGTGTCTCTCGCTAAGGGCGAATTGCAATGGCAGCCCAAGGGTCAATGGGCGGCGGCGGTGGTGTTACTTACGAGATAGCTTCCCTGGACATGTAATTTATTGCCCATTGAAGTTCTTCCTAGTCCCGGAGTGTAGTGCGCGTATCGAATACGCTTTGCTGATTCTGGGAAGGCTGCATAAAGAATGGCGGATCGAAGAAAGCGAGTCCGCGACACATTCAGCAAAACGGATCTCAAAGTTGAAGCTCAGGCTACAGGGCCGAACTCGTAGGCGAGTTGCCAGCTGTGATCGGCACCGGGCGCGAGCTCGGTGGCCATATAGGGCTCGATCGACCAGGTCTTGGCGTTTCCCCAAATGGGGCAGGTGCTGGGCACGAAGTCGGTGCTGAAGGTGACTTCGGTGAGCTTGGGGTGCGAAAGAGTAGAGCGAAGGGGAGTTTGCGGATCGACAATGAGTTGCTCGAAATGGCCGTCGAACTCATCACGGAAGCGGCGCTTGAAAGTGATGCGGTGGTCTTCGTCGAACTCGTAACCGACGTTTTCTGCCATGTCCCAGGAATCGGGGATTTTGCAGGTGAGTAGGCGGTCATCCAAAGCGAAAAATGGGTGGGCAAACCAATGGAGGGGAATCGTGCGTTCACCGAGATTGGCGAGACGAGTCGATGAAGTCAGTTTGCGGTTCTCAAGGGAGATGCGGCGGGTGAGTTGGCAGGCGTAACCGTTGTCGGATTGTTCGGTGCAGAACTCGATGGCGCCATGGCTGGTCGTGATCGACCAAGAGCAGGGCTTAAGGACAGCGAGGGCACCATCATCGTCGGGGCCGACTTCGCCCATGCCGATAATGAAGCCACGTCCGTCTTCGAGCATGAGTTGGCGGCCGGTGCCAAATTCGGCCTGGCGAAACGATTCGGGCAACCCTTGTCCGTTGAATGGGATCGGGTCGGGCTTGGGCCATTCGGGACCGGCGAGCAGGGGACCTACTTGAGAGTCTTCGACTTGCCAGATATAGCCGCCCCAGCAAAACCGCACACCTAGAAGTTCGCGTTCCGCGTGGTTCGCCGGATCGATGAGAGATACGCTCAGATCTGCATTGGAAAGCGTCAGCATGGAGTGGCGCGAAACAGTTCGCGGAACGGTTGAGGTTATTTCACTCGGCGGATGCGAATTGTGGTGTTCTTGCCATCGACGACGAGGGCAAATTGGCCATTGGGCCGCGGAGAGATTTCGATCTCTTTATCCACGAGCTCATAGACGATTGGTTCGCCGCCCTCCCAGATTTGTCCGTTTTCGAGTTGGAAGCTGTTACCTCCGACCCAACGCGTGACCCTGCCAGTGAGGGCAGGCTTATTGCGCCAATCCTGTGTTAGCGAAAGGCTAGGCAGGCCGAAACGTTGGAGGAGTGAGCGCTCTTCCTCAAGAGCGATGGTTTCCGATGCGATCTTGTTGGCTTCTTGCTTGGCAGCGGTCTTCACGGCTCCTTCGAAATGACGCATGATCGCACCATCGAGGGCCTTGAGTTGCTCGGGGCTTAGCTTATCAAGGCCAGCCGCGTGAAACTCCTTGAGGCTCATGATAGATGTGACGCCAGGGAAGGATGTGTCGGCAAAAGCGGTGGTCGAAGTGATTAGAAAGGCGAGTAGGAGTCGTTTCATAGCATGAAAGTGTAGAGTAAGTGTTGGGCAGGGGCAAAACATCTCTGAGCGCGTCTAGTGACTTTGATAGAGTGCTCAGGTGTCGAGAAATTTTGACCCCACTGATTGGGCGGTGATCAACTCTGAGAAGACTCCCTTTTGGTCACTGAGTTCCTTAAAATTGCCTTGTTCAACGATTACACCATCTCGCAGCACGATGATGCGGTCGGCATTTTTAATCGTGCTAAGACGATGTGCGATAGTGATGACGGTGCGACCTTTGGAAAGCCGTTCCAGTGCTTCCTGAATCAGGCGTTCGCTTTCGTAGTCGAGCGCCGAGGTTGCTTCAACGAGGATGAGCACGGGAGGATTGCGCAAGATGGAGCGCGCGATGGCGATGCGTTGGCGTTGGCCACCGGAGAGGGAGCCGCCGCGTTCACCGACGAGAGTGTCGTAGCCTTCCTGCATTCGAAGAATAAACTCTTCTGCGTTGGCTTGCTGGGCGGCATGGTGCACTTCCTCGGCCGTTGCAGTGGGTCGGGCGAAGCGGATATTATCGAAGATTGATCCCGAGAGCAGGATGCTATCCTGCATCACGACGGCCACTTGGCGGCGCATCCAACGCATGTCCCAGACCGATTGTGGCATCTCATCGATAAAGATGCGACCTGAAGTGGGAGCATAGAGTCCCAGAAGAAGATTCGCGAGGGTGCTCTTCCCCGATCCTGAGGGACCGACAAAGGCCACACTTTCGCCGGCCTTCAACTCCAGGTTGAGATTATCAATGACCGTTTTCTCCGGGGCACTGGGGTAGGAGAACGAAACGCCTCGGTAAGAAATATTACCATCAATACGCTCCTCTCGGTGAGTTCCGTTCCACTGCTCAACATACTCAGAGTCGACGAGTTCCTTGATGCTCATGTAGCCTTCTTGTGCGGCGAAATAATGCTCACTCATCCCGATGAACAAGTGGATAGGGTGCAGGATGTAGCCAAATCCTGCCATAAACGCAAAGAGGGTGCCGATCGTGACATGCCCTTGGATGGCCATGATAGCCCCACCGGCGATAAGGATGAGTGAAAGCATTTGCATGCCCACGTGAACATAAGTGCCGAAGAGGGCGTTGACGTAGGATTGAGCCACCCGACTGCTGGCAAATGTGCTACTGCTGACTTCGAGGGCTTGTTCGGCTTGATCTTCTTCGCCAAAGCTGCGCACGAGGCGCAGAGCTGAGATATATTCAGAAGCAGTCCCAGTCAGTTTTTCTTGGGCGATACGATTGTCATGGTTTACTTTTTTGATTTTCCCAAAAAAGAAAATTTTCGCTGATGCGTAGACTGGGATGGCGAGGAGTAATAC
Source organism: Opitutaceae bacterium (assembly GCA_002713695.1). Lineage (GTDB taxonomy): Bacteria > Verrucomicrobiota > Verrucomicrobiia > Opitutales > Opitutaceae > Cephaloticoccus. Next base: position 108,528 of record PAUB01000047.1, read on the forward strand.
GAGAAGGAGGACCCAGTTCATCCACGCGAGAATGGCCAGGATCGCGACGCCCATAACCAGATCAGGCAAGAGCTGATTGAGAATCATATAGAGCAATCCTTCCACCTTTTGGGTGTCGAAAGCGTATTTAGAAAGAAGCCGACCTGTTTTTTGTCCGTCTAGGTAGCTAAAACTCAAGAACTGCAATCGGTAGAAAATGCGGCTGCGCAATTCGACCATCACTTGAGCCATCGTTTTGGAAATGGCCCTCGCTCCCCAAACTTAGAAGACAAAATGGAGGAGTAGGCATATAGTGAAATAGGCACTCAGTTCGAGAACCCCATCGATCCGACCCTCCTTGAGGGGACGATCAATGATGCGTTGAATAATGAGGGTGCAAGGTGCGGCGGCGAGACTGCGAAGCAGCACGATACCGACACCACGTATAAAACGACGACGAGAAGCCCACAAAAAGCCGATGATGGTGCTTTGCTCGATTGGATCCGAGACAGGTTGCATAAGTATCCCTTCCCCGGATCGCATGCTGATCACCGATCCGGGTTGTTATGAGAGTGTTTTTTACGGGGAGGGCGTCGCGTGACCGCCGTGTAGGACCGTATAATAAGGGTCGCCAGATTTGATGCTGCCGCGAGTTACAGTGGTATCGGTGAAGGCCGATTTGTAGATCGCGGTCAGAAATTCTAGTGTGCGCCGTGCTTCGTCACCACTGGTGAGAGGCACGGTATTGGTGTCCATATTGTCGACCATTGCGACAAGCTGGGCCCCGTGAGTTGAGCCGACATCGTCCGGGAAGTTTTCCCAGGCTTTAGTGATGGCCGAGCTGTTATCAGGATCGGCTGGAGTCATCTTCCAATTTTCCTGTGCGTAGGCGTAGAGGTGGGTGAGTTCGACAGTAGCTTTTTCGCAATCGAGGCGTAGGTAGGTTTCCTGACGTGGACAAATTGAACTATTGGTGATCGAGGCGCGGGCCCCATTGGCAAATTTTACGTGAACCATCGAAACATCCTCAACTTCGATGTCATGGTAGAGAGTGTCGGTTACGGCGCGAACTTCGCTCCAGGCTCCGAAGAGATGCAGCAATTGGTCCATCGTGTGGATACCTTGGCTCATGGTCGGACCACCAAGTTCGGTGGCCCATTTGCCGCGCCAAGGCACGGCGTAGTATTCGGCATCGCGATACCAAAGCGTGTTGCATGTGGCGACCAGCGGCCGGCCAAAGGTGCCTTCATTGAGAAGGCTGCGCACATGAGTTTGCGAAGAAGAGAAGCGCATCTGGAAGACACACGCGGTGCGCATGCCGGTAGCTTTTTCGGAGGCCTCGATTCGATCGAATTCCGCCAGCGAAGCGCAGAGTGGTTTTTCGCACAATGCCCAGGCTCCGGCTTCCATCGCGGCGATACTCATATCCGCATGCATCCCCGGAGGTGAGGCGATCAGCACGATGTCGGGCTTTTCCTCTTCCAACATCTTAGCGTAGTCCGTGTGCGAATTAGGCACGTTGAACTTCTCGCAGAATTCGCGAGCGCGAGCTGCATTGATGTCGCAGGCAGCGACAAGTTGGACTCGGCCTTGGGTGAACTCGGCAGCGCGCACATGCGCCTCGCCAATCCCACCCGTGCCGACGAGAACGGCGCGGTATGCTTTCATACGGAAATTATTGCGCAGCAGGCTCTGCGTCTATCGAGGTCTTTCTAGGTGTATAAATGGTCAATCCAAGTAGATTTTGAGTTGGAGCCGGGAAGAAGTAACTGGAGATGTAGCCGACCAAGATAGTCGTGAAGTTCGCCACGAAAAGATAGAAGATCGGATGGACCGCATCTTGAGTCCACACGAATAGAGTGAACACGATACTCACCGCGACGCCGATCATGGCACCCTGCCAGTTCGCACGTTTGGTAAATATTCCCAGAGCGTAACACCCGGCAAAACCTCCACCCAGCAGACCGCCGAGTGCAAATGAAGTTTCGAGGGCGGACTGGATGTTTGCCCTTGCGAGGAGAAGGGCGGTCCCGATGCCCACCAGGCCACCAATAATGGTAGCGAACTCCGCTACCTTGAGAGTTTTCTTCTGCGTCGCTTTTTTAGAGTAACGCTCGTAAAAATCAACGGATACCAGTGTGGCCACACTGTTGATACAGCTTGAAAGAGTAGACATGGAGGCCGCGAAAATACCCGCGATGATTAATCCCGTGATACCGGCTGGAAGCTCAGCGGCGATGAACTGAGGGAAGGTCGAATCTACGCTGAGAAGCGGGTTCAGATTTGCGGGATGTTGCTTGTAGAAAACGTAGAGCGCGGTGCCGATGCCGAAGAATGCGAGATTGCCCGGGACGACAATCGCAGCGAGTGTCCAGACGGATTTACCAGCAGCTTTGTCAGACTTGGTCGACAGCACTCTCTGCATCATCACCTGATCTTGAGGATACACGAGCACCCCCAGAATATTGAGCATGAGAAATCCCCAGACGGTGGCTTGAGTAAGATTAAAATCCCAATCAAAGGTGCGCATTTTGTCGTCCGCCATCGCGGATCGGAACATTTCTGCCATACCTCCATCGACGTGCATGACGATGTAGCCAAGGGCCACGAAGGCACCACCCAGCATGACTGCGACCTGAATGCAATCAGTCCAGATCACCGCCTTCATACCACCCAGTACGGTGTAGAAAATCGTGACGACTCCCATGATGAGAATGGCGGAGGTGACGTTGATCCCGGTCACGGCCGACATCGCGAGTGAGGGGAGGAAAAGCACGATGCTCATGCGTCCACCCAGCTGGAGCACAATGGCGAGGGCGGAGGCTAGCACACGAATATGCGGGTGAAACCGCGATTCGAGATAGTGGTAAACCGACATCAGGCTCAGGCGACGAATCAAAGGAACGATCCAGATAGCCACAAAGACGGTTCCGATCATGCCGACGACGTTGTTGGCCAGAAGGAGCCATTGATTGGCGAAGGAATAAGCCGGCGTGGCGATGTAGCTGATCGCACTGGTGCCAGTGGCGTAGAGACTTACTCCTGCTGCCCACCAGGGGATGTTGCGTCCGCCAAGGAAGAAGTCGGCGTTGTCTTTGCTCTGCTTGTCCTTGCGATAGTAGTAGTAACCGATGTAGGCGGTGAAAATGAGATACCCCCCAATTAGGAGCCAATCGATCGGTTGCAGAAGCCTTTTAGTCAGCGCCACATTGAGATGCGTGTGGGAGGATTGCCCATCAGGCCCAAGCGAATTAATGATGAAACCGTCTTCGGCGTTTTGCACCGACATAAAGGTGCCTTCAATTGGTGCAGTTCCGAGAGTTGCCCAAGCATCCGTAATCGTATGATAAGTGATGTAGGATGCCTCACCTTGTTCGTCCAAGCTGAGAGCGAGGATATGGGCCTGGCCACCGGCCTGAAGTTCGGGGCGGAGAGTGGCTGGTGCTGCGCTTTTGAGTGCCCAAGCTTCTTCCTTGTAGTTCAGCCAGACTTGCTGTCCCGAAGCATCAGTTCCGAGCATCCAGAGGGATTCGTTGTGAAATAGTGCACTGATGGGGGTGACCCCTTCGGCCGCACCATCCAATGCTGGCAACTCGGGCTCAGGTGTCGCGATTGCGACGTTTTCGACTTCACTCGCGGAAAGCTGCGCGGATTGCAGGGTGACCAGACCACTGGCGTGGGTCGACAAACCAAAGGTAAAAAATAGAAGTAGCAGTGAGCTAGCGCGCAGAATTTTTAGGGGCATGAAGGCCAAATAGAGGGTGGCACTGGGATGATGTTCAAGGCCCTATTTCACGAATATTCACGTAAATGGCGCTAGAACGTAAAAAACGCCGCTTTAAGGCGGCGTTTGTAGCTGGGGGAGTGGTATAATCAGCAGATCAGACCGCGCTTACCATTGGGGCCGTGTCCCGGAGGATTGGCCCCGACCCAGCGTTCATCGATTGGTTCGGAAGCGCGTTGGTAGCGGCTATCGCTGGAAATACGGAGACGGTTCTTGCTTTGATTGTCGAGCGAAGCGTGCACGAGAAACATTCCGAAAGTTAGGAAATCACCCGCTTCAAATTCAGTGGTAAGCCACCGCCCGCCAAACTTACTTCGCACGATCGGAGGATTGTGCGAAAGCGTGCCGGTGAATGACCAGCCGCCATCATCGACGACTTTTTTGACCTGGCTTTCATTGTTTTCACAGTAGCCGTCGACATCGCGGAAAACGTAGTTCTCTAAAAGGTCCATCCGCTTGTGCGATCCTTCAAGGATCATGAGTCCGCCGAGTTCAAAGGAAATATCTCCGTAAGGCATCCAACAAGTCATGTGTTTGTTCGTGCCACGACCCATATAGGGAAGATCGCAATGAGGATTGGTGCCCAAACCTGGACCTAAGGCGCGAAGCCAAGTGTAGTCGTAGTGGCGGATATTTTCGCCGTAGAATTGGCGATAAAAATCGGTTACTTTCCCGCTGTAGAGTAGCTCTTGCAATGGCACGCAGCCATTAGCCATCTCTGGCTTAAAACCATAGCCCGAATTGGGCTTCGCGATTGCATCCATCGTCGGGTAATCGGGATCAAGGATCCCTTCCTTATCGAGGCGATTGACGATCTCTCGCCGGGCATCGAGGACTTTCTCGCGATCGAGGTAATTCTTGATGTAGATGTAGCCATCTTCATCGCAGCGACGTCGTAGTTCTTCGAAGTCGTTGGCTGCGTCGGCTGAATCTCGGATGATACCGAACTTATCGTCGCTCATATCGAGCTCACGGCCGTAGGAAATAATTTGGGGCAGCGTTGCGGTGCTCATAGGTAAAAGGATGGTTAGGAGGCAGCAGAATGAAAATCGAAAGGAGAGTTTTCGTTAAAGCAGAAAAGTATACGTCAAAAGTGCGTGCGAAAAAATGGTTGAAATGAGATTTCGCATGTAGATTTTGGTCATAGCTCATGGCCTTAACTCATCCCGATCAATTCCACAGTCAGGTGTGGCTGGAAAGTCCGATCAGCACTGCTGAGGGAGAGCTGCAACTGGCGGGGGCTCTGAGCGATGTGCAGGGGCTCGATCCCAATTCGATGCGTGTTTTGGGAAGCTATTCCTTTGTCTACATGGTGAAAGGGAAGGGTTACTACGCTGATGCTCACGGGGTCCGCCAGAATCTTCGTGATGGTGATTTGATGGTGATATTTCCCGAGCTGGCCCACGCCTACGGACCAAGATTGAGTCAAAAGTGGGATCAGATCTACTGCGTCTTCAGCGGCCCCCAGTTTGATTTCCTCCGAGAGCGAGGCCTTTTGGATCCGCTCCATCCGGTCTGGCATCTCGAGCCAGTCGATTACTGGCGTCGCCGATTCGAGGAAGTGATTGGCAGTGAAGATTGGCACACCGAAGTGGGCGCCAAACGTGTGATGGGGCGTTTCCTGCACCTGATCTATGATATGTCGGCGGCGGATGCGGAGGGCTCAGCCCGATTCGCTCGCGAACGTTGGCTCGAAGAAAGTCAACGGATCCTCGCCAATCGAGGCGACCACGGCTGGCCTTCGCCCGAGGAGGTCGCGCGAGAGGTAGGCCTTAACTACGACAACTTCCGTAAACAGTTTTCTCTAAAGCTAGGCGTATCCCCCGGCCAATTTCAGAAGCGTAAGAAAATCGATCGCGCCTGTGCCGCTATCTACCAAGGCAGCCACGGTTTTAAAGAACTCGCCGACGAACTCGCTTTCTGCGACGTCTTCCATTTTTCGAAAACCTTCAAGCAAGTCATGGATATGAGCCCGTCGAGTTTCCGCAAGAAGGCGCACAAGTGAGATCTGTTGAGACTGGCGTTTTGGGCCCACAAAAAAGCGACCGTTTCAAACGGTCGCTTTGTATTTGCTGAATTGCTCGATGGCTCAGTCGAACTTCGGCCAGTCTGCGCCCGGGATGGGACGCCAGAGGATGTCTTTATCGATCCGTGGTTTCTTGTGCCGGTATTTTTTCATCAACCGGATTTTGCTGCGGAGTAGTTCCGAGAGATCCTCGCCATAGCAGAAGGTGTTGTTGGCGACTCCGGAGAGCACCATGAATTCGGTGCGGTCAGTTTCGAGCAGCTGGATGAGGTTTTGGGTGTTGATGAGCTCCTCGTCGATGGCGACTTGAAGTGCCTTTTCGTGCTTCTTCTTTTCGGCGGCTTTCGTGCTATCGAGGTAGCTGTAAACGTGGGCACACCAGGCGCAGACCATGCGAATAGAGCCGCAGACGATCCGGTAGCCACGAGTGCGGTCTAGTAGATCACTGAAGGCGGCCTGAGTTTTTGGTTGGTCCACCGTTTGTGCTTCAAGTTTCTCGAGTTTTGCGACGAGCTTATCGATTCGCGGCAGAGAGTTTTTATCGAATGCCTTGAGGGCCTCGAAGCCCTGTTCCTTGGTGACGATATCGAAGAGCACATCTTTGCCGAGATCGTTCATCCCGGGGTTGTTGTGTTGGAAGCAACCATGGCGTTCGTAGTAGGCGCGATCCTTGGCGGGGATCGCTTCGATGTCCGGCACGTAGGGACGGTCCAGTGTGCGCTGCCAAGTGAAGCCGAATCCACTGAAGAGCATGACCGGCGGTTGCCAGCTGACCGCTTCTTCAAAGTCATCCCAGCAGGATACGAGTTTGGCGGCAAACTTCTCACCGACGAAGCCGCGGGCGGTATTGATCAACACGTCGTCGATGGAAACTTCCGGCGTGAATTGAGTTGCACGGATTACGGCCGGATTCGGCCAGTAAGGGGTTTGGCCGGTATTGTTGAGACCGCCAAATCCACTGATGCGCTTGAGATCGAGATCGCGCATGGATTCCAATTTTTTCCGAAGTAAACGCGGATAAGGGACGCCCAGCAGAGGTTCGAAGCAGGCGGAAGAGCCGATGGCATATTGCATCGTTGGCTCCGCGCCTTGAGCGCGTGATTCGGCGAGCACCTTGCGTTCGCTTTCGTCGATCTCGGTTTGCAGCGGACTGCCGGCGACGCCGCTCATCTCGGGATATTTAGGGTGAGTGTAAGGGAGGGTATATCCTTTCACGAGCAAGCTGGGAGCCTCCCACGTGATGTGTTTGCTCATGCCCTTCTTGATATAATTCTGCTCCAGTTTGAAGGGTTCAAGTCGCAGGATGATATCGAAGTCGGGATTGGTCTCAGCGGCGGCGCCCTGGATGTTGGCGAGGTAGCGCGTGATGCTTTCACCAGCGGCTTGCGCGACCTTTTCGTGGTTGCGCCATTCGCGGATCATGTAAGGTCCGCCATTGCGACCGACATAGAGTGATCCGGTGTGTTCGAAACCAGCGCCACTGTCATTCGTCCACACGCTCATGTAGCTGAGATCCGGCGCGGCCTTCATGAGGTTTTTGATCGCTGCGCGATAGTGCTGTTTTGTGACAGGGTGATCCTGGGCGAGGCAGTATCGTGGTAGGCGCGAGCGGAACGGATGATCCACGCGTGCTCCGCGGAGCGTCGGATAGCGTTGGAAGAAACGCTCGGGTAGGGTGCGCGGCTCAAACATGCAGACGCCGGGTTTGAGACCGTATTTACGACCGAGAGCGACGATGCTCTTTAGGTTGTTGAGGTTGGCTTCGAGGTAGTGCGGTTGCCAGAGACCTTCCGTGAGCGGCGTGTCGATGAAGTGATTGAAGCCGGCGGTGTAGGTGTAGAATTGCGGGTAGTATTCCGACTGCACGGAGTCTTCCATCGGCATATGCGCTTGGAGGCCGTTGACCTCGACATGCGTGAAGCCGGTCTCTGCGAGCGTGGCGACGTATTGCTCACGATCGAACTTACGAGCACTGCGCCAGTATTGCGTGAGGCAGCTATCCCAGTGCGGACGATGCCAGGGAAACGTGACCGGTAGGAAGAGGCCACGACCGAGGTTTTCACGAGCGTCGTCAGTTAGCCCATTCGCGAGAAGGCGCACCGCGGCGTAGAGAAAAGCGCTTTCGTCGCCGGTGATTTCGCCGGTGCCGTCTTCGTTGATCTGCACCCACATCCAACCAGGTGTGTTGGCTTTGGACCTAGAGAAATTCTTCGCCCAACCGCGCGAAACAATCGAGAGAGTCACTCCCTTGCCGGGGCGCGCTGCTTTCGTCGCGGTCGCGCCGGTCAAGCGGGCGAGTTCAACCGCGGCCGTCTGTTCGACGTCCTGAAACTTGGTGGGGTAGATGATGCGCTGCACATTGAGCGCGGCGAGAGGGGGTAGTTCGTTACTCATAAATTAGTTGCGAGACAGACTGTCGAAAGGGCCTGCGCAACAATGCAAGAAATACACGAAAAAATAGTGAATATTTACCAATTTTAATTCCAACGCACCAGTTAGCCAGTTGTGGAATAGAAAATAGCCCCTTGGTTTAATGTAGTGATTAAAGGCAAATAGCCTATTTGGAGACACAAAAAAACACCCGCGATGGTCGCGGGTGTTTGAGTTGAGAATGACTTACTTGGTGGGGAAACCTTCAGGCCACGGTTGATCGGGGGCGGGGCGCCAGAGGATGTCTTGATCGACGCTGGGTTTCTTGTGCCGGTATTTCTCCATCAGACGGATCTTGTTGCGCACGTGATCGCCGAGGTTTTTGCCGTAGATGAAGGTGTTTTCACCGGTTTCGGAAACGACCATGAATTCGGTGGGCGAGTTCTCGAAGTGATCGAGGAATCCTCGCGCATTATCGAGTTCGAGATCGATGGAAGTCTGCAGGAATTTCTCTTGCTTCTTCTTTTGCGCCACCGTCTTGCTTTCGAGATAGCCGTAAACTCCCGAGCACCAAGCGACCACGGTGCGGAGCGTCGTGCCCCAGTGGCGATAGGCGCGGAGTCGATCCCGTAGATCGGCAAATACGGCGGTGGCTTGTGCGTCGTCGGCACATTTGGCGAGAGTCGCGGCGACGTGTTTCTCGGCTTTCACGATACGGGGTAGGAGGTTCTTATCGAAGCGGGGCACCATCTTATCGGCATCTTCGCGGGTGATGAGATTAAACAGCACGTCCTTGCCGAGATCGTTCATGCTGGGGTTGTTGTGCTGCATGCAACCGTGGCGTTCGTAGTAGTGACGCTCGGCGGCCGGGATGGCTTCGATGTCGGGCACGATCGGGCGGTCCCAAGTGCGTTGCCAGCACCAGCCGAAACCGCAGAAGAGAGGCACGACGGGTTGCCACGTGACGGCTTCCTCAAATAATGCCCATGCCTTTGCAAGCGCGGGGCCGTGCTTGGCTCCGGCGAAGCGCGCGGCTTCATCGGCGAGCACATCATCGATGGAACGATTCGGTGTAAATTGAGCGGCACGAATCGCGGCGGTGTTAGGCCAGAAGGGGGCCGCCGTGGTGTTGGCGAGACCACCCATCGCGCTGACCATATCGGCGCCGATGCCTTTGAGTTGAGACAGGCGCGCGTGGATCATTCGTGGCCATGGAATGCCTATGAGTGGCTCCTGATTCCAGACGGGGCCGGGAGAATAAGTGAGGATTGGTTCAATACCTTGAGAACGTTCTTTGGCGAGTTCGGTCTTCTCCCGCTTGTCCATCGTGCAATGAAACATGCCGCCGGCGACGTGCTGATCCTTGTAATGAGGATGAGGGTATTCTGCCGAACCGTAGCCACGGGAAAACATCGAGGCGCCTTCCCAATGGATGCCGCGACCGAGTTCGGATTTGAGGTGATCGTGCTCTACCTTGAAGGGCTCGATTCGCAGGCTGAGCTTGAAGTCAGGATTCACCTCGCCCGCTGCGTCGCGGAGGTTGCGGAGGAAGACGCCAATGCTCTGACCGGAGGCCTTGGCGATGGCATCGTGGTTGCGCCATTCGCGAATCATGTAGGGGCCGCCGTTGCGACCGATGTAGAGCGAAGCGGAGTGCTCGAAACCGCCGCCGCTGTCGTTGGTCCAGATCGACATGGCGTCGAGGTCCGGCACGGCTTTCATCAATTCTTGGGTAGCGAGGCGGAAGTGATGTTTGGTGACAGGGTGATCCTGCGCCATCGTGTAGCGTGGCAGGCGCGAGCGGAACGGATGGTCGATCCGGGCGCCACGAAGAGTAGGATATTTCTGGAAGAAACGCTCAGGCAAGCTACGTGGTTCGTAGAGACAGACGCCGGGTTTGAGACCGAACTTCCGACCGATGGCGGAGAGGTTTTGGAGGCGCTCGAGATTGGCGTCGAGGTATTGTGTGGGCCAGATGCCGCGGGTGAGCGGCGTGTCGATGAAATGATTAAAGCCGGGGCAATAGTCATAGAATTGTGAGTAGTATTCGCCAGGCACGGAATCTTCGTAGGGGAAGCTGGCTTGAAGACTGTTGACCTCGATGTGAGTGAAGCCCGATTCGGCGAGCTTTTCGGCGTATTCTTCTGGATTGAACTTACGGTTAGAGCGCCAGTATTGCGCAAACGAGCCATCCCAGATCGGCTTGTTCATGCTGAAGCTGCGTTCGATGAGCAGGCCGGCGGCGAGTTTCTCGCGCGTGGCTCCCGTTAATCCGTGGGAGAGTAATCGCACAGCGGCGAATAGTCCCGAGCCTTCGCTAGCGATGATTTCGCCGGTGCCGTTTTCAGCGATGCGCAACCACATCCAGTTGTCCGCATTCTTCGCGGCTTTCTGTGCGGCGGGGACCCACTCGCGCGAGGCGAGGGCGACTTTGATCCCTTTGCCTGGACGCGAGGATGGCTTGGCGTTTACACCTGTGAGCTGCGCGAGTTCATCGGCTGCGGTTTTTTCAACCGGCACGCTCTTAGTTGGAAAGGAGACGCTGCGGACATTCAGGTCGGCGAAGGATGAGAGTTGGTTGCTCATAATAAAAATGTGGAGTCAGGGGAAAAGGGGTTTGAGGCTAAACACAAGCGCGGGCCGTGTCAGCAGGTCGATTATTAGCCGAGGGTCTTTTGTGAAATAGCGCCGGACAAAAGCATGGTTGTGCGAGACGAGTGGAGCGGCAAAGTGGCTCTGAGATGACTCCCGCACGACGTGATGACTTGATGACGGTTTACCGCGACGGCTTGCTCCATGATGTGCTGCCGTTTTGGGCGAAGCATGGCTGGGACCGCGAAAAGGGTGGGATGCTTACGGGTCTGGATCGCGACGGGACGCTGATCGACGACGATAAGGCAGTCTGGTTTCAGGGCCGCGCGGCATGGACGTTTGCGACGGCGTATCGATTGGCAGAGCCGCGCGAGGAATGGCGCGAGGTGGCGTTGTCGTGTGCGGATTTTCTGCGGAAGCACGCCTACGGTCCGGAAGGAAAAATGTATTTCACGCTCACTCGTGGGGGGCAGCCGCTGCGGATGCGGCGATATGTATTTAGCGAATCATTTGCGGCGATCGGTTTCGCGGCCTGTTCGAAAATCACCGATGACGAAACGCTTGCGACCGATGCGTGGCGAGCATGGGAGACTTATCTGCATCACAGTTTTACGCCGGGAGTAATGGTGCCGAAGACTGAGCCGGACACGCGACCGGCGAAGGGCTTGGCCCCTTGGATGATCGCGATGGCGACAGCGCAGGAGTTGCGCGAGCTGCTCGGAGATCAGGAAGTGGGAGGCGCGACCTGCACGCAGTGGATCGATCGGGCGATTGCCGAAATCGAAAACGACTTCTTTAAACCGGATCTAGGAGCGTTGATGGAAATGGTCGCGCCGGATGGTTCGCTGCTGGATCACTTTGACGGGCGCCAACTCAACCCCGGGCACGCGATCGAGGCAGCGTGGTTTATTTTGCACGAAGCGAAACACCGGGGAGGGGAGGCTCGGCTGGTTAAATTGGGTTGCTCGATTCTCGACGGGATGTGGAAGCTTGGTTGGGATCAGGAGCACGGGGGGATTCTCTACAATGTCGATGTGCGCGACCTGTGGGTGCAGGAGTATTGGCATCACATGAAATTTTGGTGGCCGCATAATGAAGCGGTGATCGCGACCTTGCTCGCGTGGGATCTCACGAAGGCCGCGAAGTATTTGGAATGGCACACGCTGGTGCACGATTGGTCGCATGAGCATTTCGCGGATCCGGAGCACGGGGAGTGGTTGGGCTACCTCGATCGTGAAGGGCGGCCAACCTCAACGCTGAAAGGCGGCACGTTTAAGGGGCCGTTTCATTTACCCCGAATGCAGATGTATTGCTGGAAATTACTCGAAGGGATGTCTTAGCTCTTTCCTCTGTCTCAATTTGCCTTTGAACCTACAGTCTGGTCAACCTACCCCAATTTTACGCATGCGCACACTGCATTATCCTGCCTTTGAACAGATGGAAATTCGCGACGTCGATGATGTCGCCCCTCAAGCCGATGAGGTTAAGATCAAGGTCGCGGCCTGTGGTATCTGCGGCAGCGAGCTGGAGTCCTACAAAAACAAGAGCCCCCGCCGCCCACCTCCATTGGTGATGGGACATGAATTTTGCGGAACGATTGCCGAAACGGGGGCCAATGTAAGCGACTGGCAAGTAGGCGCAAAAATCGTGAGCAATTCCCTCGTGCCTTGTGGAAGCTGTGTCCGCTGTGATCGCGGGGACACGCATCTATGCGAATCTCGCCAGATTTTCGGAATGCATCGTCCCGGGGCGTTTGCTGAATTTCTGAACGTGCCCGCACGTTGCTTGATCCCTTGGCCAGAAAATGTTTCTGCGGAAGCGGCTTCGCTGGCGGAGCCGATGGCCAATGGCGTGCACGTCGTCCATGTCAGCCGGCATCTCAATGCGGATACGGTACTTGTGATGGGTGCAGGTCCGATCGGTCTTTTTTGCCAACAGGCGATGCAGGTTTTACGTGGTTCTAAAGTTTACGTGGCCGATCTCAGCAATGAACGTTTGGAGGTCGCCAAGAAACTGGGCGCCGTGCGTGTGATCAATCCTCGTGATGAAGATGTGGTTGCGGTCATGAAAGAAGCCACTGGCGGTGAAGGTGCAGACTTGAGTGTGGATGCCGTCGGCTCGGGGATCACGAAGCGGACTGCGGTTGATGCGATTCGTCCTGGAGGTGGTTCTGTCTGGATCGGCCTACACGAAGACGAAATGACGTTTAATTCTTACGGCCTCACTCTTCCGGAAAAGCAGGTCTTCGGAAGTTACGCTGCGACAATTGATGAGCTGCAGCACGCACTCAACTTGATGTCCGAAGGTAAGGTTGATGCTGAATCCTGGGTGCAGCGTTTCTCACTCGAAGACGGCGTCGAAGCTTTTCAGCGGATGCTCGCTGCCAAGGGTAACGACATCAAAGCAGTTGTTTGCCCTTGATGATTTCTATCAACCACGTTTAACCGCCTTTTCTATACCCCTATGAAAACAGACCCCACTCGCATACCTCTGAAAGATCGATTCCAGGGCAAGGTAGCCCTCGTGACCGGCGGCACTAATGGAATCGGCCGCGCCATCGCGCTTGAGCTTTTACGCGAAGGTGCACAAGTCGCCGTGAGTGGTTTGCCGACTGATGCTGAAGAAGGTCGCGCGGCTTTCGAAGCGGAAGGTTTTTCGCCGCTGATCGTCGCAGGTGATATGAGCGAAGAAGCGTTTTGCCAAAAGCTGGTGGGCGACACGGTAGCGAAGTTTGGTCGCTTGGATTACTTGGTGAACAACGCGTTTTCATTCATCGCCAAAGGGCTCGATGCGAAACGTGAAGACTTCCTCTATTCACTGGAAGTTGGTCCGTTAGGTTTCGCTTTGATGATTCAACTCACGTCCGAGGAGATGAAGAAAAACGGTGGTGGTGCGGTCGTGAATGTTTCGAGTATTTCGTCCTGGGTCGCGCAGCCGAATCGGTGGACCTATAACATGTCGAAGGGTGCCGTCACGCAGCTCACGCGTTGTGCAGCGATGGATTTGGCGCAGGAAAATATCCGTGTGAATAGCATCAGCCCCGGGTGGATCTGGACGCGCGAGGTGGACAAGGCGGCGGGAAATGATCGCGAGAAATTTGATCCTGTTTGGGGACGCTATCACATGTTTGCTCGGATGGGGCATACGGTGGAGATGGCTGGCCCGGCGTTGTTCTTGTTGAGCAATGATGCGTCGTTCATCACCGGCACGGATCTGCCGGTCGATGGTGGTTACAACGGGATGGGTCCCGAAGGTCTCGGCGAATCGAGTAAGATCGCCGGCAGCAAATGACGCTAGATATGTAGGCTGGGATCGCTGATCCCGCCTCGAACAACCAAAGACTTCCAAAGCGGGATCAGCGATCCCGACCTACAACTAATCTAAAACACCCTTTTATGAGCACATTCCGAGTAGTTATTACCGACCACGGCTTCCCTAATCTTAAGCACGAAGAGGACGTGATTGGCGCCGCCGGAGGCGAGCTGATTGTCGCGCAGTGCACGACGACCGCTGAGGTCATCGAGGCCTCCCGCGATGCGGATGCGCTTCTCGTGCAATGGGCTCCCGTTGACTCGTCGGTCATCGCCGAGCTCACCCAATGTAAGGTGATCGTGCGCTACGGTATCGGCGTGGATAACGTTGATCTGGTTGCGGCGAAGGCTCGCGATATTCCTGTCTGCAACATACCCGATTACGGTGTGCACGAAGTCGCGGAACACGCGGTCTCGCTCGGCTTGGCACTCGCGCGACAGTTGCCGATGATCGACGCGCGTTTACGATCAGGCACTTGGAAGATCGTTCCGGATCGTCCAATGCCATCGCTGAGTGAGATGACTTTTGCGACGGCAGGTTTTGGCCGCATCGCACGGGCGGCTCACACGATGATGAGTGGCTTTGGCGGCAAGCGCATCGCTTACGATCCCTTCGTTCCTGCCGACGTAATGGGAAAGGCTGGAGTTGAAAAGGTGCAGCTCGATGAGCTCTTCGCGCGGGCTGATATCGTTTCCCTTCATTTGCCGCTGACGGATGAAACCAAATACATGGTCAACGCGCAGCGCATCGCCTCGATGAAGAAGACTGCGATTGTGGTGAACACTGCGCGCGGTCCACTGATCGATACGACCGCGCTCGCAGCGGCCTTGGAAGGTGAAGAAATCGCTGCGGCTGGTGTCGATGTTTTCGAAGACGAACCTCTCCCACATGATCATCCTCTGCGCACAGCCAAGCATGCCTTACTCACGTCGCATGTCGCTTGGTATAGCGAAAGCAGCATCCCTCGTTTACAGCAACTTGCAGTCGAGGAAGTGGTCCGAGGCCTGCAAGGCGAAGATCTGAAGAACCAAGTGAATAAATAGTTTTTTGAACCACGAATTCACACGAATGATTTCCAATCTGTTTTAACCACGAATGAACACAGATAGACACAGATAATACCCAATCCAAAATCTCCATGCCTAACTTCCCCATCATTGATACTCACCTCCACATCTGGAACCTAGAGCGCCTCAGCTACCCGTGGCTGGAAGGGGTGCCGATGCTTAATCGTAATTACCTGATCGATGAGTATCGGCAGGCCTGCGGCACCGTTGAAGTTTCGAAGATGGTCTTTCTCCAAGCCGAAGTGGATCAGTCACAGTTTCATCAGGAAGCGGAGTGGGTGACCGAGGTTGCTCAGCAGGATGATCGGATCAAAGGCATCGTGGCTTGGGCTCCGTTGGAAAAGGGTGATGGCGCTCAGAAAGATTTAGCGAAGCTGGCATCGAACCCACTGGTGAAGGGCATTCGCCGGATCATTCAGTTCGAGGAGGATCCGGAGTTCTGTTTGCAACCTGATTTCGTGCGAGGCGTGCAATCGCTGGCAGAGCATGGACTCACCTTTGATATTTGTATCAACCACGCGCAGATGACCAACACGCTGAAGCTCGTGGAGCAGTGCCCCGAGGTGACATTTGTCATGGACCACCATGCGAAGCCCAACGTGAAGGATCACTTGCTGGATCCGTGGCGGGAGCAGATGAAGGAGTTTGCGGCACTGCCTAACACGTTCTGCAAACTGTCCGGCTTGGTGACCGAGGCGGACTTTGAAAACTGGACGATCGATGATCTGCGGCCCTACACCGATCACGTGGTCGAGTGCTTTGGTTTTGATCGTCTGATGTTTGGCGGCGACTGGCCCGTGGCGTCACAAGCGACGGATTATCCCCGCTGGGTGGATACGCTGGACGAAATGCTCAACGGCTGCACGCCCGACGAGTTACACAAAGTCTACGTGCGCAACGCCGAGGCGTTTTACCGCATTTAAACGACTCAGGTAGGCTTCTTAATGCCTACGTGCACGATGTTCTCAAGGGGGGCGTTGTTGACGAGACGGTTGATGTTTTGGGCGATGAATTTCCAGCGGAACGCCATCGTTTCATAAGTCGGCTTATGCGGCGTCATGATGATGTTATCCAATTCGTGTAGCGGGTATTTTGACGGGTGCTTGATCGGTTCGTCTGGCGTATAGTATTGCCACCAGACGTCGATGCCGGCCCCGGCGATCTCCTTGGCCTTGAGGGCTTCGTAGAGGGATTGCTCATCGATGACCGGACCGCGGCCCACGTTCACGATAAAGGAGGTGCGACCTTTCTGGGGACGGACGTTTGCCTATGTCGGATCGTTTGTGGTGTTGACCATCGCGCTGGCCACGGGGCTGGCTTATGGCGGCATGCGAGCGATCGGTTACGAAGTGTCTCTGCGACAAGTTATCTGGCCACCGGCGTGGGATGAGTTACGCGAGGTCCAGGCTGAATTTTTTATTGCTCAAGCGAGACAACATTACACGGATGGGGAGGTGCGCGAGCAGCCGGACCGTCGCAGCGAGACCACTCGCGTGTGGTTTCAGAGTTTGTTGTCGCGTGGACGGATGGATGAGATCGCGCAGCTGGCGCAACGACAGCTTTCAGTTGAGCCTGAGCAAGCCTCGGCCTGAACCCATGCGGTCTTGTTTTCGACCCAGTATTTTCCCGACGACTTGATACTTGAGAGTATTCGATCCACGAGCACGGTGCCACAACCCGAGCGTGAATTGGCTAGCCTCACGATTCAGACGCGCAGGCTTTCGAACGAAGCTGCGGCGCGACTGTTGTAAAGACACCGATGCTCAAGGGATTTGCCTACGAGAAAGCGCATCGCGTGGAGCAATTAATCCAGCTTGGTTATCCGCAAGAAGCGCTCGCGCTCTTACAAATCGTGCGGAATGACATAGCGGGTCGTGATTTCGCGCGGCTCGTTTTCGCCGCTTATGCGACCATGGGCGATCGCGACCGCTTACTCCGTGAGTTTTCTTCGCTGCTTGCGGTGGAGAGAAATATTACCCTGACAGAGATTGTGCTGTTGGCCGTGCACTTGGTCGATCACCCCGATCCGGTATTATTGAAGATGGTGGATGAAGCGCTCATTCGCTTGCCGCTGGATTCTGCGGAAGAGCGTTTGGAGACAGTGATTGCGGTTTTCTGTGCGGCGGGAGTTCAAGGTGATGAAGATCAAATGGCACTGGCGCGCAAATTGATCACCGACACTTTTTCGACGGTTCCTTTTGGGCTGGCGAAACTGGAAGCGTTTTTCTTGGGTAAGAGCGCTTCGACTCGAATTGAGAGACTTCTGCCGAGTTTAATCCACTTCCACTCGAGTTGAACTATGCTCTCCTGCGCCGCTATACGCCGGTGCCAGAGCGCACGAAAGAATAGTGGTTCGGCCGCTTAAATCGCGCGGGCTCTCAGCTCACCGGCATCGGCAGGTTGGCCCAGCTGAGCACCGCGATCAGGAACAGAGCGATCATTGCCAAAGCGCATCCGAATCTGGCGAAGGTGGAAAGTAAGAATCCGGCGGTCGCGCCGACTCCGGATCTGAGTGATTCGTGATCACTTTTCTTGGCGCCGAATTTTTCTGCGGCGACTGCACCTAAAAAAGTGCCGAGTAATAAAGCGGGTAGTGAAAAGAACATCCCGACAATAGCGCCGCCGCTGGCCCCAGTCATACCCCACTTAGATCCGCCGAAAAGTCGCGCGCCGATGATTACTCCAGCAATATCTGCGAGCACCGAAACAACCCAAATGAGGGCAATCCAACCGACCACATACCAACTCATCGTTGCGGATAGCATAAGTTTTTGGAGCACCACGCCGAGCATGATAAAGGTTGTGCCCGGTAACATCGGCACCACCGAGCCAAGCAGCCCAATGATCAGCAGCAAAATTGTGAAGCTCCAGATAAGATAATCCACGGGCACATGACACCGCGCAAAGCCTACGAGTTGCAAAAACAATCGACGGTCCTCTCAACCCGTCCCCATCGTTCGATCAATCTTCCTCGGTCGGAGTGAAACCGCGGCGCATGACGTTTTCTATGATTACGCGGGGGAATAGGAAATTTTGCAGATATTCTTTTCCGCCGGCTTTGGTGCCTCCCCCATTGTTCGCTGCTCAGGAGGATTCAACGGCGACCATGACTCCTCCGGAATTGTCTATGATAACCATGCCACGGCTGGTTTTTGGATCAAACTATTGGCCGCAGCTCTCGATGTGATCGTGGTGGCCGTGTTGGTAAACCTTGTCCATATCGCTGCTTTGTTGGTCCCATTGCTAGCCGTTTATTTCGTTGAGATGTGGACTTTGAAGGGCAAGACGATTGGAGGAATTATCTGTGTTCTCAGGCTGGTGCGTTTGGATGCACGTCCCGTTGATTGGGGGATTGCGACTGTGTGCTCTCTGAGTCGCTCCTTTCGTTATTCTTGGCGGGGCTCGGGTTTATCTGGGTCGCATTTGATGATGGGAGACAATCTTGGCACGATAAGATTGCCGGCACCGTGGTGGTCCGTGCGCCAAAAGGTGGATCGTTAATCTAAGGCGAAAGTAGCCCAGATGAACCTGGTGATACTTTTTTGGCCTGTTGCGGCTTAGTAGTGTTGGCAGGCCCGATGGCATTTCTTGCCCTTCTGTTGCTTCCGGTGGTTTGGTTGCTGGCATCATCTTTTCGAATCCAGGCGGTGGTGGTGGGTGCCTTGCTGGTTTCCATAAAAACTTTGTTTTTGCGGCCTGCTATAATATCAGGCATTGGGCAAAGGTGGCTTAGATGAGGAATTTTCGGTGCTGACAGGAGCGCAAAGGGCTCAATGATTTGGTTCATGGCAAAACCATTGGTCGGAATCATTATGGGCAGCACGTCGGATTGGGAGACAATGCAACACGCTGCGACTGCCCTTGAACAACTGGGTGTGCCCTTCGAAAAGAAGGTCGTGAGTGCTCATCGCACTCCCAAGCTCATGGTGACTTATGCGAATAATGCGGAGAAGCGCGGATTTAAAGTGATCATCGCAGGAGCAGGAGGTGCAGCTCATCTGCCGGGCATGACGGCTGCCATGACAACTTTACCTGTATTGGGTGTGCCCGTGCAGTCAACGGCCCTGAAGGGAATGGACTCCTTGCTCTCGATTGTGCAGATGCCGGGCGGCGTTCCCGTGGCGACTTTTGCGATTGGCAAAGCCGGCGCGATTAATGCGGCGTTGTTTGCGGCGCAGATCCTGTCTCATGGCAATAAGCGGATTAAGAAAGCGGTAGAGGTTCAGCGCGCAACCCAGACAGAGACCGTGTTGAGAGCGAGTTTGCCCAAGACTTGATGGAATTTCCTTCCCCCGAGGGCGAGTGTGCGCCTTGGTAGAGCTTCGATTTCTATGATTCTTCCCGGTAGCACAATTGGCATTTTAGGCGGCGGTCAACTTGGTCGAATGCTGGCGCAAGCCGCGCAGACGATGGGCTATCGGGTGCATGTCTATGAACCGCAAAAAGATTGTCCTGCTGGGGCAGTGTCCAATCGGGAAATCAATGCCGCCTACACAGATATTGAGAGCCTGAGCGCATTTGCGCGCGATTGTGACGTGGTCACCTATGAGTTTGAGAATATCCCTGTCGAACCCTTGGCCCAGATCGCCGGGCTTACACAACTGCACCCACGCAGCGAAGTGCTGAAGATCTGTCAGAATCGGCTGAGAGAGAAAACCTGGCTGCGCAAAAATGAATTTCCCCATGTCCCTTTTGTCGATGTGGACACCAATGGAGATTTGTCTGCAGCGATCGACTCCATTGGCTTTCCCTGTGTCGTTAAGACCGCCGATTTTGGTTACGACGGTAAAGGCCAGCTCAAGGTGACGGATGAGGAAAGTAATGCCTTGGCGGTAAAACAATATGTAGGGCAGCGCTCCGTGGTTGAGCGGTTTATCAGTTTCCAGTGCGAGCTCTCCGTCGTTGTCTCACGTTCGAGCAACGGAGAAGTGAAAGCGTTTCCGGTGTCGGAGAATATTCACACCAACCACATCTTGGATTTCTCTATCGTGCCGGCGCGGATCTCAGAAGAAATCAAAGTGAAAGCCGAGCAATTGGGCTTGGCGATGGCCGAGCGCATGGATGTGGTCGGCTTGATCGCAGTGGAGCTATTCGTGACGACCGGCGGCGAACTCCTCGTCAACGAAATGGCCCCGCGCCCACACAACTCGGGACACTACACTTTGGACGCCTGTCGCGTCTCGCAATTCGAGCAGCACATCCGTGCCATCTGTGGACTGCCGCTGGGTGACCCTGCAGTGAATTCGCCAGTGGTGATGGTAAATATTTTAGGCGACACGTGGTTTAATGAAGACGAAAGCAAGACGCCCGCTTGGCATACGATACTGGAGAACCCCACTGGCAAGCTGCACCTCTACGGAAAAGCAGAAGCGCGCATTGGCCGCAAAATGGGGCACTTCACAGTTTGCGCTTCAAGCGCTGATCAAGCGCTGACCGCTGCGCGTGAATTGAAGAGTAAGTTATAGCTGTAAAATTGGCAGGACTGCAGAGAGCAGTTTTACGTCAGTCTTGAGTTGTAGATAAAGTGGGGTCTATTGTGCGCGCATTGGACGCGACACTTAGCCAGATTTATATTTCTCCGGGCCATAATTATTTTGGTCACCATGGAAAGCCTGCCGGTGAGGATCCCATAGTGGCGGTTGAGTCGATCAACTGTGTGGCGGGGAGTGGGATCGAGGGAGATCGTTTCTTTGACTTCAAACCCGACTACAAGGGGCAGATCACGTTTTTCTCATGGGATGATTTCGAGGCGATCAAAGCTGATCTCAATGTGCCGGCACTCTCGGCAGGAGCTTTTCGTCGCAATGTGCTTTTGAGCGGCGTCGATTGGAATGAGCTGGTGGGGTGCCGCTTTGAAATACAGGGCGTCCTTTTCGAAGGCACGGGAGAAGCCAAGCCTTGTTATTGGATGAACCAAGCGATCGCCCCGGGTGCCGAGGAATGGCTCAAAGGCCGCGGAGGCCTGCGCGCAAAGATTCTGCGCGATGGCCCGCTCTCAGTTGGACCGGCTGAGCTGAAGATCGTGGAGAGTGAGGCTAGCCCTGCTTCTGCTGGAGCATCTTCTCCAGCTTAACGATATCGGCCGAGAAGCCGCGTATACCTTCGGCGGTCTTTTCAGTCGCCATGGCATCTTCGTTCATCGCCAAGCGGAAAGATTTCTCATCGAAACTCACTTGCTCAAGATCTGCATCAGCAGCTTTGGCAGCGTCGAGCTTGAGCGCGACTTCGTCGGTTGAGTCCTGCAGCTCACCAAGCAGGTTGGGAGAGATTGTGAGAAGGTCGCAACCGGCGAGCTCGAGGATTTCTCCCGTGTTGCGAAAGCTGGCTCCCATGACCTCGGTCGCGTGACCAAATTTTTTGTAGTAGTTATAAATCTCTGTGACGGATTGCACGCCGGGGTCTTCTGCTCCGGAGAATTCCTGGCCGGTGCTCTTCTTGAACCAATCGAGGATGCGACCGACGAAGGGTGAGATGAGCTGCACCTTAGCTTCGGCGCAGGCGACGGCTTGGGCGAAAGAAAAGAGGAGGGTCAGGTTACAATAGATGTCTTCTTGCTCGAGGGCCTCGGCTGCTTTGATGCCTTCCCAAGTGGAGGCGATTTTAATAAGGATGCGATCCTTCGAGATACCCGCCTTTTCGTAGAGAGCGATGATCTCGCGTGCCTTGGTGATGGTGCCTTCGGTGTCGAAAGATAGGCGGGCATCGACTTCGGTGGAGACGCGACCGGGGACGATTTTAAGAATCTCGCAGCCGAAGAGAACGAGCAGTTGATCGATCACGCTGTTAAGGGTCGCGTCGGCCCCGGCGTCTTCGATCGCCTTGTCCACCAGATAGGAGTATACGGGCATCACGGCAGCTTTAAGAATCAAGCTCGGATTTGTTGTGGCGTCCTGGGGAGCATATTGCTTCATGCTCGCGAAATCACCGGTATCGGCGACGATCTTAGTGTATTGCTTGAGCTGTTCGAGTTGGTTGGAAGACATGATAATTGAGGGTGAACTTAACCTACCTCTAGTGGGTGTTCGCGCAAATGCTTTTGCAACCAAGTGACTCCGGAAGCTTCGTCAGCGAACGCTCCGTCGAGCTGAGCTTCGAAGGCTGTGGCGAGAGTGTGTTTGAATTGAGGAGAGGGGCCGTAACCGAGATTTAACAAATGCCGACCGAGAATAATTGGCTTGGGCGCATCATCCTGGAGTGCCAATTCGTGAGCCTTGGCCGTGAGTTCGGCGATGCGGGTTAAGGTGTCTTCAGAATGCAGCGGTGGTCGGCCATCGTGATCAGCCCGCATGACCAAACAGAGATCGTCGACCGTGGCGGGAGCAAGTTTGCGGGCCAATCGGCGGACACTACTGTCGCTGAACGGTAGTTGGCAGTGATGATGGAAAAGATGCAGTTGCACCAAGGGTCGCACTTGGTCATCGAGTTCTTTGGGGGCGCCGATCCGACGCAGGAAACTGTCTGAGAAGGGACCGCCAGCGGATTCGTGGCCGGGGCTGATCCAATGTTGGGTTCCCCTTCGATCTGCAAATTCAGTCGTCGAGGGTTTGCCGAAATCGTGAGCGAGGACCGCGAGGGTGAGCTGCCGACGATGTGCTGAATCGGCAGATTGCCATTCTGGCAATTCCACAAGGGCATCAAGACAGTGTTGCGTGTGGTCGAAGACATCGCCTTCGGGATGCCACTCGGGGTCTTGCTGCGTTCCGCGAAGAGCCGCGACTTCGGGGAAGTGTTGAAGCCAATTGGTTTCCTCAAGCACGGCCAGCCCACGGGAGGGCTTAATGGAGAGGGTGGCCCACTTCTCCCATTCACCCCAGACGCGCTCGATGGCGAGTTCTGCATAAGTCGAAGAGATGGCGCGACAGAGCGAAACTGTTTCCGGTGCGAGGAAAAAATCGAAGCGCGTGGCAAATTGAAAGCCACGCAGCACGCGCAGTGGATCTTCCGTGAAGGCTTCGCTGGTGTGTCGCAGGATCCGCCGCTGTAGATCTTCGCGACCGTTATGAGGATCGATGATCGAATCCGTAAACGGATCGTAGGAGATGGCGTTGACGGTGAAGTCGCGTCGAGCGGCAGCCTCGGCATCGCTGAGTTGTGGATCTAGCTTCACCGCAAAGCCGCGGTGACCAGCACCGGTCTTGGATTCGCGACGGGGGAGGCTGAAATCGTGTTCGCCCGAGGCAGTGCGAAGTTTGATCACGCCAAAACTTCGCCCAACGACGTTAGTCGCACCGTAAGGCGCGAGCGCTCGCTGCAGCGTATCAAAATCAACGCCTGCGACTTCGATATCGAAGTCTTTGGGCTTCTGCCCGAGCAGCCAGTCGCGAACGCCACCACCGACAATGCGGGGGCGGCCAACTTTGAGAACGGATTCCAGAATCGCGCGCAACTCGGATGGAATTTTCATGGGGCTAGTCTTTGCCATATTTAAGTCCCGCGATCAGGATGTAAATCCAGCCTAGGATGAAGGCCACGCCACCTAGTGGTGTGATCGGCCCGAATATTTGCGGGCCGCCCAAAGCCAAAACGTAGAGCGAGCCGGAAAATAGAATTACGCCGGCGACCCAGAATCGGGCTGCCCAAGCCAAGTAGCGTTGCATTGTAGCCCCCGAAGATTGGATCATTGATGCCATGCAGATCAGGGCGACTGCGTGCACCATTTGATAGTGCACGCCTGTTTTCCAAGCATTGAGGGTGCCGTTTGCGAGTGAAGTTCCGTGGAGAGCGTGGGCTCCAAAAGCGCCTAGTGCGACGCCAGTAAGGCCGAAAATCGCGGCACTGATGATGGAAAATCGTAAAAACATGATATTTTTTTTAGAACTGGCCTGAGGTCTGCTAAAGATAACGCAAAGTTGTTTGATTATTGAAATCAGCGTAAGCCAACTTGGCAAAGACAGTCTTTAGCCCAGTTGGCTTACGCGGAATGAATCAGACAGCTAACCTAAAACCTAGAAAACTACCTATTATGAAAAAGACAGTCCTGATTATTATCGCCTTGTTGGCCAGTTTGAGCATGAGCGCTCAAGAAGAAACCGCAATCTCGGCTACAGTCGATGTTACCTACGCCTCGAAATATGTGTTTCGTGGGGTGCAATTAGCTGATGAAACCTTGATGCCTTCCGTTGAAATTGGCTACGGCAACTTCGCTGCAGGTGCATGGAGCGCCCAGCCGATCACCTCGAATATTGACAATGAAATCGACTTCTATGCCGGTTTTTCCATGCCAATCGATGATACGTGGGGAGTCGATATTGGTGCTACTATCTACTACTACCCTGAGCTCGATACGGCAGGTGGCACCGTTGACGATTATACGTTCGAGCCATATATCGGCATAGGTGGCGAAGTAAATGGTATCTCCACGGGGGTTACCGCTTATTACGACACGACTCTAGAGACACTCACGCTTGAAGGTTCATTGGGATACAGCGTTCCTCTGGAAGGCACCGGATCCTCCTTGGATTTTGGTGCAAGCTACGGTCATGTTGATCCTAATGGTGGTAGTGGCTACAACTTCTACAATCTGGGCATAAGCATACCATTTGCTATCTCTGATACCGCCACCATCACCGTGAGTATTGATTATGCCAACAGCGACTTGCCTGGTCCTGATACCGACTTCATCTTCGGCACAATTGGTATGTCTATCGGATTCTAAGAAATCGATTTCTAAGCTATTGTCTTGGTGTAAAGAATACCCGCCTGGGTCTCGAGGCGGGTATTCTTCTCAAAACTGATTGACACCGCTTTCTGAGACCCTAGCTATTGGCCTCTTTTCTCATGAAAACCTTCCTTGCTCAAAACGAGACCAAGCAACCAGCCAAGTGGCATCTGATCGATGCTGAAGGACAAGTGCTTGGTCGTCTCGCAGTTAAAGCAGCCAACATCATCCGTGGCCGCAACAACGCTCATTACACACCTCACGTCGATACCGGCGATTTCCTGGTGATCATCAATGCCGATAAGGTAGCGCTGACAGGCAAGAAAGAGGAGCAGAACAAGTATATGTTCTTCTCTGGTTATGTCGGTGGCGAAAGCTACCGCAGCTTGACTGAAATGCGGAAGAAGAAGCCTGAGTTTATCATTCAACATGCGGTCAAGGGTATGCTCCCGAAGAACCGTCTGGCTGCTAAGATGCTGACTAAACTCCGCGTCTTTGCTGGTCCTACCCATACGCACGAGGCTCAAAACCCCGTCCAAATAGCCCTCTGATTAAATCATGAGCACTGAAACAAACGTTTACGCGGCCACTGGTCGTCGCAAGACTGCCATCGCACGGGTGCGCATCACTGAAGGTTCTGGCAAGTATTCTGCCAACGGTCGTGACTTCGACACGCACTTCACGCACGAGAATTTTTCTAAGCAGGCTTATGCTCCTCTCCTCACGGTTGAGATGGGCGACAAGATCGACGTGACCGCTAATGTTCACGGCGGTGGTGTTGCCGGTCAGGCTGTGGCCGTAGCTCATGGTATTGCCCGCGCACTTGAGAAGCTCGATCCAGAACTGCGCGTTCCGCTGAAGCAAGCTGGTCATCTGACCCGCGATCCTCGCGAAAAAGAACGCAAAAAGCCCGGTCAACCTGGCGCCCGCAAACGTTTCCAGTTTTCGAAACGTTAAACGAGCTGCCTCGCGCAATTTCAGCGGACCGGTTTTACACCTGTCCGCTTTTTTTATGCCCGTTTTCTCGTGACTCCTCTTCTTCTCAAACTCTGAATCCCTAATATTATGAAAGTCGGTATTGTTGGTGCGGCCGGATATTCCGGCGAAGTCCTCGTTAAGCTCCTGCTCGCTCATCCCCACGTTGAGCTTAAAGCGGTCACCTCGCGCACCCATGCCGGGAAGCCGCTTTCTACCGTCGTGCCAGCTTTACGGGGAATTGATCAGGGTTTGAAGTTTATCGATTCCGATCTTGAAGCGCTTGGCGCGAGCGAGGTTGAACTCTTTTTTCTCGCGCTGCCACATGGTGCTGCCGCGACTTACGCACGGGCGCTGGTTGGCGCAGGTAAGCGGGTAATCGATTTGAGTGCTGATTTCCGGATCAAAGATTTATCGGCCTATAAGAAATATTATGGAGAGCACGCTGCTCCCGAATTGTTACCGCAGGCTCGGTTTGTGTTGCCGGAGCTCACCGATGAATCGTGGAAAACAGAGGCCAAACTAATCGCAGCCCCCGGTTGTTACCCTACGAGTATGCTCGTGCCATTAGTTCCACTGCTCAAAGCGGGGATCGTTTCGCGGGAGCACATCGTCGTGAACTCGTTCAGCGGCGTAAGTGGTGCGGGTAAAAAACTCGCCGAAGACTACCTCTATGCGGAGCGGTCAGAAAGCGCGAAAGCCTACAAACTAACAAAGCACCAGCACCTCGCCGAAGTGGAAGAACAACTTGGCTTCCTGATCGGTGCGCCGACTGTCATCCAGTTTAATCCACACCTCGCGCCGATGCGGCGCGGCATCGCGACCACGATCACTGTGCCGGCGGTAGAAGCGGACATCGCTAAACTCTACGCGACGTGGGAAGCCGCATATAGTGATTCGCCGTTTGTGAGTATTTTACCAACTGGCGATACTCCGGACACTGCGCATGTAGTCGGTTCGAACCGGATCGATATGTCTGCCGCCTATGATGAGCGCACCAAGAACTTCGTGATTACTTCCGCTGAGGATAACCTCATGAAGGGGGCGAGCGGCCAAGGTGTGCAGATCATGAACCTCTGGTGCGGGTTTCCCGAAACCGCCGGTTTGGTCTGATCTCTTAGCTCCGGTAGTCGGCGTTTTCAGTCACGTATTCGTGAGTGAGGTCGCCTCCGATTACTGTCGCACTGGCGTCGCCCAATCCAAGATCGATCTCGATTTCGACGCACCGTTCGTGCGTGGGGTATTCCACGGGTGGGGTGAAAACTCCTTCTGCAGTTGGTGTGCTCTGATAGAGCTCGGCGCTACGTAAATGATCAGTGAGATCCTCTTCTTTTTCCGGGTTTAACTGGAAGACTCCCTGCGCGAAAATAGCGATGCCACCCAACTTGAGTTTGAGTGAGCTGAGATCGATCGGCGTGGCTGATTCGCCGATGTGTTTGCCAATCACTTGAACGAGCCGACCGACATTGGCGTCGTTGCCCGCCACTGCGCATTTAAACAGTGGTGCATTGACGATGGCTTTTCCCAGCGAGCGGGCGATCGCAGTATCAGGCGCATGGTTCACCGTGACGCGGATCACATGCCGCACACCTTCGCCATTTCGCACCACGTCTTCAGCTAAATCACCACACACGTTCGCGAGACCTACTTGGAACGCGGCGAGATCATCGCACGGCACTTTACCGGAAGAGAGCACGGCGACGGTATCCGATGTGCTGGTGTCACTATCAATGCTGATGCTGTTGAAACTCGGTTCGACAGCTCGCGCGAGCATGGCCCGCAAGTCATCCCTCGGCACATCAAGATCGGTTAAAATATACACGAGCATAGTTGCGAGGTTGGGCTCAATCATCCCCGCGCCCTTGGCGATTCCCACGATGCTGCCTCCGCCAATCTGCACGCGACGCACTTTCGGATAAAGATCAGTCGTTACGATGCCTTCAGCTGCGGGAAGGATCGAATCGCTTTGCAGGTTCGGAAGAATCTCCGGCAAGGCCGCAGACATTTCCTTATGCGGGAGTTCCCATCCGATGATCCCGGTGGAAGATGGGAGCACCTCTGCCGATGAAATTTTTAGGAGCTCAGCTGCTTGTGCGCAAACGCGCTCGGCCGTCGCTTCACCATTCGGTGCGCAGACATTCGAAATCTTATTGTTTATGAGTATGGCGCTCCAATGGCTTTCATTGAGCCGCTCGCGTCCAATTATAATCGGTGCACCGGGTAGGGCATTGCGCGTAAACACTGCGCCGAAGTTTGGCGTAGGCTGATCGAGTGCGATCAGGGTGAGTGTCATCTTGGCAGGTTTGGGTGCCTCTTGCGGAATGAACTCAAAAGTGGTCGTGCCCACTCGGAATCCAATGGGCAAAGTGGCCTGGCTAGAAAGCCAATCCCGATGAGCGACGCGGGAGGGGAAGGTGAGTGATGTGCTGGCCACGGTAAGTTAGAACTGAGGCGTGGTGGCCAATGAGTGAAGCGTAAATCTTCAGTCGCGATTTGAGGAAAATCTCACGGCACAATATTTTGGTGGATATGTCAGTCGTCAGTGAGTAAAGCGTGGGTGGCTATTCATTCATTTGTGCGTGTATTTTCTCTACCGCACCTTCTGCTTGAGCGGCCCTGCCCCCAATTTTAACTCCTAATGAACGTTTCCGAAATCACCGCTAAGGCAAAAGTCCTTCTAGAGGCCCTTCCTTATATTCAGAAATTCCGTGGATCCACTTTTGTGGTGAAGTATGGCGGTAGTTTTATGGACGATCCCGATCCGGCCAAACGCACCATGGTGGCTTACGATATCGCGTTCCTCGCCGCGGCGGGGGTCAACGTCGTGGTGGTGCATGGGGGAGGAAAGGCGATTACGAAGGCCATGGCTGAGTCGGGCCTCGAAACGAAATTTACAAATGGCCTGCGTGTGACGGACGAGGCCTCGATCGCAGTCGTCAAGCGGACGTTGAATGAAGTGGTGAATAAGGATGTCTGCGAAGCGATCCGCACCGCGGGTGCCAAGCCCGTGGGCATGCCTGGCTCCAGCGCGCTCGTTTGCGAGAAGCTCGAGAAGGACGATGATGGCAACCCCGTCGATCTGGGATTTGTGGGTGAGGTGACCGAGGTGAAGGTGAAACTCATCAAGAAAGAAATCAGCGAAGGATTTATCCCGGTGATCTCACCGGTGGCGACGGGGCGCGATGGTAAGCCTTACAACGTAAATGCGGATTCGGTGGCGAGCCGAGTGGCAAGCGCATTGCGGGCCCGGCGATTGGTTTACATGAGTGATGTGCCAGGCTTGCTTTCTGATCCTGCCGATCCGGAGTCACTAATCTCAACGTTGAAAGTCGGCCAAGTCGATGAACTCAAAGAGAAGGGTATCATCGGCAAGGGCATGCGCCCGAAGGTGCACAGCGCAGTTCGTGCCCTGAAAGAGGGCGTGCAACGGGTTCACTTTGTAGACGGTCGCATGTCGCACAGTTTGTTGCTTGAGATCTTCACCGATAAGGGTGTGGGCACCGAGATCGTGCACTAAGTTTCTTCGATATTTAGCTACGGGGGATTGTTGCACGAACAATAATGACCGTAGTATTAAAGGCTCATGAACTCTCAATCGATCACCCGCATAAGCACGGCTCATCTTTATGATGCGCATGTGCTCAAGAACTATGGCCAGGCCGCAGCAACCTTGGTGCGTGGACGCGGGGCGCAGGTTTGGGACGATGAGGGCAACGCTTACCTCGACTTTACTTCTGGTATCGCGGTCAGCGCGTTGGGGCATTGTCACCCGCATTGGGTGGCGGCCATTCAGCAGCAGGCGGGCGAACTCATTCACACGAGTAATCTTTTTCGTAACCCCAATCAAGGGGAACTCGCGCGGCGGTTGGTTGGCTATGCTGGACCGGGCCGGGTGTTTTTCTGCAACAGCGGCGGAGAAGCCGATGAGGCCCTGATCAAGCTCGCGCGTTTACACGGCGTCGTCAAAAGCGGCGAAGACGGCAAATGCTTCAGAATCATTGGCGCTCAAAAAGCGTTTCATGGCCGGATGTTTGGTGGTATGAGCGCGACGCCTCAGGAGAAAATTCAAAAAGGATTTCATCCGTTGCTACCGGGCTTTTCGTTTGGAGAGCTGAACAATTTACAGAGCTTCGCCGATTTAGTGGACGAGGATACGGCTGCGATCTTGATCGAATCGATTCAAGGAGAGGGCGGCATCAATCCTTGTACTCCGGAATTTCTCATCGGCCTACGGAAGCTGTGCGATCAGCACAACCTCCTGCTCCTGATCGACGAAGTGCAGTGTGGGATGGGCCGCACCGGATCATTCTACGCGTTTGAAACTTCCGGCATTCGGCCCGATGCGATTGCGATGGCGAAGGGGCTGGGAGGCGGCTATCCGATCGGCGCGGTCTGGATCGCCGAAAGTTCGGCGGATCTGTTTCACGCAGGTTCACATGGTTCGACCTTTGGCGGCACCCCATTGGCCTGTGCGGCAGGTTTGGCAGTGCTCGATGTGATCGAGAAAGAGAATTTGCTCGAAAAAGTGCGTGCCCAAAGTTCGATCTGGATCGAGTCCCTTGAAAAACTGGCCATCGATTTTCCCGCTCAGCTGCAGAGCGTGCGTGGTCGTGGCTATTTGGTCGGCCTGCAAATGGCGGTTGATCCGTCGCTGTATGTCACGGCATTGCGTGAAAAGGGTCTGTTGGCCGTGGCGGCTGGCGGTAATGTGATCCGCTTTTTACCTCCGCTTACGGCGAATCCCGAGGAATTGGCCAAATCGGTCGCTATCCTCCGCATCGTGCTCGACGCACAAGCGTAACAAAACGAGTCACTTTTCACTCGGAAGAGCTCTCTTCAGGGTGTAGGGTGATCGGCTTTCCCATGAAACACTTCCTAAAAGAAACCGACTTCAAGGCACATGAGTTGCCGGGGCTTTTTGCGCTGGCGCAGAGTTTGAAGAAGGGCCGTGGCCGTCATACGCCGCCTTCATTGGCTGGGCAGACTTGGGCGCTGATCTTCGACAAATCGAGCACTCGGACGCGCGTTTCTTTCGAGGTCGGTATTCATGAACTCGGTGGAAATCCTTTGTTTCTGAATAAGAATGACATCCAGTTGGGCTCGAGCGAATCGGTTGAGGATACCTCCAAGGTGCTCTCACGTTTCGTGCACGGCCTCATCGTGAGAATCTATGATCACTCGGAAGTAGAACAGTTGGTGGAAGGGGCGACGATGCCAGTGATTAACGCGATGACTGATTTTCTGCATCCCTGCCAAATCTACACGGATGCGTTTACGATGGCCGAACGTTGGGCCACCGATGGTGATCTCGTGGGTTCGTTGAAGGGACGTAAGATCGCGTTTTTTGGCGATACCGCCAGCAACATGGCTTACTCCTGGATCGTGGGTGCGGCTCACTTCGGCATGCAAATCGCTCTCGCCGGTCCGCAGAAATTTGCGCCCGGCCCTGAACTCGATGCGTTACTCGCAAAAGAAGGCCTGCCCAAGAACTACACTTTCACAACGGATCCGATGGAAGCCGCGCGCGATGCCGATGTGGTTTACACCGATGTCTGGGTAAGCATGGGCAAAGAAGAGGAAAAACAGGAACGCCTTGCGACCATGGCTCCCTACGCTGTGACCGCAGAATTGTTTGCGGCCGCTAAACCCGATGCGATCTTCATGCATTGTCTTCCCGCCCACGCGGGTGAAGAGGTTGAGCAAGCCGTGCTCGATAGCCCGCGTTGTATCATCTTTGACGAAGCCGAAAATCGCCTCCACATGCAAAAGGCGATCATGGCCTCTCTCACGCAAACCGTCCGCGACTAATCTTAAATTTTACAGACTATGAAAAAAATCGTTCTCGCTTACTCTGGAGGTCTCGACACCTCCGTCATCGTTAAGTGGCTCAAGGAAACTTACGGAGCTGAAATCATCACCTACGCCGCCGATGTCGGTCAGGAGGAAGAGCTCAAGGGACTTGTGGCCAAGGCAAAAAAGACGGGCGCCTCGAAGCATTACACGCTCAATCTCGTCGAAGAATTCGCCAAGGATTACATCTTTCCAATGATGCGCGCCAACGCGATCTACGAAGGACAGTATTTCTTAGGCACTTCGATTGCGCGTCCGCTGATCTCGAAGGCGCATGTCGAAATCGCGCAGAAGGAAAAGGCTGATACAGTCGCGCATGGTGCGACTGGTAAGGGCAATGATCAGTGCCGCTTCGAGCTGAGCTACATGGCGCTTGATCCTAAGCTCAACATTTTGGCACCTTGGAAGGTCGATGAATTCCGTGAAGCATTCCCAGGCCGCGCCGAGATGATTACCTATTGTAATAAGCACAAGATTCCCGTCGAAGCTTCGTTGAAAAAGTCGTATTCGATGGATCGCAATCTCCTGCATATTTCCTACGAAGCGGGTATCCTTGAAGATCCTTGGTTCGATCCGACCACGAAGGAGAATAAGGGCATGTTCAAATTGTCGGTCGCGCCGGAAGATGCGCCAGACAAAGCCGAATATGTTGAGCTCGATTTCGTGAAGGGCGATTGCGTGGCGATCAACGGCAAGAAGCTGACTCCGGGTAAACTGCTCAAGGCGCTCAATAAACTTGGCGGCAAGCACGGCATTGGTCGCGTGGATATCGTCGAGAATCGTTTCGTTGGGATGAAGTCACGCGGTGTCTATGAGACCCCAGGTGGTGCGATTTTGATGCACGGTCATCGACAGGTTGAAGCGCTCACGATGGATAGGGATCTCATGCATCTGCGTGACAGCCTGATTCCAAAATACGCGCAATTGATCTACAACGGTTTCTGGTTCGCTCCCGAGCGTGAGGCCCTGCAGGCGTTCATCGATGAGAGCCAGCGTTTCGTTACCGGCAAGGTTCGCCTCAAGCTCTACAAAGGCAATGTGATGACTGCCGGCTCGAAATCGAAGTATTCGCTCTACGATGAAAACATCGCGTCGATGGAAGGCGTGCAAAGCTGGTATAATCAAAACGATGCCACCGGCTTCATTCGCTTGAACGGTCTGCGTCTGCGGGCCCGCCGTTTGTCGCAGGGCAAGCCGAAGATGTAAGTTAGGCTTCGTTCTTAAATTTCAAGCGCGTCCTGATCGGGACGCGCTTTTTTGTGCGGTGAGCCCTTGACCTAAAAGGGCGACGATGACGGGTTTAGTGCATCCTATGAAAATATCCCAAGTTGCTGCCCAATTTTATACCCTCCGTGATTATTGCCAAACGTCAGACTCACTCGCCAAGACTGCAAAGCGTGTTCGCGAGATAGGTTATGAAGCTGTGCAGATTAGCGGGATCGGCCCGATCCCTGATGACGAGGTGCTGACGATTATGCAGGGTGAGGGTCTCGAAATTTGTGCCACTCATGAGCCCTCCCATGAAGTGTTGGACGAACCGCATAAAGTCGTGGAGCGGTTGCAAAGATTGGACTGCAAGCTGACCGCGTATCCTTATCCAGCGGATATCGATTTCACCAACCGTGAACACGTGGAAACTTTGGTGCGCAAATTGGATTCGTCTGGTGCCGTGCTCCGCGAAGCGGGGATGCAGCTGGGTTATCATAATCACGGGATCGAATTCATCCAGTTCGAGGGCGCGCCGGTGCTTGAATACATTTACGCGAACACTTCACCGGAGAATCTGGTCGGCGAAATAGACACCTACTGGATTCATTATGGCGGTGGCGATGTGGTGGAGTGGGTGAAGAAGTTGCGCGGTCGGCAGCCGTTTATTCACTTAAAGGATTATGGCTTCACACGGGAGAATGCTCCTACGTGGTGCGAGATCGGCGCGGGCACATTGCCTTTTGATCGAATCATCTCAGAAGCCGAGGCCGGTGGCTGCGAATGGTTTATCGTCGAGCAGGATACCTGTCCCGGTGATCCGATTGATTCGTTGCGCCAGAGCTTTGATCACATCAAAGCGAATCTGGTGAGTTGAGAATCAAAGCTTACGCTTAGACGTAGATCGTTTGGCCGGGATCGAGCACGCTAAATTCTGAGTCTGGAATTCCGGTCGCGGCTAGTGCTTCTGGTGGGGCTTCTCGTCCTTCGTCGGTGAGTTGGAAGGTGCCCCAGTACACGGCGACACTTCGCTCCGCTTCTAGCTCGCGGTGGATTTGAACCGCTTCTTCGGGATTACAATGTTGTGCGGCCATGAACCAACGCGGCTCGTAGGCACCGATCGGGATGATGCCGAGATCAGGAGCTCCGGCTCGCTGACGAATGTCGCGAAACATGTGATCATCGTAACCGGTGTCACCGATTGAGGCGACGCGCCTTGCGCCGGTTTGCACATAGAAGCCGCCCCCAGAGGCGTTCGTTGCGGGTGCCGCTCAGTCGTTTGCTCCAGTGTCGCGCGGGTGTGATCGTGACCTGATCCAGATTGGTGATTTTGTGAGTCTGCCACCAATCCAATTCCACGATGCGTTCGGCGGCGAAACCTGCTCGACGCAACAGACCGCCATTTCCGAGCGGAGTTATCGCGAGTGGTTGTGACGCGTTGTTCAATCGTTCAAGAGAAGGCAGGTCGCAGTGATCGTAGTGGTCATGACTAAGCAGCCCCACGTCGATTGAGGGCAGATTATCAAATGCGATTCCGGCGAGATGAACTCTGCGTGGCCCGAGCCGACCCCAAGGTCCGGCGCAGGGACTGAAAACGGGATCGATAATCCAGGTGGTGGTGAAGCTGCGCAGCATTGTGGTGGCGTGGTTGATCCAGGTGCACGCGACGCCGTCATGATCCGGTTTTTTTTGGGAGGGGGGGAGGACATGCGTTTCGATCTCTATGCTTTTCGACCATCGCTCGCCACGACTGGTCATGCGCCATCGCAGCACTTCTCCCCAATTTCGATTGATGTGCACACCGGGATTGAAGAACCGGTGGCCGTCGCTGTGATCTGAAATGGGGAAGGGCGGCGGCATCGTCACTAGAATGTGCGCAGGCGTTCTCGTTTGCCAACTTCTCTCAGTGGTTTTGTCTGCGACTATGAGGATAACCGGTGGTCAAGCGCGGGGAATTACTTTGGTCACGCCCAAAGGGGATGCCACGCGTCCGGCGACCGACGGAATGCGCGAGGCAGTATTTTCGAGTTTAGGGCCACGTGTTAATGAGGCGCATTTCCTCGATCTGTTTGCCGGGAGCGGTGCTTATGGATTGGAGGCTTTGAGTCGTGGCGCGAGCAGCGGAACTTGGGTGGAACGAAATGGCCGCGCGGCAGGGTGTATTAAAAAAAACATCGCGGCGGTGGGCAAAAGCCTCAGACGCGAGCTGATCGATTCGAATGTCGTGATGGCGGATGCGCTGACGTTGCCGTGGAGCAAACCTATGTTGCCGGATCTCGTGTTTATCGATCCGCCTTATGATATCATCCTGGAAGTGCATGAACGATTATTCAGCGGATTGGCGAAGCTGTTGGCTGCCCATCCTGATCCGTGGATCGTATTTGAAATGCCGGGCGAGATCGAATTGGCGCCCGAAGGTTGGGAGCTGGTGAAACGCCTCGGCAAAGGCGCGCGGCAGCCTTCGGTGAGGTTTTACCGTCGCGCTACATGAGCCCGCGCTGCGCTTTGATGATCGCGACGGCGGCAGTGACGGCAGTTTCAAGCCGCAACACACGCTCGCCCAGATGTGCGATGGTGAAACCGGATTGCCGTAAGAGATCGCGTTCTTTTGGTGACCAACCTCGCTCCGCGCCAAGCGCGATTGCGACAGAAGTGTCACCAGCTTGGTGACACTTTGAGAGGGCGGCGGTGCCTTCGTAGTTATCGAGAGCGATGCGAGCTGAGTCGGCTGGAAGCGTGGCGATCGTGGTTTGGAGAGTTTGGCCGTGGGTGACTTCGGGGATGCGAGTGCAAAAGGCCTGCGCAACTCCGGCTTGCAGGTGACGTTGCCATTCTTCTGATTTCCACAGTGTGCTTTGCGCGTATGAGGATTCGCCACGTTCAGTAATGACAAAGTGTAGAGCGGCGACGCCGAGCGTGGCGGCTTCTTGTAAAATTTTGCGGGCGGTTTGGGGACGGGGAAGTCCGATGATCAGGGTTAGGGGATCCGCGGGCGGAGGTTTGGCTGACCAAGTGTAGGTGAGCTCAAGATTTTCGGTGTTGATGGCCACGAGCGTGGCTTTGCCTCGTGGACCGTTGATGCGGCCAACATCGAAGGTATCGCCAATCTGACGCCGCAGCACTTTGAGAATGTGCACGGCGCGTGGATCCTCCTTGGGCAGGGGGCGTGCGATTTCTTCGGGATGCAGAAGCATGAGATTCACCGAAGATCAGATTGCGGATTGCAGAGAAGGTGTCGCGCCGTAAATTTCGTGATCGTGAATAACGATGTGCAAACAGTTCCAGCGGTAGCTTCATTTAAACGGGCCGGGGTTAAGGAGACGGTCGTGCTCTTGGCGATCGCGTGGATGATTCCGTTTCTCGTGCATGTTTTGCCGTGGAGCGGGGAGATTCCTCTGGGTGCTCATTTGCTGCCGATGTTTTGGGCGACGTTTGCGAGTGTCCATTTGTTTGGTTTGCGCATCGGTCTGCTCGTGGGGTTGTTTGCGCCGGTGATGAATTTAGTGGTCACGGGGTTTCCCGTGTCGCGCTGGCAAATGGTGCTCGGGTTTGAGCTGATCGTTTTTGCTCTGGCTGCATGGTGGTTGGTGCGCCGCACTCCGCGCCATTGGTTTTTGGCGCCAGCGAGTTATCTGGCAGCAAAGGCTGCCTCGACTTTGGTGCACATGACGGTGGCTCCGTTTGGTGATATCGGTTCGCCGAGCGCCTTTTGGATCGAATCATTACGCAATGGACTCCCAGGCTTGGTGATCTTGGTGACGATCAATCTTGCTTTGATAAAAGTGTATCCGAAGCAGCAGGCGGAGTGAGCTGATGACGCCACTGAAGTTTGAAGATCTCAGCGCGCCTTTAAAGGCGTGGGAGTTTCCCGCGCGAATCGACGGGGTAGTGGGGATCGCGTCGGGTGGCGTGGTGCCAGCGGTGATGGTAGCGCAACAGCTTGGCGTGGGATTGAGGGTGATCGCGTTGAATTATCGCGATGAGGCCAATGAGCCGCGACATGCTGAGCCTAAGCTGCTTTCCGAAATACCCGATCTGGGGGACTGGCGCCGGATTCTGTTGGTAGACGACGTGTATGTGTCTGGTCGCAGTTGGGAAGCGGCTCGGCGACATCTGCCGGAGGAGGTCGAAGTGCTTCCGTTTGTTTTCAAGGGGAAGCAGGATTTCGCGTTGATTAGCGATCTCGACGGCTGTGTGCGTTGGCCGTGGCGCACAGATTGAGTGGTGCGGGTGGACGGAATCGAACCGACGACATCTGTGTGGAAGACAGAGGTTTTACCACTAAACTACACCCGCGTGCGTTTGGGAGCTTCGCGGAGGTTGCATGTTGGTCAAGCCTGTCTTGTGACGATGCTGAGGAATTCTGAGATGATATTTATTGCTCTTTTTTACAAAATCTGGCGCCAAATGGGATTGCGGTGCTCATGAGGGGCGTTTGGCAGGGGAGATGGCTATGATTTCCTCGGCATCTTCTAAAAGTGCTCCCAAAGGTGCGAAACCGAAGAAAGGTGGTGGATTGATGGCGGCACAGGCTCTGGCCAAACAAAAGTCACTCGAGAAGCGGGCCAAGAAATACAAGCTCCCGATGAGGGTAAATTTCATGACGAGTTGTTTTATCGGGTCGCATCACTCCCCGTGGTGGTTCCGGCGGTGCGTGATCGTTCAGAGGATATTCCTTTGCTGGTGAAGCACTACACGGTGCAAATGTCTAATCCTCATATTGATACGAATATGGTGGAGTTCACCGAAGATGCGATGGCCCTGCTGACTTCCTATCACTGGTCCGGCAATCTTACGGAGCTGTTTCAAGTAATCTCGAAAATCGTTTCCACTTCAGAAGCCAGATTGATCACCGCGCAGCAACTGCCGCTGAGATTGAGTGAATTAAAAAGCTGGCCGAGCCTAGACGAGTATCTTGTCGGACAGAAAAGCAAGTATTGTGACATGGTATTGCATGCTTGTCATGGCGACAAAG
The DNA here is from genome assembly GCA_002713695.1 of Opitutaceae bacterium. Taxonomy (GTDB): domain Bacteria; phylum Verrucomicrobiota; class Verrucomicrobiia; order Opitutales; family Opitutaceae; genus Cephaloticoccus. Next base: position 146,322 of record PAUB01000047.1, read on the forward strand.
CCGCCGCGGCGCGGGTTTTGAAGATTGAGACCTCGCAACTTGACTAGGGCGTTGCCCTTTTTGTGGGGCAGTTGAGGCAAATTTGCGGGTTAATTGACTTCCCGCTTGCGACGAATGAGCGGGATCGCAACCTTCGTAAAAATCCACGTCCATGCCCAAACGAACTGACCTCAAGTCCATCCTTATCATAGGCGCCGGCCCGATTGTAATCGGCCAAGCCTGTGAGTTCGATTATTCTGGCACACAAGCCTGTAAAGCCCTTCGAGAGGAAGGGTATCGCGTCATTTTGGTGAATTCCAATCCGGCGACGATCATGACCGATCCCGAGTTTGCCGATGTGACCTACATCGAGCCGCTGACGGTTGAGGTGGTGGAGAAGATCATTATCGCAGAGAAACCCTCGGCTTTGCTCCCCACATTAGGGGGACAGACCGCGCTGAATCTTTCAATGGATCTCGACGCGCAGGGTATTCTCAAGAAGCACGGTGTAGAAATGATCGGTGCTAAGCCCGAGGCGATCTCGAAAGGTGAAGACCGCGAGCTCTTTAAGCAGGCGATGGTGAAGATCGGTCTCGATGTGGCGCGTTCGCATACCGTTAAAACAATGGAAGCAGCGAAGGAAGCTGCGCTTCAAATTGGGGGCTATCCCCTGATCATCCGGCCTTCATTTACTTTGGGTGGTTCGGGTGGAGGTATTGCCTACAATAAGGATGAGTTTGAAGGGATCACGGCCAATGGGCTAGACCTTTCGCCGGTGCACGAAGTGCTGATCGAGGAATGCCTCCTTGGCTGGAAGGAATACGAGATGGAGGTCATGCGTGATCATAAGGATCAATGCGTGGTGATTTGCTCCATTGAGAATTTTGATCCGATGGGCGTGCATACGGGTGACTCGATCACGGTCGCCCCGGCGATGACGCTCAGTGATAAAGAATTTCAGTTGATGCGTGATGCCTCTTTTGCGGTGATTCGCGAAATCGGCGTGGAGACGGGAGGATCAAATATTCAATTTTCAATTGATCCTGACACTGGACGCCAAGTGGTGATCGAGATGAATCCGCGTGTATCCCGTTCGTCAGCCCTTGCTTCGAAGGCTACGGGTTTCCCGATCGCAAAGATCGCGGCTAAGTTGGCGGTGGGTTACACACTCGATGAGCTGCAAAACGATATCACACGGGTAACTCCGGCCTCGTTTGAGCCGACGATCGATTACGTGGTGACGAAGATTCCACGTTTCACTTTTGAGAAATTCCCGGGGGCGGATCCGACTCTGACTTCGGCGATGAAATCGGTCGGCGAAGCGATGGCGATTGGCCGCACGTTTAAGGAATCGATGCAGAAAGCCCTGCGTTCGCTTGAGATCGGCGCGACCGGATTTGGAGGCGGTGGCAAGCATGGCTTGGATGAGGCTCCTGAGCTGGATGAAATCCGCTCGAGACTGGCTACGCCCAACACGGAACGTATTTTCTATATCCGCTATGCCTTCATGCGGGGGCTAACGATTGAGGATGTTTTCGAACTTTCGAAGATCGATATTTGGTTTCTGCATCAATTGCGTGAAATTTATGAGATGGAAGTTGAGTTGAAGCGGCAAAAGCTGGCGGAACTTGATCCGGAATTGTTGCGCCGCGCCAAGCAGTTTGGCTTCTCTGATGTGCAACTCGCGCATCTGCTCGGCAGTGATTTTCCAACAGTGCGAGCTCATCGAAAAGAGGTCGGTATCAATACGACGTATCGTTTAGTGGATACCTGCGCGGCCGAATTCGAGGCGTTTACCCCTTATTACTATTCAAGCTACGGCGAAGAGAATGAGATCATGCCACCATCTGGCAAAAAGAAGATTATGATTCTTGGCGGTGGGCCAAATCGGATCGGGCAGGGGATCGAGTTCGACTACTGTTGTGTGCATGCGAGTTTCGCCCTGCGCGAGATCGGTTACGAGACGGTGATGGTCAATTCCAACCCCGAAACCGTTTCGACCGATTACGATACGAGTGATCGTCTCTATTTCGAGCCTCTCACATTGGAAGATGTTTTAGAAATCTATCAGCAGGAAGGTTGCGATGGGGCCATCGTGCAATTTGGTGGGCAAACCCCTCTGAATCTCGCGACAGATCTGAAGGCGAATGGCGTGAATATCATCGGCACGTCGCCGGAAAGCATCGACGCCGCCGAGGATCGCGAGTTGTTCGCTAATATCCTGCGCAAGCTGAAGATCAAGCAACCCGCCAATCGCACCGCCATGAATGTCGAAGAAGCATTGCTTTATGCTCGTGAGGTAGGCTTCCCGGTCTTGCTGCGTCCTTCGTTTGTGCTGGGTGGTCGCGGGATGTTTATCGTCTATAATGAAGCCGAGTTTGCAGCCGTGATCCGCGAGGCATTCTCAGTGATGCCGGACAAGCCGGTGCTGATTGATAAATTTCTCGAAGACGCGATCGAGCTGGATGTTGACTGCATCAGCGATGGCGAAATTTCAGTGATCGGCGGAATGCTCGAACATATCGAATTTGCAGGTGTGCACTCCGGTGATGCTTCGATGGTGATGCCGCCGCACACGTTGTCCGCCGCGATGTTGGATGTCGTGCGCACGGCGACCCATGCGCTCGCGAAAGAGTTGAAAGTGATCGGCCTGATGAACATCCAGTTTGCGATCAAGGACGACGAACTCTACGTGCTAGAGGTGAATCCACGCGCGTCGCGCACGGTGCCGTTTGTGGCCAAAGCGATGGGTCTTCCTTTGGCTAAACTCGCGGCGCAAGTAATGGCGGGGAAGACGCTCAAGGAGCTTGGTTATACTAAGGAACAGACGCCCAAGCACTGGTGCGTGAAAGAGGCTGTGTTTCCGTTTGCCCGTTTCCCAGGCTCGACGATCACTCTTGGACCAGAGATGCGCTCCACGGGTGAAGTCATGGGAATTGATGCTGATCTCGGGATCGCGTTTGCCAAGGCTCAGGCCGCAGCAAAACCAGGACTGCCGGTGAAGGGTAATGTATTTCTCTCAGTGAAGGATGATGACAAGCCCGGAGCGGTGGAGCTCGCGAAGCAACTCGCCGACTTGGGCTTTTCGTTGTTCTCTACCAGTGGCACGGCCGCGATCCTCAAGGAAAACGGGCTGCCGGTGACGCGCTTGGCAAAGATTTCCGAAGGGAGGCCCACCGCGGTCGACATGATCAAAAACGGAGATATCCAGATGGTCGTAAACACCCCCGGTGGTATGATTCCAAGGCGCGATGAGAATTCGATTCGTGCGGCATCTTATGCTCATAATGTCTGCATTATGACGACGATCTCAGGTGCTCGTGCAGCGTTGCAGGGGCTACATGCGTTAAACCGCGAGGAGATGGGTGTGCGTCCGATTCAAAAGTATAAGGGTAATGTGAACGTGATTGGATAGCCGCGGGCGGTTACCTTTACGGTGTGCTCATGCGCTAGAATTCCCGGTCTTGCGCGAGGAAATCGAGCCCGCTGCGTTTGGATGAGCCTATTTTACGGCATTTACATGCCGTGGTGGGTTTGTTTGGGTCACGGTTTTTCAGCATCAAACCATTCGTATGAGCAATTCAGACCATCCCCATTCTCCCGCCGTTTCTGGTGAGGAAACTCCTATCACTTCCAGCATCGAAGAAAAGCTGCACCATTTTTGGGAGCGTTATCGCACGGTGATCGTAGCGCTCTGTGTGGTGGTGGTGGTAGTTATCCTTGGGCGGGGAGTCACAGAATATCTCGCCGGGCAACAAATGCAGGCAGTGCAAGCGGACTACGCGTTGGCGGACTCTCCTGAAAAGCTGAAGCAATTTGCCGATGATAATGAGGGGCACGAATTGGCTGCTGTGGCTCGAGTGCAAGTCGCCGATGCTGCGTATGCAGACGGTCAGGGCGCAGCCGCGATTGAGTCTTATCGTAAAGCGGTTGAAGCTTTGAAGGATGGCCCGCTTGCTGATCGAGCTGCGCTTGGTTTGGCAATGTCGCAAATTATGGCCGGTAAAAATACTGAAGGCATCGCGTCGCTGGAAGTCTTGGAATCGTCTGAAGACGTCGCCTCTGGCGTGCGTGTTGAGGCTGCTTACCATTTAGCCCGCTTGGCGCATTCAGATAATGATGCGGCAACGGTGAAGACTCATAACGACCGGATCATGCTGATCGACCCTGCCAGTCTGTGGGCTCAGCGAGTCATCGCTCTGCAGATCGAGGAGGCTCCTGTGATGTCTGCGACTACATCGACGGACGTCTTAGAGGCAGAGACGGCGCATGAAGCTGAACCGGTCATCCGGTTAAATCTCTCGGGCAGCGAGTAAGATGGATTTGCGGCCACAAAAAATCCGCAGGTCGCGAATGGCGACTATCTGCGGATAATGGTCGGGGCGGAGGGATTCGAACCCCCGGCCTCCTGCTCCCAAAGCAGGCGCTCTACCAGGCTAAGCTACGCCCCGACGACAGGCGATCAAGGGGGACGATTTTTTGAAGGTTGTCAATGATGGTGACCATTCATTTTCAAAAACCTTCTTCGTGGCGGAGATTCGAACCGCAAATAATCGTATCTCAGGGACGCGCATCGACAATCTATCCTTGCGTCAAGGCGCGATTCGGGTAGTTCTCAAGGTCACTTTATACCCATGGATACTATCTCTCGCGAAAATAACAGCATGCTTCCGGTCGGCGCGATAATCGTCGGCGTAATCGGGCTGCTGCTCGGCGGCTATTCCGCTATCAAGCTCTCCAGCGTCAACCGCACCTTAGCGGAACAGCAGGAGAAAATGGCACGATTCGATTCGATCGAATCCCAAGTCGGCACTTCCTCCTTGGCGAGCGAGAAAGTGACCCGCGACGTGAGCGCTTTGACGCGTTCGACGCAAGACGCCTTCAATCAAGTCGGCGCAGAACTCGCCAAACTTCGCGGTGAAATCACGAAGTTTAACGTAGCTCCGAAGGCTCCGGCAGTCGCGGGCCCAGATGAGTATATCGTGAAGGTTGGAGACTCGGGTATGAAGATTGCGACAGCTCAGGGTGTATCTTGGAACGATTTACAGTCGGTTAACCCCGGAGTTAGCTGGAATCGTCTCGCGATTGGGCAGACGCTCAAGCTGCCGAAGAAGTAAGGCTGCTTGTTTCATTTTTACGCCTCCTCGATCTTTTAGATCCTGGAGGCTTTTTTATTTCTGATGCATTCACCCGAAAATACACCGTCACGCTGGGAGCGATTGGGTAGCCGATCGCTGGCGAAGACGCGGATCTTCGATTTGGATGAAATTAAGTTTCGGCATCCGGTGCGTCAGACTGAACGCGACTTCGTCGTGCTTAACCCACCGGATTGGGTCAACGTGATCGCACTGACGTCCGATCATCAGATCGTGTTGGTGAAACAGTTTCGCTATGGGCTCGATGATTTTGCCTTGGAGATCCCCGGCGGAGTGATTGATCCCGGCGAGGATTTTATGGCAGCCGGTATCCGTGAGCTGCGTGAAGAGACTGGCTATGAAGGCTCTCATGCGCAGTTGCTCGGCACGGTAGATCCCAATCCTGCCTTTCAGAGAAATCGGTCGCACCTGATCATGGTTACCGATGCGAAGTGCACGGCTGAAATCGCGTGGGATCCTGATGAGGAGATCGAAATTTCACTCCTGCCCGTGGATGAAGTGCTCGCGTTGGCACGCAATGGTGGGATCACCCATAGTTTGGTGCTTAATGCGTTGTTTATGTTCGAGCCCTGGTGGCGAGAATTGAAGGGCCGTGGCGTTTGACTTCACCGTGGGGACGAGTTTCCTGCCCCAAGTAAGTTTCCATGTCTGCACCCGTATTCGCTAATTCCACCGCTACCTTAGACGCGACCTCTGGTCAGGAGCACGTGCCACCTTCGTTTGAGAAGGAGATCAGGAGTATCTATGAGCACAGTCCGCTCTACGGTCGCCGCTTTCCTTTGCATGACGAAACTCTGCAATGGTCGTGCTACCGCGAAATGCCCACTCTTTCCAAAGAGGATATAATCGAGCAGGGCCCGCAGGCTTTCTTTGAGGATTACGCCGAGATAGAACGTGGTTTTCAGGATAATCGCTACGAATACGAATCAACGGGAGGCACGACGCAGCTGCCCATGACGGTGGTGATGGAAGAGGGATGGTGGGATGCTCAAACTGAGCGTGCATACCTCGCGTCCCCGATTCTCAAGCAGTTCGTTGGGCGACCTTATCGTAAGTGCGTGCTCGCGCCGATTGGTTGCTCGAGCAACTTGTGTCCCTACGAGGATCATCCTTTTCCTAATCGTTATTTCGATGGCACGGTCTATTTAAATCTTTCGAGTGATCCGTTTTCGTTTCCTGAGCCTGAGTGGGATCGGATTATTATGGAACTGCAGGCGACGAAGCCTGAAGTGATCGAAGGAGAACCCGTCTATCTTTCTCTGTTGGCTCGCGCGGCTCAGAAGCGCGGCGTGACTGTCCCCAGCGTGAAAGTGGTTATTCTGACTTATGGTAAGGCGAGTCGTCAGCATGGGGCGCGAATCGCGGAAGTATTCCCAGGTAAGCAAGTCGATCTCTATGGTTCAACCGAGGCGGGTTACCTATTTGTCGGAGAGGCATTTCAAGATGATTCTCAGGTGGTCGATGATAATGCATTCATTGAACTCGTGCCTTGCCGTGAGAAACTGGCCGACGTGTTTCAGATCTTCGTGACGACGCGGGATCGCGTGGCCATGCCTTTGCTTCGTTACCACACCGGCGATATCGTTCAGAAATTGCCGACTGGCTATCGTTTACTGGGCCGCGAGCGTGATTTGCATTTCCGGCCGGATGGTTCGGTCGTGTCGGTTTACGATATTGATGCTGCGCTGCCCGAAGGTTTCGCGGCTTGGCACTACAGCCTAGTGCAGACGAGTGCGAACCGCTGGGATTTCCATTACGTCTCCGATCAAACGGCTCCTGACAATCTTGAGGCGAACCTTGCGGCAATGCTAGGCAAGGGTATTCGGGTTAATGCCTTCCGACGGCGGGTGATCGCTCCGACGGCGAGCGGTAAGTTTGCATTACTCAAACCGCTGCCTCGCTGAGGAGACAGGGCTTCTGTGAGTGTTTAGAGGGGCTAATTTAGGGGAATTCACCACAGGGCGCGCTTTACAAGTTTGTGTGCCCACGCTACCCGTGTTGAAGTTACGCGCATAAGCACGGAGATATTTCCCCATTCCAAACTGACTATGATACTTTTCGGCACTCTGTTCACCTCCTCCATCGGTCGAAAATTTCTGATGGCGGTCACTGGATTGATCCTTGTGGGGTTTGTAACCGGCCATTTGGTCGGGAATTTACAAATCTTTCTCCCTCCGGATCAGATCAATGGCTACGCTCACTTTCTGCAAGGTTTGGGACCACTCCTCTGGGCTATTCGACTCTTTCTCTTGGCCTGTGTTGTTATTCACGTTTGGGCTGCCGTGGCTCTGACGATGGAAAGCCGTTCTGCACGAGGTCCTGAAGCCTACGGAGTAAAGAAATGGCTCCGAGCTTCCGTTGCATCGCGCTACATGCGGATGAGCGGTATCGTGGTCTTGGCCTTCATCATTTATCACTTGGCCCACTTCACAATCGGGTTTGCCGGTGCAGAGACATTCAAGTCAAATCTGCCACACGTCTTGCTTGAGCATGATGTGCGCGAATTTGGCATTCCGCTTGCGTCGGCTGGAACAGAAGTTCACGACGTCTATTCTATGGTGTTTCTCGGTTTCGCGAGCCCACTTGTTTCGCTTTTCTACATGGTGGCGGTGGGATTGTTGACGGTGCATCTCTGGCACGGCACTGAATCGCTCTTTCAAACCATTGGCTGGCGGAATGTGAAGTGGGCGAGCTGCCTACGTCGCTTCGTCGCTCTCTATTGTATTCTTTATCTACTGGGTAACTTGGCGATTCCGGGCGCGATTTTAAGCGGCCTGTTAGAACCTGCCGCAGGCACCACTGCAGCGGATGAAATGATTGCTCAACCCTAACGCTTTTCCGACATGGCTACGCTAAATTCGAATATCCCTCCCGGCCCCCTGGCTGATAAGTGGAACACTTACAAAGCCAACATGAAGTTGGTTAATCCGGCCAATAAAAGGAAATACAATGTCATCGTGGTCGGTGCTGGTTTAGCCGGTGGATCCGCTGCTGCGACCATGGCCGAGCTGGGCTACAAGGTTGATTGTTTTGTCTTCCACGACAGCCCACGTCGCGCGCACTCCATCGCTGCACAGGGTGGCGTGAATGCCACCAAGAATTATCAGAACGATGGCGACAGCGTTTATCGTTTGTTCTATGACACCGTAAAGGGCGGGGACTATCGGTCACGCGAGGCCAACGTGCATCGCCTAGCTGAAGTTTCGAATAACATCATCGATCAATGTGTCGCCCAAGGGGTGCCCTTCGCTCGTGAATACGGCGGTCTGCTCGATAATCGTTCATTCGGTGGCGCTCAGGTATCTCGCACCTTTTATGCCCGTGGCCAAACCGGCCAGCAGCTTTTGCTCGGCGCTTACTCGGCACTCTCCAAGATGATTGCGCAGGGCGGGGTGACGATGCACAACAACTCCGAGATGCTCGAGCTTGTCCTCATCGATGGACAGGCCAAAGGCATCGTGGTGCGCAACCTCATCACCGGAGAAATCACGCGGCATGCCGCCGATTGTGTGGTCATGGCCACTGGTGGTTACGGCAACGTCTTCAATCTCTCTACTTATGCACGCAACTCGAATTGCACGGCGGCCTGGCGCGCCTATAAGAAGGGAGCTTGCTTTGCTAACCCATGCTACACGCAGATACATCCGACCTGTATTCCAGTTTCGGGTGATTATCAGTCTAAGTTGACCCTGATGTCTGAGTCGTTGCGTAACGATGGACGTATTTGGGTGCCGAAGAAGGCGGAGGATTGTGAGAAGAACCCAAATGAGATTCCGGAGGAAGATCGCGATTACTATTTGGAACGGATCTATCCGAGCTTTGGTAATCTGGCGCCGCGCGATGTCTCTTCCCGTGCTGCCAAACGTATGTGCGACGAAGGTCGTGGAGTTGGGCCAACCAAGCTAGGCGTCTATCTCGATTTCAGCGATGCGATCAACCGCCTCGGCGAAGACACCGTGCGTGCGCGTTATGGTAACCTTTTCGATATCTATAAAGAGATCACCGATGAATCGGCTTACGAGACGCCGATGCGCATTTTCCCAGCCGTGCATTACACGATGGGCGGTCTTTGGGTGGACTACAATTTGATGTCCAACATCCCTGGGCTATTTGTTCTGGGTGAGGCCAACTTCTCGGACCACGGTGCGAATCGCCTCGGTGCATCCGCGCTCATGCAAGGTCTGGCTGATGGTTACTTCGTCTCGCCTTACACGGTCGGCAATTACCTCGCGACTCAGAAGCCCGGGTCGACCCCATCAATCGACGAGCCTGCTTTCATGGAAGCCGCTAAAGCTGTCGATGATCTGACTCAACGCCTTCTCAATACTAAGGGGAAGGAAACCGTTGCCCACTACCACAAACGCCTCGGCAAGATCATGTGGGATCATTGCGGTATGGCGCGGACGAAGGAAGGCCTCGAAGAAGCGCTGAAACTTATCCCTGCGTTACGCGAAGAATTCTGGGCCAACGTCAATGTGCCGGGCTCCGACAAATCACTTAATCAAGCCCTCGAAAAAGCTGGTCGATTGGCAGACTTCTTCGAGCTTGGTGCACTGATGTGCCGTGACGCTCTTACTCGTGAAGAAAGCTGTGGCGGCCACTTCCGTGAAGAATACCAACATTCCGATGGCGAATGCCTGCGCGACGACGAAAAATTCGCGCACGTCGCGGCGTGGGAATACCAAGGGGAAGGCAACGTGCCGAACCGCCTCACTGAAGAACTTAACTACGAGACCGTGAAAATGAGCACTCGTAGCTACAAATAATTCACGGAACTTATAAATCTTAAGACCATGGTTGCCGACACTTCCTCTGCTAAAAATATTTCTCTCACCCTCCGCGTATGGCGCCAAAATGGCCCCGAAGTCGAAGGCAAGTTTGTCGATTACCAAGCGGCAGACTTAAATCCTAACATGTCCTTTTTGGAGATGCTCGACGTCGTCAACGACGACCTCGAACGCCAAGGACAGGAACCCATCGCTTTTGCTCACGATTGTCGCGAAGGGATTTGTGGCACCTGTTCTCTTGTGATCGACGGTAAGCCGCACGGACCACACGAGGGAATCGCCTCCTGCCAGACTTATGTGCGAAGCTTTAAGGACGGAGATGTCATCGTCGTTGAGCCCTACCGCGCGAAGCCTTTTCCCGTGCAGAAGGATCTCATCACGGATCGTGCTGCATTTGATGAGATTCAACAGGCTGGTGGATTTATCAGTGTTCGCACTGGTTCCGCGTGCGACGCCAATGCGACTCCTGTTCCCAAAGAGAATGCGGATCTCGCCATGGATGCGGCTGCTTGTATCGGCTGTGGTGCATGTGTCGCCGCTTGTAAGAACGCTTCAGCGATGTTGTTCGTAAGTGCGAAAGTTTCTCAATTCTCTCTGTTGCCACAAGGTCAGCCGGAACGTGATTCCCGCGTGCTTAACATGGTCGCTAAAATGGATGAACTGGGCTTCGGCAACTGCACTAATCAATACGAGTGTTCGGCCGCTTGCCCTAAATTGATCAGTCACGATTTCATCGCGAAGATGAACAAAGAATATTTGAGAGCGTCGTTTCGCGAAGCGTTTAAGACGTCTAAATGAGTTAGGGCTAACACGAGCTTAGCTCGCTTTGTTATGAAAAAAATGACCGGGGCTTTGCCTCGGTCTTTTTTATTTATTCCCCAAGCAGAGTTGAGAGATCAATCGTAGAATTAGTCTCAGACTTGAGGTAGCTCTTTTCCTCACTTTCCCGATATTCCATCACATTGACGAGAAGGTAACTCACTACGGGATTCGCTTGAGAGGCGAGCTGGCGAACAAGCGCAAGGTTCTCAAAGAAGATGGTCACATCATGAGCTTTGATGTTGCTCGGAGCAATTCCGACGGCCTCGGTATTTACGATTTCCCCGACGAAAGTGCCATTGAGGTAGAGCTTATGCTTTGAGCCCGACAAGGCTACGGGGATGAAGTTCTCGTTAATGAAGCGCAGCGTGAGGACAGCACGAGGCTGTGAAAGTGCATGCGCAGGAGCTGTGAAGTCCACGATTGTGACGGTGATTTCACCGACTTTGGGAGGCGATAAACAACCGGTGACAAAGAGACTGCCAAGAAGAGAGAGGACCGATAAGAGGCGTGCTGGGAGAATCATGAGTGCCATGACAGCAAACAGAAGGGCTCTCGGCAAGACTGGGAAGAGTCAGAATACCGAGATGGCTTTCGCGCTTTCCAATACCACCCAAGCGCAGCCACCAGCGATGATTAGGACCAGAGCATGCCGGAGCAGGCGGCGGCCACGAATGACGCTGTCATGGAAATTCGTATTGAGTTTAGTGCGATTATTCTGAGCCATAAAGCTCACGAATCGAGGATGGCGCATACTTCCACGGCGATCTCTCGCCATACCCATGCGGATGGCTGGACGGTGGAAGAAATTTTTCAACGCGCGCATCACAGTATCTATGTGTGAAATGTTGTCGCAGGTTTTCAAGTAGCAAGTGGTCCGCATCACGGTTTTGACGTGTTTTTTTCATCGGTGTCTCCAGCTGGAAGCTTTGATCTAGTGACGTTGGATAAAAATAATCCGTGCCCAGAGCGAAAATCCATGATTAGTGAAGATATGAAATTTGTGGTCATAGGTGCAGGCGCGTGGGGCACAGCCTTTGCCGTGCATCTTGTTGGCACAGGACAGCCGGTGACTTTGGTTCCAAGACGCGAGGAGCATGCGAGGGCATTGTCTGAGACCCGAAAGAACCGTGATTACCTTCCAGGAGTGGAATTGCCGGTGGGGTTGACCGTCACAGCGGATTTACAGGGATGCTTGCGCGAAGCCGATGTCGTCTTGCTGGCATGTCCATCGCAGGCTCTGCGTGAAACATGCGCCCGTATATGCGATCTACTCACGGAAACTGCGGGGATTAAGTTAGTTCTAAGCCTCGCGAAAGGTTTGGAGCTAAACACTCAGAAACGTCCGTCTGAAGTGATGGGTGAGGTGCTGGTGGATATCCCCGTCGGTTCGCTGAGTGGTCCGACTAATGCGGCTGAGGCTGCTCAGGGGCGTCCGGCGGCGATGGTAATGGCGGCTACACCTACAAGCGATCTAGTCGAGGTGCAAACTGCGATCAGCAGCTCGAAACTGCGCGTCTATACGAGTGAGGATTTACCCGGAGTGGAATTCGGGGGCTGTTTGAAAAACATCTATGCAATCGCGGCTGGATGCTGCGATGGCCTAAAACTTGGTGATAACACCAAGGCTGCGATGCTGACCAGAGCATTGGCCGAGATGGTGCGCGTAGGCGTGGGACTCGGAGCGCGACCAGAGACCTTTTACGGTTTAAGTGGGTTTGGCGATTTGGTGGCAACATGCCACGGTGGATGGAGCCGAAACCGCAAATTCGGTCAGGAACTCGGTGAAGGAGCTCGCGCCGTAGAACTCAATGCCAACCGCAAAACTGTGGTTGAGGGTTACCTGACTACTCAGGCTTTTGCTGATCTCTGTGCCTCGAGAGGAATCGATGCGCCGATTCTTCATGAGGTTCACGAGATTCTGTTTGCAGACAAGGCTCCGGCCGAGGCCTTGAATGTGCTCATGAATCGAGGCCTGAAGAGCGAAACCGCGATGCCTTTTTCAGGCACGGTGGTTTGAGCGATTTACTTGGGTTGTAGTTCGCGGGGGACTCGGATGTTTTCCACCATTTCCTGCACGTCGTCGGGTGTCGGTGGTGTGAATTTGGCCACGATTTGGGCCACTACGATGTTAAGAAGCATGCCGAGCGAGCCGATGCCTTCCGGAGAAATCCCGAACCACCAGTGTTCCGCGGTGTTATTTTCAGGATGAACAAATTTGAACCAGATGATGTAGGTCGCGGTGAATATGATGCCGGCCAGCATGCCACTCACTGCGCCTTCGCGATTCATCCGTTTTTGAAAAATTCCCATGATGATGGCTGGAAAGAATGAAGCAGCAGCCAAACCGAATGCGAACGCGACCACCTGAGCGACAAAACCGGGTGGGTTGATCCCGAAGTATGCCGCCACGATCACTGCGCCACCGGCGGCAAATCTTGCGCAGGTGAGTTCACCTTTTTCGGAGATGTCGGGTTTAGCCCAGCATTTCACAAAATCGTGGGCAAAGGCAGTGGAGATCACGAGCAGCAGTCCGGCGGCGGTGGAAAGAGCGGCGGCGAGCGCGCCAGCGGCCACGAGACCGACTACCCAGTTGGGGAGCTGTGCGATCTCGGGATTGGCGAGCACCATGATATCGCGATCAATCGTGAGTTCGTTGCCTTTCCATCCGGCAGATTCCGACTTGGCGATAAAAGCGGGGTCAGTGTTCTTATCGTTGTAGTATTGGATGAGGCCATCGCCGTTTTTATCTTCGAATTTGATCAGGCCCGTCTTCTCCCAATTGTTAAACCATTCGGGCACTTCAGCGTAGGATGCGTTTTGGACGGTGGTTAGAAGATTGGTGCGAGCAAACGCGGAAATCGCCGGTGCTGTGGTGTAAAGTAGGGCAATAAAGAGCAACGCCCAGAATGCCGATGAGCGTGCCGCTTTCACACTTGGAACAGTGTAGAACCTTACAATGACGTGTGGCAGGCCAGCGGTTCCAACCATCAGCGCGAGCGTAATGGCGGCGACATCGAGAGTGGGCCTAACCCCAGAAGTGTAGGCGGCGAAACCCAGATCGCTGCTGAGGCCGTCGAGTTTATCGAGGAGGTTAACTCCGCTGCCATCATTGAGAACAGAGCCGAAACCGATCTGAGGGATGAAATTCCCCGTCATCATAATCGCGATGAAGATCGCGGGAACCATGTAGGCGAAGATGAGCACACAATATTGAGCGACCTGTGTGTAGGTGATGCCTTTCATCCCACCGAGCACGGCATAGCAAAAAACAATGAAGGTGCCGATAAACACGCCCGCGGTGATATCCACTTCAAGGAATCGCGAAAAAACAATCCCGACCCCGCGCATTTGTCCCGCGACGTAAGTGAAGGAAACCATGATCGCGCAGAGAACGGCGACGAGACGCGCGAACTGTGAGTAGTAACGATCACCCACAAAATTCGGCACAGTGAATTTCCCGAATTTCCTCAAGTAGGGCGCGAGCAACAGGGCGAGTAGCACATAACCGCCTGTCCAGCCCATCAGGTAAACGCTGCCATCGCGACCCATGAATGAGATGATACCTGCCATCGAGATAAACGAGGCGGCACTCATCCAATCCGCGGCGGTGGCCATGCCATTGTGAATCGGATGCACACTCGAGCCGGAGACGTAAAACTCGCTGGTGGAGCCGGCCCGCGAGCGGTATGCGATATAGAGATAAAGTGCGAACGAGAGACCGACGATGAGGAAGGTCCAGTGCTGAACAGTCATGAAAGCTTAAGGGGTAGAGTTGGGGAAAAGGGGAGACTGAGAGTCAGTCTTCGTGGACGCCGTATTTACGATCAAGTCGATTCATGCGCCACGCGTAGTAAGCGATCAGCACCACGAAGACATAAATAGAGCCTTGTTGGGCCATCCAGAATCCGAGTTTGAATCCTCCGATTTGATACTGATCGAGAAACTCCACGAAAAAAATGGAGCAACCAAACGAAACAAAAGCCCACACGAACAAGAGACCCGCGATCAATCGCAGGTTGGCCCGCCAGTGTGCACGACGGTTTTCAGGGGTAGCCATAAGCCGTGAGCATGGGTGGCTCCCCTTGCGTCGGTCAACTGTGGAGTCGGCAGTAGGTCGCGCGGCCTAAACGTCTCACTTTGCCTTTTCGATCACGGCTACTTTCCCATCGCGGAAGGTGACTCTAATCCTGTCCTCCTCGCGATCTTCGTAGTGATCCACTTGCACGGGTTCGTAATAAACGATGTAGGATTTGGTGACGGGATTGTATTGCACCATCCGTCGGTAGCCCACGTTACGCGTCTCGATATACTCCGAATAGTAGGCGCTATAGATCCAGGTGATGTCGCTGCCATCGGCAGTCGTCCGTTCGCTTTTGGAATCAGGCGTTCCCAATGCGATGTAAACCATATCAGGCGTGTAGCCGATCTCGACCATGCCTTGTCTTAGCTTTTCCTGGGCTTCAGTATCTAAGGACGCAAAAATGGCGGCTTTCTCTTCGGATCGTTTTTCAAACGTGCTGCAGCCAGCCCAGCCCAACAGTAGGAGAGAGATGAGGAAACGGGTTTTCATGGGGTGAGGGATGTTAATGTGATCAAATCTGCTTAGAGAAGCAAATGCGGCTTGGCGTTTTTGGAAGCAGGAGCAGGGTGTGATAATGATCTCATCTGGGCTGGTTTCGATCACATTTCGTCAACTCACACCGGAAGCCATTGTTGCTCTGGTGCGCCAAGCTGGGTTGCACGGGATTGAGTGGGGCGGTGATGTGCACGTCCCCCATGGCGATTTAACGAGAGCTCGCGAAGTTGGTGAGATGACTCGTGAAGCCGGACTCGAGGTCGCTGCCTATGGTAGTTATTTCCGAGTAGGAAATAGCGAAGATAGTGGTCTGCCTTTTTCGCACGTATTGGACTCTGCCTTAGAATTGGGTGCGCCGGTGATCCGCGTATGGGCAGGGACGGAGGGTTCAGTGACCGTGGGTTCAGAGGGGCGTAAGCGAGTCGTGGCAGATCTACGTCGCATCACAGAGTTGGCTGCAAAAGCAGGCGTGCGGGTAACCACAGAGTTTCACGGTGGGACATTAACCGATACGAATGAGTCCACAATTAAACTCCTCTCGGAAGTGGATCACACCAATCTATCCACTTACTGGCAGCCACTGATGGGAATGAGCGATGAGACTTGTGTGGAAGCGATTGGGCAGTTGTCCCCGCGATTATCCCATCTGCATGTCTACCATTGGGATTCAGTTAAGGAGCGCTGCCCCTTGTCTGCCGGAGCACTGCGTTGGCAGAAATTTTTACAGGCCGCCCAAGAGGTTCCGGGTGATCGATATGCGATGTTGGAGTTTGTTAAAGATGATGAGCCCGAGAATTTTCTCCGCGATGCCGCGACTCTCCACGAGTGGCTTAAGATTTGATGGCGGCAACAGCCTGACGAGGCGGCACGACATCACTGTGTTTCTTTTTCTGCAGTGAGATGATGGCTGCCGCTGTGATAATAATAGCCGTGGCGGTGAGCGTGCGTGCTGTCAGAGGTTCATCGAGAATCCATCAGCCAAGAACGACGGCGACAAGCGGGTTGACGAACGCATGAGTGGACGCGAGGGCAGGTGATACGTTTTTCATTAACCAGACAAAGCTGGAAAATCCGACCAACGATCCGATAAAGATCAGGTAAATCACGGCCCAACAAGAGCTCGTGGAAACCTGAGAGGCATCGAAGCGTTGGAAATCACCGCAGAGCAAGCCGACAAATATTATGGCTGGGCATCCTCCCAGCATTTGGAGGGCAGCTGACATGAATGGGCTGGCTCCATTCTTAGTATGCCGCGAATAGATCGCTCCGATAGACCAAAAGGCACAAGCGGAGAGTATCGCGATGACGCCAATCTGAGAGAGCCCGCCTTCGCTTTGGCTTTCCCAAGTTGCTGCTAGCCAAGCGACACCGAACAATCCCAAGAGCAATGCGACAATCGTTAATCGGGTGGGGCGTTCTCCGCCCGGCCATGCCCATTCCGTAAGGGCAATAAACAGTGGGCCTACGCCAATCAGCAAGGCGGCGACGCTGGAGACGATAAATTGCTCTGCCCAACCCACTAGAGCATTGCCGCCTAACAGCAATAAGGTGCCGATAATCGAGTTATCAATCCACTGGCGGAGAGTGGGTTTCGTCGCCCCACGGCAGCGGAGAAAAACATATAGCAGCGTGCCTGGCCATCACTGACATTGTCCAACCAATCCGTTGGATTCGGGATCCGTGATTGCAATACGGTGTGATTCTGTGCGGGTATTATTCTTTACAACACATGTTTAAAAAGATCATCGCGAAGCTACGCGGCAAAACCACGTCGACTCCTCAGAAACCAGCGAGTTCGAGTGAGAAGAAATCATCCGAGAAAAAAGATGGCCGTCCGGCACGTTCGCGCTCGGGCAACAAGCCTTCAAATGGCAACCGTAAACCCCGTGGCGAGCGCTCCGAGCGTAGTGAACGTGGAGGGCCTCGCGAGGGTAGCGCACGTGGTGGGCAACAACGTCGCGGTGGACGCAATGAACACAGTGAGTCGTCACGCGGTGGGGCACGCGGTCCTCAACGTGAACGGGGAAGACCTGCTCGGGATGACACTTTTGAACATCCAAGAAGCGAGCCAGTTAAACCAGCGGTGCCAGTAGATGTGCCCGCAATGGATACCCCATTTTCTAAATTAGGCTTATGTGATGCACTTGCCTATGGCGTGCAGGAAAAGGGCTACACCCAGCCTACCGCAATCCAGGCTCAATCGATTCCGTTGATTTTGGCGGGGCGCGATGTGATTGGTTCGGCCCAGACGGGCACGGGCAAGACAGCGGCTTTTGCGCTACCTATTATTCAAAAACTCGGAGGGCATGGTAAGTTGCGCTGTTTGGTGCTCGAACCAACACGCGAGCTCGCTTTGCAGGTCGAAGAAGCTTTTCAGACTTACGCAAAATTCACGGATCTTCAGATCACCATCATTTACGGCGGCGTGGGCTATGGTAAACAGCTGGAAGATTTGAAGCGTGGAATGGATATCATCGCGGCGACACCGGGTCGACTGCTCGATCATTTGGAGCAGAGAAACTGTTCACTTGCCGATATCGATATTCTCGTGCTCGACGAGGTAGATCGGATGCTCGATATGGGATTTCTTCCCGATGTGAAGCGGATCGTGCAGCATACTCCGAAATCGCGACAGACTTTGTTTTTCACAGCGACGATTCCACCGGAGATCGCCGAGTTGGCGGGATGGGCACTGAACAATCCTGAGAAGGTGGAGATTGGGCGTCAGCGGGCACCTGCAGAAACCGTTTCTCACGGATTTTATCAGGTCGTGGCTTCGCAGAAATTCGACTTGTTCGAACTATTGCTCAAGCAGACGGATTTCAAGAGCGTGATTGTTTTTACCCGCACCCGCATGGGCGCAGATAGGATCGCACAGCGTCTCAAGCGTAGTGGCCATACCGCGGCGGTGATGCATTCAGATCGTAGCCAGCGTGAGCGAGTCGAAGCCTTACAAGGTTTCAAGAGTGGCGAATTTGAAATGCTGATCGCGACGGATATTGCAGCTCGCGGTCTCGATATCGCGGGAGTGTCTCATGTCGTAAATTATGATGTGCCGGAGAATGCGGAGGATTATGTGCATCGGGTTGGTCGCACAGGTCGCGCGCAAAGCACCGGTGATGCATTTACTTTAGTGACCGAAGATGATGTGCGAAATGCCCGGAGTATCGAGCGTTACATGGGCGTAGGCGTTGAGCGGAAGAAGATCGAAGGATTCGAGTATATCTACTCGGCATTGTTCGACGAGAACGCTCAACCAGCTGCTCCGAAAAAGACCAGCCGGTTACACCGTGGCGTGCGCCGTTGATTGAAGATTTGAGTTATGCCCCTCCTCGTCGATTGTTGGCGAGTGGGCTGCCGCTGTGCTGTATGAGGAAATCACGCAGCCAGATGTGAGTGGAAACCCGTGATTTGTATGAGAGGGGGTTGACTGCTTTTGAGTAGACGGGCTGATTCCCTGGTGCACCCAAATCGTTAGTTCACGTTTCTTCTATTAACCTTACCCATGTCTTTTAAAATTGCTTTTATTGGCGCCGGTTCGATCGGCTTCACTCGTAAATTGGTTGCTGATCTGCTGACCGTGCCGGAATTCGCCGACGTGGAGTTCGCCTTCACTGATATCAACTCGCGTAACCTGAATATGGTCGCAGAGCTATGTCGCGCAGACATCGAGGCCAATGGATTGAAGACAAAGATCTCGGCGACGACCAAGCGACGCGAAGCGTTGAAGGATGCAAAATATGTGTTTTGCGTAGTGCGGATAGGTGGGTTGGAAGCGTTTCAACACGACATCGATATTCCGCTAAAATACGGCGTGGATCAGTGTGTGGGTGACACGTTGTGTGCGGGAGGCCTGATGTATGCCCAGCGTGGTATCGCGGCGATGCTGGATTTTTGCCGTGATATTCGTGAGGTTGCTGCTTCGGATTGTTTGCTGTTAAATTATGCCAATCCGATGGCGATGATGACTTGGGCCGCTAATGTTTATGGTGGTGTGGATTGTGTCGGTCTTTGCCATGGTGTTCAGGCTGGACACGCCCAGATTGCAGAGGCGTTGAAGCAGAAAAAAGAAGATGTGGATATCATCTGCGCGGGTATCAATCACCAGACCTGGTATATTTCAGTGAAAGTGAAGGGGAAGGAGTGTGCGCATAAGGTGCTCGCGGCCTATGAGCGTAATCCTGATCTTATGCAACAGGAGAAAGTGCGCATCGATATGATGCGTCGATTTGGTTACTACTCGACCGAGTCCAACGGGCATTTGAGCGAATATGTGCCGTGGTATCGCAAACGCTCCGGCGAAATTAAGAAGTGGATCGATATGGATAGCTGGATCCGCGGCGAGACTGGTGGCTATCTACGGGTTTGCTCGGAGGGTCGTAATTGGTTTCGAGCGGAGTTTGCTCGTGGCAAGCGTCCTGAGACGATGAAATACACGATTGAGAATCGTAGCCAAGAGCACGGCAGCCGGATTATTGAAGCGCTGGAAACCGGCCGAGTCTATCGTGGGCACTTTAATATGGTGAACCATGGCACGATTTCGAATTTGCCAGAGGATGCGATTATCGAGGCTCCTGGTTTTGTGGACCGTCATGGTATCAACATGATCCAAGTCGGTGATTTACCTTTGGGCTGCGCGGCGGTGTGCAACGCAAGTATTTCCGTGCAACGTCTTGGCGTTGAGGCTGCGGTGCATGGCGATGATCAGTTGCTGCGTCAGGCCTTCATGATGGATCCGCTCACGGGTGCGGTCTGCAATCCGCCGGAAATCTGGCAGATGGTAGATGAGTTTCTTGTGGCTCACTCTCCATGGTTGCCCAAATACAAACGCGCGTCGAACGCAGCAAAGAAGCGTTTGAAGAAGGGGCCTTTGATTAAGGTGAAGGCCCGTAAGGGCGCGGCGCGTTTGAAGACGCGCACGATGGCCGAGTTGAAGCGTGTCAATAAAGGCAATCCACGCGGCGGGCACTAGAATCGATCAGCAGACCAGTCTGCGATTGCCAGTCAACCGCTCGCGCGGTGGGCTAGTTGTGATTATGCATTTGGATATACCTTCCGGAGAGTTCGCGGGCTACATCTTTGATTTGGATGGCACGCTGGTGGACACCATGCCCCTGCACTATGCAGCGTGGCGTGATACGTTGCGCGAGTTCGGATTGAATCAGGATTTGGACGAAGACCTTTTCTATTCTTTGGGAGGTGTTCCGGCGGTGAATGTTGCCGGCATTTTTAATCAGCACTATGGCACGACGTTTGAGCCGTTGGGGTTGCGTGAAGTGAAGGAGGAGCGATTTGTGAAGCTGTTGCCCGATGCTCCGTTGATCGAACCGGTGGTGTCGTTTGCCAGAGAGATGGCGAAGACTCATCCAGTGAGCGTGGCGTCGGGAGGACCGCGCGACTTGGTGAACGATACGCTGGAAAAACGGGGTTTGGCTCCGCTGTTTCCTGTCGTGGTTTCGGCCAATGACGTGGAGCATGGCAAGCCTGCCCCTGATACTTTCTTATTGGCCGCTGAAAAGATGGGAGTCGCGGCAGAGAGTTGTCTGGTGTTTGAAGACGCTCAATTGGGGATCGAAGCGGCGGAGGCTGCAGACATGCAGTGGGTGAGGATTCCGCGGAACTTTTCCTAGGCGAGTTTGATGGAAAGTGTTTTGCGCCGGCGCCGAATTGTGTTCTGGTGCCAGCATGACTTTCGAAGAGTTGGCCAAAGCTGAAGTGCGATCACAACCGTTGTATGAGCCGGGAAAACCGATCGAGGATGTGGCGCGCGAGCTAGGGCTCGATCCAACGACGATCATCAAGTTGGCCTCGAATGAAAATGCGTTTGGCACTTCACCTTTAGCGATCATTGCAGCGCAAGAAGCCTTGGGGCAGTCTGAAATGTATCCTGATGGAGGCTGTTATCGGTTGCGCGAAAAATTGGCGGAAAAATGGCAGCTTACGCAGGATCAATTCGTGATGGGTAACGGATCCAACGAGATCTTGGAGCTACTCGGTCATGTGTTCTTACGACCCGGCAACGAGGTCGTCATGGGGAACCCAGCATTTATCGTATATAAATTAGTCACCTTGCTCTTCGGCGCCACACCGGTGGAGGTGCCGTTGGTCGATCACAGGCACGACTTGAATAGCTTGGCGGACGCGGTGACTGAAAAGACACGACTTGTTTTCGTGCCGAGCCCTAACAATCCGACAGGCACGGTAAATACCGAGGATGAGATGCTAGCATTTGCACGGCGGATGCCGGATCATGTGATCGTGGTGTTTGATGAAGCTTACGCGGAATATCTCGAATCGCCACCTGATTTGCGCCCCTTGATTTCCGAAGGCTGCAAGGTGATTTGCCTCCGGACTTTTTCGAAGATCCACGGTCTGGCTGCGCTGCGGGTGGGATACGGCTACGCTTGCAGAGAGTTGGCGGTCTTGCTCAACCGGGTGCGGCAACCATTTAATGTGAACGCGATTGCGCAGGCGGCTGCGTTAGCGGCCTTAGATGATGAAGCATTTGTCTCGAAATGCCTTGAGAAAAATCAGGCGGGCTTGCAGCAATTAGCGGCTGGATTTGATGAGATGCGCACGACCTATGTTCCGAGCGAGGCAAATTTTGTTTTGGCCAAGGTCGGTAATGGAGCGCGGATTTATAAGGAACTGCAGGCGCGAGGTGTGATTGTGCGCCCAATGGTGCCTTACGGCATGCCGGAGTGGTTGCGGATCACGGTGGGGTCGCACCAGCAAAATGAGGTTGTGCTTCGCGTGTTGAAATCGCTCACCCAATAGTATGGGGCTATTGGTCGGGGTTACGAAAACTGAGCCATTGAGA
>PAUB01000048.1 GCA_002713695.1 Opitutaceae bacterium
CCCGCGGTAACACTTTGGTAAACAGGTGAACGTTCACGCTGAATCGGGTTCGTCACTTTACTATGTTATTTTTCATTATCACTGTCCGAGCTGTGAACACCGACGTGCACGTGACCAAGCGAACGGGTGGCGAAACAAAAGCAGTGCTCGTGGCACTGCACGTGGCACTGCTCTTGTTTCGCTACCGGCGCTCCCGCGGGAGCGCCGGTAGCGAAACGGGACCGGCGACATTCAAACGCCCGGCAGTGTGGCGAGCAGCGCGTCCTCCTCCGAAGCCCCCGTCGTCCCCGTGCGCAGCCACCCGCGCCTGCTCGCCGCCTCGAGCACCTGGTCCACCGCGGCGGCGCGCTGGCGCTGCACGCGGCGGCGCTGCCGCACGAACTTAACACAGGAAAGGCAGATCACCCCGCCCAGGGGCGCGCAGCAGCACGCGAGCAGCGCCACGCTGCAAAGCACGATGCTGAAGATGAGCCCGCCCAGCTGCGCCATCGCGCACACCAACGCGCTCGGCTGCGCGAGCGGGTCCGTCGCGTTGATTCCCGCACCCGTGGAGCGGATGACGTTCACGATCGCGTCGTACCCCTCCGCCGCGCGCAGCACCATGCCGTAGGGGGTGGTGAACGGGCTGATCGGCTGGCCGAAGGTGCCCAGCACCGCCTTGACCGCGTCGGCGTTGCAGGCCTCGTTGTACTCGAGCTCCTCTGCGCGGGGAGGGCAGGGGTGAAAGGCGCACGGGAGGGCAGGCGGGGCGGGAGCACGCACCCCACTCGAAGTCGTACGAGATGCCCAGCGCCTCGCGGAAGTACGACATCTGCTGCGGAGCGGTGGAGATCGCCGGGAAGCACATGCGCGTGGAGCGGTGAAGCTCGATGCCCGTGCCGTCGCCGAACTCGCCCCACTCGGCCTCGTCTCGGGAGCCCTCGCGTGGGTCGTAGAGGTAACAAAGCAAAGTGTCTGCAAGCACAGGGGGGAGGGGAAGGTGAGAGGCCACTCGCTAAAGCTGAAAGGGTGGCGCGCTTGTGTATGGCAGTTGCCAAGTAGCCAACCAAAACCATAGTCAATGGAGACCAAGCAATGTGCGGGCTGCAAGAAGATGTTTGACATCACGTCGTTTGCCGTCAGTCGCCGGGCCATTGACAACGGAAAGCGTATTGGCAAGTGCGGGCCGTGCAACGAGAAGTTCAAGGGCTACATCAAAAAGTATCGCGGCACGGCGAAGGGAAATGTTGTCGTCAATCAAATTGCAAAGAAGGCCCGCAGCACGCCCCACGGAAAGGCAATGAAGAAGAAGCTCAGCCAAACGCCCATCGCCAAAGCCACGCGCAAGCGCTACATGCGGTCTGAGATTGGAAAAGCCAATGCCAAACGCCAGCGCCAGTCTCCCGTCGGCAAGGCACAATACAAGCGTGCGCTGGAAGCCGCTCGTTTGTTGTACGCAAACGATCCGAGCTACAGGATGCAGCACATGGTGCACTCTTCTTCCGTCAGAATCCTCAACGGAACGCTCCAAACCTCGCCCAGCTTTGAGAACCGCACGGGCCGCGGTTGTGCCGAGTTTGCTGCAGACATTCATGCAAAAGCAGTCGCCAAGGGGTTTGTGGTTGCGAACCGCGGCAGCTGGTCGATTGACCACGTGATTCCGCAGCACGCGTTTGACTTTTGCAACCCAGAGGATGTCCGGCGTTGCTGGTCGAAGGAGAACCTTGACGTGGCGTCTCCACTCGAAAACGACCAGAAGAGCTGGCACATCGTGGACGAGCTTTGCGAGGCCGTGGGCGCTGACAAGTACCCAGTTGCCTGGTGCGGGCGGCTTCCATCCGAGGAGAAGAAGCAGGAGATGTACACCCGGCTTCAGAATCGCTTGAATGCCATAGTTGCAGAGAGCGATGAAGACAGCAACGAGTAGTGTGGTGTGTGTGTCGCGTGCGGAAGAGGGGTTAGGGGGTAGCACGCACCGTAAACGACGTAGCGCGCGAGCTCGTTCCATTGATCGCGCCCGCTCTTCTCGTAGGTGCCGTAGCGCGAGACGATCGTCGCCCCGGTGACGGGCACCTCAGTCGCGACGCCGATCCAGCCGTCGGTCAACCGGCGCGCCCAAGAGGTGCGGTGCGCGTTGGTGTGCTCCACGTGGTGCTTTGCGGCGTCCAGCAGGCTGCGCCCGTGCATGGCGGCCGCGATTGCGGTCTCGTGGGGCGCCTGCTCCACGTCGGTGGTGCGGCGCGCGGTGCGCATGGCCTCGGCGGCGTCGTGGTCGTGCGGCTTGTCGTGCATCCACGCGCGCAGACGGCGGAACTGGTTTCCCATTGACGAGGCGGGCACGTTGAGGTCCAGCAGGTAGTAGCCGGTCTGCGTGTGCGCCGGCAGCTCGCCGCTCGGGAACGTCCCCAGGCGCCGGACGTGCTGCTGCACGTGTTCCACGCGCTTTTCGAGCACGCGCGCGACGCGGTGCACCTCGCGCACGACGCCGCGCCAGTTGACGCTGTAGATCCACTTGGGACTCGTGCCCTCGGGGAGATGGAAGCCAGTGCCCTTGACGCCGGTCATCCGGCGGCGCTCGGCTAGCTTGTCCACGTGGTCGAAGAAGCCCGGGATGTGCTTCTCGTGGCGCTCCGGCGGGGCGGGCGGCAGCGCCACGCCCAGCTGCGGCCGCCGGTCCAGCACGTCGGCGACGGCCTGACCCGCGGCCGCCACCTGTCCCAGCAGCGAGTCGGGGTGGCTCACCACGCGCGCGAAGGCGTCCACGGAGGCGCGCACGGTGCCGCCGACCCCCAGCGTCTCCGTGGGCAGGTGGCCCTGGCTGGGCGCGTGCGCGGCGCCCAGGCGCGACAGCGCCGCGGCGTGCTGCGCGGAGGCGTTGAGCCAGGAGCGCGAGGCCTGCAGCGAGCGGCGCTCGGAGCGCGTGGGCTGCCGCTGGCGCAGCGGCTTGGCGGGCTCGGGCGGCTGCTCCTGGGCGCGGCGGCGGTCGCGCGGCCGCTTGGCCGAGGCCGCGGCCTTCTCGGGGTCGGAGCGCCACGAGGGCGCGCCGCCCTTCTTGGCGACGCCCAGCATGGAGGCGGCCATGCTGGCCAGCGAGAGCCCCGCCTTCTCGAGGTGCTTGTCTATCTCGGCGCGGTTGGCCCCGTGCGCGTTGAGCGCGTGGTGGATCACCGACTCGGCGAGGCACTCGGGGGAGTTGGCCGCCTTCTCGCCGGCGCGGCAGGCCTCCACGGGGTGCGCGGTCTTGGGGGAGAGCACGTCGGTGGCCACCAGCTGCACGACGCTCAGCTTGGCCTTCTCGTTCGTGGCGGCGTGGGAGTCGTGCAGCCGGCGCAGCGTGTGCGCCATGCGCACCGAGTGGTGCTGCTTCACAGCGCTGGCGCAGTACTGCGCGGAGCAGTCCTTCTCGCCGGTCTGCTTGTGCACGCGGCAGCACATCTTGTCCATGATCTGCGTCAGCACGCGCCGCCGGTGCGCCGTGGCCTCCTCGGAGCGGTGCTCGTTGAGCCGGCGGCGCTTCTTCTCGCTGGGCGGCGGCGGGGTCCACGCAAAGAAGTGCGTGCAGCTGCCGGTGGTGTTGCGCAGGCAGTCCCAGCAGGCGTCGGAGCGGTTCTTCGTGGAGGTCACGTTGGGCTCCTCGGCAAGTGCCCCCCAGAGCGCGGCCGCCTCGGCGCGCGCGCTCCGCGCGACCGCGTCGTTCCCGACGGCCACGGCCTCGCAGGTGGCGCGCGTCAGCAGGCGCAGCCGCTGGCGCACGCGCTCCTGCGCCTTCTCCGCGCCCGAGCGCTCCGCCTCGGGCTTCAGCCGCGGCTCCTCGGCCGCCAGGCGGAGCTCGCCGGGGGGCTCGGGGCCCTTGGTGGCCTTGGGGGCCTTGGGGGTCTCCGGGGCCTCCTCCAGCCGCCGGCTGCACCCCGCGTCCCCGCAGCGGCGGTAGACCTTGAAGCTCGCAACGCGCAGCTTGGAGAGCGCCGAGTCGGTGAAGGCCCGCAGCCACACGTACTGCCCCTCGGCGTGGTCCACGCGGTAGCCGCTCTCGCCCTCGGCGAGGCGTAGCATGTGCCGGGGCTCCAGGGAGGCCGGGGCCAGGTCCAGCGTGGCCGCGCGCGAGCCGAAGGAGGCGCGCGAGCGCGACACCCACACCTCCAGGTGGTCCGGATTGGTGTCGTGCGTGCCTCGGAGGCAGAGGACGACGGGCTTGCCCTCTTCGTTGCCATTAAACCCGTCGACGTACGCGGAAGAGTCGCCGGTCGCTTCCACGATGACGCAGAGGTCGGCGTAGGAGCTGCTGTACTGCGGGGTCCACAGAAAGCCCGCGACCGCGGGCTTGCCGCGAACCAGCTCGTCGCAGACGGCAAAGTCCGGAGCGCCGGCACCGTCCCAGTTGGTGTACTCCCAACCACTCCCCTGGCTGCCGTAGCCGAGGCTGCGCTTGTAGCCGTTGAGCTCCGGATTGTTGCCAGTGGAGTACGACTCGACCACGATGGGGTCCAGGTAGCCCTCGGGGCAGGTGTAGTCCGCCTCGGACAGCCGGCGCCGCGTGTCGCAGTCCGCGGCGTCGTCGGGCTTGCAGATGTAGGTTCCCGCGGGCGCCTTCATGCAGGGCACGACCACGCCATCGTCCAGCCCAAAGTAGAGCGGACACTCGGCCTCCGCGTTCGCGTCGTTCACTTGGGCTGCGGTGATCTGTCTGCATCCGAACATGGGGGCCGCCGTCCGCCCGCCGCAGGTCCAGTGGCAGGGCCGGGAGCCGCAGTCGGTGTAACTGCAGACGCGGGGGGGAGGGGGGAGGTTAGAAGGAGGGCTCGCTATCTTCACATAAGCATGCGAAGGGAGGGGGGTTGAAATTGTGATGACAAAGCGCATTAAGTCGACCAAAAAGCGGATTGGGACAAGGGAGGGGTGTATGCATGCGTGCGCGCAGTGGACTGGGGGGCGTAGCGTACTCGTAGCCGTAGGTGCAGGCGTCGGAGACGCTGTCCGTCCCGCCGTCCTCGCAAATCCCGTTGTTCGTGTGGTGCACCTGGTCGATCGTGCACTCGTCGATGTTGATCTCGTTGCAGAGGGCGGGCGCGCTGTGCGCACAGGGGGGGGTGACGGGTGAGCGAGCGCGCTAGGGCCGGAAGCGAGGGGCGGGGGGTCGCGTGCAGTGGTCGCCAAAGTCGGCGCTGCCCTCCGATTTTGAGCCGCGGGTCGGCCGAGTTCGTCGCCGACGTGCACGCCAAGGCCGCCGCCGCGGGCTTCGTGGTGGCCGACCGTGCCACCTGGACGGTCGACCACGTCATCCCGCAGCAGGCGTTCGACTTCTCGGACCCCGAGGACGTCAAACGCTGCTGGGCGAAGGAGAACATCCAGGTGCTCTCGCCGCAGGCCAACCACGAGAAGAGCTGGCTCGTCTTCGACGACCTCTGCGCGAGCGTCGGCGCGGACAAGTACCCGGCCGCGTGGGGCGGCCGGCTGCCGACGGCGGAGGAGAAGCAGCAGATGTACGCCGGCTTCCGCGGGCGCGAGCAGGCGCAGGCGGTGTCCGACGCGTCCGAGAGCGAGGAGGGCGAGGAGGGCGACGGCGCCGGCCCGTCGGGGTCGGTCGATCTCGACGACAGCGACGAGTAGTGTGTGTGTGTCGCGCGGGGACGCGGGGCGGGCAAGGCAGGGGCCGGGGGGGGGCTGCGTACCCGGGAGGCGGCGGCGGCGGCGGGCTGGGCGGCGGCCCGCTCGGCGGCCGCTGCGGCGAGGGCGGCGGGAGCCCTGGCGGCTGCGGCGGCGGCGCCGCGGGCGGGCTGGGGGGCTCGCGGTTGGCCAGCTCGATCTCCACGGCGAAGAGCTCGTCCACCTCGGACCCGAGGTCCCAGCCGATCCAGGGGTGCGTGGTGGTGGCGGACAAAAGGGCGGGCGCGGCGGAGGCGTCGTCGCCGAAGACGGTCGCCGGGAGCAGCTCCATCTCTCCGCCGCCCGTGCCCTCGGGCGGGAAAGGAGGCGGCGGCGGCGAGGGCGGCTGGCCGACGGTGAGCAAGGCTTCGAAGCGAGCCGAGTCGAAGGGGCAGATGTTGGCAAAGAAGCCCGCGCACGACGCGGTCTGGCCGACCGCCTTGGCGTCCTCGTCGGGGTCGGCGTCGGCCAGTGCCCACGCAACCTGCAACACACACGGGCGCGCTAGCCTGGTCAGAAGATGAGCAGGGAGTGTGTTCAGCACGGGCAATGCTTGCGGGGGGTGTTCATGTGGTGGGCGATCTGCCCATCGCGCCACTTTGCAGAGAGGATGCGCTGCCCAGGACTCGGTACCGCAGGCCGGGTTGCTCCGGTGCATGGTTGATTGCACACAGCCCGCGAGCCAACGACGGGAGGATCGTGTGGTACCGCGCGTGCCACAATGCAAACTGCACGGCGCTTAGGTGCAGGCGCCATCCCAAGGGCATAGAAGAAACCATTGAGACTGTGCTCAGCGCGTCTCCCATTTTGCAGCAGCGGTTTGACGAGCAGCTCTTGGTCCATCAAGAAGGCAATCTTGTGTGGAAGGACTCTGGGCGTGTGGCATGCGTGTTGTGTGATGTGTGAGCGGGCAGCGGCGTACGCAAGTCGGGTGACAAAGGTTCTCCGCGGCGATGAAGTTCGGGTACTCGGGCTGCCGCGCCGAGTCCCGGACGCAGAAGGTCACGCGGTCCGGCGGCAGGGTGGTGTCGCCGCTGGAAAGCCAGTCGACCTCGGCGCCGGCGGTGTGCACGCGCAAGAAGCGGCAGGTGTGGGACGAGCCGTCTCCGTCGTTCGCTACGGAATCGTAGACGTAGGCCGCGCACTCGTCCGTGTCGGAGCACCCGGTGGGAACGTCGCAGTCCCTCGCGTTGCCGTGTTGGTGGTCGGCGTCCCCCACCGTGATCGGAATGTAGCCGCGGATGCTGGAGACGTCCACGGCGCCGCCGGTGTAGCCATCGGCGCAGGGGAACTCGGGCGGCGGCGCGGGCGGCGGCAGCGGCGGGGGGTCCGTGCGCACGCAGAGCAGCGCGGTCTGCACAGGCTGCGCGTGGCCGAGGCGCGTCCAGTCGACGGCGACGGCCGGGTCGCCCACGGCCAGGTAGTAGCAGGTGGCGGAGCTTCCGACGTCGTGCTGTCGGTTGAAGAGGAAGGCGACCGTGTCGGCGTCTTGCGTGCCGTGGTCGCTCCCAGGGTCGTGCGTGCAGTTCCCCGGAGAGGTGTGCCCATGAGCGCTGGTCACGACGTAGCCCGCGAGCGCGGCGGTGGCCACCATGCTGCCCGCCCACCCCGCGGGGCACTCCTCGAGCGGCGGCGGCGCCGGGGGCGCGGGCGGCGGCGAGGGCGGCGGCGGCGGCGGGCTGGGCCTCGACGCGTACAGCGTTGGCGGCCTGGCGGGCACTCCTGGCGGCGGCGGGCTCGGCGGGGGCGGCGGCGGCGGGGGAGGCGGGCTCTTGAAGGTGGAAACGGTGACGGCGCCTTGCTTGGCGACGTGCAGGTCCACGCAGGCGCCGGCGGAGGCGAGCGGCCCGGTGCCGACCCAGCTGACCCAGGAGTCCACGGTGGCGCGGTCCGCAACGAAGCCGCAGCTCACCAGCGACGCGTCCAGCTCAAAGGCGCCGGGGCACCCGGCGGCCGTCAGGTTGAAGAGCGCCAGCGCGGGGGCGTCGTTGGAAGCGCTGATGCCCGAGGCGAGCGGCGCGCAGCGCGCCTGGGCCTGCTCGAGGGTGACCTCGGTCAGGTAGGCCTCCTGCGCAACGGCGTAGTACTGCCCGGAGTAGACGGTGTTGGGCGCCGCCGGCGGCAGCGCAGGGAAGCTCATGTCCGCTCGCTACCCGGGCGGTCGCGGGGGCGGTGATATCAACGCAGGGGCCCCCCAAGGAGGCGCGGGAAATGGCGGACGTGCCCAAGTTCTCGGAGACGCGCCTGCGTCCCGGGGTGAAGCTAGCGGCGCAGTGCTTTGGCAGCCTGTTTTGCTGTCTGGGGATCCTAGTCGGGTTCGTGTACCTGGTGGACGGCTACAGCGTGTCTACCAACAACTCGGACGCGCCCAGCTGGTCGGAGACGTGGGTGTGGATGAGCACGGCGCACCACCTTGATGTGTGGGGAGATGCCGCGTTCCCCCCTCCGCCGCCGCCAAACTTTTAAGATGACAGCTGCATAAGGTCACATTAACACGCTGCTAACAGAATCCATGCTTTTTTCTCCGGGGCGACATCCCGCCCCGGAGCCGACCGCGGGAGAGGGGGTTGTGCGGAATCGCGACGAAACCGTTCGAGATGACCAGGGAGAGGTCATTGTAAACCCCCAGGGGCTTCCGGACCCGGCGCCGCCGTGCCAAGACCAGCCAGCCGGACAGGGCGACCCGCCGTGTGCGGCTCCGGAGGAGAAAGATCCGGGTGCCAAGAAGCAGAAGCTGAGCCTCGCTCAGCTCAAAGCCGCTCGGATAGTCGCGCTGGACGAGCTGCGTCGACTTGGGCTCGGCGACAGCGCGGTGCACCAAAATCTGTGGAAGAGGGTGCGGGACCTTGATGCGTCGATCGAGCAGAGAGAGCGCGAGGCTGCGGACAAGCTTCACGCGGAGATGAGGAAAGCCGGGGTTCCGGCTACTGGAGAGGGAGGCGCCTACACGCCGGACGACGAGCAGGGGTATCTCCAGAGGAAGAAGCAGATGGAGGAGCAAAAAAAGCAGCAGGAGGACGCCGTGGCCATCTACGAGATGCGCATCCGAGACGGCGTCGGCGAGGAGAAGCAGTACGGCAAGAGGGACATTGAGGACTACAAGAAGCAGAAGAGGCAGCTGCTTGCGCAGCAGGCGCGCGAGGCAAGGCGCTTGAAGGAGTTGGAGCGGGAGCAAAAAGCGCGCGAGGCTGCGGAAAAGCTTCACGCGGAGATGAGGAACGCCGGGGTTCCGGCTACGGGAGAGGGAGGCGCCTACACGCCGGACGACGAGCAGGGGTATCTCCAGAGGAAGAAGCTGCTTGCGCAGCAGGCGCGCGAGAAGAAGGAAGAGGACGCGCAGGCGAAGCGCGAGGGAAGGGAGGCGGAGAGCGAGGCTCGCAGGCGCGAAAGGTTCAACGCATCCTACGGCGAGGGCGCCAGCGACGAGGCGTACGCTCAGTACCTGGTCGAAATGCAGGATGCCGAGACGAACAAGGCGGTGGTGCTTCAGGGCATCCCAAAAGGCACATCGAGCACGTTCCGCAACGCGCTGTGGGTGGTGGCCCAGGCCGAGGCGAAGCGCTCCACGTACAGGGCGCTCGAAAACGTGCGAAAGACCAGGGCGAAAAACCACCCCGAGGAGGGGTGGGCTGGGTGGCAGGCTTACCTTCTCACCGACGAGGGCCGAAGCCGCGTTCTGAAGGAGACGCTCAAGGACCTGAACGGGGTTCTTAAGGCGGCGGCGACGGTCGATCCGGAGGCGGACGGGGACGAGGCGATGCCCGGGGGCGACGGCGGCTCCGTGCCGATGGACGAAGAGGTCGACCCGGCGACCGAGGCGCTGCGCCTCCGGGCGCAGGCAATGGTTCAGGTTCTGAGCGACGACCTGCAGCCGATCGTGGCGCGGATCGCCCAAGCGGATGATGCGCAGAAGGACGCGGCGGATGCTGCGCGGAAGGAGAAGAGGAAGCAGGCGAAGGCGAAAAGGATCCGCCTCGTGAAGGAGAAACAGCTGGCGAAGCGACTGGTGCGCGAGGCCGATGCGCAGAAAAGCCGCGCAAAGAAGGCCGACGACGCACTGCGCAAGAAGCTGAAGGACAAGTGGCCCAAGGAGCTGGTCGAAGAGATCGCGAAGATCACGGCCGCGCACCTGAGCGCCGAGCCATCCAGCGAGGATGCCGAGGCGCACCTGAAGTGGGTCGTCGACAAGGACCTTCCGTTCCGCGCGGAGCAGACGCAGCGTACGAGCCAGTCCGCCGCCGTGGCCGCGGCGTGGGAGCGCGACGCCGCCGGGGGGGGCGGCGCCCGCGAGAAGCCAGTGCGGGTTCTCAGCCGGCTTAAGGCGGAGCTGGGACTGCTGAAAACGGCAGCGGCGGGCCTTGAGGGCAATCTGCTGGGCATCGCGGAGACGCGCCGCGACGAGCTGGAGTTTGCCGTCGAAGTGGCCACGCTGCGCGTGGACTCGCCCTCGCTGGAGTGGAAAGAGGCGACGCTTGAGCAGCTGGAGTTTTACGTGGGCGCCAAGCGAGCGCAAGACAAAGCGAGGGATGCCACGCCGTACGGCATTGATCGCGAGAAGTTTCTTCTGGATTTCGACCACGAGTTTCGGGCGGGGTGGGACGTGCGGAAGGACCTCGACCCCGGGGAGGCCTTCGGCGAGGGGTGGGAGGCCGTTCGCACGTCAGAGGCCTATGCGATCGCCGATCGCACGCAGTGGCATCTCAAACAGCAGCTCAAGCGGCTGGCGGAAGCGGTGACCAACGCAAAGAGTCGGCTGGGGAAGTACGACGACACCGCCGACCCGGAGGAGCAACAGCGGGCCACGGACAACCTCGAAGACCTCGAGCGCACCAAGGCGGAGATCGACCTGCTTGCTGGCGTGCTCAATGGAAGGCTGGTGCAGGTGATGATCGCCAACGACGAGGCCCACCAGGCGCGCATCGAAGAGAAGCGCCAGCGCGAGGAGGCCATCGCCAAGGAGCGCCGGGCGGCAGCGGCGGCGCGCGCCACAGAAGTGCGCCAGAAGACGGCCTCGGAGAACATGGAGAAGCGAACCAGGCGGGAGGCCGTGCGCCAGCAAAAGTACACGGAAGTGTTTCGCGATCTGACGACGGGGGCGGCCGGCGCGTCTGCCAAAGAAGCCGCAGTCGCGGTGGTGGTGGAGCAGCGGCGCCAGTCGCTGCAGGCCGACTACGACAAGGCGATCGCCGCGGACGCGAAGCTTCCGGAGCGCGAGAAGGACCCCGAGACAGGCGCTTACTTGAAGGACAGCAGCGGGAATTTTGTGACGCGGCGCGAGTTCCCCGAGGAGCACGGCGCCAACGACGCGCCAAAGCCCAAGCTGCGGCACCCGAACGGCGGGTTCTGGCACCCCGTGGCCGTGCCGCTCAGCAAGGAGCAGCACGTGCGTCTCTTCCGCCGCCCGAGAGAGATCTGGCCCTACGACGACGCGTCGGACACCGCGTCGGTTGCGGATTCCGAGTCGATGGAGGTGCCGGGGACGTCGATGGAGGTGTCGGAGACGTCGATGGACGCGCCGGGGACGTCGATGGACCCGCCAACGGCGCCCGTTCCGGGGAAGGGCCCGCGCGCTCCGCGCGCTCCGCGCGCGACTTTTGACGATCCGCTGCTCTTCGACCGCGGGTATGCGCTGCGGCTGCTCGAGGAGCACCTGGAGGGGCTTCGCCTCGCGCACGAGGGCGCGAGTCCGAAGGCCAAGTTCACAAACCCGGCGGCCGCGCTGGGAGTCGGCGCGGCGGAGAAGCTGCTGCCCTTCTTCGAGTCGATGCTGCGCTACCGCCAAGTGGTGCTGACCGCGAAGCGGCTGATCGTCAAGGAGGAGATTAACTTCTACTCGACAACGGAGGACGCGAAGATGGAGCCCGAACTCAAACAGCAGCAGAAAAAAAGCGCCGACTTGGAGCGCGCCAACGAGAAGGCCAAGCAACTGGCGAGCCTCGAGCTGGAGGAGGAGGACCCGGCTCTGGACAAAAAGGCCAAGGAGGCCCGAAGGGTGGAGAAGGCCTTCGTGCGGTCCATGTCGTCCAGGTACGCCGAGCTGCTATCGCGCGCGGCACAGCTCGACTACGCCCGCGATGGGCGCAAGGAGTGGGACGTGGAGGCGCGGCGCATGATATCGGCCCACCGCGGGCAGCTGCCCGGGCAGCTGTACTCGCCGCAGCCGCTCTTCCTGCCGCTTCGCATCTCGGCGCCTCCGCGCGTGGGAAAGTCCGCGACCGCGCTTTTGGTGGCGACTCTCGCGCGCAGAGTGGGGATGCTCTGCACTTACTCAGTTGCGCCGAACAAGAAGATCCCGATCCAGGAGATGCTTCAGAAGATTTCCAACTTGCGATGGGGGCCGGCGCTTCCGGCCGGCAAGGTTCGCAACGAGGGGCTGTCTCAGCCGACTCTTCCCTTCGTCGCGTGCGTGGTCGACGACGTGCCCGGGGAGAAGAAGGACGGGTTCGGGAGATGGCTGCACGACCCGGTGCGCGTGAACACTCGGGCGGTGGACATGATCCTCTACTCGAACGAGGAGGTCACCGACTGCTACCGCATGGGCGCCTACCTGGGCGATCTCAGCGAGCAGCCTGTTGCCGTTGCGAACATTCGCGACGAGGCGCAGTCGTACGCGAAGCAGCTCACCAACCCGCTGATTACCGGCCACCGAGCGGCCGTGCCTCCCAATCCGGAGCTCCAGTACACGCGAGCCTACTTCGGAAACCTCTTCGGGCTCAACATCAACGTGACCGCCACGCACTTCTCCACGTTTTTGGAAGAGGACATGTGGGGGTTCATTGGCAGCGTGGGACAGAACGCGCACGTGCCAGGGCTCGGCGTGGCTGCCGACCGCAGCGCCATCAGCAAGCAGCCCGGCGCCAAGTTCCTTCCAAACCTCGTCAGCGCGCTGCTGCCTGCCGTGCCTGCGGGGTACATGGGGATCGATTGCCTTCGTCCATGGAAGGGCCGCTCGCTTACGAGCGGGCCGTCGATGAGCGCCGCAGAGAAGCTTCCGAAGCCCCAGAAGCCCAAGAAAAAGGCGAAGGGCAAGCCGGCTCCCGCGAGGCCGCCGTCCGAAAGGAGGCAGCCCAAACGCGGCGAGACGATCGAAGAGCCGCAGTCGGACGAGGAGGAGGAGGTGGACTGGGGAGACGTGGACGAGGAGTGGGTGCTCGAAACCAACCACGGCGAAGGAGACGAGAGCGAGAGCGACGCAGCAAAGAGACGCCAGGCGGCGAAGAAGGACCTGGAGACGGTGAACGCGCACTTCCTGGAGTGGTATCGCGACGGCGCGCAGCCGATGACGCACTACGACGGCACGGGCGACGCCGTGCTGGTTCCGATGTACGTGGGCGCTCTCAACGCCAGGATGGCTGACAGTGCCATGGCCAGCTTTGTGCGCAGCTTCTCGAAGCTCGCACACGAGAACCCCCTGAAGCGGCGCGCCACGAAGGACGACGGCGTTCTCTTCGTCTTCTACACGTCGGTGATCAAAACCGTCGAGAAGATGAAGAAGTCTCAGATCAACATCGGCGACGACGAGCCGGAGAAGGTGGGCGGGGACAGCGCAACGTGCTTTCTGTACGAGCCCGAGGAGAACCCGGGCCTGAAGAAGGGCGCGTTTCCGAAATTGACGCCGTTTCTCGCCTCCGACGCGGAAGCGGCAATCAAATACGCGCACTCCAGGGGCATCACGCGCGTGGCGGCGCTTGGGTACGGCATGTTTAAGGCAGGGCTGACGCTGCAGACGGAAGTCGAGACTCCGAGGCCCGGCAAAAAGGACCTGCGCAACATCTACTGCCCCAAATACCTGGCGTACACGTCGCTGCCCGAGGCGCCGCTGGACTCCATGCTGCAGACAGTGGGGCGCGCGTTTGTCGAGCTCAAGGACCTGGAGAAGCCGCCGGGCTGGTGCATCGAGTTTTTGGGCCGGCCGGGGCTGGTGGAGCGCCTCGAAGGCTACAACCAGATGGAGGAGCGGCTCGCCAAAGTGGGCGGAGAGCGCGTGTACGCGGCCATCAAGGTCGAGTTTGATCGCACGACGCTGGTGGAATCGGAGACGGAGGGCGCAGGCGCCCTTGGCGTCGTCGGGTCGCGGCGCGGCGACATTGCGGGTATCCTGGGCATGACGCGCAAGAGGGCAGTGGAGCTGCAGATGGAGCGCAAGAAGAAGGCGGCCAAGGCAGCAAAGAAAAAGGCGGAAGAGGCAAAGAAAAAGGCCGATGCCGCGAGGGAGGCGGCCGCCGCGGCAAAGGAGCTGGAAGACGCGGAGAGAGACGCGGAGGACACGGGGGGTGACGAAGCGGTCGAAGAGCCGCAGTCGGAGGAGGGGGGCTCGGAAGACGAAGATTAGACTTTGTTTACGGACACTACTCCCTGTCCAGAAACGTTGGTCACATGGACCGGACACAGACAGAAGAGTAAGGTACGCCTAGCTAGAATCCCCAGAGCTAGGCAGAC
>PAUB01000049.1 GCA_002713695.1 Opitutaceae bacterium
TGACCAAACGCGCACCACGAACAACTTTGGCCTACACTTGTAGAGCCCACATCGATTTGACCACCGTGGCCCGTGTAAGGCTCGGTTGGTGACGCCCAGACATTGGGAGTCGTCGGGATGCATGTCTGAAAAGAACACACGAAGTATGATTTATCATCCCCCTAGGAAGCAACAGATATTCGGGTCATAAAACTCAAACATAGACTATCCGATTTTTAGTAGAATAAGTCTCAAACTATGCCCTGCTTTATTTATAAGTGTCTACGATCACTAGTTCGGATCTGACTCTCCCCGTGGTTTTGCGTTAATGATCTTTAGCAAACTTGCTCAACGATACTGTCACCAACTAGACAGGATGCTTGGGCGGAGCGCTCGGTAGATGGATCCAGCCTTCTTTTGCAGCGGTGGGCAGTTCCACAGTCGTTGGGCGAAGGGTCTCTTTCTGAAAGGCCTGATGAGTGGTGAGCGCGGCGACCAGGGCATCCAAGAGATTATCGTCTTTGGCGCAGAGATCAGCGCATTTGAGCCAGGGCATCGCGCTGAGAATCGAATCCAGAATATTGGCGCGGGACTGAGGCGCAGTGCCTTTCGATCCTTTGTAGCCTTGAGATTGAAATCCCCAAGCTTTGAGGCTGGCAGCCGGATAGACTTCAAAAAAGGGTTCGCTGCATCCACTACGATCCGTGACCTGATGACGCTGCAAGAGCGACATAGCGCGCATCGCCGGAAGGGCTATCAGATCCGAAGAGACACTAAGCGGCCATTTTCCATGAAGCTCGCGGACCTTGAAATCCGTCAGCCGGAATCGCATTTGATCACGGAGTTCTTTGGTCCATTCCAAATGCGACCAATCAGCCACCGCCGCCGTGAAAGCCTCCGGCCATCCTAGTGGAGCGTCGATCCCAACCGCAGCGGCCTTAGCGATTAATTCATCCAAATAGACATCCGTGCAGCCGAGCTTGATATCGCGAACGATTGCTTCAGTCGCCGTCCATTCGATGGCGCATACTGCGGTATTTTCCAGTTGAGAAGCGAGATCGATACCAAGGGTGATCATATTGATGTCAGGTGTAAATCCACTGAAGATCTAATGCAAAAACCCATTCACCTCCGCTCGCTCCGGAGGGATTCTGGTTTCGTGTCTTTCGTTTGTTTAGTGGTGGAAAATTCTGTGTATTCGATGTGTTCCGTGGGCCACACAGCACACATTCGGCATACTTACTTCTGACCGAAAACCTGATCCACGGCTTCACGCCGGAAATCGAAGACATGCTTGAGTTGGCGTTTAACCCAGAGCGCGTGGACGAGGTCGCCGATTGGGCCAAGGGGTAGGGCATAGGTCACGTGGTCGTGCATGAGCACGCCGCCGTCTTTTGGCTCGAAGCGGTGTTCGTGATACCAGAGTCGATAGGGGCCAATGCGTTGTTCATCGATGAACATTACGCCTGGATCGACTTGGCGGATCTCCGTGAGCCAGTTAACCCAGATCATCGGCGCGACGCGGATGCGATACGCAATCGTCTGCCCAGCATACATCGGCCCGGGATTCCCCTTGGTCTGAAACTTCATCTCTGGCGGCGTAAGCGCATTGAGATTCGCCGGAGTCGAAAAATAATCCCACACGCGATCTGGATCGGTTGGGATGAACTGAGATTGGGTGAGCGTTTGAATCACAACAGAGAGTAAACCGCAAAATCCCAAAAATGCACACCGGTGAGTTCTTTTCTATGCGCTATCTAGCGAAGCGACACCTGAGGAACGAAAACAATCCAAGAAGAATACCATTAACCGCAGATATCGCAAATGTGCGTAGATAAGACAGGCAAGAATTCTTTATCGAAAGCAGCGGAGCGAAAACATCTGCGTTAATCTGTGGTTAAAACAGCACTGCCTCACGGAATATCCTAGTCTGGGATCGATCGCCTTCTAAGATCACAACTCGATCGCATTGATCCCCGGTTTCAGATCCATGCGGTTTCCTTGCCAGATAAATTCACCGGCTAAATTGGAGGGTAGAGTGAGGGTGCCGCGACAGTGTTGTGCCCTGAGCGAAGCGGAAGGGTGATTAAATCGGGTGCCCTCTGGTCAGGTGAATGAACAAATACAGACTCAGGCACAAAAATAATTCATCCTCCGCGCCTCCGCGATCTTCGTGTTAGACTCCGTTTTTCTGTGTCTTCTGTGTGTTCCGTGGGGTAATCACGGCTTGGCGGGACGCCTCGCCCTACCTATTTACCGCTTACTGGCAGTGCATTCTGCTTATAGCTTACTGCTATTCGCTTACGGCTTATAGCTATTCGCTTATCGCTTCTTCGTCTTCGGGCTTCTCAGTAGAGAAACCCTGGGTTTCGCTTCATGCCATTTCCAGGCGGTTTCGACGATGGATTCGATGGTGTCGAATTTCACTTTCCAGCCTAGTTCGGTTTGAGCCTTGGTGGAATCGGCGTAAAGGGCAGGGGGATCGCCAGCGCGACGTGGCGCGATGGAATGTGGGACGGGCTTACCGGTCACCTTTTCGACGGCCGCGATGATTTCGAGGACGGAGGTGGGTTTGCCGGTGCCGAGATTGTAGAAGAGCGCAGTGCCGGGAGTCGCGAGTTTGTCGAACACGGCGATGTGGGCGCGGCTGAGATCGTCGACATGCACATAGTCGCGCAGGCAGGTGCCATCGGGCGTTTCGTAATCGTTGCCGAAGACCTTGAGCGGCTCGCGCAGGCCTTGGGCGGCATCGATGGCGAGAGGGATCAGGTGAGACTCGGGATCGTGGTGTTCTCCGATCTCGCCATCTTCGGCTGCACCGGCGGCGTTGAAGTAGCGGAAAGCCGCAAAGCTGAGCCCGTAGGCGTGAGCGAAAGACTTGAGCGCGTTTTCAATATCGAGCTTGGTTTGCCCGTAAGGGTTGATCGGAGCCTGGGGCGTCGATTCGACGATCGGCATCTCGGCGGGTTCGCCGTAGGTCGCGCAGGTCGAGGAGAACACGAATTTCTTCACATTCGATCCCTGCATGCAGCGCAGGAGATGCAGCGTAGAGGCGACGTTGTTGAAATAGTATTTGAGCGGATCAGTGACGCTTTCGCCCACGTAGGCGTAGGCCGCGAAATGCATCACGAGCTCGATCTTCTCTTTGCGGAGGATCTTACCGACTTCCTTTTCGTTGCCGAGATTGGTCGGGTAGAACTTTACGTCCTCCGGAATAGTCTCCCGATGCCCATAGACAAGGTTGTCGATCACGACTGGCTTGTGGCCGGCAGCGATCAATTGACGGACACAGTGACTGCCGATGTAACCGGCACCTCCAACAACAAGAACGTTCATTTTCAGAGCGATGTATTGCTTTCGAGCCCGTAATGGCTAGCCATTTCCCTTTTAATTGCAATGAAACGCACTCGGATCGTGATCACAGGCGTCGGTTTAACGGCCCCAAATGGAAACTCCCTGCAGGAATTTCGGCAGAATCTGCTGGATGGAAAAGCGGGAATTCAGAACATGGAGATCCGCTACATGGGCATGCAACATGCCGGGATCTGCGATTACGATGCGCTCAGATACCAGAAGAAGAAGGAAGTGCGGGTAGGCACACGGGCTGGCTCGATCGCAATCTATTGTGCAAACGAGGCTTTGGCGGATAGCAGGATAGATTTCGAAGCAGCTGAAAAGGATCGCGTGGGCATCTACATCGGCTGCACCGAACACGGCAATGTCGAGACGGAGAACGAGATCTACAATATTTCCAAATTCGACTACGACACGAAGTATTGGTCGCACTACCATAATCCCCGCACGGTCGCTAATAACCCTGCGGGCGAGACTTCGCTGAATCTCGGGATCACCGGCCCAGCCTACACCATCGGCGCTGCTTGCGCTGCGGGTAACATGGGCCTGATCCACGCTTCGCAAATGCTGCGACTGGGCGAGGTCGATGTCGCGATCTGCGGCGGTATCAGCGAGAGTATCCGCACGTTTGGCATTTACGCGGGATTCAAGAGCCAGAACGCGCTCGCGACTCATGAGGACCCGAATAAGGCCAGCCGGCCTTTCGATGTGGATCGTAACGGCATCGTAATTTCGGAGGGCGGGGCGCTTTACACGCTCGAACGGCTCGAGGATGCGCAGGCACGCGGGGCGAAGATTTATGGCGAAATCGGCGGTTACCACGTGAACAGCGATGCGAGCGACTACGTGTTGCCCAATCCCACGCGCCAGGCCCAATGCGTGCGCAAAGCACTCAAGAACGCCGAACTGGAGGCGAAGGACATTCATATCGTCAACACGCATGCCACCGCCACGCCGCTTGGCGACATCCAGGAATGCGAAGCAATTCGCGCAGTGTTTGGCGAAGGTTGCCCCGATACATCGATCAACAACACCAAGAGCTACATCGGACACTGCATGGGCGCGGCCGGTGCGCTTGAACTCGCGGGTAATTTACCATCGTTCGAAGACCTTACCGTGCACCCCACAATCAACGTCGATAACCTCGATCCGAAATGCGATTTACCCGGTTTGGTCCTAAATCAACCACGGAAGGTTGCGAAAGTGGATACCATCCTTAATAATTCCTTTGGTATGCTGGGGATAAATTCCACGTTGATTGTTAGGCGATTTGTTCCCTAATTTCCCTCTCTCTCATTTAGATTATGACAAAAGAAGACTGTAAAAAGGTGGTGCTCGACATCATCGCAGACATCGCACCCGACGAAGACGTTTCCAATGTGAAGCCTGATGTGCGTCTGCGCGACCAACTGGAACTCGATTCGATGGACTTCCTCGATATCGTCATGGAGCTGCGCAAACAGCACGGCATCGAAGTGCCCGAAGCTGATTACATGCAGCTCGCGTCGCTCGACAGCAGCGCCGAATACCTGACGCCCAAGTTCGACGCTCTGGGCAAGTAAGGAGGAAAGCTGTAGGCGATAAGCTAAAAGCTGTAAGTAATTTTCAGAAGGTCGGTTATTCGTAACCGACCTTTTTTGCGAACAGCGGGCGCTCAAAGCCATTGCTTCAGGCCTAAAACCACGGATAAACACGGATGCACACGAATCAGCAATGTAGCCCTAAAATATTCTGCGGTTGTAATCCATGTTAATCAGTGTCCATCCGTGGTTAAAAATTTTAGATGAATTCTTCTTCTCATTATGACGTCGCCATAATCGGTGCAGGCATGTCTGGCCTCGCGGCGGGGATCCGGCTGGCGCACTTCGGAAAGAATGTCTGTATTTTCGAGCGTCACAACGCGGTGGGCGGGCTCAATAGTTTCTACAGTATCGACGGGCGCAAATACGATGTGGGACTGCACGCGATGACTAATTTCGTGCGCCCCGGAGTGAAGGGCACTCCGCTGACCAAGCTACTCCGCCAACTGCTAATCAGCCGCGAGGAATTTGCGCTCTGCGAACAGAAACAATCGCGCATCTCGTTCGGACCAAACGGGGAGACCAATCTCGGATTCAGCAATGACTTCACGTTTTTCGAATCAGAGGTCGCGCGTCAATTTCCCACTCAGATCGATGGCTTCCGTCAGCTCGCGAAAGTGATCCGCACATACGACGATGTTTCTCTCGATGCGAAACCGGAATCCGCACGCGCGGTCGTGCGCCGGCACATCTCCGATCCGCTGCTCGAAGACATGCTGTTTTGCCCGGTGATGTATTACGGCAGTGCGAATGAGCACGACATGGAGTTTGGCCAATTCGTGATCATGTTTAAGGCGCTCTTCTTTGAAGGCTTCGCGCGGCCATTCGATGGCGTGCGTGTGATTCTCCGAGTGCTCCTTGATAAGTATCGCGCGAGTGGGGGAGAGCGGCGCATGAAGTGCGGCGTGCAGAAAATTATCTCACACGGCGATTCCGCCAGCGCGCTCATCCTCGACAATGGCGACGAGATAACCGCGGACCACATCATCTCTTCGATCGGCGCGCCCGAAACCGAAAAGCTGATCGCCAAAACCGTCTCACCAGAACCATCGCCAGTGGGTCGATTAAGTTTCGTCGAAACAATTTCGATCCTCAACCAGCAGCCACGCGAGCTGGGCTGGGGAGATGACACGATCGTGTTCTTCAACGACTCTGAGAAATTCTCTTACGAACAACCCCAGAACCAAGTTGATCCCCGCAGTGGGGTGATCTGCATTCCGAACAATTTCGATTTCGACGACGGACAAGAACTCACCGAAGGCATCTTCCGCTGCACCTGCCTCGCGAACTACGATCAATGGGCGACGCTCCCCGAGGAGCAGTATCAACACGACAAAGCGCTTTGGTATGATCAGGTGCAGGCTAGCGCCCGACGCTTCATGCCCGCGCTCGAATCGGAAGCGGTTTTAAAGAATACCACCCTTGCCACGGATATGTTTACGCCGCGCACGATCACAAAATTCACCGGCCACGCCGGAGGCGCGATCTACGGTTCATCGACCAAACACCGACAAGGCCGCACCGCACTGGATAACGTTTATCTCTGCGGCACCGATCAGGGATTCCTCGGAATCATCGGCGCGATGCTCAGCGGCATCTCAATGGCGAACTTCCATATCCTAAGAGGGAAGTGAGCAGTCAGCTCTCAGCGGTAAGCAATAAGCTTTAAACGGGTAGGACGAGCCGACCCGGTGAGCCGAACATACGAGTTTCAATTCTTTAACCACGGATGGACACAGATGAACACGGATTCGGAATTAGTGTCTATCAGTGTGCATTAGTGGTTAAATGCAATGGATTGAGCCTGATCTGCAGATTCAAATACACAGATAGCCAATGGAACTATACTTCGTGTTCTTAGTGCCCTGCTTGGTGAATCAAACCTTCGCTTTGAACGCGTGTGCTTCGGCTCGTTTCGCTTCGGCGGCTGCTTTCTTCGCGATCACGCGATCGTAGCAATTCGGACAGGTCTCGGGCGGATTATAATGCGGATGTTGCTGCTCTTCCAGATTGAGAGGCATCTGACAGCTGAAACAGAGCGCTGATTTGGTCTCCTCCAGATCAGGGCCAACGCCGACGCGCTTATCGAAGACGAAACACTCACCATCGTAATGCGCGCCTCCGCATTCCTCGAAATATTTCAAGATACCACCATCGAGTTGAAAAATGTTTTTGTAGCCTTCCTTTTCCATGAACGGCCCGGCCTTTTCACAACGAATACCGCCGGTGCAAAACATCACGACCGGTTGATCTTTCATTTCAGCTGGTAGCTCGCGCACTGCATGAGGAAATTCACGAAACGTCTCGATCTTCGGATCAATCGCTCCCTTGAAAGTGCCCATCTTGATTTCGTAGTCGTTGCGGGTATCGAGCAGGGTGATCGGCTTACCTTCGTCGAGCCATTGCTTGAGAGTCTTGGCCGGAAGTTTCGGAGAGGTATGCGTGCCCGGAGCGACGCCCTCGATTCCGAATGCGATGATCTCCTTCTTAATCTTCACTAGCATCCGACTGTAAGGCTGTTCATCGCTCAAACTCTCCTTCGCCGTGAGATCAGATAGACCGGGCACCGTGCGTAAATCCGCGATAAGCACATCGGTCGATTCGCGAGTGCCGGCTAC
The DNA here is from genome assembly GCA_002713695.1 of Opitutaceae bacterium. GTDB lineage: Bacteria > Verrucomicrobiota > Verrucomicrobiia > Opitutales > Opitutaceae > Cephaloticoccus. The sequence continues at coordinate 7,532 of PAUB01000049.1, forward strand.
GAATAAATTGATCCCTTCAGGACTGAGCAGAATCGTTCCTTTCAGCTCCAGATGATGCGTAAGCTCCAACAAATGCTCACGCAGCTCGGGGAGGCTATCGAGCAGCGTGAATCGGTAAGTGGAGAGATTAATAAATTCGGACATGTGAGGTGAGACCCAAGCACTACCCGAAAACTAGCCGATCAGTGAAGATCATAATATGATAACCACGAACTATGCGAAATTCATAACCTTACCTTTGAGCTCGGTGAATGGCCTGACAGAACACGAATGACACGAAAGTCGGATGCTGACGCACTGAACCAACCCGTTTTTTAACCACTGATGGACACTAATAGACACTGATTCTGAATGAGCGGTTCTCAGCGAAGATTAGCGGTTAGAAAGATTGGGATTCCTGATTTCCAGCTTCCCACATTAAAATCCGGCCTGATCGATGTTCTGTGGGCAATCCACTTGCGTCATTTCAGATCCATCTAGCTCATGGTTCCGAATGAAACCGCATATCACACTCGCTGAGACTACGACACCGGATGGCAAGAGCATGGCCTTGGTCGAGCACGATGGTGATTTCAGCATGCGAGTCGACGGGCGCGACCTGATGCATTCCTCGGTTTCGGCATCGGAGCTTCATCTCGGTGAAATCGCGGTTGAGCAGCTGCGCGGAGCTACCGAGGGCAGGGTCCTGATTGGCGGACTGGGGATGGGCTTCACGTTGAAGAGCGTATTAGCTGGCGTGGGGAAAAACATCGCAGTCGAAGCAGTTGAATTGATCCCCGAAGTCGTGAAGTGGAATCGGACCTTCATGAAAGATCTAAATGGCAAATTGCTCGACGATCCGCGGGTGACGGTAGTTACGCGTGATGTCTACGCGCTGCTCAATCGCAGCAAACCAAATACCTACGATGCCATCCTACTCGATATCGACAATGGGCCGACTGCGATGGTACAAAAGGGCAACGCGAGGCTCTACACCAGACAAGGTCTGCAGCAGATTCGTCGAGCTCTGAAAGCGGGCGGGCGCGTCGCGATCTGGTCGGCCAGCGTGGACACTCAGTTTGAAGCGCGATTGAAATCGATGAACTTCAGAATCGAAGCCGTGCCCGCGCGTTTACATAAAAATGCCCGACGCAGCACCTACACAATTTATGTCGCGGACAAGGCCTGAACGCGACGCATTCAGATTGGTTATTTGTTATTGGCTATTGGCTATCTCGAAATCCGCAGAGGCAATGCAGGCGTAAGCTTAGCCAATAACGTTGAGCAAATAAGTAATAACCTATGCCTTTCCCCCCTAAAACCTTGCCAGTGAGGCAGGGGTTTTCTTCGCTCTTCCTTTCCCATGGCATATGACTGGTTAAAAGATGTGGCCGACGAGTATGACGTAATCGTCATCGGAAGCGGTTTGGGCGGCCTAACCGGCGCCAATTACCTCGCGAAAGCGGGGCATAAGGTGCTGCTGCTCGAACACCATTATCAGTATGGCGGCCTCGCCACTTGGTTTCGCCGTAAGGGTGGGCACATCTTCGATATTTCGCTGCACGGATTTCCGTCCGGAATGAAGAAAAGCTGCCGCAAATACTGGACCAAGGAGATCGCCGATTCGATCCACCAGTTGAAGGACATCCGGTTCGTGAATCCGCAGATGGATGTGTGGACGACGTTTACTCGTGAGGACTACACGCGTGTGCTGCTCGAACAATTCAAGCTGGAGAAGGAAACCGTCGAAGCGTTCTACGATCACTTACGATCGATGAACTTCTACGACAATAACACCGAGACCACGGGTGAGATGTTTGAGCGCTTCTTTCCGGGGCGACCTGACGTGCATCGTCTCCTGATGGAGCCGATCACCTATGCCAACGGATCCACGCCAGAAGATCCAGCGATCACTTACGGGATAGTATTCTCTAACTTCATGGGATCGGGCGTTTTCACCTTCCAAGGAGGATCCGATCTGCTGATCAAGAAGATGATCGATGAGCTCAAATCCAACGGCGTCGAATGCCGCAAACACGTGCTCGTGGATCGCATTCATGTCGAAGAGCGGGATGGCCAGAAAGTCGCGGCGGGTATCGTCGCAGGCAATGGCCGGATCATTCGCGCCAAGGCGATTCTCTCCAACGCCAACATCAAGAACACCATTTTTCGTCTCGCGGGAAAGAAGAACTTCGCGCCGAAATACATCGCCGAGGCCGAGGCCGTGCGCATCAACACAAGTTCCTGCCAAGTCTACTTCGGAATCAAAAAGGGCGAATCGATTCCCAACATCGGCGACCTCGTTTTCACCTCCGATGCGCCAGCTTACAGCAGCGATGAACTGGTCGATTTCCACACCACCAGTCGCACCTTTTCGGTTTACTACCCAGAGACGCGCCCCGGTTCTGATCGCTACACCGTAGTCGCCTCACTCAACGGAAAGTATCCCGATTGGATGGAACTCTCCGAAGAGGATTACGCGAAGAATAAGCAGCGTATGATCGACGAAGCCTTGGCTTCACTCGAAAAGTTCATCCCCGGAGTTACGGAGAAGATCGATTGGATGGAAGCCGCGACCCCACGCACGATCGAACGCTACACTAAGCATTTTAAGGGCACCTCATTCGGCACGAAATTCGAAGGTCTCAAGGTCTCGATGGACCTGCCTGAACAATTGCCTGGTCTCTACCACGCGGGCAGCGTGGGTATCATCATGTCGGGCTGGCTCGGCACTATTAACTACGGCGTAATCACCGCTAACAAAATCGACAAGAAGCTCTACGAAGCGGCGAAAACCGCTGATTGATTATTTTTACCACGGATACACGGATCAGACCCATGCCAAAGAGTGATCGGCCAAGATCATTTCCAGATTCAGTTCAAAACCCTGTTCTCACATACCATTCCATCTGAGCCCATGCATGGCCCGCGTCGTAAATAATCCGTGCCATCTGTGCAATCTGTGGTTAAAACCTCTTTCTAAATTTCATGTCCGAAGTTACCGATTTCATTCCGCATCGTCCGCCGTTTTTGTTTGTTGATCATATTGTGAGTGAAAACGAAACGGGCTTGATCGCCGAACGCACGTGGAAGGGCGAAGAAGATTTCTACAAGGGCCACTATCCGGATGCGCCAATCACGCCGGGCGTGCTCTTGTGCGAATCGGTTTTTCAAACCGGTGCGCTCTACATGGCCAAGCAAGCTCTCGCGGCTGGCGCCAAACCAGGCGAGGGCGTTCCGCTGCTAGCGAAGATCACCGATGTGCGTTTCCGTAATCCCGTTTACCCTGGTGATACGGTGCACATCGAAGTGCAGAAAAAAGAAGCCCTGGGTGGTTTCACCATGATGAGCGGCTCGATTAAGAAAACAGATGGCACGCGCGTGCTGTCCGTCAATTTTGCCGTCGCCTGGAAAGCACCAGAAGGCTCCGAACAACCATGAGCGATTTTCTCAATCTAAGCGGCAAGAGCTTTCTGGTCTTCGGCGTCGCGAATAAGAAGAGCGTCGCTTGGCATATTGCGAAGGCACTGGAAGAGCAGGGAGCGACGGTGATCTACAGCGTGCGATCAGAAGCTCGGAAGGCGTCACTCGACAAGCTACTCGCCGACAAACCTGTTTTCATCTGCGACGTGGAAGACGAAACCGCAGCCGAGAAACTCGCGACTAATGTCAGCGCCGCTGGACACGCTCATCTCCACGGCATCGTGCATTCGATTGCCTTCGCGAATTACAGCGAGGGCTTCAAACCGTTTCACGAAACAAAGCGAAGTGATTTTCTGCAGGCCAACGCAATTTCTTCGTTCTCCCTGGTTGAGATCGCGCGCGCTTTTAAACCGCACCTTGATCCCAACGCTTCCGTGGTCACGATTGGCATCTCGTCGCTGCAAGTCACCCCAGACAACTACGGCTACATGGGGCCGATCAAAGCTGCGTTGGAATCGACCGCTCGCTTCCTCGCTAAATCGTTTAGCGAAGACACCGCAGTGCGATTCAATGTTGTCGGTGCCGGACCCTTAAAGACCAGCGCCTCCGCAGGCATCCCCGGTTACATCGAAAGCTATCTCTACACCGAAAAGCTCACGTTTCGGAAGCAGAATCTCTCCACGGCGGAAGTGGCCAATGCGGCGCTGTTCTTACTCAGCGAACGCAGCAGTGGAATGAATGGCACGACCCTAGTGGTTGATGCGGGGCTGGCATCCAATTTCTACGATCAGAATATCGTGAGTCTGGCGATGCGTCCGGAAAAATAAGCCATGCGATTTCAACATACCTGCATTGAATCGCTAGCCAGCGCGCTACCGGAGGAGATTCTTAGTTCGACGGAAATCGAGAAACGGTTGAGTCCGCTCTACGAACGTCTACGGTTGCCCGAAGGTCGACTCGAACTGATGACGGGGATCAAAGAACGTCGAATCTGGCCCGAGAGCACACAACCTTCTGAAGCGAGTGCAGCAGCGGGGAAGGCCGCGCTCGCCAAATCCTCGATCAATGCGGATCAGGTCGAGCTCTTAATTCATAGTGCGGTCTGCCGGGACATGCTTGAACCCGCCACGGCTGCATTCGCGCATCATAAGATCGGTCTGCCGGCAACGGCTCAAATCTTTGACGTCTCGAATGCCTGTCTTGGGTTTCTCAACTCGCTGACGATTGCGGCGAGCATGATTGAATCGGGGCAGATCAAATGCGCTCTGATCGTCTCCGGCGAAAACAGCCGACCGCTCGTCGAGGAAACGATCAACACGCTCAACACCGCCAATCTCGATCGCAACGGCATCAAACCCTATTTTGCCAATCTCACGATTGGATCGGGAGCCGTCGGCGCAGTCGTCTGCCATGAAGATCTTGTGAAAGGCGCCAAGCACCGTTTAGTCGGAGGCGTCGCGCGAGCTGCGACCGCACACAGCGAATTATGTCAGGGCGACACTCACGGGGCCGACGCACTCGCGATGCAAACGGATTCGGAAGCACTGCTGATCGCGGGAGTCGGTTTGGCCCGTGAAACCTGGTCCGATTTCACCACTGAAACCGGCTGGAATGAACCTGAGATCAATCGTTTCATCTGTCACCAAGTCGGAAGTATTCATCGCCGGAAATTGTATGCAGCGCTCGGTCTCGATTTAGCGAAAGACTTCTCCACCTTTGAAACGCTCGGAAACACCGGCTCGGTCGCCTTACCCGTAACGCTGGCCAACGCGATTGATCAAAATGAAATCGGCGAGGGGACTAAGGTCGGACTGCTCGGCATCGGCAGTGGCCTGAATTGTCTGATGCTTGCACTCGAATGGTAGACGCGAGCGAAATTCCCGCTTGGCTCAAAAAGGACTATCCCTTCACGCCGCAGAAATTCACCACACCACGTGGCGCGCAGATGAGTTACGTGGATGAAGGTGAGGGCGATGAGGCCGTGCTCATGGTTCATGGCAATCCCACATGGTCGTATTATTACGCGAAGCTGATCCGGAACGTATCGTCGAAATTACGCTGCATCGCGCCGGATCACGTTGGCATGGGATTCTCCGAAAAGCCGGAAAATTATCCTTATAATCTCGCGACACGAATCGCTGATCTCGAAGCGTTGGTGACCAGTCTCAAACTGAAGAAGATCCATCTCGTCGTGCACGATTGGGGAGGGGCGATCGGTTTTGGATTCGCAGCGAAGCATCCGGAATTGATCGGGAAGCTGGTCGTGCTCAACACCGCAGCATTTCCGTCGAAACATATTCCAACACGAATCGCCGCCTGCCGTTTTCCCGGATTGGGCCCCTTGGTCGTGCGCGGATCGAATGGATTTGCAGGTCCCGCCATTTGGATGTCGATGGATCGAAGGAAACTGAAAACCGAAGAGAGCAAAGCGCTTTTACTGCCTTACGATTCGTGGGCCAATCGCGTGGCGGTAAATGGATTCGTGCAGGACATTCCCATGAATCCTCAGCACAAAACTTGGGAGACACTATCCGAAGTGGGAGAGGGGTTGAAGCAGTTCGAGCAATCATCGATGCTAATCGTTTGGGGCGGACGCGACTTTTGCTTCAACGATCATTTCTACGGCGAATGGACTCGACGGTTCCCACAGGCGAAGACCAAGTATCTGGATGATGTAGGGCACTACGTGCTGCTCGATGCCGACGATGAAGTCGTGCCTGAAATCGCCGATTTCTTAACTAGCGAAACTTAGGATCGGCCGTAGAGCTCGCCGAGCTCCTGCAGGTAATTCGCGCTATCGACGTGCAGCGATTCGAGCTGAGGAGCAGAGTAGCGCCACTGCCAATTTCCAGCCGGAATACCGGGCGTGTTTAAACGGCATTCCGAACCGAGACCAAGCAGATCCTGCAGAGGGAAGATCGCGAGATTGCTCACCGCGGCATAACCCGCGCGAACGAAATCCCAATTAATCTCTTGGCCATCGATGCGGAAATAACGGCGCACGTGATCCTGAGTTTTTTCATCGGCAGTCGCATACCAACCCAAGGTCGTGTCGTTGTCGTGAGTTCCCGGATACACGATATTATTGGCAACAAGATTATGCGGCAGGTAGGTATTGTCGTTCTCACCACCAAAGGCGAATTGAAGAATCGAAATACCGGGCAGACCGGTGGCGCGACGGAGCACGTGGACCGATTCAGAAAGCTCGCCGAGATCTTCCACGATCAGGCGGCAATCCGGCAGGGCGCTTTGCACGGCTTCGAAGAAAGGTAATCCGGGACCGTTTTCCCAGTGGCCGGATTTCGCATTGTCAGCATCAGCCGGAACCGACCAGTAAGTATCGAATCCACGGAAGTGATCGATGCGCACGATATCGTAGAGATCGAAATTGGCCTGCAAACGTCGGAGCCACCAAGCGTAGCCGTCTTTCGTGTGGGCTGGCCAATCGTAGAGCGGGTTACCCCAGAGTTGGCCGTCGGCCGAAAAGTAATCGGGAGGCACGCCGGCGATAGCAAACGGTTCACCGTATTTCTGATCGATTTGAAACAGCTCAGGATTGGCCCAAACGTCCGCGCTGTCACGCGCGACAAAGATAGGGGTATCGCCAATAATCGAAATATCGAGCGCTTTGGCTTTTTCGCGAACTTGCTGCCACTGACCAAAGAAGAGGTATTGAAAAAACGCGTAGGCATCGGCGCGAGCGGCGATTTTCTTCAAGACTGGGGATTTACAGGCGGCACGATAAAAACGGACCGACTTATCCCAAAGCCACCAAGGTTGGCCCTCAAAGTGATCCTTCAACGCCATGAACTCCGAATAGGGCTCCAGCCACGTGCTGTTTTCGCGCTTAAAGTCCTCAAAATCGCCGTAGGGTAATTCGTTCTCTGATTTCTCGAAGTTCTCGTAGGCCGTGAAGAGCGCAGGCCATTTCGTGGAGTATATCGCCCCAAAATCGATTTTATCGGCTGTCAATGATCTGAGAGGCGCCAGATCTTGATCAGCGAGCAAACCGATGCGCTGGAGCGCCACCAGATCTATCAGGTAGGGATTTCCTGCAAACGATGAGAAGCATTGGTAAGGCGAATCGCCATATCCAGTCGGCCCAAGCGGGCAAACCTGCCAATTCCGGATCCCAGCTGTTTTCAGAAAACGCAACAGATCATCCACAGAGTCATCCAAGACACCGATGCCTTGATCGCCGGGAAGTGATGTCGGATGCAATAGGAGCCCGCTGGAGCGCGTTTTCAGCCAATTAAACAGTGGTGAGGTCTCAGACATCTGCACAGATCAAGTTGTGAGGGGGTAGAAGCAATGGCGATTCTCGGCTAGATTATTATTAAACATAATATTTATTGTGCGTCGTTTATCTATTAAAGCTTGGGGCCCCAACGCTTTGTAAATGGATAATAAATGAATATCGGTCTTCCGATGACTTCCTTGGCCGAAATGAATCCCCAATAGCGACTATCCTGACTATCAGCAGAATTATCTCCTAGAGCCATGTATTGATCCGTTGGCACCGTCATAGTTTCGCCGATCTCAAGATCGTGCGTATTCCGGTAGCCGACGTAATCATCTTCGCGTTGAGCATTCTTATCGAATGCATCGGTGCCTGTGATCGGTTTACCATTCCGAAACAGCGTGTAATCCTTAATTTCGAGCGTATCGCCCGGCGTGCCGACCAGACGCTTTATGTAATACTCATCGATCTGACGCTTTGTATCACGATCCCTCATGTATGGGCTATCGATTTGACCGGTCCGGAAAACGAATCCCTGGCCCACGCTGGGTTTCACGAAATGATAGCTCACCCGGTCCACAAAGAGCTGATCCCCAGTAAGCACATCAAATTCCAGCACCGAATCCCCTTTTTCGACTGACCGATTCAACGGAATCCTCACTACCCGTTTTTTTGCACGCGTATTCTCGTCAACCACCATGACGCTTTGTGTAAGCTCAGTGCCATTACGCGTAATCTTGCGCACATAGGCCGCGAATTCGGCTTCACCGCCAAAATAGACCTCACGCAGCATCTTATCCACATCGCGAAAATCCACCGGCACCGATATACTCGTGGGCGCTCCTCCGACATAAAACGTATATTCCCGCACCACTGTGGGCAAAACGAGCCAATGGCGGCCCTTTTTCACCGTGAAGGCCATTTCTCCATTCTCAAAGAAATCAGCCGAAACCGCACCATCGCTTGGCGATTCGGCAACTCTGCGTTGGGCGCCAAATGCTAAGAGTCGAAACGCTCGCGCGGCATAACCTGGCGCATCATCGGGTTTCGCGAATACCTCGCCCGTCATTCCGTAATAGCTCGGCCACATCGAGTTGGTCGGAATCTTAAAAGGCTGAATGAAATACGCGCGAAATCCCAAGATCACGATCGCCGCCACCAGGAAAAATTCGACGTTCTCAACGATCGAACTCTTCGGATAATGCATCCCACCAAGTCGGCGGAGCGTTTCCTCGAGTGATTCGACTCCGAGCTTGAGCTTCATACGCTCGGCTCGGTTTTTCACCAATCGACGCACTTCCTGAATCTGAGTTTGCAGCTCTTCGAGCTCACTCTCCATCAACCGGTCGCGCCGGTAATGATGGACCTTCTCTGCCATCTCCAACCACTCGCGTGCATGGGTGCGCATTTTGCGATCAGGAGAAGCGAATATTCCAAACACGGTGACGTCAGTTAATTGGTTTTAAGAACCTTAATAAAGGCATCTGATGGGATCGAAACGCGACCGAATTGTTTCATCTTCTTTTTGCCCTCTTTCTGCTTATCGAGGAGTTTGCGCTTACGGCTGATGTCTCCGCCATAACACTTCGACGTCACATCCTTGCGCATTTCCTTAACATTGGCGCGCGCGATGATGTTGCCACCGATGGCGGCTTGCAGAGCGACTTTAAACATTTGTGGCGGGATAATCTCGCTGAGTTTCTCACAGAGGTCGCGTCCCTTGCCGGCAGCTTTATCGCGATGCACGATTGAGGCAAACGCATCGACCGGTTCCGCGTTAATCAGGATCTCCATCTTTACGAGATCGGCCTTCCGATACTCGCCCAGTTCGTAATCCATCGAACCGTAGCCATGCGTGATACTCTTCAGGCGATCATTGAAATCGATCAGAATTTCATTGAGCGGCAAATTACAGGTGAGCATCACTCGATTCTCATCAAGGGTATCGGTGTGATCGATCGTGCCGCGCTTCTCCATCACAAGTGCGAAGATATCGCCCATCGTGGTATTCGGAATATGGATCGAGGCCGTGATCGTGGGTTCACGGATTTCTTCGATCGTAGCAGGATCAGGCAGGTTGATCGGATTATCGACTTCTTCCAGCACACCAACGTGACGCACGACGTGATAAATCACACTCGGATAGGTCGAGATGATCTCAACATCATGCTCCCGCCGAATCCGCTCTTGAATGATTTCCATGTGCAATAGCCCCAGAAAACCGCAGCGGAAACCGAAGCCCAACGCCACCGAGCTTTCCGAAGCATAGACGAATGCAGCGTCATTCAAACGCAGCCGCCCCACAGCCGCTTTGAGCTTCTCGTAATCGTTCGTATCCACCGGATACAAACCACAGAAAACCATCGGTCGCACTTCCTTGTAGCCCGGAAGCATTTCCTTTGCCGGCTTCGCATTCAGCGTAATCGTATCACCCGTTTTAATGTCCGCGGTATCCTTGATGCTACACACCAAGTAACCCACATCACCTGCATCGAGCGATTTACGTTTCTCCATTTTCGGAGTAAACACGCCTACTTCCTTTACTTCGGAACGCACACCGTTGCTCATCAACTGCATCACGTCGCCTTGTTTCAAGGAGCCGGAGAACACGCGTAAATACGAAATCACGCCTCTAAAAGGATCATACAACGAATCGAAAACCAGAGCGCTAGTATGTTCATTGTCAGCCCAACGTGGCGACGGAATCCGTTCAACGACTGCTTCTAAAATATCTTCGATTCCAATGCCTGATTTTCCACTCGCGAGAATCGCTTCTTCGGCCGGAATCGTCAGGATATCCTCCAACTGTTGCATGCACAGTTCCAGATTTGCTCCGGGCAAATCGATCTTGTTGATCACCGGGATAATTTTCAGATCTTGCCCGAATGCCAGATGAGCATTGGCCACTGTCTGCGCTTCGACTCCTTGAGCAGCATCGATTAGCAACAAGGCGCCTTCACACGCCGCGAGACTTCGCGAGACCTCATAAGCGAAATCCACGTGACCGGGAGTATCCATCAAATTGAGCTTATAGATCTGCCCGTTCTTCGCTGGATAATCCATCGTGACCGGATGCGATTTGATCGTGATCCCGCGCTCGCGTTCGAGATCCATCGAATCGAGATGCTGAGCCGTCAGCACGCGCTGCGTCACCGTATTCGTGTGCTCCAGCAAGCGATCCGAAAGAGTGGTCTTTCCATGATCGACGTGAGCGATGATACAAAAATTTCGCGTATTTTTTTCGTCCATCAACGCGCCTTAGTTAGCTAAATCGGTAAACTCGGAGAAACTCTTCACCTCCCAGGATCGTTCAGTGCGTCGCGCCAAACCGGACAGCACCCCACCCGGTCCCAATTCCCAGAATTCCGTCGCGCCGGCGGCCGCTGCCCTACGCATGCAATCCTCCCACATCACCGAAGAAACGACCTGATTGACCAATGCCGCCTTGATATCGGCCGGCTCAGCAACGGTGTTGCCCGTCGTATTCGTAAAGATAGTGAATTTCGGCGCAGCAAATTCGATTCTCTCGAGATAAATAGCAAATTTTTCACGTGCGGGTTCCATCAGGCGACTGTGGTAAGCGCCGGCCACATTGAGCGGAATCACCTTCTTGATTCCGCGTTCTTTCGCCGCGGCCACGGTGGTGGCCACTGCTTCTTTTTCGCCCGAGACGATGATTTGACCCGGGGCGTTAAAGTTCGCCGCTTCGATGCCAAACTCTGCACAGAGTTTCGCGATCGTCTCACGTTCTTCGCCCATGATTGCAGCCATTCCACCGGTCGTCTGTTCGCAGGCTTCCTGCATGAGACGTCCCCGTTCGGCGACGATTTTCAAGCCGGTGGCGAAATCGAAAACTCCCGCCGCGGCACAAGCCGTGACTTCGCCCAAACTGAGACCCAACGCATAATCTATTGCGGGCAATTTATCTTGTTCACGCAGAGCCGCGAGAAGTGCGAGGCCGTGAACAAATAGCGCGGGTTGGCAATGCTTCGTCTGGGTTAAATCTTCATCCGGCCCCTCGAAACAAACTTTGGTGAGCGACCAGCCGAGAACTTCGTCGGCTTGTTCGTAGAGCGCTCGCGCCGCAGCGGAATCGTTGTAAAGCGACTGCCCCATACCCACATTTTGGGCGCCCTGTCCTGAGAATAGTAATGCCAATGCCATGATGTAACCGTTTAGAGAACCGTCCACGCAGGCAAAAACCAAGCCCTAAAATCGTTTCAACTGGGGGAAATACTTTTTCGCCTCATCATCGCGATTGATCAGAGGCGATACGGTCCTCTGCGTGCGTGTTGTCGGGGCTGGCTCCAAAGATGTTCGATCAGCGGATTCACCACTAGACTGCGGGATAAGTTGAGTCGGCGCACGACGCACCGGCTCCTCAAAAGCGGGAGTTTGAAAATCAAGGTAAGGATTGGCTTCCACGGTATTCTCCAGTTGATCAAAATCCCGCACCTGGGAGGAAATATCAGTATAGGATGTCGAGCGACTGATCGAAGTAATCGATGGCGATCCGACGGCATTTCCCAACCACCCCGCGCCGGCGTTTGCTTCGTATCCGGCACCAGCAATTCTCGATCCTGATCGCTCACCCACCCCGCCATGAAGTCGGTAAGCGGGTTCACCACCTGATCTTCGATTTGATCTGCTTCCGCCATCGCGGCTTCTTCATCTTCGTTTTGTTTCGTCGGGCTCAGCTGTTCCGCAATCATCCGCTCAAAAGGATCCGCCCTGAGCTTCTCCTGCTCCTTTTTTAGTGAATCCGTTTTAGTCGCAGCTTCCGGCTTTGCCAGCATCGCATCCAACAGCCAATTTTGGGAGCGTTCCTTTTTGCGTTTCTCGAGCAAGGTAGCTTTTTGCGTGGGCACCATCGCGTTCGAAGGCTCCTCGGCCATCGGCAGTTGCGGTCCACCGATATCCGGTAAACGCAATTGAGACTCCGAAGAAATACCGGGGGCTTAGCGCAGCGTATCAAATTCACGTTTAGCCGATTCGATACTCACATCGCTAGCCCGATCTGATTTCTCTGATTCGGCTCCCGCGATGCACACGCCTATTACAGCCGCGCCAAACAGGTGCTGCATTAATCGGTGGCGCATGAGAAATTCTCAGTTCTTAATAAAGATGCCCTTGAGATTCATCTCAAGAGCCTGCGGATAAGGTGAGAAGCGCAGCCCATCGGCCTTGCTGATTTTGCCTTCGTTGATCAGACGCAGAATATCGACATTGAAAGAAAAACTCTTGCTGTCGCCGGTGCCATCCATGATGCCCTGGAGCTTATCGAACTTCCCTTCCAGAATCAGATTCTTAACGGTCGCATCGGCATTCAAAATCTCGATGGTCGCAACGCGACCATCACCTGCAAGGGCAGGGATTAACTTCTGACAGATAAATCCACGTAGCGATCCGGCGATTTGACGTCGCGATTGTTCCTGTTGTTCCGGCGGGAAGAACTCAAACAGACGTGTGAGCGACTGCGCGACGGTGGAAGCTTGCATCGTAGAGAAGACCAAGTGACCTGTTTCTGCTGCCGAAATAGCAGTTTCGAAGGTTTCCTTATCCCGCACCTCACCGATTAGAATGATATCAGGATTTTGACGCAGCACCGACTTGATCGCTAGATTGAAGCTCGGCACATCCAATCCAATTTCACGCTGCTGAAAGAGAGATTTTTCGTCCTGAAAAGTATATTCGATCGTATCTTCAATCGTGACGACATGCTTATCCATGCCCTTATTGATCCAATCGAGCATCGCTGCCGTCGTGGAGCTCTTACTGGATCCCGTCGCACCACAAACCAGCAAAGTCCCATCCTTGGATTTCGCCAAATCGAGAAACGGATCCGAATTGAGGCCCAGGTCCTCAAATGAAGACACCTGATCTTTAATCTGACAAATCACAATACTCACGAGCCCACGCTGATGAAACCCGTTTACCCGAAAACACCCGACTCCTTCAGCAGAATAAGCGTAATCAACCTGCCCCGGTTCTTCCCACGTTTTCAGAAAAACATGCGGACAATGCTCTTAGATCAAAGCCTAAGCCACCGGGCTGGATATGGGATCCATATCCACCGGCTTGAGCTTTCCGGAAAGCCGCACGTAGCCCAGTTTATTGGCTTAGATGATGATATCGCTGACGGCGCTTTCCACCGCCAAGGTGAGCAGGTCGTTAATTATTTCAGTGTGAGGTGTCATGGGATGCGCAAAAAAGCGTTGCGGAATCTGTAAATGGCTCTGGTTTGTTCAGCAGGGCAACAATGCCTACTCATCGACATGAAAAACCCTTCGCTAACTGGCACCCTCACGGCTCTTGTGACGCCCTTTACAAAGCAGAAAGTTGACTTCGACGATCTGGATAAACTTGTCGAATTCCAAATCAAAGGAGGAATCGACGGACTTGTCCCCATGGGCACGACGGGTGAATCTCCAACGCTCAATCACGAAGAACACATGGATGTGGTGCGTGCGACGGTCGTGCGTTCCAATGGTCGTGTGCCTGTAATCGCCGGGACTGGTTCCAACTCGACGCGCGAAGCGATCTCTTCGACCAAGCTCGCACACGAAGCCGGTGTCGATGGCATGCTCGTCGTCGCGCCCTACTACAACAAGCCAAGCCCGGAAGGTTTGTTTCAACATTTCTGTGCCATCGCCGAAGCGACAGATCGCCCAATCATTCTCTATTCGATTCCCGGACGTTGCGGAATTGAGATCGGCGTGGATGTCGTGGTGCGATTGCGTGCCAAGTATTCGCATGTCCGTCACATCAAGGAAGCTGGTGGTAGCGTGGATCGCGTGGATCAGATTAAAAATGCGCTGGGTAACGATATCACGGTGCTTAGCGGTGACGATGGGCTCACCCTACCCTTCATGGCCGCTGGGGCCGAAGGCGTGATCAGTGTCGCTTCCAATCTCCTTGTGAAGGACATCGTGCAAATGGTCAGCGCGGCGCAGAAGAACGATTTCCGCAAGGCCGCCAAGGCGCATCGTAAGCTCAACGCTGTTTTCAAGGCTCTCTTTCTCGAGCCCAATCCGGTGCCGGTAAAATTCGCGATGCAACGCGCCGGTATTATCAAATCCGCCGCGGTGCGACTCCCACTCTGCGCTTCTAGTAAAGCGAATCAAAAAATCCTCGTCCAGGCTCTCGAAGCCATCGGCCGATAACTCTATCGTCATGGCACTCAGTATTGCACTCGTAGGATCACGTGGCCGCATGGGCCAAACTATCACCAAGCTCGCTGCAGAGCTCGGCATCGACGTCGCCTCTTCCATGGATATGGGGGACGATCTCGCTGGTGGCTTAAAACAAGGCGATGTGATCGTCGATTTCAGTTTTCACGAATCGACCAGCGAGGTCATCGATCACGCCATCGCGCTCGGTAAACCGCTCGTGATCGGGACGACCGGTCATTCTATCGCAACCCGCGCTGCGCTGTTAAAAAAAGCAGAGCAAGTGCCCTGCGTGTGGGCAGGCAACTATTCGGTGGGGGTTAATCTCCTCAACGCGTTGACCCAACAAGCCGCCAAGGTGCTTTCCACGGATTACGATGCGGAAGTCATCGAGATGCATCATCGTTTCAAAAAGGATGCTCCGAGTGGCACCGCAGCTCGCTTACTCGAAATCTTACTCGAATCGCGCAAGCTCGGGGAAGAAGCGCTGCGGAACGGACGCGAAGGCATTCCCGGTGAACGCACTGATAGCGAAATCGGCATTCATTCCATTCGTGGTGGCGATGTGATCGGTGATCACACCGTGATGTTTGCCGCGCTCGGCGAACGAATCGAACTCACGCATAAAGCCAGTGATCGCGGGATCTTCGCTCGCGGCGCATTGCGTGCAGCTGGTTGGCTCAAGGATCAAAAGCCTAGCGTTTACGATATGCAGGATGTGCTCGGTCTTGGAAACGAATGATTACCTCAATCCAAGGCATTCTCACGGCCGCCACGCCGCTTCACGCCATCATCGAGCTCAATGGATTGGGCTATGAGGTAAATATCCCCATCACCACGGCCGAAAAGCTGCCTGGGGTTGGTGAGAAAGCCAAACTCCACACGTTGGTCGTTTATCGTGAAGACTCGCAAACGATGTATGGTTTCGCAGCGACTGAAGAGCGCGATTTTTTCCGTCTCATGATCGATCACGTAAACGGCGTAGGACCCAAGGTCGCGTTGACGATTATGAGCAAACTCTCCCTCCCCGCGTTGCAAAGCGCGATCAGTGCAGGAGACATCGCCACGCTTTCGAAGTGTCCGGGCATCGGCAAGAAAACCGCTGAACGTCTCGTGATCGAGTTGAAGAGCCGAGTCGGCGGTATTGCTGCGCCTTCCTCGATGGAGGGTTCAGCGGCTCTCTCAGGCGGCAATCGTCACAGTGATGCGGTTCTCGCGCTCACTGCACTCGGTTACAAGCCAGCCGATGCCGATAAAGCGATTCGACAAGCAGCACTCACGCTCGGTGCGGATGCCAGCACCGAACAGCTGATCAAAAAAGCGCTGAATTAGCGCTGAAATTGAAAGGCGGTCATTTCGACCTCCCCTTCAAAGGATCGACGACCACGATAAGTGCGCGGGGCCTGCTTCAATGCGGGTTCGACACTGAAGACCATCTCACTCGGATCAGATTCAATCGGATCGAGCTGCACGTTTTCCATCCAATCAAATCCCGCCTCAGTCTCACGAGCAAAGAAAGCACGAGCACTCTCGGCCGTTGCAGGCGTATTGATCAGCTTCGGCGTGAAGACGGTTTGTAGCTTCGTATCATTCGCCGCGAAGACCGGCATCGCCAGACGCGAGCTCGTCAAATTCGCCTGCGGCGCTGAGGCCACGACTGTTTCAGCATAAACCGCGGCGATCATCGTGGATTCAGACACTTCAATGGATTGATTGGATTGCAGCACGATCACCACCGCCACACAGGCAGCCGCCAAGGCACCGACTCCGGCATACCAGCCGCCATAGCCACCACGCTTCGTGCGCAAAGTCTCTTCGGCAAAGATAGGTTCGGTCTGATCCGATTCGGAAAACTTCTCCGCGATCAGGCTACACCCTTTCTGCATCTGGCAATATTCCCGATACAATTTACGACGCTCTGGACTGCGTTGGATCTCCTCTTCCAAGCGCGTCGCGTCTTCCAAGCTGATCTCGAGGTCGAGATAAAGGTTCAGCAATTCGATAAACTTATCCTGCTTCATCTTATTTGAAATCCTCACCGAGTTTAGACCGCAGGCTGTCGCGTGCACGGGCAATTCGGCTTTTAACCGTCCCCAAGGAGACCTCCAATACTTGAGCAATCTCCTCGTAGGTCATGTTTTTGTTATTTCTCAAAACGAGCACTTCACGGTGTTTCGCACTCAGTTTTTCCATCCAAATCGCGATATGATCAACAAATTCCTGCGTGACCGTAATATCATCAGGCGTCTCCACCTGCGCGGGAAGCACATCGGCCAACGTCATATCGCCCTCTGACCCGATAGGTTGATCAATGGAAATGCTCTTATCGCGCTTGCGGCGCCACCAATACCAATACCGGTTTCGCGCCAAATTAGTGGCGATTTGATAGAGCCAGGTCGAAAAAGCAGAATCCCCCCGAAAATTCTCCAACCCGCGGTGCGCCCGAATAAAGGCGTCCTGTGTGACCTCCTCCGCATCCTGAGTATTACGCAGAAGTTGGTTCACCATCGCGTAGATGCGACCCCAATAGCGGGATACCATCTCATCAAAGGCCGATTGATCGCCTTTTTTGAATCGAGCGACCAATAAACGGTCGAGAGCCACTTCTTGTGCTTTTATAGACATACGTTCTGCCTGCCTATGATCCGTATGTTGTTTGATTGTTCCCAATTTTTTACAGCGATGTAGTTGCACGGATACGTGCCTAAAGTAGTGCGGTCAAACGAAACACCTGCTTTACGTCGGAGAAATTACTTGCCATCATTCGAATACAAAATCTATTTCGCACCTTTCCAGCAGCTTGGGTTGATAGCTCAACGGTAGAGCAGCGTCCTTTTAAGTCGTTGGTTCTGGGTTCGAATCCCAGTCAACCCACCATTCTGCTGAGACACATCCCCCGGATAATTCCCTGTGAAACGTTTAGTCATAATCGAAGATCAAACCGCAATCCGGGAGATGTTGGTGGAGATCCTCCGACTCGACACCAATTACAAATTGGTCGGTGAAAGCGGAGACGGGCAAAATGCCCTCAATCTTTGTCTCGAGATCAAACCCGATCTCATCGTGCTCGACGCCAAATTACCTGGTCTCAATGGCGTGGATATCCTCCGTCGCCTCGTCAAAAAGCTCCCTGCCCTGCGTGTGCTAGTTTTCTCGGGACATGAAAACCCCGTGCTTGTTCGCGAAATGCTGGAAGCCGGAGCCCATGGATTCATCGAAAAGACCGCCGGATTATTCGAATTTAAGAAAGGCCTCGAGACCGTCGCCAATGGCGGAACCTACTTCGGCCCCGCTGTAGCCACGCTGCTCCGCAATGTGATTGCCAATCCCGCCGCCAGTAGTGCTGCAGATTTTCTCACTGATCGGGAACGAGAAATCCTCCAACTGGTCGCAGAAAGCTACAGCACCAAGGCAATCGCCGCCAAGTTGGAGATCAGTATCAAAACCGTGGATAACCATCGCACGAACCTGATGCGCAAACTTAATTTGCACGATGTGGCCAGTCTTACACGCTATGCCTTGGAGATTGGCCTCATTGAGTCCAAGAAACTGCTGTAAAATCCTTGCCGAATCGCTAGAGCTCAACAATAGCTCTTAATATCCTCCAATTACTGTTCTCTCCATGAAAAACGCTTCGAAAACATTTCTGCTGGTTATCGCCAGTGCCGCTCTGATCCTTTCCGGTTGCTCTAAGAAGCCCCAACGCCCTGATCCGAGTGCAACCATCATCGGTGGTGGCAGTGCAAATGGAAATGGCAGCGAATTCGATAATTCGCTCAACCCAATTGACGTTTCCACCACGGCTGATCCTTACAGCAAGCTCTCTGGCCGTGATGAGGCTTTCGATCTCGACGGTCAAATGCGCGGAGTCCTTCAGGCAGTTTACTTCGATTTCGACAGCTCCAGCATCAAATCTACCGAGCGCTCAAAATTGGAAGAAGCCGCCCAATATCTTCGCGACAATCCCAATCATCGTATCCTCCTAGAAGGTCACTGCGATTGGCGTGGCACCGCCGAGTATAATCTCGGATTAGGAGATCGTCGCGCGAACGCTGCTCTCAAGTATCTCACCAGCCTCGGCGTTTCTGCCACGAGTGTGGAAACTCTTTCCAAGGGCAGCCTCGAAGCTGCGAAGAACGTCGACAAGGGCACCGCGGCTAAAGACCGCCGCGTCGAAGTCATCGTGATTCAATAACACTCTTTGCCTTGCGCAAAAAAGCCCCGGAGCAATCCGAGGCTTTTTTATTGTCCGATTAGATTGTTCTTATCCGTCCGGATGCGCCGTGCGTCGGAGCACTTCCTGAATCGTATCGATGCCCTTGCTCATAATCGAAAGATCAAAGCCTTCATTCGGAGCATGCAGGTTATCATCCGGAAGGAAGAGCCCGAGCAGTATTGCGTCGAGATTCAGTTCGCTCTTTAGATCCGCAATCAATCCCACGCTACCGCCCTCGCGCAAGTAAAGCGGCTCACGTCCCCACACTTCCTTGACGACGCCATGCGTGGAGCGAAATGCACGCGCGAGCACTTCAGATTGATCCTTCGGCGTGTTGTTACGATCCGGCGGCACCACGAGATAAGGAGTCGCGTCGTGTTGATCGGTGATCTTGATCTTTAACCCCGCAGGCACCCGACTACGGATCTCAGCGTAAAGTTTCTCTTTCAGTTTTTCCGGTGTTTGATCCGGCACGAGCCGGCAGCTGATTTTCACGCGAGCGCTTGAAGGAATAATCGTCTTCGAGCCCTCGCCCTGATAACCGCCGCCAAATCCGTTAAACTCCAAGGTCGGCAGATAACGAGTCGCTTCAAACGGTGTATAACCGGGAGGCACATGGAAATTTTCGACGCCGAGAAATTTTGCGAAATCCTCTTCACTCAGCCCCAACTTCTGCAGTTGCTCGCGTTCCCAGGGCTGCACGTCGATCACGTCGTCGTAGAATCCTGGCAGGTTCACCTTACCATCAGGCGTATGCAGCGAAGCGCAGAGCTCAGCGAGGGCTTGAATCGGATTCATGATTGCGCCGCCATACATACCGGAATGCAGATCCATGCGCGCATTACTCAACTCCACTTCGAAACAAATCATCCCACGAAGCCCAACCGTGATCACCATCTGATCGGGATTAGGAATACCTGTATCCGAGAGAAACACAAAATTAGCTCCCGCGAGCTTGTCACTATGCTGCTGGAGGAATGATTTGAAATTTTGACTCCCAATCTCTTCTTCGCCTTCGATCGCAAACGTGATTCGCAGGGGCAAGTCAGGCTCAGCCTCTAATAAACGACCCACCGCGGTGAGATGAGCCATCAACGGCCCCTTATTGTCCGCCGCACCGCGCGCATAGAGACGACCATCCTTTTCCGTCGGCTCAAAAGGTGGTGTGTCCCATAACTCCAACGGATCGGCTGGCTGCACATCGTAGTGACCGTAAATGATCACATGCGGCCAAGATGGATCGCCCTCACGCTTTCCCACGATGACCGGATGTAATTCCGTCGGCACATATTCCACGGCGAAACCAATCTCGCCCAATAATCCACCTACACATTCACGCGCGCCCTTCATGCCCTCGGCAAAAGCCGGATCGGCGGACACACTGGGATGACGGAGGTATTCCTTAAGTTTTTCTACGGGGTCAAACATACCCCAAGCTGATCAGCTCGCGTGGCCACGCCAATCGGAAAACTCAGATTAAACTCTACGGGCGATTCTGCAGATAGAGCGCCACGTATCGCGGAGCCGCTACCTTTAAGTCGGCAATCCGTCGGGAATCGGCAGGATGCGTGGAAAGCCAGACGGGCACTTGGCTCGCGCCTTTGGCGGCCGACATCTTTTGCCAAAAAGTAATCGCCGCGCGTGGATCGTAGCCCGCCTGCGCTGCGTATTGCAGTCCCATAACATCGGCTTCGCTTTCATCACCCCGCGAATGCGGCAACACATAGCCCACCGTCGAAATCCCGCCATAGGCCATCATGAACATACTGCTCTTTTCCGAGCCGTATTTGTTATCCACCACGGCCGCTCCCACCGAACCGACTGCACCAATCAAGGTCGCTTCCGTCATCCGCTTGCCACCGTGGCGCGCGACCACGTGGCCGATTTCGTGCCCAATCACAGAAGCGAGTTCATCATCGCTTGATGCCAGATTAAGCAAGCCAGTATACACGCCGACTTTACCGCCAGGCAACGCGAAGGCGTTGAGCTCATCCGATTGAAAAACGACAAACTCCCACTGTGCGCCCGGCAATTGGTTGCCCACCACCTTGGCGATTCGTTTACCAATCCGTTGCACGCGAGCATTCGCCGCGGGATCGAGACTGATGCGCTCCTGCTGTTTGATCTGCGCGAAAGACTGTGCGCCCAACTGCATCTCTTCGCCGGCTGACGTCATCATCGCATATTGCCGACCCGTGACCGGATTAGTGTAACAACCGGCCAAGACGACCAACAGGGCCAGAACAGCACCTGCGAGTAAACGATGCGGAGTAAAACGTTTTATGAGGCTCATGGATTAATGCTTAAAGTGGCGGATACCCGTGAAGACCATCGCCATCCCACGCTTATCGGCTGCGGCGATGACTTCCTCATCACGCAGCGAACCACCAGGTTGAATCGCACAGGTCGCGCCAGCATCAGCGGCGGCGATCAGACCGTCCGCAAAGGGGAACAGTGCCTCGCTCGCGACAATCGATCCGTTGAGATCGAGTTTAGCCTCACCTGCTTTCCACACCGCGATGCGCGAGCTATCGACGCGAGCCATTTGCCCTGCCCCGATCCCGAGCGTCTGCTCGCCACGGCAATAAACGATCGCATTCGATTTCACGTGTTTGCAGATCTTCCAACCGAAGACCATCGACGCCCATTCCTCAGCCGTGGGTTGACGCTTGGTGACTACCTTAAAGTCGGCTTGGTTGCCCAAGGTCTTGTTCCGATCTTGCAAGAGCACGCCACCGATTACCGTGCGCACTTCCTGCAACGAATCAGCGCCAAGACCAGCCTTCGCAATCATCAGGCGGAGGTTCTTTTTCTTCTTCAGAATCGCGAGAGCTTCATCGCTGAATCGCGGTGCGATAATCACTTCCGTGAAGATACCAGCGATCTTTTCAGCGAGCCCTGCACCGAGAGTCTGATTCACAATGATGATCCCACCAAAAGGAGCCTGCCGGTCTGTCACGTAAGCCATTTCCCAGGCATCTTCCAACGTATCCGCACTCGCCACGCCACAAGGATTGGTGTGCTTGAGAATACCGACCGTAGCCTTCTCGAAGTCACCGATTAGGAAAGTCGCCGATGTGATATCGAGGATATTGTTATACGAGAGCGCCTTGCCCTGCAGTTGCTCGAAGTGCTCGTGAAACGTGCCGTAGAGCGCGGCCTGCTGATGCGGGTTTTCGCCGTAGCGCAAGACCTGTGCTTTATCGTAGGAGAGTTCGAGTTTCTTCGGGAATCCGCTCAACGAAGCCATATCCGGCTCATCCTTCTGTGCGGCGAGATATTCCGCGATCGCGGTGTCGTAGCTACCGGTGCGTTGAAACACCTTGAGTGCGAGCTTGCGACGCAGCGCACTGATCGCGCTGTCATCACCCATCGCGGCTAACACGCCATCGTAATCAGCCGGATCGCACACCACCGTCACGCTGTCGTGGTTCTTCGCGGCACTACGCAGCATCGAAGGACCGCCGATATCGATATTTTCAATCGCTTCCTCAAAAGTCACATCGGGTTTAGCCACAGTTTCCTCAAATGGATAGAGATTCACGACCACGAGATCGATGAGATCGATACCATTGGCCGCCGCCTGATCGAGATGCTCCTGCTTATCGCGACGGCACAGCAATCCGCCGTGAATCTTTGGGTGCAACGTCTTCACGCGACCTTCCATCATTTCGGGAAATCCGGTGTGTACGCCTACCTCGGTCACAGGTAATCCGCTTTCCGCTAAGAGGCGCGCCGTGCCCCCCGTCGAAAGGAGTTTATAACCGTGCTGGTTGACGAGGGCCTGTGCGAAATCCGCGAGACCGTCCTTATTGCTGACAGAGAGAAGAGCCAGTTTAGCCATGACCACTGTTTTGCCTCATTCCGGCACGTGGTCGCAAGTGCGAAACGGTTTTCGATCACATGTCTGACTTGCGCCCACGCATTTCCCCGCTCTCTTTAAGTCGTGTCCTGCTCAATCGAAATCCCCGGGCTTTCTGCCAGTCTCGATAAACTGTGCTACCATCATGGTGGTTGCAGCCTACCCATGGATAAACCCCACGCCTTCGTGTATTTCGTGAGCATCCGCAATACCTCGGAACACACCGTCACGCTCCTGGGACGCAAATGGGTAATCGAACACAGCGATGGCAATCAGATGGTCATCGAAGGCGATAAGATCGTCGGTGAGACCCCACGCATCCCTCCCGGCGAAGAATTTGCTTACAACAGTTACCATGTAGCCAATAGAGATGCAGTTGCCCGCGGCTGTTTCCACGGCGTCGATGATCTCGGCCGAAAGGTTCATGTAAGCCTACCTGCGTTCGAGATGCGGATTCCCAACGAGTAAGCTGTCAGATTGATCCCATAATCACAACGTGTGGCCGCACATTTTGCAGTGCAGCGCCTTGGTGTCGTGTCCGTCATGCCCACAACCTTCGCAGTGACGATGGTCCATCGAGACCTTCTTTACTTCTCGATTCAATTCGGCGCTCACGATTCCAGTCGGCACCGCGATGATCGCGAAGCCGGTCAGCATCATGACTGAAGCCAGCATCTTGCCTAATATTGTGACCGGCGCGATATCCCCGTAGCCCACGGTGGTGATGGTCACAATACTCCAGTAGACCGCCTGAGGGATGTTATTGAAACCGTCGTTCACTCCACTCTCGATGATATACATCAGTGTTCCCTCGATGCAGACAATAGCCATCAGGCTGAAAATAAAGACGGCGATTTTTGGCCGACTGGCTTTGATCGCATTGATCAACACATGAGCATCCCCCATGTGTTCCGCCATTTTCAGGATACGAAACATCCGCAGCATACGCAGAATACGGACAATAATAAAGTGCCCCGAACCCGCTAAAATGAAATCGATGAAAGTCGGCAGGATCGAGAGCAGATCCACGATTCCAAAAAAGCTGAAAATATACTTTTTCTTCTGCCGCACCACCCAGATGCGAAGGGCATATTCAATCGTGAACAGAATCGTAAACCCCCACTCCAAACCATGCAGCAGTCGCGCATGTTGGGCCGCAACCGACTCCACACTCTCCAACATCACCACCAGCACACTCGCCGCGATCAGAATCAATAACGTGATATCAAACCACCGCGACGAACCTGAATCGGAGAGAAAGATCACCCTCCAGATTTTTTCTTTCAGAGTGTTTCCCTCGTGTGCTTTTGCTCTTTCCGAATCGGCTTTCATATCAGTTTTCCTTGATTCCTAACCTACATTGCCGCCACACGTCAAAAGCGGAACCGAGTGTTTTTACAATAGTCCGGCTGGTATGAAACGAAGTGAATTCATTCCGGAATAAGGTTTCCGTGTGAACGGTCCTCTGCTGGAATCCTCTCTTATGAAGTTAACCGACCTCAATCGCGATGGTGGCATTGGTGCCAATTCGACCCTGCTCCGCATTGGCGATTTGAATATTCTCGTGGATTCCGGGCTCAATCCAAAGAAACGAGGCCGTGATGCGATTCCCGATCTCGCGAAAATCCACGAGGTCCCGCTCGATCTAATCCTCATCACCCACTGCCATCTCGACCACATCGGCAGTCTGCCTGTGGTGATGCGCGAGCATCCCGACACTCCTGTCATGATGTCGAGTTCCAGTCGGATCATCATTGAGCGCATGCTCCACAATTCTGCCAGTGTGATGATGCGCCAAAAAGATGAGGAAAACATCCCCGATTACCCGTTGTTCACGCATGGTGAAATCGAGCGTCTAAGTAGCCGCATGATTGGTATCCCTTTTGGTCACGCCAAGAAGTTCCGGGGCAACCGAGACGAAATCGAAGTCATCCTTCATCGCGCCGGACATGTCGCGGGAGCTTGTGGGGTCGAACTGCGACACAAGGAACGCCAAATCTTCGTAACTGGTGATGTGCTCTTCGAAGATCAACGCACCCTTCCCGGCGCTGAGTTCCCCTCAGGCCATTTTGATACGGTGATTATGGAAACCACGCGCGGAGCGACCGACAGTGCGCTCCACCGCAAGCGGCCCGATGAGATCAATCGTCTCATCGAAAGCATCAATGAAACGATCAAACGCGGAGGTTCATTTCTCATGCCCATTTTCGCACTAGGTCGGATGCAGGAGATCCTGACGGTTATGAACGATGCCCGAAAATTCGGTAAGCTCGTCGATTGCCCGATCTACGCCTCCGGCCTTGGGATGGCCCTGGCGGAATACTTCGACGAAATTCGGCGGAAGACGAAGGGCGTAGATTTCAACTTGAAGTGCATCAAGGAGCTCAAGGCCAAGCCACTTCCACGTAACTTGACACCCGGCAAAGATCCTCAGCAAAACGCGCTCTACATTATCAGTTCCGGCATGCTCGTGGAAAAAACCCCGAGCTACACCCTCGCCTCCGGTCTCGTCGGCCACGCTCGCAACACCATCGGCTTTGTCGGCTACTGCGATCCCGATACACCGGGAGGCAAGCTGCTCGCCACCAAACACGGCGAATCGTTTCTCTTCGAAAAGGCTAATGTGAAAGCGAAGATCAAATCCCAAATTGATCGTTTCTCACTGAGCGGCCACGCCGATCGTGAAGACCTCCTCGAGTTCGCCCTTCAAGCGAAACCACGCAGCATCATTCTCACGCACGGCGACCAACCCGCCCGCGACTGGTTCAGTCAGCAATTCGCCGAGCAAATACCCGACACCAAGGTATTCGATCCCGTCCCCGGCACCGAATACGAAGTGTAAAATTCAATCCAAATGTGGAAAGCTGGAAATCAGGAATCAACAAATCGGCATTCTTCCAGTGATTCCGTAAATTCTGTGCGCTCCGTGGTTAACTACTTTTGCAGGCTCCGAATCATCGCGGTCGTCGCGAGACCACTCCGCAATTAGATGTCTCGCGACGAAAGTGACGCATCAAACGCTCAGTAATCGCTCTAATTCAGCGACGCCGTCGCGCGTTCCTGCGAGGTAGAATATCCGGCTCATTTTGAGATCGAACTCTCGGAGTGGAAATGGTGATTCGGTGATAAACTCAACCGCACCACCACCCGCGAGAATGAGCGGCACAGCGGCGGCGATATCCCAGACCTTCACATTGTGATCTACCACGGCGTCGAAGAGTCCATTACCCACATAGGCGAGGTGGATCGTGCTTGTGCCGAGAGCGCGCAGCTTAAAGTGATCCGCCAGAATCGAGGCATGTGGCGCATAAGTTTTCTCGTGGGGACTGTGAAACGCGACCACACTTTCCGGCGCGAGCGGCTGGTCCTTCAATCCCACCTTCTTTTCCCCTTCCCAGACTCCGTGTCCGGGGCCTCCCCGAATCAAAACACTCCGGCCGAGATCGTAAACGAAGCCGTAGATCGGTTGCCCGTCTTCGAGCAACGCCAAGCCTATCGCGCAATGTGGAATCCCCGTCGCAAAGTTATTCGTGCCATCGATCGGATCGAGCACCCAGCAATACCGTGCCTTCACCGGAATGGGAGCATCGGCCTCGGTGAGTTCCTCGCTGAAGAATTGATCGTCAGGAAATGACTCCGCTAAACTCGCAAAGATGTTTTCCGAAATCGCAATATCAGTCGCCGTCACTCGCGTGCCATCCGACTTCCATTGGCTCACCGCCTGCCCGAAATCGCGATGCAACAATTCCGTCTGCGCGAGCACCGCAATGTGACCAGCAGTAATACGTAAAGTGATTTCCGAATCGTCCGACATACCCCCGTTGTCCCGACTCGTCGCGCCGGTGTCAAATTCAGCTCTCCCCACTCTTGAACTTAGCTCGTGCGGACAACTGATGTCCATGGGTCACTACATTCGTCTTG
This sequence comes from Opitutaceae bacterium, assembly GCA_002713695.1. GTDB lineage: Bacteria > Verrucomicrobiota > Verrucomicrobiia > Opitutales > Opitutaceae > Cephaloticoccus. The sequence continues at coordinate 34,342 of PAUB01000049.1, forward strand.
GCGTTGAGTTGATCCATCACGGCGGCGAGCTTGCGCCGCTTCTCATCACCCGCCGCAAACATATCTAACTGATGCGCGCCTGCTTCGATTCCGGAAAAGCGAATGCTAATCAATCGGAGTGGTCGCTGCTCTCGCCAGGAGGCCTTGAGCAATGGAGAGATCAGAGGATAGAAAAACGATTCGAGATCAGTCGCTTCCGGCAAACTGCGGCCGTGCGATTCTTGCGCGAAATCGGGATAGCGGACCATCAATGTCATGGTTCGGGCGCGTTTCCCGTCAGCACGAATCTTTATCAAAAGACTATCAACCATCCGCTTCGCGACACGTTCGATTTCTTGAACATCACTGATATCTTTTGAAAACGTTTCCTGATGAGAATAGCTCTTCGCATCATCATGGTCGGTGTGAACTACACTGTCGTCTTCGCCCCGAGCTCGCGACAACATGCTGCGCCAGCCACGACCGAACAAAGACTCTAGCTGGCTCTCGTTACGCTCCACTACTTCTCCAATCTTAGTGACCCCGCGCTCCTTGAGCATGAGCTGAGTTTTCTTCCCGACTCCCGGCAATTCGCCAATCTTGAGTGGCGCGAAAAACTCCTGCTCGTGGCCGGACTCAATTACTTCGAAACCACGCGGCTTGTGGTATTTCGATGCGACCTGTGCGACTAATTTGTTCGTGGCGATGCCGACTGAAATCGGAATGCGTAGTTCTTCCCACATTCGCCTTTGTAGACCGCGCATCACCGCGACGATTTCATCTGTGGAACGATAGCCACATGGTGTTAGATCCAGATAACCTTCATCCACGGAATTGCGCTGCACATGCGGAGTGAGCGTTTCGCACAGATCAAACATTTGCCGCGAGACCTTTCCGTAGAGTCCCGAGGTATGCTTAATCAGAATCAGATCAGGACAGACCTTGAGCGCACGAGCCGTGGGCATGGGAGTGTAAACCCCACAGGCGCGAGCTTCGTAACTGGCCGAAGAGATGATCCCACGATCTCCGCCTCCGCAGGCACATTTGGTGCCCCGTAATTCCGGCTGCACCGCTTGTTCACACGACACGAAAAACGCATCGGCATCGATATGAACAATGGTTGGTAGACGCGGCATTCACCACATCTACCAGAAGCGAAACCGGAGACAATGCCGGTATGTATAATCGGATTCAGAAATGGAATCTGTAGCTGATGCGCACCCTCGGGTCGGGTCCACAGAGGCTATAAACACCTCTGTCTATTTTGCAGCGCTCTTCGTGCGTTTCTTCGAAGCGACTGGTTTGCCCCACTTCTTCAGCGCCTGGCCAGTCAGCGAACGCTTCGCCTTTTCAATCCCTTCGCGGTCACCCGCGTAGATCAATTCACCGCCCTGCTTGCCACCGCCCGGTCCGAGATCGATCAGCCAGTCGGCTAGATTGATCACATCGAGATTGTGTTCGATGATGATGACCGAGTTGCCTGCATCGCGCAGTTTGAAGAGCAGATCCATCAGCTTTTGAATATCCGCCCAGTGCAATCCCGTGGTCGGCTCATCCAGTATGTAGAGCGTCTCGCCCTGCTGCTTCTTGCTCAACTCTAGTGACAATTTTAAACGCTGCGCTTCTCCACCGGAAAGCGTAGGTGCGGGTTGACCCAGTTGCAGATAGCCGAGCCCTACCGCATCGAGTGTTTCCAGTTTATCCACCACCCGTGGGATATTCCGAAAGAGCGTAATCGCCTCGCGCACGGTCATCCCGAGCACATCCGCAATCGAGTGTCCGTGAAACATGACTTCGAGCGTCTCGCGATTGAAGCGACGTCCTTCGCAACTTGTGCACGGCGCATAGGCATTGGCCATGAATAGCATATCGAGCTTGATCACGCCGTCGCCCTGACAGCGTTCGCAACGACCACCGCGCACATTGAATGAAAAACGTCCCGCTTTGTAACCACGCACTTTCGCCAATGGCACTTGAGTATACAAGGCGCGCAACAGATCGAACAGCCCCACAAAGGTCGCCGGGTTCGAACGCGGACTGCGGCCAATCGGACTTTGATCTACGAGCACGAGTTTTTCGAAAAAATCGAGATTCTCAATCGAGCGATGCTTGCCGGGTAATGACTTAGCACCATTGAGTTTTCGAGCCGCCGCCGCGGCGAGGATCCCGTTGACCATCGTGCTTTTACCCGAACCGCTCACACCCGTCACGCAGGTGAGCAAGCCCACCGGGAATTTCACATCGATCTTTTTGAGATTGTGCTCCTGAGCTTCCCTCACCGTGAGCCACGCACCATCCGGACTCTTCGCCACCGCGTCGCGCTCCACCTTGAGCTTGCGCGACAAATACGCGCCGGTCGCCGAATCGCGCACTGGAAGTTTCATGCAATCGGCGGCCGTGCCTTGAAATAGAATCTGCCCACCCTCGGTGCCTGCACCGGGTCCAATTTCGATGAGCTCATCGGCGATTCGCATCGTGTCTTCATCATGCTCAACCACCAACACGGTATTGCCGCGATCCCGCAGCGAGACAAGCTGCTCGAGGAGGCGTTCGTTGTCCGAGGGATGCAGCCCCACGCTCGGTTCATCGAGCACGTAAATGACACCCATCAATCCCATTCCTAACTGAGTGGCCAATCTCACGCGCTGGGCTTCACCGCCCGACAAAGTCGCGTAATCTCGATTGAGCTCGATATAGCCGAGACCGGTATCGAGCAGAAAGTGCATGCGTTGCTCGATCCCCGTGACCACTTCTTTCAGCGCTTCATCTTCGCTAAACTCCGCGACTAATTTCTGTGCGAACTCATGCGCCGCATCCACATCCAACGCCAGAAATTCCGGATAGCTCATTCCGCCCAAACTCACCGCGGCACTGCGTCCATTGATCCGCCCGCCTTTGCATTCGGAACAGGTGCCACTGATCATGAAAGTCGTCAGTCGAGCGCGAAAACCATCGCTCTCCGTCTCGCGGAAACTCTCTTCAAGGTCAGCAATCACGCCCTCGAAGCGCATCGTTTTGGCGACCCGCATGCGTTTCAGTTTAAACGCAAATTCCCGCGAACCTCCTCCGTGCAAGATCGCATCTCGCTGCTCTGGCGCCAGATGCTGCCACGGCGTCGTCTGATCGTAGGGCAATTGCTCGGCGAGCTGCTTCAGCAAAGCATTGTGTTTGATGATTAGGTTTTTTCCACCGATGCGCCACGGTTTGATCGCGCCACCTTTCACACTCTTGGTAGGATCTGACACGATCAATTCAGGCACGAAGCGCAGTTTGCGGCCTAGTCCTCCGCAAGTCCCACACGCGCCTTCGCGATGATTAAACGAGAAATGTCGCGGTGTGAGTTTATCAAACGTATCGCCACAGATTTCGCAGGCCAGATGTTGGCTCAGCGGCAGCTCGCGCCAGGGCGCGTCGCGATCCTTTTGCGCCAAAATGATCGCTCGGTCGCTCCCCTCAAGAAACGCCAGCTCGAGCGAATCCGCCAGACGCGAGCGTTGATCCGCAGTCGCCACGATCCGATCTACCACCAGATCCACCGCGACCTCCTTCACGCCCTTCGGAATGATATCAGCGTTATCGAGATCGACGACTTCGCCGGCGATCCGCACGCGTTGAAAACCGCGTTGACGCAATCGTGGGAGTTCTTCGCGGAGCACACTCGGTTTCGCGACCATGCATGGCGCGAGCAACATCAACCGCTCACCCGCGCAGCTCGTGAGGACATGTTGCACATTATCATCCAGCGAACGGCGCAAGACTCGTCCGCCATCCAGCGGACAGCGTTGCTCACCCGCTAAGCTCCAAAGTAAACGAGCGTAGTCGGCGATTTCTGTGACCGTGGCTATCGTGCTGCGAGGCGATGAACCACCCGTGCGTTGTTCAATTGCGAGAACCGGCGACAAGCCATGAATGAAATCGATATCGGGCCGCTTCAGCTGATCGAGCACTTGCCGCGCCTGGGTGGAGAGCGACTCCATGTATTTACGGTAGCCTTCCGCATAGATCGTATCGAAGGCCAGCGAGGACTTACCCGAACCACTGGGCCCCGTCACCACGACCAACTTACCTCGGGGAATCTTCAGCTCAAGATTCTGTAGGTTGTGTTCACGGGCTCCCTTAACGTGGATGTGAGTGGCGGCTTGCATCGAAGAATGATCAAATTACCGAAAAGCGGCAGGGAGCAAACCATGAAGTCATTTTGCCCTAATTCGATGATCATTTATGACTTGCGAGAATTTGCTGATCGGTCACGGTTATTGGCAGTTAAACTCCATTTTTAACCACAACCCTACCCAATATGAAGGATAAGTCCCTGTCTAGGTTTGCCCATCGGCTAACTGGCCTGTTGTTAACCGCCCTTGCCGGTTTTGTATTTACCCCGCTCCAAAGCGCCGCTTTCCAATTTGAGGAAGGTGAATGGAGTGGCAGTTTCGACACCAATATCTCAGTCGGCGGCCAGTATCGTCTCGGAGATCCTGATGCGAAATACTACAGTGTCAGTAGCGGTGGTTTACAGAACTCCAGCAACTCAGATGATGGTAATCTGAACTACGAAAAAGGTTGGGTCTCCACTCTGTTCAAGGTCTCCCACGACTTCCAATTAAGCCGCGACAACTACGGTCTCTTTCTGCGCGGCTATTATTTCAGCGACGGCAAATCCAATTCGACCAAGCGCACTGCGCTTTCTGATCAGGCCCAAGATCGCGTCAAAGCAGGCACCGAGTTCCTCGACATGTATGTTTATGGCCAGTTCGATCTAGGTGACATGCCGGTCGATCTTCGTTTTGGCCGCCAGGTTCTGAGCTTGGGTGAGAGCACCTTCATCCCCAACGGCAACAACGTCGTTAATTCAGCTGACTTCTCCAAGTTGCGCGTCCCAGGTGCAGAGCTCAAAGAAGCTTTTCTGCCGGTAAATATGCTTAAAGCCTCCATCGGTATTACGCCCAATATTACGATTGAGCCATTTTGGTTACTTGAGTTTAGGCGCCACGAAATCGAACCGGCGGGCAGCTATTTCTCGACCAATGATTTTGCGAGTCGCGGTGGCGACACCGTCTGGCTCGGATTTGGCAGCATCTCCGATCAGGGTGGATTGAATGGCGCTGGTATCGGCGGCATTCCCCGTGCTAAGGATCGTGAGTATGGCAATTACGATCAATACGGACTTTCCACTCATATCTACACCAACAATGGGACGGATATCGGTCTTTATTATGCGCATTACCATAGTCGTGCTCCCGTCATCAGCGCACGGACGCCCAAGGGACCGGTCAGCACGGCACTGGTCGTAGGCACCGCTTCGAATATCGCAGGGGCGCAACTGGCTCCGGTTATGCTCGCCAACGGGTTTCCCGCTGCCGCTATTCCCTCGACGCTCCAGACTTTGATTGGTGCAGCGTTGACCGGAGTGCCAGCCGCCGCATTACCAGCCGGCATTCAGCCTTACTACCCGACCGCTCAGGCCATCGCGGCTGGAGCCAGCCAAGTTGGATTGCTGACCGCGGCGCAAACAGGCCGCTACTTCATCGAATACCCCGATGCGATCGATATGCTCGGCGCGAGTTTCAACACCAGTCTCGGCAGCACCGGTATTTCTTGGCAGGGAGACGTTTCTTTCAAACAAGGCGTTCCTCTTCAAGTGGATGATGTAGAGCTACTATTTGCTGCTCTCTCCGCTCTCGCCCCGCAATTCGGAGCGAGTAATCAAGTCGGTAACTACCTCGGCCAATACGATGAATACATCCAAGGATATCGACGTCACAACGTCTGGACTGCTCAGACGACGATGACGAAAGTTTTCGGCCCAACCCTCGGAGCGAGCCAGCTCGCGGTCGTAGGTGAGGTCGGCGGTGTCTGGGCCAACCTACCCCCCAAGAGCACTCTTCGCTACGACGGTCCCGGAACCGTCACGGGTGGCAATGCTGCAAATCTGGCCACCGCGGGATTCCCCAGTGTCCCCGCCACACCGGAAAGCGCATTCGCCGATGATTTTTCCATGGGCTACCAGATGCTTGCAAAACTCCAATACGACAATGTCTTCGCGGGGGTTAACCTGACGCCTACAATTGGTTATTCCCATAATGTGAAAGGTAACACTCCTCTACCTTTGGGTAACTTTATCGAAGGGCGCAAAAGCTTCAGCTTCGGTATGGAATTTGTTTACCAATACACTTGGTCACTCGATTTGCGTTATGTGAATTACTTCGGCGCCGAGGATTTCAATCTCCTCAACGACCGTGACTACGTGTCGGCCACCGTGCGCTACTCATTCTAATCTAAACAAGGGACCACCTCATGAAAATCCGTTTACTCCCCCTGCTTTCCCTGTCCGCGCTCATTAGCGTAGGTGCAAGTGCCGCTGTTTCCGAAGACGAAGCCGATCGCCTCGGCGCTGACCTCACCCCTCTCGGCGGTGAAGTCGCTGGCAACGAAGCCGGCACCATCCCGGCTTGGGACGGTGGCATCACCACTGCTCCTTCAGGCTATACTCCCGGAGATCACCACCCCGATCCTTACGGTTCCGAGCAACCACTATTCACGATCACGGCGGCAAATCTCGCCGATCATCGTGACCAAGTGACCGCCGGCCACGCCGCCTTGCTCGAAGCTTACCCCGACTATAAACTCGTGGTTTATCCGACACACCGCAGTGCCGCCAATCCCCAGCGCATCTATGATGCCACGCGACGCAATGCGACGACCGCAAGCCTCATCAATGACGGGGCTGGTTTTGCCAACGCGATTATCGGCACCCCGTTTCCGATCCCGCAAAACGGTCTCGAAGTCGTCTGGAATCACCTCACTCGTTACCGTGGAGTAGCCGCAGATCGCCACATTGGACAGGCCATGCCCAACCGCCGTGGCAGTTACACGTTGGTCGAATTCAAAGACGAGTTCCTCTTCAACTACGTTCGTGAGGGTATGACCGCTGAAGGGCTCGACAACGTGCTCATCTATTTCAAGCAAGCCGTCGTCAGCCCAGCACGCCTCTCGGGCACAATTCTTCTCGCCCACGAAACGATGGATCAGATTAAGGAACCACGTCGTGCGTGGGTCTACAATGCTGGCCGTCGCCGCGTCAGCCGCGCGCCTAATGTCGCCTACGACAATCCCGGCACCGCTGCTGATGGCATGCGCACCAGTGATCAATTCGATATGTTTAATGGAGCGCCCGATCGCTACGATTGGGAGCTGGTCGGTAAGAAGGAAATGCTCGTTCCTTACAATTCCTACCGTCTCCACAGTGACGATCTGAAATACAAGGACATCCTCACTCCACTGCACATCAATCAGGATCTCGCACGCTATGAGCTGCATCGCGTCTGGGTCGTTGAGGCTACTTTAAAAGAAGGCGCCTCTCATCTTTACTCTCGCCGCACGTTCTACGTCGATGAAGACAGTTGGCAGATTCTAGCCGTCGATCAATACGACTCCCGCGGTCAACTCTGGCGCGTTTCCGAAGCCCACTGCATCAACTACTACGATGCACTCACCTTCTGGAGCACTCTCGAAGTGCACACTGATTTGCAGGCAGGTCGTTATCTCGCCATCGGGCTCGATAATGAAGAGAAGATGTATGATTTCTCCATCGAACGTGACCCCGGCGACTACAGTCCGGACAGTCTTCGTCGATCCGGTATTCGCTAAACCTCGACGCCAATTCACTTAAGGCGGGCTCGTCCAGCCCGCCTTTTTTGCCTTTGTATCCTCCGTTCATGACGTTCCTCCTGTGTCGTTTCCTCCTGATCTTCACGATCTGTGTGGCAACGCTTGCCCATGCCGAGAGCACGGCGCCTAACATGCTGTTACTGGGTGCTGATCTCTCAAAGGATGCCATGATTCTCGTCGGCGAACGCGGCACGATTCTTCGTTCAACCGATTCAGGTAAATCCTGGCAGCGCCATGAAACCGGAGTCACTGCCGCGATCACTTCAGTCTCGTTCGCAGCAGACGGACTCCACGGATGGGTCGCGGGTCACGGCGCCTTGATTCTGACAACGACCGATGGCGGCGAAACTTGGAGCGAAGCCTATCAGGGCGAGAATAGAGAAGATTCATTTCTCGATATTCATGTCGTTGATCAGAACACGATCATCGCAGTCGGAGCCTATGGCTACTACGTCGAAAGCCGTGACGCCGGTCTCACTTGGAAAGCACGTTACGTTCAAGATGAAGATTCGCATCTCAACCGGATTACCCGCGCTTCCGATGGCACGCTTTATCTCGCCGGCGAAAGAGGCAGTCTGCTCGCTTCCGCTGACAACGGCCTAGAGTGGCAACCCATTCCGGCTCCTTATCAGGGATCATTTTACGGCATCTTGCCTTTGCAAAACGGCAAACTGCTCGCTCATGGCTTGAGGGGGCACATCTATCTTTCCGATAATCACGTTGAGGATTGGTCTCCTGTTTCGATCGATTCACATCCCCTGCTTTCAGTTTCATATCAACTACCCGACGCGACCATTATCCTCGCTGGTCAATCTCGCGCCTTCCTGATCAGCAAGGATGGCGGCACGACGTTCCAACCTTGGACCGACGTCAACATCACCACCGGTCTTGCGGCCATCATTCAAGGTCCTGACGGTAAACTCTGGGGTCTCGGTGAAGCCGGCCTCTCGCTCCTCCCCACACCCCAGTAAACGGTGCCTACTTTTGTAGATAAATTCGCCATCTGGGTGTTTCGATATCGGAAGGTGCTACTCGGCCTCTTTGCGTTGCTCACGGTTGTTATGGGGTGGTTCGCGTCTCAAACGCGGGTCGACGCCAGCTTCAATAAGCAGCTCCCGCAGCAGCACGAATACATCAAGAACTTCCTGCAATACCAGGATCAGTTCGGTGGCGCCAATCGTGTCGTCATCGCGCTGACTTCAAAAGACGGCGACATTTTCAACCCGGGATTCTTCAAGGCTCTCAAAGCAGCAACTGATGAAGTGTTCTACCTACCGGGCGTGGATCGCGCTCAAGTCACTTCACTCTTCACGCCCAATGTGCGCTACATCGAAGTCGTCGAAGACGGATTCTCCGGTGGCAATGTCATCCCCTCGGGATTCGAGCCAACGCCTGAGGGTTTCGCTCAAGTTCGTGAAAACATCATTAAGTCAGGCAAAGTTGGCCAACTCGTAGCTAACGATTTTTCGGGAGCCATCATCAGTGCGCAGCTTCTCGAAATCGATCCATCGACCGGCGAACAACTCGATTACACCAAGGTAGCCAATTATCTTGAAGAGAAGATCCGCGATCGTTTCGCCACTGGTGGGGATATTGATGTGGCCCTGGGTGTGCACATTATCGGCTTTGCCAAGGTAATCGGCGACATCAGCGACGGCGCGCAAAACGTCATCATCTTCTTTGCGGTCTCCTTCGTGATTACCGCTTTGCTCGTGTGGTTTTACTCGCACTCGATCCGACTGACGATTCCCCCTCTGGTCTGCTCGTTGATCGCCGTGGTGTGGCAGATGGGCGCTTTGAATCTACTCGGTTTCGGGTTGGATCCACTTTCGATTCTCGTGCCGTTTCTGGTCTTCGCCATCGGCGTCAGCCATTCGGTGCAAATGGTCCGTGCCTTCCGGACTGATGTTTACGCCGGAAAAACTCCAATTGTAGCCGCCGAATCAGCATTCAAACAAATGCTCCTTCCGGGTGGCATCGCTCTCATCACTGACACACTGGGATTCATCACCATGTTAGTGATCAACATCCCAATCATTCAGGAGCTCGGTATCACCGCCAGTCTCGGCGTCGGGGTGATTATCATCACCAATCTATTCCTGCTTCCGATCCTCCTTTCGTTTCAGAGTCATCGTTCTTACTCGGACGCAGCACGCACGAAGGCTCAACTGCACCCGCACTGGAAAAAGCTCCTCGCTGTCACCCGTCCACGCACTTCGATCATCGTCATTCTGATTTGGTTCAGCGCCGGATTATATGGATTCATCAAATCGGATGAAGTGCGCATCGGCGATCTGCACAGCGGCGTGCCAGAATTGCGACAAAGCTCGCGCTACAACGTCGATAGCGCGGTCATCACGGATCGATTCAGTATTGGTGTTGATATGATCTCCGTGCTCGTGCGAGGCGCTCCCGACGCTTGCGTGGACTACGATGTTGTTAACCTCATGGATCAATTCGAGGGCTACATTAAGCAAGTGCCCGGAGTGCAGTCGGTGATTTCGCTCAGCTCAACTGCCAAAGTGATCAACGCCGGATTCAACGAAGGCTCCCTCAAATGGCGGGTGCTGCCTCGTAATTCTCAAGCCCTCGCCCAAGTCGTCTCGCCCATCTCAACCTCGACGGGGCTGCTCAACAGCGACGGGAGCGTGATGCCGGTCTTGATATTCCTGACAGACCACAAAGCGGAAACCATCACTCGCATCACTGATGCCGTGAAAACCTTCCGACGCGACAACCCATCGCCCAAGGCAGAGCTACTGCTCGCCAGCGGTAATATCGGCGTCATGGCCGCCACCAACGAAGTGGTCGCCGCCGCACAACGGCCGATTCTCTATTGGGTATTCGGCGCAGTCATCACGCTGTGTCTGATCACATTCAGATCGATTCGCGCTACGATCTGTATCGTGCTCCCCCTCGCGATCGTTTCCTTCCTTTCCTACGCATTGATGGCCTGGCTGGAAATCGGACTGAAGACCTCTACCTTACCTGTTGTCGCCCTCGGCGTAGGCATTGGCGTCGATTACGGGATCTACATTTCCTCCAAGCTCCAGCAATCGCTCAAACGCGGCCTCTCTTTCGAAGAAGCGCTCTACACCGCCTATTCTCAAACTGGCAGCGCCGTCGTCTTCACTGGCTTCACTCTCTCAATCGGTGTGAGCACTTGGTTGTTCTCCAGTCTGAAATTTCAAGCCGATATGGGACTCCTGCTCGGCTTCATGTTCCTCGTGAACATGCTCGGCGCGATCATCCTGCTTCCTGCCATGGCCCGCTGGCTCTATCCCAGTAAGCAATAATCGGATTCAGGTTACGTTAGTGCCGCCGAGATTTCGCAGCCTCTTGATAGAACCAATCGATCGGATAAATTTTCAGGAGCAGTGAAGTATCACGCGAGGCGGATCGAGAGGCCTGATAGAAGGTCACGATCGCTTCACTTCCATTAAAATACACATTCGCGTAGGCGCTGTCGTAGCCCTCCCGATTCTCGATGTTTTTGATGTTATCCCATGTTTTGCCATCATCACGTGAAATGGCACATGCGAGTGGATTCCGAGGAAGCCCCGTATGGGGCACACCATGAGTCATGGCGTAGGGTAATGTATTACACCAAATCAGCAGTAAATCACCGGTTGATGGTATGCGTTTAAGACATGGCTCGGCTTGAGGAGATGAGAGCGAAGTCGACGTCGCTTCGCTCCACGTCTCACCTCGATCAGGCGATTTGGCCTGAAATAGATATCCCACCGTCGATCTTAGAATCGCGAAAAGCGAGCCATCCTTGCGCTCAATAATCGCGGGTTCCATGGCACCACGCTCTGGCATCGCTATTCGATTCTGGCTAGTCTCCCAAGTAACTCCGTCGTCATCCGAATAGTAGACAAAGGCTTCATATTTTTCCTTTTCAGTCCATATTTCCGGGCCCCAATAAATTGGGAGAATAATGCGACCTGAGCTGTGGGTGAAGATACGTCCGGCATCCAAGATGTAAGCTCCACCCGGCGGAGTAAATTGCTTAACCTTGGACCAGTTCTCCGCATCATCGGTGGATCGTTTGTAGTGAACACTGCGCTCCTGAGCTTTGAAATCCCATGAGGTGAAAAACAGCAAAATATCGCCATTCGCGCACCGGACCAAATTGGGCTGCTTCACGTTATCCGCGTCTAAATTATCCTGCAGAGTTAGTCTTCCCGACCAAGTCCGGCCACCATCGGCTGTGATCTTCGCTGATATCCGGCACGGAGCATCATCTTTACTGCCCTCGCCCTCATAAGCATTGCTCCTAAGCCGGATGGTCGATTCACATAATACTCGCACCACACGAGCATCAATCGGCCATCCAAAAGCGGAAAAATCTGCGAGTGATCATTCTGCGCATTCTCCTCAGACCTCGGATCTACGGTCATACTAAAGACCTCGTCCTTAGGAATGCCTGTGGACATTTTAACGTCGTTTCCTACGGACATGATTTAATCTGCTTTCGGCCGAGAAACTGGAGAATCGACGCTCATACTTCGCGTCCTAATTCAAATATTTTTCCAGCGGTGGCGTGATGAGATCAATCGTCTCAGGCTCGTTGAAATTTTCGAGCGTCACTAGTTCGCAACCTGTATCGATATCCTTCTCCACCGTCTCACCACGGAGACTGGCTACGAGTGTCTTCACTCCCAGGTAGCCCATCTTAAATGGATTCTGAACAACGAGCCCTTGGAGATCGCCGGTCTTAAGTGCCGCGAGCGTTTGGCTGCCAGTATCGAACCCGACAAACTTAACCTTACCGCCAGACAGGCCTGCATCGCGCAACGCGAGTAGCATACCGGTAGCTGAGGATTCATTGGGAGCAAATACGCCGGTCACGTCGCGACCAAAACGGTTGAGCAAATTCTGAGCAGCACGGTAAGCCGTGTCGCGAGTGGCACCGGCGTGCTGATCGCTCGAGATGATTTCGATCCCGGGGTAGTCGGCTCTGATTGTATCGAGAAAACCTGCCTCGCGTAGCTCTGTGCTCGTCGAACCGGCCAACACCCTCAGCAAAATGACTTTACCCTTTCCATCCAGCAAACTGGCCAAGCGATGCGCCCCGAGCACACCTCCTTTGTAATTATCGGTTGAAACCGTGCTGACCGGTTTATCCGAATTGAGGCCCGAATCGATAATCACCACAGGAATCCCCACTCGCGAGGCCATCTCAACTGGCGCGACCAAGGCGCGAGCATCGAGAGGCGCGAGCACGATCCCGCTCACGCGCCGTGCAATAAAATTTTCGACGACCTGCACTTGCTGTTCGCGATCATCTTCACGCAACGGTCCCTTCCAAATCACCTTCACATTCACACCCTCTTCTTTCAATTCACGTGAAGCCTTAATTGCACCAGCGTGGATGGATTTCCAGAATTCGTGAGTCGTGCCCTTCGGGATCACAGCGACGCGGTAAGCCTCCGCGCGAGCCACTAAACCGACACAAAGAAGAGCGAGTAAAAGCAGGGATTTTTTCATAGGGGTAAAATACAGATTACGATTTCAATTCAACGGTCACCTGAATTTCAACCGTCGTTCCCAAGGGCAGGCCATTGGTCGCGACCGCGGCACGGGCGTGTTTACCAGTATCACCAAAGACGGCGACAAAGAGATTACTCGCACCATTGATCACGGCGGGACTATTCTCAAATCCATCCACGGCATTAACGAAACCATTCACCATGACGATCTGGGCGATTTGATCGAGCGAACCGACCGCAGCCTTGATATTGGCGAGGGTATTTAGCGCGCAGATCTCGGCGGCTTTAGCACCGCTTTCCACGGTATGCTCTTGCCCAACCTTTCCGGTGTGGGTCATTTCGCCATCGATCATACAGACCGTGCCAGCACAATAGAGCAGATTGCCCGTGCGTATAGTAGGCAGATAACTTCCACCAGAAGGCGGAGGTGCAGGTAAAGTGAAGCCGAGTTCGGCGAGTTTTGCTTCTGGGTTCATAGCTCAATATGAGTCCTGAACCCACTCGGACGCAAAGCGGATTTTAAGGATTCTTAATCGGGATAAATTCTACCGTCGCGACATCCTCAGCCCGCATCGGCTTTTCAAGCACCTCAAATTCCTGCAAAAGCTCGATTTTCCGCTGCACGCGCTCCAACAACAGCTGCCCCAAGCGTTCTTCTTTGGCCGGGTCGCCTGCCGCCAATTGATGATCAATCAACGCCTGTCGGGAGAAATCCAAATGCTCAGCGGTCATTTGCTCATTTCGCGCAATAATCAGTTCGTGCGCAGGGGTCGGATCACCCTCAATGTAATCGCGCCAGCCACGAATCGAAGCACTCACAAAGGCACGCGCCAGATCAGGATCGTCGCGCACCAGAGCCCGACGCGTCAGCATCACGTGATAGCTGTCGTATCCAGTCGCACTGAGAGGCAATGTTCGCACCTCTGCGCCTCGTTGGCGGGCAAAGAAAGGCTCACTGGTGAGGAAGCATTGTTGTATCGTATCTTTGTCCGCCAAGAACTGCGTCAATCCGTAGCTCGTGGGTATCAGGCCGAAAGTGATGTCGTATTTCTTTTGAATGTAAGGAATCCAGGTCATACCCACCGCGGCGATAACCGTGCGCCCATCGAGATCCGCGAAAGACTGCACCGGGCTATCAGCATGCACGAGAATGGCCTGAGGATCGTGTTGTAGGGTGGCACCAATCATCATGAGAGGCAGCCCACGACTGGCTGCGAGAATCGCATCGTCACCACGAAACATTCCGAAATCAGCCACGCCCTTGGCAATCTTGAGCAACACGCCCGCTCCAGGGCCACCCGAGATAATCTCCAGATCCAATCCTTCCTCCTGATAATACCCCTTAGCCAAAGCCTGATAAAACCCACCATGCTCTGCTTGAGGAAACCAATCACTCTGAAAGGTGACTTTGCGTAACCCCGACTGCTCCGTATCTGGTGCCTGCCCACAAGACATCAAAGCTCCACAGCAACTGAAGATAATGAGGGTTCGGATTACGCTATGCACGCGGCGAAGTTGAGAAACGAATCAGTAAACTTAAATACCAAACCGAAAATTATCCCCTGACCTTAGATTTTGAATAAGCGGCACGCGTTTTGATGCAGCATCTCTTTCAACTGCTCAGCTGTCAGATCCGAGCGATGCACCTCGGCAATGAGGCGTTCCATCTGCGGTTCCGGATCAATGCTCGGATACACGTTCAGCGGGAAGTCAGAGCCAAAGAGCACTCTATCAGCCGGAACCTTCGCGCAGAATTCCCGCCAGAATGATTCCGGGTAGAGCAACGGACTCGCTGCGGTATCGTAGTAGATATTATCCGGCATGGGCTCCGAAGAAAGCAACGGTAGTCGCGCTCCCCAATGCGCCAGGATGAAAGTCGTCTCAGGGTGAGATATGGCGAGAGCCACGAAATCACTCAACGGCGTGATGACTTTACCCGGATAATTCCGACTCTCAGGTTCAGTCACATGTAGATTCACCGGCATCTTCAATTTGCCCGCGAGATTCATCGCCATCGCGAACACCGGGTCATCAATCGAGAACCCTTGCGAATGCGGCGAGAGCTCCCCCAGTCCAATCAGTCCTGTATCGTGAGCGCGAGTGAGCTCAGCCATCGTAAGAGCCATTTCGGCGTTCGGATGGATCGTCGCGAAAGCTGACAATCGATCAGGATGTGCCTTCACGCAGTTCGCATAAAAGCGATTCTGCAAAGCACAGGTCGCCGGCTTCTCCCAATACCAACCCAACAGCACCCCGCGCCCCACGCTCGCCGCGTCCATCGCGCGCAGCAACTCATCCATATTCGGGAAGCTTTGGACCGCTTGACCTCTTTTTCGCCTACGCGTGCAAAGCGTGGCCCAATGGCCCTCTCCATGCTCCGCAGCCCAAGCCGCGGGGTCGTGGTTGACTTCATCTGGATACAAATGGATGTGCGCGTCGATTATCGGCATGGGAAAACAATCTCGTTCTCATACTTATTCTCCTTCTCAATCGCGCAAGCTGAGAACCTCACTTCATGTTTAAACGTTTCTTCAAACTAGATCAGCACGGCACGACTATCACTCGTGAAGTGCAGGCGGGTGCCACGACTTTTGCCGCGATGGCTTATATTCTCGCGGTTAACCCCGCGATTCTCGCCGCAGCGGGCATGCCGATTGAGGGATTGATTACGGTCACTGCGGTTACCGCGGCGGTCAGCACATTAATGATGGCATTGATGACGAACATCCCGCTCGCCCTTGCACCGGGAATGGGGATCAACGCTTACTTCGCCTATACGGTTTGCTTGGGACTCGAAGTGCCGTGGCAACAAGCGCTCGGCCTAGTGCTGGTCAACGGCTTTGCGTTTCTCGCGCTCTCACTCTCGGGCATTCGTGAGAAGATCATCAACGTGATCCCCTTTCAGTTCAAAATGGCGATCACCTGCGGAGTTGGTCTCTTCATCGCGTTTATCGGATTAAAAAATGGCGGACTGGTCATCGGCAGCAATGCGACCCTGCTGACGCACGGCGATTTAGGCGCTCCTCTTGTTCTGCTCTGCTTTCTCGGTATTTTGCTGACCGTTGTGCTGATGGTGCGAGCGGTGCCGGGTGGCATCATAATCTCCATCGCTGCGATCACGATCTCGGGCGTATTCATCCCTGACGGATTAGGTGGTCGCGTCACCCAATTCCCTGAACAAATCGTTTCTCTGCCGGCATCGATGGGAGATACGTTTATGCAGTTTAGCCTCGGCTATTTTACGGCAAAACCCATCGAAGCGACCACGGTCGTTCTCACTCTCCTCCTGATCGCTCTGTTCGATAATGTAGGCACTCTGATCGGCGTCACCCAACGCGCTGGCTTGCTCGATAAAAACGGACATCTGCCCAACGCCGGTCGCGCAGCTAAATCTCAAGGATCTGCGCGAAGTAGCCCCTGCGTTTATCATCAGTCTGGCGACTCCGCTTACTTTCAGCATCGCGGAAGGAATCGGCCTGGGTCTTGTCGCCTACATCTTGATCTATGTGGGCACCGGCCGCGCCAAAGACATCTCTTTCCTAGTCTATGTGCTCGCCGCGATCTTCACGGTGCATCTCGTTTCGTGAACTCGGCGACCACCGCTCAGATCTCAGAGATAGACCTTAAGCTAGGAGCCTCCAGACAAACGCGACTATCGCCGTGACTGCGATTCCCATGACCACCGGAAGCATAGTCGAAATCATCGTCCACTTCACGCTGCCGGTTTCTTTGTAAATCGTATAGATCGTCGTGCTACAGGGATTGTGCAGTAGGCTGAACAACATGAGGTTGACTGCCGTCAGCAAAGTCCACCCACCTGCTTCCAAAATCGCCTTGGTCGCCACGATGGAATCTAACTCAAACATGACCCCGGCTCCGGGGCCCACTCCATGCACCCCGGCGACGAGCACGGTTAGCATGAGAATACAGGGAATCACAATTTCATTGGCCGGAATAGCCACCAGGTAAGCAATCAAGATCACGCCATTGAGCCCCAAGGCCAACCCTAGAGGATCAAGCCGATAGACCAACCAATGGGCCAAGCTCGCGTCGCCCACATTGATATTCGCAATCAACCAAATCAACGCACCCGCCGGAATCGCAAACACGATCGCCCGCCAAAGCACAAACAGAGTGCGGTCAATCAACGACGTGTAGAGCGTGCGTAAGATTGCCGGTGGCCGATAAGGAGGCAGTTCCAAACTAAAGGCCGAGACTTCCCCTTTCAGCACCGATTTCGAGAGCACCCACGAAACCATCAACGTAAAAAGCAATCCAAGCAGAGCGACAGATGTCACCGCTCCGGCGGAGACCAAACCCGCCCAATGAGCAGGCACCATCGTGCCCAGAAAGATTGAAGCGATTAGAATCTGCGTCGGCCATCGACCATTACAGAGCGCAAAATTATTGGTGATAATCGCAATCAGCCGCTCACGCGGGCTATCAATAATTCGAGTGGCCACGACACCAGCCGCATTACAACCAAAGCCCATCATCGTGCTCATCGATTGTTTCCCATGTGCACCGACACTCTTGAATAAACGATCCAGATTAAAGGCTACTCGGGGCAAATAACCGAAGTCTTCCAGCATCGTGAAGAGCGGAAAGAAAATTGCCATCGGCGGAAGCATTACACTGATCACCCAGGCCATGGAAAGATACATTCCATCGATCAGCACTCCAGTTAACCAGGCAGGAAAACCCAGATTAACAGAACCCTCGCGGAGGATCGGCCACAGCCAATCCACCAGCAGATTCGCCAGCCAACCGGATGGAGCATTTGCACCGATAATCGTGATCCAAAACATTAGGGCAAACAGCAGTAACATGATGGGAAATCCCCATAATTTGCTCGTCAGAATGCGATCGAGTGATCGATCGAATGTCGGTCGCGCCGAATGTCCTGGTCGGGTAACCGAACGACTGGCGATTTGGGCCGCGTCGCGATAAATGGCTTCGACGATATGCTCATGCACATCTCCCGGAATTTTACGGCGCAAGTTGCGGGCCGAATCAAGAATGCCGTGAGGGTCTATCGCTGGATTGGAGATACTTTCGGTAGACATAAGTTTTATGAGCTAGGACATTCCGAGGCTTCAGTATCCATCATCTGAGTGAGCGTTAAATCTCCCAAGGTGCCATCGCGCAGAGCGGCGGCCAACGATTCGTCTCCTCCGAGCAGGCGCATCGCGACCCAACGCACGTTGGGTAATCCCGGATAAGCCGCCGTGATCTTCATCACGAGATCGTTCAACGCCTCCTTGAGGGCCGGTGGTTCATTTTGAAGTCGATGAGGCCGCCCCGTCACTTTGCGGGCACACATATCACCAATCGCATTCAGAAGTTCTGGCAAACCCACTCCTCCCCGAGCCGAGGTCGGCACGACGGGCACTCCAAGATCTCGTGACAATTGCCGATCATCAATTTCCACATGATGCCGTTTAGCCTCGTCCATGAGGTTCAGGCACAACACCACGCGATCGGTAATCTCGAGCACTTGAATCACCAAATTCAAATTGCGCTCAAGCCGTGTCGCATCCGCCACGACTACCGTGACGTCGGGCTGCCCAAATAAAATAAAGTCACGTGCGATCTCTTCATCGAGACTGGTTGACAACAACGAATAGGTGCCCGGTAAATCCACGATCTTGTAACGTTTGTCGGCATAGGAGAACCCTCCTTCAGCTCGCGTCACCGTCTTACCCGGCCAATTTCCGGTATGCTGGCGTAAACCAGTCAGGGCATTAAACACCGTGCTTTTGCCGGTATTCGGATTACCCGCGAGCGCGATCATATAGTCCCAACGATCCATGTTCACCCCAAGTCGCTTGAGATTCGCCGCGCGATAGATTCCGCAATCCGCACAGGTCTCGTTTGGAGCAGGTATTGTTTCGGGAGAAGTCTTCATGAAGATAAAGCAGATTCAGTGACCGAGACGCGTTGGCCGATGCTGATCATGCGCGCTTGCTCGCGACGTAACGCAATCATGGTGCCACGCACGATATAAGCCGTCGAATCGCCGGTCGGGCTGGGCAACTCCACGGAAATCATCGTGCCCGCCACAAACCCCAGATCGAGTAATCGACGGCGTTCGGCCCCGCGACACGTCGCACTCAAACCGAGAACACGAGCTTGTTCACCAATCTGCAAATCAGAGAGATATTCCTCATCCAACAAATCGGCTGCTTTCACCTCAGGGATGGGCAGAATCCCAATATTATTGGCCAGAATTGGGGCCAGAGCGAGCTCTTGGCCTTCCGCCCATAAGGTCAGAAAATCAGATTCCTTCGCCAGGATGCAGACTCGCATCGCGGGACGTAATCCGAGTGCAAGTAACTGACGGTAAACGGCGATCGGTTCGTCTTCAATATGCACTATCTCCAGAGCTTTATTAATGGGTGCCGTGTTGAGAGGTTGTCCCTCATCGGCATCAAGCTCGCCACCTAAAACCGGAATCACATCACCATGTGGATCCATAATCGGGTGCCCCAATTTAGCTTCGAGATCACTCGCCTCTTCGGGTGAGAGTTGATGCTCCTTCTGTTCCGCCAAACGATGCCATTGGGCCTCATCCACTCCTGTCTCTTCAGCGAGATAGCTTTCCCAAAGACGGTGAGCCCGCACGATATGTAGAGCCAATTTCCGCCCTGATTCCAACAGGGATAGTTTGCCCCCAGTATACGAAATCAGCTTGCGACGCTCCATCGCGGTGAGCACTTCCGCGGCCGCATCATCACTGATATGCAAGACACCGGTCACACTATGCAAAGTCGGCAAGTGTCCGTTAACCTCACTCTTTAAGATGTGTTTTAAGGCATCCTCCCTCCGCATGCGAGCCTGACGCCGCTTGGCCTCACGCCAACGTGAGACGACCCCCACTCCCGGCCAGAACAGCAGCACGGCGATGACCAAAAACGAAAATGTAAGTAAGAGAGACATGATAAAATTTTCTAGGCCGATATTCCCACA
Organism: Opitutaceae bacterium; assembly: GCA_002713695.1. GTDB lineage: Bacteria > Verrucomicrobiota > Verrucomicrobiia > Opitutales > Opitutaceae > Cephaloticoccus. The sequence goes on from PAUB01000049.1 coordinate 54,453, forward strand.
ACGATTTTAGCGGCGGCGGGTAGACCGAGGACGATTTCTTCGCCATCGGCTAGTGCGCATTGGAGCACGCCGCTCGCCTCGACCCGTTTAAGGACCTCGATCTTCGCGCCTGGCTTGAGCCCGTGGTCCTGCACGTAATCCAAAAAGTCCGCCGACTGATCTAGGATTCGCGTCACGCGCAACGGTTTCTTGATCGTGCAATCCTGCATGGTGGCCTGAGTCGCTTCATCCGCGATCGACCCCTCGGCATTGGGAATCGGATCGCCATGCGGATCGACCGTGGGATGTCCGAGATAAGCATCGATTCTTTCGAGCACCCGATTGGAGACGGCGTGCTCAAGGGCTTCGGCTTCCACATGCACTTCCGACCAATCCATCTCTAAAGTCTGCACGAGAAAGGTCTCCACGAGCCGATGTTTACGCAGCACCCCTAGAGCGAGAGCACGCCCGACGGGAGTGAGCCGCACACCTTGTCGCACCTCGTGTTCAAGCAAACCCTGGGTCGCCATGGCTTTAACCATCGTCGTCACCGTGCCCGGAACTACGCCAAGCGCCTCGACCAAAGACCCCATGGGCACAATCCCTTGGTGCTCCTGTTCATACAGGAGCGCCGCCTTCAAATAGTTCTCTACGGTGCTGGTGGCCATGATTTGAGTTATACGATTAACCATGTTTTATATTTTGATTTGTCAAAATACAAGATAAATTCACTTCTTCTTAGTAAATTCATCTCAAACCTAACTGCGGATAGCTCCCTACACATGGTAATAAACATTTAGGCACTTACGCCTTGCGACAAATCAAGTGACCTGAGCAAAATTAATTTCGTGTCGAAATCCTTTGCGCGCATCGTCTTCGCCCTGACCGCGATCTTTTTCGCCGCCTTCTTTATCTGGCCTATTATTCAGATTCTTAAAGGTGGGTTTATTGATGCCGACGGAAACTTCACTGTCGCCTACCTAGCTTCGCTCCTAGGTAACCCTTTGTATCTGGGCGGTCTGAAGAACTCCTTTCTACTCGCCTGCGCGACCACGAGTTTGACTCTGATCATCGCACTCCCGCTGGCGTTTATTTCGGACCGATTTATTTTTCCCGGAAAAGGACTCCTCGGTTCGGTGATTCTCGTGCCGATGATTCTGCCACCCTTTGTAGGCGCGATCGGGATCAAACAGATCTTCGGACAATATGGCGCGGTGAATAGTTTCATCATCGAGCTCGGGTTGAGACCCGAGGGTTGGACCTTCGATTGGTTTGCCGCGAATCAGTTTTGGGGTGTGGCGGTGATCCAAGCACTCTCGCTCTACCCAATCATTTATCTCAATGCGGTCGCGGCATTGGCCAACATTGATCCCGCGATGGAAGAAGCGGCCGAGAATCTTGGCTGCACCGGTTTCCGGAGATTCTTCAAAATCACCATGCCGTTAATCAAACCGGGGCTATTCGCCGGCGGCACGATTGTTTTCATCTGGTCATTTACCGAACTCGGCACGCCTCTGGTTTTCGATTACGCGAAAGTCACTTCAGTGCAGATCTTCTATGGATTGAAAGATATCGGCGGTAATCCTTTTCCGTATGCATTGGTCGCGGTGATGCTCTTCAGCTCCATCAGCCTCTATGCCATCGGTAAGGGGATTTTTGGGCGCAATGCACACGCCATGATGGCCAAAGCCACCAGCACCGGTGGCCCGCGAAACCTACCTCGCTGGCAAAGCCTGCTATGCTCCGCAATGTTTACGGGAGTCACATTAATCGCCGTGCTTCCGCATATTGGAGTCGTGCTCGTATCGCTCTCGAAGGATTGGTATGGCACGATTTTACCACAGAGCTTCACCTTGGAAAATTTTGATATCGCTCTGAGCCACGATCTCGCGGTGCCTTCGATTGCGAACAGCCTGAAGTTCGCCAGCATCTCTACGATCATCGATATCATCCTCGGTATCGCCATCGCTTACGTCGTCGTGCGCACCAAAATCCGGGGCCGCCAAGTGCTCGATTTTCTCGCGATGCTCCCTCTCGCTGTGCCAGGGCTGGTATTGGCTTTTGGCTATCTCGCAATGTCGCAGGAAGGAAAGTTTTTCGACTTCATCAATCCCGTCAACGACCCCACAGTGCTGCTGATCATCGCGTATTCCGTGCGACGTCTCCCCTATGTGGTGCGCTCGGCCACGGCCGGTTTCCAGCAAACAAGCGAGACACTGGAAGAAGCGGCTCAAAACCTCGGCTGCCCTCCGCTCAAAGCTACCTTTAAAATCACCCTACCTCTCATTACGGCGAACTTGATTGCGGGTGGTTTACTTGCATTCGCGTTCGCCATGCTCGAAGTATCCGACTCGTTGATCCTCGCGCAGAAACAGGCCTTCTATCCGATTACTAAGGCCATTCTGGAACTCTTCCAACTACTTGGTGATGGCAAGTATATCGCCAGCGCACTGGGCGTGTGGGCGATGGTATTTTTGGGCATTACCATTGTGAGCATGAGCCTTTTACTCGGCAAAAAGCTTGGCACGATCTTCCGCTTCTGATCCGCCATGCCACTCCTCATTCTGACGTCGCTCGTCTGGGCTTTTTCCTACGGGCTAATTAAAGGCCAACTCACTGGGATCGATTCCAGTGCTGTCGCGGTCATGCGACTGTTGTGCGCCGCGATTATTTTTCTGCCGTTTCTGAAATCGAAACTGATTCCACCGCTCAATAGTTGGCGGCTAGCAATCATTGGCGCGGTGCAGTTTGGCATCATGTATGTGCTCTACCTCCGGGCCTACACCTATCTACAGGCTTACGAGGTCGTGCTCTTCACCATCTTTACACCGGTCTATGTAGCTTTGCTCGATGCCGCTCTTGAAAAGCATTGGGACTGGCGGCATCTCGGTGCAGCCGTCATGTCCTTCTTTGGCGCGGGAATCATTCTTTGGAAACAGGAACCGAGTAGTGATATCGCCATCGGGTTTATTCTGATGCAATTTTCTAACCTGTGCTTTGCGGCGGGGCAAATCGCATGGCGTCGTGAGCGACTACGCATCCCCGACTTGAAGGAAAAGCACGTTTTTGGACTCCTTTATATCGGCGCACTGATCGCGGCATTGATTGCTTCCCTCTTCACGACTAATTGGTTGCAGCTTCAAGTCTCCTGGCCGCAATTGGGAGTGATATTTTATCTCGGCGTCATCGCTTCTGGCTTGGGATTCTTCTGGTGGAATCTCGGCGCGACCCGCGTGAATACCGGCACGCTCGCCGTGATGAACAACGCCAAGATTCCTGTGGGAATCGTCGTCTCGCTTCTCTTCTTTAATGAAAGCACGAATGGACTGAAACTTCTGCTGAGCGGACTCATCATGTTTGCGGCAATTGCCTTGGCTGAAAACTGGTTTGGGCGAAAAACCACCCAGACTGAGAACTGATATTCCATGTCCGTAACGACCTCTCCAAACGTAGCCTCGCTCGGAAATTGGATTCACTCTTGGGTCCAACCAAACGGCGCGATCCACGGTTTTCACAACCATCCTGTTTGGGGCACCAATCCCTATCGCATCGGCGACATGACCGCCGGACATACCACTTGGGCGTCGCCGTTTCTCGCCGGTTTGGCTCGGGCGATCTCGCAACGACCTGACGCGCGCGCCCAATCATTGCTCGAGCGACTGATCGATTTTCAAAGCACTTCATTTCATCCCGATGGACAATACTCGCACATCGGATTCAACGTCGGTGAAATTTGCCAAAAGGGACTCATTCACAATGCCCTGCCCAACTGTTCATTGGGGCTAACCGCTCTCTATGGTCGCGATTGGCTTCCCTCACAATTCCTTGAGCTGATTCGCAGCGCCATGCTCCGCAATCTGAATGTAGGCTGCATGCAATACGGCAGCGAAGGCCGACCCGATGAATCCGCCGTCTGCAATCAAGATTACACGCGCATCTGGGCTAAGCTGCTCTTCATGCTAGCCTTCAATGATCGCCCGTGGCTCGACGAGGTGCGCGAAGACATCGATCACATGATCGAACATTTCCACATCACGGGAATGCCGGATGACGATTCGGCTGGGACATTGAGAGTCCGTGGAATCAAAGACATCCTCGAACCCTCCGAATACTACGGTCTGATGATCTGCCCACTCATTTTGGCCGCCGAACTCTACCACGACGAACGCTACCTAGATGAAGCCGGTAAACTCTGTCGCCATGTTGCACGTTCGGCTTGGATCGACGAACAGGATCAGACGCGGTGTCACCGCATGTGGTATTTCGCCGACAACGAATGGCACCTCAACCGCAGCCCGATGTTGATCGGCGGCATGGGTGATTCGCTCGAGGGCATCCAGCAGTATCTTCGCATCCAACCCGATGAAGAGCTTCAAGCATTTCTCGATGCGACTGATCGCACCTACGCGTATTATCAGCACCCGCGTGGGTTCTTTGTCTCGGGCACCGGTTGGCAGAGTGAAATCGACATCGCGCCTAGCACAGGTTGGCAAAGTCACGACTTCCGCTACCTGATCAATCGCCACGGTGTCGGCGAAGGTTTCTGGGATGATTTCTTCGCTCACAATGATCGCACCTCAGTGCTGATCGGCGATCAATGCCTCTGGATTGAACAAGGCCAGCATTGGGCCATCGCGGATTTCATTTGGCAGGATGTCTTCAATCTCATGGGCCGAAAAGACTCCGTGAAATTTGGCCCCAACCTTCCCGATTGGATCGAGGGTGGCTGGCATGCTCCGAAAAACTACGCGATTCCGGATCGGCCAGTATTCATGAATACTGACGAGAACATTGCACTATGGCAGGGTTCCTGGGATCAACTCGATGTCATGAGTATCGCGAAAAAGACGCTCCTCAGAGCACCTGCACTTTCCGTTTAATCACAAGCAATCAGCTTCACGAGGCGTAATGCTGATTGATTTTTTTAGCTACATCCCGAAAGCCGATATCTTCAGTGTAAATCGCTTTAAACTCTGTAATAGCCTCCTCCTGTTTTTCGAGCGATTCGTTGCAGCAGCCGAGCTCATAAATGACTTCCTTCTTCAGATCATCCATCCCACTCAATTCGCTTTTAGCCGTGCTCAGTTGAGCCACCGCTAAGTCGATCAAACCTCGTTTGCGAAAACAACGAGCCATGCCCAATAATGATGAGACGCGAAGTTTGGGATTTTTCTGCGTCTGCTGATACTCCGCAATGGCTTCTTCGGTTTGTTCTGACTTGAATAACAATTGAGCCAAACGATAGCGCCCATCTAAATCACCCGGATAAGAAGCCACGAAGTTTTGAGCCGTTTCGAGCGGGTCTGCTTTCGGCTCAGCTTCACCAATAGAAGGAGACTCTGTCTTGGCATTCGGCGAATGAGTCTCAGCCGGAGCAGACTGTTTTTCCAGAGCGATTGACTCGGATTCATCCTTCAATTTATCGCGATAATCGCCTCCCTCACCCCAGTAGCCTTGATCCGTTGTGCGAGCAATCGAGGCCTTGCGCATCAAACTCTGCGCCTCCCCATCGACGGGATTCAAACGCAACAACGCATCCGCAACCTTGAGCGACTGGTCCGGTTTATCCGCAGCCAACCATGCCTCTCCCAAGGCCAAAAAATTATCCCGATTTTTCGGTTCAATCTCACGAATGGCTTCAAGGGCAAACGCGACTGTCTCAGGCCACTCGAATTCACTGCTCGCCTCTGCCAATAGTTTGAGCCCCGCCAGACTCCGGGGATCTTCCGAAAGTATCTTCTCCGCCCGGGCTAAACTCTTTTCAGGGCCGCCGCTTTTGCCACCCAGTGAAAACGGTAAATTGGTCAGACCGCTCACTGCTTTCCCCATCCAGCCACCTTTAACGCTCCCTCGCAGCTGCGCGACTCGCTGCAACTGACGAACTGGTAAACAACCCGGGTGATCATTGAGAATTTCACCGCAAGCGGTGACCACGTATTCCGCATTTCCTTTTTCCAGAGCCCGTTGAGCATTAGCCAGCAATCTCTGCTGGCGGCTATCTAAAGTAGACAGGGGCGTGTCTGACATAGCCACATCCAAGCGGGTGCAATTAGCGACGCAATGCTAGAGGATGGTCAGATCTGCGTTAGCTGCTGTTTTCAAGCGCTCCATACCTGCTGCGACGACTGCATCTGTCGGACCTTCGATCAAGAGTCTCAGCTTGGATTCCGTGCCCGAGTAGCGAACCAGTAAACGCCCCTCAGTACCCAGCTCTTGTTCCAATGCGGCTATCGTCAAAGTGAGTTGAGGACAGTCCGAAAAATCACGCTCCTCCTTAACATTTAGTGCAACACTCGCCTGCGGAAACTTAACCAAGACCTTTCTCAACTCAGAAAGCGGAAGCCCAGTAGAATGCATCACTTCAATGGCTTTGAGCGCAGCCATCAACCCATCACCGGTAGTCGAAGTATCACCACAAATTATGTGCCCACTCGATTCACCACCAAGCTCAGCCCCCACTTCATGCATCTTCTCAATCACGTAGCGATCTCCAACCGGAGTCCGCAGAACCTCTCCACCGCGTGCCTTAACTGCCGCATCTACTCCAAGATTACTATATACGGTGACTACTAGCGTCTTGTTCGGAAGCCGGTTCTGGTCGATCGCATGAACGGCGAGCAGAGTGAGAACCTCATCTCCATCTAGCACGGATCCGTTTTCGTCACACAGAATACAGCGATCGCCATCGCCATCATGAGCGACTCCCAATCTCGCTCCGCATTCCTTTACTTTCTGCGCGAGCAATTCCGGATGTTCGCTCCCCACTTCAGCGTTGATATTCGTGCCATCAGGGGAATCGCCGATTCCAATCACCTCAGCCCCCAGTCCACGCAAGACTTCGGGACTCGTTTTGCTCGTCGCTCCATTCGCAGTATCGAGGGCAATTTCCCAACCATTCAACGCACCCGCGGGTAAATAGTTCCCAGCGCTGCGAATATAATCTGTGACCGCTTGGTCTGATACTTCGATCGGTTCAGCAGCGCTGAATTCGATTCCTTCTTTCAGAAAACCTTCGATGATCGCTTCATCCTCATCGGTCAGTTTCACGCCGTGTGGCCCGAAAAATTTGATCCCATTATCACAAGCGGGATTGTGCGAAGCGGTAATCACCACCCCAAGTCGTGCGCCACTCGCATTAGTCGCCAGGGCCACAGCTGGTGTCGGCAATACTCCGAGTGAAATCGGGGTTGCTCCGGCGGATCGAAGCCCCGCAGCCAACGCCACTTCCAGAGCTGCCCCCGAAGCTCGTGTATCCCTCCCGATCAATACCTGCCCGACAGAACCGGCCTCAACGTCTTCGCCAGATCCACGCAACCACGCCACAACGGCGGCACCAAGACGGGCCACAAATTCTTCGTTAATTATGGGACCGCCGTAAGGCCCCCGCACACCATCGGTTCCGAAATAAATTCGATCCATCAGTTATAGAATTCTCGAGTGTCAGAGATTTTCTGCCGGACAGCTCCACCCACCAAAAGCTCACGCGCGCGCGGCAAGCCTTCTTCAACCGAGCTTGTCCTACCGACAATCCACATCGCAACAGCTGCGTTCAGCACAATGGTATCTACCAATCCCTGAGGACCGTTGCCATCCAAGATCGCATCCACAATCTTCAGATTAGCAGCAAGGTCACCGCCCACCAAATCCGAGAATGGTGATTTTACTAAACCATGTTTATCGGCACTCCATACTTCATCAATATGAGCCAATCGACCCACACCACGAACCGTATTTGTCGTGGCCGTAGTCAGTTCATCGATCCCCTTACCGGGTTCAATCACACCATGGGAAGCAAGTCCGGACTTCACGCCTAATGCCCCCAACGCATCAGCTAAACGTGGCACCCATACCTCGGAAAAAGAACCGAGCAAAACGTGAGCAGGTCTCCCCGGATTAATCAGTGGACCAAGAATATTAAACACCGTGCGCTTACCTTCCGCTGCCAACGCCTTTCGCACAGACACGATATGCTTAAACGCCGGGTGATAATTCGGGGCGAAGAAGAAAACAAAACCCAGCTGCTCCATGGCTTGCTGGAGTTTCTCGGGAGGCGCGGCCAGATCTACTCCCAGTCCTGTCAGGAGATCAGCGCTGCCACATTGAGAAGTCATCCCACGATTCCCGTGCTTCATCGCCGGCACCCCAGCAGCGGCCAAGGTTAACACCACCATACTAGAAATATTGAATCCGCCAGAATGATCGCCACCTGTTCCAACCACGTCGATTGCCCGATCCGACCATGCCTGCACACCGGGGTTGAGCGCTCGTTCGCGAAAGGCGCTAGAGAAGTCCGCGACTTCAATCGCAGTTTCGCCCTTTTCGGCCAGGGCACTCAAGAAGGCCATTTTTTCATCGGCTGAGACCTCAGCTTGAGTCAATGCTTCGGTCGCTGCCTCTATTTGCGCACTTTCCAAATCCGTGCCTGAGGCGAGCTGTTTCGACAAATTTGTTAAAGTCTCCATAAGCGAAAGATGCAGTCAGCAGGTCACGATGGCGGCAAATAAAATTGCTCCCTCCCAAAAATGCTTCACCACAAACGCGTGCGTCTCTTTTTCGTCATATCTCTCATCTTCGCGACCGCCCCACTGTGTTTAGCCGAGGAGTCGAATTTTACCGATCGCGAGCCAGTCGTCGAGTTAAGCCCCATCGACGCGATCATTCTCGGCGTCGTCGAAGGTGTGACTGAATTTCTCCCGATTTCATCAACTGGGCATCTGATAATCGCCACCCACTACCTTGGACTCGAAGGCGAAGAACCGCTTCTTGATGCCAGTGGCAAGCCCCTGTGGCACAAAAAGCCGTCTAAAAAATATCCAGAAGGCGAACCTCTCACCTTAAAGTTGGCGGCCGACACCTACATTGTAGTGATTCAAGTCGGTGCGATTCTCGCCGTTCTCCTTCTCTACCGCGCCCCAATCCTCAGCATGTTACAGGGCCTCTTGGGGCGCGACGCCTCAGGAGTTCGCCTCCTACGCAATGTTGTGCTCGCATTTACTCCCGTCGCCATCATCGGCCTCGCTGCCAGTAAAATAATCGAAAAGCACCTCTTTTCCGTGAATATGGTCATCGTTGGCTTGGTAGGTGGAGCCATCCTGATGATCATCGTTGAACGCTGGCGACACACTCATGGAGATATCCACGCCTACAGCAAAGAACCCGCCGATCTTAGACCAAGCGAAGCACTCACGGTCGGATTTATGCAATGTTTAGCCCTACTCCCTGGTACCTCGCGGTCAATGGTCACTATTGTCGGTGGCTATCTCGGAGGCCTCACCCCAGTGAAAGCCGCGGAATTCAGCTTTTTGGTTGGACTACCTGTATTGGCTGGCGCGGCCTTGCTCAAGAGCTGGCGATCTGGCCCCGCGATGATCGAGGTGCTTGGCTGGACGCATGTGCTCTTAGGCATACTCGTAGCCGCTGTTTCGGCCGCGATCGCAGTTAAATTTTTTGTCAGTTTCCTCACGAAACACGGTCTGCTGGCCTTTGCGATTTACCGAATCGTGCTTGCTGGCCTCATCGCCCTGTTTTTCTACCTGTAAGTAGGCGGCACTTATAGCGCTTGACGCGACTCAAACCCACCCTTTACTCCTATCCTTTTCACAGCAAACATTGCCGTTTTAAGCGGCGCGACAGACTTAATAATCACTTCCCATGGCACAACCAAAACGCAAGCAATCCAAACGCCGCAGCGCTAACCGTCGCGCAGCCAACGCTTTCCAAGCTCCTGAGTTCGCAACTGATCCGACTGATGGCACGTTGTTCCGCCCACATTGCGTGAACCCTAAAAACGGCATGTATCGCGGTCGTCAGGTCCTCGACGTCGAGGTCTGATCGTCCTGCTGTAGAGTCCACCATCTTCTGTGATGGTTACTTCCACTTTCGGTGAAACCGGGCGTATCGCCATAGACGCCATGGGAGGAGACCTTGGGCCATCCGAGGTTTTAGAGGCAGTCAAATTGGCCTTGGCCGATATCGATGGCCTAAACCCAATCACGCTGGTCGGTGATGAAGCGGTCTTAAACCCGCTGCTCACCAGGGCTGGTTTATCCGACCATCCAAACGTTGATGTCCTCCATGCTTCCGAGGTCGTCACGATGGATGATAAGCCTCTGCATGCTCTCAAACGGAAGAAGGATTCCTCGATGGTCAAGGCCATCGAATTGGTGAAAGAAAATCAAGCCAGCGTCGTGGTGAGTTGCGGCAATACTGGTGCGCTGATGGCGGGTGGAACATTGAGATTGCGCACGATGGAAGGCGTCGCTCGCCCCGCTCTGGCTGCAGTCGTCCCACGTGAAAATGGACATTTTGTCCTCATCGATGCGGGTGCGAATCCAGACGCCAAGCCGGAGCACCTGCTCCACAATGCGATTTTGGGCAGTCACTATTGCTCAGTCATGCTCGGGATTGAGTCACCTCGCGTGGGCCTTATGTCGATTGGGACCGAAGAAGGAAAAGGTAACAGTCTCACGGCCGATACCCACAATCTGCTCAAGCGAGCCGCTGGCATTATTAATTACTCTGGGCCAATTGAAGGTTTCCAGGTCTTCGCCGAGCACGTTGACGTCGTTGTTTGCGACGGTTTCGTCGGTAACGTCATGTTGAAGAGCTGGGAGTCCCTCGCAAATTTCTTCTCCACTGTGCTCAAAGAAGAGTTACGCGGAAACATAATGCGAGCCGCAGGCGCAATTCTCTCCAAAGGCGCTTTTCAGGCTCTCAAAGACAGGGTTAATCCTGAGCGCTACGGTGGAGCTCCTCTACTTGGTCTGCGTGGCAATGTTTTGAAGGCTCATGGTTCCAGTAATCGAATCGCCATCTGCAGTGCGATACGTGCGGCCAACGCTACGATTAAGGGTGATTTGAATCACCGGATCGAAGCCGATGTGCTCAGAGCCAACGAACTGCTTTCCCCCACGACACTTTCATAATTTATCTACGCGAGCCTCTGATCGGCTTCTCAATCTTTTCTATTCTTCATGGCTACCCAATCCACCGTCATCTTAGGCACCGGCTCCTTCGCTCCTGAACGAGTTCTTACAAATGCCGATCTTTCGAAATTGATTGATACCTCGGATGAATGGATTCGCACCCGCAGTGGTATCCGTGAGCGACACATCGCAGGCGACCATGAATCCACTTCCGACATGGCAGTGAGAGCGGCCAAAGCAGCTCTAGATGACGCCGGACTCACCCCCGCGGATATCGATCTCTTAATCGTCGCCACAATCACTCCGGATCTAGTCCTCCCTGCAGCAGCCTGTCTCGTGCAGGATAAACTTGGTGTGTCCACTCACGCCGCCTGTTTCGATATGAATGCCGCCTGTTCCGGCTTCATCTACGGCTTGGATACCGCCTGTGCGATGATTTCGTCTGGTCGCTATCGCAAAGCTCTCGTCATCGGTGCGGAAAAGCTTTCTCCCATCGTTGACTGGAAAGAACGCACCACCTGCGTCCTTTTCGGAGATGGGGCTGGAGCCGTTGTCGTCGGCGCTTCAGACGAGCCCAACATCGGCCTGATCGGAACCAAACTCGGTGCCTATGGTGACAGTGCGGAATTACTCTGGATCCCCAAAGGTGGCAGTGACTCTCCTGCCACGACCGAATCGATTGCTGCTGGTGAACATTTCATGAAAATGAAAGGCAAAGAGGTCTTCAAGCTGGCCGTGCGTGCCATGGATGAAGCAGCACGCGATATCTTGGAACAACACGGCCTGAGTGCTGATCAAATAGATTTGGTCATTCCTCATCAAGCCAACCTCCGTATCATCGAAGCCATAGCCAAATATCTCGAACTCCCGATGGATCGTTTTTTCGTCAACGTCGATCGCTACGGCAATACTTCGGCTGCCTCGATTCCCCTCGCATTGGACGAGGCTAAAAAGTCTGGCAGAATCAAACCCGGAGATATTTCATTACTCGTCGCATTCGGGGCGGGCTTGACCTACGGTTCGGCCCTGATTCGCTGGTGATTCGTCTTCCATGTTATCTTCAATGTTCTGTCGCCTCACTTTTTGTCTCCTAGTCACTCTCGTGACCTTAGCAATTCCATCTCAGCTTTCAGCGGAGCTTGCCTGGTCCCCTGACACAGGCTGGAGAATCGAAGGAGGTGCCCTTTCAGGACTTACCGGTCTTGGAGGACGCAACGCTCTCGATTTGATGAACAAGGCGCGGGAGAAAGAAGAAAAGGGAAATTATAGCTCCGCTTTGAAAACCTACAAAAAGGTTATTAAGAAATACAACACCTCAATCTATACTCCCGAAGCTCTCTACCGTTCCTCAAAACTCTATCTCAAACGCAAGCAATACGCTAAATCCTTTGATGCATTTAGTCAGATCATTACGCGTTACCCTAATACCCCCCGATTCAATGAGATCATCGGAGAGCAATACCGTATAGCCAGTGCCCTGCTGGATGGAGCTCGCACTTATTATTGGGGTTGGATGCCGGGATTGCCTGATCGCCCCAAAGGCATCGAGCAATTCGAAAGAATCCTCCTTGCAGCGCCATATAGCGATTATGCACCGCTCGCATTAATGAATATTGCACGTGGCTATCAGAGACTGCACAACGACATATTTGCGATCGATGCTCTTGATCGAATGATCAACAATCATCCACAAAGCCTACTTTCTTCCGATGCTTACCTGAAACTCGCCCAGACCCACGCATCTCTAGTTCAGGGACCTCAATACGATCAGGCGGCTACCCAGGAAGCCATCACCTATTTTCAGGATTTCATGATCCTTTTCCCAGGCAATCCCAATGTCGCTGCAGCCGAAACTGGTCTTGCGGATATGCGAACCATGATGGCCAGAAGTAAGATCACGATGGCCGACTTTTATTTCTACAAACGTGATAACTTCACCGCAGCTCGTGTTTTCTACAACGAAGCCATTACAGTGTATCCCGATTCAGACGTTGCTGACATCGCGAGAGAACGCCTCAGAGAAGTCAAAGCTAAAGCCGCAAAGCTTCTCCCTGAGACAGAGTCCGATGATTCAGAGAAGGCTCCAAAGAAGAAGAAACGTTTCTTCTTCTTCTAATCTGATTTTTAGAGCGCGGATCCTTTAACATGCCACGCTACTCCTTTCGTGTTTTCTCGACGTTAGCGATTGTCTCGTTTTTTGCGGGTTGCTCGAACTACCAACTGGGCACTTCGAGCAAGTTGACTATTACCACTCTGCATGTCGCGCCAGTAAAAATGGTCGCTCTCGTGCCACAAGCTGAGCCGATCATCAGCACCCAATTGCGGACCGCTTTTATCCAAGACGGGCGCCTGACCCTCGAAAATTACGCGGCGGCAGCTGATGCGACCCTATCCGTTACTATTCACGATTATTACCGAGAAGTGGGCACGGTGCGACCGGGAGATACCGGTCTAGCTCGCAAGTTCATCGTTACCTTGACCGCGGAAGCGACCCTCACCGATAACCGTAGCGGCGAAGACTTCTTCACGGCCCGAAAAATGATTGTTAAGCGCGATGTTTACACCGATAGCGGACAACAACAGGCGGAATACCAAATCCTCCCATTGCTCGCAGAGGACTTGGCAGCCAAGGCCAGCCATGCTGTGCTCGACACATGGTAACCCCAGTTTCGAGTCACCCCACGATTCTTGCGCCATCGCTGCTCGCTGGCGATCACGCTAATCTCGCCGCTAGCGCCGGCTCTGTTGAAGCACTGGGCTTAAAGTGGCTCCACGTGGATATAATGGACGGGCATTTCGTCCCCAATCTCACTTTTGGTCCGGCCACGGTCGCGGCACTTCGTAACGCTGGAAATCAGATGTTTTTCGATACGCATCTGATGCTCTCGGAACCTCATCTATACGTGGAAGACTTTGCCAAAGCCGGCGCAAATCTCATCAGCATCCACATCGAACCCGATTACGACCATCTCGCCACGCTCACCAAAATACGTGAGCTCGGATGCCAATGTGGAATCGTGCTCAATCCCGGCACTCCAGCGGATTCCATCCTGCCGCTTCTTGAGCACGTCGACCTGGTCTTAGTGATGACAGTGCAGCCCGGTTTCGGTGGTCAATCGTTTCAACCCGCCATGATCGATAAAATTGCCCAACTCCACCAATGGAGATTAGAGCACAACCAAAATTGGAGATTGGAAGTAGATGGTGGCGTCGATCTCGATCATGCGCGTAGTTGTTATGCCGCTGGCGCCGATACATTTGTCGCGGGGACCGCCTTTTATAAGGCACCGGATCAAGCCAACTTTGCGCAAAAAATCCAATCGCTTACCTGAATAATCCTGCCTTTATTTATGGCACGGCGCGGGCCAATTCTGCCGCTTGGCGATATTGCGCCCTAAGTTTCGCTCCTAGGTCGCGTGCCATCCGCACCTCTTCCACTCGATTTTTGGCACGCAAAGCATCTCGTATCGAACCGCCTACCTCATCGTAGGTAAATAAAGACATATCATTGAGCACCGCCAATGCATCCGCGGGCATCTCCGCATCGATAATCGCCCGCCAAGCTTGAACCAATTCTTCATGTGTATCGAGGCACATCACGCGAATACTGAAAGCCATTTCGCGGAACAAACGTCCCGTCCACTCGGGACGGTAGACTAATTGATCCACGCCCGAGTAAGGTTCGGAATTGGGATCTGATCGATACTGCTGCCAATCCTTGTGTGCATAATATTCGCGACGCACAGGCAATCTTCTTAGCGCAAAACGCTCAGGTCCTTGCGGTGCTCCTACCTTAAAATTCCATAATTTCTGCCCTTCCATGGACAGGGTAAATTCGATGAAAGCCTCGCCAATCTCCGCATTAGGTGCACCACGCAGCAGGCCAATCGGATCCACTGAGCTCACCGTGCCACCTTGAGGAGTTACATAAATCAAGCGCGCCGAATCATCCCGACGTTTAACCGCCTCGGCCTGATAGCGTCCGTAAAAATCAATACACACACCTACTGCTGAATTGCCCTGCGACACATCAATTGGTGGCTTCTGCGATGAATCCGTGAAGTAACGTGCATTCGCCCCCATCAACCTGAGAATCTGCATTCCCGCGATCCACCCTTCACGCACCGCCTGTGCCTCAATCTCTGCAGTCACATTTTCATTTTTACCTTCCGACAATTCATTCAAACGCATCTGCATTTGCTGCTGAATCAAATTCTCAAATGCCTTGGTGATCGACCCGCTCTTAGTCGGATCACATAAGGCTACTTCGCCGACCAATCGAGGATCAGTGAGATCATTCCAATGCTCCGGCGGACGCACGATCCCAAGACGCTTCAGCGAATCCTTGTTGTACAAAATCCCGTAGCTACTCAGCACATTGCCGATCCAACGTCCCTCCTCGTCCCAATATTGCTCGCCCGCAAAAGTGTATGGAATCGATTCTTTGGTGAACCATTCCGGATGAGTCTCCAAAATCTTGGAGCTCACGAGTCGTCCTGCTTGGGCTTGGCGAATAAAATCATAACTCCCTCCACCAAAAAACAGATCGATTCCGCAACCTACCTCAGATTCCAAAAATATTTGCCGCGCTTCCAACTCACGTTCATTGGCATCATCGCCTATGCGGCGATTCGCGAAAGCGGCCTGCACTTCCATGCTCCATGCTTTATTGAGGGTGCCTTTCCAGTAGTTCTGAAACGAAGCCACATATTCCGAATCCAGAAAGCGCGCGATCTCACTGGTCCCGCCGATTACCCGCCAATCGATCGCCACGATTCGCCCCGTTTTTTCCTGATACCATTCAGTAAACCCAGCCGTGAATTCGTGTCGGATCGCCTCATTATGCGGCGTGATGATTATGAGGTTATCATCAGCCTTGCCCGTGTGCTCTTTCGACAAACGTAAGATAAAAGGCAGTGCGACCGTCGCCACCATTGCCAGTATGATTAACGCACGCTTGATCATGACCGGTCAGTTCACCAAGACCACGACATCTTCCTTTGCCAACGTCGCGTAAATATCTCCACTGTTCGCGCCATCAACAAACCGCGGATTGCGCTCGAACACTTTCAATCGAGTTCCCTTCACGATCAGATCATACTGAGCGACTTCGCCGAGATAGACAAACTCGCCAATCCGCCCCTGCACGAAGTTTTGAGAAGCATGAGATTCATGACTCAACTCCCAGCATTCTGGTCGAATCGAAAGAGTGACCTCATCCCCAATCGAAGGAGGCTGAGACGGATTCCCCAGAATCCCTTGGAAAACACCAATGCCAGTTTCCACCGTCGTGTTCTCGCCCTCGATTCCAATCACTTTGCCTGAAATAAAATCTGTTTCCCCGATAAAATGCGCCACTGTCTTCATCGACGGACGTTTATAAACTTCGCGTGGGGTGCCCACTTGAAGAATATGGCCATCTTCCAAAATTGCCATGCGATCTGAAATCGAAAGCGCCTCTTTCTGATCGTGAGTCACGTAGACGGTCGTGAGTTTGAATTCCTTACACACGCGACGGATTTCCGTGCGCATTTCTAAGCGAAGTTTCGCATCGAGATTGGAGAGCGGTTCATCGAGTAACAGACATCGAGGTCGAATCACTAAAGCCCGCGCCAAGGCCACGCGCTGCTGTTGCCCACCAGAAAGCTGATTAGGGCGACGATCCGCATAAGAGCTCATCCGGACTGATTCGAGCGCTTCGCCTACACGTTGCTTGATTTCACTCTTAGAGACCTTCCGTTCTTGCAGGCCAAAAGCCACATTCTCGGCCACACTCATATGGGGCCACAGTGCGTAGCTTTGAAACATCATGCCGGTATTGCGCTTATGCGGCTCAAGTTTAGTCACTTCCTGATCGCCAAACTTAATGGTCCCTTCTTCGGGCGTGTAAAACCCAGCCATACTCCGCAATAGAGTCGTCTTGCCGCATCCACTTGGACCGAGCAGAAAAAACAATTCACCGGGTTCTATTTGCAGGTCGAGATTGTTGAGTGCGGTAACCGCCCCAAACCGTTTGGTGAGCTTCTCAATACTAATTGATATCATGCGCGCGTCGGGATATCTGAAGCAAGAATTGCCCCACTTTGAAGTCAAAGGAAATACATCCATCCTGCCGTAACGCATTGCCAGCGGCCTGGCCTCCACTACTTTCATTTCAGATTATGCCCGATTCCAAAGATACCCCTCTTCATCCTGATCTCGAAAGCGTTTTAGTTACCCAGTCCCAGATCCTGGGCCGCATCAAAGAGCTCGGACAACAGATAAAGGAAATCCATGGAGAAGAGGAGATCACGATCATCTCCATCATCAATGGCGCAATCATGTTTACGGCCGACCTCATGCGCGAAATCGATAATCCAGTGCGGTTGGACTGCATCCGGATTTCCAGCTACCAGAACGAGACAAAATCGATGGGCACGCCCAAGCTCATCCATAGTCTAACTCTAGACATCGCCAACCGAAACGTGCTCCTTATCGATGACATTCTGGATACGGGAAAAACCCTCGAAATGGTCTCAGACATCATCAACAAGCTCGAGCCCGCCAAGCTGACCGTCTGCGTATTGCTCGACAAAGAAGGCCGCCGCGAAGTGAAATTCGATGCCGATCTCGTAGGCTTTAAGATCTCCGATAAGTTCGTCGTCGGCTACGGATTGGATTTTGCAGAACGCTACCGAAATCTTCGTGACATTGGGGTGCTCAATTCGGATCTGCAAAACTCACCCGAGTTGGCCTGAATCAACTCGCTATCAGACGATAAACGAGGTGCTCCGTGAACAGCATGACCTTAGAAGATCTATTCCCTGGAAGCCCGCGGCCCGACTTCCAATTGCTTGTTCGCAACGGCGAGCTATCACATCGAAATGAGCATGCATCGCGCCACTACCAAGCGGGCGACATTGAGATCTCGAAAGCCACAGATAGCGATTCCACCGCGCTTCTTTTCAACGGCGCCAGTTCGCATCTCCAATACGATATAAAGGAATGGCCCGAGTTGAGTCTAGAGGGCGCCTATACCTGCCACGTTCGCCTAAAATTCAGTAATCCGGGATCAGAGAAATTCATCCTCGGCCGAACTGGTTTCAATTTTCTCAGTCTGCCCGAAACCTTTCCTCAAGGTAACTTCAGTCCAGGGGGAGGTCACCTCATTGCCTCAAACAGTCGGGCGAGATGTCGTGCCAATGTGTCCTACGATATTGTGCTGCGGTTTGATCCCGGAACTTCAACTGTTCGCTGCAACACAATTATTGAGGTTTACGAGGCTAGCACCGGTATGCTCATCGGATTCAATCACCCGCTTCCTCGTGCGTTCGATGAGATTGTATTCGGGCGCGACGACACCCACTTCCGGATCGGACAATGCGGCGATTACGCGAATTTCGACGGCGAGATCCAGCAACTCACTCTTTGGAATCAGTTCATCGCTCCCAAAGCAAAGCTCGCCCCAGCCCATCACCCGAGTCCTGACACTGAATCGATTCAAACCCAGCCAGAGCTCTACGACCAGAATGCCAGCGAGCGGTGGCAGCAATGGCTCGCATCGCGTCGCTCATTCCCCTTGGCCGCCTGGGGGTATTTTCATCGCTACGAAGCCAATCTCGAAGAATACCAAACTTACCGTGAGGCCGGACTCACGATGGTGATGGCTCCACTGGGATCAGCCCTCGTCGCCGAGCTAGCTGATCTCGATCCAATCATTGGTCTTTGGCAGGACGACGGCAGCTATGCCGAGCTCTACCAAAACCCTGATCGTTTCGCTCACTATGTAGATTTTTCCAAGAGCACGTTGAAGCGTTGCGCAGGCTACATGCTCGCGGACGAGCCTCGATTCAATGGTCCTAGTATCGAAGAGCTGGCACCCGGTTTTTTATACATTTACACGCACGACAAACAGGCTCTCCCCATGGTCAACATGATGACCTACGCCTACAACATGGGCCGTGGTTTCGCCGGTTACATCGACGACATCATTCGAGCTAATCACCCCCCGTTTCTCGTCTCGGATCCCTATGTCCTCTTCGAAGAAGGGCTCAGCAACGACGATCAATTTTACGCCAACATTGAGATTGTTCGCGGAAGATCGCTTTCCGCGGGCATCGGTTTCATGGGGTTCGTCCTCGTCACGGGACACCGCCGCAGGTTTCCCGAATACAGCTTTCGCACGGCCAGCGAATCCGACCTCTGCTGGCAGGCCAATACTCTCCTCGCCTATGGAGCGCAGGGCCTCTGGTATTACAACTATCGCATATCTGGCGAAGGCTACGACGAAGCCATGGTGACAGATGTCGATGGGAAGCCCACCGAGAGTTACCACCGAATCCAAAAGCTCAATTTCGGCATCTTAGCCATCAGTTCACTGTTAATGAAACTCAAGTCAGTCGGAGTTTTTCACTGCCCGAATGATCTCGAGTTTCTCCCTGAATTCACACGACCTTATTTTGACGGTGCGATTAGAGACATCACTCAACTGCAAGCCACCGATATACTGATCAGTGAGTTTCGAGATGTTAATGCGGAAACATCCTGCGTTTACGTCATGTTGGTTAACAAGCGCCATGCCGCCGACACCACCCGAGATGCTTCCGAGCTGCAGGCATCCATCGCATTGAGAGTCACCGAGGATTTTATGATCGAACGGATCAACAATGCCACCGGCGCAGCTGAAACCCTCACACCGGATGACCGCGAATTATCACTGACATTAGGTGGCGGTGATCGCGCCCTCCTTCGATTGACGCCACAAGACTAGACCTTTTTCGCACCACATGTTCGCTCCAAATCAAAAGCTCAAAGGCATTCCCATTGGCTCAATGCCAACGGGTTTCTTTGCTACAGTGTCTCCAGCGACCTTGAGGCAATCCGCTTATCGCGAACATCCGGAGTTTAACTCCATTTGGGATATGATCGTGACGCCTGATGAGCGTGTTTTCGTGGCGATCTGTGCAGAACTCAGTGTCTCAAAATCGGCCAAATTCTGTGAGTTCATCCCGGCCAAAGGTGAGTTTATCGAACGCTTCGATGTAAGCCGATTCTTTGTTTACGACGACACCTGGGGGCTGCGAACTCTTGGTAGGCTTTTCCATTTCTCCTGTAACGAAGAAGATGCCGGAGTCGCTTCCAGCAATCTGCTCAGCGCACTCGCACTTTCGCCCAATGAGCAGACCCTCGCCATAGGTTCAGCTGACCGGCTCGCGTGCGTCTACCTTCTTCAGGAAATCGACACAAAGCCTTTCAACTCACATCTCAATGATTAGGACTAATCGGCTTTCTGCTCAGGCTACTCTTTTCAGAGAGATTACGTCTACTTCATAAAATGTGCGTCCGCTACAACCTGCTCAAAGCGAAGGCCACAATCGAGTCTATCGCTGACTACATCGCGAGCCAACTCGAAGCACCAGCCGAAGACACGCCGCGCTACAATGTGACGCTTTCACATACGATGCCCGTCGTTGCATTGAAAAATGATCGCCCTCAAATCCACCCGATGATGTGGGGCCTTGTGCCGCACTATGAACGATCGAAAGCGCAAAAACGGATGCTGCCAAACGCCAAGGCAGAAACAGCACGGACGCTTTTCCCCTTCAAAGAGGGAGCAGCCAAGCGTCGCTGTCTCGTCCCGGCCAACGGATTTTATGAATGGGAAACCAAAGGAAAACTAAAGCTCCCTCATCTTTTCACCCTGCGAAATGACGCGCCATTTGCATTTGCTGGTTTCTGGGAGCCCGGAGATGAAAACGTCCCCGATTCCTATACCATTCTCACCACGAAGCCCAACGCCTTGATCAAACCGATCCATCATCGCATGCCGGTAATCCTTACACGTAAAACCATGAAACCATGGTTGGGATCGGCAGACCTATCCGATTCCGACTACCGTGATCTCACGCAACCAATAAGCGCTGATGAGATGCAATCACGCGCCGTCAATCGCTACGTAAACAACAGTCGCCACGATGGCCCGCAGTGCCTGGCTCCACCTGACGAAGAGCCGCGCGACTTGGTCTTGTTCTAGTCTCGATTAATCCGTCAGACTTTCCCCGATGCTATCCATCCACCTAAACGGGCTACTCTCGTGAGTTTTGCCAGAAGCCAAAAGCAGAACTACCTGCGCTTAGTGGATGCCATCCGCCCGCATTGGCGAGATGACTTCCGTTTGCCGGATCGCATCCAAAAAATTCTCGGTCGCGACAAACGGTTTGGTTCACGCGATCGACGTCTCTACCGCGAGCTGCTCTACACAACTTTGCGGTTTCTCCCTTGGATCGAACCCCTTATTGAAACGGATCCCGACAAGGCCGCGGCAACTGTGGCTTGGCTGGCTGCTGACTTAAAATCTACCCGCAACTATCGAGCAGAGCTCACCGCTGATTGGCCTGAACTACCAGATTCATTAGATGCGATTGCCGAAATCCTCAGCGCAAAAACTCACGATCTTTTACCACCTTGGCTGAACAAAGAATGCCATGCCGCCTTCGATCCTGCAGAGCTGGAGACTCTGCACCGGCGGGCCTCACTTTGGTTGCGCCTACAAACCGATGAGCCGCAAACCGTCACAGGTGAATTCGATCAACGTGGTTGGGCATGGAAGCAATCGGACATCCTGCCCGCAGCGATTGAACTGCTAGCCGAAGCCGACGTCACTCAAACCGATAGCTTCCGCGCTGGTGCTTTCGAAATTCAGGATCTGGGATCTCAATTAATTCTCGAAACTTCAACTATAGCGCGTGGCTCAAATTGGCTCGACGCTTGCGCCGGAGCTGGCGGCAAGACCCTCCAATTGGCGCGTATGATTGGTCCTGAAGGCAGTGTCACCGCTCATGACATCCGGCCTAAGGCCCTGAAAGAACTAACCCACCGAGCAGCTCGCGCCTCCTTAAAAAACATCTCAATCACCACGACGCCTGGAGAGCAGAACTACGATGGCATCCTGATCGATGCTCCGTGCAGTGGCAGTGGCACCTGGCGAAGAGCCCCTCACCTCAAGGCCATCACCACTCCCGAGATCATCACGCGCAACACCTCACTCCAATCAGAGCTGCTCGAGCGTTATGCTGAGCTGCTACGACCCGGTGGTCAGTTAATTTATGCGACGTGCTCGTTGAATCACAGTGAGAACGATGACGTTATCGCGGAGTTTTTATCGAAACACTCCGAGTTCACCGTCTCTCCGCCAAAAGAGAACTTCGGCTATCAGGGCACCCTTCATGGAATCTCCATCATGCCTGCTCGGCACAATACTGACGGTTTCTTCGTCGCAAACTTAACCAGAGCGTAATTTTTCATTGCTCGACCATGTGGGTCGGCAAGCATCAGCAAGTGGTTCCCGACTCCGATTACCGTATCAAACTGCAGGTCTTTGAAGGCCCGCTCGACCTCCTGCTTTTTCTGATCAGAAAGAACGAGCTCGATATCTACGATATACCCATCGAATCGGTTACCCACCAGTATATCGACGCCCTCCACGCGATGAAGGATTTCGATCTCGAAGTCGCCGGCGAATTCTTCGTGATGGCCGCGACTCTCATGGAGATCAAAAGCCGCATGCTCTTACCCAAAGGCCAACATGCGATCGATCCCAATGCTGAAGACGATGAAATGGACCCTCGCTGGGAACTCGTTCATCAGCTGATCCAATACAAAAAATTCAAGGACGCCTCCTCCAAACTCAACGAACTTATCACCATGCGGCACGACCTCATGGAACGTTACGTTTCTTCGATGAATGCGGATGCCAGCGAACGTGAGCTCAAGCCCGTTGATCGCATCGATCTGTGGAACTCCTTCAATCTCGTGCTGCGACGCCTCGCCGAAAAGTTAGTTGTCGGTGAAATTCGCGATGAGCAAGTCACCGTCGCTGACCAGATGGAGTATCTACTCGATTACATGCGCACCACGAAATCGTTTAATCTCACAGATATTTTTTCCGGCAAGATGACATTGCGTTTTCTCGTATCAACCTTCCTCGCAATTTTGGAGCTCACCAGACTAAAACGGATGCGAATCAGACAAGATGACGCCTTCGAAGACATCATTTGCGAAGCCGTAGATGAAATCCCACTTGAAACCGAGAAAAACCCGAACACCGTTACCGCGTGACCAACAATCGTAATGAGCCAGAACCTAAAGCCGGTCTCGTAGGCATAGGCCTCGACAACAAAGACGGGCATAAACGTATCACCACCGGTGCGCAATTCGCCATCGTCGGAGGATCCGAAGAAACCCATGGCCGAATGACCGAGACGGTGGTCAAAACATTCGAAACCCTGAAAGAGCGCGGCAAACACCTTCACCAAGTAGAAAAGAAGGAACTCAAGGACATCATCAAGGAGTCCACTCCTGAGTAATCGTGTCATCGCGACTGCTCACATTTGCAATTCTCTCTGTTTTTCATCACTTCACTTTAACTAATCCAAAAACATATGTCCGAAAATATTACCGATCTCACCACCGACACTTTCAAAGACGCCATTGCAGGCGAAACGCCCGTCCTCGTGGACTTCTGGGCACCTTGGTGCGGCCCCTGCAAAGCGATTGCTCCCATCCTCGAAGAACTAGCGGGCGAACTCGGCGACAAGATCAAGATCTGCAAAGTAAACGTAGACGAGAATGACTCCATCTCAGCCGAATACGGCATCCGTGCTATTCCTACTATGCTTGTCTTCAAAGGCGGCCAAATGGCTGAGCAGATTGTCGGAATGCTCCCGAAGGATGCACTCAAGGCTAAGCTCGAATCTCACCTTTAAGCCCGACTGATAATCAGTCCGACCGAAAGCAGCAGCGCATATAGTGCGAGCAGCTTTCCCGAGTCGCCCAGCAACTCAATGAGTTCGCTGGGCGTTTTGCTGTTCTGCAATCGCCGGCTCTGCCCATAGGCCATCAGGCCAAGTATACTCGGGAGTAGGAGCCAAAAATTTCCGGTGCGCACGGCGAAATAAACAGGCAACAGCAGTGCGATCAGCAAAGAGACGTTAAACTGTAGTCGCGCGAATCCTCGGCCCCAGCGAACAACCAAAGTGCGTTTCCCCGCAACGCGATCTGTGTCCATATCCCGGTAATTATTCACCACCAGGATATTCGCCGCCAATAGCCCTATCGGCACCGACCACGCGAGTGACTCGCCACTGACATAGCCTGCCTGCACATAGAAAGTCGTCCCCACCGCGACCAATCCGAAGAAGATAAAAACAAACACATCCCCAAGACCATTGTAACCCAATGGATACGGTCCACCCGTGTAAGCAATCGCACAGAGCACGCTCGCCACGCCGATGATCAGAAGCCACGGCCCACCCCAAAATATCAGCGCAAGTCCCAATGTGAACGCCACCGCCAACACAAGATACATCGCCCGGTGCATAGTCTCCGCCTTGATCAATCCCGCGGCGACCGCCCGAACCGGGCCGACCCTATCACTCGTATCCGCACCTTTGATCGCATCGTAATAGTCATTCGCAAAATTGGTGCCGATCTGAATCAACAATGCAAAGAGCAGACACACCCCAGCAGCCGTCGCATCAAAAGCATAGTTCGCCCAAGCCAAGGAACTTCCCACCAACACCGGAGCCACCGCCGCCGGTAAAGTGCGAGGCCGCATCGCACCGAACCAGACCCCAAACCCTCGGTTCGAACGCCTCATCGGCTATTTTTGCTTCTTGTTGAAGAGTGCCAGCGAACGTCGCGCCATCAGACTCACCACCACCGGCAAGGCGTATAAAATTGTCGCAGCGTAGACGTAGTAGTTGCCGATGCCTTGGAATAGCATGCCAAGCAGCCCAAGAAATATCGTGTAAACCGTAAGAAAACCAACCGAAGGAACTGGAATCGCCAAGTTAAGTGTCCACACCAACAGGAAGGCGAAGAAGCCCGCACCTACCCCACATAGCGCCAGCGCCAAACCTGCAAAATAAAACAAAGGGGCGAAAAAAGTGACCCGACCTTCAATCCGCACAAACTGCCGCACCACGCCAATCGAGATGATCAGAAGCTGGATCTCAAAAACAAAAGAGCCCGCTTGCACCTCAATGATCTCCTCAGAACCCACGAAGCACGAAGTCACACCTAAATCAGGATTCCCGATCAACAAAAGCCCTCCAGTCATTGCGCGGAGAAAATCGACATAGTTGCGGGCCTTAGTGAACTCCTCCGACGCGTTCACACGATTATCACCAGACTCACGAATTCGCACAAAATCGCGTTTTCGTGATCTGCGGCTCAGGCCGAGGTTACGGGCCGCTTTACGACCGACTCTCAGCCAATGCCGAGGCATCCACAGAAGAGCGATCGCCAGAATCAGATAGAAATAATTAATACTCACAGGATTTACTCCTCTCTGGCATGTGAAGATTCAACTTGTTGTCAAAAACCAACCGCTACGCGTGGCCACTATCGAATCTCGAATCCAGCAAACAATGGCTCGCGCCTCTCTGATTCACGCTGCGTCATGCGGATGTAGCCATGCATACGCTCCTCTAGCGCATCGACAAAATCGCCCACATCTCGCTCTTTACCCTCGATCTCTAGATGCACTCGACCGTCCGTAAGGTTACTCACGAATCCAGAGACCTCGAATTCATGGGCTACCTGCATCGTGGCATAGCGAAACCCAACGCCCTGAACATGGCCGGTGAAAGTGACTGTTTCATGCTGCACGTGCGACATAGTCCAAGCAGCAGCTAACAAGCTGCCAAATTCGACATCAATCTGCAAAATCCGGTTTCTGATGACCATCGGCATTCTAGACTCGATTTAGGATTTGCACTTTTTCTCCCCTGCCACTCAGTTTTCTGCATCAATGAGTAACTTCGAATATGACGGCTCAGCAGAAAACGAATGGAACGACCGCGGTGAATTGGCTTGGAACGAATTCGACTGGGAACGTTATCTGCGTGAACAAGACGAGACGATCAACCGCTACCTCGCCTTTTACGAAACCTGCATCAGCAATCCTCAGAGAATCGATGAAGTAGCCCGATTCATGGGATGGGACGACTCTCAGTGGGATAGCTCCGAGTTTCCTCAAGGCGACGATCCTTCAGCTACGGATATCCTGGCCGAAGAATACGCCTCCGTGCCCGAGGTTTATACGCTACATAAAAACCCCATTTTCATCGCTTCTAAGGCGATCTATTTACGTGCACGCCGCAATTGGGAACTCCTCGCTTCAGACTCCCGAAAAGTCCCACAAGACATCGCGCTCGCCTATCTCAACTCTCTGAACACCGGCGAAGAACACGCCGTGCAAGCGATCCACGCCCTCGAGTTTGGCGATTACGCGATGTCCATCAGCCTGTTTAAACGCGCGCTTAACACTTTGAATCAAACCCTCGCACTGCTCAATCGTCCCGCAGAGAGCGACGAGCATCACCTACTCGCATATCGCGAAGATGTGCTCATGTGTATCTTCGATCTGCGTGAGATTTGGTTGCGCGTAATCAGCGAATGTCGAGGGGAACTGAAACGTCCTGCGGACGAAGACGATGCCTAATCCTCCTTCAGTCAGAAAACCGCTTGCACTTTGAGCGATGTCCGTTTGCTTCTGATCTCGATTTGGAGAGGTGGCCGAGTGGCTTAAGGCACATCTTTGCTAAAGATGCGTAGGAGTGATCCTACCGGGGGTTCGAATCCCCCCCTCTCCGCCATCTCAGTTTCGTCATGATATCAGCACTTACCGTTAACACAGAAAAACCCGCTCAGTTTTGCGCGGGTTTTTCGTTTAAAGAACTCGAAGGTGCAATCGCACCTCCTGAAGATCAGTAGCGGTAATGCTCTGGCTTGTAAGGGCCATCCACTGGCACACCGATATAGTCAGCCTGCTCTTGTGAGAGCTTAGTCAATTTAACGCCAATACGCTCCAAGTGAAGACGCGCGACTTCCTCATCGAGGTGCTTGGGAAGACGGTAAACACCCACTTCGAAAGTGTCGCGGTTTTTCCAAAGATCGATTTGCGCCAAAACCTGATTGGTAAAGCTGTTCGACATCACAAACGAAGGATGGCCCGTAGCGCATCCCAAGTTCACGAGACGGCCTTCGGCGAGCATGTAGATGCTGTGCCCATCGGCGAAAGTGAACTTGTCGTATTGAGGCTTGATGTTGGTGTGAGTCACACTCGCGTCTTTCTGCAAACGATCGACTTGGATTTCGTTATCGAAGTGACCGATATTACAGATGATCGCCTGATCTTTCATCTTCTCCATGTGCTCAAAAGTGATGAGATCGCGGTTACCCGTGGTCGTCACATAGAGATCGGCGGTTCCGAGCGTGCTTTCTGTCGTATTCACCTCGAAGCCTTCCATCGCAGCTTGGAGCGCGTTGATCGGATCGATCTCCGTGACAATGACGCGGGAGCCAAAGCTCTTCAGCGAATGTGCACACCCCTTACCCACGTCGCCATAACCGCAGACCACGGCTACTTTACCAGCGAGCATCACATCCGTCGCCCGCTTAATGCCATCGGCGAGTGATTCACGACAGCCGTAAAGATTATCGAACTTCGATTTGGTCACCGAATCGTTCACGTTAATCGAAGGAATCAGTAACTTACCCTGCTCATGCAGTTGGTAGAGACGATGCACGCCAGTCGTGGTTTCCTCAGAAACACCACGCCATTCCTTAGTCAGGCGCATGAAAATTTCTGCATCTTCGGCGTGAACACGCTTGAGCAGATTTTTGACCACCTGTTCTTCGTCGGTATCAGCAGGTTCATTAACCCAGTCAGAACCGTTTTCGAGTTCCAACCCCTTATGCAAAAGAAGCGTCACATCACCGCCATCATCGACGACGAGTTGGGGGCCAAGTCCATCAGGACCGACCGTAGCCTTCCAAGTGCAATCCCAGTATTCTTTGAGGGTCTCACCCTTCCAGGCAAAGACCGGGACGCCATCGTCGGCAATCGCGGCAGCCGCATGATCCTGAGTCGAAAAGATATTACAGGAAGCCCAACGCACGACGGCGCCGAGTTTGACCAAAGTTTGGATCAGCACCGCGGTTTGAATCGTCATGTGCAGCGATCCCGTGATACGCACACCTTGCAGTGGCTTTTCTGCGCCATATTTCTCGCCGACAGAGATCAAGCCAGGCATCTCATGCTCAGCGATCGCGATTTCCTTATGACCCCATTCGGCCAGTGAAATATCCTTAACGTGGTAGTCCTGATTAGCAGGAGCGGAAGTGTTGGTTGTGCCCATAACGTATTCTATTCTTAAATTTCTCTTACTTAGTGAGTTTCTTGACGGCAGTTTTTAAAGCCGCGGTCTTGCTGGTCTGTTCCCAAGGAAGACCGTCTTTACCGAAGTGACCGTAGTTGGTCGTTTCGCGATAAATAGGACGCATTAGATTGAGCTGCGAAACGATTTCCGCCGGCTTAAAGCTAAATACCTGCTGCACTGCTTCTGTGATGATATCGTCATCGACCGTGCCCGTGCCAAATGTCTCCACGCGAATGGAAACGGGTTTAGGATAACCAATCGCATAAGCGAATTGGATCTCCGTATGCGTAGCCAATCCCGCCGCGACGATATTCTTTGCGACCCAGCGTCCCATGTAGGCCGCGGAACGGTCCACCTTTGACGGATCCTTACCGGAGAAAGCACCACCACCATGGCGGCCCCAACCTCCGTAAGTATCGACGATGATCTTGCGGCCAGTGAGGCCGGAATCTCCCTGTGGTCCGCCGATGACGAACTTGCCAGTCGGGTTGATCAGATACTCGGTCTTCTTGTTCAGCATCTTAGCTGGCAGAACCTTCTTAATCATGTTGATCAGAAATTTCTCGATCTTCGCGTGGGAAGTGCCCTCAGCGTGTTGCGTGGAAATGACCACGTTCACGATTTCCTTCGGTTGATCATTCTCATAGCGAACCGAAACCTGAGTCTTTGCATCAGGGCGTAACCATGGTGCCTTGCCAGACTTGCGAATCTTGGTGAGTTCACGACCGAGTAGATGAGCCCAGATGATTGGCGTCGGCATGAGCTGCTTCGTCTCATTACAAGCATAACCAAACATGATACCTTGGTCTCCCGCTCCCTGCTCTGCCGTCTTCTTACCTTGAGCTTTTTTCGCATCAACTCCCTGCGCAATATCTGCAGACTGAGCGGTCAGATAGTTATTAATAAAAACGGTATCAGCGTGGAAGACATCGTCGTCGTTGACATAACCGATTTCACGGATCGCGTCGCGCACGACTTGATCGGCGTTAAACGCATCGTCCAAGGGACGCGAACGGCCAGTCTTCTTATCCTGCAGCTTCGGAATCGTGATCTCACCCGCGAGAATCACGATATTAGATTTCACCATTGTCTCGCAGGCAACTCGACTCTTGGGGTCGACCTTTAGACAGGCATCCAGAATGCAATCTGAGATGTAATCGGAAACTTTGTCGGGGTGGCCTTCACCAACCGACTCGGAGGAAAATACAAAGGAATTTGCCATAAATGCCCCTAGCACAGCAGGCGCGAGCTGCCCGCGCAAGTAAATATCAACATATATCGAAACCCTGATATATGAGCTAAAGCCATCTAGGGACAATTTACCATCGGGACTCCCTTACTAGATAATTTTTTTTAGCGGAATCCTGTGACCATCTGAACCTTAGCCCGCCTTTTAATAACGTGTATACTTCCGACTATACCAATCCCAAAGCTCTCTCCGATTGTAGCATCCTTATCGTAGATGATGACCGAATCAACATACGTATTCTCAGCAATGTTCTGAAGACTAAAGGATACCGACTTGACTCGGCTAGATCCGGTGAAGGAGCAATGGAGAAATATCCAAACTTTTTTGCCCGATTTAGTCCTCCTCGATGTCATGATGCCCAGCATCAACGGCTTTGAAGCCTGCCGCCAATTAAATAGTGAATACAGCGATGATTGTGCACCGATCATCTTCATCACGGTGAAAAACAAATCCGACGATGTTGTCGAAGGATTTTCCGCTGGCGGAATCGACTACCTTCCAAAACCGTTTCAACCCGGCGAAGTCGTCGTGGCGTGCGCACTCACTTGCACAGTAGGATCCTCGCTGAAGGGCAAAAGCGCTCGTCGAACAATTGAGCAAAGCCGATGCCGCCAAGAATTGCTTTCTGGGCATGGCAGCTCACGACTTGAGAAACCCACTTGCAGTTATCCGTGGTTTGTCCGAATTCCTTCTCGATGACAGTTTAGGCTTACTGAATGCCGATCAAAAGAATCTCGTAGATAATATTCTGACGGCGAGCCAATCCATGCTCCAACTCGTGAATGAGTTGCTCGACATGGCGACGATCGAATCAGACGAACTTCAAATTGTCCGCAAAGACACCGATTTGATCGAGCCCATCCAGAAATCTATTTTCTTCGGCAAAATGAGTGCCGATAAAAAAGGCACCACGATCGAATTCACCCCATCGAGCGAAGCTTCGAACCTTTCGATTGATCCAGAAAAGATTAAGCAGGTCGTCGATAATTTACTCAGCAATGCGATTAAGTATTCGCCGCCCAGGTCAGTCGTCAGCGTCGAATTCACGACTTCTCCGAGTAAACAAACTATTTTCAGTAAAGGATCAGGGATCGGGCATACCTGAAGGTGAACACGACAAGCTTTTCAAAGACTTTGGTCACCTTTCTGTGCAACCAACCGGTGGCGAATGAGCACTGGTTTGGGACTCGCGATCTGTCGCAAAATTGTTGAAGCTCATGGAGCAGCCGAAAAACTTGAGCATCACGCACGCAATGAAGGTATCAACGATACCGGAGAGATGATTGCAGAGCTGAAATCGTGTTTTGATGAAGCTAAAGTAGAGCTCGATAAGATCGCCGGTCGCGGTTGATTTTAGCCACTGAGGAAATAGCCGCGCTGTTTATCAGTGATCGGCATCTGAATTCGTTCCATCACTTGGAGCATATCTTCCCAAATCGCACGTTTCGAACGGTTTGATTTATTGCGCAGAATATAGCTAGGGTGATAAGTAACCATCAACGGAGTCTTCTCAAATTCATGCCATTTCCCACGCACCTCACCTAGCGCCCGGAAAGCATCAAGCCCCAACAACCCGCGAGCAGCCGTCGCACCCAAGGCCACAATAACTTGAGGAGCCACCACCTCGATTTGCGCACGAAGAAACGGCAGACAGTAAGCCATCTCTTCTGCGTCAGGCGGGCGATTCCCGATCTGTTCATAACCATCCCTAGTGGGTAATTGGGGTCGCCAGTTCATTATGTTAGCAATGTAAGTCTCCTCACGCTTCAGCCCCATGCCTGAAATCATCTTAGTCAGCAATTGACCTGCTGGTCCTACGAAGGGTTCTCCTCTAGTTTCCTCATCAGCTCCGGGTGCTTCGCCGACAAACATGATCTTCGCATCAAAATCGCCAACCCCGAACACGAGCTGCTTGTTGGGTGCTAATTGAGCGAGGCAAGTCTCGTTCTTCAGCACCAAGTCACGCAAGGCTGCCCAACGCGTTGGTTTATCACCCTCTACCAAACCAATAGTTGGTGGTTCGGGAAAATTCTGCTTGGGTGCCTCCTCCTTCTTTGGATTTCTCACGCTGGGGGCCGCGACCGGTTCGATTGCCGGCAGCACTGTTTCCTGCGTTGCAGCTACACCTGATGCATCTACTCGTTTTGATACCACAGTCTGTAGTCGGGCTAAACTATCCGGAGAAATCGTCACATTTGTTACCCCCGAGGCCTTCAGCCTTCGCAGTTCCTCCGTAAGCGCTGTGATCGCAGTTCGCATCTCGAAAAAGCTAGGCTCGGACCGTGAGTTTATCCACGTATTTCCCCAGAAGATCGAATTCCATGTTGAGATAATCACTCACTCGTTTGTTCCCGAGATTGGTCACTTCCATCGTCGTGGGAATCAACCAGACCGCGAAGCTTTCATCTTCTACTTCTGCGATGGTGAGAGATACCCCATCAAGGGCCACGCTGCCTTTGGATACCACCAGACGGCGGACCGCTTCGCCGCCCTGAACTCGTAAATAGTAATCCGCGCCGCGCTGTTCGAGAATTTCGATGCACCCCTGCCCGTCGATATGGCCCGTTACAAAATGCCCGCCCAGCTTGCCATCAAGGCGCAAGCTGCGTTCCAAATTGATTGGATCGCCACTCTGCAGCGCGTCAAAATTAGTTAGGCGCTTCGTTTCCGCGAGCACATCAAATGTCAGCGAACGTTCATCAAAACGTGTCACCGTAAGGCAGCAGCCATTGACCGCGATACTATCGCCCAAAGCGACCTCTTTCAGCGCAGCCGCAGCTTCGATCTGCAATTCCCAAGCTTGCGCATTCTCTTCAAAAGAAAAGACCCGGCCTTTTTCTTCTACAATTCCAGTAAACATTGATGTCGCTATTTAAGTTTTACGCGGAGCACCGCGGTGTCACCAGCTCGCTTCACAAGGAGCACGAATTCACCACGCTCTACGTCTTGGGCAATACTTTCTAAAATTAATTCCGCATCATCATACGAGGCGACCTTCACTCCATCGATTTCATCAATGAGATCGTCGGGAAGTAGTCCTGCCGTGCTCGCTGGAGCATTGGCTTTCACGAAATGCGCAATCACACCATGATGATCCTCCACATCCAATCGACGCTGAACACCGTCGATGAAAGTGAACCCGCGAATCGTCATGCCAAGTGAATCAAAATAGCGACGCTCTGCCTCACGTGGAGTAAGCGGCGCATCTTCCAACACGACTTCAATTTGTTGCCGTTCGTTACCACGTAAAATGCCTAAAACAATTTTGTCGCCGGGATTTCGTCTACGCATCTCTCGTTGAAAATAAGTAATCACGACATGATCAGGTTTTAAAACCGGCAGCGGTTCACCATCCAATGAAAGAATCACATCGCGCGCGAGTAGGCCCATTTTTTCCGCCGGACTGCCCTGCAGAATTTCACTGACCACCAAGCCCGCCTGATTCTCTAGTTCCAAGTAGCGTGCGACTTCCGGGTCGAGTGGTTGCAACCCATTGGTGCCCATCCACACGGTTGGTCGACCTTCGATATTCGTAGGAATACGATCCAGATAAGGCAGAATCTCATGAGCTAACATCACCACGGCGCTTTCATCGGGATTGACCATGACAACTGGGACACCCCCGGGGATCCGGGAAGAGTATTGCAAAAATGAACGGCCAAACCCTCCGATCGAAAGGCCTACAAACCGCCCAGCCTGATCGTATGAGGGCAAACCCAATCCGGAGACTTCGCTCATCGCGATGGCCGTTCTCTGCGGTAGGCTCTGTAAAACAGATACACGGCTACTCATGAAATAAGGTTTAAAATCCTCGGCCTTTTTCTTCAGCCCCACTCCCCAGATTTCGTCCGTAATGATTGGTTCCGGAGCCTGATCGTAGGCCGTGATTGGCACGAGCCGTTCGCGTGCAGCTTCTTCATCAACCCGGATATACTCCCACCCGGTAAACTCATCACGTCCCAAATAAGTGGCCGAGTATTGTTGCGTCGTAGGTTCGCCGGGAAAGTAGATTCGGAAATCCTCCAATTGCTTAGGCGAAACCCGCGCGCCAACTGCCTGGGAGGAAAAAACGATCGTGCCGTTGTCATCAATCACGACTCCAAACGTATTCGTCGAACGCCGATCCAATTCCGTCTCAGTGAAAAACTCCACCGCCACCACGGTCTTCACACGATCCTGCAACATATTGGCCAAAGCGGGGCCGCCACGCGAAAACAACGCAGTCAAAATTAGCACTACTAGAATAAGAGAACGACGGATCATGGTTTGAATACGTAAAGAGAGACGCGATGATTGCGACTGGTTTCAACAAGAACGGAGGAAGGATCCTCCGAGTAAGCTTCATGCTGTTGCTTCGCAATTTCCAAGGAGGTGACATCCTGTCGATTGATTTTTAAAATGATATCACCTCGAGAGAGTCCCGATACCGCCGCAGGATAACCGGGGCGCACACCGATGACCACCATGCCATCTGATTTCTCCAATTGGTGTTCCCTTGCATAAGTGCGGGACACTTTGCGCACGCTCAACCCCCACTCTTCAAAAGCTTCTTCTTCACCCACGCGACTGATCAGCTTTTCGGTTTCCACCGTCTTAAACTGAGAGCTGCCATTCCGAAAAACCTCCAACTCCAATGCCGCCCCTAGTGGACGCGAGGCGATCTGATTTTGAATCTCCGGCAGCTGTTCCGGAAACCGGCCATCCACTTTTTTACCGTCAATCGACAGCAAAATATCCCCTCCACGCAATCCAGCCTGCGCAGCTGGTGACCCGGTATCCACACTCTTGATCAGCAACCCAGTATTCTGCGCTAGTTCATAGAACCCCTCCAGATCCTGCAGCACTCCCGGCACGATGCCGACGTAACTGCGCGTAATCTCACCGTCCTCCACTAAAGCTCCGATAATATGTCGCGCGACCGTGGATGGGATCGCAAATGCGAGGTTATCAGCACCGAGATAGCCACGGGAATTGATTCCCACTACCTTACCGTTTTCCGTGACGAGCGGCCCGCCAGAATTGCCGGGATTGATCGCCGCATCAGTTTGCAACCACGTATTGAAAGCACCGGTCTCATAGCCGCGCACTCCTCGCGAATCTTCAAAATATCTCTGCGTGTTTGAAACGATTCCCCGAGTGACTGTGCGGGTGAGCCCGTATGGAGTTCCCACTGCAAAAACGGTTTGGCCAGGGTGTAATTTATCGCTGTTACCCAATTTCGCGGTGGCAAAACTAAGTTTGCGATTCTTGATTTCTATCATGTCCAAACGGATGAGGGCCAAATCCGTCCAATGATCCCATCCAACTAGCTTTGCACTGACGCGTTCAAGGTTTGCTAGAGTCACGTTAATCTCCACCGCCTCGGGACTCACGACATGAGCGTTGGTCAAAATCAAGCCGTCCTTGGAGAGAATCACTCCTGAACCAATTCCGGAACCAAAGCGTTTTGTGCCTCCGTCAAACGTAACTTCACGCACGTCAATTTTAACCACAGCGTCCAATAAGCGCTCAAAACCGGAAGAGGTTGCTGAAGCCGTTAAAGGAAGCAGCAGCCCACACCATAGAAGGATGTTGAGCATGATTGACCGGGATGTGGAAAGGCGCACAGTGAAGAGTTTTATACGATGACAACGCATTGCAAAGACTATGACTTTCGTCAGATAGAGCCCAAGTGGCAAACATTCTGGGCGGAAAACAACCTGTTTCAGGCTGAAAAAACATCCACGCGACAAAAATATTACGCGATGGATATGTTTCCGTATCCTTCGGGAGCGGGTCTACATCTCGGGCATTGCGAGAACTACGTGATCCCCGACATCATGGCCCGTTACAAACGCGCCCAAGGATTCAATGTGCTCTACCCAATCGGGTGGGATGCCTTTGGTCTTCCGACCGAAAATTATGCGGTTAAGACCGGACGTCATCCAGTTGACGTTACTAAAGAAAACATCGCCACTTTCACCCGCCAATTGAAGGCAATCGGGATCTCCTATGATTTCAGCCGTGAAATCAACACGACTCATCCTGCGTATTTCAAATGGACTCAATGGATCTGGCTTCAACTTTTCAAACGCGGACTGGCTTATGTTGAAGACAAACCCGTCTGGTGGTGCCCAGCCCTCGGCACTGTGCTTGCAAACGAAGAAGTCATTGATGGTAAATCCGAAGTCGGCAAACATCCTGTCGAACGGCGTCCACTGCGACAATGGGTTTTGCGGATCACCGCCTACGCGGATCGCCTACTCGAAGGTTTAGATAAGCTCGATTGGCCCGACTCCACCAAACGCATGCAAAAAGCGTGGATCGGTCGCAGCGAAGGCAGCAATGTAGAATTCGATATCGATTGCCACGACGGCGAGCGCTTGCGGGTTTTCACCACCCGACTCGATACGCTTTTTGGGGCCACCTACATGGTGATCGCGCCAGAACACCCACTCGCAGATCAACTCACGACCACCGAACAGAAAGAAGCAGTAGCTGCTTATGCCAAAACGGCTTCGGCTAAGAGCGACCTCGAACGCACCGAACTCGCGAAAGATAAGACAGGCGTATTCACCGGTTCCTATGCGATCAATCCAGCGAACGGTGAAAAGATTCCTATATGGATATCAGACTATGTCCTCGTGAGCTATGGAAGCGGTGCGATCATGGCGGTTCCTGCCCACGACGAGCGTGACTTTGAATTCGCCGAGAAATTCGGTCTACCAATCCTTCAAGTAATCGCTCCCCAGGACAACTCGGTAGTCGAGCTACCTTATGTTGACAAGGGCGATGCGGTGCATCTCATCAACTCGGGCGATCGCAACGGACTCACACCAAAAGAAGCCCAGCAGAAACTGGCCGCACATTTTTCGTCTGAAAATCGCGGTGGGTTCACTGTTCAGTATAAGCTGCGCGACTGGTTGTTTTCCCGCCAAAGATATTGGGGCGAACCATTCCCCATCGTTTGGGTCAGCGAATCGGACTACTACAAGGCGATCGCAAATGCGAAACTGCCTCTGCCCGAAACACCGGTCAGCTACACCATCGATGGCGTGATTCGATTTGCATTGCCACTTCCTGAAAATGCACTGCCGCTCAGCTTACCCGAAGTAAGCAGCTACGAGCCCACCGGCATCGGCGAGAGCCCTCTCGCGGCTATGACAGAATGGTTGGAAATCTGGCACGAACCCAACACCGGAAAATCCGTCCCTGCCACTGAACCCTGCCCTGACGAGCATTGGGTGCTCGCGCGCCGCGAATCCAATACCATGCCACAATGGGCCGGATCGTGTTGGTATTATTTACGGTATCTGGATCCTCAAAACTCCGACGCCATTGCCTCACCTGAAGCACTTGAATACTGGGGCACGCCGGATATATACGTCGGAGGCGCAGAGCATGCCGTGCTCCACTTACTCTATGCCCGATTCTGGCATAAGGTCTTATTCGACCTTGGAGTCGTTCCCACAGATGAGCCATTCACCAAACTATTTCATCAAGGAATTATTCTCGGTGAAGATGGTGAGAAAATGTCTAAGAGTCGGGGCAATGTCGCCAATCCTGATGAGGTCATTGAGAAATATGGCACGGATAGCTTGAGACTCTACCTGATGTTTCTCGGCCCACTCGAAGCCATGAAACCATGGAACCCACGAGGCATCGAAGGTGTCCATAGATTCTTGCAAAAGCTGTGGCGCATCTGTGTCGATTCCGAAGGAAATCCAAATCCGAAGATCACAGATACGGCTGGCGATTCCGATGAAATACTCAAGGTCCTTCACAAAACCATCCGTAAAGTCGGAGACGACATCGAGCATCTTCGCTACAACACTTCAGTTTCCCAGATGATGATTCTCGTCAACCAGCTCCAGAAAGCTTCCGAAATCAATAAATCTACGATCACTTCGTTTCTGAAAGTATTGGCGCCATTTGCGCCGCACATAACAGAAGAGCTCTGGAGCAGAATGGGACAAGGCGGCTCAATCACAACGAGCACCTGGCCAAACTTCGATCAGAAGTTCTTAACTAAAAATGAATCCAAATTAGTATTCCAGATAAACGGCAAGTATCGCGGTGACAAAATTCTACCACTTGATATCTCAGAAAAAACTGCCATAGAGGAAGCTAAGTCTCATATAAAGGTATCCCCACATCTTGAAGGCAAGGAAATCAAACGTGCGATCTATGTGCCGGGCCGAATTTTGAACCTAGTTGTCGTATAAAAGTATTATCGACTTGATTAAATTAGGGTTTATACCCTAATTAAAGTAAACGAATGCACGTAATACTGTAATCAAAGCATCTGCCATGAAAACAAACAACCATCCAAGAGTGCTATCGCCGCGGTTCTCATCGCAACCACGTTAG
The DNA here is from genome assembly GCA_002713695.1 of Opitutaceae bacterium. Taxonomy (GTDB): domain Bacteria; phylum Verrucomicrobiota; class Verrucomicrobiia; order Opitutales; family Opitutaceae; genus Cephaloticoccus. Next base: position 92,159 of record PAUB01000049.1, read on the forward strand.
CGTTTGTCGCCATCACGCCTGCCAGCGCAGCAGGCCATAAGTAGAGCCCAACAGCTAAGGTTTATGTCGCTGATGTCAATGGCACTTCCGAGATCGATACTGGCGAAAAGATTGCCGAATTGAACAAACATTCCGTTTACACCGCGCAAGGAACCGTCATCGAAACGAAGACCGACTCCACCAATGCCATGGTTTTCCCAACGGCACTGGAATGCATTTTGATCCCGACACGCGATTAGAAATCCAAAAATTCGTTCAGGAACCGCTTACTCCCAATCGGTCAGATATGGAAGTAGAACCCTCAATCTCCAATACCAGCAATTTTATGCCTCGTGGATCGGTGGGGCTATGCACCAGTAAAATGGTCGCAGGCAGCACCATGCGCTAGGCAACACCCAACGCGAGTATCCGAATCAACGCCAGAAAGGCAGTGATTCAATCGAGCCTACCGCAAGCACATCCGTCTTTACATAAAAGCGCTTCACAGCGCCAAGAATGAGATCCTCGGTGTTGTGCTCAATGGTCTCACTCCTCGTAGAATCGAATAATATTCGAACTATCGTTACTACCGTAGTTACAAGAAATATTACGGCGCTAAGTCTTAAGGCTGAGTATCATAATATTTTCAGCTTCTATCCCACGGTTACCCGGCTCAAGATACCAGTGTGTCCCTTCTCTCTGCATATCTCCCTGCTGGCTATAACGTCCAACGCCCTATTACGTTGATCGCCGGGCAGGGTCGCTATCCTACACTCGTGGCAGAAAATGTGCGAGCTGCTGGCACCCCCGTCAGGCTCGTCGGCTTCGACGAGGAAACTGCCCCGGAGCTCATCGACCTCTTTCCCGAGACTGATCGTCAAATCATCAAGGTGGGACAACTCGGAAAGATGCTCAAAGCCTTGTCTGAATTTGATTCTGGTTACGCCTTGATGGCCGGACAAATTACCCCCAAGCGTTTATTCAAGGGCCTCCACCCCGATATCAAAGCGGCCCAAATTCTGTTTTCACTGAAACGGCGCAATGCCGAAACCATCTTTGGTGCCATCGCCAAGGAAATCGAAGCATTAGGGATCACTTTACTGGATGCCCGATCCTTTCTTGATGATCAGCTCGCGTCGCTCGGTTCCATGACGGGTCGCAGCTTCCCCATTTCAGAAGAGTATCTTTCTCATGGTATTCACATCGCTCGGGAAAGCGCCCGTCTCGATATTGGTCAAGGCTGTGTTGTGCGCAAAGGCACTGTGCTCGCGATCGAAGCCTTTGAAGGCACTGATGAAATGCTCCGTCGCGCCGGGAGCTTCAAGACCGATGAATCGCTTTTCGTTAAAACCGTCAAAGCCCAGCAGGACTACCGGTTTGATGTGCCGTGTTTTGGTCTTCGCACATTAGAGACCATGAAAGAGGCCGGCCTCAAATGCGCGGCGCTTGAAACCGGCAAAGTAATCCTCATCGATAAGACCACCGTCATTAAACAAGCCCGCAGTTGGGGAATTTCTCTACTCGGCTTTGAGTAACCTCTTACGCTCAGCGACTCTCTCTTATTAGCTAATCCGACATGGCTACCGACAACATCACCGTATCCGTCAAAGGTGTGATGCCCACGACCAATGGGTGCGCCGTATTTTTGGGCGATGAAGGAAAATCGTTCCTCATTTATGTCGATCATCCCGTTGGGAGTGCAATCCAGATGTCGCTCGCCGGCACACGTAAATCGCGACCACTTACCCACGATCTCATTGATAATATCCTACTCGGGCTTGAGGCTAAACTCGATCACGTCGTGATTAACGAGTCGAAGGGCGACACCTACTTTGCTCGTATCGTCCTTAAAATGAGCAATGAACTTGGAACAAAAATCGTCGAGATTGATGCCCGACCAAGCGACTCCATCGTGTTGGCCCTCCATCACGAAAAGCCCATTCATGTCAGCCGATCAGTGTATGACCAGGAGGAGGATAAGACCGATATATTGGAACGGGTGTTACGCCAGCAATCTGACGACACCGACCAAACAGACGAATCCTGAACAATGGAACAGGCTTCCAAAATTCTTCCATCACCTATCAGCGAAGGCCAGCCATTCACCGCACTGGCTCCAATGCAGGACGTGACCGATCTCGCCTTCATGAAGGTTATAGCTCACTACGGCGCACCGGATTACTTCTTCACTGAATTCTTCCGGGTCCATTCCAATTCGCGGCCCGAGAAACACATTCTTCGCTCCATCACCGAGAATCAAACGGGGCGACCTGTTTTCGCGCAGCTCATTGGTGAAAACATCGAGCAGATAACTCGCACGGCCCGCAAGTTGCTCAACTATCCCATCGCTGGAATCGATCTCAATCTTGGTTGCCCTGCTCCCAAAGTTTACAAGAAGAACGTTGGCGGAGGATTACTGCGCGACCCTGCTCGCATCGATGAGATCTTGGCCGCTCTCCGTGAAGCATGTCCTGGGCTTTTCACCGTCAAGATGCGTATCGGTTTCGAAGATGATCGAAATTTCGAAGAAATCCTCGAAAGCATCAGCCGCCACAGCGTTGATCTTCTTAGTCTGCATGGTCGCACCGTGAAAGAGATGTATCGCAGTGAAGTTCACTACGATTACATCAAGCAAGCTGCTAGCACTCTCAATTGTCCGGTCCTGGCCAATGGCAACATTACCTCCGCGCAAACAGCGGTCGAAGTCCTCAGCAAGACGAATGCCGCTGGCGTCATGATCGGTCGCCACGCCATCCGTAACCCGTGGATTTTCCATCAATGTCGTGAAGCCTTTAACGGGCACGTTATCACGCCGATCACTCTGGCCGATGTGCGAGACTATATCGAACGCCTCTTCCACGCCACCAATCACGACAAGTTTCCCGAGCGCGCTCACGTTAACAAGATGAAGAAATATCTAAACTTCGTCGGCCAAAGCGTGGATCCCGACGGCGCTTTCCTCCACGACATGCGTCGAACGGCAACCGAGCTAGAACTGTTCACGGTATGCGACCGACATCTCTTGTCCGTCCCGGATAAGCCATTTGTGACCGAACCCTACGCTGGCGTGATTGCGCGGCCCAACTGTGAAACTCCCGCCGCCAACAGCATTAAGAGCTGCTCACTCGATTCCATCTCCGCATGAAAGTTCAACTCCAATACGGCCAAACTGGCCTCGATCTCGATCTAGACGGTCTCAACGCCACAGTCCTTAACCCCCGGTTTATTGATGGCCTAGCTGATGAGGCCTCCGCGTTTACCGAAGCTGTGCGAGCGCCGATTGATACGCGACCATTACGCGACATTGTCCAGGCCCACGAGACCGTCGCGGTAGTGCTCCCTGATGGCACACGCCCTTTGCCGAGCGATCGCCTGCTGCCTTGGCTGTTCGCCGAGCTGTCGCATGTTCCAGCTGAGAACTTCACCATTCTGATCGGCACGGGTTCTCACCGAGCCAACACACCGGAAGAGCTAGATCACATGCTTGGGGCCAATATCGCGCGACGCTACCGAGTGGTAAATCACGATGCTCACGATAGGTCGACTCACGCGCTCGGTGGACATTCTGATAAAGGTTACCCGATCCATTTTGCACGAGATTATGTCGAAGCAGATCGTCGGATTATTCTCGGATTCATTGAGCCGCACTTCATCGCCGGATTTTCCGGCGGTTACAAAGCTGTGATGCCTGGTCTCGCAAGTATCGATTCGATCATGCAATACCACGGCGCGCGAGTAATCGGAGATCCACGCAGCACCTGGGGAGAACTTGAGGGCAATCCAACGCAAGAGCACGTGCGCGCCGGAGGCTCGCTCCTCCCGATCGATTTCTGCATCAACGTCACGCTCAACGCCAACAAAGAGATCACCCGTTATTTTTGTGGCGAAACGATGGCAGCCCATGTGGCGGGATGCGCCTTTTCAAAATCCACCGCGATGGTCGCATGCGAAAAGCCATTCCCTATCGTTGTCGCCACCAACAGTGGTTATCCCCTCGATCAAAATCTCTATCAATCCGTCAAAGGCATGTGTGCGGCCTCACGAATCGTGACTGATGGCGGACTCATCGCCATCGCCTCACGCTGCGATGATGGGTTTCCTGAGCACGGTAATTTTCGCTCCATGCTCTTCGAATCCAAATCACCCCAGGAATTATTTGATCGCATCATGAAGCCCGGATTTTCCGTCTTTGACCAATGGCAGGCCCAGCTACTTGCCATGGTTCAGTTGAAGTCACGCGTCGGCGTGCACTGTGAATTACCTCCCGAAGATTTACAGCAAGCGCATCTGCAACCTATGCCCGATGTTCGTGCAGCGATAGATGCGGAGCTAGAAAAGATCGGACGCGACGCTCCTGTCGCGATCCTTCCCGAAGGCCCCTTAACAATCCCATATCTGGCCTAGCCTAATCGAGCCCCAGCTTCGCTCTTCCAGCCTCTGAGATCATCTGAGGCGCCCATACTGGATCCCAAACGATATGCACTTTGGCTTCGGACACAGTCGGTAATGCGGCGATTTTTTCTCGCGCATCTTCGGCTATCACTGGCCCCATTCCACATCCAGGAGCCGTGAGCGTCATCTTCACTTCGACTACATTACTTCCTTCATCGTTAGTCGATATATCCAGATCGTAGATTAGCCCCAAATCCACGATATTCACTGGAATCTCTGGATCAAAGCAGGTTTTCAGAGCGGACCAGACAGCTTCTTCGTTAAATTCTCCGGCGATGGGAGCTGCCTTGACCTCTTCTGCCACATAATCGTGCAGTGCATCGGTGTCTTCCTTGGCGATTCGAAAAAGACCCTGATCAGTCCGCACCGTTACGTTTCCACCCAGAGTCTGAGTCACGAAAACCGCCAAACCACCGGGAAGCTCTACTTCCTCGCCTGATGGGATTGCCGTCGTCGGACATGCACGTGTTAAAGTAGTATTCATTCAGGGAAGATTAAGAGTCATTGGCATTCTCGCGTAAAGGCCTTGTGGATCATTGAAACCACGAAGTGTCTCCATCTCGCCTTTAAGCTTCTCCACGATCACACCCTCGAGGCCCGCAGAAGCACCTGCTGGCACCATATCGTTCACTAGTTCTGAGATGGCTTCTGCCAACTCTTTCTTCCGCGGATATTCGACTAGTCGGTATTTTTCCAATCCGGCTAGTTTTGCGGCATGTTTGATCGCTTCATCCAGACCGCCGATCTCATCGACCAGCCCTAAATCCAAGGCTTCTTGCCCTGACCACACGCGCCCCTGAGCAATTTCCTCGACCTGAGCACGAGGGATCGCTCGTGATTCGGCGACCTTGGAAATAAACTCGTCGTAGATCCAATCCACCGACCGCTGGATTAAGGCCATCTCCGCATCAGTCTTGGGCCTACTGATCGTCATGGTGTCGGCAAACTCGCCTGTCTTCACCTGATCGAAAGTGATCCCCATATTATTGGCGAGTTTCTGAATATCAAACAGCACGCCAAAAACCCCAATCGATCCGGTTATCGTCATCGGTTCAGCATAGATGCGCTCACTGTAGGTCGAAATCCAGTAACCGCCCGAAGCCGCGTAAGATCCCATCGAAACGACCACAGGCTTTTCTTTCGCCGCCAATCGCATCTCCCGCTGAATCGTCTCGGATGCCGAAGCGCTTCCTCCCGGGCTATTCACCCGTAAAACAATTGCGCTGACTGAATCATCAAGACGCAGCCTGCGCAGTTCACGAGAAAACCGGTCGCCACCAATCTGCTCTCTCTCGCCCTCACCATCGACAATAGTTCCCTCAGCATAAACCACCGCAATACGCCCTCCACCTGATGAGCCGGAGATATTGATCAGATTAGCATAATCCTGCAGCCCAATTTGCGTGAAAGGTTTCGATGCTTTCTGCCCAGTGCTTTCCTGCAGCTCGGCCAAGATTACGTCACGATAGATTACCCGATCGACCAACCCAGCCTCTTTCGCCTGCTCGGCGCGGATCATACCCTCCGTATCTACCACCTTTTGAATATCGGCGATACTTAGACCACGACTAGCCCCTATATCCTCAATTAGATTCCCCCAAATACCACCGAGTAACTGCTGCATCTGCTGGCGGTTTTCTTCACTCAAATCTTCTCTAATAAAGGGCTCCACTGCTGATTTATATTTACCCACGCGCGTGACTTGCACGCCGATGCCGTATTTCTCAAACGCCTTGGCGAAGAACATCGGTTCGCTCGCCAATCCCGGCATCGTCAACGCTCCATAAGGGTCCAACGCAATATCGTCGGCGACCGAAGCCACGTAATAATCATGCGTTGAGGCATAATTCAAAAACGCATGCACCGATTTCCCCGAGTCGCGAAAATCCATCAGCTCACCTCGCACCTCTTCGAGCGCTGCGTAGCCCGATCCCATCCCGCCTGTTCGCACCGAGCCGATAATCAGCACTCCTTTGATCCGATCATCGGTAGAGGCCGTTCTAAGGGCTGCGGTCACCTGTCGCAACTGGAGCACATCCACGTGATTCCGTGAAAAACTCCCGAAATCAATCAAAGGAGGCGAATCAGTGATGTTCGCAGACAAATCGAAAACCAGATAGGAGCCACGCTCGACCGCCACCGTCTTCTGTTCCATTGATCCAATCACCACGAGCAAGATCACGATAAGAACAATACCTGCTCCGAAAAAGAGCACGAGCGCTGACAATGCTCCCAGCAGTGAAGAGATAAAATTTCGCATGTTACAAACACTGCGCATCTTTCCCTAGTCTCACGAGAAAATATCCGAGCAGACCCTAAACTGTTTCATCAAGTGATAACGAACAAGTTGCTGTCAGTAGGCAGATCTCTTTTAGTGAATCTATGAGCGAGGGAAACAAGCTGCTGACCACTAATCGCAAAGCTCTGACGATCAATCTGGACGATACGAAATATGACACGTTCGCAGAGATCGGTGCGGGACAAGAGGTCGCGCGGGTCTTTTTCCATGTCGGTGGGGCGTCTGGCACCGTCGCCAAGACGATGTCGGCTTACGATATGGCCTTTAGTGATGCCATCTACGGCACGTCCGAGCGCTACGTTACCCAGGAGAGACTCAGCTTAATACTAGATCATGAATACAAGCTCCTGATCGAGAACTACGCTCAGCAAAGGGGTGTCGCGAGTTGGGAAGAAATGGTCCCCGCCGACATTGCCACCGCGATCAAGAATCGACAATTCTTCGGTTACGTCCCCTCCGACACGTAATACTGCAAGAGACACCACTTATCATGCGCTTTTCCAAATACCACGCGCTCGGCAACGATTACCTCGTGCTCAACCCCAGCGATTACCCCGATTGGACCGAGCCAAACCTCGAGCAGATTCGCGCCATCTGTCATCGTAACTACGGTTTAGGATCCGACGGTATTTTATGGGGCCCACTTCCCTCGCACCGCGGCGACTTTGGTCTCCGCATTTTCAATCCCGACGGATCAGAAGCCGAGAAGTCCGGCAATGGCCTCCGTATCTTTTCACGGTATCTATGGGAGCAAAAAATGACAGCCCAACCAGAATTCACCATCGATACCAGCGGTGGGCTCGTTCGCTCCGCAGTAAATAAATCCGACCTTTCTGTCACGGTCCAGATGGGTCGCGTGAGTTTCATCAGCTCGGAGATTCCGATTAGAGGTGATGATCGCGAAGTGATCAACGAGCCATTCACCATCCTCGATCGTGAGTTTCTCGTGTGTGCAGCGACGATTGGAAATCCGCACTGCGTGATCTCACTGCCAGAAATCTCCCCCGAGATTGCGCTCAAGTATGGGCCTTCTCTCGAAACGCATTCGTCATTTCCTCAGAAGACAAATGTTCAATTCATGCAGGTCATCGACCGACAAAATATTCGAATCGAAATCTGGGAAAGAGGCGCCGGCTACACCCTTGCCTCAGGGAGTAGTTCCAGTGCGGCCGCTGCGGTAGCACGCAAGCTCGGCCTTGTCGACGATCAGCTCACCGTGCACATGCCCGGTGGCGCACTCAGCATCAAGATCGATCTCGAATACGAGATTTCGATGAGCGGCCCCGTAAATCATGTGGCCGATGGCCAAATGCATCCGGAAATTTTCGCGCCAAAGCGCTAAACTCGATCAGTATTTAACTGAGCAACCATAAGGTCGCGTCGTGTCGGTTCGCACAGATTTGCCATCGGATATATCCTTCAGCGCAGAGCGCACATAGTTTTCAGCCTGATCAATATCTGAGATTTTTGCTGAACGAATACTATCAATCGCACCCTGATAAACGAGCGTGCCCTCCGCAGAGATCACATACATGTGTGGCGTGGTTTTCGCACCGTAGAGATGCCCTACACTGCTATCACGATCACGAAAATAAGCGGTAAACGACGCTCCCTTTTCTTTCCGCCAGCTTTTTACCTCAGCAAGATCAAGATCTCCCTGCGCGCCTTTGCAGCCGGAATTGATTACCAACCAAACCACACCATCGGCAATCGCATCGCGCTGCATGGCAGGCATATTCCCGCTATCGTAATGTTTCACGACAAAGGGACGTCCTTGATTCATCCATTCGAGCACGACCGTCTTGCCACGGAAATCAGAGAGGCTGTGAGTTTTCCCTCCAATGTCCGTCAAAGTGAAATCGGGTGCGGATTGCTCCGTCTCCACTGCACGGACAACGAGTAAACCTAGAAACAAGGCGGCCCATACAGCAGCCACACGAACAAGTAGATTATTTTTCATGGCGCCATTATTTTGACTTACGTTCTTCTTAAAATCCAGCGCCTGCCTCATTTCCTCGTGATTTCCGTGACTTGCCGTCGCTACAAAGATGTTTAAGGTATTGATATTCATTCGATGACGCTTCTTCGAGATATTCGACGTTCCTCTAAATTCTTGCACTTAAACCTAGTGCTGCTAGCTGCACTGCCCGTCGCGTTGTCGATGTTTCTCTGGCCGCACTGGAATGAAAACCCCGATCTCTCGCATGGTTTTTTCATGCCTTTGCTCTTTTTGCTCCTTCTCCACGGAAGCAGAAGTCACGGCACCATTCGGTTCTTACCGCCGCATCCAATCAAGACCGCGTTAACTCTCCTTACGATTGCAGCTGGGCTCTTCATCATGGGAGCTGCTGGGCTTTATGCCGTGACAGTGGGTTGGTCACACACCCTGGTGGCATTCTTTCTTACGAGCAGTGCCTGCCTGTTTTTCTTTGCCGGGCTCCTAGCATTCTCAGACTCACGCGTAGGTCTCTTGCCGTTGAATTGGACCTCACTGGTGGCAATTGGGCTGTGGCTGCTTTGCGCACCGCTCCCACCAGGCACATATTCTCGGCTTACTCTATTATTGCAGCTCAGTGTAACCGATCACGTGCTCTCCGCCCTCCATCTGCTGGGCATCGCGGCCAGTCAACATGGCAATGTCATTGAACTCGCCAAAACTACCGTGGGTGTCGAGGAAGCCTGCAGCGGTGTGCGTAGCCTGATCTCCTGCGTCTTCGCCGGGTTCTTCTTTTCCGCAACTTTGGTCCGCCGCTTCTGGCCACGCCTGATCATCGTCGGTCTAGCTGCACCACTGGCGTTGATCATGAATTTCGCGCGGTCGCTCATTCTAACTCTGCTCGCCAATGCTGGGATCGACATTTCGGGCACGTGGCACGACGTGACTGGTTTTGCGGTCTTAGGCATCACCGCTGCAATCCTCGGTGGACTGGCCCTGCTGCTTGATCAGAAAAATGACAACGACGAGTCAGCTCAAGCAACGCCTGACGAGAAAGCTCGTTCAGTCGGAGTCCTACACACTGGCCTCACCGTGGGTCTTCTGTTAGTCGCCTCACTCAACATATTTTTCTACGCCAAAACTCGACCGGCCCCACCCTCTGATCGAATCCCGTCGAATCTGCTCCGTATCCTCCCAGCCCAATCCGAGGGTTGGCAGGTCGATACCAGCACTGATCTTTATCAATTCAGTGGCATCCTGCAGACTGAAAATCTCGCCCAACGCACCTACCGCCGCGTCCTGAATGGCGAAGTGGCGATCTTCACCGTGTATCTCACTTACTGGCAGCCCGGCCAATCTTCCGTCAGTCAGGTTTCCATGCATACCCCCGATGCTTGTTGGCCTGGTTCCGGTTGGTATCCGGTTGAAGTTCCCAGTCGACGCGAAGCGCTGGTCATCCCGGCTCGAGTTGTTCCTCTAGCCGAATCGCGAAAATTCACTACGGGCCGCTTTTTCCAAAACGTCTGGTTCTGGCATATCTACGATCGAAAACCCATCGATTATGTCGAACCGCGTTCCGCCCTACAACTTCTGCGCCACGCTTGGCACTACGGTTTTACAAACGAAAGCGATCAACTGTTTGCCCGCTTTTCCATCAACCTGAATTGGGATCAGCTCAAAGATGAACCCCTCATGCAGGAAATCTTCCGTAACCTGAAACCACTCGGGCTCTAAACATATGCCACTGTCGGTTACCTCCCTTGAGAAACGCATTCTCGCCATCCTCGCTCTGTTAATCGTGCTCGGATTAATTGGGCAGGCCGTGCTCTGAACCAACATGAACACTCCCTCTCCTCGCTTTTCGCTCCCTGTTCTTCTTGCTGGCACAATTGCAGCCATCTCGATCATCACACTCCTGTTGATCATCCAGCTGCTCAACGCGGTGCAGACGGAAAACGCCATCCTGCGCCAGCAACTCGCCATGGCCAAACTCAGTATTCGCAGCCTGCAGAACCAACGCGAAGCCGAACTCATACTTCGTGAACACGATATCGAGTCCGAAAAACACTTAGATCAAAGTTAATGATCTCTCTCACAATAGATTAACCAACTTACGACACTCATTTGCGTCAGCGAAATCTAGCCTCGACGCCCCTCAACCCTCCCGAAAAACTACCCTCGTATGATCATTAAACCTAAGGTTCGCGGATTCGTATGTGTCACTGCCCATCCGGAAGGATGTGCTGCCCACGTGCAGGAATGGATCGACTACGTCAAAGCTCAGCCTCCGGTTGAACAAGGCCCCAAGAAGGTCCTCGTGATTGGCTCATCGACTGGCTACGGCTTAGCGTCGCGGATCACCGCCGCTTTTGGCACTAATGCCTCGACCATCGGCGTCTTCTACGAACGCCCCTCTTCCGAAGACCGCCTCGCCACTCCTGGATGGTATAATACCATCGGCTTCACCAAGGCCGCTAAAGCTGCCGGCCTCTACACCAAGAACATCAATGGCGATGCTTATTCGGATGAGATTAAGAAAGAGACCATCGAAGCCATTAAAGACGATCTCGGCCAAGTAGATCTCGTCGTTTACTCGCTAGCGTCTCCTCGCCGCACCCACCCTAAAACGGGTGCCGTTCATAAAAGCTGCATCAAGCCAATCGGCCAATCTTACACCAATCAAACCGTAGATACCGATAAGGGTGTCGTCAGCACCATCACCGTCGATCCTGCGACGGAAGAGGAAGTCTCTGATGTGATTGCCGTCATGGGTGGCGAAGATTGGGAAATATGGATGGATGCGCTCTCAGATGCCGGAGCGCTCGCGCCTGATGCACAGACCGTTGCCTATACCTACATCGGGCCCGACGTCACTTGGCCAATCTATCGTGATGGCACCATCGGTGTAGCAAAGAACGACCTCGATCGCGCCGCTAGCGCCATTGATGCCAAGCTCAAGCCCACGGGCGGTCGCGCCTTCGTTTCCGTCAACAAAGCCCTGGTTTCTCAAGCCAGCTCGGCCATTCCTGTCGTGCCACTTTACATCTCGATCCTCTACAAGATCATGAAAGAGGCTGGCACCCACGAAGGTTGCATCGAGCAACTCTATCGTCTGTTCGCGACCCAAATGTATAATGGCAAGACCGCCGTCTTTGATGAAGGTGGCCGCACCCGCATCGACGATTTGGAGATGCGCGCCGAGATCCAAGCAGCAGTCCGTGAAATCTGGCCTCAAGTCACCACAGAAAACCTGGAAGAGCTGACCGATATCAACGGCTACCGCAGCGAGTTTCTCAAAATGTTTGGCTTCGGTCTCGAGGGCATCGATTACGATGCCGAAACCGAACCACACAGAGAAATGGAGTAATTCTCCGCTACAAGTTTTCAACAAGGCGGAGCTTCAACCCCCGCCTTTTCTATTTATGCGAGCAGTCATTCAACGCGTCTCCTCAGCGCAAGTCGCTATCGATGGTCAGATCATCAGTCAGATCAAACAAGGCATCCTCGTGCTCGTGGGAATCGCTCGCACCGACTCTCCCAAAGATGTCGCTTGGCTCACTAGAAAAGTAATCGCCCAACGCATCTTCACCGACTCCGAAGATCGCATGAACTTATCAATCGGTGATATCGGCGGTGAGATTTTGGCCGTTAGCCAATTCACGCTTATTGCCAGCACCCGCAAAGACACGCGCCCCTCATTCAACGACGCCGCGCGCCCAGAGATCGCGATTCCTCTCTACGAGAAGTTCGTTCACGAATTGTCAGAGCAAATCGGGCATCCAATTAAAACCGGCACGTTCGGAGCCGACATGAAAGTCAGCCTCGTCAACGATGGTCCCATCACGCTCGTGATCGACTCGCAACTGCGCGAGTAAGCCTTTATGGCACCGTGACCGAAACCCCGTTGTCCTTCGCTCCGAGCGACAGAATATACGGCCCCGCTGATTGCACCCAGTCCTCGACTTTCGGACTGCTACCTGCGCCTTCCGCCCAGCAAGAGCGTAACATATCCGTATCCACGGTTCCCGGGCTCAAAGGCACGGCTGCCATCCCTTCGGGCAGTTCCTCGGCCAAGGCCTTGGTCAAACCCTCGATCCCCCATTTCGACATACAATACGAACCCACATCAGGAGAAACCGCACGCCCCCAGCCTGAGCTCATATTCACAATCACGCCACGTTCCGCCTCAACCATCAGTGGCACAAAATGCCGCAACACATTCGCGACGCCTCGTAGGTTAACATCCACGAGTTTGGTAAACTCCGCATCCGACTGTTCCCAGACCGGCGCGAGTCGATTCATCATCCCCGCATTATTGATCAAAATATCCGGGGCCTCGCCGATGCCGAGGGCCTCCGTCGCCCACAGCGAAACTTTGTTATCCAAAGCTACATCCACGACCGAGAAATGATGATCGGGATGATCCATCCTCATTTCGAAGATCTCTGGCCCACTCCGACCACAACCGATGACCTCGTAGTCCTCTTCCATATAGTATTCGGCGAGAGCTCGACCCAACCCGCGGGTCACTCCTGTAATCACAATCTTCATAATTTCACGCTGCCTAATTCCATCAGGCGAGCAATCGTCTTGTCGCTATTTCCGCGTCTGCATCACGACTTTGTTCAGACCAAGTCGCCGACATACATCCCAGACCTGAGTGACGACACCGAAGTGACTCGTCTCATCCGCCTTCACTAAAATCGGCATATCGGGATTCACCTCTTTCACCTCCTTCAGCAATTCTTCCATCTTCACAATTTCGACTACGCGACCGTTAAGAGAAATCCGACCCTCGTTATCGATCCCGATTTCCACTTTACCGGAAAACTGATTCTTACCGGAAGTCTGCACCTTCGGCACTGTGATGTTCAAAGTCGTGGCCGAGCGAAACTGCATAGTCACAAACGCGAAGAAGATCAGAATCACCAGCACATCGATCAAGGGCACGAGATTCATCTCGGGCCGCTCACGTCGCTTTGGGTAAAGCTCACTCATTTTGCGTTGCGCTGCATGATTCTCTCGAGGATAACATCGAGTTGAGCCGCGTAATTCTCAATCTTACGCTGCAGCCAACCACTTCCGACTAGAGAAGGAATCGCGATACAAAGTCCAATCACTGTCGCTGATAAAGCGAGAGCCACGCCGGAGGTAAATGCAACTGGATCAGGTAATCCAGTATCGGGTGCGATCTGAGAAAACACCTGCAACAAACCTGTGACTGTGCCCGTGAGTCCGATTAGCGGCGCGGCTGCATAGATCACATCCAAGTAAGGAATACCTCGTTCCATGCGGTTCAGCTCGAGCCGCGCGAATGCTTTTACGGCATCCTCATCTCCTTTGTGCTCCTCGGCAAATTCCACAATCCGTGACAGCACAGTATGCTGACCGCCCATCAGAGGCCGTTGATGAATCACCGCATCCACCAGATCCTGCGGCATCACCGCTGCCCGGCGCAGAGCAAAAGCCCGTTCACAGATGATATACACCGCCGCTGCCGAACATAAACCCAACGGGTAAATCAACAGGCCTGCGCCTTTAAAAACGTCAATAACAGCGAGATAAATCATAGGTAAGTCGTGAGTAAGACGCGTGCGAACAAGATAAGTTCGAAAAAAATCAATCGGTCGAAGCGATATAGGGCAAGCCTGCCGCTATCGCGTTCACAGCTTCCGCACCTTCGAGCAGTTCTGCAATCGTATCCCAACGCCCTTTAATCAGGGCATCACGAGCCGAATCGCGCATGTTCAGGGGCACGCTTTCGTCGCCGTAACGAATCACCTCACCCTCCAAATCAATCGTGATCTCGACCTGTGGATCCGCTGCCACTGCCGTCGCGATTTGCTGAATACTCTCACGAGTCGCACTCAAGCAGGGCAGTCCGATATTCGTCGAGTTACCGAAGAAAATCTCCGCATAGTTTTCCGCGATAATCGCGCGCACCCCAAATTTCCGGATGGCCTGCGGCGCATGCTCGCGCGAGCTCCCACAACCAAAATTCGCTCCGGAGAGCATGATCGCCGCTCCACGGTATTTATCATCATCGAGTGGGTGAATCCCACCTGAGGCCGTCGCTGCTTTGCGGTCATCCGCAAACAGCCCTTCGCCCAACGCATCAAACGTCACGCATTTCAGAAAACGTGCCGGGATGATCCGGTCCGTATCAATATCATTACCGGGCACGACCACACCGCGTCCGCTTACTTGGCTAAATTTTTCAAGTCCCATGGGTTTCTCCAATTAATTTTTCACACTGAATACTTCGCGGGCATCAGCCACCGCACCACTTACGGCCGCTGCGGCCACCATGACCGGACTCATCAATAAAGTCCGACCCGTCGGGCTGCCTTGCCGTCCTTTAAAATTACGGTTCGAGGAGCTCGCGCAGAGCTGATCGCCGACCAGTTTGTCCGGATTCATTGCGAGACACATTGAGCATCCCGCTTCACGCCATTCGAATCCTGCATCCCTGAATACCTGATCAATACCCAATCCCTTGCACAACTCACCCACGATTTGCGAGCCAGGCACGGCAATCGCTTTCACACCATCTGCTACGCGGTGACCTTTGAGATGTTTCGCAACTTCCTGAAAATCAGAGAGGCGTGCATTGGTGCAACTGCCGAGAAACGCCACGTCGATCTTCGTTCCCTTGATCGGCTCACCTCCCGGCAATTTCATGTATTCCAAAGCTTCCACGATACTCTGACGTTCATCATCCGATGAAGCATCGGCCGGCTGAGGCACGTTTTCAGTGACACTAATTCCCTGTCCCGGATTGATGCCCCAAGTGACTGTCGGCGGAATTTCTTCCCCCTTAATCGTTACGACATCGTCGTAGGTGCAATCCGCATCACTGGCAGTCGCTTTCCAACGCTCCACCGCTTCATCCCACGCGCTTCCTTCTGGAGAGTAAGGACGTCCTTTCAAATATTCGAATGTCGCGGCGTCAGGATTAACATAACCCACGCGAGCCCCGCCTTCGATCGACATGTTGCACACCGTCATACGCTCTTCCATCGACAAACGGTCAAAGACTTCGCCTCCGTATTCATAGGCATAGCCGGTGCCACCGTTTACGCCCAGCGTGCGGATGATGTGTAAGATCACATCCTTGGCATAGACTCCTGCGCTCAAAGTTCCAGTGACGTTGATCCGCCGAACTTTCAACGGACTTAACGAAACTGTCTGCGTGGCCAGCACATCACGCACTTGGCTCGAACCGATTCCCAAAGCGATCGCGCCAAACGCACCGTGAGTGCTCGTGTGCGAATCACCGCAGGCAATCGTCGTGCCGGGTTGAGTGATTCCCTGCTCGGGGCCCACCATGTGCACAATTCCCTGCCGCCCTGAACCGAGATCGAAATACGTGATATTGTGCTTTTCGCAGTTACGTCGCAGTTCCTTGATCATCTCATCGGCGAGCGGATCGCTAAAAGGCTCCGTCTGCCGATCCGTCGGCACGATATGATCGACCGTCGCAAACGTGCGGTGCGGCATCGCCACTTTGATGCCCATATCTCGGAGCATCCCAAAGGCCTGTGGGCTCGTCACCTCGTGAATGAGATGCGTGCCGATTAACAACTGAGTCTGGCCATTCGCCAACTGGCGAACCGCGTGGGCCTGCCATACTTTTTCAAACAGTGATTGGGACATAAAATGAAGAATAAAGATTTTCGAAGGATGATGATCGCGTCAAACCACCTCGGCGATAACTCGACGGCCCTATCGTATCAGAGCTTTACCATTCTCCAAAATACTTAATATGTTTTGTTTGATGCCTAGAAAGTATCAATACCCTTACGAGCTTCGCCACCTGATCTACTTTCAGGCGGTCGCCCAGCATTTACATTTTCGCAAAGCCGCCGAATCGATTCGCGTCGCCCAACCTGCTTTGAGCCGACAAATAGCCCAGCTCGAATCTGCCCTTGGTGTGACGCTATTCAACCGCACCCAACGACGTGTCGAACTATCAGCCGAGGGCGATGCACTGCTGAGCCGAATCGAGCCCCTCCTCCAATCTCTACAAAAATTTCCCGAAGAACTTCAAGCCGTGGCCCAAGGAGAAGTCGGTCGCGTGCGGGTCGCATTCACCGGCCTCGCGATGGCAACCGTCTTACCCGGCATTATTCGCGAATTCGCAAAGGCACACCCCGGCGTCCGGCTCGAACTCAATGAGTCCCCAACATCTGCTCAGATCAAAGCGCTGCGTGAAGGTGAGATCGACTGCGGGTTTTTTCACCCTGAAACGCGTGAACCCAGCGGCCTAAAAACGCTGCTGCTGCTGCGCGAGAGAAACGGCCTACTTCTGCCCAGCGATCATCCCTTGAGTAAGAAAAGCAAAGTTCGACTTAAAGACTTTGAGGCGACTCCGTTCGTGCTCTTCCCCCGTTCATTCAATTCCGATTTCTACGATCGCATTCTCAGTGCTTTTTCAAAATCAGGTATCTCTCCGGTAATCGCGGAGGAAATCTGGCCGCGAGCCAATGGCATCGGACTAGTTCGCGCTGGATTGGGCGCCACCTTCATGACTCCGTCCGAAGCGAAACAATTACCATCCGACATCGTGTTTCTTCCCCTCGAAGGACCAACTCCCGAAAGCAGGCTTGTGATCGGCTGGCGGGGTTCCACTGAGGGGCGTCCATGCTTATCGGCTTTCACCCGAATTGCCGTATCCGGCAACTGAAGCACACTTATCTCGGCCGCCATAAACTCCATGGTTGCCGTCTATTAGCCAGTCCTCTGCATGAATAATCTTAATGCCAAGCAAAGATAACATAGTGGTTTCACGGCAAACCGTGCTGGTCATAGATTATACCACAGTCAATTAGGAACTCCTGCTCGATACACTTCGAGAATCGGACTACGAGCTACTGGTCGCTGAAAGCGGAACCATCGCACTGGAGATGATTCCAGAAGTCACTCCCGACATTATCTTACTCGATGTCATCATGCCTGGAGTGGACGGGTATGAAACCTGCACCGCGATCAAGGCTAGCCCTCAATGGGGGCAGGTCCCCGTCATTTTCATGACCGCGCTAAATGAACCGGAGGATAAGATCAAAGCCTTTGCAGCAGGTGCGGTCGATTACATCACTAAACCAATTTATACTTCTGAGGTTCTCGCTCGGGTAACCGCTCACCTCAAAATCTACCACCTCCAACAGCAGTTAGCCGATGAACTCTCGATGCGGGTTGAAGCCGAGAACCTACTCCGCCAGTCCATCGATCTCGGCATCCTGCTGATTGATGCCTCTAATCAGATTATTTTCAGCACGCGTCTAACCGACGCCTTGCTGAATAAATATGCCGACAACTTCAATGGCACCCACTGCCCGGTTGAACTTGTCTCTGCAGAAAGTCCCTTGGAAGTCAGACGCTTTTCGGAAGCCGGTAACGAGGAGATTTCCATGTATATCGTGCAGGAACGCAATTCTCCTCTCGGCCCCAGCTCCCTCCTTCCTCTAGGGCTAACCGCGCGTGAAGCCGAGGTGCTTAATTAGATCGCCCAGGACAAGAGTAAGCCCGACATCTCCATGATCCTCAGCACCAGTGTGCGCACGATCCACAAGCACATGGAGAGCATCTTTCGAAAGCTCGGCCTAATGACGCGCAACGCGGCGCCTCTCACCGCTCTCGAAGTGGTGCAACCGAGGTCCTAAACAAAAACTCCGCTCACAATGAGCGGAGTTTGAAAAAGCTTAAGATTGCTCGGAAGCGACTTCCTTCGCTTCAGGCGGCGTCATGTGAGTGAAGCTGAGTTTATCACCTAACCGGTCAACCAAGAGAGGCTCCCCATCCTTCACATCACCGCGCAGAATGGCTTCCGCGAGCGGATCTTCGAGACAGGATTCGACCGCACGGCGCAGAGGTCGCGCTCCGTATTTTTCGTCGTATCCCTTCTCCACCAACAGTTCCTTGGAGCTGTCGCTGAATTCCAAGGTAATTTTGCGATCCTTGAGACGTTCGCAAAACTTAGACAATTCGATGTCGATGATCTTCACCAAGTCAGCTTTTTCGAGCGGACGGAAAAAGACGATATCGGAGATCCGGTTCAAAAATTCCGGTTTAAAGATACGTTTGGCTTCTTCGTTCACCTTCTCACGCATCTTCTCCGCATCATTGATATCGTTGGCTGATGCCGAAAAGCCCATCGAAGTCTGCCGCTGCAACAATTGCGCCCCGACATTCGAAGTCATGATGATGATCGTATTGCGAAAATCCACGCTACGCCCCAACGAATCAGTGAGTCGCCCGTCTTCCAATATTTGGAGGAGCAACTGGATCACATCAGGATGGGCTTTTTCAACCTCATCGAAGAGCACGACCGCGTATGGCTTGCGTCGCACCGCTTCAGTCAATTGACCGCCTTCATCATAGCCGACGTAGCCCGGAGGAGATCCAACGAGACGCGACACGGCAAATTTCTCCATGTATTCCGACATGTCGATTTGGATAATCGCGTCTTGATCACCAAACATCTGAAAAGCGAGTTGCTTGGCCGTCTCGGATTTACCGACACCAGTAGGGCCCACAAACATGAAGGAGCCAATCGGACGGCGTGGATCTTTAAGATCAGCGCGTGAACGGCGCAGTGCCCGCGCAATCGCAGAGGCAGCCAATTCCTGACCGATCACTACTTTCTGAATCTCGTCTTCCATCGAGAGCAATCTCTCGCTCTCCTTCTTTTCCATCCGGTTAAGAGGAATCCCCGTCCAAGCCGCAACGACCTGCATCATCTGATCTTCGCCAATTGCCACCCGCTTCTCGTCGCGCTCTTTGCGCCATGCTTCAGTGACTTCCTCCAGCTTCGCACGGAGTTGTTTCTCTTGATCGCGAAACTTCGCCGCTTCTTCAAAATGCTGTTCAGCGATAGCGGTCTCTTTTTGAGCGCAAACGCCTTCGATCTTTTTACTCATTTTATCTAGATTCGGCGGACGGCTCATGGAGGCGATCCGAGCACGTGAGCCCGCTTCATCCATGATATCAATGGCCTTGTCCGGCAGAAAACGTCCGGTGATATAGCGATCAGAAAGCTTCGCCGCCGCTTCGATCGCAGCATCACTGAAGGTCGCCTTATGGTGATCCTCATACTTACCACGAATGCCTTTCAGGATAAGAATAGTGTCCTCAACCGAGGGCGCATCGACCTTCACTGATTGGAAACGACGATCAAGCGCGGAGTCCTTTTCGATATACTTGCGATACTCATTGAGTGTCGTGGCACCGACGCACTGTAACTCGCCCCGCGACAACGCGGGTTTGAAAATATTCGAAGCATCCATCGCACCCTCGGCGGCACCTGCTCCAACAATCGTGTGGAGTTCATCAATGAACAGGATGATATTCTTAGCGCGCTTGATCTCATCCATCACGGCTTTGATTCGCTCTTCGAACTGACCACGGTATTTCGTGCCCGCGACCATCAAAGCAAGATCGAGTGTCACCACCCGCTTCTCCAATAGAATCTCAGGGACGTGACCAGCGGCAATTTCCTGAGCGAGCCCCTCGACCAGCGCGGTCTTGCCAACCCCAGCTTCACCGATCAGCACGGGATTGTTTTTCGAACGACGGCAGAGAATTTGAATCACGCGCTCGATCTCTTTCTTGCGACCAATGACCAGATCCATCTCACCTTTTTGAGCCAGTTCCGTGAGGTCACGGCCAAAGGCCTTAAGCGCAGGAGTCTTCACATCCTTCTTGTCATCACCGGAGCCTCCTCCGCCCCCAGCCGCGGCGGCCGCTTCTTCGCCACCGGGTTCCCCACCAGAAAATTGCGGATCAAGCTCACGCAGGATCTCGTTACGTGTGCGCTCGATATCTATATCAAGAGACTTCAAAACACGAGCAGCCACACCTTCACCTTCACGTAACAATCCGAGTAGAATGTGCTCCGTGCCGACATAGGAATGATTGAGCACTTTGGCTTCCTTACCTGCGAGCGCTAAGACTTTCTTCACGCGAGGTGTGTAGGGGATACTGCCAGGAGTCTTCGTTTCCTGCCCCGTGCCGACTTGCTTTTCAACCGCGGCTCGAACTGTTTCCAGATCGAGTCCCATCTTTAGCAAGACACTCACGGCTACGCCCTGCCCGAGCTTTATCAATCCAAGCAGAACATGCTCGGTGCCCACGTAAATGTGGTTGAAACGATCAGCTTCCTTGCGGGCCAGCGCCAGAACTTGCTGGGCGCGTGGTGTGAAATTGTTCATCGGTTCTTGTGACATACGACTGGGTGTTAAATTGGTTTTAACTCGTTAATTCTTATCTGATATAGATACGGGCTTCACGAAATTGGCAAACTCAGAGCGTAAGCAACTGGCGCGGAGTAAGTCACGCTTCTCAGGCTCTATAATTCCCTTCTGAGCGTATTGCAAATGCCCCGGCTGGGTTTCGATGAACAACCGATCCACTTGCGAACGCTTTTCTTCCGGAAAGAGACCGAGGTCCACGCCCAAGCGCACGAGCGAGAGTAGATTCATCGCTTCGTTAGAGTTTAGGATATGGCTGTTTTGCAGAATCCCAAAAGCGCGACCAATCTTGTCCAGCAACTTACCGGAATCCGTTTCGAGCAGTTTCGCCCGAGCATTCTTTTCGTGATCCACAATCGTCGAGAGAACACTGCCCAGACGCTTGATAATCGCGGGCTCCGCTTCACCCAGCGTAGTCTGATTGGAAATTTGAAAGATACTTCCGCTAGCATCGGAGCCTTCTCCAAATTGCCCACGCACGACCATCCCGAGTTGATTCACGGCTCGCGCTACCTTTTCCATCTGCCCTGCAATCACGAGTGCAGGTAAATGCATCATCGCCGAAGCGCGCATCGCCGTGCCCAGATTGGTCGGACATGCGGTCAAGTAGCCTTGATTGGAAGAAAAGGCGTAATCAAGATGCTCTTCCAAAACGCTATCGAAATCGTTAATCGCATTCCATGCCTTCTTTAACTGGAACCCCGAGCGCAGCACTTGGATGCGCAGGTGATCCTCTTCATTGATCATCACGGAAACCGCTTGGTTGTGATTGATCACTGCACCAGATCCACCCTTCGATGTGCTGAGCTCGCGGCTAATCAAATGACGCTCCACCAGAATTTGCTTTTCCAGATCGCTCAATTCCGCGACATCAATACTCAGGCTCCGCTTCATTTGCGGAGCCGACACGACGGCGGCGCGACAAATATCGAGAGCTTCCTCACGTTGCGCAGGCTGCGCCCAGCCGGGAAACGGCATGGTCGCCAAATTGCGCGCGAGACGAACCCGCGTCATCAATACAATCGCCGTCTTGCTGCTCGACCCATCCGTCAATTCTGAAGGGGTGTCGATCATCGACGAGATCGTCATTGGCTTAACGCGTCGGCTCTTACCCGTGGGTTTGTTTGGCTTGGCTGATTTCATCGCGGCAGCGAGCAGCGTCTTCGTAGCGTTCAGTTTTGATCGCTTCGCTGAGCTCGTCTTCCAATTGGGTTAAACGGTCGTAGAGAATTTTACGCGCCAACGCACGTTGAGGCACTTTGCCCGTATGGGTCGTGCCATTATGCATGGTTTCGAGCATTGTCGAGACCACGCCTGTGAAGGCTTCGTAACAGTGCGGACATCCGAATCGCCCATGCTTCTTAAAGTCCTGCTGCGTAAATCCACATTGCTCACAAGTCACCGCCGTCTCCGGTTGATCAGGATTCAACGACGCCTTGAGCAGAAGATCGGATAACGAAAATCCACTCGGGTCAGTCACGCCCTTGGCCTCCGCGCAGCTTTCACACAGATCCACTTTGTGAACTTTGCTGTTCAAAATTTGGGTCAGGTGCACCGTCGCAGAATTATCGCAAAGATCGCATTTGAGTGGATTGGCCATAGATTAGTTCTTTCTCTGCTAGTAAGATGCCAAGCACCTTACGTCTGGCAAGTGCATGACACGAGTAATTCCCGTGCCAATAGCGCGCACCAGCTAGAGTAATACGCGACATCCTGTCTCGCTCGTCGATTTCAGATCAAGGAGCAACGCTCTTAGATCTTCCTTCCTTCGGCCGTTACGCGGCGACGGAATGAAGCTAGAATCTGCTGCGTCGCCGGCCCAGGCTTACCCGATCCGATGACGCGGCCATCGAGTTTGCTCACCGGAATCACTTTTGCGCCCGACCCGGTGAGAAAACACTCATCGGCACACCACACGTCGTAGCGCGTCATGTTCACTTCGCGAATCGGCATGTTCAACTCATCCGCAATATCGAAGATCGTCCCTCGTGTAATTCCTTTCAAAGCGCCTTGCGACGAACTCGGTGTGAGAATCTCGCCGTCCTGAACAATGAAGATGTTGTCGGCTGTGCATTCCGCGACGTAGCCCTGATCGTTCAACATGATCCCTTCAAGCGCACCAGCTTGCTTGGCCTCTATTTTACCAAGGATATTGTTCAGGTAATTCAGCGACTTCACGGTCGGCGGCAGCGCAGCCGGATTGATGCGACGAGTCGGCAAAGTAACAATCGCGAGGCCGTTGTCGTAATGCTCCTGTGGATAGAGAGAAATCTTACTCGCGATCACAAACATCGAAGGATTGGCGCAAGACCAAGGAGACAGCCCCAAGTCGCCCACTCCCCGAGTAATCACCAAGCGGATATAGCCATCGGTCAGCCCATTCTGCCTGCATGTCTCACAAATAATCTCGCCGATTTCTTCAGGGGGGCAAGGAAGGTCGAGCATGATAGCCTTGGCTGAGTTCGCCAAACGCTTCAGATGCTGATCGAGCCGGAATATGTTTCCCTCATAGAGACGGATCCCCTCGAAGATGCCATCGCCATAAAGCAAACCGTGGTCGAAGACCGATATCTTCGCATCAGCTTCATCGACAAATTTTCCATCGAGGTAGATTTTCATACGTTAGTAATCTACGGCACGAAATTTTCTTTTGTCCAGTCTCACGGCACAGAATCGGATTGTCTTCATGGCAGATTAGGCAAACCCTCCGCCAACCATTCGGCAGCCCATGATTACCTTTCCCCTCCATCGCGCCCAATCCGAGTTTACCTTAATAGAACTGCTTACCGTGATTGCGATTATCGGCATCCTTGCCGCCATCGTCATTCCTACCGTCGGCAGTGTTCGGGAAAAAGCGCAACGCGCCGTCGATGCGAATAACCTCCGTGAGATCGCCAAAGCCGCGATGATTTACGCCTCGGACAACAAGGATCGCCTGCCTGATCCCGACACGATTGCGTGTAGCGGCGGGCTCTCCGATGCCAATAAAGTCTTTCTCTGGCCGGGTATCCTCGCCCGCACCAAGGCTCTCAAAGACGCGAGCTTCTACTTCTCGAAGATCGACCCCTCATTCGATGGCGAAGTCCCCGCTGCGATTATCAGTCCCAACAACAACAAAGCACTCGATTCTTCGTTCACAAGCGGACGCGAGCTGAGCTTAGAGTTTGTGGGCGGATTAAAAATGAGTGATCCCCCCCAAGCACTCCGGTCGCGTTTACCCGAGGACTCCGGACCGATGGCACGTGGGATCCCGACAATGGCGTCTATGGCGATACTGGCGGGTATGTCGTTTTTCTCGGTGGCAACGTCGAATTCTACCCCGATACCGCGACCGATAAGTTCATCGACGTCAGCTCGGGGCAACGCACCGACAATATCCTGCTCGCCATCCCCAATCGCGATGGTGTGAAGATCTGGGGCACCTCAAAAGCAGGCACAGGTAGTCCCGGCGGCGTCTCGAAATAACAGTAAGCATCGATTCTTTCGATCAAAGCCCGGTATTGAAACGGGCTTTTTTGTTTTCCCGCTTTCCCCCGAGCGCACCATGGTGCATGTTCTCTCTTTTACCATGACGACCGACGCCAACGCGACCGACCGACCAGAGCCCGCAATCAAGCCTGAGAACACGACCTATATCATCGGGCACAAGAACCCTGATGCCGATGCCATGTGCTCAGCGATCGCCTACGCTGCATTTAAAAAGCAACGTGGTGAATCCGGATTTATCGCCGCGCGATGCGGCAACTCCAATGCGCGGATCGACACCATTCTACGTCGTTTTAATCAGCCGCTTCCCTACTACCTGACCGATGTGAGCCCTCGCGTGCGCGATCAGATGGTCAGCGATATTGTTTCAGTGGACGACAGCGCGACCTGTGCCGAGGCCCTCGAAATGATCGATCGTCACGGAATCAGTGTGTTACCGATCACCACTGAAGGGCGCAAACTGCAAGGCACCGTCTCTCTGGCCGGTATGGGCAGCTTCTTTGTCCCGCATATCAATGACCCACGCCACATGCGACAAGTTCACACCAGTTTGGATCGGATCGTGCGTTCCTTACAGGCAGAAATTCTCCATACGGTGGAGCCCTCACGCCTTGAGAAACTGCACGTGCGCATTGGCGCGATGGCTGTCGGCACATTCTGGAAAATCTCCGAACGCGAAGAGATACCTCCTTCCCAGTCCATCATCATCGTCGGTGATCGCCGCGACGTGCAACTCCGCGCCATCGAGATCGGCATTCGTGCTTTAATCATCAGCGGAAACCTCCCGGTTGATGACGATGTCCTAACCCTAGCCCGTGAACGCAAGGTCAGCGTAATCATCAGCCCGCACGATACGGCGACTACCGCTTGGGTCGTGCGCACCGCCTCCACGCTTGATCGGGTGATTGATCGCAATTTTTCGACCATCGACTCCAATACGACAATCGCTAAAGCCCGTCGCAAATTCGGCCCTTCGTCGAGTCACGCCCTGATGGTCGTCGACGATGAGGGCGCGCTTCAAGGCATCCTCACCAAGAGCGATCTCCTCAAGCCCTCGCAGACGCGCCTCATTCTCGTCGATCACAATGAAGTCACGCAGGCCGTAAATGGTGCTGACCAAGTCATCATCTCCGAGATCATCGATCATCATCGACTCGGTGCGCTCAACACGCAGCAACCCATTCTCTTTATCAACGAGCCCGTCGGCTCGACCTGCACTATCGTCGCGGATCTTTTCCGTCGCGAAGGGCTGACTCCTAGTCCCGATCTCGCCGGCATCATGATGTCGGGCTTGATCTCAGATACGCTCTTGCTCAACAGCCCGACGACGACCCCCAAAGATGGAGATACCCTGGACTGGTTATCGAAAATCGCCGGAGTAGAACCCAAGCAACTCGCGGAGGAACTGTTTAGTTCCGGTTCTGTGATTCTGGCCAGCCCTCCCGACAAGGTCGTGCGTTCAGATTTCAAGATCTACGAAGAAGAAGGCGTGCGTTTCGCGGTCTCTCAAGTTGAAGAACTCGGCTTCACCAATTTTCGCGCTCACGCCAAACCCATCGCGGACGCGCTTCAAGGATTGCGCGACGAGGAACAGCTCGCGTTTGCCTGCCTGCTCGTCACCGACATCAACACGCAAAATTCTCTGCTGCTCGCCAAGGGCGATTCGGGCTTCATCAGTCGCATTTCCTACCCACATGTCGCAAAAGAGGAAGCTTTCGAACTTCAGGGAATCGTCAGTCGCAAGAAGCAGCTCATTCCCTACCTCGGGAGTCTGCTTCGGGAAATGGCCGCTTATGGCGCGACGCCCGTCCACTCGACCGCTCCATTTATCCGCTCGTCGTAATCGAGAAACTTAAGTCATTCTTTCCTAATCATCATGTCTTCCGAAACAGAATCCCCCGACACTTCTAGCGACTTCATCCGCGATATCGTCGCCCAACATGTCGCCGAGAAACGTTACGCGAAGATCGTCACTCGATTCCCTCCTGAGCCCAATGGCTTCCTCCATCTCGGACACGCTCGTGCGATCCTGCTCAATTTCGGCATCGCCCGTGAAAACGGCGGACAATGCAACCTGCGTTTCGATGACACGAATCCCGCCAAGGAAGATGCGTCCTACGTCGATGCGATCACGCATGACATCAAGTGGCTGATCGAAGGCTGGGCCGACGAACAACTCGCATCCAAACCCAAGGGCGCGGTGCCCGTCGCGCAGCAGATTAACGACCGCACCGATTATCAGGTTTCGACCGCATCATCCTCCGATGCGGACACTGAAGCATTCACCGCCTCTGATTACTTTGATCAACTCTACAACTACGCTCTCGATCTGATCAAAAAAGGTCACGCCTTCGTCTGCGATCTGAGCGCCACCGAAATCGAAGAGTATCGTGGCAGCCTTAAAGAGCCCGGCCGCGACAGCCCGTTTCGTGATCGTTCCGTCGAAGAGAACCTCGACCTCTTTGAGCGCATGCGCGCCGGCGAGTTTCCCGATGGCGCCAAATCACTGCGTGCCAAGATCGACATGACCTCGCCCAACCTCTGGCTGCGCGACCCTTTGCTCTATCGTATCCGCCACATCGCGCATCACCACACCGGCGACAAATGGTGCCTCTACCCGCTCTACGATTACGCGCACTGCCTCAGTGATTATCTCGAAGGTGTGACTCACAGTTTCTGCTCATTGGAATTCGTCGTGCATCGCCCACTCTACGATTGGGTCTTGGCTAGTCTGGATCTCCCGCGCGAGCTCCCTCACCAATACGAATTCGCGAAACTCATCCCCAGCTACACGTTGATGAGCAAACGCAACCTCCTTCGCCTCGTGGCCGAAAACCACGTCTCAGGATGGGACGATCCTCGCATGCCCACGATTGCGGGATTACGTCGTCGCGGGATTTCCGCCGCGATTATCCGCCGTTTCGTGATCGGCACTGGAATCACCACCAATGACGACAGCATCACCGATATTGCCGCCATGGAGCACGTCGTTCGTGACGAGCTAAACCAATCAGCCGAGCGGCGACTTGGTGTGCTCAAGCCGATCAAGCTCGTGCTCACCAATCTCGCGCCCGACGAAGTGATCGAATGCGAAGCGATCAACAACCCACAGGCTGAAACCCCGAAGAAACGGAAGCTCTCTCTTACCCGCGAAGTCTTCATCGAAAGCGACGATTTCGCCGAAATTCCACCACCGAAATTCCGCCGCCTCAAACCCGGTGGTGAAGTGCGCCTCAAATACGCCTGCATCATCGGATTCGATGAGATTATTAAAGATGCCGATGGGAACGTCACCGAACTTCACTGCACCGCACAGCTCGACACCCGCAGCGGCGAAGCCAATTCGAGCAAGAAAGTGAAAGGCACGGTCCACTGGGTCAGCGCGACCCAATGCCACGAGGTGACCACGCGACTCTACGACCGGCTCTTCACCGTTGAAGAACCTGGCGCGGAGGAAGACTTCGTCACCGCGCTCAATCCAGATTCTCTCGAAGTAGTCACCGCCAAAGTAGAACCCTCACTCGCCGAAGCCATTCCCGGTGCAGTCTATCAATTCGAGCGCCTCGGCTACTTCACCGCCGACAGCACCGATTCATCCCCTGGCAAACCCGTTTTCAATCGCACCATCACCCTCCGCGACACTTGGGGCAAATAGCACTCGTCAATCGCTTAGATTGATTGAAGAAACCTCGCCAAGCGCTTTTGAACCCGGTCGCGTCCGAGCACGCGGATGATGGCGGTGATGCTTGGTCCGGCGTTCGTTCCGGTAAGGGCTAGACGGGCGATTGATTGGTAATTACCAAATCCCATCTCTTTGGATTCAGCTAGTGCTTTGATTCCATCTTCAATCGATTCGTCGGTTAAAAAATCAATATTAGGAACGAAGGCGATCAACTCTTCCAAGCGCGCTTTCGGTTCACCCTTCTTCAGCACTTTGGTTTTCACTTTCTCGATGATCGGATAATCTTTGCTGAAGAAATAGCAGGTGTAATCCGGCAGCTCCTCGAAGCTCTTGATCTTCGGTTGGCTCAGCTGCATCACTTCTCGGAAATAGGCCTCATCAGTAGCTAACGCAGTCGCGCCTTTTTCTCCCTGTGATTCGAAATAGCCACGCGCCATCACCACGAATTGCTCTGAAGGCAGCTCCAGCAGATAATGCATGTTCATATTCGCCAGTTTCTTTTCGTCAAAACGCGCGTTGCTCTGATTCACGCCGGGCAAATCAAAGAGTGTGATGATCTCCTCGATCGGCATCTTTTCGCGATCATCACCGGGATTCCATCCGAGTAGTGTAAGGAAATTCACCAGAGCTTCCGGCAAATAGCCACGGCTCTGATAATCCTCGACCAGTGCACCTTCATCGCGCTTCGACATCTTGCCGGGGCCATTCTGTTTCAGGATCAGCGGGATGTGCGCAAACTCCGGCAGAGGTGCGCCAAACGCTTTAAATAACTCCACATGCTTACTCGTGTTGGACAAATGATCCTCACCACGAATCACATGCGTGATTCGCATCTCAATATCATCCACCACATTGACGAGGTGGAATGTCGGGCTGCCATCCGAACGCACGATCACAAAATCCTCATCTTCGAGCCGCTCGACGCGACCGCGGATACGATCCTCGATCACGGTTGGCTCGGTCTTCACTTTGGTGACGTTCTTTTTGCGATGGTCATCGAATACATCGTAGCGCTCGCCGAGATGTTTAAACCACACCGCGCCGTCCTGTTCGTAGGCGCGACCTGTATCGAGCAGCTTTTGCATATAGCCTTGGTAAATCTCACTGCGTTCGCTTTGGCGATACGGACCAAACTCGCCGCCCTTCTGCGGGCCTTCATCCCAATCCATGCCCAGCCATGTGAGACTGTTGTAGATCACGTTGAGAAACTCGTCACTGTTGCGCTCCTTGTCGGTATCCTCGATCCGCAGCACAAACACACCACCGGTGTGACGGGCATACAGCCAGTTGAACAATGCCGTGCGGGCACTGCCGATATGGAAAAACCCGGTGGGACTCGGGGCGAAACGAACGCGAACTTGTGTCATGGTCAAAAAATGACCTAACAGGATTTGCGCTGTGGTTCCAAGTCGCGAATATCTTACTCCGTGAATTCACCACCGATTATCGATCCGACCGGAGAGGTCGCCCTTTTTCTCCGTGAATTCGCCGTTGCCGCGAGGGGATAAGGTTTTCGTGAAGAGAAACTTGGCGATACTGATGCCGGCCCGTTGCTCGCGTTCACCAAACACACCCCCGGCCCACGCCCGCGCATTTACATTTCGTCCGGTATACACGGTGATGAACCTGCGCCTCCCATCGCTCTGCTCTCACTTATCCATGCAGGCTTTTTCGATGATCGAGCGAATTGGTTTCTCTGCCCCGTCATCAATCCCACTGGTCTGCAAATCGGCACGCGCGAGGATCATCAAGAGCGCGACCTGAATCGCGATTTCCTCGATCGCAAGACCCCGGAGATTCACGCCCTCACCCGCTGGCTGAATCGCCAACCCTGCTTCGACCTCTGTATCTGTCTGCATGAAGATTGGGAGTCGCAAGGCTACTATCTCTATGAGGTCGATCGTCGCGACCGTCCTGCCTATGCTGCCGAAATACTCGCCTCCGTGAAAACCGCGCTCCCCATCGAATCAGCCACCACAATCGACGAACGCCCCATTGATGAGCCGGGCATCATTCGTCCCGTGAGTGATCCCCTCCTGCGCAAAGATTGGCCCGAGACGATTTACCTCATTAATCACCACACCTCGCTTGACTACACCTTGGAAACACCCTCCGCATTCACCATGGGAAGACGAATCCTCGCACACAAGCTCGCGCTCGAGGCGGCCCTCAAGGCAGCAATCCGTGATTTCGGCTGAACGTCGCTAAATCCTCCGTCAACGGAGCTTTGAAGACCTTGTCTACCCAAGCACCTGTCAGATCGATTTCGGCACAGTGCAGTGCTTGGCGTTTCAAGAGTAACTTTTCCGCCAAAGCATCGCTCCAACCGTGATCGATAAAATCCAGGTAGAGTCGTTCATCAGGACCGTAGATTTTATCGCCCACCATCATGCGCCCCATCCACTGCGCGTGCGCCCGGATCTGATGTTTGCGTCCGGTTTCGGTCAGCACCTTTGCCAGGGTAAACCCCTGCGATACGGCTATCGGTGTGAAATGTGAAATCGCTTCCGATCCCTCTTTCGAAACCGTCGTTTTCACATAAACCGGACTCGCCAGATCATCACCCAAGGGTTGATTCACCGTCACCGCTTCCTGCATCTCGCCGGTCAGAATCGCCGTGTAAGTTTTTCCGATCCAGCGTTTCTGAAGCGCCTTTTGCAATCGACTCGCCATCGCAGCGTGTTTGGCAAACACCACCACTCCGCTCGTTTCGCGGTCTAACCGAAAAATCAAATGCACCGTGGGCAGTCCGGTGTATTCGCGCACCGCCCCAACCAAACTCGACCACGGCCCCGCTTTCGAGGGATGGCAGACCACGTCGCCGGGTTTGTTCAGCACGAATAAATCATCATCCTCATAGAG
This sequence comes from Opitutaceae bacterium, assembly GCA_002713695.1. Classification (GTDB taxonomy): domain Bacteria; phylum Verrucomicrobiota; class Verrucomicrobiia; order Opitutales; family Opitutaceae; genus Cephaloticoccus. The sequence continues at coordinate 123,103 of PAUB01000049.1, forward strand.
AATCCATGAGCGCAGCTCATCCGGGGTGATCTGACGCACCGTTGCCGGATCCGGAGGCGGACGCGGAGGCCACGCACAGGCTTTTCCGTAGCGACCGTATTTAACCCCCTCTACTAGGCTCATGAGGAAACTTTCTTCAGGCGAAATTGAGCGAGAATTTTTGCCGCCAACCACGCCGCAAATGGTTTCGGAAGCTTGGTCACCAACGCGACGCCTAGCTTATTTTTCCAACCGGTTACGATCTGCGATCTACCCTTGACCAATGCTTTGAGCGAAATCTCTACGACTTGCTCGCTCGTCATCCCGAGTGTATCAGCCACGCTACCTTCTTCCATTCCGGCTCGCCTAAAAAACTCCGTCGCGGTCGGCCCCGGACATACGACCAAGGCTCGCACTCCACTTCCTCTGAGCTCCTGATCGAGGGCGAGACTCCAATGCAAAACAAATGCCTTAGTCGCACCATAAACCGACATATAGGCTGTTGGTTGAAACGCCGCTGTAGAAGCCACGTTAATGATCGTCCCACCTCGCTCACGTAACGTCTTTAGCAGGCAACCAGTTAGCTCAATCACCGCTCTCATGTTTAAATCCATCATCTCCAGTTGATGCGCGAGGTTCGGTTCAGGGAAATTCCCGTAACCACCGAAACCACTGTTATTTATCAATAACACGCGGCCATTTTTGGATTCCTCTCCCAACCAGGAAATCACCTCGGCGCTCACCTCGGAAATCCGTCCTCTTTCAGCAAGATCAATAGATATGTGACGCAACTTAAGCTCAGCTGATTTCATCTCCGGATCGCTTCGAGATAAGTTGCAAAACCTCAACTCAGGATTCACTCTCTGCATCAGTTTGATGAACGTTTTTCCAATCCCGGAAGATCCCCCCGTTATCACAACGGCAGAGAAGGATTTTAGCGCTTCGCTTAGCGAGGGCATGGTAGCAAAGGAGAAAACATTTTTTGTCAGCAACCTCAACCCATGGACTGAAATATGAACAGACAAAACAACCACGAATTAATCGTATCTGGTATTCATCTCGACCTGACCCCTTCTCTTAAAACCTATGTGCAGGAAAAAGCGGAACGATTATTTCGCCACGAGGATCGCATCGTTAGGATCCGTGTGGAACTGGAAGTAGACCCCAAAGAAAACGTCTCCAGCCGTTTCAAAGCCAAGGGCCACATTGAGATTCACGGCCCTGATATGAACGCAACCGTGTCCTCTGACGAGTGCCACAAGGCCGTCTCGCTCCTCACGGACAAACTGGACCGGATGCTTCGTCGTCGTTCGCGATTAAAAAAGGAAAAGCGCAATCATCCGCACTCCATCGAGTTTTCCGACGTCGCCTTGCCCAAGGCCGTGTAGCCTACCCGCTAAACTTTCGTATCGAAAACCCGTCATTCGTGGCAGGTTTTCTTACGTCTAGGGCCCACGCCTACTCGACTGCCTCCGTGCTTGGCGACCTAACTTGGACTACCCCCGGCCGCTCTTCGGCGGACTCAATGCCTTTGGGCAACGGCGATATCGCCGCGAATGTATGGACCGAGCCTGACGGAGACATTCTCTGTTACCTCGCCAAGAACGATGCCTGGGATCACCTCGGTCGTTTAATCAAGGTGGGCCGAGTCCGAATAACCTTAACCCCGGACCTGCTTGATCGCGGCGATTTCGAACAATCCCTCTTCCTTGAGGATGCTTCGATTGTAATCAGCAATGGCAGCACCACCATCAAACTCTGGTGCGACGCTCACTGGCCTCGCCTCATGGTTGAAGTAAGCAGCGAGGAAGAGTGCGAAGTGCGCGTAAACCTCGATAAGTGGCGCACCAAGCCACGCGAGCTAACCGATCAGGAAATCCATTCAGCTAATGGCATCCAGGGATCAGACATCCCCCTCATTGCCATGCCCGATCAACTCGTGCGCAAGCAACCCAACGCAGTCGCATGGTATCAACGCAACGAAAGCTCTATCTGGTCCACGGTGCTCAATCTTCAAAGCCTTGAAGGCTCCGACACGAGCGATCCTTTGATCAACCGCACTTTTGGTGGCTATATTCAAGGTGAAGGTTTCAAAAACAAAGGCCGCGATGGCCTCTCGATCCGGAAAATCACGGAAGCTAGTTTCTCCATCAATATGCACTGCGCCCAAACCGAGTCCGTGGAAACATGGCTCGAGCAGATTAAGAACCGCGCAGGATCGATTACCCCTGCCTCCATCGCCGACGCCTGGCGTGATCACCAAGCATGGTGGAGCACATTTTGGAACCGCAGTCACATCCAGATTGAAAGTCGTGGCGACGATGCCGGTCACTCGGAAAAGATCAGTCAGCAGCTCGCGTGGCACCGATTCATGGTCGCGTGTAGCGGCCGAGGTGAATTCCCTATCAAATTCAATGGAGGGCTGTTCACCTCTGACTGGCCGATTGCAGGAGAAACCTTTGATGCCGACTACCGACGCTGGGGCGGCGGCTATTGGTGGCAAAATACCCGACTGATCTATTGGTCCCTCCTCGGTCGCGGAGACTATGAGATGTTGCGCCCCCTCTTCCGCATGTATCTGGATATGCTACCGATAGCGGAACATCGCTCCGAGAAGTGGTTCGAGCACGGGGGCGCATTTTTCCCGGAGACGGGGTATTTTTGGGGCACACATCTACCGAGCAACTACGGTTGGGATCGCGAAGGTCGTGAGCCTAAGGATATTGAGAATCGCTACATCCGGCATTGTTGGATCAGCGGTCTCGAGCTGATCGCATTACTCCTGCAGACATATCAGCACACTCAGGATGATACTCTGCTCAACAATGAGCTCATGCCGATCGCACGAGCCGTGCTAAAATTCTACGCGCTACATTACCCACACGATTCTTCAGGCCGCCTAAAAATATATCCCTCGCAGGCTCTGGAAACATGGTGGGATACGACCAACCCCATGCCTGAGGTAGCCGGTCTACATTATCTCATCCCCCGCTTGCTTTCATTGCCTGACGACGCGCTCAGCGTCAACGATCTCGGTGCATGGCGCGCTCTCTCGGCCCGTCTGCCGCGACTCCCCATTGGTAAACGCCACGGTAAGCTCACCCTCCTCCCAGCCGCCGAGCATGAGGTCGAACCTCACAATTCAGAAAACCCCGAGCTCTACGCGATCTTCCCCTTTCGATTATTCGGCATTGGCCGGCCCGATCTAGAACTGGCAAGTAACACCTACGATCAACGCCTCTTTGCCGATACCGGTGGCTGGCGACAGGATGCCATTCAAGCGGCTCTTCTCGGTCACGCTGAACAAGCCGCTTACTACGTCGGTAAAAATTATACCCAAGACCACCATCCTGAGATCCGTTTCCCCGGCTTCTGGGGCGCCAACTATGATTGGGTGCCTGATTTCGATCACGGCAGCGTGGGCCAAATCGCCATTCAGACGATGCTCGTGCAAACCGTAGGCTCACGCATCTACCTCTTCCCCGCGTGGCCCTCGAAGCGTTGGGATGTCTCCTTCCGCCTGCATCTCCCGGAACAAACCGTCGTCGATTGCAAACTTGAGGGAGGTAAAATCACCCATCTCGAACTCACCCCAGCTCATCGCAAGCAGCGGATCGTCGTGCTCCTCGATCAGGACAAAGCCAAAGCCGCCGACATCCCCTTCACTTATCTCGGGTAGAACTTGCTCCACCCAAATTTAGATGTTCGGCGAGCCACTGATCCTGTCGAAGCACAGCTAAACGTAGTGATGCATCATGTCGTCCTGCTCTCATCGAGAGATTGAGATCGTGACGGCTTTGCCCAAGTTTCGAAGCGGGTGTTTCAATTCCGAACCGCTGTTGGAAATAGTGGTAATGTCGCCCAAAAGTCTTTTAGGATGAGTCTGATACCCATCGACTTTGCCCCCCCCTGCTGGTTCCACGACCTAGATCACAAACTCACGAAACACTCGAGACTGCCTGCTGCATCACAAAAACAATTTATGAATCTTCGTATTCCCTTTGATCGCGTCAACTGGATCAACACATCCTTCCTTTTCGTAATCACCTCTCTGGCGGTGATTGGCGCTCCCATTTACCTTCTCAAATACGATCTCCACTGGGCCATGTGGGCTCTCTTTGGCTTCTATATGATCGCCACAGGCCTGAGCATCACTCTGGGCTATCACCGCCTATTTTCACACCTTTCTTTCAAGGCGAAAATGCCGGTCCGGCTCTTTACTCTCATCTTCGGAGCCTGTGCCTTCGAAAATTCAGCTCTTCACTGGTCTTCGGACCACCGCCGTCACCACAAGCACACCGACCACGACGATGATCCTTACGATATTTCCAAAGGTTTCTTCTGGGCTCACATGGGCTGGATTCTGTTCAAGCTGAACGCACCCACCCCGATGAATAACGTCCAAGACCTCCAAAAAGACTCCCTGGTTCGCTTTCAGGACAAGCACTACGTTCTCATTGCCTTTTTTGCAGGGCTGCTTCTTCCGGCCGTGATCGGTTACTTCGTGATGGGTGGGATGGTCGGCGCAGTGGGTGGCTTTCTTATCGTCGGAGCTCTCCGCGTGGTTCTGGTGCAACAGTCCACTTTTTTCATCAACTCACTCTGCCACACCATTGGTTCGCAACCATACTCGACTCAATGCAGCGCCCGGGACAGCTGGATTATGGCACTCGTGACCTACGGGGAAGGCTACCACAACTACCACCACGAGTTTCAGCATGACTACCGTAATGGCGTCAAAGTCTGGAGCTTTGACCCCACCAAATGGGCCATTTTAATCCTCCACAAACTGGGTCTGGTCAGTAACCTGCGCCGGGTTCCAACCAGCAAGATCATTGCCGCGGAAATGCAAGAAGCGCACCGGAAAGCCGAAGCCAAGCTCGCCGAGCTTCTGGCATCTGATAGCGCGATCTGTGAGCATACCCTGGCCCGGGTCTATGAACTGCTGGCCCAGCTGAAAACCAATCTGAGAGAGTTCGAGTCATCAGTCGCGCAATCAATCGACTCTTCCCGTGCCACCCTGAAACGCTGGCGACGTGAGACCCGCGAATTGGTTCGCGGTATTGGGGCACTCCGCCTTGCCGAAGCGTGAGCCAACCCGACCTCACGGAGTGAGATTTTAGTCCCCAGCCACTGGCGGTTTTTCTAGAGCGTCGCGTCTTGTGCCATCATGAGTGACTGCAAGGGATTTGTCTTCTGTTGGAGTCTCCTGAGATAGCCGTTGGGCCGGACCTGAGGGTGGTTTTCGTCCGTCTACCCTTTGACCAAGTAACGGTCAGAGGACATCAGAAATGCCCATCGCGGGCATGCGTTGCGGCTCGCGAGCGAAAAAACTAGATGACCAGTGTGGATAGCCCCGAGGATTTGTTCACTCCAACGTAATAACAATGTCCCTATATTCTCATAAAAAGTGGTGCACCCGCAGGGACTTGAACCCCGAACCTCCTGATTCGTAGTCAGGCGCTCTATCCAATTGAGCTACGGGTGCACGAAGGGTGCGAAAAAGCAGATAGACGGGGATAAGTGCAAGCGAGAATTTAGGATAACGTTACAAAACCGCCTTTCACCACGTTTAGCCCTGACAGGCCAACCGCCAGTCAATCAATTCCATCTGCAAAAGCTTGCGACCATTGAAGTGATTCCAGTCCAGCTTTACCGCCAAATCTAAGTCGGTATTCAGCGGAGGAAGACGATCCGCCATGTTCCACGCCACGCCATGCAAACGGCGTTCGCTATCCACATCGAAGAAAAAACGGAAATGCAGATCTTTAAAAACACTCAAGCTACGGTTTTTGAAACGAACTCCCCGCACCCCAAAGATCGGTTCTGAATTACCCTGCCCAAACGGATGCAGCGATTCGATTTCCTTCATCAATTTTTCATCCACTTCCCCCGCATCCATCCACGCCGAAATAGCGAGTTCCAGTTCGGCCACATCGCTGCCTGATTGAGCTCGGATCGCTTCCGCAAATTTTGACCGAAACGATTCTAGCTTATCTTTAGCCGCACCCACGCCGACGGCCATCGGATGCCCTCCCCAGCTGTCGAGTTCATCAGTGCACGCTGCCAAAATTTCCACAAGATTGACGCCATTGACGCTACGCCCTGAGCCCTTGGCCAGATCACCATCATTACCGAGAACCACACACGGCCGATTATATTTCCGCGTCACCCGGCCAGCCACGATGCCCACGACGCCGGGATGCCAGTCTTCGCTGTAAAGCACGATCCCAGGATCATCTGCGTAGAGTTCGTCGACCATGCGTTCGGCATCCTTGGTAATTCCTCGCTCAATCTCCTGCCGTTCACGATTAAACCGATCCAATTCACTCGCGGCTTTCGCTCCGAAATTGTGATCGTCACTCAGCAATAACTCCACGGCCATCGCCGCATCCGCTAATCGACCGCTGGCGTTGATCCTCGGTCCCAAACGAAAAGAAATATCTACCGGCGTGAGATCTTGACCGTGTGACAATCCAGAAGTCGTCATCAACGCGCGCAACCCAGGCCGGCGCGTATCGCGCAATACGCGCAACCCGTATCTCGCCATTGTGCGATTCTCACCCTGTAGCGGCACAAGATCCGCCACCGTGCCCATCGCCACGAGATCGAGTTCTTCACTCAATTTGATCTCAAATGCCGTCGGATGCTTTTCCTCCCGCATCAGCTTCAAGAGCCCATGCACGAATTTAAACACAAGCCCAACGGTGCATAGATTCCGACCATCCACCCCCACCTGCCCCTGCTCTGCGCTCACATGAGGATTGATCAACAAACCCTGCGCTAAAGCTTCTTCCGTCGAACGGTGATGATCCACCACGATGACATCGCAGCCCTTCTCGATTAGATACGCGACTTCGTCATGCGAATTAGTGCCGCAATCAAGCGCCATGAACACATCCGGCACTCCTGCCTCCAAAGCACGATCAATGGCGCTCAGAGAGAGCCCATAGCCGTCCTCAGAACGCCGTGGCACCACGAAGTGAGGCTCCAGCCCGAATCGCCGCAATATTCCCACCAGCAGCGTCGTGCTGCTCACACCATCGACATCGTAATCACCGAGAACGGTAACCGACTGTCTTTCGGCAATCGCAAGCTGAAGACGCGCGGCGCCCTCCCGTAAATTCTGCAACAAAAACGGATCGTGCAGCGTCGCAAGTTTCGGTTTCAGAAAACGAGACGCGACTTTCGTATCCGTCAAACCATTACGGAGCAGAAGCTCCGCGATGATTCGGTTTACCCGCGTGGCAGTTTGAAGCGTCTCAACCTCATTGGCCGAGGGCGGCGTGTAGGTCCAACGCATCAAGCAGTTCGTTTGGTCAGTTTACTCCGAAGCCTTGCTGGAGCCGGTCCACTCGTATTTTGGTGCGACATCGGCGTGCGCTTCGACATGCTTGCGATCGCCCTTGTGCCACCAGAAGAACACTGGTGAAGCGATGAAGATCGAAGAGAACGTTCCGGTGACAATACCCACGATGAACGTGAACGAAAGCTCCTTGAGGACACCCGTGCCAAATAGATACAGCGAAAATGCCGCGAGCAAAGTCGTGATACTCGTCATCAACGAACGGGCAAACACGCGATGAATCGCGAGATTAACCACGTCGCGCAGACGGGTATTCGGGTTGATCTTCAATTCCTCACGAATGCGATCAAACACCACGATGGTATCATTAATCGAGTAACCGGCGATACACAGGATAGCAGCGACCATGGGTGATGAGAACTGGTGTCCAACGATCACGAACAGACCAATCGTCATGAGGATATCATGCACCGAGGCGACCACTGCACCAATGCCGAATCCGAACTCGAATCGAATCGCGACATAGAGCAAAACGATCACCATCGAACAGGAGAGCGCGAGCAAGGCGTTCCACTGAATTTCCTCACCGATTGAAGGTCCGATCCGGTTCTCGCCTATCTTCTCCAATCCGGCTTCAGGATGGGCCGCTTGCAAGGCAGCCAAAGTAGCCGCCGCATTATCGTAAGCTGTTTCGATCCGAAGCGTGATACTATCGGTTCCCAACTCCTCGATGTAGGTCGAGTTGACTTCGCCCAGATCATTAGCCTCCGCGACGGTGCGAATTTCTGAAGCCTCGATCCGTTCCTGGAAAGCAAGCGTGATGGAATCACCACCAGCAAAATCGATCCCGTAAATCTTATCTCCCTTCATGAACACTGTGCCTACTCCGAGGAACACGATCAGCCATGAAACAATAAATGCAGGACGGGCGTATTTAAGAAAATCGATCTTCGGTGCCTTAATGAAGGACATCATCCGGAACTTCTTCACGATCCCCTTATCAACCAGTAAGTCAGTGACAAAGTGTCCTGTGATCAACACCGAGAACATCGTGGAAAACACACCGATCGCGAGTGTGACACCGAAGCCCTTGATCGGGCCTGTGCCCAAGCCGATCATCACCGCACAGATTGCAAGCTGCGTTAAGTGGGCATCGATAATCGTAGTAAAGGCTTTATCGTAACCAGCCGAGACCGAAGCTTTCAGGCCCTTGCCGAGCGCGAGCTCTTCGCGCATGCGTTCGAAAATCAGAATGTTCGCATCCACCGCCATCCCGACAGTCAGAATGATACCCGCCAGACCTGGCAACGTGAGGGTCGCGCCGATACTAGACATCACACCGAGGATCAGGAGGAGATTAACTCCGAGAGTGATTACAGCCACGATGCCACCCACCGTATAGTAAGTGATCATGAAGGCACCGACCAAGACCGTGCCAATCACTGAAGCTCTTACGCCGCTTGAAATCGCATCCGCCGCCAGCGAAGGACCGACTTCGTATTGCTCCCGAATGATCAGGGGCAAATCCAAAGGATTATTCAGCACGTCGGATAGGTTCCGCGCTTCACGTTCACTGAAAGTGCCCGTAATCACCGCGCTATCGCTGTTAATCTCTTTAAGCACGGTTGGTGCAGAGTAAAGTTTACCATCTAACACCACGGCCATGCGACCAGGCTGACCCGTTTGCTGACCAGTCTCCGCAATCTCGCGGGTAATGTTCGCGAATCGTTCCGACCCTTGTGTGGTAAATTGGAGGATGACCTCCGGCTTGCCGTAAATGTCGGGACGGGCAAAGGAGTTTTCGATCGAATCACCTGACATCTCAGGGATGATTTTAACGAAGAGCTCTTCGACTACAGCGTCTCGGCGACTGTCATCTTCAAGGGTCAGAATTTCGTATCCAGGAGGCACCCCATTGAAAGAGCGCGGAGTTAACGTAGGATGAACGATCCGAAAATCCAACCGGGCTGGTTTTTTTACATTCTCAACTACTTCTGGATTCTCTTTGGGATCCAATCCGGGGAGCTGAACTTCGATACGATTGTCACCTACCGGGCGAATCACGGGTTCGTTCACGCCGAACGAATTCACGCGGTCACCGATGATCTCGATCGCTTTATCAAGCTTCTCACGACGCTCATACTGGCTATCAACCTCGGCTGCACCTTCGTCAACTTCCAGCGTGATCGCGATACCACCACGCAAATCGAGTCCGAATTGCAACGGGCTCTTCGATTGGCTCAAAAGTTCTGTCAGCAGAATATTATTCCGCTTATCGATATTCGTGAGACTGGCCTCGAAGCGCATCTCGGGGAAATACGGTGCCAAGTCGATTTTCCGCTGTTTACTGATCTGCTTGAGGGCGATAAAAGCGCTGGTGACTTCACCAGAGGCATGCATCGCCGAAGCTTCATCCACTAAACTGGCAAACTTCGCCGTCTTCGCGGTCGCAGCCGATTTGGCGTAATCAGAGAATTCTTTGTTCTTGATGGGCAGAAGTGAGGAAACTGCCCATGCCGTGATGGTGATACTGAGCAGAAGTTTCCAGAGATTGCGTTTAAGCATGATATATTTGGTTTAAAGGGTATGTAACGTTCGTCGACCCAACGTCACGAAACTGCGGTCACCGGCCTGACATCGCCGATTATTTTTTTACGGCATCGGTCTTGTTAAGCACCGTGCTGATGAAAGACTTACCGACTTCGATCTTGGTATTATCCGAGACCCGAAGCACAAAGCGATCGTCCTTCACATTGGTGATTTGGCCGAAAATTCCACCATTGGTCACCACTTCGTCACCCGTTTTCAATTCGGTGAGCATCTTGTCGTGTGCTTTCTGTTTTTTGCGCTGTGGAGCGATCATCAGAAAATACATCGCCGCGAAGAGCAGGATGATTGGCATGAGGCCGCCAAAAAGAGATGGAGCGGCTGCAGCAGGGGCTGCTTGGGCGATAAAAAGAGGTGCGTCGGTCAATAGGGACATTTTCGGCATTGCGTGTTGATGTGTTTGAAAAAAGAAAACAGGCATCTAACTGATCCCCCTCTGGTAAAAGCAAGCTATTACTCCCGACCAACCCACCCGATTTGAAACGTAAATCCTCAACATCATGGTCCGCCGCCAAATCCAAAGAACTCTATGGGTTCAAACATTGGGGCGCAGACCACTTTTCCGTGGATGCCGAAGGCTTTGCAACCGTGCACCCTCTCGGCGACAGTAAACACATCCGAATTCTGGATGTGGTGGAGGAAGCCGCGGAAATGGGGCATCGCGCGCCAATCGTGATTCGCTTTCAGGATTTACTCCGCCATCGCGTCTCCCAAATCAACGAGGTCTTCAACCAAGCCATCGTGGAGGAAGACTATGCGGGATCCTATCGCGGGGTTTTTCCGATCAAGGTGAATCAGCTGCGTGAAGTCGTCGATGAGATCGTCGATGCCGGTAAAGAGTTCAATTACGGTCTCGAAGCCGGTTCCAAACCCGAACTGATGATCGCACTCGCGATGCATGAAGGCAACGAACGCCTCCTCATCTGCAACGGCTACAAGGATCACGATTACATCCGTCTGGCTCTGATCGGCCGCAAGCTTGGCAAACAGATCATCATCGTAGTCGAGCAGCTCTCCGAACTCGAAGACATCATCCGTCTCTCCGCCGAGCTCGATGTGAAACCCCTAATCGGCTTTCGCGCGAAACTCCAAACCCGCGGCGAAGGCAAATGGGCGAAGTCCAGTGGTGATGACGCAAAATTTGGCCTCAACACTGCTGAGATCCTCATCGCCTGTGAAAAACTCCGCCGCGCCGATCTCGAGGACTGTCTGCGGCTCGTCCATTTTCACATCGGCTCTCAAGTCCCGAATATCATCACGATCAAGAATGCGGTAATCGAGGCCACCCGCTTTTATTGCCAGCTCGCCAAGATGGGCTTCCCCATCGGATTGCTCGATGTCGGCGGCGGTCTCGGCATCGATTACGACGGCTCACGTTCCAATTACGAATCCTCCATGAATTACACCATGGCTGAATATGCGCGTGACGTTGTCTCCAGCATTCGCGAAATCTGCAATGCCTCTGGTGTGGCCGCGCCCGACATCGTGAGCGAGTCAGGGCGCGCCGTGGTCGCGCCTCACTCCATGCTCGTAGTCGAGGTGTTCGAACGAATCAACAAGCGCGAATCGCTCGGCAAGCACCACCATCCCAAGACCAAGCACAAGATCGTTTCCGACATGGAAGAGATGCTGCGCAACCAAGCTAAGCTCGGCCGCCTCGAATGCTTTCACGATGCGTTGCAGAAAAAAGAAGAGGCCTTCTCGCTCTTTAATCTCGGCTACCTCGATCTCGAAAATCGCGCTTCCGCGGAACAACTCTTCTGGCAAATCTGTGAGCGTATTGCGAGCACGATCAAGAAAATGGGCTACGTGCCGGAAGAATTACATGAGCTCCAAAAGATGCTCGCTGATCAATACGTCTGTAATTTTTCGGTCTTCCAGTCGCTCCTCGATCACTGGGCCCTCAAACAACTCTTCCCGATCGCTCCGATTCATCGCCTCAATGAAGAGCCTACGATCAATGCCACCCTCGTGGACATCACCTGCGATTCCGACGGCAAGATTAACAGCTTCATCGACGTCGAAGATGTGCAGGACTACCTGCAACTCCATCCGCTCAACAACAAGCCCTACTACCTCGGCATTTTCCTGACCGGGGCCTATCAGGATATCATGGGCGACCTCCACAATCTCTTCGGTCGCGTCAACGAAGCTCACGTTTTTCTCGAAGACGATGAGCCCAACGGTTTCTACATCGAAGAAACGCTCAACGGCAGCCGCATCGCCGATGTGATCGAAGGCGTGCAATACAGCCAGAGTGATCTTTGTCGTAAGATGAAAAAGCAGATCGATGCAGCGACTCGCAAAGACATGATCAAGCCACGTGAAGGCGTTCGGTTACTCGATCTCTACGAGAAGCAGATGTTGCAGAAGACTTATTTGAGCATCGAACGCGGGCCGGCTCGACGCAAAAAGTCACGGAAGTAAACGTCCTGCGGCCGATTCAAATCCCAGTCGGAACCATTTTCCAACCGGAATGAATGTTACAAACTGAGGGACCGGTTTCGGGCTTTTCATAGGCGCCCAAGTATAAGCCTTCTTCATCGCTACCATACCACGGCAGTTCTGTGCCGAGGCCGTCAGGATAAATGTGCACCGCTAAAGTGTCTGGCATGCGATACCTATGTAGCCCGGCGTAACTTTTCTCTGAGTAAAGCTCGACCTTGTTCATCGCATTCTCCTGCAAATATTGAACCGGCAAATCAAACGAGAGCAGGCCGGCGTGTTGCGTGAGCGCTTTCTTTTCCAAGGAAAGAGTCCGGCCATTTAACTGGAGAATCCAACCTCCCCGACTCGCGTTGAATTCGGTGCCAATGGAATCCGAAATGTGCAGATCCGCTCGGGCCGATTTCACCGGATTGATTCCATCATCGAGATCACCGACATGGAAACTTTTGCGAATACCCAAGCGACGATCGACGCGCACCACAGAATCTAACCAGCCCTGTCTTGGGGTCAGCGACAGTTCAGCTTCTCGTCCTGATCGGGATAAAAGCAGAGGCTCATCCCATTCAGGATAGATCGCCCTAATATTATCAGGACAAGGCAAGGCAAAGAGCCCCACTCCAGCTTCCTTTGGAGGAAGTGAAGGACTGAGCCCCATGCGTCCATGGTTAAAACGCCAATCCCTCGTGCCCAAATTAATATACGGCTCGAAATACGGTTGCTCCTCAGAATAGCGCGTCGCGTGTGCAGCCTGCAATGGAGTGCCATCTGCGCACGCACCCATGCCTGTCAGCATTTGGATATAGTTGTGATGAAAAATCGCCTCGGCTTTGCGGTTTGGGGTCGGAGCTAAATCTACCAGTTGGCCATCAGTCAGATTATCAACGAACAACCACTTGTCTCCGTTCCACACTTCCGACATCGAGTGAATCGCATTGTTCAGCGTGCGCGCGGGGAAACCTGCCACCATACAAAGCGCGACAAACAAATTGGCCGCGCCCGTGCAATAACTGGAATGAAGCAGCGTATCCACAGGATGCCGACTCGGATGCACCTCCCCTTTATGTTCATTTTGCAGATCCACTAATGTCTGAATCCGATCCATCGCCGGACTTTCGCTTGTCAGGCCAGCATCACGATAGGCTTTATCTACTGCGTCACTGATTACATCCCAATCTCGTTGGTGTGCCGTCTTCCCATCATTGGCATCGTAAATTTGACTTTCGCGTAACGCCTCCTTGGGCCATTTATAGGCAAAAATATCAGCCATCGGATCACCTCCGGTCCCCGGAGGCACCGCGGCACCGGATACATGGACGCCAGATGGATCCACATCCATCCCCACGGATTCCCGCGTGATCATACCTTCCCAGTTAAAATCTACATCAGGCCGCACATGCCGATTCACAAAATAGGACCGTCCAAATTCTCCCTCAGATCGGCCATCCGGTCGGTCGTGAGTCAAAATGATCTCCCAATGAGGCGCCCAGTCTAAAGAGCCAAAACACTCTCCAGCCCATTTCTGATAGTTGTGATAATTCACTCCACTGGCTTAAGCTCGCTCGCAATGATGTGAACTAAAATCATCTAGTTCCGCTCCGCGACCGGCGGCCAGTTATGCTTGGGATAGCGCCCCGCCAACTGCGCTCGCACCTCTCGATACGCTCCGCTCCAAAATCCATCGAGGCTATCCGTGATCTGAACCGGACGCTGATTCGGCGCCAGCAGCTCCCAACGAACTGGGAGCTTACCGATCCCCAACGTGAAGGCATCCGTCAAACCAATCACATCCTGCACGCGAGCCGACAAAATCGGATTACCTGTTTCACCATACGTGATTCGCACCCGACGCCCACAAGGCAGGTCCACCCGCTCCGGCAAATAATCATCCATCACCGCGAGTTGCTCCGGCCGTAACCATTCCTCCAAGACCGGCATTACTGGTTTTTTCTTCAGCGCTTTGACCGACATTTCTCCATAACAAATCTGCTCGATCAGCGTGGCCCGATCCTCGGGTTTGATCGGAGTAACTTCCAATTCCGGAAACCATTCCGCTAAACGATTCAACCGTGTGATCCAGCGCTCTACCTTCTCATCCCATTCCACCAATTTGATTCGTCCAGCCAACACTTCTTTCGACAACAAAGCCACCGCTTCATCCGCTGTGGGTTCGTCGTGAGCGACTTTCGATTCGATGACCAAATCGCGGAATCGCCGCTCATTCCGCGTCACCAAGCGCTTCGCCGATTCATCGTAAACCACCCCACGTACGGTTTGATAATCTTCCGGAAACATTTCCTCCAGCCAGGACTCTTCAATTGCCGTCGCGAGGTTGAGCAACGTGTTCACCTCGCCGCCACGACCACCTACTTCTGTGATTTCTGCAGCGACCAGCAGAGGTGATTTCTGAATCGCACTTTCACGAGCGAGCATCCCCCGACGCTCATGCACGAGAGCACACCGCAACGTGCCTCCATCGAGCCGCTTCGCTACCTGATCAGAAAACCCCGCGAGCACGCATTTGCGCACTGCCTCTTCATCAACGCCACGATCTCCGATATGAAGCCCCTCCTTCTCCGCTATCTTTAGAAATTGCTGAAACAGCGGCCCCACTTGCCGCGCGCCTTGCGCATGAATTCCCAACGAACGACAGGCCTCAATTCGGTAGCTCAATTTATCCGCATGCTGCCATGCGCGCAATAGCAGTAAAAAATCGCTTTCGCTTTCTTCGCCAAACGCGTCCTCGCGTGCCTGCTCCACTTGTTTGGACGCCCCACGGAGTAGAAAATTTCGCCCCTGCGTGAGGGCCGCCATCAACGCGACCGGCCGCACACAATCACGCTCTTGCGCTTCAAGTAACATGCGCGCGTATCGCGGGTGAAGCGGAAAGCGTAACATCCGGCGTCCCGCCTCTGTAATCACGCGATTGGGTCCGTGCAGCGCACTCAAATCCGTCAGCAAAATTTCCGCTCGTTCCAGAGCGTGCGCATCCGGTTTTTCGATCCACGGAAACCCCGCGACATCGTCGATCCCACTCGCCTTCAGCGTGAGCACGACTTCAGCGAGATCGAGACGCTTCACTTCCGGCAATTCCTGCAAGGCGCGCTGGGCATGTTCGCGCTCCGTCCAGAGTCTCACGCAAATCCCGGGAGCGGTTCGTCCCGCGCGACCTGCTCGCTGATCCGTGCTGGCGATGGAGATCTTTTCCACCAGCAATGTATTGATCCCGCGATTAGCATCGAATCGAGCGACGCGAGCTAATCCGCCATCGATCACCACGGTCACTCCGACAATCGTGAGCGAAGTTTCCGCCACATTGGTGGAGACGATGATCTTGCGATTCTCGCTTTGTGAAACCGCGCGATCCTGCTGCTCCGGCGGCAATTCACCGTGCAGCGGCAAACACTGAAACTCACGCAACCCACTCTGATGCTGAATCGCTTCTACTGTGCGGCTAATCTCATAGGCCCCGGACATGAAAACCAGCATGTCGCCATCCGTATTCCGTGCGACGCGAGCACACTCCCGAGCCGCCACATCCCAGACGGGATCCGAATCAAAATTCACTGCTTTCGGCAAATACTCAATCTCGACCGGATAAGTGCGCCCCTCCGATGTGAGCACATCGCAAGGCGCGAGATAGTTTTTCAGCACCTCCGTATCCAGCGTCGCCGACATCACGACGATCTTCAGATCCGGTCGCGTGCTTTGCTGGATCTGCAGGGCTCGCGCGAGGGTGATATCGCCATACAAATGACGCTCGTGAAACTCATCGAAGATCAGGGTGCTGATTCCGCACAAACTCGCGTCGTCCGACATCTGCCGCAAAAGCACGCCTTCGGTCACGAAACGGATCTTAGTCTGTTCCGAAACCCGTGATTCGAGCCTGATTTGATAACCGACGACATCGCCGAGTTTCGTCCCCATCTCCTCCGCCACGCGTTTCGCGAGCATGCGCGTCGCTAGCCGTCTCGGTTGCAATACCACCGCCTGCCCCTCGTCGAGGAACCCATGTTCCGACAGCATCTGAGGTAGTTGCGTGGACTTACCTGATCCCGTCGGAGCCTGGATCACCAACCGCCCCTGTTTACGCAGAGAAGCCACGATGGTCTCTTCCAACTCATAGATCGACAATTCTCGGGACGGCATGGGCAAGGAGACGTTTAGGAGCGACCCTTGGGAAGCTGCAATTCTTTCTCGGAATAAACTCAATCTAAGTAACTCTTAATCAAGATGCTTAGTTTTGACGCCTCATTAAATGCGAAAGGACTCGAACTCCGTCGTGAGAAGCCCCATATCCTCCAGATTAACGGGGCAAGTTGTGCAACCTTACCTGTTCGCATTGCCACGTAAATGCCGGCCCTGCCCGCAAGGAGATCATCACCCACGAGACGATTGATCGCGTGATCGAGTGGCTCGAAAGCACCGAGATCCGACTACAGATTCTTCGGACATCCCACACTAGCCAGTCCTTATCATAGCGGGGCGCAAGACCGTTTCGCCGCCTTCGGCCTTGCATTCCCCGTAGCCGCTCGGCACGTTTTTCCTTTTCACAAGTAACTAACGCGTCCGCGCCATGAACCAGAACATCCGTAACATCGCTATTATCGCCCATGTCGACCATGGGAAAACCACACTCGTGGACCAATTACTCAAGGAAGGTGGCGTCTATCGGGAGAATCAGGAAGTCACAGATCGCGCCATGGATTCCATGGATCTTGAGAAGGAAAAAGGCATCACGATCAAAGCCAAGAATACCTCTGTTCACTGGAATGAGAAGGTCATCAACATTCTCGATACTCCAGGTCACGCCGATTTCGGCGGCGAAGTAGAACGTGCGCTCCGGATGGTCGATGGGGTGCTCCTCGTGGTCGATGCCTACGACGGCCCTCAGGCCCAGACCCGTTTCGTGCTCCGCAAAGCTCTCGCCCACGGTCTCAAGGTCGTTATCGTGATCAACAAGATCGATCGCGATAACGCTGAGCCAAAGGAAATGTATGAGAAGGTCCTTGAACTCTTGCTCGAGCTCAATGCCGACGACGAACAGTTCGACGCTCCCGTCGTTTACGGTTCTGGTCGCGATGGCTACATGGTCTTCAATCTTGAAGACGAAAAGAAGGACATGACCTGTCTCTTCCAAACGATCCTCGATCACGTGCCGCCTCCATTCGCCAAGCCGAATGATCCTTTCCACATGCTCGTTTCGAATATCGATTGGAGCGACTACGTCGGTCGTATTGCGGTCGGCAAGATTCTTGGTGGCACCGTAAACTTGGGCGACACCATCCATGTGATTAGCCATGAAAATGGCGAACGCGTTCGCGCCAAGATCTCCAAGATTTTTGAGTTCACCGGTCTCGGCACTAAGGAAATCGAGAGCTCCAGCGCCGGTAACATCGTTGGTCTTTCCGGCTTCGAAGATATCAATATCGGCGACACCCTCACAGCTGATGCCGAAGGCCATGCCCTCCCCTTTACCCAGATCGACCCGCCGACCCTAGAGATGCAATTCTCGGTGAACGACGGACCTTTTGTCGGCACCGAAGGTAAGCTCGTCACCTCTCGCCAATTGCGCGAACGCTTGATGCGCGAACTCAAAACCAACGTCTCGATCACGATCGAAGACGCGGAAATGGGTGGCGTGTTCAACGTAAAAGCCCGTGGTTCGATGCAAGTCGCCGTGCTCGTCGAGACGATGCGTCGTGAAGGATTCGAGCTTCTCGTTTCCCGCCCCACCGTGATCGAAAAAATCATCGATGGGAAACGCCACGAACCTTACGAAACGGTTTGGATCGAAGTGCCCGACGACAATGTCGGCACGATCATGCAAAACCTCGCCAATCGTAAGGGTGTGCTGACCAACATGGAAAAGATGGTCAACACGACGATGATCGAAGCTACCATCACCTCCCGCGGTTTGATCGGCATGGAAATCGACGTAATCAATGCCACGAGTGGCCACGGTGTGCTGAGTCACCTTTTCAAGGAATACGGTCCCTATGCAGGCGAAGTCCTCACTCGTATCTCCGGCACTCTGATTGCCACTGAAGCTGGTGAAACGACCACTTACGCCCTCGTGATGTGTCAGGAACGCGGCAAGCTCTTCGTCGGTCCTGGCGAACGTGTTTACGAAGGCATGATCGTCGGTGAAAACCCTCGTAATGAAGACATCGCGATCAATGCCGTGCGCGCTAAGAAACTCACCAACTTCCGTTCGCAAGGTGATGGCGTTTCCACGGGGCTTACGCCGGCTATCAAGTTCTCACTCGAACGCGCGGTCGAATACATCGCCACAGACGAGTTGCTCGAAGTCACGCCGCTGAACTTGCGTTTACGGAAACGTATCCTCAAAAACGGCGAACGCCAAAAGGTAGCGAAGCAGTCTAAGCAGGCCGTCAGCTCATAGAGGCCTAATTCACTCAAACAAAACAAGTCGTTTCTTCATCGGAACGGCGTGTTTTATTTATGGCAGAGTCTGCCGGTGCAATCGCTTAACTAATCTCCTGCTCGTAGGCGGAGGCATCAAGTAGCGCTTCAGCTTCCGTCGGATCGCTCACCTTGATCTTCACTAGCCATCCACCCTCGTAAGGTTCTTGATTCACCTTTTCAGGAGTCACATCGAGGTCGGCATTGACCTCTATCACCGTGCCGCCGATTGGAGCGTAAATATCGGAAGCCGCCTTCACGGATTCAACGACGCCCAAGGGGCCACCAGCAGTTAATTCCTCTCCCACACCCGGCACTTGCACGTAAGTGATATCGCCAAGTGAACTCTGAGCATAATCGGAAATTCCGATCACCGCGGTGCCGTCACTTTCCAGTATCAGCCACTCATGGGATTTCGCGTAGCGAAGGGTATCAGGAATATTACTCAAGTAGTTTTTTTAGTTCGACGAAGGGAGGTTTGACGAGATGCAAATTAATTTTCGTGCCGCGAATATCCACCACGAGTGAATCGTCAGCCATGGATGCAGTGATCAAGGCGGATCCGATCGCCTCATTGAGAATCGGTGAAAGCGTTCCGGAAACGACCGTGCCCACGACCGCACCATCTGGAGTCATCACCTCGGCCCCAGGCCGAACAATCCGTCGATCTCCAGTTTTAAAAAATACGATCTTCTGTTTAGAGCCTTCAGCCTTTTCCGCGACCAACGCGGCTTTACCGACGAAGTCAGATTCCTTTTTGAGTTTTACCGTCCAGCCAAGACCAGCGCTCAAAGGAGAGATGTCGGCCGTGATTTCGTGACCGTAAAGCGGATAGCCCGCTTCGAGGCGAAGACTGTCCCGCGCGCCCAATCCCGCAAGCACGAGACCTTCGGGCTCGCCTGCATGCAGCAGCGCTTCGGCTAGCGCAGGCGCATCACTTTTGGCGTGGTAAAGTTCAAACCCATCCTCGCCGGTATATCCGGTGCGGCTGATCAAACAATGCACTCCCGCCACGGCTCCTTCCCCGAAATGGTAATACTTGATCGCATCAAGCTTCTCCCCGGTGAGCGTCTGCACAATAGCAGTTGCGTGTGGTCCCTGAATCGCCAGCAGAGCATAATCATCGGAACGATCAGACACCGAAACATCGTAAGCCACCGCCTGTTGATGAATCCACGTGAGGTCCTTTTCGATGTTTCCCGCATTAATACAAAGAAAATAATCTTCGGGCGCTCGCATGTAGACGAGAAGATCATCCACAACTCCCCCGTGGTCGTAACACATCGGCGAATAAAGCACGCGCCCCGGATAGAGTATGCTCACATCATTCGTCACAAGGTGATCCAGAAATTCTGCTGCTTGAGGCCCGCGGACGTCCACTTCTCCCATGTGACTCACATCAAACATCCCCGCCGCAGTGCGCACGGCTTTATGTTCTTCTAAGATACTGCGATACTGCACCGGCATATCCCAACCGGCGAAGTCGACCAAGCGAGCCCCGTGTTGTTCATGGAAAACTCGCAATGGAGTGCGTTGCAATTCGCTCATAACGAAGACTACGCGCCTCGCTTTAGCTTCTCGCAAGGCTCTTTTACTAACATGCAAACTCACGCAGATTATATTCGTAAATCACACAGGCTGTATAAACTAGGCGTATGCTTTGGCTGATTATCGCGATAGCGTTTACTCTTGGTGTTTCTTTCTTTTGCTCCCTTTTCGAAGCATTGATTTTGAGCACCACGGTGGCCGATATCGAGATCCTCAAGAAGGAATCACCGAAACGAGGAGCCCGGCTGGAAAAGCTCAAAACAGAGCTCGATGAAACCATCTCGGCCATTCTCACGCTCAACACCGTTGCTAACACCTTGGGCTCGGTCACGATTGGCGGTCTCACGATCAGCATCTTCGGCGAGGCGATGCTAGGCATCCTCTCAGCTGCGCTGACCTTGGCTATTTTAATTTTTTCCGAGGTGCTGCCGAAGAATCTCGGCGTGGTCTATCGCCGTCAGCTCCAACCTTACGTCATCTATCCTCTCAACTGGATTCGTAAGGTGCTCGCGCCGATCACCTATGTCTGCGGATTACTGGTGCGCTGGGCGATCCCCGGCAAGGCTGACACTCATGCCGATGATGAAGAGATTATCCTCCTCGCTGAGCGCGGCGCCCAACAAGGCACCCTTTCACAAAGTGAATCCAGCATCATCGCTAATGCGCTGTCTCTTGATGATGTTCGTGTGAGTGAAATCATGACCCCACGTATCGTCGTTACTGCCCTGCGCGACAGTTCGACGATCAATGAGATCTTCCGTGAATTCCCCAATCTTCCTTTCGGGCGCATGCCCGTTTATAAATCCAGCCTTGATGAGATCGTCGGCTTGGTAAGGCGACGCGAGTTGCAGAACGCCAAGGCCCACGATCGTGATAATGAGCTGGTTGAAAAGCTCATGCAGGAAATCCACTTCATTCCCGACACGGTGACCGCGGGCAATGCGTTGCAAGTTTTCCTCCGCACCCACCAGCAGCTGTTGGTCGTCGTGGATGAATTTGGTTCCACCGCTGGTGTGCTCACGATGGAAGATGTGATTGAACATCTCCTCGGTCGCGAAATTTTTGAAAAGGATGACGTCGCCGTAGACATGCGTGAATTGGCTCGAGCCAAACAAAAGAAGCAATCCGGGGATAACTCAACGGCATCCACTAATGCCGCTAAGACCTAATCGCCCATGATCTCTTCGGCGGTTCTCGCTTACTGGACTCACGACCTCAGTCCCTTCGCCATTCGCTTCAATGAAAGCTTTGGCATTCGCTACTACGGCTTAGCCTACTTACTTGGATTTCTCACTGCTGCATGGCTGCTGAGGAAATACGCGAAGGCGGGCCGCTCGCTGCTCCCTATTTCTCAGATTATGGATTTCATCACGGCGATTGTGATCGGCGTATTCGTCGGTGGTCGCCTCGGCTATTTCATTCTCTACCAAGCTTCCTCGTTTATCGAAGATCCGCTCTCTTTATTGCGCGTTTGGGAAGGCGGGATGGCGAGCCACGGCGGATTCCTCGGGGTCGCGGCGGCGATTGCCTGGTTTGCACGTTCTCAACGCATTCCTTTTTGGCATTTATGTGATCTTATCGCGTCCACCACAGGTGCCGGATTGCTGTTAGGTCGAATCGCAAATTTCATCAACGGCGAGCTCTGGGGCAAAGTCGCGACCGTGCCTTGGGCCGTCATTTTTCAGGGCAGTCCGAGTCTTGAGCCACGCCATCCTTCCCAGCTTTACGAAGCCCTCCTTGAGGGCGCGATCATGCTGACATATGCGCAGTGGCGTTTCTGGCGAAGCGACATTACTACTCGTCATCCCGGACGACTGGCCGGTGAATTCTGGGTCGGTTACGCGCTAGTCCGGGCGATTGGAGAAATGTTTCGCGAACCCGATGCCGCGCTCATCTTTGGCCTGAGTCGCGGAACGTTTTAC
Source organism: Opitutaceae bacterium (assembly GCA_002713695.1). Lineage (GTDB taxonomy): Bacteria > Verrucomicrobiota > Verrucomicrobiia > Opitutales > Opitutaceae > Cephaloticoccus. The sequence goes on from PAUB01000049.1 coordinate 145,336, forward strand.
TCGGCGTTTCTAATCAGCGCCGGGCTTTGGATGATTTTGAGGAAAAGCGCCCCTCTGAATCAGAAAGCCTGATCAAACCACAGTCCCAGCTGGGATTATCGCGCCCTTCGGCACCACGAGCACGCCATCGCGGACAATGATCGCTCCCTCCGCATAGCGGCCATCGAGCTTATCAGTGGCATTGAGCACGCAGCCATCGCCGATCCGCGCATTCTTATCGATAATCGCACCTTTGATTTGGCAATTTTTTCCAACACCAAGATGTGGTTGTCCCGCTTCGGTATTGGCCGCCAGTTGCTGCTTGGTCTCATAGAAATCCGAGCCCATCAGAACGACATCTTCTAGCACAGATCCTTGATCTACGAAGGATCGCATCCCAAACACACAGTGTTTAAAGGAGGAATTGATCAGAATCGAGCCGTCGCCGATTACTGCATGATCCACCGAGCACTTGTTAAGCTTCGATGCAGGTAGATAACGATCCTCCGTATAGATAGGGGCGTTGGGATCGAAGAAATTAAAGGGAGGCAAAGGTTGAGCCAGTGCGAGATTGGCCTCGAAGAACGCCTTCACTGTTCCGATATCTTCCCAATAGCCTTCAAAGATATGCGCGCAGAGTTTCTTTCGGCCGAGCAGGCTAGGAATGACTTCCTTACCGAAATCAGTCATCGTATTATCGAGTGCTTCAATCAGCGCTTCGCGGTTGAAAACATAGATACCCATCGAAGCCAGACAGTGCTTCTCACCGTCTTTTGATTCGAGTTTTGCTTCCACTTCGTCGCTCAACGTGAGGCTTTCGATTACCGCAGGATCCTTGGGCTTCTCTGCAAATTCCGTAATCGCCAGCACGTCGTCTACCTTCATCAAGCCCAGACCTTCGACCTTGGAAACAGGAAACGGAACTGCGGCCATCGTGACATCCGCCCCTTTGGCAATGTGACTCTCAACGATCTCACGGAAATCCATCTTGTAAAGTTGGTCACCCGATAGAATCAGCACCAAATCGTGAGGGAATTTTTTGAAATGGATCAGATTACGCCTGACCGCATCTGCAGTGCCCTGATACCAATCGGCACTCTTCTCGGTTTGCTCAGCGGAAAGAATATCCACAAAACCACCGCCAAATGGGTCGAAGTGATACGTCCCTTGAATGTGCCGATGCAGTGATGCGGTGTTAAACTGCGTGAGCAGAAAAACCCGGTTAATCTCGGAGTTGATGCAGTTACTAATCGGAATATCGACCAACCGATACTTCCCCGCCAAGGGCACCGCCGGCTTGCAACGTTCCATTGTGAGGGGATGCAGGCGTGTGCCGCGACCGCCACCCATAATTACTGCGAGAACATTTTTTTGTAGGCCCATGGTAAATAAGAAATTGGTGAGATTCAGAAACTTCGATACTGTAAGAGAATTGCAGTCAACAACTTCAACGTCAGCACAATTCGCTCTCCTTTCCCAATTGTAACGACAATGTTACCTAAGGATGAGGTTCGATTAGCCATGCTCAGACAACCACCTTTCATCACTTCATCCATCTGCCTATCTATTCTTGTCTGGCACTCTGAGGCTGGTCAGCGTCTCTTACTCTCTAACACTTTATCATCATGTGCGGAATCGTCGGATACATTGGAAAACAAAAGGCAACGCCCTTCATTATCGAAGGGCTCAAACGCCTTGAATATCGTGGTTATGACTCCGCTGGCGTCGCGGTCCATCAAGACGGATCTATACGTGTCGCGAAGAAAACCGGGCGCGTCGCCAATCTCGACAAGGAAACCGCCCGGCACAATTTCACTGGCACATGCGGTATTGGCCACACTCGCTGGGCGACTCATGGCGGAGTCACCGATGCCAACGCCCACCCTCATGTCCGCAGCGACGGCAAGATCGCCCTCGTTTACAACGGCGTGATCGAGAACTACGTATCGATCAAAAAATTCCTCACCGGAAAAGGCTACACTTTCGCGTCGGAAACCGATTCTGAGGTGATCTGTAATCTCATTGCGTATCACTACGATAAAGAGCCTGAGACCGCTGATTCCAGCCGTTTGCTCGAAAGCGTGCGTAAAACCCTCAGCCATGTCGAAGGCACCTACGGCATGGTTGTTACTAGCGAAGGAAATAGCGAAGAACTCGTCACCGCGCGCAAAGGATCCCCTTTGATTCGCGGTATCGGCAAGGATGAGAACATCGTCGCTAGCGATGTATCGGCCATCGTCGCTTCGATTCCGATGCAGCTGCTCAGTTATTATATTGCCGTCGAACGTGGATGTGATGTCGACAAACCGCGCAATCTCGCCAAATCCGTAACGGTCGAATAAGCAACTCATGCAAATCCATCCCACACGGCAGGAATTTCAGAAACTCGCCTCAGAAGGAAACGTCATCCCGGTTTACACCGATCTGATGGCTGACTTTGAGACGCCGGTCTCCGCCTATGCCAAATTGAAACAAGCGGGGCCCTCCTTTCTGCTCGAATCGGTCGAAGGTGGAGAAACGCTTTCTCGTTACAGTTTCATCAGCTGCCGCCCACGAAAGATCTTTGTTTGCGGGCAGGAGACCACCGAGATCCGCATTCCCGGTCAGGCAACCGAAACCGTGCCCACCCCTCATGATCCCCTGAAGATGATCGAAGAAGAGATGAGCGGTTTTCACCCGGTTACCATACCCGGCCTACCGCGATTCACTGGCGGAGCGGTGGGGTTTGTCGGTTACGAATACGTCATGCGCGTGGAGCCCACGGTGCCCCAAGCTAAGAATGACGAGCTCGGCGTGCCCCTGCTCTATTTCATGCTTTCCGATTCGCTGCTGATTTTTGATCGCGCGAAACAAACGCTCCGTCTCTGCGTCAATGCGCATACCGGCGATAATCCCGATGCGGCCTACGATGCGGCAGTCGCCGAGATCGAGGAACTACACGAGATTCTCAAACATCCGAGCGAACTACCTCCGGCGCCATTGATCGATTCGCCGAAAATCGAAGTCCCGCCAAGCAACGTCACGCGTGAGCATTTCGAAAAATGCGTGAAGAGCTCCAAGGAATACATTCGCGCCGGCGATATCATTCAGGTGGTCGGCTCACAGCGATTCACGAAGCCTTTTGAAAAATCGCCGCTCGATCTCTATCGCGCGCTACGAACGGTTAATCCTTCGCCCTACATGTTCATTCTCGAAACCGGCGATTTTTCCATCGTCGGAGCATCGCCGGAAGTTCACGTGCGACTCACTGACGGTAAGGTTGAGATTCGCCCTATTGCCGGCACTCGGAAACGCGGTGAAACTCCGGCTGAAGATGAAGCTCTCCAGACCGAACTGCTCGCCGACGAAAAAGAAAAAGCCGAACACCTCATGCTCGTCGATCTCGCTCGCAACGACATCGGTCGCGTCTGCAAATACGGCAGCGTCACTGTGCCGGACTTCATGACGGTTGAGCGCTATTCGCACGTCATGCACATCGTTTCTCAGGTCGAAGGAAAAATTGCATCCGATAAGAATGCTTACGATTTGATGCGGGCGACCTTCCCCGCTGGCACGGTCAGTGGAGCGCCCAAGGTTCGCGCCATGCAGATCATCAGTGAGATGGAAGACCAGCAACGTGGATTCTACGCCGGCGCTCTCGGCTACTTTGGTTACGATGGAAACATGGACACCTGTATCATGCTCCGCACCGCTCTCCTTAAGAATAAACGGGTCTATATTCAGGCTGGTGGGGGTTGGGTCGCCGATTCGTCTCCGGCAGACGAATATCAAGAGACCATCAATAAAGCGTCTGCGCTCCTCAAGGCAGTGGCGATGGCTGAAGCGTTTTCAGACTAAACGAGTCATTAAGGGCAAAATTCGAGCCCAACAACGCCTGGGCGTGAATTGCTGCGCCATTCTTGTGCTCTTGGCGCAGCATACCGCAATATATGCGCCATGCTGTCACACTGGGAAATCCATTGATGCCTTTCGCTCGTCTGTAGATGCATGATCGGCAATGTGGAACGATTTTTGCTGTATCTGCGGAACAAACTTCAAGGAACATAACTCTTACTTTGAACACTAACCTAAACGAGGATTCCCAATATGGCACCTAAGACAAATCGTAATCGCACTTTAACTGATCGTAGTGTTTCGCCGATACCCCACGTCGAAGAAGCACCGACAGCTTCCCCTTCATTTCTTGAAAAACCAGCCGCGGCCGCTCCTCAGGACTACGCCCCGGCCGAAAGGAATAACCTCCAGCTCTACTTGCAAGAAATCGGCAAGACTCCCCTCCTCTCCATTCAGGAGGAGATCGATCTTTCCAAGCGCATCCAGAAAGGAGACAAGGCAGCTCGTGATCACATGATCAAAGCCAACCTCCGTCTCGTAGTGAAGATCGCGATGGACTACAAAGATTTTGGGCTTCCGTTGCTTGATCTCATTTCCGAGGGTAATCTTGGCTTAATCAAAGCGGTTGAGCGCTTCGATCCCACCAAGGGCGGCAAACTCTCCACGTATGCAGCGTGGTGGATCAAACAATACATCAAACGTTCGCTCGCGAATCAGTCTAAGACGATCCGTCTCCCTGTTCATCTCGTGGATAAGATTTCCAAGATGCGTCGCATGGCGACGGCTCTGACCGAAGAATTGGGACGCGAGCCAACCGATGAGGAACTCGCACGTGAACTGCAGATTCCGACCAGCAAGGTCGCGCATCTCAAGTCCGTGAGTGTGCGCCCAGCATCACTCGATGCTCCGGTCGGCGAAGACAGCGACTCCGCGACCTTTGGTGATATCGTCAGCGACGAAAGTGCCGTCTCTCCTTACGAGGGCCTGCGTGATCGTTCGCGCAACACCGATCTCCACTCGATGGTCAACGCACTCGAACCACGTGAAGCCGAAATCCTCAAGGATCGCTTCGGACTTGAAAATCGCGACCCACTCACCCTCGAAGAGGTCGGGCAGAAGTTCAACGTCACCCGAGAACGCATCCGCCAGCTCGAGTATCTCGCCATTAACAAAATGCGACGCGCCATGGCCAAACATGAAGCCATCCGAAGTGTCAAAGAGATTGAAGACGAGAAACGAGAGCAGGAACGCATGGAAGTCATCCGTGAATTCGCGGCCTCAAAGTTGATCACGACGAACTAAGCAAAATCTCATCGTCTCAAATTTCAAAGGCGGGCATCTAGCCCGCCTTTTTCGTGCCCACGTCACACGCATCATGATCCCTATCCGCACAACCGATCGCAGCATGCAGACACGAAAAGTCCGCCCGGAAATTAATCCGGACGGCTTAAGATTCAATCGGTCGGAACCGTGACTTATTCTTCCTTCTTGGAGGCTTCGTCGAGGATATCGCCGAGGTTCATCATGTCGGTGCCGACCTCACGGTTCAGCGCTTCAAAGCTAGCCGTTTCCACTGCGAGTTCATCGCTGGAATAGTTGGCCGCCTTAATCGACAATCCGAGGCGACGCTCATCGCGATCAATCTTGATCACGCGTGCGCTCACTTCATCACCGGCGTTCAGGACATCCTTCACCTTCTCGACACGTTCTTCGCTGATTTGCGAAATGTGCACGAGACCGTCGATGCCGTCCTTCAGATCAACAAACGCACCAAACGAGGTGAGCTTGGTGACTTGACCGGTGACGACGTCACCGATCTTGAAGTGCGAGTCGATATCAGACCAAGGATCATTCAGCAGCTGCTTCATGCCGAGGCTGATACGCTGTTGTTGAGGATCTACATCGAGAACGGTCGCATCGACATCGTCGCCCTTCTTGAAGACTTCGGATGGATGGTTGATCTTGCGCGTCCAGCTTATGTCAGAAACGTGAACCATACCGTCGATTCCTTCTTCGAGTTCGATGAAGGCACCGTAAGTGGTCATGTTGCGCACCTTGCCGCTGACGCGTGCGCCAATCGGATAGTTGTGGCGGACCATATCCCAAGGATTTGGCTCGAGCTGTCGCAGGCCTAGCGAGATCTTCTGCTCTTCCTTCTGGATACCCAGAACAACGGCTTCGAGTTCCTGCCCAACCTTGAGCATTTCGGAAGGCTTGGTAATGCGCTTCGTCCAGGACATCTCGGTGATGTGCACGAGACCTTCGACACCAGGCTCGAGCTCAACAAACGCACCGTAAGGCACGAGGTTGACCACGCGACCTGCGATCTTGGCGCCGACCGGATACTTGCGGTCGATTTCGTCCCAAGGGTTCTTGGTGGTTTGCTTGAGACCAAGTGAAACGCGTTCTTTCTCGCGGTTCACTTCGATGATCATGACCTCGATCTCTTCACCCTGCTTGAGCATTTCGGAAGGATGCGAGATACGTCCCCAGCTCATGTCGGTGATGTGAAGGAGACCGTCCATGCCATCGAGATCGATGAACGCACCAAAATCGGTGATGTTCTTGACCACGCCCTTGCGGGTTTGGCCTGGCTCGATCGTTTCGAGGAGAGAACGACGCTTATCAGCGCGTTGTTCTTCGATCAACTCGCGACGGGAAAGAACGATATTCTTCCGCTCCACGTTGATCTTCAGAACCTTAAAATCGTAGGTTTGGCCGACGTATTGGTCGAGGTTCTTAGGCGGCTGCACATCAATGTGCGAAGCCGGCATAAACGCATCGACGCCAATCGAGATAATCAAACCACCCTTCACCTTAGCTTTCACGCGACCAGCGGCCACGGAACCTTCAGGAAAGGTCGTTAGGATATTATCCCAATTCTTCTTCTGCTCGGCTTTGTCAAAGGACACCACGGGATTGCCGTTTTTGTCTTCGAGCTTTTCGAGGAGCACTTCGATTTGGGAGCCGATTTGCAGCTCGCCGATATCGAGAAACTCGTGGGCCGCGATTAGGCCTTCGGATTTGCCACCAATATCAACGACTACTTCGTTTTGGCGGATTTCTGTGATGGTGCCGGAGATGATTCCATCTTCCTTGAGCTGGTCAAATGATGACTGCTCGAGCAACTCTTGCATTACTGAACTCATAACAATGACCGACGATTGGAAATTTGTGCTCAGCAAATTTCGTCTCACCGGGATGACCCCGTATTCATGGGATCGTGGGTTGACTGTTATCTAACGTAAGTGGCCGATGGGAGCAATGCGACAACACCGGCTGAACCATAACTAAAGTCGCGAAAGATCAGAATCGCGTGTTTGCCAGCTCGTCGGCAAGCGGAAAGTGGCGATTTTTCAGTCTTCTTTCAGCAACAGCTCCACGCCACGAAACAGCATATTATAGAGCAAATCGCTCCGAATCGGCATTTGAGTGGCATAGCCTCCAGATTGCGTATACTGATCCTCAACCACCTCAGTCATCCAAACCTGCATCTCCGTTTCACCTGGCATCGTTTCGATAAATTCAACTTTTAGCGAAATCTGGCTCGCACCGCTCAACGCATCATTGCCATTCACGCGACTCACCCCCGAGAGCCTCCGAGAGCTCGCGCGACCTCGAATCGAACGATAACCCATCTCGGACAATACCAGCTTGGTCGCCTCAAAGACCTGTTCGTAATCCGACGCAAATACCTTCACGCGAGGTGGTTCCGGCGTGAATCTGGCTTGCAGCTGCTCACCAATTGATTCACAGCCAATCATTCCTAAGATGACCGCAATCAGAGCGAAAATGCTGATTCGGTTACTCATGCTGGTTGTTGCTGAGAAATACAGTGAAGTGAGCCCAAGCCCCAAATCAAGTCGTAGCAATCGATCCCGACGACCTCACGCTCAGGGAAACAGCTTCCCATGATTCTGCGCGCTTCGGCATCGCGCTTCGGTTGACGAAACTGCGGCACCAACACCGCACCATTGATCACCAGATAATTCACATAACTCGCCGGCACACGCTGCCCCTGAAGAGCAAACGGCTTCGGCATCGGGAGCTCCACGATATCGTAGCCCTTTCCCTTGGCCGTGCGAAACCCGCGTAATCGCTGTAAATTCTCCGCCAATATTCGGTGGTTTGAATCGCGCTTGTTCGGCTCCAAGCAAGTGATGAATCCGTCCGCTTTATAGAAACGGGTAATGTCATCGATATGCCCGTCGGTGTCGTCGCCGATGATTCCATCTCCCACCCAGAGAATCGTTTTCACTCCGAGGTAGTTTTTGAGGTTTCGCTCGATCTGCCTTTTCGACAAATGCGGATTACGATTCTCGTTGAGTAAACACTGCTCACTCGTGAGCAACACGCCACGGCCATTGACCTCGATCGAACCGCCCTCCAGCACCATGTCATTTACCAACCGGCGCACCTTAAGCTTACGCGCCACCCTCGCAGGAATCTTGTTATCCAGATCGTAAGGCGGATATTTGTCGCCCCATGCGTTGTAGTGCCAATCGGTTAACGCGACCTCCTCCGTCTTCCGATGTTTCACAAAGATCGGGCCATGATCTCGACACCACGCGTCGTTGGTCGGGTGATCGTAAAATTTTACTCGCGACATTTCGGCGCCCGCTTTCGCGCACAGTCGTTTAGCTCGTGCCTGCAAAGGCTTCGCGCAATTGATCCGCACCTCCTCAAACCGGCTGATCTGTTTCACGATCTCCGCGTAGACATACGGAATCGGTCGAAACTGCCCCGGCCATGTCTTATAGTTATGCGGCCACGAAAGCCACACCGCTACTTGCGGTTCCCACTCCGCCGGCATGCGAAAACCTTCAGCAGCCGGAGTCTTCTGATCGGGCGAAGCCATAGGAGTTAATCGCTAAAGCGTTTCGTCAAATCGCCGTAAGCGTCGATTCGGCGGTCACGCAAAAACGGCCAATGCGTGCGCGTCACGTCGACAGTATCCAACTCGATCGGCACTAGCATCACTTCCTCTTTATCCTTGCTGCCTTTCGCTAAAATCTGACCACTTGTTCCGGCGACAAAACTCTGCCCCCAAAACTCGATCCCATCGCCCCCAATTGGAGTCTCGTGCCCAATGCGATTCACGGCCGCCACGTAACAACCATTAGCCACGGCATGACTGCGTTGAATCGTTTCCCAAGCACCGTGCTGATTCACGCCATACTCGGCTTTCTCCGAAGGATGCCAGCCGATCGCCGTCGGATAGAAAAGGATCTCCGCACCTTGCATCGCCGTGAGTCGCGCCGCTTCCGGATACCATTGATCCCAACAAATGAGCACGCCAATCTTCCCAAACTTCGTCTCCCAAGCTTTGAAACCTTTGTCGCCCGGAGTGAAATAGAATTTCTCGTAAAACAACGGATCGTCGGGGATATGCATCTTCCGATACATCCCCAACATCTTGCCATCGGCATCGATGATGATCGCAGTGTTATGATACAGTCCCGCCGCACGCTTTTCAAAAAGCGAAGCGATGATCACTACCCCGTATTTCTTCGCGATTTTCTGAAATGCACGCGAGCTCGGCCCCGGGATAGGTTCTGCTAGTTTGAAATTTTCGTGATCTTCGTTCTGGCAGAAATACTGCGAACGAAAAAGCTCCTGCGTGCAGATGATCTGTGCGCCCTTCTTCGCCGCCTTTTCGGTCAGCACCAGCGTCTTCTTTAAGTTGGCCGCCGGCTTCGCGCCGCATGCATGCTGCAGGATTCCGAGGGTGACTTTCATGACGGCTAGTAAACGACTTTATTCAGCGGATACTCGACGATCCCCTCAGCCCCAAGTTCCTTGAGTTGAGGAATGATTTCACGTACGACGCTTTCGTCGATAATAGTCTCAAGCGCAATCCAATCAGGATCGCTCAAAGTGGACAGCGTGGGATTACGCAGCGCTGGAATCGTCGCTACGATCTTATCGACCGAGCCTTTTAACACGTTGAGCTTCAATCCCACTTTAGATTCAGCTTCGAGCGCAGATTGGAGGAGCAAGGCAATCGTTTCGATCTTCTTACGCTTCACCGGATTCGCCCAGCTGTCCTTGTTGGCGATGAGTTTGGTGTTCGTTTCGAGCAGCGTATCAATGATCCGCAGTTTATTCGCACGAATCGAATTACCCGTTTCCGTGATATCGACAATAGCATCCACCAAATCAGGCACCTTCACTTCGGTCGCGCCCCAGGAGAACTCAACCTCAGCATCAATCCCCTTGTCGGCAAAATAACGCTTCACTGTGCCCATCATTTCTGTGGCCACGCGTTTGCCCGCGAGCTCTTCCGGTTTGGTGATGCCCGAACCTTCAGGAACGCAAAGCACCCAGCGCGATTTTTTCGAAGACGCGCGACTATAGATCAGATCGCAGACATCCACGACATCGGACTCATTTTCCTGAATCCAGTCATGTCCGGTCAGGCCACAATCGAAGAAGCCGTGCTCAACATAACGGCTAACTTCTTGCGCTCGGACAAAACGGCCATCGAGTTCACTGTCGTCGATGGAGGGCTTGTAGGAACGCGAATTCGTGGTGATACGCCAACCTGCTTTCGCAAACAGATTTTTCGTAGCTTCCTCGAGACTGCCTTTCGGCAACCCGAGCATGAGAATTGGCTTACTATCGAACACGCGCTCAAAGCACACCCACCCTCTGTAACCTTCAAGAAAATTCGCGGACGCTCCGATCCACCGAAAGGGCTCACTTATCCTTACTTAGATCAAATATGGTAATCTTGGGTTTTACCCCCGGCACCAGGAGAGGATGAATCTCTCCGGCAATATGACATTGGATGGTGCAATTGAGATTCGACGAACCAACCACAAACTCTCGTTGCATGATCTTCTGCTCTTCTGAGGCACGGGCCAAGGCCGCTACCACAGTTCCTAGGTAATTCTCTCCACTCAAATACATGAAATGATGCACTGCATTCTCTTCTGCAGTCGCGAACTCCCAACGCCCATCTTCGTGCTGCTTAATCAAAACTGTAGCCCGCAAGTCAAATGCCGTATCTCGACGCGCTTGGATGACAACCATCATCCTAGACCGCAGATGCTCCAATTGCAGCCTCTGCAAGACCAACACCGTTCCATCTGAATACAGCGGTAGCATCACGTCTCCGTGCCCAATCATGACATCGGAATTTGGGATCTGGTCAGCAACCTGCTCAGCCTTTTTCCAAGGGTGCATATCTGCGACCACAATAGCTATCGGACTCATCCCCGGATTTGCGCCGTCCTCCGTCGCGCAGAGATCAGTCATGATCTCAACGTCACGAAAAACGTGAAAGTCAGCGGCGAGCCATTCGAATTCTGTGGAGCTAAGATCAATCCGGTGCGTCTCGAAATTACGTTTCCCGACGGCAGTGCTGAAAAAATAGGCCGCAAGGAACTCAGCATCCTCACTCACCTCAATGTGAACCAGAGCATCGTGATTACACCTAAAGCTTTGATTCATTCAGTCTGGGGCGTTCACGCTGATGTGCGCAGTCGCTCACTCGACCAATACGTCGTCAAAGTTCGCGACCTCTACAAGAAGCACGAGCTTAGCCTCGATTCATTCCGCACCATTCACGGCGTAGGCTACATCTTCGATCCCAAGGGCATCTCGCCTGAGGGTCTCTAAAAGAGCTCGGGCTGCGTGTAGCGTTTCCGCGCTTCGATTAGCGTGGATTTCATTTCCAGTTCTTCGAGCAAACGCAGCAACTCAACGATCTGAGGTTCGGTCTGTTTGGCTGCTACGATCGGCAGATTTAAATCAAACCGGGTGAGCTGAAGATTCATCCGCAGTCTTTCGGCATCCGCCGTGATCTTCTCCCGAAAGCGCTCCGGTTTCACTTCATCCGCATACGCGATAATGCCTTCAAGATCGCCGTAGGTCTGCAACCACTTCGCCGCCGTCTTCGGGCCGACTCCCGCCAACCCCGGAATATTATCCGCAGTGTCCCCCACCAGCGCGAGGTAGTCCGCGATTTGCGCCGGGGTAACTCCAAATTTTTCCACCACGCCTTCTGCGTCCATCAATCTCCACCCAGCCTTCGGATTGGCTGGCGTGGGCGGCAGCAACATCTTGATGCGATCATCCACCACCTGCGCGAAATCCTTGTCTGCGCTCACCACCAAAACCTCATGTCCCGCCTTGGCCAAAGCCACGGCCTGCGATGCCAGTAAATCGTCTGATTCCACCCCATGCTGCTCGATCCCGACCAGTCCCATTGCCCGCGTGAGCGATTTCACAAACGGCAATTGTTGCACCAGGGCTTCCGGCGTTTCCTGACGCTGCGCTTTGTATTCTGGATGAATAGCTAAGCGATCCTGAGACCCGCCTAGATCAAAAAACACCAAAGTCGCGGCCGGGCTCTCGTCGTCGATCAATCGCCACAACGATTTCACCCAACCATGCAAAGCTCCGGTCGGAAACCCATCCGTTCGCGTTAATTCCGGCATTCCGTAGAATGCGCGAAACGCCAGATTGAATCCATCAACGAGCATCCATTTAGCCATAGGCCTCTAGCGAAACAGCGTGCGCCGAAAGCTCAAACCTAGAAGACGATCAATCGCCGTTTCTTGCCTCTGCCCCACCCGGCGTAATCAGCACGGGATTTTGAAACAAAGCACTCGGAGCCACATTACGCAGGTTCTGCTTTTTCGGAGAACCACCAGGGCTCAACAAATTAGCCGTAACGAAAATTATCAGATTTCGTTTCTGAGCGCTTTCACCTTTTGAACGAAACAGTTTACCCAAAATTGGGATATCGCCCAACACGGGTATCTTGTCGTTTACCTTCTTCACCTCTTCACGAGTCAATCCACCCATGATTAAGGTCGCGCCATCCCATATCGTAACCTTGGTCGAAATATCGCGCACGGAGAAGATTGGCTGATAAAATCCCGAGGGCACATTGGTCGAGTTACCCAAACTGGTCCACCTAAACAGTTAGTCTGGATGGGTTGATGTAGTGGTTGAGGGTGTAGAGTAAGTCA